>CAVPNH010000015.1:0-126893 GCA_963706755.1 uncultured Gammaproteobacteria bacterium
CGTCGACACCGTCGCCGACGTCCTGTCGGACACCGCCGGCGTGACGGTGCGGCGCTGGGCGGGCCCGGTGACCTGAGCATCCTGTCGATTCGCGGCTCGTCCGCCAACGAGGTGCAGATCTACCTCGACGGCATTCCGCTGTCGCGTGCTCGCAACGAGACCGTGAACTTGTCGAACCTGCCGCTCGACAGCCTGGATCGCATCGAGGTGTACCGCGGTACGACGCCCGCCGCCTTCGCCGTGGCGGGCATCGGCAGCGTCGTCAATCTCGTCACCAAAGCGCCCTCGCTGCTGCCGGCGGGCCAGGTGCAGACCGGATACGGCTCGTTCGACACCCGCAAAGTCGCCGCGTCATACTCGCGGCAGGTGCCGGCGTCGACTCCTCGGCTCCCTCACCTATCTCGGCAGCGCCGGCAACTTCTCGTTCCGCGCGCCCGATCCCGCACCGGGATCGCCGGCCGGCGCCACGGTCGAACAGACCAGGTCGAACAACGCCTTCGACGCCGTCGAGGGCCTGGCCAAGGCGGGCTACACGCTGGCGCCGGGGCTGCGCCTCGATGTGACGAGCGACACCTTTACAAAGGCCAGGGCGTTCCCGGCATCGAGACGACCTGTCGCCCGACGCTTCGCTGAACCAGACGCGCGCCGTGAACTACGTGCGCCTCGCGTGGACCGACCTGCTCGCCGACCGGTTGGACCTCGCCTCGACACTCTACGGCATCTACGAACGCTCGCACCTCTTCGATCCAAACGGCGATCTCGGCGCCGGCGACCAGGACCGGCACGATCACACCGGCGTCGTCGGCACATCGCTGAACGCCACCTACTATGCGCCGGCGGAACAGACGCTCAGCGGGTTCACCGATCTGTCGTACGAGACGTTCGACCCGTCGAACGACGCGCCCGGGGCGCCGGCCGAACTGAACGAAGCATCGGCTGCGGGTCGCCCTCACCGGGCAAGAGCAGGCCGGCTTCTTCAACGACCGGCTGCTGCTCGTACCGACCGCCCGCTACGAACACGTCCGCGACGACATGAGCGGCCCGCTCAGCGCCCCCGGTCGGCCGACGGTCCCGGGCGACACCCACGACTACGACGTGTTCAACCCGTCGTTCGGCGTCCAGGTGCGACCACTGGACTGGATCGGCGTGCGCGGCAACATCGGGCGCTTCGAGCGGGTGCCGAATCTCGGCGAGCTTTACGGCGAACCGGGCTTCGTCGTCGGCAATCCGTCGCTGAAATCCGAAACCGCGACCAATCGCGACATCGGCTTGTTTCTGACGCACGCGTGGACACCGTGGGTGGACGGTCCACACCGAGTATGCGTACTTCGACAACGACATCGACGACCTGATTGTGCTCGTGCTCAACAACCCGGCCTACGCGACGCCGATCAACGTACGCGGCGCGCGCATTCGGGGCCATGAGGTCAGCCTGCAGGCGCGCCTCGCGCGGTACGTGCGCGTGGTGGGCAACTACACGCGCCAGGACGCCGAGAATCGCAGCCAGGTATATGGCGGCATTTACGACGGCAAGCAGCTGCCCGGGCGCCCGCGCGACGAGGTCTACACGCGGCTCGAACTCACCGGGCCCCCCGGCAGCCTCTTCTACGAGTACACGCACCGCAGCGACCTGTACCTGGATCAGGCGAACTTCCAAAAACACGTGGGGCCGCGCGACGTCCACAGTGTCGGCGCGACCTGGCCCGTGCTGGCGTCACTCGCGCTGAGCTTCGAGAGCGCGTAACTTGACCGACGACCAGACCAGCGACGTCGCCGGGTTTCCGCTCCCCGGGTCTGGCTTTCTACGGAACCATCACGATGACGATGCCACCGGCGCATCGGGAGGACGCTGGCAATGAACCGACATCGGAACCCCTCACCCTCCCCCTCTCCCCGCGGAGAGGGAGGATGTACCCGCGCTCACCCTTCGACGGGCTCAGGGTGAGCGGGAAGACCTCACCACAATCGACTGAGACCCGCTCGTGCTGAGCTCGTCGAAGCACGAGCGCGAAGACGATCGACGCCAAGCGGCCGGCGGGAAGTGGGCGGGATGCCGCATGAGCATTTCGCCCAGCGCAGGCGCCGTGTCGTCGCCTGCACGCACGCAATCCTCTGCGCCCTCCTTATGTGGCAGGCGGCGGCCCACGCCAGCGGGCTCGTCGGCGACTGCAACGGCGATGGGGCAGTGACGGTCGACGAACTCGTCACCGGCACAACGATCGGTCTCGAACAGCGGCCGGTGAGTGCCTGCCGCAGTTTCGACCGCAACGGTGACGACGCGGTCGGCGTCGACGAGCTCGTCACCGCCGTGAACACCGCCCTCGGGATCCCGGTGCAACGCGAGGCGTTCGTGGTCGCCACCGACTTTTCCGCAGGCTCGTTCGGAACCATCGGGCTCGACACGCCCCGCCCCGTCACCCCCGCGACGCCCGATCGCACCATCGGCAGCGACGCCGTCGCCCGGGTGTTCAACGGCCTGGTGTACGTCCTCAACCGCTTCAACGCCGACACCGTGCAGGTCCTCGATCCGACCGCCGCCTTCGCGACGCGGTCCAACTTTCGACCGGCGCCGGGTCCAACCCGAACGACATTGCCTTCCTCAACGCCCGCAAGGCATACGTGCCGCTGTTCGCGCGCGCCACGCTGCTGATCGTCAACCCGTCGGCCCGCGCCGACTGCACCGACTTCGTGGTCGGCAGCATCGACCTGTCAGCCTACGCCGACGCCGACGGCATTCCCGACATGACCAGGTCGCCGTGGTCGCGGACCGCGTCTACGTCTCGTTGCAGCGGCTCGCCAACTTCGCACCGGCCGCCCCCGGCGCCATCGTCGAGATCGACGCGGCAACCGATCAGGTCGTTCGTGTCATCGAGCTCAGCGGCCGCAACCCGTTCGGCCAGACGCCAGGGCTGACGGTGCGCAAGAGGGGGCGATCCTCGTGTCGACCGTCGGCACGTTCGGCACCAACGACGGCGGCATCGAGCGCATCGATCTGGCAAGCGGACATCGCAGGGCTTCGTAATCACCGAAGCGCAGATCGGCGGCGAGGTCACCGACTTCGTGTTCACCACCGACGACGGCGGTTACGCGATTCTCTCGCGCCCTGACTTTTCCAACGCGCTGGTGCGCTTCTCGCTCGCCGATGGACGTGCGTCGGAGCCGCTGGTGACCGGCAACCTGGCCGACATCGAGTTGAACGACCGGGGCGAATTGTTTCTGGCCGATCGCGACCTAAGCCGGCCGGGCGTGCGCATCTGGCGCAGCGACAACGGCGTCGAGGTCACGACCGCACCGTTGAGCGTGGCCCTGCCGCCATTCAGCATCGTGTTCGTGCCGTGACGGAGGTTCGATCATGCGTGTAGGGGCGGGGTTTATCCCCGCCCGGGACGCGTGGCCCGTTGGGCAGCGGGCGGGGGTAAACCCCGCCCCTACGCGATCGCGCGTGGCGCGCGGTGGGCGTTGTGCCTGCTCGCCCTCAACGGCGCAGCGGCGGCACCAGTGCCCGTGGACGTGCCACGCGTGATCTCCCTGGCGCCCTCCGTCACCGAAACGTCTTTGCGCTCGGTGCCGGCGACCAACTCGTCGGCGTGTCGGCCCACTGCGACTACCCGCCCGCGGCGCGGGCCATCGACCGTGTCGGCACGTTTGTCACCCCGAACGTCGAGCGCATCCTCGCGGCGCACCCCGACGTGGTGCTCGCGGTGCCGAGTCCGGGCAACCGCGACCCGTCGAGGCCCTGCGCGACCTCGGCCTGCGGGTCGTGGTGGTGGATGCGCATCGGTAGCAGAACTCGAGAGCGCGATCGTCACGATCGGCGACACGGTCGGGCGACCGGCGGCGGCGCGGCACTGGTCGCCGGCATCGAGGCCCGGTTCACCGCGGTGCAGGCGCGCGTGGCCGCGGCGCCGGCGCGGCGCGTGCTACTGCCGTGGGACACAGCCCGCTGATCGCGGCCGGCGCGGACACGGTCCAGGACGAGTTGATCCGCCGCGCCGGCGGCGTCAACCTCGCCGCCGGTGCCGGTCGCGGCTGGCCGCACGTGAGTATCGAGTTCGTCATCGCGCGGCGCCCGAGGTCATCATCGATACGGGCATGGCAGGACGGGGGCGGCAGCGACACGTTCTGGGGCGCATTCCCGTCGCTGCCCGCCGTACACGACGGGCGGGTGTCCGGCTTCGCCGGCGACGCGCTGCTGCGCCCCGGACCGCGAATCGGCGAAGCGGTGGAAGCGCTGGCGCGTCGCATCCACCCGGAGCGCTTCGATCCACGTCGCGCGGCAAGCGTCGACAAGCCTGGAACCGCGCAGCGGATCTCGTGAACGGCGAATCGGCGACGCGGGATCGGGCACCGGCCCACCTCACCCGGCAGCGGTTCGTCCGCGTGATGTTACTGCTGGCGGCGCTCCTGCTGGTGAGCATCCTGGGCGCGTCGCTGCTGGGGAGCGTGCACATCGACTTCGCGCGCGCCCTGCGCACCGACCTGACGCACAACCCGGACCGCGTCATCCTCTTCCACATCCGCCTGCCGCGGGTGCTGCTCGCCGCGTGGTGGGCGCGGCGCTGGCGTCGGCCGGCACGGTCCTGCAGGCCCTGCTGCGCAATCCGCTCGCCGACCCGCACATGCTGGGCGTCTCGGGCGGGGCGGCGCTCGGGTGCCGCTGCTGCTGCTGCTGCTGGGCGGCAGCGGCGCGCTGCCGGCGGTGCTGGTGCCGGTCGGCGCCTTCGGCGGCGCCCTCGTGGCGATGCTGGTGGTGTACCGCGTCGGCAGCGTGCACGGGCGGCTGCAGCCGTACATGTTCCTGCTCGCCGGCGTGGTGACCAACGCCTTCTGCGGCGCGTTGATCATGGCGCTGAACGCGCTGGCCGACTTCTTCCAGGCGCACGGCATCCTGTTCTGGCTGCTCGGCAGCCTGCAGACGCAGAGCTATGCCTTGGTGGCGGCGAGCGCGCTCTACGTCGCCGCGGGGCTGGGCTGGCTGATGCGGCAGGCGCGGCGGCTGAACGTCCTCAGCCTCGGCGAGGAGGGCGCGGCGCAGTCGGGCGTCGACGTCGCGCGCGTACGGCGCACCGCCTTCGTCGTCTCCTCGCTGCTGGTCGGCGCGGCGGTGTCGGTGAGCGGCATGATCGGCTTCGTCGGCCTCATCGTGCCGCACATCACGCGCCTGTTGTTCGGTCCCGACCATCGCCTGCTGCTGCCGGCGTCGGCGCTCATGCGGGGCGACCTTCCTGCTGCTCGCCGACACGGTGGCGCGCAGCACCTTCGGCGCCACCGAGATCCCGGTCGGCGTCGTCACGGCGCTGTGCGGCGGTCCGTTCTTCATCTACCTGCTGCGACGGGAGGGCGGGCGCGGTGTCGAGTGAGACCGGCCATCGGTGTCGACGCGGTGACCTTCGGCTACGGTGGCGACGCGGTGCTGCGGGACGTGTCGTGCGCCGTGGGCGCGGCGAGTTCCTCGGCATCATCGGCCCGAACGGGTCGGGCAAGTCGACGCTGCTGAGGCTGATGAGCGGCTACCTGCGGCCGGCGCGCGGCGAGGTCGGCGATCGACGGCGGCCCGGTCGAGCGGCTGTCGCGCCCGGCGCTCGGCCGGCTGATCGGCGTCGTGCCGCAGGACACCGCCGTGACGCTGCCGTTCACCGTCATGGAGATGGTGCTGCTCGGCCGCACGCCGCACGGTGCCGGCTTCGCCTTCGAGGACGAACGCGACTGGCGGCGGCCCGCCGGGCGATGGAGCGGACCGACACGCTGGCCCTGGCCGGGCGGCGGGTGACGAGTTGAGCGGCGGCGAACGCCAGCGCGTCATCCTGGCGCGCGCCCTGGCGCAGGAGCCGCGCATCCTCCTGCTCGACGAGCCGGCGGCCTTTCTCGACATCCGCCACGAGGTCGAGATGTACGACCTCCTGCGCGACCTGCAGCGCGAGGGGATGACGGTGGTCAGCGTGCTGCACGACCTCAACATCGCCGCGCTCTACTGCGATCGGCTGGTCCTGCTGCACGGCGGCCGCGTCGTGCGCGCTCGGCACGCCGGCGGAGGTGATCACCTACGAGACGCTGACCGAGGTCTACGGCACCGAGGTGTACGTCGCTCTGAACGACATCACCGGCGCGCTCAACGTCCTGCCCCTGAGCCGCGAGTACCGCGAACGACTGCGCCGCTGAGCGCGGCGGGACGCCGGGGGCTATGGCTCCGGGCACACCGATGCTATGACGGCCGCGGATCGCGATCATGATGAAGGGCATCATCCTCGCCGGCGGCTCGGGCACGCGGCTCTATCCGATGACGCGCGCGGTCAGCAAGCAGCTGCTGCCGGTCTACGACAAGCCGATGATCTACTACCCGCTGTCGACGCTGATGCTGGCGCGGCATCCGGGACATCCTGGTGATCACGACGCCGCACGAGCAGGACGGCTTTCGAGCGGCTGCTCGGCGACGGCGCGCAGCTGGGCCTGCGCGATCAGCTACGCCGTGCAGCCGCGGCCCGAGCGGCCTCGCGCAGGCGTTCCTGATCGGCCGCGACTTCGTCGGCGACGGACCGGGTCGCGCTGGCGCTCGGCGACAACATCTTCTACGGCCACGGCTTCCCGGACTGCCTGCAGCGGCGCGGTCGCGCGCACCAGCGGCGCCACGGTGTTCGGCTACTGGGTGCGCGATCCGCGAGCGCTACGGCGTCGTCGAGTTCGACGCCGACGGGCCGGGCCGTCAGCCTCGAGGAGAAGCCGGCGCAGCCGCGCTCGAACTACGCGGTGACCGGCCTCTACTTCTACGACAACCGCGTGGTCGACATCGCCGCCGACCTCGAGCCGTCGGCCGCGCGGCGAGCTCGAGATCACCGACGTCAACCGCGCCTACCTGCGGCGCGGGCGAGCTGCACGTCGAGAAGCTCGGGCGCGGCATCGCCTGGCTCGACACCGGCACCCACGAGTCGCTGCTGCAGGCCTCCAACTTCATCCAGGCGATCGAGGAGCGCCAGGGCCTCAAGGTCGCCTGCCTCGAGGAGATCGCCTGCGCATGGGCTGCATCGACCGCCGCCGACGTGCGCCGCCTCGCCGAGCGCGATGGCGAAGAGCGCCTACGGCCAGTACCTGCTGCGCTGCTCGACCAGGAGCTGCTGACGCCGTGAAGTTCGTCCCGACCGCACTGCCCGGCGTGCTCGTCGTCGAGCCGGACGTCTTCCGCGACGCGCGCGGCTTCTTCCTCGAGACCTACCACGCCGGCAAGTACGCGCGACGGCGGCATCGACGCGACCTTCGTGCAGGACAACCACTCGCGGTCGGCGCGCGGCACCCTGCGCGGCCTGCACGCGCAGCGCCGGCGCCCGCAGGGCAAGCTGGTGCGCGTGCGTGCGCGGCGAGATCTTCGACGTCGCCGTGGACATCCGCCGCGGCTCGCCGCACCTTCGGGCGCTGGGTCGGCGTCGCGCTCTCGGCCGACGAACTTCCGCCAGCTCTGCGTCCCGCCCGGCTTCGCGCACGGCTTCTGCGTGCTCAGCGAGACGGCCGAGGTCGAGTACAAGTGCACCGACTTCTACGACCCGACCGACGAGATCGCGCATCGTCTGGAACGACCCGGAGCTCGGGATCGCGCTGGCCGATCGCCGAACCGGTGCTGTCCGACAAGGACCGGGCCGGGCAGGCGTTGGCGGCGCTCTGGGACCAGCTACCGGTCTACGAGGCGTCGCGATGAGGATCCTCATCGCCGGGGCGCGCGGACAACTCGGGCAAGCCCTGCAGGTGTACCTGCGCTCGCACGACGTGGTGGCCCTCGGCCACGCGCAGCTCGACATCACGCGCCTTGCCGTCGTGCGCGACGCACTCGCGGCACGTCGTCCCGACCTGGTGATCAACGCCGCGGCGTACAACGACGTCGATGGCGCCGAGACGCACCACGAGGACGCGTTCGCCGGCAACGCGCTCGGCCCGCGCAACCTGGCCGTCGTCACGGCCGCCTGGAACATCCGCCTGCTGCACGTCTCCACCGACTACGTCTTCGACGGCACGGCCACACGCCCGTACCACGAGTACGACCGACCGGCGCCGCGCTCGGTGTACGGGCACAGCAAGCTCGCCGGCGAAGAGGCGGTGCGCACGCACAATCCCCGGCACTATATCGTGCGCACCGCCTGGCTGTTCCACACGCTGGGACGCAACTTCGCGCGGACCATCTGCGGCCTGGCGGCGGAGCGCCCTGAGGTGCGGGTGGTGAACGACCAGCACGGCTCGCCAACCTACGTCCCGCACCTGGCCGCCGCCCTCGCCCGACTGGTCACCACCGACGCGTATGGCACGTACCACCTCGCCGGCCAGGGGGGCGCGAGCTGGTTCGAGTTGACCTGCGCCTTGTATCGGGCGCTCGAGATCAGCACACCGGTGCACCCGGTTGCGACCGCGGAGTTCCCGCGGCCCGCCGCACGGCCGCGGTATTCGGTCCTGACGACGCTGCAGGATCCGGCCATCGTGCTCCCACCGTGGGAAGAAGGGGTGGCCGCTTACGCCGCCGCCGTCCGCGCCGCCAGCTGATCCTCCAGCGCTCCCGCCGCATGCGCCCTACCGGCTGGTTGGGTCGATATTAAGCGCCGAGAATATAAGATTTATTCTCAGCCGCATCGCGACAGCAGAAAATTGACTCACCCGGGGGCGTGTGGTACCTCCGAACCAGACACGTGGATTACGACTACTGATGCTATTTCAATTCGCCAATGTCCTGGTGTTCTTCGGCATGGCCCTGCTGATGGTCGGCGGGTTGCTCGGGCTCGGGCGCCTGCTCCGGCCGGCGAATCCCGAGAGCCGCGAAGCTCAGCAGCTACGAGTGCGGGGAGCCCGCCACCGGCAGCGCCTGGATCAACTTCAACATCCGCTTCTATCTGGTGGCGCTGGTCTTCGTGGTCTTCGACGTCGAGCTCGCCTTCATGTACCCGGTGATGGCGGTCTTCAAGAGCTGGGTGGCGGACGGACGCGGGCTCGTTCGCGCTCGCCGAGATCCTGCTCTTCGTCGGCATCCTCGCCGTCGGGCTGGTCTACGTCTGGGCGAAGCGCGACTTCGAATGGGTCAAGCGCCTGCCGGCCGAGACGACGGCGGCATCCGACCTGCGGCGGGCGGCGTGAGCGCCGGCGCCAAGGAGGTAGCACCGATGTCGTTGATGAACACGATGCCCGAGTTCCTCGTCACGACCAAGGTCGACGAGATGCTCAACTGGACCCGCAAGTCGTCGCTCTGGTACATGCTCTTCGGTCTGGCGTGCTGTGCCATCGAGATGATGCAGACCGGCGGGCCGCGCTCCGACCTCGACCGCTTCGGTGCGGTGCCGCGCGGCGACGCCGCGCCAGTCCGATCTGATGATCATCGCCGGCACGCTGACGCTGAAGATGGCGCTGCGCACCAAGGTGCTCTACGACCAGATGCCGGAGCCGCAGCTACGTCATCTCGATGGGCAGCTGCTCGAACTGCGGCGGCTTGTTCCAGCTCGCCTACTCGGTGTGCGACGGCGTCGACAAGGTCATCCCGGTCGACGTCTACGTGCCCGGCTGTCCGCCCCGTCCCGAAGCGCTGACCGAAGGGCATGCTGAAGCTGCAGGAGAAGATCATGCGCGAGAAGTGGCTGGTGCGCGGCGACGCGCACGGCGCCGGCGCAGCGCCTGAGCCGACGATGGACACGACCGCGATCCACGCCACGATCGAAGGCGCGCTTTCCCGCGGCCGTCGGAGACGCGTCGAGAGGCGAAGGACCCGGCCATTGCGGGTCGCGGTCGACGGACGATCGTCGCGGTCGCGACCTTTCTGCGCGACGAGCCGCGACTGCGCTTCGACTGCCTGATCCAACCAGAGCGGCGTCGACTACCAAGGCGCGAGGACGATCGAGATCGTCTACCATCTCTACTCGTACACGCACCGCCACGCGGTCGTCTCAAGGTCGGGGTGCCGCGCGATCACCCCGGTCGCGCACGAGTGTCGAGCGCGTGTGGCGGACGGCGACTGGCAGGAGCGCGAGATCTACGATCTCCTCGGCGTCGACTTCGACGGGCCACCCGACCTGCGCCGCATGCTCTGCCCGAAGACTGGGTCGGCCACCCGCTCCGCAAGGACTACGTCGAGCCGACCGAGTACCACGGCATCAGCACGCGAGCGCGAAAGCATGCTGCGCTGAGACCACTGCGCCAATCGGAGACGTCCTCAGATGAGTCTCGCCGGAGTCGAGGTCGACGTCGTGCGCGAGGGCAGCGCCGGCCTCGAGACCGAGGAGATGACCCTCAACATGGGGCCGCAGCACCCGAGCACGCACGGGGTGCTGCGCTTCGTGGTCAAGGCCGACGGCGAGGTCATGCGCGAGGCGATCCCCGACGTCGGCTACCTGCACCGGTCGATCGAGAAGATCGCCGAGAAGGTCGGCTACCACGGCTTCATGCCGTACACCGACCGCGTCGACTACGTCGCGGCGATGCCCTGCAACCAGGGCTGGGCGATGGCGTGCGAGAAGCTGGCCGGCATCGAGGTGCCGCAGCGCGGCGAGTACTGCCGCGTGATCGCCGCCGAGCTGAACCGCATCGCCAGCCACCTGGTCGCGGTCGGGGCACGATGATCCTGGACATCGGCGCCTTCACGCCGTTCATCCACGCGCTCCGCGAGCGCGAGCACATCAACGACCTGCTCGAGGAGCTCTGCGGCGCGCGGCTGACGTACAACTACATGCGGATCGGCGGCGTGGCGTGCGACCTGCCGCCGGGGTTGACCGACAAGACGCGCGACTTCCTCGACACCTTCGAGCCGGTGATCGACGAGTTCAACGACCTGATCTCCTTCAACAAGATCTACGTCGAGCGGCTGGCCAACGTCGCGCGTGATCACCGCCGAGCGACGCCATCAGCTACAACCTCGTCGGGCCCGAACCTGCGCGCCTCGGGCGTCGGGCTACGACGTGCGCAGGGACGCTGCCGTACTCGATCTATCCCGAGCTCGACTTCGACGTCCGTCGGCTCGGGCGAGGTCGGCACGGTCGGCGACTGTTTCGACCGCTACATGGTGCGCATCCGGGAGATGCAGGAGACGCTGCCGGATCGCTGCGCCAGTGCTTCGAGCAGATCCCCGACGGGCCGGTGATCGCCAAGGTGCCGCGCAAGTTCAAGCCGCCGGCCGGCGATGCCGCACGTGCGCGTCGAGAGCGCGCGCGGCGACATGGGCTGGTACTGCGTCAGCGACGGCAGCGAGTATCCCGTACCGGGTCAACATCCGCACGGGGTCGTTCACCGCCATGAGCATCGTCGACGAAACGTCAGCCGCGGCCTGATGATCGCGGACCTCGTGGCGCTGATCGCGAGCCTCGACGTCGTGGCGCCGGAGGTGGACCGATGAGCGACGCGAGACCGAACGAGACTGAGACGACCCATGCAGGACTTCTTCGACCGACTGATCGCGCAGGGTACTTCGGCGGTCGTCCCCGACGTGCTGGTCGTCTGCGGTCGGCATGCTGCGGCTTCGGCGCCGTGGTGGTCTTCGGTTTCGTGCTGATCGTCGCCGGGCTCACCACCTGGGTCGAGCGGCGCGTGTGGGCGCGCATGCAGTCGCGCGTCGGCCCCAACCGGGTCGGGCCGCAAGGGCTGCTGCAGTGGCTGGCCGACGGCGTGAAGATGCATCCTGAAGGAGGACATCATCCCGGCCGCCGCCGACGCGCGGCTGTTCCGGCTGGCGCCGTACCTGGTCGTCATCGGCTTTCGTCCTGGCGTTCGTCGTCATGCCGTTCGGCAGCCGGCTGATCATCGCCGACCTCAACGTCGGGATCCTCTACATCACGGCCGTGACCTCGCTGGTCGTCGTCGGCATCCTGATGGCGGGCTGGGCGTCGAACAACAAGTGGTCGCTGATCGGCGGCATCCGCTCGGCGGCGCAGATCGTCAGCTACGAGATCCCCGCCGGCCTGTCGATCTTGCCGATCGTGCTGCTGACCGGCACGCTGAGCATGCAGGAGCATCATCGCGGCGCAGGGCTGGGCGCCGTGCGACTGGTTCCTCTTCCACAACCCGTTCACGTTCGTCGCCTTCTTCGTCTTCTTCACGTCGGCGCTCGCCGAAGGGCAACCGCACGCCGTTCGACCTGCCGGAGGCGGAGTCGGAGCTGGTCGCCGGCTTCGTCACCGAGTACTCGCGGCATGCGCTACCTGATGTTCTTCCTGGCCGAGTGGGGCAACCTCTACGTGATCGGCGCGATCGTCACGACGCTGTTCCTCGGCGGCTGGCAGGTTCCGCCGATCACCGACAACGCCGGTGCTGCGCGTCGTGCTCGAGTTCCTGACGTTCTTCGTGAAGGCGTATTTCTGGGTGTTCGTGGCGATGTGGGTGCGCGGCACGCTGCCGCGCGTGCGCGTCGACCAGCTCATGGCGATCTGCTGGAAGTACCTGGTGCCGATCGCGTTCGTGAACGTGCTCGGGCACGGCGGTGTGGATGGTGGTCGTGGCCGGCAGGGCAACCGGGCGGCGCGGTATCTGATGACGCTGCTCGGCCTGGCGCTCGTCGTCCTCTTCTTCCGCCGCGTGCGTTCCACCTGCGGCGGGCCCGCATTCGCGAGCGCGGCCAGCTGAGCCTGAATCCGCTGGTGTGAGACGGCCATGAAGACGAAGGGCTACTTCGGGCGGCATCAAGGACACGTGCGCGACGATCTTCGAAGGGATGGCGGTCACCTTCTCGCATCTCGTCCGCAAGCCGTCGACGGTGCAGTACCCCGACCGCATGCCGATGCGCGTGCAGGACACGCTGCCGTTCCGCTACCGCGGGCATCCTCGAAGTCGACCTCGAGATCTGCACCGGCTGCCTGGCCTGCGAGCGCGCCTGTCCGATCGACTGCATCGTCATCGAGGCCGCCAAGGACAAGGTGACGCGGCATGGTGATGACGCGCTTCGACATCGACATGGCCAAGTGCATGTACTGCGGCCTGTGCAGCGAGCCGTGCCCGACCGGCGCGATCCACCACACCCCGGAGTTCGAGGGCGCGGACTACTCGCTCGAGAGCCTGGTGCGGCAATTCGTGCACGACCCGGTGCGTGCCTACAAGCCGAAGAAGGCGGGCGAGGACGATCCGACGATCCTCCCGCTGCTGGAGCGCGGCATGCGCTACGTCGACGAGTTCGCCATCCCCGAAACCAAGAAGGCGGCGACACCGGAGCAGCCCGCATGAGCACCTGGGGCATCGCCGATGTCGTGTTCGACGTCATCGCCGCCGTGACCATCGTGTCGGCCGCCGGCGTCGCGTTCTCCAAGAACATCGTCTACTCGGCGTTCGCGCTGCATGGGCACCTTCATCGGCGTGGCCGCGCTGTACGTGTTGCTGGCCGCGGACTTCGTCGCCGTCGTCCAGGTGCTGATCTACATCGGCGGCATTCTCGTCCTGACGCTGTTCGCGGTGATGCTGACGCACCGCATCGCGCGACGTGCGCATCTCGAACCGATCGGTGGGCGCGCTGCCCGGCGCTGCTCGTCGTGGGCGGCGATCGGCGCCGTCATGGCGCAGGCGGTGCTGGGCGCGAACTGGGCGACGCGTCGAGCGCCCGGAACGCCGCACCCGACGACGGCACGGCATCGGCAACGGCTTCCTCGGCGACTACCTCCTGCCGTTCGAGCTCGCGTCGTTGGTGCTGCTGGCGGCGCTGATCGGCGCGGTCGTCGCTGTCGCGCAAGGAGCTGCAAGGAGGTATGGCCAGTCGGGCTCACCCACTATCCTCCTCGTCAGTCTGGTCGCTGTTCGTGCTCGGGCTCTTCTGCGTGCTGACCCGCCGCAACGCGATCGGCATCCTGATGGGCGTCGAGCTGATCCTGAACTCGGCCAACGTCAACTACGTCGCGTTCGCCCGCTACGGTCGGGCGGCGTACCGACGGCCAGATCTTCGCCGATCTTCGTCATCATGCTGGCCGCGGCCGAGGCGGCGATCGGGCTGGCCATCGTCCTCGGCATCTACCAGACCTTCGCAGACCATCGACGTGGAGGCGACGGAAACGTTGCGCGGCTGAGCGTCGCGACTGAGACCCGAGTGGTGAGGACGCATGGAGCCATCCGACGAGCGTTGACTACCTGCGCTGGATTCTGCTCGCTGCCGCTGTCGGCGCGGTCGTGAACGGGCTCGTCGGGGCCGCATCTCAGCGCCGCTTCGGCAAGCGCGTCGATCGCGGTCATCGCCTGCGCCGCCGGTGGCCGTGGCCTTCCTGCTCTCGGCTGCGCGCGTTCCTGCACGCTCATCGCCCTGGCCGCCGGACGGGCGCGTTCCTGCTCGACCTGCTGGCACGTGGCTCGCGTCGGCGGCCTGCGCGTCGACGTCGCGTTCTGGGCCGACCCGCTGTCCGGCCGTGATGATCCTCGTCGTCACCGGCGTCGGCGGCCTCATCCACGTCTACTCGACCGGCTACATGCACGACGACGCGCGCCTACTGGCGCTACTTCGCCTACCTCAACCTCTTCACCTTCGCGATGCTGACCCTGGTGCTCGGCGACAACCTGCTGCTGATGTTCGTCGGCTGGGAGGGCGTCGGCCTCTGCTCGTACGTGCTGATCGGCTTCTGGTACAGCGACCGCCGCCAACGCGCACGCCGGCAACAAGGCGTTCATCGTCAACCGCGTCGGCGACTTCGGCTTCGTGCTCGGCATCTTCCTGCTCTTCTGGGCGCTCGCCGCGGCCGGGCATCCGACGCGTCGCCTTCCGCGAGATGGCAGCAGCACGTCCGCGCGCCTCGAGGGCACGACGCTCTGGGGCATGCCGGTGCTGCGACGCTGGTCACGCTGCTGCTGTTCGTCGGCGCCACCGGCAAGTCGGCGCAGATCCCCCTCTACGTCTGGCTGCCGGACGCCATGGCGGGCCCGACGCCGGTCATCGCGCGCTGATCCACGCCGCCACCATGGTCACGGCCGGCGTCTACATGATCGGCGCGGCTGAACTTCCTCTTCGCCCTGGCGCCGGCTGACGCTGCGCGTGGTCGCCGTGGATCGGCGCGGCGACGGCGCTCGTCGCCGCCACGATCGCGCTGGCGCAGACCGACATCAAGAAGGTGCTCGCCTACTCGACGGTCAGCCAGCTCGGCTACATGTTCATCGGCATGGGCGTCGGCGCGTACGACGGCCGGCATCTTCCACCTGATGACGCACGCCTTCTTCAAGGCCTGCCTGTTCCTCGGCGCCGGCAGCGTCATCCACGCCATGGACGGCGAGCAGGACATGCGGAAGATGGGCGGCCTGCGGCACGCGCATGCCGGTGACGTACTGGACCTTCCTGGTCGCGACGCTGGCCATCGCCGGCATCGCCGTTCCTGCGGGCTTCTTCTCCAAGGACGAGATCCTCTGGCAGGCGTTCTCGAGCCGCGCACGGCAGCCCGGTGCTCTGGCTCGTCGGGCTCGCCGGCGCCGGGCTCACCGCGTTCTACATGTTCCGCCTGGTGTTCCTGGCCTTCCTCGGCGAGAGCCGGGCCGACCCGCACACGCCGCGACGCACCTGCACGAGTCGCCGGCGGTCGATGACCGTGCCCGCTGGTGGTGCTGGCCGCCGGCTCGCGTCGGTGGCCGGCTACCTCGGGGTGCCGGAGGCCGCTGGGCGGCGCGCAATCGGCTTCGCAGCACTGGTTGGCGCCGGTCTTCGCCACGCGGCACCGCGGCCACCGGGCGAGCACGCCGGCGCCGCACGCCGTACGCCGAGCCTCGAGTGGCGCTGATGGCGCGCGTCGGTCGCGCGTTGCGGCCGGCGGCGTCCTGCTGGCGCGCGCTGATGTACATCACCGCGGCCGCTCGTCGCCGCGGGCGCTGATCGCGGCGGCCGGCGGCGCGCCCTACCGGCTGCGTGCTGCAACAAGTACTATGTCGACGAGATCTACGACGCGCGTCTTCGTGCGCGGCACGCTGCTCCTCGCTCGCCTGGGCGCCTGGTTCGACCCCGCGTCATCGACGGCATCGTCGACGGGCGGCGCCGGCCGTCACGCGCGGCGTCGTCGCGCCTCGACGGCCTGCTTCGACACCTACGTCGTCGACGGCGTCGGTCAACGGCTCGCCGACGCGACCGATGCGTCGTCGGCGGCGCGCGTGCGCCGGCTGCAGACCGGGCAGCGTCAACGCCTACCTCTACGTCGTCGTCTCGGCGTCGTCGCGTCATCGCTGGTGGCGTGATCGCGGCCGTGCCTGCGGTCGAGGGAGCTCGACGGTATGGATCACGTCCTCACCTGGATGACCTTCTTCCCTCTCCTCGGCATGGCGGTGGTCCTCTGCCTGCCGGCCGGCGGAAGCCCGCGCTGATCCAGCGGACGCGCGGCCGCGTTGCACGCGTGCCGCCGCTGCTGCTCGCGGTCTGGCTCTTCGCGCACTTCGACCGCGGCCGACGCCGGCTTCCAGTTCGTCGAACAGCGTGCCGTGGATCGCCGGCTTACAACATCGAGTACTTCGTCGGCGTCGACGGCATCAGCATCACGATGGTGCTGCTCACCGCCCTGCTCTCGTTCCTGTGCATCTTCGCCTCTGGGGCATCGACAAGGGCGTGAAGGGCTACTTCGCCCTCTTCCTGCTGCTCGAGACGCGGCATGATGGGCGTCTTCGTCGCCCTCGACTTCTTCCTGTTCTACGTCTTCTGGGAGGTCATGCTGCTGCCGATGTACTTCCTGATCGGCATCTGGGGCGGGCCGCGGCGCGAGTACGCGGCGATCAAGTTCTTCCTCTACACGCTGCGTCGGCAGCGTGCTGCATGCTGCTCGCGATGCTGGTCCTCTACTTCACGGCAGACGCCGCACACCTTCGACATGACCGAGCTCGATGGCAGCGGCACGACGCGGCTTCGTGCCCACGACTTCCAGCATCGTGCTCTGGCTGGCGCTCTTCATCGGCTTCGCGATCAAGATCCCGCGTCTTCCCGTTCCACACCTGGCTGCCCGACGCCCACGTCGAGGCGCCGACGGCGATCTCCGTGATCCTGGCCGGCGTGCTGCTGAAGATGGGGACCTACGGCATCCTGCGCATCAGCTACCCGCATCCTGCCCGGCGGCGACGGCCGACGCTGGCGTTCTGGCTGCTCGGCGCGCTCGGCACCTTCAACATCGTCTACGGCGCGCTCTGCGCCATGGCGCAGACGGACTTCAAGAAGCTGGTGGCCTACTCCGTCGGTCAGCCACATGGGCTACGTGATGCTGGGCATGGCGGCGTTCACGCCGCGGGCATCAACGGCGCGGTGCTGCAGATGTTCAACCACGGCACCATCACGGCCATGCTGTTCTTCCTGGTCGGCGTGATCTACGACCGCGCCCACCACCGCGACATCGACGGCTTCGGCGGGCTCGCCGCGGTCATGCCGGTGTACACCGGCGTCACCGCGTTCGCCTTCTTCGCCGCCCTCGGGCTGCCGGGCCTGTCCGGCTTCATCTCCGAGGTGCTGGTGCTGCTCGGCGCCTGGCAGCGCTACCCGGTGCTCACCGTCGATCGCGGCGAGCGCGATCGTGCTGACCGCCGGCTACATGCTGTGGACGCTGCAGCGGATGTGCCTGGGCCGCTCAACGAGAAGTACGCCGACCTGCCGAGATCAACGCGCGCGAGCTGTTCACGCTGGTGCCGCTGGCCGCCATCGTCGTCGTGCTCGGCGTCTACCCGCATGCCGTGCTCGACCTGATCAGCGCCTCGCTTGCTGCAGCCTGAACGAGATCGTGAAGGCCGGCGCGGCGGCCGGCGTAGCGCTCGCGCTGAGCGCATGGATCTCGAGCAACTCGAGAGTCTCCGCTACATCCTGCCCGAGCTGATCCTGGTCGCGACCGCGATCCTGCGATCTTCGTCGCCGACCTGCTCGTCCGCACCAAGGAGCATCTCGGGTCGATCGCGCTCTTCGGTGCGCCGGCGCTGGTCGCGTCGATCGGCTCGCCTGCCGTCAGCGACCGCTGGCTGGTGCGGGACTCTTCGGCTGGCAGGGCTGGCTCATTCGGGCGCATGATCGTCGACGACCCGTTCGCGCTCTTCTTCAAGCTGCTCTTCGCGTCTCGCGGCCTCGTCGACCATCTGGATGTCGCTCGGCTCGAAGCGAGGTGCAGGACGGCCGACGAGGGCGAGTACTACGGCCTCGTGCTCGCCGCACCGCTCGGCATGTTCTTCATGGCCTCGGCCACCAATCTGCTGATGGCCTACCTGTCGCTCGAGTTCGTGAGCCTGACGTCGTACGTGCTGACCGGCTACCTGCGCCACGACCGCCGCTCGGCGAGGCGGCGCTGAAGTATCTGATCTACGGCGGCGTGGCCTCGGGCACGATGATCTACGGCATGAGCTGGATCTTCGGGCTCGCCGGCAGCATGGACTTCACGGCGATCAACGCGGCGCTGACGCCGGCGGCGGCGCGACACGCTGGCGCTGTTCGTCGCGCTGGTGCTGATGCTGGTGGGCTTCGGCTACAAGATCGCGGCGGTGCCGTTCCACATGTGGGCGCCCGACGTCTACACCGGGCGCGCCGATTCCCGTGACCGCGTTCCTGTCGGTCGGCTCGAAGGCGGCGGGGTTCGCGCTGCTGATGCGCTTCTTCTACCCGGGGCTGTCGCATCCCGGCGGCCGACGGCACGTGGCAGGCGGTCGCCGGGGTGGAGTGGCCGCAGCTGTTGCTGGTGTCTGCATGGTCACCATGACCCTCGGCAACCTGGCGGCGCTGTCGGCAGCAGAACCTCAAGCGCCTGCTGGCGTACTCGAGCATCGCGCACGCCGGCTACATGCTGATGGGCTCGTGGTGTTGAGCGACGACGGGTCTGCGGGCCATGCTGTTCTATCTCGTCGACGTACTACCTGATGAACCTCGGGCGCGTTCCTGGTGGTGATGATCGTCGCCAACGCGACGGGCCGCGAGGACATCGACGGCTTCCGCGGCCTCGCCTGGCGCGGTGGCGCGGTGCCGGCCGTGGCGATGGCGATCTTTCTGTTCTCGCTCGCCGGCCTCCCGCCGCTCGCCGGCTTCATCGGCAAGTTCTATCTCTTCGCCGCCGTCATGCAGCGAGCAGCTACTATCTCCTGGCCCTGGTCGGGGTCGCTCAACAGCGTGGTGGCGCTCTACTACTACGCTGCGCGTCGTCCGGACGATGTTCCTCGACCAGCCGCACGGCGGCGAGGGCGTGGTGACGCTCGATGCCCACAACGCCGTCCTGCTCTGTGGCCTCGCCGTCGCACGCGTCGTGCTCGGCCTCTATTGGGCCCCGGTGATCGCGCTCGCCGACCGGTCGGTGCAGTTCTTCCTGGGGTGAGCACCGGCGGCCATCGCTGCGGTGGCAATATCGTTCAGGCGTTGCTCGGACCGCGGGACGTGAAGTCAACAATCATCCACACCCACGTCTTGAACGGTTGTGGCCGCGGGGTGGTCAGTGCGGCGGCTCGGTTGTGGTGGCGGCCTCGGGGTTACGGCTTTGACCCGCGACGCCCAGCGGGGGTTGCCGGATTTGTTGGTACGCCTAATTCAAAGTTGGGCCGGGCTGAAGAACGGAGAGCTTCTCCGGCGCGCACTGGAAGGAAAATCACCTGAGGAACAAGCCGCCGAGATCACCCGCCGCGCCACAGCTGCCCCGATCTGGCGGGAGATCATCGGCATCAAAGGCACACCAGCACGAGTTCGCAGAGCGCGGAGGGCGAGGGGCTGAGGACTGCGCGGCAGGTTTCCCCTTGGCCCGATCCGTCGGGTATCCTTGACGGCATGAACGGACGCGCGGCGGACTGGTTTCGACACGCGGAGGTGGTTCTTGCAGTCTGTCGAAAAATGCTACCAGCGAAGTAGGGCACACCACGCGACCTCGGGTCGGCACGAGGCCGACCCCTACATCTGATACCGCAGCCCGACAAGGAACCATGCCGGAGGGGCCGGGAAGCCGATCGACTCCTCGTACTGCTCGTTGAACAGATTGCGCGCCGCCGCGGTGAGCGTCACCGGGGCGAACGTGCCGCCGAAGCGGTAGCCGAGTGACAGATCGGTGCGGACGTACCCACCCAACTGTTCCGCCTCGAAGTCGTCCTGCGGATCGGGGCTGTCGCGTTCGCCGACCGCGTACACTTGCACGGTCGCCCACCCGCGGTCGCCCACGCGCAGCATGTCCGCATGGGCCGTGTCGATGCCGAAGAAGCCCCGATGTTTCGGCCGCTGCAACAACCGCCGGTCGGGGTGTCGAAGTCGAGATACGTGTACGATCCGCTCACCGTCAGCCACGCATACGGCTGCACCCGTGTGACCAGTTCGACGCCTTGAAACCGCGCATCGAGGTTGCGGGTAAATGGTCCCTCCTGTCTTCCTCCCCCGAGATGTTGATCGGCGGCAACTGGTCGGCGACCTCCTCGATCAGGTTGCGACACGTCGCGGTAGAAGTACGTCGGCTCGACCCGCACGCGCCCGTCGAACAGCGACTGCGACCGCCCGCGTCGATCTCCCAACTGCGCTCCGGATCAGGTCTCGGATTGCCGAGGTCCGGTCGAACAGTTCGTCGAAGGACGGGGCGCGAAAGCCCTGCGCGTAGCTCACCAGCAGCCGCGTCTGCGTCGGCCGCACCAGGTACGAACCCGAGCCGGACCATGTCACCTCGTCGCCGACGTCGTCGTAGTGGTCGTAGCGCACGCCGCCCGTCGCGAGCAGGGTGTCGTCGAGCAGCCGCACCTGCTCCTGTCCGTATAGGCCGACGTTCGACCGGTTCGGTCGCAACCGATCGATCTCGGTCTCGACCTCGCCGTCGTCCTCCACTTCCAGCTGTTGCTTGTAGAGGTCGGCGGACAACTCCTTGAAGTCGAGCCCGATCGTCGTCACGGCGACATCGGCAAGCGCATAGTTGGCTTGCGCCTGCGCCCCAACGATCTCGCTCGGAAAGCGCGCCACCACGACCGGCTCGGTCCGTCCGCCGTCGTCGTCAGTCTCCTCGTCACGGTAGCGCAGGTTGTCGCGTACGTACGAGGTCGACAGCCGATAGCTCAGCGCGTCCAGGGGCGCGTGCTCCCATTCGCCCTTGAGCAGCACGAAGTCGGTGCGGCTGTACGCATCGGCGTCGAGACGGCCGTCGGCAACGTTGAAGTTCGGCAGGTCGCTGCGCGCGTTGGTGTAGCGGACGATGGCCCGGGCCGTGCCGGCCGGCACCAGGTCGGCATCGGCGCGCCAGACGGTGGAGAAGTTACGGGCGTCGTCGTGCGGCCCCTGAAAGCCGTTGGTGCCCTGGTACGACACAGCGCCGCTGAGCCCGACCGGCCCGCGTCCGCCGGCCACGCTGAACTGCTCGCGATGCGACGCGGCGCGACCGCCCTCGGCGCCCCACGTGAAACGCAACGGGCCGGCACCGCGCGCCGTGAGCACGTTGATCACGCCACCGATCGCCTGCGACCCGTACAGAGCGCCGCCGGCCCCCCGCAGCACTTCGATGCGGTCGACGTCGTCGGTCATCAGGTTGCCGAAGTCGAATTGCCCGACCGTAGGCGTGTTCACCTCGACCCCGTCGAGCAGCACCAGCACCTGGTCCGGCGCGGCGCCGCGGATCGACGCAAAGGCGGAGCGGCCCGGCGAGCCGAAGGCGGTGATGTCCACACCCGGCACTCCGCGCAGCGCCTCGGCGGCAGCCGACTGGTCACGCTGCTCGATCTGCGTGCCGGGCACGACCGTCACCGTGCGCGTCACGTCGTCCGCCGCCGTCTCGGTCCGCGTCGCCGTGACCACGATGTCGGGAAAGGTCGGCGCGGCATCGTCGGCTCGCACCGCCATCGTCGCGAACGTCACGGTACACCAGAGCACGTACCCGGCGGTCCTGTTGGTCACGAATCTCCACCCACGGCTAACGAAACGCCGGCGCATCCTACTCGACGCGACACGCCCCGACAACGAACAGCGGCATCACCTTGACCCCTCCCAACCGCGCGTGGGACAGTCCCGCCTCTGCCATGCTCAGGCGTCCGAATTGCCGCGTCAGAACGGCGCGATCATGCAGCGGGCTGCGCCGTCGAAACGCACCATGGTGACGTCTCCGCCTCCTGCCACGCCGCTGGACACGGACCGGCATCCGCTCGACCGGTTGCCGCGTACCCTGTCGCTGACCGACGCGACGATGCTGGTGCGTCTCGTCGGTGATCGGCGTCGGCATCTTCCTCACCCCCGGCGCGATCGCCGAGCGCGCTGCCGCATCCGGGGCTGGTCCTCGCGGTGTGGCTCGTCGGCGGGCTGCTGTCGCTCGCCGGCGCGCTCGCCAACGCCGAGCTCGGCGCGATGTATCCGCACGCCGGCGGCGACTACGTCTACCTGCGCGAGGCCTACCATCCGGCTCGCCGGCTTCCTCGTCGGCTGGCTGACGTTCTTCGTGATCTACGCCGGCACCGTGGCGACGCTGGCGGCCGGCTTCGCCGAAGGCGCTCGCGCCGCTTCGTGCCGCTCGGCGCCGGCGGCGAAGCTCGGCGCTGGCGGTCGGCGATCACGCTGGCGACCTCGGCGATCAACTACGTCGGCGTGCGCGCCGGGGCGCGCGTTCAACAACGTGACCGCGGTGCTCAAGATCGGCGGCGCTCGCTCGGCCTGCGTGGTCGTCGCGGCCCGCTGCTCGGCGGCGGCGAGCCTCGCCACCTCGCGCCGCTGGTCGGCCGGCGCGACGAGCGTGCCGCTCGCCGGCCTTCGGCCTGGCGCTGTCGCCGGTGCTGTTCAGCTATCTCGGCTGGAACGCCGCGTGTACGTCGCGAGCGAGATCCGCGACCCGGAGCGCAACATCCCGCGCTCGCTGTTCCTCGGCCTCGGCATCTGCACGGCGGTCTACCTGGCGGTGAACGCCGTGTACCTCTACGCGCTGCCGATCGACGCGCTGCGCGGCACAGGCGCGCGTCGGCGAGGCCGCGGCGCGGGCGCTCTTCGGCGCCGTCGGCGGCACGCTCGCGGCGGCGCTCGTGCTCGCGTCGATCCTCGGCTGCCTGAACGCGACCATCCTGGTCGGTCCGCGCATCGCCTACGCCATGGCGCTCGACGGGCTGTTCTTCGCGCGGCGTCGACCGCGTGCACGCGGCCTACCAGCACGCCGCACATCGCGATCGTCGCCCAGGCGCGCGACCGCCATCGCGCTGATCGCTCGTGCTGCGCAGCTTCCCGAGCGTGCTCGACTACACGACCTTCGCCATCGTGCTGGCGACGATGGCCGACACGCACGGCGCTCTACGCCCTGCGCCGTCGCCAGCCCGACGCGCGCGCCGCCCCTACCGCGCCTGGGGCTATCCGCTGGTGCCGGCGCTCTACCTGCTCGCCAACGGCGGCATCGCGCGTCGCGATGCTGTGGGGGCGCCCGCTTCGAGTGCGCGATCGGCCTCGCCGTCGCCGCCAGCGGGCCTGCCGTTCTATGCCATCCTGACGCGCCGAGGTGTTTGAGCCGCCATCGCCGGCCAGCTATAAGGGCCCGGCAACGAGCGGGGGAGTATCGGCACGGCACAGCATTCCGCTCACCCTGAGCCTGTCGAAGGGGGAGCGGAATGCCCGTCCGCGACGGACAGACAGCTGCAGAAACGACAGCCGAGGCGTATATGACGAGATGAGATCCATCACGGACATTGGACCGAAGACGAAGCTCTGCGCGGTGATCGGTGACCCGGTCGGTCACTCGATGTCGCCCGCCATCCACAATCGCGCCTTCGCCGAACTTGGGCTCGACTACGTGTACGTGGCGTTCCGCGTCGAGGACGTCGGCGCCGCGGTGGCCGGCATGCGCGCACTCGAAAACTTCCGCGGCCTGAGCGTCACCATCCCGCACAAGGTGTCGATCCTCCGACACCTCGACGACGTGGCCGAGGTCGACCGCCGCATCGGGTCCGTCAACACGGTCGTCAACGACGGCGGACGGCTCACCGGGTTCGGGAGTGACGGCCCGGGCGCGCTGCAGGCGCTGGGTGACGCCGGCGTGAAACTGGCCGGCAAGACCGTCACGATTCTCGGCTCCGGCGGCGCGGCGCGCGCCATCGCGTTCACCCTGGCCGCAAAGGCCCGGCTCAAAGCGATGCACCTGCTGGGGGTCATCGAGTCTGGAGCTCAAGGCCCTGACGCGCGACCTGGTGCGCAAGGCCGACGCCCCGGCGCGGTGCGCGCTCATGACCCCCGACTCCCTCGAGGCACGGATTGCGGACAGTCAGGTCCTCATCCACTGTACCCCGGTCGGCATGCACCCGAAGACCCGAGAGAGCGTCGTCCCGAAGGCGATGCTGCACCGCAACCTCGCCGTGATGGACATTGTCTACAACCCGCTCGAGACGCAGTTGCTGGCAGACGCCGCCGCGTGCGGCCTGACCACCATCTCGGGGGTCGAGATGTTCGCCGACCAGGCGGTGATTCAGTTCGAGCTGTGGACCGGCAAGAAGGCGCCGCGCGAGGTCATGCCGGGTCGTGCTGGACCACCTCGGCGCGCACGGCAAGAAGCGATGAACCTCGTCCTCATCGGCTACCGCGGCACCGGGAAGTCGACCATCGCTCGGCTGCTGTCGCGGCGGCTCAGCCGGGACGTGGTGAGCCTCGACCAGGAGATCGTCCGCGACACGGGTCGCTCGATCCCGGAGATCGTCGCCGAGCACGGCTGGCCGCACTTCCGCGACATCGAAGCCGACGTCACCCGCCGCGTCGCCGCGCGCGACGACCTCATCATCGACGCCGGCGGTGGAGTGATTCTCCGCCGGCGAACGTCGAGCACCTGCGACACCACGGCCGGCTGTTCTGGCTGCGGGCGTCGGTACCGGTCATCGTCGCACGCATCCAGGGGGGCACCGAGCGGCCCGCCCTCGTCGCCGGCAAGTCGTTCACCGAGGAGGTCGAGGAGGTGCTGCGCGAGCGGACGCCGCTCTATGAGGCCGCGGCACATCACGCGGTCGACACCGACGGCCGCTCGCCGGCAGACGTCGCCGCGGAAGTCGCCCGCCTGTTCGCGGCGGCGTGAACCGCGACGCCCTACCGGTTCGCCGGGAAGCGGCGCAGCATCATCATCTGCGTCGCGACCGCGAGAGCGTTCCCGGTCGTCCCAGATCTCCAGGTCCGCCGTCGCGTAGCCGGCCCGCGCGCGGCGCGCGTGCACGGTGATCAGCAGCCACTCGGCGTGGTGTCCTCGAGGAAGTGCACGGTGAGGTCGAGGCTCGGCGCGTGGAACGGCTCGTGTTCGGGCCGAGCTTCTGGATCAGCGCCGGCGGCATGGTGTCGGCGATCGGCGGAAGGGCGAGCGGATCGAACCGGCCGTCGGCGAGGCGCTGCGGCACCTTGTACCGGAACCAGCGCATCAGGCGCGCCGGGCCGGCGTCCCAGTCGGGCAGCCACCAGAGTGGCCTGACGCCAGGCGCGTCTCGAAGTTCTCGAAGAACAGCGGCTCGCCCGGTAGCGGGCCGACCACCTCGTCCAGCGCTGCGCCTGCTCGGGCCCGGGCACGTCGGGCGGCGCGGTGTCGATCACGTCGACGCCGTCGCGCTCGCGGCCGAAGGTCGCGCTCACCTCGAGTCCCGGGCCCGGCACGGTGGTCGACGACAGCTGGGCGCGCATCTGCGCCGCCGCGCCGCCATGGCGCAGCACCTCGACGCGCACCTCGAGCGGCCCGGCCGGCACCGGCGAGCAGAAGTGCGTGTTCGCCGACAGTGGCCGCAACTCCGGGTCGTTCAGTTCCTCCTGCATGGCGCGCATGGCCACGGTCATCAGCACGCCGCCGCAGGGCGTCAGGAAGTTCCATGCCGGCGGCAGGTTCGCCGTGTACCATCCCGGCGCCGCCTTCAGGCGGGTAACCGCCGTATCCACCGCAAGGTCCCTCGGTTCCATGCGCGCCACAGTAGCACGCGCCCCCGCCGACGCACCTGGAATGCAGGGCGACGGCAAAGTCCGCAGACAGAGGGTTTCGACAGGCCACGAACCGGGAGGCCGACAAGCCTCCGGCTACCCAAACGAAGCCCTGCGGGCTGTCTCCAGCCGGCTTATAGCCGGCTTTGTTTGGGTAGCCCGGGACTTCAGTCCCGGGTAGCGGCTTTGCCGTGGCCCTGACCCCGGCATGCGGCGACGGTTGACGCACCCCGCGCAGTCCCTAGGGTGCCGGTTTTCCGACAAAGGAGGAATGCAATGAGACGTTTGCTTGTGGGCCTAGTCGTACTCCCGCTCTGCGGAGCGGCGTGGGCCGGTGAACCGCCCGTCGCCACCATCGGCACACACACGATCAGCCGTGCCCAGCTCGAAGAGCACGTCCGGTCCGAGCTCATCGAGCTCGATACCCAGCGCTACGACGTGCTGCGCGAAGGCCTCGACGAGATGATCGCCGAGGAGTTGCTCCAGCTGGAGGCGAAGGCCCGCGGCATCACGCCCGAGGCACTGCAACAGCAAGAGGTCACGAGCAAGGCCGGCAAGCCGACCGAGGACGAGATCAAGCAGGTGTATGACGCGAACAAGGACAAGCTCAACAACGCGTCGCTCGACGAGGTCCGCCCGCGGATCGAGACCTACCTGCAACAGTCCAAGGTCCAGGCGCGCGGTCAGGCGTACGTGAACGAGTTGCGCACCAAGTACAAGACCGTCGTCACCCTGCGTCCCCCGTCGTGGAAGTCGGCCTGGGCACCTTGCCGCCGCGCGGCGATGCGAAGGCGCCGGTCACGATTGTCATCTTCTCCGACTACGAGTGCCCGTTTTGCAAACAGGCCGAGGTGACGGTCGAAACCGTCCGCAAGACCTATGGCGACAAGGTGCGCGTCGCGCACCGGGATTTCCCACTCTCGTTCCACCAGCATGCGCAACCTGCCGCCGAAGCGGCCCGCTGCGCCAACGCCCAGGGGAAGTTCTGGGAGTACCACGACAAGGTCTTTCCAAGCGCCGACCTTCCACCGAGAAGTTGCAGGCCCTGGCCACCGAGGTGGGCCTCGACCGCACCAAGTTCGACGCCTGCGTCAAGAGCGGCGAGTTCAAACAAGCGGTCGAGAAGGACACGGCCGAGGGCTCCGGAGTGGGCGTCACCGGAACCCCCGCGTTCTTCGTGAACGGCCGCATGCTCACCGGCGCGCAGCCGTTCGAGAAGTTCAAGGAACTGATCGACCAGGAGCTGGCGCTCGCGAACGTGGCGCCGGCGCCGGCGGCCAAACCGTAGGGGCGACCCGGTGGGTCGCCCGAGTCTGATGAGGGCGAGGCACCGCCTCGCCCCTACGCATCAGGCAGTCCCGGCTGTAGTCGCCGGTCTTCAGCCGGCGCTGCTGCCGTCGCCGGCTGAGGACCGGCGACTACAGGCGCCACGCCAGCAGGCGCTCGAACAGGCGCTTCACGCGCGGCGTCAGGCGGGTGCGGTTGTAGGCGTCGCCGAGCTTGCGGATGCGCCTCGGCCTGCGTCGGATAGGGGTGGATCGTCGCTGGCGAAGCTGCCGAGGCCCGATGCCGCGGCCATCGCCAGCAGCGACCTCGCAGATCATCTCGCCGGCGTGCCGGCGACGATGGTCAGCGCCGAGGAGCCGGTCACTGCCCTTGCGGACGACGGACCTTGACGAAACCCTCGCGTCCTCGCCGTCGAGGATGCGCGCGGTCGACGTCCTCCGAGCGTGCGACGGTGAACGTCGTCCACGGCGATGCCCGGCCGCCGCGGCGTCGCGTCCGTGTGAGGCCGACGTGCGCGATCTCGGGATCGGTGTAGGTGCACCACGGCATGTGCAGCGCGCTGGCACGTCTTGCGCCCGAAGAAGAGCGCGTTCTGGATGACGATGCGCGCCATGGCGTCGGCGGCGTGCGTGAACTTGAACCGCGAGCAGACGTCGCCGGCCGCGTAGATGTGCGGGTTGGTGGTCCGCAGGCCGTCGTCGACCGTGACGCCGCGCTGTCGAGTACGCGACGCCGACCTGCTCCAGGCCGAGGCCCTCGACGTTCGGCGCGCGCCCGCCGCCGAGCAGCACGTGATCGCCCACGACCGTGCCGCGTCTGCCCGTCCACCTCGTACGGTCAGCGATCTTCTCGGTGCCGCGCGCGGCTGACCCGCAGATCGCCGCCGCAGTCACGGCGCACGCCGTCGCGCCGCAGGCTGGCGCTCGACGATCGCCGCCGCGTCGGCATCCTCCTTGCGGCAGGACGTCGCGCCGGTCGAGGAGGTCGACCTCGGCGCCGAAGCGCGCGAAGGCCTGCGCCAGCTCGCAGCCGATGGGGCCGGCGCCGATGACCGCCAGGCGCCGCGGCAGCTCGGTCAGCCTGAAGACGGTCTCGTTCGTCAGGAAGCCGACCGTCGGCGAGCCCGGGAACGGGCGGCGTGCCGCGCGCGCGCCCGGTGGCGATGACGGCCGGGCAAACTCGAGCCGCCGGCCGTCGACCTCGACCGTTGGCCGCCGGTGAAGCGGCCCGTCGCCGAGGAAGACGTCGACGCCGAGCGCGGAAACGCGCCACCGAATCGTTGTGGCTGATGCCGGCGCGCAGGCGGCGCATGCGCTCCATGACGGCCGGGAAGTCCACCGCCGCGCCTGCCGGCACGCGCACGCCGAAGCTCGCCGGCGTGCGCACATCGCGCGCGCGGCGCGCGCCGCGCGGAGCAGGGCCTTCGACGGCACGCAGCCGACGTTAGGCAGTCGCCGCCCATGAGATGCTGCTCGATCAGCGCCACGCGCGCGCCGAGGCCCGCGGCGCCGGCGGCGGTGACGAGGCCCGCCGTGCCGGCGCCGATGACCACGAGGTTGTAGCGGCCAGACGGTGTCGGGTTGACGTACGACGCCGGGCGCACGTGCTCGAGGAGCACCCGGTTGTGCTCGTCCAGAGGTTCGATGCGCGGCGCCGGCACGGCGGGAGTGTCGTCCAGTCGCACGCGCCGCGCAACCGCCGGCTCACTCACCGGTCGCCTCGCGTAGTGCCCGGCGCGCCGTGCGTGTCACCAGCGTCGTCACCACCACGGTGGCTACCAGACCCACGACCAGAACGGCGTAGTATCCCGCACCCTTGTCCGGCGCTGCCCCGCCCGCCAGCGCCGCAACGTCCCCGATCAGCTTGCCGTAGTACACATACAGCACGGTGCCGGGGAGCATCCCGACCGACGCGGCGACGTAGTCCCCGAGGCGCACGCGTGTGAGACCCAACGCGTAGTTGAGGACATTGAACGGAAACGCAGGGGAGAGCCGCAGCAGAAAGACGATCTTGCGGCCCTGTACGCCGACGGCACGGTCGATGGCCGCAAAGCGCGGATTCGTGGCGAGGCGGCGTTCGACCGCGCCGCGGGCGACGTAGCGCGCCAGCAGGAACGCCGCAGTCGACCCGAGGACGGCGGCGACGAACACGTAGGCGACCCCCTGCGCCAACCCGAAGATCGCGCCCGCCGCGAGGGTGAGCAGGGATCCCGGCACGAAGGCGACCGCTGCGAGCGCATACGCCACGATGAACGCCGCCGGCCCCCACGCGCCGAGCCCGTCCACCCACCGGGCAAACTGCGGAACGTACGCACCGACCTGTCGGCCGAGCAGCACCAGGAGCATCAGCCCGCCGACCAGCAGTCCGACACGCATCAGGGTGCGGCCGCCGCGCTGCGGGCGCGTTGGGTTAGGCATCTCCACGTGCATATCCTTCACGACGGCGTCCGAGGTCGTACCGATTCGATGCCGGAAACCACTGCGCGGTTACCGTACGTGCAGCCGAGCGACCGGAACTGCACCCCGGGCTCCGCCCTAACCTCAGTACGTGTCCGGACGGATCATGGCGTCGGTGCCACCGTCGACGAACAGGACACTGCCGCAGCAGAACGACGCGGCCGGCCCCAGCAGGAACACGATGGCAGCGGCGATATCGGCGGGGGACCCAAAATCGCCGGCCGGGATGGGGAAGTTGCGGATCGCCGGGCCGTATGCCGGGTGATCGAGACCGCGTTGAAGCAGGGGCGTGAGCACGGCGCCGGGGGCCACTGCATTCAGCCGAATCCCCGCACCGATCCACTCGGGGCTGGGCGCCTGGCGCCGCATCGCGCGCGTCAGCGCGAGCTTCGATCCGGCGTACACGCGATGTCCCTCGAGCGTGTCGGCCAGCTGACGCGCCTGCGCTTCGTCGCCAGCAAGACACGCCTGCACCAGCAACGTATCGACGCCCGGCAAGGTTGAGGAGTTCGACGACACCACCACGGCCGCCGCGGTACCGGCCTCGGCCAGCGCCGGACGCAAGCCGGCGAGGAGGGCGTGGGCGCCGAAGAAATTGATCGACACGATGTCCGGAAGCGGCTCGAACTCGGGGCCCACCCCCGCGCACAGCACGAGGCCGTCGAGGCTGCCCTCGCACGCCTCCATGACACCGGCAATCGCCGTGGCCCGACCGACCGGCGTGCCGAGGTCTGCAAGCACCTCGGCGTCGCGGACGTCGATGCCCACGACCTCGATCTCCGCAGCCTCGAGGTGCTCCCGTGTTGCCAGGCCAATGCCCGACGCCGATCCGGTGATGGCAATTCCACTCATGATGCGTCGATCTCCCCGTGCCTTGCGTCTTCTACGCGCGCCGCCTCGGAGGTGCAACCGACCCGGCCCACGCGCCGCCAGCGGCACCGATGCAACGTGGCACGAGCACACGTCACGAGGCCCGTCCACACCGGCGGGACGACGTCGTAGGGGCACCCCTTGCGGGTGCCCGGGGAACGGTTGATGCGCGTCGCATCGAGCGCGGAATCGACGGCGGCCCGGGCAGGCACAAGGCCTGCCCCTACGTCGACCGGGGGGCACAGTGGAGCTGCACCGCGCTCGATTGGGAGGTGTCGGTCAGCAGACCGACCCACCAATCGGCCCAACCGTATCTGGCCGCCAGCAGGCGGCGGATGCGCTGGTGCCCAGCCGGGTTGGCGACGGCGGTGACACGGCACCGCCGCCAGGTTTCACCACGCCGCACCTCGACGTCCGGCCGCGATGTGATGTGCCGGAGAAACGGGCGGTCCGCATTCGCGGCCTCAACCCACGAGACCCCGTCCTCGTCGGCCACCCAGGTGCGGGTGTCGCGCGCCACGCCCGTGTCGTCGACGGTTCGCACGACGATCACCTCGCGCCCTTCGAGTGCCGCGAGCGTCACCGCGGCGAACAGTGCGCCGGCGGCGAGCAGGCCAGCGCCGACCACACGCACCCGCGTCATCATCGGGCGACTCGACGCGTCAGCCGGACCTCGCCATCACCGCCGGGCCGGGACCGGTCATTCCACGATCCGCACGATGAACTGCGCCGGTTCGCCGACGTGGCCGTCGATGTCGCGCAAGCGCACGGTGATCAGCGTGTCACCAAGCGGGAATGCGATCGCCGATTCGACCTTGGCGCAAAACTCCATGGTGCTGGCGGGATTGACGAAGTGGTAGTCCTCGCTCGGAAGGAACTTCACGCACGGGTTGTTGGGTCCGCGTCCGAGCGGTTGCCCCTGGCCATCCAGGAAGCGACACGCCAGGTCGTTCACGAGGGCGATGTTCGCCGGCGTGGGGTCGAAGTTCGCCGGATCGAGCCCCGGCACGCCGCCGATGCTCGGTGCGCTGCGATCGCACACCGCCGTACTGCCGTTGCCGAGCGCATTGACACCTTCGATCTGCAGATCCGGAAAGTCGCTCAGGTCTTCGACGTAGGTGCTCGGCCCGACGGCGCGGCGTGACAGGCCGGGGCGCCCCTCGACCACGAGCTGGAAAATCGCCCCGGCACTGCGCACGAAGATCGGCAGTCCGTCCGGCGACGTGCCGCTCGTGGGCACGAACACGTCTGCGGAGTTGCTGATCCCGAGATAGGACACGATGGGCCCGATCGGCACCGCCGGCGTCGCGGTCGCGGTCGGTGTCCAGGTCGGCGTGCGGCTCGGGGTCGGGGTAACCGTCGGCGTGCGCGTCGGCGTCCCGGTCGCGGTCCGTGTGCCGGTCGGCGCAGCAGGCGCGGTGCGGGTCGCCGACGCCATAGCAGTCGGCGTCCGGGTGCTGCTCGCCGTCGGACTGGACGTCTGCGTGCGCGGCCGGGTGGATGTCCGACTCGGGCTCGCCGTCGCAGGCGGCGGCCCGGTCGCGGTTCGGCTCGGTGGGGGCCCCGTCGGCGTCGGTCGCGTCGGCGTGGCGGTCGGTGCCGGCCGCGTCGGCGTTCGGGTCGGCGTCGGTCGCGTCGCCGTGGCGGTTGGCGTCGGCCGCGTCGGCGTGGCGGTCGGTGCCGGTCGCGTCGGCGTGGCGGTCGGTGCGGGGCCGCGTCGCCGTGGCGGTTGGCGTCGGCCGCGTCGGCGTTCGGGTCGGCGTCGGTCGCGTCGGCGTGGCAGTCGGCGCCGGCCGCGTCGGTGTTCGGGTTGGAGTTGGCCGGGTCGGTGTGGCGGTCGGTGTGGAACCCCCGGGCGTCGACGTGACCGTGGCACGTACCGTCGGCGAGGCCGACGGCGTTCGGGTCGCCGTCGTCGAGGGGCGCACGGTGGCAGATGGTGTGCCGCTGGCCGTTGCCGTCGGGGTGCGGGTGCCGGTCCGCGTCGCGGTGGGCTGACGGGTCGGCGTGCTGGTCGACACGACGATGGGCCTGGTGGCCGTCGGGGTGAAGGTCGACGGGATCGGCCCGTTCCCGATCCGCAGCCGTAGCTGCCGAACCGGCCCGAGGTTTCCAGCAACGTCGCGCCAGCGCACGCTGAACGTGGTTTCACCCACCGGCACCGCGAGCGCGCGCACCCACTGCAGGCAGAACTGCACCTGCGTGGCCGCGTCCACGAACCCGGTCGCACCGAAGTTGTCCTGCGTACACGCCGTGTTCGGCGACGTCCCGGGCGCCGGGAAGCGGCAGCCCAGATCGTTGATGGCATCGGTGACGAACTGGTAGGGCCCGTACGTCGGCGGGTCCACCGCCGGCACCCCACCGTTTTCCTCGCAGACCGCGGAGCTGCCATCGCCGAGGGGGCGATCGACCTCGACCTGCAGATCGGGACGGCGCAGCGGATCGTCCGGGTTCCAGTTGACCGTCGTCGTGCCGGGCGGCGCGCCACTCGGGCCCTGGCGGGATTCGATGACCAGTTGGAAGCCCGTACCGACCGTCCGGTAGTACACCGGCACACCGTCGATGGCGCCGATCGACTGCAACGGGATGCCATTGGCCTCGGCGAGACCGAAGAACGTGATTGCCGCCCCCTGTGGCCCGGCCGCAAGGATGCGATTGATCCCCACCAGATCGGCTACGCTGATGCTGCCGTCCTGATTGGCGTCCGTCCCAGGACAGGTGCCCGGCGTCGACCCGAACAGCACGCCAACCATGTCGCGTGCATCCGCAGCGGAGACGAGCCCGTCACAGTTCACGTCGCCGGGTGTCTGAGCTGACGCGGCGCTGACCGCACCGCACAGCACGACCAGCAGGGCGCGGGCGCCTGTGGCGAGACGATTCGGACGGCGTCGCATCCGTCATCCGTACCAAACCACCCGGTCAACGAGAAGTCCGAACGGCCCGATTCTTTCGCCTGCGAACCCGAGGCCTACCGGTTCCCGCAATACTGAAGGCACCCCTCAACCGCGCACTGGGCGGAGCCGCACACCCAACGGGCCCGCGCCCCACGGCGCTAGAGGCCCGGCCGACCCCGCGCCGCGCGAGGCGCGACGGGGGCCCAGGGTTGATCGCAGGCGTCAGCAGGCTCCGGCGCAGCAAGGCCCGGCCGGCGCGTCGCTGCGGGCCGGCGCGGCGCCGCTCTCGATGCCGGATCCTCGGGCCGTTCCAACGGCACGGTGATGCGAACCGTCGTGCCCACGCCCATCGTACTGTCGACCCGCAGGGTGCCGCCGTGGGCCTCGACAATCGCCCGGGCGATGAACAAGCCGAGTCCGGAGCCGTCGACGAGACCGGCACGGCGGCGATACCGCTCGAAGAGGCGCGGCAACTCCTCCGAGGGAATCCCCGGGCCGCTGTCCTCGACCGTCAGGTCGATGTCGTCGCCGCACCGCCGTACGGCCACGTCCACCCGTCCCCCGGCGGGCGTGAACTTGATGGCGTTGCCGACGACGTTCGCCACGACCCGCTGCAGCTGCACCGCGTCGAGCTCCACGAGCGGCAGGCCATCCTGCACGACGCAGCTCAACGAGACACCTTTCAGCTCGGCGGCACTGCCGCCCAAGAGCAGCACGTCCTGCACAAGTTCGCGGATCCCCACGTATGCCCGGTGAAGCACCAGGCGCCCGGCCTCGATCCGCGCCGCATCAATCACATTCAGGGCCAGCGTGATGACGTGTTGCGTGCTGGCGTGGATACGGCGGACCAGGTCGCGTTGCGGTGGGGTGAGGGGTCCCGCCTCGTCATCGAGCAGCAGCGCGGCCAGCGACTGGACGACCCCAAGCGGGTTTTTCAGGTCGTGACTGATCTCCGACAGGACATCCATGCGACGGCCGCGCGCCCGCGCCGCCCGCAGCCGCCGTTCGCGCCGGCGGGCCTCCTGTACCAGGTGCCCGAAGAACAGTGCCACCACGAACAGGAAAGGCACCCGGAGCAGGTATTCGGGCTGCAGCACCGGCCGCACCCCGACGAGCAGTGATTCCGAATAGAGGTGCGCCACACTGACCAGCACGGCCGCCAGGACAACCAGGCCGATCCGCTCGGTCAGTGCCGTCAGGAAGAGCACGAGGAAGTACATCACGAAGAACTCGCTCGACGGCGCACCGCTGAGCAGGAATCCGGTCACCACCATGCCGCTGTCGAACAGCACCAACCCGCCCCCGAGCATCAGTGGCGAGCGGACATACGGAGCGAGTTCGGTGAGCAGGATGTTCGAGGCGAAGAACGACGCCACGAACAGGCCGACTGCGGTCGGACTGCGTTCCACCGAATGGTTGAAGATGACCAGATACGAGGTCGCGATGATCAGCACCCACCGCAGCATGACCAGCATCGAGTACCTGCCCTGCTGCGGCGGCTGCCGCTCGTCGGCGACCATGAGTCTTGCAGTGTCCACGTTACCGCCTCCCAATCAGCACCGTTCGTGCCAGTGCCAAGCAGGGACGCCCCTTCCACGCGCGGCCGGGTGCAGTTCAGCGGAACCGCCTCAGCATTGACGCTGTGGCGTTTGGACCAATAGGGGTTTTCCCGTACGGGGCTCAGCGCGCCATCGCCGCCCGTGCGGCGTCGCACTTGGCGGCAAAGACGAAATCGCTTTCGGTGAGGCCGTTGATCTTGTGGGTCCAGATGGTCACGCCGACGACGCCCCACGCGAGGAACAGGTCGGGATGATGGTGCTGCGCCTCGGCAATCGCGCCGATGCGGTTCACGAGTTCGAGCGCCTCGGCGAAGTTCGCGAGCGCATAGCGCCGCTCGAGGTGATGGTCGTCGACGCACGCGCCAGCCGTCGAGTCTGGGCGAGCAACGGCGCGATCGCGTCCGCCGTCAACGGCGGCACGCCGCCGCGACAGGGCACACAGTTCCGATCGGCCAGGCCCGCCATACGCCGCGATCCGCGCGGTCAGTGGCGCAGCGGTCGAAAGAACGCGCGGACGTCCTCGACCAGCGCCGCCGGCTCCTCCATGGCGGCAGGTCCCCCGGCCGGCATCGCGGTCCAGCGCGTAGATGTTGTACGTGCGCTCCGCCCAGGCCCGCGGCGGGCGGTAGATTTCCGCCGGGAACACGGCCGCCCCGGGCGGCGCCAGGACCTTGAACACCGGTCGGGGTGGCCCTCGACGCCGCCGCGCAACGCCGGGTTGTGATGGTTTCGTGGTGAGGCGCACCGACGAGTTGATCGTCTCGGTTGCACGGTGCAGCGTGGTGTGGTGAGGGCGCGTGTGTAGCCCCGACCTTGGTGAAGCGGCGCTCGACGTCGTCGCCGCAGTCGCTCCAGGTGAGCGGGACATGTGCGGCGATCCAGGCAGCCAGTCCCACCGGCGAATCATTCAGGCCGTACCCGAGCGTCTGCGGCTTCGTGCCCTGGATCTGCATGTAGCCGGTCTCTTCCTCCTGGAACACGTTGAAGCGGTCGAGGATCTCGCGATCGGTCGCGGACAACTGCGACGGGTCGGTCGTCTCGGCCGGGCCGCGATCAACATGTTCAGGTGGATGCCCACGACGCGGTCGGGAACGCGCGGCCGAGCGCGGTCGCGATGGCCGCGTCCCATCGCCGCCCTGGGCCCCGAAGCGCGCATAGCCGAGGTGCTCCATCAGGCTGGTGAACAACGCCGCCACGCGCATCACGTCCACACCCGGCTGCGACGGCCGCTCGGAAAACCCGTACCCCGGCAGCGACGGCACGAGCAGGTCGAAGGCGTCCTGCGGGTCCCCGCCGTGGGCCGCCGGGTCGGTCAGCGGCCCGATGACGTCGATGAACTCGACGATCGAGCCCGGCCAGCCGTGCATGAGGAGCAGCGGCAGCGCCGCGGTCCGCGACCGCGTTCGTGGATGAAGTGGAGTCACCCGGCGCCGTCGGCGGCGGCGCAAAGCGCGGTCGACCACCGCCTCCTGCGCGCGCCAGTCGAAGCGCTCGATCCAGCGCACCGGCGGCGCCGGTGGGCCGCCGTCGGCGCCCGTACGTCCAGCCGGAGTCCGCCACCTGTGGGCCAGCGCGTCCGCCGCAGACGGTCGCGCAGATCGTCGAGGACCGCGTCGGGAACGTCGATCCGGAACGGTGCGGGCGTCACGAACGGGCCGATCCTTGCGTCCGCTGTCGGCGTCACCGTCGACACGCGCAACTGCGTGCGGGCCGCCACGCGGCGGCGCGAACGCGGCTTGCCAACGGCCGGCGCCTCCTGGCGGGCCGCTGCGACGAGCTCGTCGAACGACCGGGACACCGCCCTGACCAGCGCGTCGAGATCGGGCATCAGCCTCGCAATCCGCGTTGAAGCCCCAGCACAGTCGATCGAGTAACTGAAGAGCGCGATCCCCAGGCCCTGGTTCTCGAAGAGCGGCACCTGCGGAAAGCCGCCAGTCATCGGCGCACCGAGCAGATAGAGCGGGATCTGCGGGCCCGGCACGTTGCTGACGATCAGGTTGTAAGGGTTGCAGCCGGGAAATGCAGGCGGACGCCGAGCGACAGGAGGCCGGTGCCGGCCCATTCACCGACCTTCACAAATGAATCGGCGCCGAGTTCCTGCTCGGGTCGCCTGCAGTTTCGTGGTCAGGGCCTGCACGCGGCGAGGCGTCGCGCGGGATCGGGCTCGCCGAGCGGAGCGAGGTCAGCCATGCCGAGCACGTGGTTCGCCCCGCCGGCGGTGGGTTCGACACCGCGCATGCTGACCGGCAGGACCACCCGAAAGTCGAGCGTGCCCGACATCGACGCCGCGGCCCTGCAGGAAGCGGCGCAGCCCGCCGGCCGCCGTCGCCAGCGCCACGTCGTTGACCGTTCCACCGAGGCGAGTCTTGACTTCCTTGACCGCCGCGAGGTCGAGACTCAGCCAATCGAACCGCCGGTGCGGGCCGATGGGCCGTTCAGCGGCGTGGGCGGTGGCACATGCAGCCCGGCTCCGACCGTGTGCCACGCCGCCGTCAGGCGGGTGCACGACGCGCGCCCCGGCCTCGTCGGGATCGGCGAGGGCAGCGCGCTGCGCCACGGTGACACGCTCGACGGCGCCTGCGTGCCAGCCGACGCACGGCATCGGCCAGCAACGTCAGCCCGTCGGCGCCGGGCGCGGTCCACTCCGGGGCGCGGCTTCGAAGCTGTCCTCGCGGCGCCGTGGTCATCAGCGCCGTGAACAGATCGACGCCGCCGATGCCGTCGACCATGCAGTGGTGCGATCTTCACCATCAGCGCGAAGCGCCGTGCTCGAGCCCTCGATCATCCACAACTCCCAGAGCGGCTTGCCGCGGTCGAGCTGCTGCGACATGATCCGGCCCGATCAGGTGCTTGAGCTGGTGCGTCGTCGCCCGGACGCGGCAGCGCGGTGTGGCGCACGTGGTAGTGCAGGTTGAAGTGCGTCGTCGTCGACCCAGACCGGCCTGGTTGTAGATCGGCACGAAGGCCAGGCGCTGCCGGTAGCGCGGGACGAGGTGCAGGCGCCAGGCGATGTGGCGCCGGATGCGATCGATGTCGAGCCGCCCCCGGGCCGTCGTCAGCGGGCCGGCCTCGAAGATGGCGAGGCCGCCGACGTGCATGTGGGTGGTCGGCGACTCAAACACCAGAAACGAACTGTCCTGCGCCGACAGGCGTTCGTACGTGTACGTTGGCATTGCTACTGCCCCCTTCGCGTTCTCAGATGGAAGTAATCTTTTGACACCAGGCGACGCGGCTGTAAATCCTCATTCGGCCCAACGTGCGCCATCCGAGGTCAGAAACCCGGTCAGCGAAGATCAGTATCGGTCTCCGGCTACCCAGCAATACAAAGAAAGATGACTCACCACCGACGCGCGGAGACACGGAGGAAGCGAGGCACCGAACGAGTCACTTTCGGCATGTCGCAAGCGCCACAGGATGCTGTCGCGCGCAGGGTGCATCGTCAAGGCCAATCCCCCACTTCCTCCCTCTGTGTCTTGGTGCCTCTATGGTGAGGCTCATTTCGATCAGGGCTACCCCTCGCTGGCCGCGCGCCGGTCGGTGCTAGCACGACCTCGTGGATCTCGAGCACGTTCGGACCGGCAACATCTCCGCCGGCGGCCGGTTGCTGTGCGCCGCCCGGAACGACTCGCTCTTCGTCCAGTCCCAGAACGCTTGCTCGCTCTCCCAGTACGTCTGCACCAGGTAGTATCCCTGTTCGCTCGTTTCTTCCCACTGGCCGCTTTGGTGACTGAAGCGACGCTGCACGGGGCGCAGCACCAGGTTCTTGATGAAGCCGGGAGACTGGTCGATCAGCTGGGCCCGCGGCGGAAGCGGTCTTCGAAATCGGCCTCGTGGCCGCGGGCGACGGGAATGCGATTGGTGACGATAATCACGGCAGGTCCTCCTGTTTGAACCGGGTAGTTGTGGGTGACGCGTGGGGGTGATGGTCCCGGTCCGATTCGCCAAGGCAACCCGAAACCCGACCTCGGGCTGCTTGCCGCGCGCCGTCAGTCGCGATGCTCGACTACTCCCGTCGTACAGTCGCGGCGCGTGCGACCGCGAGGGCATCACGGAGGAATGAGCCGACATGAGCCTCAAACGCATCTTGTCCGTCCTGGCGATTGCGACTGTGCTGCACGTCGGGGTGTTGTCCGCGCGACCGGCGCGCGCGAGCGTCGGTACCAACGTGGCGATCGGGGTCGTGGGTTCCTCGGCTATCTCGGGATCGTGTTCCTCGCCACGACCTGTGGAACCGCAGCGAGCTCCCGGATACCACGAACAACTTCGCCGGCTGGGAATCGACCCCGCGACGCTGGACCGCCACGCCGTTCCGACGGGTGCGCGGCCCGTGGGCCTGCGAAGCCCAAACGCGGACGGCCTGACGTCGTTTGCTGGTAACCGCCCTCACGACCGCGGCCGCAGCAGCGTTACCGGGACGTTGTACACGATACTTCGCCGCGGCGCACGCTGAGCAGGACGCTCTGCGCCAGACGGACCTCGATCATTTTTTTCTGCAACGCCGCGACGTCGGCGAGCCCAACACCGCCCAGCCCGACCACGTAATCGCCCCGCTGCACCCCGATCCGCGCGGCGCTGCTCCCCGGGCGCACGGCGCGGACCACGAGCCCGGATCGCTGCGCCTCGACGCGTAGGCCGAGCAGATCCCACGCCAGCGTACGGCGCGTTCCAGCGGGTACTCGCGGGCCCGCAGATTCAGCGTCCGCTCCGTGCCGTCACGCGTCACGGTAGCGGAATTCGCCATCCACCGGCTGGTCCCGGACCCGCTGTTCGAACTCGTAGCGCGATTGCACCGGTGACCGTGGACCGCCGTGACCACGTCACCGCGCGCGACGCCGGCCTCCTTCGCGGGGCTCTCGGCCTCGATGTCCGTACGACAACGCCGCGCGTGCACCGCGCACCCCGAAGTGCGCCGCGAGGTCGGGCGTGAGGTCCTGCACGATCGCCCCGACCCACGGAGGCGACCGCCCCGTATGCGATCAGGTCGCTGACAATGCGCCGGGCCCGGTCCACCGGCAGGGCGAACCCGATGCCCTGCGCCTTCTGGTAAATCGCCGTGTTGATGCCGATGAGCGCCCCCGGATGTTGAGCAGCGGCCGCCGGAGTTCCCCGGGTTGATCGACGCGTCCGTCTGGATGAAGTCGTAATACGTCTGGTCGCCCTGCTGCAGCGTCCGCCCCACCGCGCTGACGACCCCCGTCGTCACCGTGTGCGACAACCCGAACGGGTTGCCGATGGCAATGACGGTTTCGCCGATCATCAGCTCGTCTGCGATCGCCAATTCGACCTGCGGCAGGTCGCCGGGGCTTTGATGCGCAACACCGCCAGGTCGGAGTCGGAATCGGCGCCGACCAGTGTCGCGTCGAACTCACGCCCGCTGACCAACGCCACGTGAATCCGATTCGCCTTGAGTACGACGTGCTGGTTGGTGAGAACATATCCGTCCGGCCGGATGATGACCCCCGAACCGAGGCTCGTGCGGGTGACGCGGCGCGGCTCGACGAAGTCGCGAAAGAACTCCTCGAAGAACGGATCGTTCGCGGCGCCAAACGGGCCGACCGGCGATTCAACCACCTGCTCGGTCCAGATATTGACGACTGCGGGCGCTGACCTTTTCCACCGCCTCGACGACCGGGGTCCGCCGCATCGCATCGCCGGCCGCCGATGCACCGGGCCGCCGCGTACCGAGCGCCACGGGCGAGGCCGAGCACGGCGGGAAAGCAGCGACCAGCTGCCGACACGCCGCGCGTCATCCCGCGTCACCAGGTGGTAGAGCATCAGGTACACCACGACGCCGGTCACCGACACGTACAACCAGATCGGCAAGGTCCACCGCGCCAGGCGTCGGTGCCGTTCCACCTCGCCGCGCAGCGCCCGGTACACGGTGAGCACCGCCAACGGCGGTAACGACCGCCGCGAGGACGGAGTGCGAGACGAGAACTGCCAGGTACACCACGCGCAGCCCGCCGGTGCCCGCGAAGCGGACCGAGCCGACCTGCGCGTGGTAGGTCAGGTACGACACCAGAAACAGCACCGACACCTAAACGCCCCGAGCATGCACGCCCGATGCGCGCCGATGTGGCCGCGCCGGACGAACGATAGCCCAGGCCGAGCAGGACGGCGCTCGTACAGTTCAGCACGGCGTTGACGGTCGGCAGATCCTGCACAGACATCGACACCCCTCCCCCGGCGGCTGCCGTCAGGAGCTGGCCCGCAACCCCGCCGCGTCGTGGCGCACCAACCGTGCGTACGCCTCCGGATCACTGCCGCTGTAATACCCGCGAATGTGCAAATCGCGATCGACCAGGATGAACCGGTCGCTGTGCGTGATCATGCCCTCGCTGTCGGGCTCCTCGCCAACGGCAAGGTGGAACCCGTCGCGAATCAGCGTGTAGAGCACCTCGCGATCCCCGGTGAGAAAGGTCCACCGCGTACCGTCGGCGCCGAATCGCCCCGCGTAGGCGTGCAACACCTCGGGCGTGTCGTACCCGGGATCGACCGAACGATACCAGGCGGACGACCCCGCCCGGGTCGGCGGGCAGCGCCGTCTGTAACTTCGCCATGGTGGCGGTCACATCGGGCACCGACTCGGGCAGCGTGTGAAAGACGAAATCGGCGAACCAGACCTGTCCCCGCAGATCCTCAGCTCGACACCCGGCGGCCGTCGTCGGCCGTCAGCGTGAACGCCGGCACCGTGCCGAGTACGGGAAGATTCGCTGTGGGATTGCCGACAGCGAGCCGCAGCAGCCACATGGTCAGACCAACACCGAGGACCGCGGTGAGGCCGACCCCCACCAGCGCCCGCGGCTGTGGCCACGCAGCAGCATCCGTATTCGGGGAGTTCACCGGACCCAGGGGCCTGCTCGTGTTCATGCGTCCATCGACCGCTGCCCGGGCGCAGCGGGTACCGCGTCGGGGTGACTCAGAAGGGCGCCTTGTCGAGCGCCATGACGAGCAAGATGGCCGGCAGGTACAGCAGCGAGGCGAAGAGCAGATGCCCGCGCCGCCGGGGCCGTTGGGGCCGCGCAAACGCAATCCCGTACCCGAGGAAGGCAAGGCCAACACCAGCGCCGACACGAAGTACAGCGTAACCGTTACCCGACGAGGGTCGGCACGAGCCAACGACCAGAACGCGAGACAATTGGTCACAAGCCTGCCGACCGGTGCTCCGTCCGTCCGGCAAGCTCGACCACCGGCAGCAACGGATCCCCGCCCGGGCGTAGTCGTCGGATAGAGCTGGGCGATCGCCAGCGAGTGCGGCAAACTGCCGAGAGAACAGAATGGTGAAGAGCACCCACGCCTCGACGGACGTCCCGCGTGCCGCCACCCAGCCGGTAACACGCGGCAAGGCCCCGGGAACGGCACCGACGATCGTGCACAGCGGCGTGCGCAGCTTCATCGGCGGTAGAAAAAATGTAGCTCACGGTGGTAAGCGGTCACCGCGGCCGCCAGCACGTTGACCGCCACCGCCAGGTACAGCAATCCCGCCACGGTCAAGACGAGCGCGAATACCAGCGCCTCGGTCGGCTACCGACCATCCGGCAAGGGGCGGCTTTGTGTGCGGCGCATCTTCGCATCGACCGCCCGTTCCCAGTACTGGTTGAGCGCCAGCGTGCCCGCCGCGGCCAGCCCCGTGCCGATCAACGTCGGCAGCAGGCGCATGAGGTGCGGCGTGCCCTCGCTACCAAGGTAGAAGCCGACAAAGGTGGTGACCAGGACCATCGACACGAGCCGCGGCTTGCCCAGCTCGACGAAATCGAGCACCCGCCGGCGCAGGCGCGCCGCGTCAGAAACCAGAACGCCCGACTCCGGAATCATGCGACACATTTCCCCTTCACGTTGGACCGGCATCTGGCCCCGCATCGAGGCCGCCGCGCCGGACGCGCCAGCCGGATGGTGCTGCGCCAGTCCCGCCAAGCGCCACAAGGTGACCGTCAGGATTACCGTCGATGCGCAGAACGCACGCACCGTTGAGCCGATGGATCGTCAGGAAGCCGAGGCCGACGGTCGGCGATATCGCCTGGTTCATCGATGTGAACCGGTAGAAAAACGCGCCCAGACCGAGGTCGAGTTGGATGACGACCAGCGCCATGAGGACGAGGGTCGGGCGTCGCAACTCGAGGCGTTCCGGGGTGGCGGCTGACGATGCCAATGGTGAGCACGGTCGAGCACCGCGCCACCGCACGCCGCCAGGATCAGGGTGCAAGCCGAGGCGGGTCCCGGTGTGCGTCAGCAACGCCCCAAAGATGATCTCGGCAGGCACCACCCCGAGCGCTAGGGATGCCACCGTCCGCAACTGTGTTGCGCCGGGCATCGGCGCCGTCGCCGCCGCGGCGTGCCACCAGCGCGACGTGCACACGGACAAACTGACCATCAACCCCAGGAAGGCGTGGGCGAAACAGCCGTGCACGATCGCCAACCCGTGTTGCAGCAGGACTACCCGCAGGCCACCGAGCACGCCCTGCACGATCACCGCCAGCAGCGCGACGACCCCCAGCCAGCGGACCGCACGCCGCGTGTCGGCCCGCCACAGGACCAGGACAAAGACGACGGTCAGCATCCCCACCAGGCTGCCGATCAGCCGGTGGCTGTGTTCGTACAGGATCCCCCCACCATCATCGACGGCGGGTACGTGAACATGTTGTAGCCGAAGGTGGTCGGCCAGTCCGGCACGGCCAGACCGGAGCCGGTGTTGGTCACCACGCTGCCCACGAAGATCAGCACCAACGTGCAGAGCGACGTCACCACCGCGAGCCGGTGGGGCCAAGGAGACACGAAAACGTGGTTTGAACGATCGGCCATGCGCGAAAACGGGTTCCCAACTGGGTAGCCGACGGGCAGGAGAGTCAAGAGAACGCGGAGCGGGTCGGTCACTCGGCCGGTTGGACCGTGAACCCAACCACCAGCCGGTCCGCGCCGCGCTGAACCGACAGCTCGGCCGCCTCGTCGTGCGCGCGCAGCTTCTCCACGAAGTCACCCACGCCGGTCACCGTCGCGCCGTCAACTGCCACAATGACGTCACCGCGCTGCAGCCCCGGTGGCGCGTCGCGGGCTACGTCGGCGACGATCACGCCACCGCCGGTCGGCACGCTGAAATACTCGGCCATGGCGTCGGTGAGATTCTGGACCGTCACACCGGCCAGCCGCTCGGTGCCCGACGTCGGCACAAGGTGCTGCAGGTCGATCGCCGGGGCATGGCGCAGTAGCCCGGTGGTGATGAAGATCGGACGGCCGCAGCGCATGGCCAGGGCGATCGCGTCACTCGGCCGGCTGTCGATAGGTAGCATCTGCCCGTCGGCCCGCAGCCAGATACGCGCATAGTAGGTCCCTGAGCATCCAGGCCCTCGATGACCACTCGGTCGAGCGTGCTGCCGGTCTGTTCGAGGATGGATTTCATCAGGTCGTGGGTCATCGGGCGCGGCGGCACCACGCCGTGCAGCTGCGTCACGATGGATTGCGCCTCGTTCGGACCGATCCAGATCGGCAACGCCACCTTCCGGTCGCGGTCCTGCAACACCACGACCGGCGCGCGCCAGTCTGCGTCGAAGCCGACGTCGCGCACTTCAACTTCCACCTCGGTCGGAGCCTGACGTCCGCACTGCGCCAGCGTCAGGGCGGACACCGTGATAAGGAGACCGGCACGCCGGTACGCGATAGGGTAATGACGACGCATGCGCTGTGCTTTCCGGAAAACTACGAAAGTGTACGGCTGGGGTGCTGACAATTCAAACGTGAATCGTGGGCCATCGTCGTGCCTACGGCTGCCGCAGCGACGCGGCAAGGCGCGCTTCGATTCCACCGAGGTCCTCGACGCGCGGCCCGCGCGTCACGACGCGGTCGCGCTCGCGCGCGGCGCGGCCGATCGTTATCAGCCCCAGCTCGGCGTATCGGTTCAAGACGTTGCCGACGGTGACGCTCGAGTTGCCTTCCGGCTTGTGCACCTCGCCAAGCAGCAGGCCCGTCCGGTAGCGCTTCTGGGTTCGCTCGAGCAGGGCCTTGCGCGGCTGCCCCCTCCTCCGAGGCAGCTCGAGCAACGCCTGCGCCACGATCCAGTAGGCTTCGCGAAAGTTGTCGAGCAACACGGCGGCACGCCGGACGAACGGATGCGACGCGTCGAGCTCCGCCGTCCTCGGCTCAGCGCCCCCTCGGCACGCAGGTAGGCCTCCACCCGCCCGAGTTGGCGCCGAGATCCTGCCGCTCCGGCAGCGGGAACTCCCAGCGGAAACAGATCGAGCCACCAGCCACGTCATCGCGCAGCGCCGCCCCGCGCAGCCCGCGCACAGGCGCGCGACAGCAATGCCGGCAGCAGGAAGAAGTGGATCGTGTTGTTCTTGTAGAAGTCGAGCGCCAGGCGCTTCTCGGGCGGCACGTGGATGCACGACCCCGTCGCCCGGCACGCGCTGGACCAGGCCGCCGGTCTCGAGAAACGCGAGATTCTCGCGGAATTCGCTCGACGTTCCGCTCGAGCGACGCGGTGAAGCGTACCCCGCGCTGGCGCAGAAACTGCACCAGCGCCTGCGCGCCGGCCACGAACTCGTCGTAGCGCCAAGCCGCGTGCGGCGGGCTGAGCAACACCGTGGCGGACACCGATGTGGCGCCGGCCACGGTCACCTCGTTGACCTCGCGCAGGAGGCGGAAGCCGAGCTTCTGGATGAAGCGGCGCTTCTCCGTCTTCGACGTCAGGGTCTCCGGACGCGTCTGCGAAGCTTCGCTGCGTCGCCGAGCGCGGCGTCGAGCGAGATCGGTTCGGCGAAGGTGATGTACACCGTGCCGTGCTGCGCCGCAGAACGCTGCGCGCCTGCACCAGCGCCCGCAGCGACTCCTTCTCCTTCTCGCGCGCCACCAGCTCGCGCTTGTACGCCTCCTCCTCGACGACGCGCCCGTAGTGGATCGAGACCGGCACCAAGTAGAGATCGCGCCGCACCCCGCCGACGAAGGCGTCGACGATCGCCGACAGCATGCCGAGTTTCGGGGTCAGGATCTTGCCGGTGCGGCTGCGCCCGCCCTCGATGAAGAACTCCTGCGTGTAGCCCTCGCGGATGAGGAACGTCGAGGTAGCTGCGGAACACCGCCTTGTAGAGCGGGTTGTCCTCGAAGGTGCGGCGGATGAAGTACGCGCCGGCGCCGCGGAACAGCGGCGCCGAGCGGCCAGAACGACAGATTGATCCCGGCCGCGATGTGCGGCGGGCTCAGGTAGTTGATGTGGAACAGGTACGACAGGATGAGGTAGTCGAAGTGGCTGCGGTGGCACGGGACCAGCACGACCGGGTGCTGCTTCACGCACTCGAGCGACGCTTCTCCAGCCCGCGTGTACTCGAAGCCCTGAAAGACGCGCGGCCAGATCCGGTTGAAGACGAACTCGAGGATGGCGAAGTAGAATGCCGTTGATAGTTGGCGGCCATCTCGTCGAAGTAGCGCTCGGCCGTGCCGCCACAACTGCGACTCGGGCTTGCCGCTGCTCGGCGGCGAGACTGACGAATCAGCGTCGGCGACCTCGTCGTTCTGCAGCACCACGCTGCCGCACCTGCTGCTTCGGCAGCAGCGTCGGGCCCCAGACCACGCGCTCCTCGCGATAGAGGAAGATCTGCAGGGCGCGCGCCAGGCGGCGCACGATGCGCTCCTCGCCCCTCGCGCTGGTAGCTCGCGCGCGAACTCGCGCAGCGCCACGTGCGTGCCGACCGTGAGGCTGGTGTCGCGCCCGTTCCACACAGGGAGACGAAGCGCTTCGATCTCGCCCGGCGCTTCCTGCAGGCTGTACACCAAGCGTCGCGAGGCGCGACTCCTTGCGGCGCGATAGCCGCGGCCGCGCAACACCGCCAGCGGCACCAGAAACACCTCGTGCGTCACTCGCTGTCCGCGGCGTGGACGATCTCGCGCAGGTAGTCGGTACCGCTGCGCACCCGCTGAGCGCCGAGCTGGCGGCTTGTCGAGCAGCCGCACCCCCGGCGCGCGCGTCCGCATGAAGATCAGGACGGGTCGCCCGGCGCGGACCAGCCGCTGGCACAGCGATCGCGGTCTTCGTGGCGTCGCAACTCCGCCCCAAGCATGCGCACGCGCGCGCATCCGCCGCCACGGATCACGACGATCTCCCGCAGCGGCCGCAGCAACAAGGCTGCGGACGTCGGAGACGAACTCCGGCAGCGGCAAGCCCTCGCGCAGCAGCACGAAGGCGATCATCAGGTAGTCGACCAGCGACCGGTAGCGCATCACGTAGACGACGCTGCCGCGCGCCGCGAGCATGCGGATATGCTCGACGGCACCGGGATCCAACCGCACCTGGCCCAGCAACCGCCGGCACACCACTCCCGGCAGCCAGCCGAGCCGGCGCAACGGGCCCGGCGCCCCCAACGTGTCGACGATTTCCCCGTCACGCGCGGACTGCGTCATCACCCCACCTGTTTAGCACAGCACCGCTGACCGCGGCGACTCACCGCGTCGCACCACTCAGGCGCGGTACTCCGGCTTGAGCGCGTCCGCCGCCAGGTGACGCACCATCCGCAGAATGCCGTCACGCCAGTCGACGCGCGTCGGTCCGATCAACGCGTGCATGCGCTCCGTGTCGAGACAGAGGCTGCCGAACGCCTCCGGTATCGTCCTGAAAGGTCGGCACGAGGCCGGTCAGCTCCTGCAGATAGCCGCACCACTCCTCGATGCTGGTGGATTGCGGAGCCGCCGAAGTTCACCGTCGTCGTGTCCACGGACGCGGCGGCGAGCAGGCGCGGAATCTTCTCCAGGTAATCGTCGACGTGCAGGAGGTTGTAGAGGTTCGGGCGCTCCGGGTGGACGGTGATGGGGATGCCCTGGCGCATCATGATCAGGTGGTAGAAGGGCCAGCCGCCGGTGTCGCCGTACGGGACGCTGAGCCGGGCGATGGTCGCCGGCACCCCCAGACGCCGCGCGCACAAGCGCACCACCGTTTCCGCGGCGATCTTGCTGATGCTGTAGGTCGGAAACAATGAACGGTGGTTGTCGCCGAGGGCCGAGTCCTCGCGCCGCGGCGCGTGCCCGCCGTAGGCGTACACCGCCCCCGAGGAGAAATGGACGACGGCCTTGGCCCGCGGCAGCTGCATCATGAGGTCGCCGATGCCCTCGGCGTTCGCCTGCAGATCCACCGCCCATCTGCCGCTCTTGGCCACGGCGAAGTTGAGCACGTAGTCGATGTCCGCCGGCACCTGGCGCAAGCTCGCAGGCTCTGCCAGGTCCGCTTTGATCGGCACCGCACCGAGGCCGCGGACCTGCGCCACATCCTCCTCGCGCATGAAGCGGGCCAGGGCGAACACCTCGGCGCTCTTCGCGTACGCCGCCACCACGGGCAGCGCCACCTGCCCGGTGGGTCCGGTGATCAGTAGTCGTTTTCCCGTCAGGTCGATCGGTGCGAGCGTCGTGGTGTCAGCCATAGGGCCGAGCATATTCCACGTTTCGGCGAGCGCGGGAAGCCGCGCCGGCGCCCTCACCCCAACCCTCTCCCATCCGGGAGAGAGGGGACCTTGGCGCCTCCAATATGTATGACAAGTTTCGGTCCCGGGGCGTTGACCAGCGCGCGGAACATGTTTGAATTGACCATTCGAGAGGCCACGCATGCATATCGATTTCACAGATGAACAGAAGACGCTCCGCGATGAGTTGCGGCGCTACTACCACGTCCTCTTCGGCACCGACCTGCGGCGCCGGCTCGACGACGAGTGGGACCAGCTCGGCGGCCCCGCCTTTCGTGAAGCGATGGGCCACATGGGCAGGGACGGCTGGCTCTCGATCGGTTGGCCGAAGGCGTACGGCGGCCACGGCCGCGGACACCTCGACCAGTTCATTTTCTGGGACGAGACCTATCGCGCGCGGGCGCGCCGCTCCCGCTCATCACCGTCAACACCGTCGGGCCGATGTTGATGCAGTTCGGCACCGAGGCGCAGCGCACCGAGTTCCTCCCGAAGATCCGTAACGGCGAGTTGCTGGTGTCGATCGGCTACACCGAACCCGGCGCCGGCACCGACCTCGCCTCGTTACAAACCCGCGCCGAGCGCGACGGCGACGAGTGGGTGATCAACGGGCAGAAGGTGTTCACCACCCACGCCGGCGACGCCGATTACGTCTGGCTCGCGGCCCGCACCGACGCCGAGGCCCCCAAGCACAAGGGCATTTCGATCATCCTCGTGCCGACCAGCGCCCCGGGCTTCTCGTGCACCCCGCTGCGCACGATCGGCGGCGAACTCACCTACGTCGACCTACTACGACCACATCCGCGTACCGACGACGAACACGGTCGGCCGGTGAACGGCGGGTGGTCCCTGATCACCGGCCAATTGAATCTCGAACGCATCGTCCTCGCCATGCCCGCCTCACTCGATCGCGTCCTCGACGAAGTGTGGGCGCTGGGCCCAGACGACGGAGCGGCCGGCGGCGGCCCGGTGATCGACGAGCCATGGGTCCAGGAGAGTCTGGCACGGGTGTATGCCCAGCTCGACGCCCTCAAGGTGCTCAACTGGCACGCGGCCTGGTTGATGGACCAGGGCAGTGCCGGCATGGCCGAAGCGTCGGCCGTCAAGGTGTTCGGCACCGAGACGGTGATCGCCTGCTACCGCGATCTGCTCGAAGTCACCCGCCAGGCCGGAGTGGTACGCCGCGGACAGCCCGGCGCGATCCTCAACGGACTGCTGGAGTCGGCGCACCGGTTGGCGATGGTCAACACCTTCGGCGGCGGGGTCAACGAAGTGCAGCGCGATCTGATTGCGATGGCCGGGCTCGGCTTGCCCCGCGCCCGTCGCTAACCGCCGGTCGGGAGCCTCAAACATGGATTTCTCCTTCAGTGACGCCCAGAACACCATTCGCGACCTCGCCCGCGAAATCCTCGAAGCCGAAGTGACGATCGATCGCGTGCGGACTGCGGAACGTAGCGCGGACTGGATGGACGAGCCGCTGTGGCGCACCCTCGCTGAGGCCAAACTCCTCGGCATCGCCATCCCGAAGCGCACGGCGGCATGGGCATGGGCTTCGCCGAACTGTGCGTGCTGCTCGAGGAGGTCGGGCGGGTAGTCATCCCGGCCCGTGGGTGCCGACGCTGGTGCTCGGCGCTCTGCCGCTCGCCGCGTTCGGCACGGACGCACAGCAGGCGGAGTGGCTGCCGCGCATTGCCGCGGGCGACGCCCTCGCCACGACCGCGCTGCTCGACGCCGCCTCGGCCGACGTCGAGCGCCGGCCACCTGCGGCAGCCGTGAAGGCGACGCCGTGATCCTCGACGGGGTCAAACGCTTCGTCCCCTTCGCGCAACGCGCCGACGTGATGCTCATCCCCGCCACCACCGATGACGGCGTCGCCGTCTTCCTCGTCGACCCGCTCACCGCCGGCGTGTACGACGACGGCGCAGGTGACCTCGACCGGCCAGCCGCTCTTCGACGTGCACCTCACCGGCGGGGTGGCGGCGTCGGCCCGCCTCGGCGGTATGGACGGGGACGGCGCGGCCCTTCTCCGCTGGCTCGAGCCGCGCGCGCTGACGGCACTGGTCGCGATGCAGGTCGGCGTCTCCGATCGCGCCGTCCACGTCACCGGCCCTACACCAAGGAGCGCGTACAATTTGTGGGCGTGCCGATCGGCTCGTTCCAGGCGGTGCAGCACCGCGCCGCGGACGGCTTCATCGACCTCGAGACGATGCGGTGGACGTACTGGCAGCCGCGTGGCGGCTGTCGCAGGGGTTGCCGGCCGACCGCGAGGCGTGGGTGGCGAAGTTCTGGGCGGCGGAACAGTGGCTCGGACATCGCCAACGCCAGCCTGCACCTGCACGGCGGATGGCGCCGACGTCGACTATCCGATTCAACGCTACTTCCTCTGGTCGAAGGCCCTTGAACTCGACCTGGGCGGGGCGCCTCCGACATCGCCCGGCTCGGCCGCGATATGGCGCGACCGGGCCGCAGACCGCCGGAGAACGGCCGTCACCACCCCGCGCCGGTCCCGACGTGAAAGTCTACGCCGCCATCGAGGACCCGCGCGCTCCGCTGCGCGCGGCGCCGGCGTATGCCGCACGCGCCGAGCGCCTCGGATTCACCGGGCTCCTCGTCCCCGAAGCCGTCCACGACGCGTTCCTCGTCGCCGCCCTCGCCCTCGAACACACAACGACACTGGTCGTCGCCACCAGCGTGGCCCTGGCCTTTCCGCGCAGCCCGACCACGGTGGCGTACGCGGCGTGGGACCTCGCGGCGTGTCCGACGGCCGCTTCGTGCTCGGGCTCGGTTCGCAGGTGAAGGGCAACGTCGTCGGGCGCTTCGGCGTCGCGTGGGCGGCGCCGGTGCCACGGCTGCGCGACTACGTCGAGGCGGTGCGCGCCGTCTGGCGAGCTGGCAGGACGGCGCGCCGCGGTCGACTCGCCAGCACTACCGCCTCGACCCGCATGCAGCCGTTTTTCAATCCGGGGCCGATCGAATATCCCGACATTCCGATCGCCTGGGCGCGGTGAACCCGCGGATGATGCAACTCGCGGGCGAAGCGGCGGACGGGCTCATGACGCACCCGACCAACACCAGCCCGCGGTGCTGCGCGAGCGTGGTGGCCGACGGTCGCTGGCGCGCGGTGCGGCACGGAGCGGCCGCGCGGTACCGGGCGTGATCGCCAGTACCTTCGTCGCCACCGGTCCGACGCGGCGACCGTCGATCGCGAACGCGAACGGTTGCGCCAGTATCTCGGCTTCCTGTACTCGACGCCGCAGTACTGGGCGACGCTCGACCTGCTCGGCGAGGGCGAGGTGGGCCGCCGGTTGCACCAGAGTCGCGCGCGCCGGCCAGTGGGCCGAGATGCCGGGCCTGATCACCGCGACGCTGTTCGACGAACTGGTCACGTCAGGCGAGTACGCCGACGTCGTCCCCTCCTGCGCCAGCGCTACGGCGGAGTCGTCGACGCGGTGACGTTGCGCATGCCGGACGACCCGCGGCACGACGACGGCTTCCGGCGCGTGGTCGAGGCGGTGCAGACGTAGCACGTTGAAAAAATCGGTGCGGCAACCGGGCTCAGCGCTGTCGAAGCCAGACGACGAAGTTATAGACCCAGCCGATCAACCAACCCGCCGCACCACCGGCGACGGCGCCCCACACCAGCCCGACAAAGGCGCCGGACCACGTCACTCGATAGCCGTAAAAATACCAGGACAGCAAACCCAGGTGCGGCCCGACGCTCTCGCCCCCCTTGATCACCAGCCACAGGGTCATGACGAAGAGGCCACCGCCGCCCAGAACGGCGCAGACCACCGCCAACACACCAGCGTGGATGCGAGCGACCGCGCGGCTCACCGCAAGTCGCTCATTGCTCCGAGTGGTCATCGGCTGTCCCTCCTGTTCCGCACACGGCTATACCTTGTCGAGCAGGTCACGGGCGGCGTCCGCCTCGGCGCGGCGGCGCAGCCATGACGCGTACGCCCCGAGGCCCCAATTGCGCAGGGTAGCGACGACGTACCCGATGCCGAACCCACCGAGGCCGGATTGTGCGAAGCCCACCACGGCTCCCTGCCACGTGACCGAGTAGCCGACCAGATACCCGACAGCAGCGCCAGTGTGGTGCCGACCGTCACCCCGCCCTGGAGCACCAAGCCGGCAGTGGCGAGGAACAGGCCGAGTCCGGCCACGACGCCACAGGCGGCCCCGAGCGCCACCGGGTCGAGTCGGGCGAACGCGGCCTCCACGAACTGCTCCGGCGACATCGTCCCCGGCGCTGGCTGCGGCGGCACGAATGTGGGTGCGGCACGCTCGGCCGGCACGACGGCCGCGGCGCCGTCCTCGTGGTACTCCTGCTCGACGTTGACCGACCAGACATCGTAGTTGGCGCCCGCAAGGTTGCGCGCCGCGTACACGCCGGTGAGCATGGAATGGTCCTGGTTGTTGTAACGGTGCTGCCCGTTGCGGCCGATCAACTGCAGATTGGTGATCCCGGCCACGTACCGGCGCACGGTCGTCAGGTGAGCTTGGTACGATTGATCGTATACCGGATACGCTTGCCGCATCCGCACCACGGTTGCATCTTCCACCTCGCGTCGGGTCGATCAGGCCGATGTGCGTCAGACTCGCGGATCCCGCGCTCGATCAAGCGTGCCTGCGGCCAGCTCCACTCCTCGTCCTGATCCCACAGGAAGTATTCGAGCCCGAGCGAGGTGCGCGACGCGTCGGGGACCATGTCCGGGCTCCAATTCTTGTAGTTCTGGACGCGACCGAGCTTGACCTCCGGGGAATGAATGTAGATCCAGTTGTCGGGAAACACGTCTGGCCCGTTTCACCATCAACACGACGGTGAGGTAGTCGCGATACCGCAGCGCGTTCGCGGCGCGTCGCACCTCGTCGGGCGGCGGCGGGTCGAGGGCGTTGATCAGCTCGCGAATCGGCATGGTGGAGATGAGGTGGTCGCCCCGCAGCTCGACCAACTCGCCGGAGGGCGTCCGGCCGTACACACCTTCGACCCGGCCGTGGTGATGGCGGATGCGCTCCACCCGCACCTGCAGGAGCGTCGGGCTCCCCCGCTCCGCCACCAGGTCGGCACAACGTTCCCACATCATGCCCGGCCCGTGCCGCGGATAGTGGAACCGGTCGATCAACGTGGTGATGATGGCGCCAGCCTTGTCCTGGTTGTCGTTGAAGAGGGCGTGGCGCACCACTTCGCTGAGCGACAGATTCTTGATGCGCTGCGCCGCCCAGTCCGCCGCGATCTCGTTGCACGACATGCCCCACACCTTCTCGGTGTAGGTTTTGAAGAACATCTCGTACAGCCGGTACCCGAAGCGGTTGGAAACCCACTGCTCGAAGTTCGCTTCGTCGCGCTCCGGAGACACTCTGGCCCGGGCATAACTGAGACCCACCAGCACTGCCTCCACCAGCCCCAGCCCAGCGAGCGCGTTGAGTGGCTTGAGCGGATAGTCGAAGTAGCGATTGCGGTAGTGAATGCGCGACAGTCGTGGCCGCACGAGCAGGTCCTCACCCAGAATGTCGCGCCAGAGCTCGTTGATCAGGGGCACTTTGGAAAAGAAGCGGTGGCCGCCGATGTCAAACCGATAGCCCCGATACGTCACGGTCCGCGACAGGCCCCCCACCTGGTCGTCCGCCTCGAGGATCGTCGCGCGCCGGCCGAGCTTGGCGAGTCGTAGGCCGCCGTGAGCCCGGCGGGGCCGGCGCCGATGATCAGGGTGTCTGACACGCGTTCATCCGCATCGCGATGGGGGCTCCTTACACCACGGCGTACCAACCGGCCAAGCACATTGCGACCTGCGTCCGTTCCGTGAACGCGCTCCCACGCTCCCGAATCCGAAGCGACCTCGTCTCGCATGCGGCCGGCGATTCCGGCCTCTCACGCTTGTGAGCCGCCGGTCTGACCGGTTATCCTGCCGGCATGAAGATCGTCTCTGTGTTGCCCGACGACTCGCGTGCTCGGATTCCTCATCCATGACCAAGTCTGCGATCACCTGGAAACGGCTGTCGCCGGAAGGGGACAAAGTCGAGGTGGAGGCGCGCCGCACGGGTGATCAGTGGCGGTTCGCCGTCCGCGCGCGACGCTACGACCCGCGGCAGGTGGTCGCCGATCCGCCCCTGGAGGACTGGTTGACGCTGCTCGATGCCGTCCGCCGCCGCATCGATCGCGGCTTGTTGCGCCCGGAGGACCTACGCGAGGTGGAACAGGTCATCCGTGAACGCTTTCCGGATGCGGAATTTCGACGTGGCACGTAGGGGCATACCCCCACCGGCGGAATAACCGGACGTACGGTCCACTCGGACAGTCGGAGCTGCTTCGGCAATTGTCCGGAAAGGCTCCACGTCCCAAGCCCAAATCCTTGAGAAGGACCCGCTCGAAACATGTCCTGAGCCACTATCTCCGAGTCTGCGCGCGGCGCAGAAGTTGCGTGCGGCCGCTCGGCTGCGCCGGGACGCAGGCCGCGCCCCATCTGCTGGTGCAGGCGAGACGCCCGCACCAGATCGGCCCTCTGTCGTATTGTGCGATCGTGGGTTGGGTTGCGGGCGTCAGCCGCGCTGAGCTGTCGAGGGGGCAATCTCTTTCAACGGACGCGCTAGGACGGCGCGTGGCGCGGCGGGTACAGGCCGTACTTGTGCGTGGCCGTGAACACCGCCATGACGTTCTCGGGCTTCACCTCGGGGTGGTAGGTGTTTGAGGAATCGATGATCAGCCCGCCACCGGCCGCGGCGTCCTCGATCACCTGCCTCACCGCCGCTTCGACCTCCGCGACGGTGCCGGCGGGCAACAGCTGCTGGCAGTCGATGTTGCCGAGCAAACACATTCGGTCGCCGCAGTATTCCTTCACCCGCTTCATGGCCATGCCGGCCTGTGGCTCGAGCGGGTTGAGGCCGTCGTAGCCGGTCTGGATCAGGATATCGAGCAACGGCCACAGATTCCCATCGCTGTGCCGCACCACTTTGAGTCCCTTCCGATGCGCCGCATCGACGAGCCGCGCGTTGTACGGATTCACGAACTCCTTGAAGAACTTCGGCGAGATCAGCGGCGCCCGCGTGTCGGCGATGTCGTCTTCGACGATGCAGCACGTCGACGCCCGCATCCACGGCCATGTCGAGTTGCTGCAGGTTGTACTCGGTCACCAGCGCGGCGAGCCGGTGGACGAAGCCCGGATCGTCAATCATCTTGAGCATGAGGTTGTCCATCCCCACCAGGCGCCAGCTACGCACGAAGGTGCCGCGCATCATCCAGAAGATCGCTTTGGCGCTCTCGAAGCGCGCTTTCATCAGGTCGACCAGAATGAGGTGCATCCGACTGGGTTCGGGCGGCGTGTACCGGTCCAGATCATTTCTGTCACGAACGGGATGGCGGGTGGCGACGGGCATGCCGTGCGCACTGCGCGTGAAGCCGACACCCCAGTCGTCCAGCAGCGGGGTGCCGCTGCTGAACTCGGTGCCTGGGCCGATGGGCAGACAGGTGTACCCGTCCACCCCGAACTCCTCCAGGATGAGGAACAGGGTATCGATCACCTTGGCCTTCTCGACGTCGCTCATCGCGTCGATGGTCTTGCCGATGGGCAGCCCGTCGGTGAGGTGCTGGCCGATGCCCATGATCGGCCGCTCGTTGATGCCGTGGATGAACAGCGGCACCCGGTCGGGCTCCTGGATGCTCAACGCGGTCACAATGCGCTCTCGTCCGGTCATCGTGGCCTCCGTACACATGCTCGCGACGGTCCCTCTCGGGGACGGCGGGCTTCTGAAGAATTGTTCCGGCCATCTGTGCCGGACCGGAGGCTGAAGCCTCCGGCTACCCAAACGACGCCCTGCCGGGCTCCCCGGCCGCATCGCCCGTCGTCACGCCGCGATCATCCCCCATGAGCGGCGCTGCACCCACTATATCAGGCGGGCCGTTTGGCCCGCGTCAGCAGGCGTCGCACGACGCGACTCGGCACCACCGCGGCGAAGCTGCCCACCGGCCTCGTCGGAGATGGTCTGGCCCACCACCCCGACGCAGCGCGGCGCCAGCACCGTCACCTCGCCGACGGCGGTTGACTCGGCGTGCGGCGCGATGAACACCGGCGCGACGCTGAGCCGCCGCATCGCCGGATGGTCGAGCAGAAGGAATTCCGCGGGCTTCGTCATCTCCTCGCCGCACAGGCGCACCATCTCGCTGGCCGCGCCGGATAGCGAGCTTCCGAATCCGGGAGAAGCGCTCGGCGGCGGCGAGCCCGAGCGGAAAGCCGATCACCAGCAGTTCGACTGTTCCGCTGGGGTGCCGTGTCGTCCCGCGCCAGCAACTCGGCAGGCAGAAACCGACCGCGCAGCGCCGGCGGCGGGTGCGGGATGCGCACCGCCGCAACGTCCGCCGGCGGGGCGTACGTCCACCGCAGGGCGTGCGAGCCCAACGACAACACGTCGGCCAGCCGCCGCGACGCGCGCCGACCGCCGCGGCCGGCGAACGACACCCGCGCCTCGCGGTCCATCCGCCGTGCCACGTGCGCCGCCGTCACCAGATACGCCGCGTCGCCATCAGCGACCAGAAACGCACTGCCGACGTGTCGGTCGATCTTCGGCGTTGCGCGCGGGCTGCCGTCGAGCCTCAGCCACACCTCGGCATCGGTGCCGTCGACCTTCACCGTCTCGGTGAAGGCGCGGTCGAGCATGACCGCAGAGCGGACGAGGTCAGTCACGCCGGCCGGCGTGATCGTGAGGGCGGCAGTCGCGCACGGTGGTGTGCGGCGCACGGGGCACTGGGAGCGGGGTTCGACACAGCGGTTCGACCGTCGTCGCCTTATCCCACCGGTACCGCACAAGCTCAACATCTGCGACGGCAGCGATCCCGTGTAGCCGCAGGCTTCAGCCTGCGCAGCAGCAGTCATAGTCGCCGGCTGAAGACCGGCGACTACACGCACTTGCCGTCCCAGGTGCCGACCCCCTGCCCTTGCATTCACCCGGCGTCCGGCCGTACAGCCCGCAGCCATGGCCGATCAAGACACGCAGGTACACCTCCGCACGTGCCCGCTCTGCGAGGCGATGTGCGGCCTGGAGATCAGCGTCAGCGGCGAACGGGTCACCGGCATTCGGCCGGACCACGACGACGTCTGGAGCCGCGGCTACATCTGCCCGAAAGGGGCGGTGCTCGGCGATCTGCACGCCGATCCCGACCGCCTGCGCGCGCCGCTGGTGCGACGCGGCGACACGTGGGTGACCGCAACGTGGGACGAGGCATTCGCCGTCGCCGCGGAACGGCTCCGGGCGGTGATCGCCCGCCACGGCCTGTCGGCCGTCGGGACCTACATCGGCAATCCCGACCGCCCACAACTTCTCGTTGTCGCGCTACATCGGCGCCTTCATCGCGTCCTCGGCGATTCCGCACATCTACTCGGCGCGGCACCGTCGACCAGTGGCCGAAGAACCTGGCGTGCGCCCTGATGTACGGCGGCATGTGGACCATTCCGGTGCCGGACATCGACCGCACGCAGTACCTCCTCGATGCTCGGCGCCAACCCGCCGCGTCGCAGCGGCAGCCTGCTGGCCGTGCGCGGACGTGCTGGGCCGGCTCGACGCGATTCGCGCCCGCGGCGGCACGCGTCGTCGTCGTCGACCCGCGCCGCACCGCGACCGCCGACGCACGCCGACGAGTGGATCCCGATCCGCCCGGGCACCGACGCGGCGCTGCTGCTCGCGATCGTCCACGAGCTGTTCGCGCGAGGGGCTGGGTCGACCTCGGCGCGCCTGCGCCGACTCGTCGACGGCCTCGACGAGGTCCGCGACCTGTGCGCGCCGTTCGCGCCCGAGGCCGTGGCGCCGACGTGTGCGCGATCGACGCCGACACGATCCGCCGGCTGGCGCGCGAGCTGGCGCCGCGCCGAGCCGGCCGCGGTCTACGGCCGCATCGGCACGTGCACGCAGGAGTTCGGCACGCTCGCCTCGCTGGCTCGTCGACGTGATCAACGTCCTCACCGGCAACCTCGACCGCGAGGGCGGCGCGATGTTCGCCAACCCGGCGGCGTGCTCGCTCATCTCGCTGCGGCCACCCGACCGGCCGGCGGCTTCCAGATCGGCCGCTGGCACAGCCGCGTGCGCGGCGCGCCCGAGGTGCTCGGCCAGATCCCGCTGGCGTGCCTCGGCCGAGGAGATCGACTACCCCGGGCGACGGGCAGATCCGCGCCCTGATCACGGTCGCCGGCAACCCGGTGCTCAGCGCGCCCGGACGGCGCGCGACTCGACGCGGCGCTCGCGCAGCTCGAGTGCATGGTCAGCGTCGACAACTACCTCAACGAGACCACGCGGCACGCCGACGTGATCCTGCCCGGCCTCTCGGCCCTGGAGCAGCCCCACTACGACGAGATGATCTGCGGGCTGGGCGGTGCGCAACGCCGCCAAGTACTCGGACGCCGGTCTTCCCGCCCGACCGGCGAGCCGGCCGAGTGGGAGATCCTGCTCGCGCTCGCTGGCAATCCTCCGGGCCGGCCGCGCGCGACGATCGACGTCGCGCGCTCGACGACATGCTACTTCGCCGGCTGCTCGGCGTCGATGGCGGCGTCGCCGCACTCGCGGATCGCCGGCCGCGATGCCGGCGCAGATCTTCGCGCGCGCTCGCCGACGGCGCGGGCCCGAGCGGCTCCTCGACTTCTGCTGCGGCACCGGCCCGTACGGCGACGGCTATCGGCGCCGACCCCGACGGGCTCGTCGCTGGACCGGCTGCGGCGGCACCCGCACGGGATCGACCTGGGGGCCGCTCGAGCCGCGGCTGCCCGAGCTGCTGCGCACGCCGTCGGGCAAGATCGAGCTCGCGCCCGAGCCGCATCGTCGCCGACGTGGCGCGCCTGCGCGCGCGCTCGGCCGAGCCGCGACGAGCGGCCTCGTGCTGGTCGGCCGCCGCGCACCTGCGCTCGAACAACTCGTGGATGCACAACCTCGAGAGCTCGTGAGCGGCCGCGAGCGCTGCACGTTGCTCGTGCACCCCGACGACGCCACGCGCCTCGGCCTCGGCGACGCGAGCCTGGCCCGCGTGCGCTCGGCGGCGGCATCATCGAAGTGCCGGTCGAGGTCAGCGACGAGATGATGCCCGGCGTGGTGAGCCTGCCGCACGGCTGGGGCCACCGCGCGAAGGGACCCGGCTGTGCGTCGCGGCGCGCCACCCCGGCGTCAACAGCAACCTGCTGACCCCGGGCGATCTGGTCGACGTGCCGTCGGGCAACGCGGTGGTGAACGGGATCCCGGTGACCGTCGCCCCGGCGGACGCGGGCCGCGTGGGCGGCACGGGGCCGGCGAAAACACGGTTGCGACTCGATCGCGCGTTGGCGCAACGGTTACCGGCCCGCTGAGAACGGCCGCCCGGCTCGCGCCGCGCTAACAGCCCGTTGAAAAGGTCCACCGATGGTCTGGACTGTCTTCCCGCGAGCGCGGGAGTCCAGATGTTCCGTATGCTTCTGGACCCCCACTGTCGCGGGGGTGGCGATGTCGACGCGTATTTCAACGGGCGGCTACGGTGGGCGGCTACCAGCGGCGCGCCGAACCGCGCCGTGGCCGCGGGGGCTCACTTGTTGGCCAGCGTGCGGAAGCCTTTGCCCCGGAGCAAGCGTTCGTCCGCCGTCACCAGCGTCAGTTCATACACGTCGGCGGTCGCTGCCCAGGAAGCTATCGGCCAGCATCAGGAATTCCCAGATGCTGATCGGCGACAACCACAGCTGATTGTCCGCCCCGGTGAGGGCGGTTGCGACACGCTGCCGAGGCGCACCGGCGCGACGTGACTCCACACCCGCGTGGGTGTCGCGCAGCAGCAGGTTCACTCGAGCGCCTCCCACTTCACCAGCGTGCTCGACGGCGCCACGATGTCGCCCCGGATCTCGAGGCTCCCGCGCTCGAGGGCGGCCAGACACGTCGCTTTGAACTTGGAGATCGCCATCGTATCCATCGTGAGATGTTCAACCGTGGTCTCTGATTATGGTCACCACGTACGATGCGCGACCTCGTGGCGGCTGGTGGGGCGAGCGCTCACGCCGGGGCCAGCACCGCGAACCCGAGTCGGGCGGCCGCCTCCGCCATGCGCTGACGTAGGTGACCAGGGCCTCCAGTTCGGAGGCGACGAGGTGCGCGGCCGGCCAGGCGCAGTGCGTCCAAGGATCGCAGGACGTCGCCGTCGAGTACCTCGGCCGCATCGGCAGGGCGTCGACCAGGCGCGCCAGGTTGATTCGCTGCACGGCTTGGCGCCCCCGCCGCACCGCCCTCGGCCCGGGTGCCGGACCGCCCGGTCGCCGCCGTCTCTCCCCAGACCGCACGGCGCGCGTTGTGGCTGCACCTGGAGGAGGCGCCTGAGGGCCGCCGCTGGGGCTCGCGCACGACCAGTTTCACGGCGAGGCGGAATCGATGTATACCGCCACGCCTCCCTCCCCGTGGGCCAGTCATGGGGCCGGGCATCGACCTCCCTTCTGCTCGCGCCGTGATCGCTCATGTCCGGCGCGCCCGTGCAAGCTGCTACGTCGCCGTCGGTGCACCGACTTTGCCCGCGAGGGGCGGACCGAGGTCGACACGATCCCCCTCGGCGGGGGTCAGACGCCCCGCCGCCTCGAGGGCCGCGAGCACCGTCTCGTGGCCGCCCGGCACCAGTAGCGCCACGGCGCCCACGGTCCGTCACCTCGAAACGCTCACCTGCGGACCCGCCGCAGGACGGCGCTGGCGTGCTGCTGCAAAGCCCGAATGCCGATCCGCTCCATGTGCGTCAACGTAGCACATGGAGCCCCGGTCCAAACGCCCCGGGTCACCGCGGCGGGCGCGATCCCGGGCCCTGACGGGCGGGGCCGGGCTCGGCCCCGCGGCGGCACGCGCCCCGGCGGCGGCACGCCGCGCTCATCGGTCCCGTCGCGGCGCGGCGCGTCGGGGACGACGAACAGGACGCAGTCGGGGTCCTGCTTGTCCGGGCGCTTGGTGTTGCTGAGCACCAGCAACCGTCCGCCGTCCCGCAACAGCTCGACCGCCGCGTCGAGATGCTCTCGTTGCACGCGGCCTGACAGGTATGGCTTGTTCCCCTCGCGGGTCACGTTCTTCCACAACACCCCCAACCGGATCTTGTCGTCGGTCATCGACTCCTCCTCGAGCGTGGTTTGGGCCCAGCCCACTGCACGGCGCGTGCCGGGCACGCCGTGCCCCACGGCAGGCAGCGGTCAGGCCGTCGCGGCTGATCGCGCGGCGGACGGACCCGCGCGCAGGCGCGGCGGTGGGTGCTCCCGAGCACCAGCCTGTGCTCACTGTGAGTCTCCCCCGCGCGCCGCGGGGCTGTTGGGCCAGTGACCGACCGCATGTGCAGCCGGGACGGCCGCACCACAACCCTGACGGGCAAGCATTGTGGTGCAGGCGTCTCGCCTGCACGGGAGCATTTCAGCCCTCACCCACCATCTTGGCGGGATCAACCAGGCGGTCGTACTCGTCGGCCGTCACGTAGCCCAGGGCCAGCGCCGCTTCTTTCAGGGTGACGTCGTGTTCGAGGGCGTGGTGGGCGACCTCGGCGGCCTTGTCGTAGCCGATCACCGGGGTCAAGCGCCGTCACCAGCATCAGCGACCGCTGCACGACCGCAGCGATCTGCCGGCGGTCGGGCTCGATCCCCTCGACGAGGTGGATGCGGAAGCTGCGGCAGGCGTCGTGCAACAGGTGGATGGACTGCATGAGGTTGACGATCATGAGCGGCTTGTAGGCGTTCATCTCGAGATGTCCGCCGGCACCGCCCAGGGACACGGCCAGGTCGTTGGCCATCACCTGCAGGGCGACCATCGCCAGCGCTTCGCACTGTGTCGGGTTGACCTTGCCCGGCATGATCGATGAGCCCGGTTCGTTCGCCGGCAGGCGCAGTTCACCCAGACCGCAGCGTGGCCCGCTGCTCAGCAGACGAATGTCGTCGGCGATCTTCAACAGCGAGCCGGCCAGGGTCTTGAGCGCCCCGCTGACCCACACCAGGGCATCGTGCGCAGCCCTGGACGGCAAACTTGTTCGGCGCCGTGACAAACGGCTGGCCGCTGAGGTTGGCGACTTCCGCCGCCGCCTCCCGATCGAATCCCGGCGGCGCGTTGATGCCCGGTACCGACCGCCGTCCCACCCAGCGCCAGCCGGAACAGCGCCCCCGAGGCTCTGTTCCAATCGGACGAGGTTGTCCTCCAGCATCGCCGCATAGCCCGAGAACTCCTGACCCAGGGTCAGCGGCGTCGCGTCCTGGAGATGGGTCCGGCCGATCTTGACGAGCGCGCGCCAGGCTTCCGGCCTTCATCGCCAGCGCATCGCGCAGTTGACGGAGGGTCGGCAGCAACCGCAACGTCACGCCCTGCGCCACCGCGATGCACATCGCCGAGGGGAACGAGTCGTTGGTCGACTGCGAGCGGTTGACGTGATCGTTCGGGTGCACGGGCGCTTTGCTGCCGAGCGGCGTGCCCGCGAGCTGGCAGCAGCGGTTGGCGATCACTTCGTTGACATTCATGTTGAACTGCGTGCCGCTGCCGCTCATCCAGACGCGCAGGGGGAAGTGGTCGTGATGGCGGCCGGCGAGGAGTTCCTCGGCGGCGCGCACGATGAGCTCTTTCTGCTGGTCGGTCAGGCGCCCATGCCGGTGGTTGACGACGGCCGCGGCCTGTTTGAGGACCGCGTAGGCCGTGATCATCTCGCGCGGCATGCGCCCGTCGCCGATGCGGAAGTGTTCGAGGGCGCGCTGTGTCTGAGCGCCCCACAACTTGGTCGGCCTGGTACACGGACCTCACCGAGGCTGTCGGATTCGACGCGGAACTGGCTCATGCGTGGAACTCCTCTCGTCCGGGCGATTCACTGACGCGAATCGACCGGACGAGCAAACCCACCAGCCGGGGGAAATGTCGGCAGGTGCACGCTCGCCCTTCGACGGGCTCAGCGCGGGCTGACGCCCGCAACCCAACCCACGATCGCACAATATGACAGAGAGGCCGGAATTGTGGTGCGGGCGTCTCGCCTGCACAGAGGCAGATGGGGCGGCCTGCTTCCCGGTGCAGCCGAGACGGCCGCACCACAACTTCTGCGCGCCACGCGCAGACTTTCGGAGATAGTAGCTCAGGGTGAGCGAAAACACCTCATTGAATGAGACACTACCCGCTCATGCTGAGCCCGTCGAAGCATGAGCGCGGAATAGCTCGAGACTGGCGCGGCGAGAGGCGGATACTCAGCCGACAGGGACAGGCCCCGCACTCGGCGGGCATGTCCTCGTCGGGCGCGAGGTGGACTGGGTACGTTGGAGCCGGGACGCGCGCGGCGAGTGCCTGCGCCACGTCGAGGAGGTACGACGGCCCCGCCAGCGCGAGACGTTCGGCGAACGGGTGCGCCAGCATCGACAGGTATGTCTCCACGAAGCGCTGGCGCGCCTCGGCGGTCGTCTTCGCCGCGGCCTTGTTGGCGCTGGCCTCGGCGAACGCCTCTTTCAGCGCGAGGTAGCCGACGAAGCCGGTCGCGACCGCAATGTGGTCGATGGGGTCCTCGGCGTGCGGTTGAAACGCGAAGACTGTGTAGAACTCAGAAATCTCCGCCAGGATCCGGCCCGGGTCCAGGTACCCGCCGTACGCCACGGCGCGCGGCGAGGCCACGCCGCCGGGACCGACGAGGTGCAGATACTCGCCCTCAGTGGCGGCCTGTGCCGCCTGCGCCGCGGCACGCAGGGATACGCAGCGCGGAGCAGGGCATGCAGAGCTTCGACGTGGCGCTCTACCAGCTCTACCTGGACGGCAAGATCACGCTCGAGGAAGCGATCTCGAACGCCGACTCGCGCTCGAACCTCGAGGCGAAGATCAACTTCGGCTGATTCTCGCGCTGCGCCGGCGGTTAGTGGGCGTTCCGGGTCCGTCCCGGCTCGCCCGGAAACATGCTTCGCCTGGACGGACCCGGAACGCCCACCCAGTCTTGCCTCGCCCGGAAACCTGCTCGCCTGGACGGACCCGGAACGCCCCGGCCGTCCTGGCTCACCCGGAAACATGTTGGCCTGTGCGAACCCCGTATCGCTCGTCCGGCGCGCTGCTGCCGGTCGGCGGTGCGCGTCCGGCGCCGCGCGATTCGGCTTCGTCCAGGCGAGCATATTTCCGGGCGAGCCAGGACGAAGCCGAGTCGCAAGGCGAGCCTCAGGTGCAGGCGTTGCCGTCCGAGGCTACGCCGCCGGCGGAAACACCGCGTTCGCGTCGAACACCGGCCCGTCCACGCAGACGCGTTTCATCGCGAGCCCGGTGTCGGTGACGACCGGTACCGCGCAGCCCGCGCAACCGCCGACGGCACAGGCCATGAACTCCTCGAGCGACACCTGGGCCGGCACGCCGAAGCGGCGGGCCACGCGCGCCGTCGCCTTCAGCATCGGCGTGGGTCCGCAGGCGAAGATCTCGACTTCGGCCAGCGCAGCCGCGTCCTGCGAGCCAAGCCACGCGGCCGCGAGGTCGGTGACGTAGCCCTCGAAGCAGCCCGGGAATCCCGCGAGCGACGCGAGCCGGCTCGGCACGCCCCAGTCGTCGAGCAGCGGCATGCAGGCGATCGCCTCGGCGGGAATGCCGGGCACGACGATGGTGGAGGGCCGCGCGCGGAACGGGAACGGAATCTCCGAGCCCATGAGCACCAGCGGCTGCCAGCGGGCGTCGGCGCGAGCCTTGAGAATTTCCGCGAGGAACACCATCGGCGGGATGCCGACGCCGCCGCCGACGAGCAGCGCGCGGGGTCGCGAGGGCGACGGTTGGAAGCCCTTGCCGATCGGGCCCAGTGTCGAGATCGTCGCGCCCACCGGCTGCTTCGACAGCGCGTCGAGACCCGGGCCCACGACTTTGTATAGCACGTCGATCCAGCCAGCCGCGGGATCCGCCCGCATGATCGAGAGCGGGCGGCGCATCGGCAGCAGCGGGTCGCAGCTCAGGTGGACGAAACTGCCGGGCGTTGCGGCGGCGGCGCACTTCGGCGCGCCGAGCCGGATCACGAACTGGCGGCCCGGATACTCCTGGCGAGCCAGGAGTACCGCGTCCTCGACGAAGATGGTGCCGCGGTGCGGCCGGTCGCTCATCCGGCCCTCCGCCCGGCCTCGACGTTGCGGGCCTGCACGTTGCGCACGATCGTGGCGAGCACCGCCATGCGCACGGCGATCCCGTTGCCCACCTGCCGGCGGATCACCGACTGCGGGCCGTCCGCGACCTCGCTCGTGATCTCCACGCCCCGGTTCATCGGTCCCGGGTGCATGACGATGGCGTCGGCCTTTGCGCGCCGCAGGTTCTCGGCCGTGATGCCCCACTCGCGATTGAAGGCCTCGGGGTCGAGCGAGGCCGCGTCGGGCATGCGCTCGCGCTGGATCCTGAGTGCCATGACCACGTCCGCGCCGCGGATGCCCTCCGCGAGCGAGGTGTGGCGGCTCGCGCCCTCGAGTTCGCCCGCCTCGGGCATCAGGCTCGCGGGGCTCACGAGCCGCAGTTCCCCGACACCGAGCGTGAGCAGCGCGCGTCCCGTGGAGCGCACGACGCGCGAGTGGCGGGCGTCGCCGACGACGGCGACACAGAGCGCGCGCGTGTCTCCCTTGCACTGCCGGATCGTGAGCACGTCGAGCAACCCCTGCGTCGGGTGCGAGACGTGCGCCTCGCCCGCGTTCAGCACGCTCACGTGCGGCGCGACGTGCCGCGACACGTAAGCAGGGAGCCCGGGCTCGGCGTCGCGCATGACAAACACGTCCACGAGCATCGCCTGCAGCGTGTAGATGGTGTCGAGCACCGTCTCGCCCTTCACGCGCGAGGACGATTGCAGGTCGAGGCTGACGACGTCGGCGCCCAGTCGCCGCGCCGCCAGTTCGAACGAGACCCGCGTGCGGGTACTCGGCTCGAAGAACAGGTTCGCAACCGTGCGGCCCGCGAGGCTCTGGTCGCGCGGCGGCATGTCGCCGGGCGTGCGCACGTAGAACTGCGCGAGGTCGAGGAGCTGCTCGAGCTCGTCGCGCGAGAGGCCGTCGAGGGTGAGCAGGTGGCGCAGCCGCCCCTCGGCGTCGCGCTGCAGTTCGGCTCCGGTATCCGTGGTCACGTCTTGCTCCAGGTCACGTTGCGTGGGCGCGCAGCCAGGTCTCCAGGATCAGGCGTGCCGCGTTGGCGTCTATGTCCTCGCGCCTCACCCGCCGGGTGCGCGTGCCCGACCGCCGGGCCTCCCGGAGGTCGGCCTGGGCCGCCACGGAGGTCAGGCGCTCGTCCACGAATTCCACCGGCAGGCCGAAGCGCCGCGCGAGCTCGCCGGCGAAGCCGCGGCAGACTCCGGTCAGGACGGTCTCGGAACCGTCCATATTATATGGGAGGCCGACCAGCAGGCGGGCCGGCGACCACTCGCGGACGCAGCGCTCGAGCGCGGCCCAGTCGGGCGTCGCGGCCACCGCCACGATCCCGGCGGGGCTCGCGGTGCCGGTGGTGGTCTGGCCGACGGCCACGCCGATCCGACGGGCCCCGTAGTCGAAGGCGAGCAGCACTTCCCCGCGAGCGGTCACGAAGCGGCTCAGGCGTGGCCGGCTTCGCTGCTCAGGTGCAGCAGGTTGATGCCGAGCAGGCGACCCGCCGCCTGCCACCGTTCTTCGGGAGGGACGTCGAACAGCAGCGACTCGTCCGCGGGCGCCGTGAGCCAGGCATTTCGCGCCACCTCGTCCTCCAGCTGGCCCGCCTCCCAGCCGGCGTAGCCCAGCGCGATCACCGCGCGCTCGGGGCCGCCGCCGCCAGCCAGCGCGTCGAGGATGTCGCGCGAGGTCGTGACGTGCAGCCGTTCGGAGACGGGCAGCGTGGACTCCCAGTCCTGCCCGGGGCTGTGCAGTACGAAGCCACGATCGGTCTGTACCGGCCCGCCGTGCAGCACGTGCTGGCGGGTGACGCGCGACTGCGAGGCCTCGAGGCCGAGCTGCGCGAACACATCGCCCAGGTCCATGGTGAGCGGACGGTTGATCACGATGCCGAGCGCACCCTTCTCGCCGTGGTCGCAGACCAGCGTGACGGTCTGCGCGAAATTCGGGTCGTCCATGCCGGGCATCGCGATCAGGAACTGGTTGGTCAGGTAGTTCGCCGGCATGTCTGCAAGTATCCGACCGGTCGCTGGCGCGGGACAAGGACCAAAGCGTCAGGGCCCGTCCGTGTAAACCGAGCTGTCGGCCAGCCGGCCCTGCAGGAACTGCCACTCGTAGGCGAAGCGCAGCACGGGGTAGTGTTCGCGCATGGCCCGCGGGAACGGATCGAACGGGGCGGCGAGCCGCACGATGCGGAGCGCCGCGTTGTCGAGCTCGCGGTGACCGCTGGTGCGTCGGACCAGGACCTGCTCGAGCCGGCCGTCGGCACCGATCGCTACCTCGAGCACCGGGTTGCCCGACATGGCCTGCCGGCGAGCCTCGTCGGGGAAGTTGAGCGTGCCCACGCGCTCGATGTGCCGCTTCCAGCCGTCCAGGTAGCCGGCGATCATCGACTCGCGCGTGTCGGCGAGCAGGCGGTCGTCCGTCGACGGGTCGCCCTTGAGCCGCAGGCTCTTGTCCGCCGCCGCGGCATTGGCGCCGACCTGGGTGAGCGGCCGCGCGTCTAGCGGTACCGCGGCCGCGGCCTGCGCGGACTCGGCGCCCGAGGTCATCCGCCCCGCTCGCGGGGAGGTGCTGGCCAGGAGCCGGATTTCCCCGGCCGGCGCGGTCGCGGCCTCCTGCTCGAGGGAATCGCCTTCCGGCTCACCCTGGTGCTCGAGCAGGGTGGCCGAGGATTCCGGCAGCGAGGTCCGCCGGCTGTCGCGCGACGTGCCGGACCCGTGCTGGGTGCGCTCCGCGATGTAGCTGGCGCGCGGATTGTCCGACTGGCCCGGCCCGTCGGGCACGAGCAGGACCTCGAGCGTCGGCAGCGGCAGGTCGCGCGGCGGTGGCGCGCTGAAGCGTACGCCGAGGATGACCAGCCCGTGCACCAGCGCGGCCAGGAAGATGGCCGTCGCCAGGCGGTCCCCGGGCCGGTCGGTGCGGACGCGCAGTTCCATGGTTCAGGCCGCGCGCCGCGCCGCGATCGCGTCCATGAGCATGCCCGCGACGTCGAGCCCGAACTGCCGGTCGAGTTCGCGCACGCCGGTCGGGCTGGTCACGTTGATCTCCGTGACGAAGCCGCCGATCACGTCGAGCCCGACGAACAGCATCCCGCGGCTGCGCATCTCCGGCCCGATGCGCGCCGCGAGCCAGCGATCGCGCTCGTCGAGCGGCCGGCCGACGCCCCTGGCGCCCGCGGCGAGGTTGCCGCGGTTGTCGGTGGCCGAGGGGATGCGGGCGAGCGCGTACGGCACCGGCTCGCCGTCCACGAGGATCACGCGGGCATCGCCCGTGGTCACGATGTCCGGAATGTAGCGCTGCACGATGGCGTAGCGGCTGCCGTACTCGGTCAGGGTCTCGAACACGACGTTGGCGTTCTTGTCGCCGGCCTCCAGCACGAAGATGGACCGGCCGCCCATCCCGTAGAGCGGCTTGCACACGGCACGCTGGTGCTCCTTGAGGAACGCGTGCATGTCGCCCATGTCGCGGGTGATGAGCGTGGGCGCGCAGCATTCGGGAAACCAGGCCGTGTAGACCTTCTCGTTCATGTCCCGCAGGCCCTGCGGGCGGTTGACCACCAGCGCGCCCTGCATCTCCGCCCGCTCCAGGATGTAGGTGGCGTAGATGTACTCGGTATCGAAGGGCGGGTCCTTGCGCATCAGGATCACGTCGAAGTCGCCGAGGCGCTGAGCGGTGGCCTCGCCGCGGGAATGCCAGTCGCCGGCGTCGTCGCGGACCTCGACCGGGTGCGCGCGACCGAGGGCCACGCCGTCGCGCAGCCACAGGTGGCCGAGCTCGAGGTAGGCGAGCTCCCACCCGCGCCGCTGGGCGGCCAGCATCATCGCGAGCGTCGTGTCCTTGGCCGGCTTGATGTCCTCGATCGGGTCCATCACGACGGCGACCCGCAGGCTTTTGTCAGTCATCGTTCGCTCCAGGGACCGCGACGGCCCGCCGCCGCGTGTGACACCGGTCATGGTATCGAAACCAGCCGATGGCAGGGCTACTCTCAATATGTTAAAACCACGCCGCGAGCACTGCCTCGCGCTTTAGCGTCGTGCTCGCGACGCTCATTCCCAACCCGGGGGTTCGACGGCATGGAAAATACGGCTGCCAGCACCAGCCGGCCGCGCTTGGCGGGGCTCAAGGTGCTGGTCATCGACGACAGCAAGACGATCCGCCGCACGGCCGAGACGCTTCTCGCCCGCGAGGGCTGCGAGGTATTCACGGCGGTGGACGGCTTCGACGCGCTGTCCAAGGTCGCGGATCACCAGCCCGACATCGTGTTCGTGGACATCATGATGCCGCGGCTGGACGGCTACCAGACCTGTTCGCTCATCAAGCACAACAAGGTGTTCCGCAAGATCCCTGTGATCATGCTGTCCAGCAAGGACGGCCTGTTCGACCGCGCCCGCGGACGGATCGTGGGCTCGGAGCACTACCTCACGAAGCCCTTCACGCGCGAGGAACTCCTGAGCGCGATCGAAGCACACGTGCATCGCTGACGGCCGACCGAACCGGAGGACCCGACCCGTGGCATTGGTACTGATCGTCGACGACTCCCCGACCGACCTGCACGTCATGCAGAAGGCGCTCGAGGAGGGGGGCTTCCGTACGGCCTCGGCGGCCGACGGCGGTGAAGGCATCCGCAAGGCGCGTGAGCTTCACCCGGACCTGATCCTGATGGACATCGTGATGCCGGGGCTGAACGGCTTCCAGGCGACGCGCGAGCTCGCCAATGACCCCGAGACGCGGGCGATTCCCGTGATCATGGTGACGTCCAAGGCCCAGGAGTCGGACCGGGTCTGGGGGCTCCGCCAGGGGGCCGTGGATTACCTCGTGAAGCCGGTCGCCATGGACCAGCTGGTACGCAAGGCCCAGGCGGCGCTCGCGGTCTGAGATGGAAGACGCCCGCGCATTGAGGTCGCTGCGCGATCGCCCCTACGAGTTGCTGCGCGAGCTGGACCGGCGCGCCCGGTCGGCAGCTCAGGGCAAGCAGGACGTGGCGGCGTCCGGCGCCGAATGGGTGGGCATCGCGTTCCGCCTGGGCGGCGAGGCGTTCCTGCTCGCGCGCGAGGAAACGCGTGAGGTCATGGGTTATCCGGCCGCCGTGACGCGCGTGCCGGGCGCAAAGAACTGGATTCGCGGGCTCTCCAACGTCCGTGGCCAGCTGCTGCCCGTCATCGATGTGCGCGCGTTCCTCGGATCGGGCGGGACGAGCGTCACGCGTGCCACCCGGGTGCTGGTCGCCAACCACCGCGAGATCCCCGCCGGACTCGTCGTGGACGAAGTGATGGGGTTCCGCAGGTTCTATGAAAGCGAATTCTCCGCCGACCTTCCGCCGACGCTGCTGCGCTGCGAGAGTTATCTCGCGGGCGCGTTCAAGCGCGGGGCAGAGGTCTGGCCCGTATTCAGCGTGCGAGGACTGCTCGAGAGCCAGCAGTTCCTGCAGGCCGCGGCGTCGTGACGGCCGTGACCAGACAAACCCGAGCCGGGTGCAAAGATGACCAATAGACTCGATGCCGCCAGACTTCAGCCGATCCTGATCCGCGTGGCGCTCGTCGCCGCGGCGCTCGCGGCGCTGGCACTCGTCCTGCAATGGCAAATCGTCGGCCGGCAGTCCGGCCGCGACGCTCAGGTGGCCGCGCTCGCCGCACTCTCGCAGGGCATGCCGCTGCAGGCGGGGGCCGCCCTGCGCGGGTCCGAGCCGGCTTTCGACGCCCTCGGGACCTCGCGCGCGCGGCTCGACACCTTCGTGAAGGGCGCCGATCCGTCGGGCGCCGGTCTACCCGGTGACCGGTCGGCCTGGCTCGCGATGCTGGAGCAGTCGCAGGCGGTCCTGGACGGTCGCGCGGCGGCGATCGACACACGCCGGGCGCTTGCCGCAGTGCGCGAACTCACGCCGCAGGTCCTGGCGGCCACCGCCAACGTCGCAAGGGCGATGGGTCCGACGCGTCCCGAGGCATTCAATCGCCAGCTCGACCGCTTCGAGCTGCGCGCCCAGGCGATCGAGCAGGACCTCGCGGCGCTGGCCGACGGGACCGCGGCCGTCGAGGTGGCGTCCCACCGGCTGGCGGGGAGCCTCGAGTACATGGGCCAGGTCGTGGGCGGCCTCGTCGGCGACAGCAACCCGCTCGGCATCGTGGCGGCGCAGGGCCAGGCTGCCGAGGCGGCGCGGCTGCTCGCCGCCGTGTTCCGCGGTGAGCAGGAGCAGGTGCGCGCGGTGATCGCGCTCGGCGACTCGCTGGAGCAGATGCAGGCGGCGGGCAATGCGCTGGTCGAGAGCGGGGCCATGGCGGCCGCCGGCCTCGCCAGCCTGGAATCGGCCCCTGCCACCGGACCGAAGGCCTGGCTCGCAAGCCCGTGGTTGCCGGTCGCGCTCCTGGTGGCCGCCCTCGCGGCCCTGGCCCTGCTCGCCGTCGTGCAGCGCTCGCTCGCCACGTCGCGTCGCGCATCCGACCTGCAGGCCCAGCAGAACGAGCGCAACCAGCAGGCGATCCTGCGGCTGCTCGACGAACTCTCGAGCCTCGCCGACGGCGACCTCACCGTGCAGGCGACGGTCACGGAGGACATCACCGGAGCCATCGCGGACTCGATCAACTACGCGATCGATGCGCTGCGCGAGCTGGTGACCACCATCAACGACTCCGCCATCAAGCTCGATGCCGCGACGCGCCAGACCCAGGCGCTGTCCACGCACCTCGCCAAGGCGTCCTCCGGCCAGTCGAAGCAGATCGCCTCTGCCTCGGAGTCGATTGCCGCGATGGCGGCCTCGACCGAGGAGGTCTCCGGCAATGCCGAGCGCTCGGCCGACGTCGCGCGCCACTCCGTGGACATCGCGCACAAGGGCGGCGACGCGGTGCGCCGCACGATCGACGGCATGAATGCGATCCGCGAGAACATCCAGGAAACCTCGAAGCGCATCAAGCGCCTGGGCGAGAGCTCGCAGGAAATCGGCAACATCGTGGAGCTCATCAACGACATCGCCGAGCAGACCAACATCCTGGCGCTGAACGCCTCGATCCAGGCGTCCATGGCAGGCGAGGCGGGACGCGGCTTCGCGGTAGTGGCCGACGAGGTGCAACGGCTCGCCGAGCGGGCCGCGAACGCCACCAAGCAGATCGAGGTGCTGGTGCGCACCATCCAGGCGGACACCAACGAGGCGGTCGTGTCGATGGAGCGCACCACGACCGACGTCGTGGGTGGGGCGCTGCTCGCGGAGAACGCGGGTGCTGCGCTCGAGGAAATCGAGCAGGTATCGAACCAGATCGCGAGCCTGGTGCAGAACATTTCCGCGAGCTCCCGCCAGCAGGCAACGTCCTCGCAGAGCATCTCGCGCAACATGCAGGTGCTGCGCGAGATCAGTTCGCAGACGGCGGAGAGCACGACGGCGACGTCCGACGTCGATCGGCAAGCTGGCCGAGCTGGCGGCGCAGCTGCGCAAGTCGGTGACGGGGTTCCGCCTGCCGGAGGGCTCCGGCGCGAGCGTGAGCGGCGAGTATCCGGTGCTCAGGCCCGAGGCGCTCGCGGCCGACGAAGTCGAGCGGCTGCGCCGCGTCGGCGGCGGGGCGGGCTGACGATGCGGAACGCCCGCAGGTGAACACCGTGACCATGCCGGCCGCGGCTCCCGACGAAGCGAACGCCTCGCTGCAGCTGGTCGTGCGCGAGGTCGCGGTCGAGCTGAACGAGGCGCGGGCGGCGCTCGAGGCATTTTCCGAGCAGACCACCGACCGCGCGGCGCTGCACCGGTTCATCACGCACCTGCACCAGGCGCGCGGCGCGCTCCGCATGGCCGAGGCGTACGGCGGGTCGCTGCTCGGCGAGGAGATGGAGCAGGTCGCCGCCTACCTCGATGGCCAGGGTCGCGACGGCAAGGTGGACGTCGACGGGCTCGACGCGCTCATGCGCGCCATGGAGCAGCTGCCGGCGTATGTGGACCGTGTGGCGTCGGGCGGGCACGACGTGCCGCTCGCGCTGCTCCCGCTCCTGAATGACCTGCGGGCGGTACGTGGCGGCGCGCTGCTCTCGGAGGGGACGCTGCTGCTCCTCAACCTGCGCTCGGACGAGCCTGCGCACCCGGCCGGCGACGCGCAGTCCGCGGCACCGGTGGTCGAACTCGCGAGGCGCCTGCGCCCGAGGTTCCAGCTGGCGCTGCTCGGCTGGATCCGCGGCGAGCACGTCGTCGAGGCCCTGGGCGCGCTCGCGGACGTCGCGCACCAGTTCGAGGCCGCCGCGAGCGCGCAGGCGCTGTTCCAGCTCTGGTGGGTGGCCGGCGCCGTGGTCGAGGCCCTGCAGGAAGGCGGTATCGACGGCAACGTCTCGGTGAAGCGGCTGCTCGGAAACGTCGACCGCGAGATCAAGCGCCTGCACGATCAGGGCGAGCATCGCTATGCGGATTCGCCGCCGGTCGAGTTGCTGAACAACCTGCTTTTCTACGTCGCGCGCTCGACGACGTTCAGGCCCTCGCGTATCGGGCGTGCGCCGCTCGTTCAGTCTCGATGAGGTGCTGGCTGCGGACGAGCGGGTCGACAGCGGCGCCCGAGACGCTCTCGGCGCCGAGCGTGCGGTTGATGAAGACGGTCGCCGCCGCGATCCGCGAGGACCTGACGCACGTCAAGGACGTGCTGGACATCTTCGTGCGCCGTGGCGGGACGCAGCTCGACGAACTCGTGCCGCAGCTCGAGATGCTGCGCAAGATCAGCGACACGCTCGGCGTGCTGGGACTCGGCGCACTCAGGGACCGCGTGCAGGGCGAGATCGAGTCGCTGATGCGCATCGTCGAGCGACGCGAGCCGCCGGGCGACGCCGCGCTGCTCGACATCGCCTCGGCACTGATCGAGGTCGAGGACTCGCTCGATGCCCAGCTGGTGAGGCTGATCCTGCCGGGCGCGGGCCGGACGCCGACCGAGCCCGGCGAGCCCACCGACGAGGAATTCCGGCACGTCCAGGACGCCGTGCTGCGCGAGTGCATCGTCAACATGGCGCGCATCAAGGAGGCGGTCACCCAGGCGCTGGGCGCGCCGTCGGAGGCGCAGGGACTCGACCAGGTGCCGCAGCTGGTGCGCGGCATCACGGCGGGGCTGCTCATGCTCGGCAGGCAGCGGGCCGTCGAGGCGATGGAGGGCGTCGGTCGCGCACTCGCGGCCATCGTCCGCCCGGACGCGAACGCCCTCGCGCCGCAGCGGCTCGACCGGCTCGCGGATGCGATCGTCGCGATCGAGTACTACATGGAAATGCTCCAGGCGGGGCGTCCGGATCCCTGGCATGTGCTGGAGAATGCGGAGTCCTGCCTCGCGGACCTCGACCAGCCCGCGTCGAAGGTCGTCTCGCTGCGGCCCTCGCGCGCGGAGGAGGCCGAAGGTCCGCCCCCGGTCGAGGCCGGGACGCCGGAAGTCGCGGCTGCGCCCGCGGAGGCGACCACGGCCGCTGCACATGTGCCCGCGGAGGCCGCGACGCCCGTTTCTGAGGCGGCGTCCACCGTCGACCCGGAGTTCCTGCAGCTCTTCGTGGAGGAGGCGCGCGAGAACATCCTCATGCTCCGGGAGCTGTTCCCGCAGTGGGAGTCGAATCCGCTCGACGCCGGCGCGCTGCGCGACCTGCGCCGTGTGTTCCACACGCTCAAGGGCAGCGGCCGCATGGTCGGCGCGCGTCGCGTGAGCGAATTCTCGTGGAGCGTCGAGGGCATGCTGAACCGGGTCATCAGCCAGACCCTGCAACGTTCGCCGGAGATCGTGGCCGTGGTGCGCGACGCCGTGGCGGCGATGCCGATGCTCGTGGACGAACTCGAAGGCGGGCGCGAGGCCCCCGTCGACGTGGCAGCGATCGCCGCGAGGGCAGACACGCTGTCCGGGCGCGAGGCCACGGCAGTGCCGCCGGCGCCTGTCGTCCAGGCCGCCGCGCGAGAGCCTGCCGCGGAGCACGTCGTGGCGGCCGAGCCGGCCGAGATGCCGGAGCCGGCCGGCATGGACCCGGTACTGCGCGACATCTTCCGCAAGGAGACGGCGGGCCACGTCGGCGTCGCACGCGACTTCATCGCGCGCTGCGCGGAGTCGGTCCCGCCCTATGCCGTGACCGAGGCGCTGTACCGCGCCTGCCACACGCTGAGCGGCATCGCCAAGACCGCGGGTGCCCGGCAGGGCATCAAGGTCGCCGAACCGATGGAGCACTACGTCCGCAAGATCCATGACAACGGTCGTGGCCTTCCCGAGGAAGGACTCCTACTGCTGCGCGACACCGTGCGCAGCCTCGAGAACGTGGTTGCACACGTCGAGGAAGACACCGGCTTCTTCCCGGATCACGGCAGGTTGATCGCGGGCTGGCATGCACTCGAGCGGGCGCTCGATGCGGAACTGGCGTGGCTCGCGGACGCGGGTGAGCGCACCGTCGGCGAAGCCTGGGCGCGGGAGACGCAGGAGGAGGTGCAGGAAGCGCCGTCGCCGTCCGTGCCCGAGCACGAACCGACCGAGCCTGACCTGCTCATGCCCGAGCTGCCACCGGACATGCGGCTGCCTCTGGAGGCCGGGTTCGCTCCGCCGGCGCCGGAGGCCGAGCCGGCCGATGCCGTGGCGACAGTCGCCGAGGCGGAGCCGGAGCCGGATTTCGACGCCGACATCGCGGCGATCTTCGGCGAGGAGGCGACCGAGCTGCTCGAGCTGGCCGATTCCTCGCTGGCGAGCTGGACGGCGGACCGCGCGGACCGCGGCCGCATCACGGAACTGAAGCGCGTCCTGCACACGCTGAAGGGTGGCGCGCGCATGGCCGGCATCCGCGCCATGGGTGACCTGAGCCACGAGGTGGAGTCCTTCCTGGCTACGCTCGAATCGGGCTCGATCGCGGCGGACGAAGCTGCGATCGACGTGCTTCAGGCCGCCCTGGACGAGCTGCATCACATGCGGGAGTTCGCCAACGCGGGACATCCCATCGCGCAGGCGCGCGAGCTGATCGAGCGGGTCCGCGCCGTCGCCGCGGCGTCGGTGGCGCAGGAACCAGCGGAAGTCGCGCCGCTGGCGCTCCAGGCTGCGCCGCCTGCCGCGGAGATCGTCTCTGTGATCGCCGATGTCGCGGAGTTGCCCGAAGTTGCCGCGCCCGCCGAAGAGTACGTGGTGTCGCCACCCGTCGAGGAATTCCCTGCGCCCGAACCCGAGGCGACGCAAGCCGCATCGCTGGAACCCACGGCCGTGGAGACGGAATTCGCGGCCGAGGCGCAGGCGACCGAAGCAGCGGAATTCGGCGCCGCCGAGCCGGAAGCAGTCGCCGGTACAGAAGCATTCGAGGCCGTCGAGGCCGCCGCCGAGCCGCCGGCCACGCCGTTCGTGCTGCCGGGCCGCGAGCCGGTGCCGGCCCCGGAGCGTCACGAGCTGGCGCGCGTGAGCGCCGGGCTCCTGGACGAACTGCTGAACAACGCGGGCGAAGTGAGCATCTTCCGCGCCCGGGTCGAGCAGCAGATGACCTCGGCGGAATTCAATCTCGCCGAGCTCGGCCGCACCGTGATCCGGCTGCGCGAGCAGTTGCGCAAGCTCGAACTCGAGACCGAGGCGCAGATCCTCTTCAAGCACCAGGCCGAGACGCAGGGCCGCGCGGACTTCGATCCGCTCGAGCTCGATCGCTATTCGACCATCCAGCAGCTGTCGCGGGCGCTCGCCGAGTCGGTGAGCGACGTCGCGAGCATCGAGAGCCTGCTCGGCAACGTGAACCGGGACGGCCAGAACCTGCTGCAGCAGCAGGGCCGCATCATCGCCGAACTGCAGAACGGCCTGATGCGCACGCGCATGGTGCCGTTCCAGCGGCACGCGCAACGGCTGACGCGCCTGGTGCGCCAGGCCGCGCAGGAAACCGGCAAGAAGGCGGACCTCGCGATCGAAGGCGGCTCGGGCGAGATCGACCGGCAGGTGCTGGAGCGCATGCTGCCGCCGTTCGAGCACATGCTGCGCAACGCGGTCGTGCACGGCATCGAGCGTCCCGAGGATCGGCTCGCGCGCGGCAAGGCGGAGACCGGCAGGATCGCCGTGCGCCTGCAGCGCGAGGGCGCCGAGGTCGTGATCACGGTCGAGGACGACGGCGCGGGCCTCGACATCGATGCCATACGTGCCAAGGCGCGGCAGATGGGGCTGCTGCGGCCGGAGCAGGAGCTGACGGACGAGGAAGCGCTGCAACTCGTCCTCGAGCCCGGATTCTCGACCGCGCGGCGCCTCACCCAGCAGGCCGGGCGCGGTGTGGGCATGGACGTCGTCGCGACGGAGGTGAAGAGGCTGGGGGGCGGGCTGTTCATCGAGTCCTCGCCCGGCCGCGGCGCGCGCTTCACGATCCGCCTGCCGTTCACGCTCGCGATCACGCAGGCGCTCATCGTTCGCATACACGACGAGTTCTACGCGCTGCCCGTCGCGACGGTCGAGGGCGTGGCGCGCATCTCCTCGCTGGAGGTGCGCGCGCACCTCGCCGAGGACCATCCGACCTTCGAGTACGGCGGGCACCCGTTCCGCTTCCAGCACCTCGGCACGTTCCTCGGCAGCGGTCCGTCCGAACTGCCGGAGACCGAGGCCGCGGTGCCGGTGATCCTGGTGCGTGCCGGCGAGCACTCGACGGCGCTGGTGACGGACGAGCTCATCGGCAGTCGCGAGATCGTCGTCAAGTCCGTCGGCCCGCAGGTCGCCTCGGTGCGCGGCATCTCGGGCGCGACGATCCTGGGTGACGGCCGCATCGTCATCATCCTCGACATGGGGGCGCTGGTTCGCTCCGAGTGGCGCAGCCGCGCCGCCGACGTCTCGGTGCGCCCCACGCGCGACGACCGGATCTTCGCGCTGGTCGTGGACGACTCGATCACGGTGCGCCGCGTCACGCAGCGGTTCCTGGAACGCAACGGGATGCGCGTCATGACGGCGAAGGACGGCGTCGAGGCGATGGCGCTGCTGCAGGAACACACACCGGACGTGATGCTGCTCGACATCGAGATGCCGCGCATGGACGGCTACGAAGTGGCCTCGCACGTTCGCAACGACGCCCGGCTCGCCGACATCCCGATCATCATGATCACCTCGCGCGTGGGCGACAAGCATCGCGCGCGCGCGATCGAGCTCGGCGTGGACGATTACCTCGGCAAGCCGTACCAGGAGAGCCAGCTGCTGGACGCCATCGAACCGCTGGTGCTGGCGCGCCGCCGCCAGCTCTCATGAGGAACGGCTGACGATGCACACCGCGCCGGATGAGACCTACTGCCTGCTGGTGCCGCTCGCGGAGGAGCGCCTGCTGGTGCCGCGCGCCTGCGTCACCGAGGTCATCAACTACCAGGCGCCGGCGCCGATGGAAGGCGCGCCGCCCTGGTACCTGGGCACGATCGCCTGGGGCGGGCGCCGCGTCCCGCTGGTGTCGTTCGAAGCGGCCTGCGGCCGCAATCCGCCGCGTGCCAGTGGCCGCACCCGGCTCGTGGTGATGCAGGCCATCACGGGCGAGATTCCGGAAGGACACTTCGCGGTCCTGACCCAGGGCTTTCCGCAGCTCGTGCGCCTGAGCCCGGACGTGATCCACGCCGACGACTCACGCACGTTTGCCGAGCGCAGCCCCGTCATCTGCCAGGTGCGGATGGTGAACGAGTACCCGCTCATTCCGGACTTCGAGAGCATCGAGCGGATGATCGTGGAAGAGACCCGCGCCGCCTGAGCTGCGGACGAAGGGACGCGGGCCAGGCTTCGCCGCACCTCTGCCGGTCGATCAGTTCGGCAGTGCGCTGCAATACCCCAGCGCGTGGAAGGTCCGGATCAGGTCCCGATGGTTGAATGCCGTTGCCGCGGACTGGAAGCCGTTCCGCTTCAGCTTGCCCTCGAGAATCAGCCTGGCGGCCTCCGCGCAGACCTCGCCGGTCCAGGTATACGCGGCGGACAGGTTCATCACGTAGCTCGTCGTCTTCGTGCGGCTCTGGCCATGCACCACGATGACGCCGCGCTGCACGTCCGGGTGATCCTTGGGCGGCTCGCCGGTGCTGATCTGTGCACCGATGGCGTTCGTGAGCGCCTCCCGGCCGGCCTGGTCGAGCCCGGGGGCCTGTGCGTTGAAGGCGTGGATGGCCTGCAGGATCGGATCGATCATGTGTTCGCCAATGGCAGTGAGTACCTTGCAGTTGCGGACGCGACCCTTGAGCCACACCGGTTCGCAGGCACCGCCCCAGGGCAGCGCGCGCAGCCTGGCGCTGCGATAGGGCACGAAGACGTCGTGCGCGACGTCGTTCGGCCAGGCCTTGTACTCGTTCTGTTCGAGGTAGTACTGCGAGGTGTCGTTGCACACCATGCGCAGGAACGACTTGGTCGAGGCTTCCGACGGCAGGCCGTTGTCGACCTGGTACAGGATGTCGAGCGAATCGATCTCGGGATCCTCCAGCACGACTTCCGCGGCCAGCGCGCCCGCGGCCCACATGAACGAGGTGGCCGGGGCCAGCAGCAGTCCCCTGGCCGCGAACCTGGCGCCGAACTTGTCGGCGATCGCGCGCGTCCAGTCCTGCTCTCCGGTCGTGTCGACGTAGTGGCAATTCGCCTCGAGGGCAGCCTCGACCACCGGCCAGGCGACCTGCATGAATGGCCCGGCGACGTTGATCACCACGCTGCATTTCCTGAACACCGGGAGCAGCGTCGCGACGCTGTTATCCACCGCGATGACTTCGGCATCGAGCTTCCAGGCATCCGAGCCCAGGCGCTCGCGCACCACGGCCAGCGCCGTGTCCAGCTTGTCCTTGCTGCGGCCGGCGAAATAGAAGGGCATCCGCCGGTTGGCCAGAGATTCGGCGACCAGCTTGCCGGTGTAGCCGTTGGCGCCGTAGATGATGACCTTGCGTTCGAGTGACATGTCGTTGTCCCGTGGGAATGTTCGGATTGTGGTTCAGCGCGCCTCGGTATGCACCGCGCCGGGATTGGATTCGAGCGCCTCGACCAGGAAGCGGTCCTGTGGCTTTTCCGAGGCGGTCTTCGGGATCTGGTTCAGCACCTGGACGTAGCTGGGCACGAAGTTCGCCTCGAGCTTCTGTCGACACTGGCGATACAGGCCCTGCACATCGAACGCGGCCAGGTCCGGATCCTTCGGGACGACCGCCGCCACGACGTCCTTTTCCCCGGGCACGCCGTTGGCCGACGGAATGCCATAGACGTAGACGTCGTCGACCTCGGGCAACTCGGCAATCGCTTTCTCGATGAAGGCGGCATTGATGAAGTCGCCGTTGCGGCGGATGCCGCTGCCCATGCGGTACTGGAAGAAGATCCAGCCGTCCTGGTCCTCGACCACGACGTCGCCCATGTGCAGCCAGCCGCCCGCGCACTTCTTCGCGGACGCCTCTGGATTGCGGAAGTACTCGACGACGTAGGGCGAGCCATTGGCTTCCTGGAACAGCAGTTCGCCTGGCACGCCGCGCGGGACTTCGCGCCCCTGTTCGTCGACGATCTTGTGCTTCAGGGAAGGAATCGTCTTGCCGATGCTGCCAACGGGTCCGACGCCGATGGGCTTGAAGGTCATGCCGCCCTCGGCGGCGCCGTAGAACTCGAGGATCTGGACGTTGAAGCGCCGCTCGAAGTTCTCCCAGATGGCGGCCGGCATCCCGGCCGAGCACACGAAGCGGACCGGGTTGTCGGCGTCATCCGGCCGCTGCGGCTCGCTGTAGAGGGCGGTCGTCATGCCGCCGAGCAGGTTGAACGTCGTGCAGCCGTGCTTGCGCGTGATGTCCCAGAGCCGGGATTTCGTGAACTTGCGCGACAGGACGCAGGGCGTGCCGCTGACGAGGCTCGCGCCCAGGGTCAGTATCTGCGCATTGGCGTGCGTCAGCGAAAGTCCGGAGTATGGCTTCTCGTCCGCCTTCCAGCCGCAGAGCATCGGAATGCGCGCGGCAGTCTCCACCCAGCGGAAATGCAGATTCAGGATCGCCTTCGGGTCCCCGGTCGTGCCCGACGTGAACAGGAGCTGCATCGGCGTGTCCGCCATTGCGGGCGTAAACGGGCCGGCGGGCACCGCAGCCTTCATCAGCGACGCGTAGGGCGTCGTCCACTCGGGAAGGCGCCCGGCGCCTTCCTGGGTCTCGAGCCCGATGACCCAGGTGAGCCCAGGTACCCGGGAACGGATCTCCGCGAGGCTTCCCATCGCGTAGTCCGCGGCGATCACGCCACGGCACTCCGCGTGCGACAGCATGAACACCAGCTTGTCGCCGCGGACGCGCGGGTCGATCGGCACGAACACGGTGCCGGTCAGGGAGGCGGCGATCATGGCCTCGACGAACTCGGGGTGGTTCGCCATCAGCAGCGCAAAGTGCTGTCCCGGCTCGAGGCCGCGATCCCGCAGCCCCTGCGCCAGGCGACGGCCGTTGTCCCAGAGCTGCCGGTAGGTCCGGACCTCGTCCGCGAATCCGGCGCCGACGTCCACGGTGAGAATCGGCCGGTCCGGTGCCTTCGCGGCCCAGTCGGCGATCAGTTCGCACAGGACTGGAATCTTGGTCCCGGTCATCGCTCAGCCCTCGCGGGACAGGATCGTGACCACGGTCGCTGCGGCGTCGAGTCCGATGGCTCCGCCGCCGTTGTGCGCGAGCCCGATGCGCGCGCCCTCGACCTGTCGCTGCCCGGAGCGACCCTGCAGCTGCTCCGTCAGTTCGACGATCTGCGCGCAACCGGTGGCGCCCACCGGATGTCCCTTGCGCAGCAGGCCGCCGGACGTGTTGACGGGAACGCGCCCGCCGAGGCTTGTCGCACCGGATTCGATCAGGGTCTTGCCCTCGCCTTCGCCGCAGAGGCCAAGGTACTCGTAGGCGACGATCTCGGACGGCGCGGATGCGTCGTGCAGTTCCACGCAGGAAAGTTCGCGGGGACCCAGGCCGGCGGCTTCGTACGCCTGCTGCGCGGCGAAGGCCCCGACGCTCTCGCCCTCGCGCTCGAAGTCCCAGCCGGAGACCAGCGCCGAGGCGAGGACCTTCACCGGGTTGCGCAGCCCGAGTTCGCGCGCCTTGCGCTCGCTCACCAGGATCACTGCTGCCGCGCCGTCGCCGATCGGCGAGCACATCGGCAGCGTCAGCGGTTCGATGATCGTGCGGGCCTCGAGCACCTGCTGCACGGTCATCACGTCACGGAACTGTGCGCGCGGATTCATGCTGCCGTGAAACGAGTTCTTGGCGGTCACCATCGCGAAGTGTTCCTTCGTGGTGTCGTAGCGCTTCATGTGCCTCTTCGCGGCCAGCGAGTAGATGTCCATGAACACCGAGCGCTTCTCGCCTGCGCCCGTCGCGTCGAACGACTCGCCGGCGGCGCGCGCCATGTTCTCCAGGACCTTGAGCGCGCCCCTGGGGTCCTCGACGTCCACCGCGCTCGAGAACGCCGCCATGCTCCGCAGCTTGTCCTCGTGAAAGAGCTTCTCGGAGCCGCAGGCGAGAACGATGTCATAAAGACCGGCGCTTACCATCGCGGCGGCCTGGTGCAGAGCCGTCGAGGAGGACGCGCAGGCGTTTTCGACGTTGACCACGGGGATGCGGCCGATGCCGATCTCACGCAGCGCGACCTGCCCGCGGATCATCTCCTGGCCGACGGTGACTCCCGCGGCGGCGTTACCCATCCAGGCGGCCTGCAGGTCTGAGGCCTCGAGGCCGGCGTCGCGCAGCGCCTCGGTGACGGCCTGGGCGGCGAGGCTTTTCAGCGTGCGATCGAGGTGCTTGCCGAAGGGCGTCATGCCGACGCCCGCGACGTACGCGTTCATTTTCATGCTGACGACCTCTTACAGCAGCTCGGGATTGATGAGGTCGGTGCCGCCTTTCATGCCCAGCATCTCGTTCAGGCCGTCGGCGATCATGCTGGACCGCGCGTCCCGGAACAGCTTCTCGACCGGATACTCGCGGGTGACGCCGTTGCCGCCGAAGATCTGCACGGCTTCCGAGGCCACTTCGAAGGCGTTCTGCGTGGCCGTTACCTTGGCCGACGCGGACGCCAGCAGCGAGGGCCGTGGCGCGGTGGCATTGAACGCCATGACGCGGTGGGTGAGGGCGCGCGAGGCCTCGACCTTGCGGAACATCTCGAACAGGCGCAGGCGCACGCTCGTGTGCTGGATGATTGCGACGCCGCCCTGCTTGCGCCGGTGCGCATACTCCAGGGCATGTTCGAACGCGGCGCGGGCGAGACCCACCGACAGTGCCGCAACGTGCGGATTCGCCTCGCAAAGCGTGCGATAGACGAAATCCTCGTAGGTGTCGGGACCGGCGAGCAGGTTCGCCATCGGCACTTCGACGTTGTCGAAATAGAGTTCGCCCTGGTTGAGCCCGCGGAACCCGATCTTGTCCAGCGGCTTGCCGCGGCTGACGCCCGGCAGGTCGAGCGGCACGATCAACGCGACGCCAGGCCGTGTCTTGCCGCCTTCTTCGAGATGGCAATACAGGGCGCAGACCTGGGCGGTCATCGCACCAGACACCCAGGCAGCTTTCTTGCCGTTGACGACGATCCTGTCGCCCACGATTCGGGCGACACAGTCCGGGCGTCCGTAGCTGCCTCCGGGTGCGGCGAGCGCCGCATTGCCGTCCAGCATGTCGCTGCCATGCTCGGGTTCGGTGATGCCCCAGCAGCCAAGCTTGCCCTCGCAGTAGTGCACCATCGCGGCGTTGCCGGCCAGCATCGAGTACATGACCGGAAAATGATTGACCAGGATGGCCCCCGCGAGGCCCGCATCGCCCCAGGCCAGTTCCTCGGAGGCAATGGCGAGCAGCCTGACCCGCTCGAGCGGCGGCAATTCAGCCAGGGCCGTCATGCTGAGCCCGAGGCCCTGGGCTTTTTCCAGCACCGTCCACAGCGCCGATCCTGGCGCGATGACTTCTTCCGGCGTCGCGCGATCGAGCGCAACCCCGACCGGGCGCAGGACGTTCAGGGCGAAGTGGTGAACGTTGTCCTGGATCATCTGCTCCATTTCGCTGAGGGGGGATTCAAGGCCACTCAAGGGCAACTGCATGTAATCCATCTCAGTCTCCTGTCATCTGTTCCGGCGGCAGTGGTGTGGAGTCGATGTCCGGCGAGTCGTGCTTCAGTACAACGCGGTAACTTGCACCGTTGGCGGGTTGGTGTCCAGATGGGCCATGGTGCCCACCGATCCGCCGCAGGACCGGCCCAACAGCATGCGCCGCGGTTCATCGGCGACATCATTTCGTGTTGCCTTCGCTACGCCTCCTATCGAAGGTCTCCCCACCGCGCCTGCAGCACCGCCAGCGCGACGATGCCGGCGGTCTCGGTGCGCAACACCCTTGGACCGAGCCGCACCGGCTTGAAGCCCGCGCGTTCCGCAGCCAGGAGTTCGCTCTCCTCGAAACCGCCTTCCGGGCCGACCAGCAGTTCGGCAGCCGCGGGCGAGCCCGCGAGCCCGGCCAGCGACTCGGTGGCACCTGGGCTGGGCACGAGCCGCAAGCCGTCGCGCGGCGACTCGGCGAGGTAACGGCCGAGGTCGAGCGGGGCGTGCACACGCGGCAGGACGCTGCGGCCGCTCTGCTCGCAGGCGCTCGTGACGACCGCCTGCCAGTGCCGGAGCTTGGCCGCGGCCTGGCGCTCGTCCAGACGCACCACGCTGCGTATGGACAGGACGGGCACGATGGCGCTGACGCCGAGTTCGGTCGCCTTCTGCAGCGTGAGATCCATGCGCTCGCCGCGCGAGACCGCCTGGACGAGGGTCACGGCGAGCGGCGATTCGCGCCGTCCCGCCGTGGCGTCGCCCACCAGCACCCGCACGCGGGCGCCCTCGACCGCCACGATCTCGCAGCGGTAGTCGTTGCCGCTGCCGTCGAACGCGACGATCGGCGCCCCTTCGCGCAGCCGCAGCACGCGCGCGACGTGGTTCGCGGCGGAGGCGGGCAGCGCGACCTCCGAACCGGCCACGAGCGCGCTTTCGCTGTAAACGCGACTCAGTCGCACGTCGCGGCCTCGATGCCGGCGCGCGCGGTCGCAACCAGCCGGTCGAACTGGTCGGGCTCGATCACGTAGGGCGGCATGAAGTAGACGACGTTGCCGATCGGGCGCAGCAGCGCCTCGTGCTCGAGCGCGTACCGGTAGACACGCAGCCCGCGACGCTCCTGCCAGTCGAACGGCGTGCGGCGCTCGCCGCCGCGCGCGAGTTCGACGGCGACGATCATCCCGCGCTGCCGGACCTCGGCCACGTGCGGCAGGTCGGCGAGCGGGGCGCAGCGCTCGGCGAAGTGGCGGGCGAGGGCGCGGTTGCGCTCGATGACGCTGTCCTCCGCGAAGATCGCGAGCGTGGCGAGCGCGGCTGCGCAGGCGAGCGGGTTGCCCGTGTAGCTGTGGGAGTGGAGGAACGCCCGCAGCCGTGAGTACTCCTCGTAGAACGCGTCAAACACGCGCTCACCGGCCAGTACCACCGAGAGCGGCAGGTAACCGCCGGTGAGGCCCTTCGAGAGGCACAGGAAGTCGGGCGAGATACCGGCCTGTTCGCAGGCGAACATCGTGCCGGTGCGGCCGAAGCCCACGGCGATCTCGTCGGCAATGAGGTGCACGCCGTGACGGTCGCAGGCCTCGCGCAGCAGCTTCAGGTACGCGGGGTCGTACATGCGCATGCCGGCCGCGCACTGCACCAGCGGCTCGACGATGACCGCGCACACGTCCTCCGCGTGCCGGGCCAGCGTTTCCTCCATCGCGGCGAACATGCGCCGCGCGTGATCGGCTTCGCTCTCGCCCGGCTCGCGCCCCCAGGCGTCGGGCGAGGGCACGGTGATCACGTCCATGAGCAGTGGCTGGTAGATCTCGCGGTAGAGCTCGACGTGCCCGACCGCGAGCGCGCCCAGCGTCTCGCCGTGGTAGCTCCCCGAGAGCGTCACGAAGCGTCGCTTGCGCCCGCGCCCGACGTTTCGCCAGTAGTGGAAGCTCATCTTGAGCGCGACCTCGATCGCGCTCGAGCCGTTGTCGGCGAAAAAGCAGCGGCTGAGCCCCGCTGGAGCGAGCGCCGTGAGCTGCTCGGCCAGTTCCACCGCGGGCCGGTGCGTGAAGCCCGCCAGCATCACGTGCTCGAGACGGCCGAGCTGCTCCGTCACGGCGGCGTTGATGCGCGCGTTCGCGTGGCCGAACAGGTTCACCCACCAGGAGCTGATCGCGTCGAGGTAGCGGCGGCCGTCGTACCCGTGGAGCCACACGCCCTCGCCGCGCGCGATCGGGATCATCGGCAGCCACTCGTGGTCCTTCATCTGGGTGCACGGGTGCCAGACGACGCGCAGGTCGCGCTGGGCGAGGTCGCTCGCGGTGTTCATTCGGGTTCCGCATGTGGCCGATCGGGCCATTCTAATCGGCTTCGCGCGGTGGCGGGCGCCGCGACGCCCGTGCATCATTGCCAAATGCGAACGCCCGAGGCGAGGCCTGCCGAGCGATCCGGACCCGACATCGACGTGCGGACCGGCTGGCTGGCGGCGTCGCGTCGCGTCCCCTCGCCGAACTGCGACGATCGTCCGGCGGGGATTGCGCCCGACCTCATCCTGGTGCACGGTATCAGCCTGCCGCCCGGCGAGTTCGGCGGACCCTGGATCGACGCGCTCTTCACCAACAGCCTGCCTCCGGACGAGCACCCGTATTTCGCCGAGGTCGCCACGCTTCGAGTGTCGGCGCACGCCCTGGTCCGGCGCGACGGTGAGATCGTCCAGTACGTTCCGTTCCACCGGCGGGCCTGGCACGCGGGCGTCTCGAGCTGGCGCGGGCGGGAGCGCTGCAACGACTTCTCCGTCGGCATCGAGCTCGAAGGCACCGACGCCCGCGCCTACGAGTCCGCCCAGTACGGGGCGCTGGCGCGACTGGTGGCCGCGCTCTGCCGCGCGTACCCGACGCTCTCCCCGGAGCGCGTGGTCGGCCACAGCGACGTCGCGCCGGGGCGGAAATCGGATCCCGGCATCTCTTTCGACTGGCCGCTGCTGCGCGTGCGGACGCGATACGAGCTGGAGGTGGCTCCCTCATGAGCCTCATCGCGCTGATCCTGGCTTTCGTACTCGAGAACGGGCTCACGGCGGTGCTGCACCTGCGGGAGCCGCGCTGGCTCGATCGCTACTGCGACTGGGCGGAGCGCCGGCTCGGCAGCCGCGGCGGCGGGTGGCTGGTGGTGGTCGCTGCGCTCCTCGTGCTGCTGCCGGTGATCCCGGTCGCCGGGGTCTACACCCTGCTCGGTTCGCACCTGCTCGGACTGCTGCAGCTCGCATTCGCGGTGCTGGTGCTGCTCGTGTCCTTCGGGCCGCGCGATCTTCGCGACGAGGTCGACGATTATCTCGAGGCGCTGGCCCGCGGCGACCGCGTCGCGGCGGCGCGGTGCGCGAAGGAACTGCTCGAGACCGACGCGGCCGGGCGCGGCGCCGGCCTGCGCGAGGCGGTCGAGGAGGCGATCTTCGTCCAGGCCAACAATCGCATCTTCGGCGTCGTGTTCTGGTTCATCGTGCTCGGCCCGGCGGGTGCGTGGATGTTCCGCGTGAGTGACCTCATGCGGCGCCGTGCGGCATTCGAGGCCGCGCGGCGCGGCGCGCCGGTCGCGCCGGGTCCTTCGATGCCGCGCTCGCGGTCATCCACGGACTGCTGGCCTGGATTCCGGCGCGGCTCGCCGCCGGCACGTACGCGCTGGCCGGCAGTTTCGAGGACGCGGTGGGCAACTGGCGCGCCGCAGTCGATCGGGTGGGCGAAGGCATCCTCGACCGCTCGGAGGACCTGCTCGCGCGCGTCGGCAAGGGCGCGCTGCAATCGAGCCTCGCCGCCATCGCGCCGGACGCCTTGGACTTGGCCGCCGCCGCCGGTGCCTGGCGCATCGTGTCGCGCGCCATCTGGATCTGGCTGGCCGCGGTCGCGCTCCTGGTGCTCGTGGGTCAAGCAGTGTGAGGTGGCTGCTCCTCGCGCTCGCGCTCGGCGCGGTCGTGCCGGCGGCGGAGGGCGCGGCGCGGCTGCGCATCGTCAGCCTCGCGCCGAACCTGACCGAGCTCGCCTACGCCGCGGGCGCAGGCAGCACGCTCGTGGGCACGGTCGAGTACAGCGACTATCCGGAGGCGGCGCGTGCGCTGCCGCGTGTCGGCGACGCCTGGCGCGTGGACCCCGAACGTGTGCTGGAACTCAGGCCGGACCTCGTGCTCGCCTGGTCCTCGGGTACGCCGGGCGACACCGTCGCGCGGCTCGAGTCGCTGGGGCTGCGCGTCGTGTCCATCCCGACCTATCGCCTCGCGGACGTAGGGGCGGCGCTGCGCACGATCGGGAAGATTGCCGGGACCACGGCCGTTGCCGACGCGGCCGCCGCCACATTCGACGCCGGCATCGGGCGCCTGCGCGCAGCGCATGCCACGGCGCCGCCCCTGGACGTGTTCATCGAGATCGACGACGAGCCGCTCTTCACGGTCAACGGCCGGCACGTCATCAGCGAAGTGGTCCAGCTCTGCGGAGGTCGCAACGTGTTCGCGGACCTGCCGCAGCTCGCGCCGCCGGTGGCGCTGGAGGCGGTGATCGCGCGCGACCCGCAGGTGATCCTCAGCACCGACGACACCATCGCCGACCCGAAGGCGCTGTGGCGCCGCTGGACCCGGGTCGCCGCCGTGCGCGACGGGACGATCTACTCGATGCCGTCCGATACGCTCACGCGCGCGACGCCGCGATTGGCGGAAGGCGCGCGGGAGGTGTGCGCGGCGCTGGACGACGCGCGAAAGAAGGCGGCGGGGCGGTCGCGCTAGACCGGCTGGCGCTTCTTCCAGAGCACTTCGCTGCCGGACTCGTGCCTGGCGAGCACGCGCGCGATCACGAACAGCAGGTCCGACAGCCGGTTCAGATAGCGGAGAACCTCGGGTGCGACGGTCTCGACGCGCGCGAGCGACCAGGCGCGGCGCTCGGCGCGGCGCGTCACCGTCCTTGCGAGGTGGCACGCGGCCGCCGCAGGCCCGCCGCCCGGCAGGATGAACTCCTTGAGCGGCGGCAAGTCGTCGTTGAATCGGTCCAGGCTGCGCTCCAGCTGCTCGACGTCGGCGTCGGTGATCGCGCGGTGACCCGGCATGCAGAGTTCGCCGCCGAGTTCGAAGAGCTCGTGCTGCACCGCCGTCAGGCATTCGACGACCTCCGCGGGCAGTCCCGCGACGGCCAGCACCATGCCGACCGCGCTGTTTGCCTCGTCGACAGTGCCGTACGCCTCGACGCGCAGGTGCTCCTTCGGCACGCGCAGGCCGTCGCCGAGCCCGGTGCTGCCGTCGTCGCCGGTGCGTGTGTAGATCCTGCTGAGCCTGTGTCCCATCAGCGTCCGCTCCGCGTCGATCCCGCCGGGGCCGAGTATGCTCCGCGCGGCGCCGGCGTGTCCCCGGCCCGGTCCTGCGCGACGCGCGCACCGCCGGCGTTCGTGCCGAAGGCGTAGCTCGCGGAGACGTACAGGCTGCGGTCCGGCGTGTTGAACGTGTCGGCGAGTTCGTACTGCTCGTTCAGCGCGTTCTCGAGCCGCGCGACCACGGTCAATGCCGGGGTCGCGTGCCAGCGCGCCAGCAGGTTCAGCAGCACGTAACTCGAGAGCGTCACGGGACCGGGGTAGCCGTAGTCCTTGCGGTCACCGGTCGCGAGGACGTCGGCGCCGAGGTCCACGGTGCCCACCCGGCGCGCGAGCGAGGCCGTAAGACTATCCTCGGCCCGGCGCAGCAGGCGCTCACCCGTCGTAACATTGCGGGGGTCCTGGTGGATTGCTTCGACCCGCGCATTCCAGGGCCCGGAGGCGTACTCATACGCCACCTCGATGCCCTCGATGCGCGCGCGGTCCACGTTCTCGAGCTGGCCGGAGTACGGGTCGACGGGATCGGGCACCCACACGACCAGGTCGTCGATCTCGTTGCGGAACCAGGACAGGGACACCGCCTGCGCGCCCGAGATCCTGTGGCGGATCCCGGCCTCGAGGTTGAAGGATTGCTCCGGGTCGAGGTCCGGGTTGCCGCCATAACCATAGCGGTCGGTGGCGTCGGGCACCCGGTATCCGGTGCCCCCGAGCGCGTATAGAAGCGTGGCGCCGACGAGCGTGTACCCGTACTCGAGGTTCCAGGTCCAGGCGTTGCCCGCCGTCTCGTGGTCCGTGTAGCCGACCGCGGCCAGCGCCCGGTGCGGGCCGATGTCGACCTGGTCCTGCACGTAGAGGTTCAGCGCGTTCGTGTCGGACTCGAACTCGTCACCGTAGGAGCGGCTGCTCGCGTGCTCCTGGGTCAGCATTGCACCGGTGCTCCAGGTCTGCGACGCGAGGCGCCAGTCGAGTGCGGCGTCGTAGGTTTCTCGACGCGTGCGCAGGTAGTCCGTGGACTGGTTCTGGTCGATGCTGTCGTCGAAATGACTCGCGCCGAAGTTCGCGCGCAGTGTGTCGCCGAGCGGGACGGCGACCTGCAGCGACAGCGTCGAGTCCGCGAAGTCCTGGTCCACGGGCGCGAGCAGGTAGTCCGAGTATTGGGTCTTGCCTGCGGCGCGCCAGTAGCTGAGCGCGACGTTGGCCGGCCCCACGTCGCCGCGGAGCGAAGCGGTGCCGCTCAGGTCGTGGAATCCGCGGTCGACATTGTCGTCGCTGCGCGTCGGGAAGCCCTGGCTGTCGATCCACGCCACGCCGAGGCCGAGCTGCACGGGGCCGAGCGCCATGCCGCCGTTCAGGCCTGCCTGGGTGGTGCCGTAGGCGCCGTAGCCCGCCTCGGCCGTCCACGCGTCGCCCGCCTCGCGGCGCGTGATGACGTTGATCACGCCGCCGATCGCGTCCGTGCCCCAGAGCGCGGAGCGCGGGCCCTTGACGACCTCGATGCGCTCGATCGTCGATGGCGCGATGTTCTGCAGCGCGCCGAGCCCGATGGTTCCCGGGTTGATGCGCACGCCGTCCACCATCACCAGCGTCTGGTTGCTGTTGGCGCCGCGGATGAAGATCGCGGTTGTCTGGCCCGGGCCGCCATTGCGACCGAGGTCGAGGCCGGCGTGGAACCGCAGGATGTCGCCGGGGTCGCTTGCGCCGCTGCGCTCGATCGCGTCGCGGTCGATCACGATCGTGGATGCGAGTACCTCGTCCTCGGGCATGGGCAGGCGGGTCGCGGTGACGACGACTTCCTCGTCGGTGAGGCCGGTGTCGGCTGCGCGCGCCGCGGGCGCGGCCAGCGCGCAACAGGCCAGTGCCGCGGAAATGGAAACGGAAAGGAAAAGGGACGGGAAAGATCGAATCCTCATCGCACACCCCGTGCACGCCCGCAGGGACAGCTGGTCACCAGCGGCGTCGGGGGGCGGGTCGGGGGCGCGAACGGCGCAATCCCGGCCGCTCGCCCTCCGCGAAGCTGGACTCGTCCGGCAGGCCGGTCTCCGGGCTTTCGAGTGGACCTCCCTGGGTCCCGCCTGCATCCCCTTCCCGCGTGTTGCGCAGTGGGCGCCGGAGATTCCGGCCGATGCGAGCTCGACTCGACTACCGTTGCGGGGGCAGCGCCGGAATTGGACCGGCTTCCCGTACTCCCGCGCCATTAAGCGCGGGATCACCTGTCGGTGCGGGCACCTTAGGGAGCCGGAGTGCCCTCGTCAAGGATTGCGCGCAGCCGGCGCGCCAGCGGGCGGTCGCCCGCGTCCCGCGCGAGTTCCGCGAGGCGGATGGTCTCGGCGGTCGTCGCGGGCCGGAACCCGGCGTCGGCCTGCAGGCGCTGCCGGGCGACCGAGAGCGCGTCGCCCGTGCGCTTCGCTGAGAGCAGCAGGCCGATGAGTTCCCTTGCGACTCGATTGGCGAGGCGCGGGTCCGACCAGGCTGCGACCCGTTCGTGGATCCACTCGAGTTCCGGCAGGCGCTCGGCAGCGCCGCCCGTGCGCTTCTCGATCGTATCCCATGCATTGCGAGTCGAGCCCGACCGGCACTCGGCGAAAAGCTGGTCGATGAAGCGGGCCCGCTCCCGGTCACGGTCGTGGTCGTCGCGACGCTGCTGCCGCTCGGGCGCATGGTCCGCATCGAAACCCAGTTCGAACCGGCGCCGATGGATCAGTACGCCCAGCAGTTGGAACACCGCGAGTCCGAGCGACATCAGGAGCGCGATCCTGGCCATGAGCGCGAGGTGGCCGGCGTCGAACACCACGAAGTAGCCGAGTGCGCCGCAGGCAAGCGCCGCTGCGAGCACGGCCACGTAGCCGATCCCGAGCCCGCGCACCGTCCCGGCAATGGCGAGCGGGTGCAGGGCGGTTGCGAAGGAGCCCGTGACTACGTGGGTTGCGAGGATCGACGGCAGCAGGAGCAGCCCGACCACGCGGATCGCGGAGACGGCTGTCGCGCCCATGGCGGTGTCGAGCGCGCCGCTCGCGCCGTAGAAAGCCGCCACGGCCATTCCATAGAGGATTGGCCGTGTCTCGCCCAGCGGGTTCGCGTCCTCGGCCGAGAGCACGGGCGTCCCGGGCCGGCCGTGAGCCGCGTGGTCCAGCAGGAGGAACGCGTACTTGAAGTACCAGGATCCGAGGATGATCGCGGTCGGCAGGCCGAGGATCCAGGCGTCCGCGGCGAGCGTGAGGAGCGGCGAAAACACGGCGACCAGCAGCAGTGGGGCGGCAAAGCCATGACGGGCAGGACGGCGGTGTGCGCGCTCGTGGTCGCTCATTCCGTCTGGATCATAGCCCGTACGGACCGCGTCGCGGCGGGCGCAAAACGGCGATAATGTGCGGCGTATCCAACTTCAAGGCCGCACCATGGCTCACTCGATCCACCTCGCCGCAGCCCTCGATGCCGCGCGTGCCGCTGCGGATGTCGTCCGTCACTACTACCAGTCCAACCTCGCGATCACGATCAAGGCGGACAAGTCGCCGGTGACCGAGGCGGACGTCGAGACCGAAAAAACCATCCGCGCGATCCTCGCCGCGAAATTTCCGCAGTACGGCTTCTATGGCGAGGAGACCGGGACGAGCGCGCTCGACGCGGAATACGTCTGGCTCGTGGATCCGATCGACGGGACCAAGGCCTTCGTGCGCGAGTACCCGATGTTCTCGACGCAGATCGCGCTCATGCACCGCGGACGGCTCGTCGTCGGCGTGTCCTCGGCGCCCGTGTACGGCGAGCTCGCGTTCGGCGAGATCGGGGTCGGCGCGTGGCTGAACGACGAGCCCATACGCGTGAGCGACGTGGCGGAAATCGAGGGCGCGGCGCTCTCCACCGGGAACCTGAAGACGCTCGCGACGGGCCCGCAGTGGCCGGCCTTCGGGCGCCTGGTCGGCCGGCTGAACCGCATCCGCGGCTACGGCGATTTCCTTCACTACCACCTGCTCGCGTCGGGGCGGATCGACGCCGTCCTTGAATCCGACGTGAACGTGCTCGACGTGGGCGCCTGCGCGGTGATCGTGGAAGCGGCGGGCGGCCGCTTTACCGACCTGGATGGCGCGACCTTCGGACTCGACGGCCGTAGCGTGCTCGCGACGAACGGCCGGCTGCACCAGCCGGTGCTCGACGCGCTCAGGGCCTGAGGCGTTCCGGGGTTCGTCCGGCGCGGGGCCGCGCCCGTTCAGCGCCCGGTGGACCCGACCAGCCTCACTTCCTGCAGCGGCGGTGGAGGAATCGCGATGCCGCGCGCGCGGAACGCTGCGATGAGCGCCCGGTTCAACTCGCCGGTCGCGGCGCCGAAGTCCGCCACGGACACCCAGGGCCGCACGCCGATCTCGACCGACGAATCGGCGAGCGCTGCCACGAGCACGACCGGCGCGGGATCCCCGAGCACGCGCGGGTTGGCCGCCAGCACCTCGTGGGCGACGCGGGCCGCGGCGTCGAGGTCCACGTCGTATCCGACGCGCACCGCCAGCGCGAGCTGCCGGATCACACCGTAGTTGTGCAGGATCTCGCCGGCGATCTTGCGGTTGGGGATCACGACGTCGGACATGTCGGCGTGGCGCAGGACGGTGTTGAAGAGCGAAATCGAGCGGACTTCGCCTTCCTCCCCTGCGATCGAGATGTACTCGCCGACCCGGAATGGCTTGGTGAAAATGATGGTGAGCCCCGCCGCGATGTTGCTCAGCACGCCCTGCATCCCGAGCGCCACGCCCGCGCCCGCGATGCCGAGGCCGGCGATGAGTGGCAGCAGTTGGACACCGAGGTTCTGCAGGGCGACGATCAGCACGAGGCCCAGCATGAGCACGCGCAGGATGCGCTCGAGCAGCAGGCGGACCGGCGGTTCCAGTTCGAACCGGGCGAGCGTGGTCCCGAGTATCCTCACCGCCCAGTTGGTGATGAACCAGCCAACGGCCAGGACGAGCGTGGCGGCCAGGAGCCTGGGCGCAAATTCGATCGCGTACGCGGCCACGACCCGCTGCGCGTGGCTTAATGTCTCGACGGGCTCGTTCACGGCTTGCTCAAGCGTCGTGTGACGCGCCAACTCTAGTCGACGCGCGGCGCCGGGAAAACTGAATTCGCAACACAGGAGTCCCGCAGCATGAATGGCGGGAAGATCATCGCCGTGGTCGGCGCAACGGTGGCCCAGGGCCGGCTGGCGTCCCGACGCCAGGCGCGGACATCAGCTGGGCGGCTTCTGCGCCCTTACGAACGCGCTCATGAACTTGCCGTCGACCCTGGGGCCGAGCGCGGCGGCGTCCAGTCCGCTGGCAGCGAGGAAGTCCTTCGCGTCCTCGACCCGGTAGACCCGCGTGGGCTCCACGTCGATGTTCGTGAAGCCAGCCGACGCGAGCTTCCGCCTGTACACCTGCTCGTCCAGGGCGCCGGCGACGCAGCCGACCCACGCCAGTACGTTCTCCCTGATCTCCGGCTCGATCTCGCCACGCGTCACGACGTCCGAAACCGCGAATCGGCCGCCCGGCCTCAGGACGCGGAACGCCTCGCGCAACACCTGGTCCTTGTCCGACGAGAGGTTGATGACGCAGTTGGAGATGATCACGTCAACGGAGTTCTCAGGCAGGGGGATGTGCTCGATCTCTCCCTTCAGGAACTCGACGTTCGTGGCGCCGGCCTTGCGCTTGTTTCCGTTCGCGAGCGCCAGCATGTCGTCCGTCATGTCGAGGCCGTAGGCCTTGCCGGTGGGCCCGACCCGCTTTGCCGAGAGCAGCACGTCGATGCCTCCGCCCGAGCCGAGGTCGAGCACCACCTCGCCGGGTTTCAGTTCGGCCAGTGCCGTCGGATTGCCGCAGCCGAGGGATGCAAGCACGGCCGCTTCGGGCAAGTCGCTGGTCTGCGCCGAGTCGTACAGGTTCGACGTGATCGGATCGCAGCAGGACGGTGCCGGGCCGCAGCAGGACGCCTCCGGCTTGATATTGATGACCCTGCGCGCGGCCTCGCCGTACTTTTCCTTCACGACCTGTTTAATGTCGGTGCTGCTCATCGTGGTCTCCTTGTCTGCTCAGGCCCCGGCTGGCGTCCGCGTGGCCCCGTCACCGCTGAACCAGCGTTGCTGTAAACGGAGCGAAACGTTGACCAGCGCGATCATCACGGGGACCTCCACCAGTGGGCCGATGACGGCTGCGAACGCCGCCCCGGAGTTGATCCCGTACACCGCGACCGCCACCGCGATCGCAAGCTCGAAGTTATTGCTCGCCGCCGTGAACGACAGGGTCGCACACTTCGGGTAGGTGGCACGCGCGCGCCGGCCCATTGCGAACGACGCCAGGAACATCACGATGAAGTAGATCAGCAACGGGACGGCGATGCGCACGACGTCCATCGGGATCGTGACGATCAGCTTGCCCTTGAGGCTGAACATCACGACGATCGTGAACAGCAGCGCCACCAGCGTGATCGGGCTGATCATCGGCACGAAGCGCTGGTGATACCACTCCTTCGTGACGAAGCGGAGCATTGCCGCCCGCGTGAGTACGCCAGCGATGCAGGGGATACCCAGGTAGATGAAGACGCTCTTTGCGATCTGGCCGATCGAGATGTCGACGACCGAGCCGTGCAGGCCGAACATCGGCGGCAGCACGGTGATGAACAACCATGCGTACAGGCTGTAGAAGAGCACCTGGAAGATCGAGTTGAATGCAACCAGCCCGGCTGCGTACTCGGTCGAGCCGCCGGCGAGCTCGTTCCAGACGATCACCATGGCGATGCAGCGGGCCAGCCCGATCAGGATCAGCCCCGCCATGTACTCGGGCTTGTCATGCAGCAACGTGATCGCGAGCACGAACATCAGTACCGGCCCGACCACCCAGTTCTGCACCAGCGACAGCGTGAGGACCTTGCGGTCGCGGAATACGTCGGGCAGGTCCTCGTAGCGCACCTTTGCGAAAGGCGGATACATCATCAGGATCAAGCCGAGCGCGATCGGAATGTTCGTCGTGCCGACGCTGAATCGATCGACGAATGCCTCGACACCGGGCACGAACCAGCCGAAGCCGATCCCGAGCGCCATGGCCGAGAAGATCCAGACCGTGAGGTAACGGTCGAGGAACGAGAGCTTGCTGGCGACGGCGCTCATTGACGTTTACTAAGACCGGGAGATCTCGAGAAGCGCTGCCTGCAGTGATGCGTCGGCCATCGAGGCCAGCGGTAATTGCAGGAGCTGAAGCATCCGGTAGCCGATGGCCTGGCGCGTGACGTCGAAGGCCGCGCGACGGGTCGTCTCGTCGCCCGGCGCATTGGAAGGGTCGGGGTAGCCCCAGTGGGCCTTGACCGGGCTGCCCGGCCATAGGGGGCACGTCTCGCTCGCTGCGCTGTCGCAGACCGTGATCACCACTCGCATCCGTGGCGCATCAGGGCCCGCGAACTCGTCCCAGCTCTTGCTTCGGGCGCCCTTCGTCGAGATGGCCGCGTCGGCCAGTACCGCCAGGGCGAGCGGGCTGATCCGACCGCTCGGCGCACTGCCCGCGCTGTAGGCGCACACGCCGACCCGCAGACGAGCCGCATGGTGGTTGAGCATTGCTTCGGCCAGGATGCTGCGGGCCGAGTTGTGCGTGCAGAGGATCAGGACGTTGGTGGTCATGGCTCGAGCTCAGCAACCGCACGCCACCTGTGCCAGCTCCGCGCCTTTCTCGCCCTGGCAGCAGTTCTCGGTCAGGTAGGCGAGCAGGTCGTTCATGCACTGGAAATCGGCCCGGTAGATGAGGTTCCGGCCACTCCGTTCCTGCGTGATGAGCCCGGCGTTCATCAGCTCCTTCAGGTGGAAGGACAGCGTCGCCGGCGACACCTTGAGTCGCTTCGCGATGGTCGACGGCGTCGAGCCGGTCTTGCCGGCCACGACCAAGGCCCGGAATACCCGGAGTCGGTGCGTCTGGGAGAGGGCGGCGAGTGCCTTGATGGCCATCTGCGCTTTCATAATTCAAGGAGTATCGAAATATGGCCCAGTGTAATCCCGAATTGGCTCGCCGCAAAGGCCCGGTAATTGCTTATCCCGGTCTAACGAGCGCCCGAGGGCTGCTTCGGCTCGATCCCGGGCCGGAGGGTCCGTTTCGGAGCACGAATGTCGATCGGCCTGGAGTTGTCCAGGGAAAGCGGACATCCGCGAACGGGGAAGATCGGCCACGAGCAGTCGTACGCGCTGCGTGCCAATTGCGGTCGTCGCTCGACAATGTTGGCCCGCTCAACGGTGGTGCTATGGACCGGCACCGCCCGCAGTCACGTCGTGCCGACACGGCATATTCACCGGCCCATAATTGACGGCCTAATAGTAGTTGGGCTGCAGTCGAGAACCGTCGAAGTCAGTCGAAAAGATGGAGCGGAATCCGACCATGAAAGCCGTCGTATTTGATAGATACGGCCCCCCGGAGGTACTCCACCTTGCGGATGTCGAAGAGCCAGTCCCAAAGGACCACGAAGTCCTGGTGCACGTTCGCGCGACGACTGTGTGCGCCGGCGACATCCGGCTTCGACGGGCGGCCCCGTTCTTCCTCCGCGCGTACAGCGGTCTATACCGACCGACGAAGATCAACATCTTGGGGATGGAGTTTGCCGGGGCGATCGAGTCCGTCGGCAAGCGTGTGACCCTGTTCAACCCGGGCGATGAGGTCTTCGGATCAACCGGGCTGAGGTTCGGCGCGTACGCGGAGTACGTATGTGTGTCCGAGGGTCCACTGCTTGAGCGACGACCTGTGAACGTGACTCCCGAGCAAGCGGTGGCCCTCCCGTATGGCGGCGTGTCCGCGTTGCACTTTTTGAAAGCAGCGGGAGTCCGGGCTGGGCACCGAGTTCTGGTGTACGGTGCATCCGGCAGCGTGGGCACCTGCGCGGTGCAACTGGCGAAGCATTTCGGGGCGCAGGTCGCGGCCGTGTGCAGCACGGCGAACGTCGACCTGGTCAGGACCCTTGGGGCCGACGAGGTGATCGACTACACCGAGGAGGATTTCTCGGCGGCAGGCGCGACGTACGACATCGTTTTCGACACAGTGGGCAAGAGCGGATTTTGGCGGGGTCTGAAGGCTCTGAAACGGGGCGGGGCGTACGTGCGCTCGGCCTCGGGGTTGCTGTCACCGACGCTCGGACGCGCGTGGGCTTCGCTTGTCGGGGCCAAGCGGGTCATTCAGGGAATGGCGAGAACACGGGCCGGCGATCTTTCGTTCCTGATTGAGCTTGTGCAAGCCGGCAAACTCCGGCCTGTAATCGACAGGACGTACCCGCTCGCGGCCATCTCTGAGGCGCACCGATTGGCGGAGAGCGGTCACAAGAAAGGCGCAGTAGTGATCACAGTTGCGTAGCAGGCCGATGCGCGCGAGGGCCTGGCCCTTGCCCTCCGTTACCCGTGCCCCGAACTACCGCAACGGGTCGTCTTTCCCCGTACAACCGCTGCAATCGGGAACAGGATGCTGGTCGTTGCCCAAGGCCAAGGGAAATCGGACACTTGTATACGCGTAGAGTCGGCCACGAGCGGTCCTTCAAGAACGCAGCGACACTTCCCGGAAGCGGCCATTCCTTGCGCCTGGCCTAAACCACCAGCATGGGTTCGATTCCCATCACCCGCTCCACCTGGATTCAAAGACCTGGAAGGGCCCCTCGGCGCCCTTCGTCATTCATACTGGTGACCTGGCGGCACCGTGGATCTCGATCCTGGCGTGACCCACACACGAATGACTCGCGCCGGATTGTTGCGCCCCGGCGGGCGTCTCCCGCAAAGGCCCGAAAGTGTTACCCATGTGCCCGAATGGACTGTTACCCATCTGTCGGGAAGGGCATCAAGCATTTGCGTCGTCGTGGCAGCTGTCTGCACCTAGTCCTGCGGGAGTTTTGCGGGACCCCCTGGCTCACGCTCAGTCGTCGCAGCACCACCAGTTCGGACCTGGACCGCGCATCCCACTCGCATACCCGGTTGGCCGCCTCGATCAACTTCGATAGCTCGGCCCCCGAGTAATGCGTCCGCCGTAAGGTTTTGTCCGCGGCACGGACTACCATCAGCATGAACACCGCCATCCTCGAGGCGCCCTTGCCGCAACCCGCCGCCGAGACTCGTTTCCGGGCCCTGCTCGAGCAGTACAGCGCCCCGATCGCGCGCCTCGCCGCTGCGTACGAAACGAACCGCGCAGACCGCGAGGATCTAGTGCAGGACGTCTGGCTCGCCCTGTGGCGCGCGCTGCCCGCCTTCCGCGGCGAATGCTCGGAGCGGACCTTCATCTATCGCATCGCCCACAACCGCGCCATCGCGCACGCCAGCCGGCGCCGCTCCGCAGTCGCAGACCTGGAAGAGGCCGCCGACCTACCTCACCCGAGCCCGACTTCAGAGCAGCTGCTCGACATGGCGCAGCAACGCGCGCGGCTGCTCGCGGCCATCCAGCGGCTGCCGATCCTGCAGCGCGAAGTCGTGACACTGAGCCTCGAGGACCTGTCGCATGCCGAGATCGCCGACGTACTGGGCATCAGCGAGAACAACGTGGCCGTGCGCCTCACCCGCGCGCGCGCCGAACTCATCCAGCGCATGGGAGCAAGACGATGAGCGACTCCACCTCCACCTCTTCCGCAACGCCCGACTGGAATCAGATCGCGCAACTGTGGCTCGACCAGCCGGTGACGGCGACCGATGACCCGCAGGCCATCCGCACCCGCGTGCGCGAGCAGGGACGCCGCATGTCGCTCGCGCTCGTCGGCGAATACGCCGTGGGCCTGCTGTTCGTCTGCATCGCAGCCTGGAAGCTCGCCACCGACAAGGGCCCCGACACGTTCGTGTGGGGATTCGCCGTGCTATGGTTCACGGCCATGGCGCTGCAGTTCACCAGTGAGAACCGGCGCGGCCTGTGGGTGCCCTCGGCCGAGAGCACCCGCGACTACGTCATGCTCGCCCTCGCGCGCCTCGACCGCCGCGAGCGGGCGCTGCGCTTCACGTGGATCCTCTACGGGCTGCAGTGCGTCTTTCTCCTGGCGTGGCTGCCCGCCACGTGGTTCCTGTGGCCCGAGCAGGCCTGGGCGCTGATCGAGCGGCTGCCGCTCATGATCGGCCTGCTGGCGCTCATCACGACCGGCCTAGTGGCGTGGACGATCAGCGCTCGCACGGCGATCCGCAACGAGCGCGTCGAGTACCACAGGCTGCGCGACGAACTCGCGGCAAGCGCCTGAGCGTTGCCCACGAATGAAGCCTCGGTCTTTGAGAAGCACGAGGATAGGAACTTATGGTGCGCTTGGCCGATACCTACAAGAGTTGTTGGCATAACATCTGTCGGCCTAGTTGTAGTTAGGCGGCACGAGGGCGGTCCGCCGCACTTCCGAACTCTCGGGGAGACGATGATGGAACTCGGTGCGTTCTCTATCAGCCTTGCGGTCAAGGACATTGCGGCCTCGAAGGCCTTTTATGAGAAGTTGGGCTTCTCCGTCTTCGGCGGCAATCAAGATCAGTGTTGGCTAATCATGAAGAGTGGAACAACTCTGATCGGCCTCTTCCAAGGCATGTTCGAGAAGAACATGCTCACGTTCAATCCCGGATGGGACAGCGATGCGAAGAATCTGGCGGACTTCATGGACGTCCGCAAGATTCAAGAAGATCTGGCGGCCCAGGGGATCAAGATGGACCAGCAGGCTGATCCATCAAGCGTCGGACCAGCCCACATTTCAATCACTGACCCAGATGGCAACCCGATCCTCATAGATCAACATAGGTAATGCAGTGCCAAGGGCGCGAGTGCCGCCTGACCCCTCGCTCAACCGGACCCGCTACGGCAGGCCGGTTGGCTCGAACGTTCGCCGTCGCTGGGGACCAAGAGCGCTAGGCTACCCAAGAGCAATCGGATGAAGCCACACCGTCTCTTTCTGGCGTACTTCTCGCTCTTCGTACTGGCGCTGATCTGGAATGGCATCCTCCATCTCGTGCTCCTTGCCGACCTCGACGCCACCGTCAGGCATCTTTACCGACCGGATCTATCGGAGCACATGGCACGGCCCCTCGTTCTGACGGCCGGTGTGGTAGGCGTCTTCCTTTGGGGCTGCGTACGGTTCGTGCCGACACCGTCGGTGCGAGAGGGAGCTCTCTACGGCGTCTACTTCGCCGTCGTGGCCGGCCTGCTCGTTGATTTCAACCAGTACATCCTCTATCCCATACCAGGGCACGTCGCCGCCGCGTGGTTCTTCGGTGGCCTCGCCGAGTTCACGATTTATGGCGTGGTGTTGTCGCGGCTCGTCCCGGCAAGGTCACGTCATGCCGCTACGTCCAAAGAGAACCAGGTCGCTTAACATGGCGTTACAGCCGACTGCCACGCGCCCGTCGGGCGTTACAAGTTGCGGGAGAGTCGCATGACCCAGCAGACCGCCAGGATGTCGCCGCAACTGTACGCGAGGATCTGCGGTTTCCTGTATCTGTACATCATCGTGGCGGGCATATTCGCCGAACTCTTCGTCAGGTCGAGGCTCGTCGTGCCCGCAAGTGCTGCGGCCACCGCTAGCAACATCATGGCCAACGAGTCCCTTTTCCGAATCGGCTTCTCCGTCGAACTCTTGCATCTCGCGTTCGACGTCGTGGTCGCTGTGATTCTGTACGCGCTATTGAGGCCCGTCGACAGGCACATCGCCTTGCTTGCGGCGTTCATGCGGTTTGCAGCCGACATCATCCTCGCGGTCGCCAGCCTCAGCCACTTCGCGGCCCTTCGACTCTTCGCAGACGCCGACTACTTGAAGACCTTTTCAGCGGACCAGTTGCATACGCTTGCATTGCTGGCATTGGAGCTGCATGGCGATGGTTACGCCATCTGCCTGCTGTTCTTTGGCTTCGCATGCCTCTCGCTTGGGTACCTGATCTTCAGATGCGGCTTTCTTCCAAGGACCATTGGCGCGCTGATGGCGATCGCGGGCGTTTGCTACCTGATCAACAGCATCTCGCACTTCCTGTCTCCAGCGTTCGCCACCACGCTGTTTCCTGGGCTCTTCGTGCCGATGTTTGTCGCAGAGCTCTCGCTTGCCTTGTGGCTCCTTGTCAAGGGTGTAAATGTTGCGAAATGGAAAGAGAAAGTGTCCCAAGAGCCTATTGCGCGATGACTGCCAACAACCGATTGCAGCGGACGATCCGCTCCGCGGCACGCCGCTGAACCGGGGCGCTAGAGCGCGCAGGGCTCAGTCCCAACGCTCCAATTGTTTGGAGCCTGCGGTGCTCACTCCGGTATGGGTTTGCCCGGCTTCCGTTGACACCGGCGAAAACGGATCCCAGTTGTCTGTCCTTACCCCTGTCCGAGCCGGCAACACACCACTTTGGTTTCTCCTGGATTCCGGCAACATTCGGGGAACGCTTGTGGCTCGCCAACTCGCGCTCGATGGCTCTATCGAAATCAACCAGGACGGCACGGCATTGCTCGCGGTAGGACGTCGAACTTCGCAGCGTCTTAGCGTGATCTCTGACGACATCAACTACGATGGTGTTCTCGGCACTGAGTACCTGCAGACCAATGTAGTGTCAATTGATCTTCGTGGTGTGCCCTAGCGATCCGCTCGAGCCGACCCGCTACGGCAGGCAGCTCAGCTAGAACGTTGAGAGGCTGCTTTGTCGCGCGATGAACTTCTGCTCAGGGTCGATCTCGGTCCTACAGCGTCCGCTTCAGGGCACGGAGGCCGGTTGGCGCGGAGTTCTCTAGGGAGAGCGGACACCCGGGAATTGCAGAGTTCGGCCACGAGCGGACGGTGGGCAATCGATGCCGATGCACCCTTCGATAGCCCGCATTAGAGTCTGTACGATGGGTTCAGCCGCGAGGGAGTCGGTATGCAGGACCTGCTCGTCCTTGCCTTTATGATCGTTACGATTCTGGCCTACGTAGTGGTCGGGGCATGGCTTGCGGTGACTGGCCGTCCCGTTCGCGCGGGCCTCGCGATGATTGCAATCGCGACGTTGCCGCTTCTATGGCAGGTGGCACTTTCGGAATCCGATGCGCCAGGATTTGCGGTTCTTCTGTTCCTGATGTTGCCTGTGCCGCTTCTGCTAGTTGCAATAGGCGTACTTGGCCGTCTTTTCCGCTGGGCCTCCAATCGGATGCGGGTTACTACTAGCGGTTGATGTGGCAGTTGCCAAGGACTTTCGTCCGCTGTGGGTCGATCTTTCGCCTAGAAGGTCCGCTCACGGGAACGGTAAGATCGGCCATAAGCAGTCCTAGTCACGCGCCGCTTGTGCAAAAGTCGCGGGCTGCGCCCGACGCGCGCGGTCAGCCTGCGGGCGGCCTCGGCACCATGAACACGGCATGCCCGCTCGCAACCAGCCGATCGTCGGCATCGTGCACGAAGGCTTCGATGCTCGTGATCATGCCGCCCGCGCGCAGCACCCGTCCGCGGCCGCGCAGCGGCCCCAACCGCACGCCTCGAGTGCGAAGAAGCGGCGTAGCTCAAACCCACTCAGCTCACGCGGAAATCGCCGCCAGCCGGGGTAAGACCACACCAGCGCTCCCATCGGTCGATCTCCCGCCTCGTGACATCGAAGCGTCGACCTGGTTCCCCGGAGGGAGACCGACAGTCGTGGTGCCCGCAGCACTCAGGACGACAGTTTTGCAGGAAAGTTACGCGACCCCCGGCTCGCGCTTTCGCCGTGACAGGAACAGGCGGTTGAATTCCCTGTTCCCCGGCGCACCGTCCTGGATTGACCGCGAGTTGCTGGTGGAAATTGCTGCATGCTGAGCGGGAACCGCTGGCCTACCTCCGCTGTCGAAGCCAGCAGACGCGCAGGCGGCGCAATCGAGTTCTTGCACAGGAGAAACAGGTGATCGACCCAAACAAGATCGTGGACCAGCTGATGCGAGGCGGGCTCGGCGGAGGCGCCAGCGGGGGACTCGCCGAGACCCTCTTGAAGAGCGGCCTTGGGGGCGGACTCGCGGGCGGGCTGCTGTCGGGGGCGGTTGCCAGGGGCGGCAAGGGCGGCAAGCTGGGCAAGAAGGCCCTCAAGGTCGGGGGAATGGCCCTCGTCGCCGGCATCGCCTGGAAGGCGTACCAGAAGTACCAGCAGCAGCAGTCGGGCAGGCCAGCAGCGTCTGCACCCGCGTCGTCCGGGTGGCCGGATGCGCTGCCCGTGCCCGTGCAGCGGGCCGCAGCGGATCCTGGGCACGGGCTCGCGGTGCTGCGCGGCATGATCGCGGCGGCCAAGTCCGACGGGGCGATCGACGCCGATGAGCAGCAGAGGATTTTCGTTCAGCTCGGGCAGCTGGATCTGTCCGCCGAGGAGAAGGCCTTCGTGCTCGAGGAACTCGCCCGGCCGCTCGACATCGACGCAGTGGTCGCGGCGTCGCGCGACCCGGGCGTCGCCGCCGAGGTCTACGCAGCCTCGCGCCTCGTGATCGCCGAAGCTTCGCCTGCCGAGCAGGCGTATTTGTCTCTGCTCGCCGCTCGCCTGAACCTCGAGCCTGGGCTTGTCGGCGAACTCGACCGCAGGACCGCTGACCTGGCGCGCACGTGAGGTCGCGTTGAGCGACTGCTTTGCGTGACGATGAACTTCTGCTGCGGGTCGTTCCCGGGCATAGAGGGGCCGTATATGGACCCCACCCCACTTTGCTAGCACTCCGCTTTCAGGCGACAAGGTACGACTGCTCACGTATATCCGGCCTCTGTCTGACCTCGATCAGCCGAGGTCGGGCCACGATGGGCTATTCGCGCGTCGGCTCCTGATTGCTTTCTCGGGCTTCGCGCCCGTGGCCCCTAGCAGGCTACTCCGACGCCGGTTCGACCTGTTCGCCATCCTTCGGATTGCTCGCAACCGCGGTGATGTTTTCCTCGATCAGTCGGGACGCATGGCCTCAGGCCACTACGCGCTCCGGTTCATAGTTCGTTCCGTGGCGCAGCATCGCCCAGGCGACCCGCGCCATCTTGTTGGCGAGAGCCGTCGCCGCGACGTTCGGGTGCGATCTCTCAGCCAATGCCAAGACCCAGCGGCTGAGCCGATCGGTCTTGCCTGGTGCTGCTCGTAGCGCCGAGCGCGCCCCGTGGATCAACAGCGTGCGGACGTACTTGTCGCCGCGCTTGCTGATCCCGAGCAGTCGCTCCTTACCGCCCGAGCTGTGCTGTCGCGGTGTCAGTCCGAGTGCCACGGCCAGCTCACGGCCATTCCGGTACTGCCTCGCATCGCCGACCAGCGCATACAGCGCCGAGGCGGTCAGCGGGCCGATGCCGCGCAGCTGCTCGAGACGACCGACCGCCTCGTGTTCGCGAGCGATCGCCGCGACCTCCCGATCGAGCTCACGCACCCTTTCGTCGAACTGCCGTAAATCACGGTACAGGCCGGCCAGCAGCGATCGGAAGCGTATGGTTAGGCCATTCTCGGCATCCTCCAGCCACTGAGGAACCGCTCGCCGCAGGGAGCTGATCTCGCGAGGGGCCACTAGGCCGTACTCGTAAAGAAGCCCTCGCATCTGATTCGCCTTGGCCGTCCGCTCCCGGATCAGACTCGAGCGCACGCGATGCACGGCCTGCAGATCCTGCTGCTCAACCGTCTTCACGCCAACGAAGCGCATGCTCGGCCGGCTCATCGCCTCGCAGATCGCCTCGGCGTCGTTCGCGTCGGTCTTGTTGGTCTTCACGTAGGGCTTCACGAACTGCGGGGCAATCAACTTCACCCGGTAGCCTTTGGACTGCAGCAATCGCGCCCAGTGATGCGCGCTGCCGCAGGCCTCCATGCCGATCTCGGCGCCTGGCTCGACGTCACGCTCCAGATCCGCGATCCACCGGGAGCGCTTCAGACGCTTGCACCAGACCGGACGCTCCGCCCGATCCACACCGTGCACCTGGAAGACCTGCTTGGCCAAGTCCACACCCACGCGAGTAAGCTTCATGACGACCCCTCCTCATTCCGTGACTGGTTATTTCACAGCTCCAGTCTGGCACTCGATGCCGTAGGTGTGGGGAGGGGTCCATCCCATTGCTTTCGAGCACGACTTCGTGGTCGTCCCCCCGACGCTGCGGGAAAGCACACACCCCCGTAACGGGGAAGATCGGCCAGAAGCCGCCGGTCGTACCATCGCCTGACCGGACTCAAAGCGGACAGACCGTCGAGCGGTTACGCTGCCCCATGGAATAATTGCGAAGCTTTCGCATTCGGCCGCGCCGATCCCGCCCAGCCGGCAACACAGTTACACTCGGAAGCGGAGGGAGCACGTGGTGACCGACGCGCCGACAGAGCGTGAAGGCGAGGGTGCCTTGAGCAGACTGCGCCGCCGCAAGGTGGTGCAGTGGGCGGTCGCCTACGCCGCAACGGCCTGGACGTTGCTGCAGGGACTGGAGTACCTCTCCGAGACATTTCACTGGCCGGAGCTGATCCGGCCGTTGGCGACACTGGCGCTCATCCTCGGCCTCCCGGTCGCTTTGGTAGTGGCCTGGTACCACGGCGACCGAGGACAGCAGCGCATCACCGTTGTCGAGCTGGCGATCCTTGCCGTCTTGCTCGCTGCCAGCGGAGCAGTGCTCTGGTCCTACGAGGGTCGCCGTGAACCGGCGTCGGTGCCCGAAACGCGGGAGGCGGCGCGTCGCGACGTCGCTGGATCCGAGCAGGACTCGCGTTCGATTGCCGTCCTGCCGTTCGACAATCGCAGCCGCCTCGAGGACGACGTCTTCTTCGTCGATGGCATTCACGATGACATCCTGACGCAGCTCTCGAAAGTCGGTGCCTTGATGGTGATTTCACGCACGTCGGTTGAGCAGTTCCGCAACACGCAGCTGTCAATCAGGTCGATCGCCGAGAAACTCGACGTCTCGATGATCCTCGAGGGCGGTGTGCAGCGGGCCGGCAATCGCGTGCGCATCAACGTGCAGCTGATCGACGCGCGGTCCGACACGCATCTCTGGGCGGAGACCTACGACCGCGAACTGACCGCCGCCAACATCTTCGCCATCCAGAGCGAGGTCGCCACCGCCATCGCGGCTGCGCTCAAGGCCACGCTCACGACCGGCGAGAAGGCGCGAGTCGGGGCGCCTTCCACTCAGAAACTGGAGGCGTGGGAGGCGTACCAGCTTGGTCGGCAGCGCCTCGCGAAGCGGACCAGCGAGTCCCTGGCTGAAGCAGAGCGGTATTTCCGAAGAGCTGCCGAAATCGATCCGAAATTTGCGGTCGCCTACGTCGGTGTGGCCGATACGCTCGTCGCGAGGCTCGGCTATACGGGCTATCCGCTAGCAGCGACACTGGAAAAGGCGGACGCCGCAATTCAGCAGGCACTCGCACTCGAGCCAAACCTGGCCGAAGCTGTAGCCGGTGCAGCCTCTGTTGCACTGCTGAAGGAGGATTATGCGGCCGCCGAGGCCGGCTTCCGTCGCGCAATCGACCTCAGTCCAAGCAGTCCCACCGCCTACCGCGGATGCAGCCGGCTGTATGGGTTGATGGGACGAAACGACGACTCGCTGCGTTGCGCCACGAAGGCCGCGGAGCTGGATCCCTTGTCCGTGAGCGTGAACCTTGGCCTCGGCCGCGCGCTCGAGCGTGTCGGGCGGTTCGACGAGGCGCTGGCTCGTTACCGCAAGGCGATCGAGATCGACCCTTCGGTACCGAGCTCATACCTGTTCGTCGGATCGACCTATGCCCACGGCCTTGGCCGTCTGGACCAGGCGGTTCCCTGGTTCGAGCGGGCCGCACGGATCGATCCTGGCAGCCCGACCTATTCGCTGGCGCTCGGCGGAAGTCACGTCGACCTGGGCAACATGGCGGAAGCCAGGCGGTGGCTGGCGGACGCAATCAGGCACGGCGCCGAATACCAGGACGTGGCCACTGTCGAGGCCCTGGTACAGCTCTACGAGGGCAATCTCGCCAAGGCCGAGCAGATATCGCGAAAAGTCCTCGACACCGACCCGCGCAACCCTCACGCACTCAACATGCTGCGCATCGTCGGTCTGCGGACCGGTCGCCACATCGACGTCCTCGGCTTGTACGTGAAGGCGTTCCCGGAACTCGTGGGAACCGATCCTCCGGTCATCGACGGAAGCAATTATCGATCGGCCGTCGACCTGGCCGGGCTGCTGCTCGAGACCGGGGACAGGAACCGCGCTGCGAGGCTGCTCGACGGCAGCGAGTCAGTGATCCGCTCGACGCAGCGCATGGGGTGGGAGGGCTACGGCATGCTCGACGTGCAGATCCATGCCCTCCGGGGTGACAAGACCCGAGCGCTGGCCGCGCTGCGCGAAGCCAAGACCGCGGGCTGGCGCAGCTTTGCATGGCGCTACTACCGCGACTTCGAGCCCGCCCTCGCGTCGATCCGTAACGAGCCGGAGTTTGTCGCTACCTTCGCGGACATCGCGCGCGACATGGCCCGACAGCGTGCAGACCTCGCCGCGCGCCCCAAGGACGCGCCGCTCGATGTCGCGCCGGTTCACTGATCGATCGATCCAAAACGGTCGTTCTCGGGCGTAGAGGCGCCGCATTCGGGCGAGTGGACCGGCCGGGCGAAGCCGGATGCAGGTCCCGGGGGGGCACACGATGCCAGCGATCACCGACAGCGGCAGTCCGCGACAGGACGGTGGCCGGGCGCGACGTGAGGTGTCGTATGGCCTGCCGTCGATTCGGTGATCCAGTTGTGCGATGGCATACTCACGGAAGCAACCTTTCCACGGCGCACGGCGTGCGGCGACGACCGTGGCAGGCCAGGGTATCCGCCGCGGCGGTGTCACGGGCGAGTAGCGTGCTTACGACAGATGGTGGACCAGGAGGTCAAGTGCACAGACTCTTCGGCGGAATGATCCTTGGCGCTTGCGCATTGCTGGCCGGGCTGCCGACGGCGGCGACGGCGGGAGGCAACGTCAAGTGCAAACTCAGTTTTCAGATGTCGGGCTGGTCGGTCTTCTACAAGGAGTCGAGCGGCAGCGGGACGATCAAGTGCTCGAACGGCCAGGCGATGGCCGTGAAGCTGCGGGCCAAGGGCGGTGGGCTGACGGTCGGTAAGTCGACGATCGACGACGGCCACGGAGAGTTTTCGGGCGTCAGCAGCATCAACGAACTGATTGGCACCTACGCATCGGCGGAGGCACACGCCGGTGCCGTGGAATCGGCGAAGGCCCAGGTGGTCACCAAGGGCGAGGTGTCGCTCGCCTTGAGCGGCACGGGACGCGGCTGGGACCTCGGGGTCGCCGTGGGCAACTTCATCATTTCAAGGCGGTAGGCCATTGAGTCGGCGTCAGTGCGCTGACCTGGTGCCGGGCAAGCGGAGTTCCCGATGAGCCGAAAGAGCAAGAGAAATCGACCGAATCCAGAGAATCAGGAGTCCCATACCGGTCGAACGCGCCGGACAGGCATCCTGTATGCGGGCGTTGCGGCCCTCTTGCTTGCGATCGTGGCCGTGGGACTCTGGTACCCGCGCAACCGGTCGTCATCGGGAGAGGGCTCAGAACAGGCGGCGCTCGCCAGCACCCAGTCGCCAACGCTTGGGGACGCCACGGCAAAGGTGCACGTCGTCGAGTTCATCGATCCGGCGTGCGAGACCTGCGCCGTGTTCTTTCCGCTGGTGAAACAGGTGATGGCGGAAAATCAAGGCAGGATCCGCCTGTCGGTTCGACACGTGGCCTTTCACAACGGCTCGGAGTACGTGGTCCGGCTGCTGGAAGCGAGCCGCAAACAGGACAAGTACTGGCAGACGCTGGAAACCCTGCTCGCGTCGCAGTCCCAGTGGGCGCCGGATCATACCGTCCAGCCGGAGCTGGTCGGCGTCGTGATCGAGGGCCTGGGGCTCGACATCGGGCAACTCAAGGCCGACATGAACTCGCCGGAGGTCGCGGCGCGAGTGCAGCAGGATGCGAACGACGCGGTCACCATGAAGGTCACCGCGACGCCGGAATACTTCGTAAACGGCCATCCGCTGCCGAGCTTTGGCGAGGAACAGTTGCTGGCGCTCGTCAACGACGAGTTGCAGCGGGCTTATTGACGGCGAGTCAACTGAACACATGACATACCCGACCCATCGACTCGACCACGTCGCCGCAACGGCCGCCGACTGGGGCCTCTCCCAGCCGAAGGAGCGCGGTGAGGACGAGCGCAAGCGCCCCCTCGCCGCGGTCGCCACGGACCTGAACGGGCGGCTGAAGCAATGCTGCAAGAGCGCCGATTCCCCGTCTGGAGCTGCGCTCGAGATGCGTCGCCACTTGACCCTCTTTGCTCGCTATGGGCTACCCAACCCGAAGGCGACGCAACTGGTCAGGGACTTGACGATGAAGGCGTTTACCTCGCACAAACGATGAAGTCGCTCGCGCTGCAGACTTGACCCCTCGAACTGCGGACGCATGCGGGTAACTTACCGGCCAGCGCACTCGCGCAGGATCTTCCGGTCGACGCGGCGGTCGACGCCATTTAGAAAGCCCATGAGACCTCGAACGGCAAGCCAGCGCAGCGGCCTCGGCGGCAGATAGGCCGGCTTGCGGCAGATGATTTCGGCCCAGGGATTGGCTCGCCCCAGCATGCGATCCGCCAGCACCTCGCCCATGGCGCAGGCCTGGGCGACGCCATGACCGTTGTAGCCGACGGCGTAGTACAGCGCCGACTGGTTGCCGGATTGGCCGATGATGGGCAGGAAATTCGTCGTCATCCCGATCCAGCCTGCCCAGGAATGGGCGATCCCGACCTGTGCCAGCGACGGGAAGCGCTGCCGGAATGCGTTGATGACGCTCATCTTGGCGGCATCCTTCTCGCCACCATGCTCGCTGGCCCGGCAATCGTAGAAGTACTGCACGTCCTTCGATCCACCAATGATGGTGCGCCGGGCCGTCAAACGGTAACTCTCCATGCTCTCGTGAGCGGTGTAGATCCCTTCACGGCTCTTCCATCCGCCGATCGCCGCCAGTTGCTGGTCGCTGAGAGGCTCGGTCTCGAACAGTGTGACCAGCAGGGGAAACAGGCGGTCGCCCGGCTCGCCGATCTCGGGGGTATGCGCATTGCTGGCTATCACCACCTTGTCGGCGGTCACGATCCCGCGCGGCGTGATTGCGCGCGGACGCGGATCACGCGTCACGTGTGCAACCCTGGTCTGTTCGTAGATGCGGACCCCTGCCGCCAGCGCGGCCCTGCGCAGGCCGAGTACCAGCCTGCCGGGGTGCAAGGTGCCACCCGCCTCTTCCATCGCGCCACACAGGAACGCCTTTGGGATCCCCCGCTCACGCATCTCTCCAGGCTCGACGAAGTGCATCCTGGCGCCCAGCGCAACCGCCGCTTCAGTGGCCTTGCGCAGGCGCTTTTCCTGCGACGGGTGGACGACCGCCATGATGTTGCCGCTCGGGTTGTAGTCGCAGCCGATGCCGTAGTTGCGGATCATGTGTTCGGCGGTCTCGACGCAGTGATCGGCAAATCGCGCCAGCTTCGCGCCCGTTTCCTTGCCGAACAGCATCACTGCGGTCGGCAGGTCCTTGCAGATCGTCGGCGTCAGGTGGCCGGCATTGCGCCCGCTCGCAGCGAAACCGCAAAAATCCCGCTCGAGGATCACGGTGGAAACGCCGGCCTGGTTCAGGGCCAGTGCCGTGGACAGGCCCGTGAGCCCGCCACCGACGATGGCGACGTCCACGCGAACGTCGCCTGTGAGCGGCGCCTGCAGGTCCGCCGGCACGTCGAGGTAAGGGCTGATCTCCAGAAAGCGCGTGGTCGCGTCGTGGGTGCTCATCTAATACTCCACATGTCGACCCCTCCTCATTCCGCGACCGGCGATTCGCACCTCAGGCACCGATCCGCCGCTCCCGTACCGTGCCGGTGAGCGTGTCCTCGCCGATCGACAGATAGATTGTCCCATCGGAGACGGCCAGGTCGAAGTCCATGCGTCGGTCGAGCCGCGCCACGAGCGACGTGAGCAGCTCCCGGTCCACCGCGCGGATGCGCAGCGCCTCGGCACGGTGAATGCGCTCCCCGGCAAGGCGCGACAGCAGGGCGTCCACGTCCCGGTGCGCATACACGGCCACGTTAGGCGCTGCCTTCGCCGCCTTATGCAGCCGACTTGCGTCCGGTGCGCCGACCTCGATCCAGGCCTGCAGCACGCCCGTCAGGTCGCGCACGCTGATCGCCGGCTCATTCGGATCGGACAGCCCTTTCGAAAACGCGATGCCTTCGGTGTACTCGAGGCAGTAGGCGAGCAGGCGAGTCACCAGGTACTCGGCAGTCTCCGACGGATGCCGTGCAGCCCGGATCGTCAGCGTCTCGTAGACCCCGCGATCGGCATCGGCGAGGCGCACCTCGAACACGTACATCGTTGCACCCAGCGCCACCGGCCACTCCAGGACGAATCACGGGACGGGACACATTACCGCGTTCCGGGGCGCGAGCGGTCCAGGACTCGTGCGCGCGGGTGAACACGCCGTCGACGATGATTACGGAATCGATGCCGGACTCGCCTGGCGCCTGCCCGCTGCAACGACATATGCGCGGCGCAGGATCATGGTTTGGCTCCCCGCTCTGGTCAGGCAGGAACGAATCAGGCTGGAACGAAGGTCCGGCCACCATCCCAGCGCAGTTCGCGCACGGCCACGCCGTAGAGCGCGCCGATCGATTCCTCGCCGAGCACCTCGGCCGTGGGTCCCTTCACCCATCGCCCGTCGCCGAAGAGCAGCAGCGACTCGTCGGCGTAGAAGGCCGCAATGCCCGGGTCGTGCAGGCTCATGACGACGCAGTCGCCGGCGTCGGCACGCGCGCGGAACAGGCGCAGGACCTCGAGCTGGTGCAATGGGTCGAGCTGCTGGACGGGCTCGTCGAGGATGTAGACGCGGGGCTGCTGCGTGAGCGCCGTTGCGATGGCGAGCCTGCGGCGCTCGCCGCCCGACAGCGTCTCGACCTCCCGCGCCTCGAAGCCCGCGAGATCCACGGCTTCGAGGCAGCTGCGCGCGACGGCTCGATCGGCATCGCTTTCCCACTGCCAGAAGCCGACGTGCGGGTGGCGGCCCACGAGCGCGGTCTCGAGCACCGACCCGGGGAACGGATCCTCGCTCGCCTGCGCGAGGAAGCCGACGTGGCGCGCCAGTTCGCGCCGCGGCCATTGCTGCAGCTCGCGTCCTCGCCACTCGACGGTTCCGTCCGCGGGCGACCTGAGCCCGGCGAGCACGTGCAGCAGTGAGCTCTTGCCCGCGCCGTTGCGGCCGAGCACGGCGGTCATGTGGCCGGGGCGGAATGCCGCGTCGAGGCCGGCGACGAGCACGCGACCGGGCACGCTCACCGTGACGTCCCGGCAGGTCAATGCGTCGCCCGGCGCCGCGGTGTTCATCGCCGCCACCCGATCTCGCGTGCCGTCGCCGGGCCGACGTTCATCTGCACGAGGCTGCCCGGGATCGCCGCATCCTGCGCACTCGTGGCGATGCGGCCGGCCATGATTTCGCCGGACAGCTGCGGGTAGAGCGGCGACTGCTCCGGGTCGCCGAGTCCCTGCGGAGCCAGCGGCTGGCCCGTCGCGCGGTCGTACTTGTCGGTCGCGCCGAGCGTGTGCAGCAGCTCGTGCGTCACGACCATGGCGTTGCCCGCGACGGCGTCCTTCCCGCAGAAGAGGTGCGCGACGGCGACCAGGCCCTTCTGCAGCCCGGAGGAGTCGGGCGCGGCGTGCTCGCCGTCGTTCGCGTGGTAGAGCGCGAACACCTGTACGTCCGGGTTCGGCAGCGGGTCGTTGGCGGCCACGCGCCACGCCCAGTAGCGCAGGCGCAGGCTCCAGAGCGCGACGCTGAGCCGGCCGGGGTGTGCCGGGAGCGCGGGCGGCGGCTCCTGCGCGGCGTGGGACACGCGGAAGCGAACGGGCTCGTCGAGACTCACGCCGTAGGCCTGCGCCTGCTGCGAGAGGAAGTCCGCGGCGTCGTCGAATGCGGATGCGTCGGTCGCTGCGGCGCAGGGTGCGGCCGCGGTACTTGCGTCACCGGCCACGGGGTAGACCGTCACCCGCAACGTGCCGTCCCAGTCGGTGCTGCGGCGCTGGTCGAGCCACGCGCCCAGGGCGACGAAGACCAGCACCGCGAGCAGCAGCACGAGGCGCACCGTGCCGAGGAACGTCCGGGTGGCCACGGCTTACGGGTAGAGCCGCGTCGCGGCCCAGGGACCGGCGACGAACCCGGTGTCGCCGTCGGCGTCGAGGCTGCGTGTCCAGCGCGCGCGATCGTGCACGCGGAACGCGCCTTCATTCCAGAGTTCGACCGACTCGGGCCACAGGCGGTAGCCTCCCCAGTGCGGGGGGCGCGGCACCCGGGCGCCGAATCGTGCCGCCTCCGCGGCCACCCGTTTCAGGAGCACGGTGCGCGAGGCGAGCGGCTGGCTCTGCAGGCTGGCCCACGCGCCGATGCGACTGTCGAGCGCGCGGCTCGCGAAGTATTCGTCGCTCTCGCCGGCGGGCGAAGCGACGACGCGACCCTCGAGTCGCACCTGCCGTCCCTGCGCGTCCCAGTGGACCACGGCCGCCACCCGCGGATTCACGGCCATCTCGAGGCCCTTGCGGCTCTCGTAGTTCGTGTAGAAGACCACGTAGCCGGGATCCGCGACCAGGCGCTTCAGCAGCACGACGCGCGCCGAGGGCTGCCCGTCGGGCGTCGCAGTCGCGACCACCATGGCATCGGGGTTGCGTTGCGACGCCTCCTTGCGCGCGTGCGCGAACCACTCCTGGAAGAGCGGCATCGGGTCCGCGGGCAGGGTCGCTGGCAGGGAGCCTTTGCGGAGCATCGGCGGTTCTCGGGCCGGAAGAGTCCTGATTATGCCCGAGCGTCGCGTGCACGGTGCGGACGCCACGCTTGCGGGAGCGGATGCGGCCCGGTAAAAGAAGGTGAAACCTGCTCCCGATGGGCCTCATGAAATCACTCGAAGACCTGCGCGCGCGGCTCGACGTCCTGGACCGGCAACTCCTCGAGATCGTCGCGGAGCGCCAGGCGCTCGGCACCGAGATCGCGGCGGTCAAGCGCGCCACCGGGCAATCCACCCGGGACTTCCGCCGGGAACGCGAGGTGCTGCTCAAGGCGCGGCGCGACGCGGAGGCGCTCGGCATTTCGCCGGCGCTCGCGGAGTCGATCCTGCATGCGCTGATCCGCGGATCGCTCACGACGCAGGAGCGCTCGCGCGTCGCGGCGCAGGGCAGGGGCTCCGGCCACTCGGCGCTCGTGATCGGCGGTCGCGGCAAGATGGGCCACTGGACCGCGGACTTCCTGGCCTCGCAGGGGTTCCGCGTCACCATTGCCGATCCCTCGGGCGAGGTGCCGGGCTACGAGTGGACCGCCGACTGGGAGGCGACCGACCTCGGCCACGACCTCATCGTCGTCGCCACACCGCTCAAGGTCGCGAACGACGTGCTGCTTGCGATCGCGCGGCGCCGCCCGAAGGGCGTCGTGTTCGACGTGGGCTCGCTCAAGACGCCGCTCAGGACCGGCCTCGGCGCCCTGCGCGCCGCCGGCGTGAGGGCGACGTCCGTGCATCCGATGTTCGGCCCCGACACCGAACTCCTGTCGGGACGTCACGTGATCTTCATCGACCTCGGTGATGCCGGGGCGCTGGCGGAGGTGCGCGCGCTGTTCGAGTCGACCATGGCCGACCTCGTGGTCATGGAACTCGACGAGCACGACCGGCTCATCGCCTTCGTGCTGGGCCTTTCGCACGCGCTCAATATCGCGTTCTTCACGGCGCTTGCAGAGAGTGGCGAGGCCGCGCCCCGACTCGCGCGGATGTCCAGCACGACCTTCGACGCACAGCTCGACGTCGCGACGCGCGTCGCCGCCGAGAACCCGGAGCTCTACTACGAGATCCAGAGCCTGAACGCGTATGGCGAGGATTCGCTCGGTGCGTTGAAAGCCGCGGTGGATCGCCTGGTGCGCGCGGTGCACGAACACGACCAGCCCGGCTTCGTGGACATGATGCTGCGCGGCCGCGAGTACCTGATGGTGCGCCAGGCGGCGCGAGGGCAGGAGTCTTGAGCCTGCCGGGCCTGCTGCGGTCGGTGCTGGACTGGGAGCGTGCGCTGCTCGCGGCGGACTCCTTCGTCGCATGGCTCGAGGCGGCCGCGAGCCCGCCGGGCGTACCGCACAACGCCGGTGTCGTGTCCCTCATCCTCGCGGATCCAGCCTACGAACTGCGACACCTGACCGAAGGTGAAGGAGCCGCTCCGGAGCGCGCCCTGCCGGTGACCTTCGTGGACAGTCTCGAGGGCCGTGCGCCGCAGCTTGGCGCGCTGCACGCTCCCTGGATCGGCGCCTACCGGGTGGCGGATCACGGTCTGCTGTATCCCGCATCGCCCGGACTCACGCACCTGCTCATGCTGCCGCTCAGGCGGGGCGGACGACTCGTTGGAACCTACAGCCTCGGCGGCCGCGGCGCGCCACCCGAACTGGCGCTGGTCGAGGCGGAAATCCTCGAACACGTGGCAGCCGTGCTCTCGGCGAGCGTGGAGCGGCTCATGGATCGTGCCCGTCTCCTGCGGGGGAGTTTTGCCGACCCGCTCACCGGCTGGAATTCGGTGCGCTACCTCCAGGCGCGGCTGCGCGAGGAGGTTGCGCATTGCCAGCGTTACGGCGGCAGCGTCACCTGTCTCGTCCTGGACGTGGATCGCCTCCAGCAGGTGAACGACCGGCACGGGCAGCTGGCCGGCGACCTCGCGCTGCGCGAAGTCGCGGGGCGGATCGAGTCGCAGGTCCGAGCGAGCGATGCGGCGGCGCGCATCGGCAGCGACGAGTTCGGCGTCGTGCTGCCGTCGACCGGGGCGGACGGCGCCGTTCCGCTCGCGGAGCGCATGCTCGCCGCCGTGTCCCGCGGCCCGCTCGACCTGGGCGGCGGCCTGCAGTGCGTCCTGACGGTCTCGATCGGCATCGCCGCGATCGCCCCCGCGAGCAGCGCGGACCGCAAGGCGCAGGCGGATCACGTGGTCGCGAACGCGATCGCCGCGCTGCACCGGGTGAAGCAGCGGGGTGGCGGAGGATACGAGATCGCTCCCTGAGCCGCTTCGCTCAGGAGGGGCGCTGCCGCGACATCAGCGCCAGGAAGATCGGGACCCCGACCAGCGCAGTCAGCGCGCCCACCGGCAGCTGGCGTGGCGCGAGCAGCACTCGCGAGGCGAGATCGGCGGCCATGAGCAGGATGCCACCGAGCAGGGCCGAGACCGGAAGCACTACCCGGTTGTCGCTGCCGAGCAGCAGTCGCACCAGGTGCGGCGTCACGAGCCCGACGAATCCGATGCTGCCAGCCGTGCTCACCGCGACGCCGGTAAGGATGGAACTCAGCACAAAGAGCAGCACCTGGAAGCGGCGCACGTCGAGACCGACGCTCGCGGCCTGGGTGACGCCGCGGGCCAGCACGTTCAGGTGGCGGCCGAGCGCGGCGCCTCCGGCCGTCGCCACGCAGAGCAGGGCCAGCAGCCACGGCCAGTCCTGCGTACGCGACAGGTCCCCGAGCAGCCAGAACACCATTCCACGCAGGCCGGCGTCGTCGCTGGTGGCGAGCAGCAGGCTCACGATCGACCCCGCGCCCGCCGCGACCACGATGCCGGTGAGCAGGAGCCTCGTCGGCGTCCATCCGCCCCGGCCCTGGGCGAGCGCGAACACCAGCAGGCAGGTGGCGAACGCTCCGAGCGCCGCCGCGCCGTCCACGCCCGCGACGGGCAGGCCGATCATGATCGCGAGCAGCGCGAACACCGACGCGCCGCCGGAAATCCCGAGCACGTACGGATCCGCGAGCGGGTTGCGCAGCAGCACCTGCAGCAGCGCGCCCGACAGCGCCAGCAGCCCGCCGACCGCCATCGCGGACAGTCGCGCGCGGCAGCCGAAGTTCGAGCACGACGTCGCGGGCGAGCGAGGGTGTGCTCGAGCTGAGCGCGTCCAGTATTTCAGCTGGCGACAGCCGAAAGCTGCCCGCAGCCAGCGACAGGCCGAAGAGGCCTGCGGCGAGCAGGGCGAGGAGCAGCAGGGCGGTGGGTGCGGAAAGGCGGTGATTCATGCGGGTCTGTCCCGGGCCCGGCAAGGGTAGGTGCCGCCACCCCCGGCCACAAGGCGCCGGCGGTGCCGGGGCGCGGCGATTCGCACATTCACGATATGAAAAGCCCAGCAAAGTCTGTAGCTTACGGGTCAATGACCGATTTCATCGACGCGCAGGGATTTCGCGCAAACGTGGGAATAGTGCTGATCCGCGACGGCGGCGAGGTCTTCCTCGGCAGCCGCAGCGACGGCCGTGGGTGGCAGTTCCCGCAGGGCGGTGTGCGGCGGAGCGAGTCGCCCGAGGAGGCGCTGTTCCGCGAACTGCACGAGGAGGTCGGGCTCGAGCCGCACGACGTGGAGGTGCTGGCCGGCACGCAGCAGTGGTTGCGCTATCGCCTGCCGCGGCAGTTCGTGCGCCGCCGGTCGCGGCCGCTCTGCATCGGCCAGAAGCAGCGGTGGTTCCTGCTGCGCATGGTTGGCGGCGAGGACCGACTGCGGTTCGACGTCACGCCGAAGCCGGAGTTCGACGCCTGGCGCTGGGTGGACTACTGGACCCCGGTGCGCGAAGTCATCTACTTCAAGCGGCTCGTGTACGCGCGGGCGCTCGGCGAACTCGCGGGTACGGCGTTTTCGGGCGAGCCGCCGCCGTACCCCGAATGGTGGTCGGACGACCTGCTGCGCTGGCCGACCGAGCCCGACCCGGGGACCACCGAGGGTGGCACGCGTCGGCCCGCGCAGCGGGTTCCAGAAGGGGCCGCCGAGTAGTGGCAGGCACGGCCACCGAAGCACCATCGCCAGGGACGCTCCTGCAGACCCTTCCACGCTGGCTCTGGATTGCGGGCGTGGTCGTTCTCGCCGCAGGGATCTTCTGGCTCGGTCACCGGCAGGGGCAGCGTGCCGCCGGCTACGATGCGGCGGCCGGCGCGCGCGAGCGACGCACCCTGGCGGCGGACGTCGCGCGCCTCGAGTCCGCGAACACCGCGCTGAACGCAAGCGTCGCCGAACTCGAGATGGCGCGGCGGCTCGACCGCGAAGCCTACGGCCAGGTCGAGCGCACGCTCGGAGACCTGCAGTCCAGGCTCGCGCGGCAGACCGACGACCTGGCGTTCTATCGCAGCATCGTTTCGCCGGCCGACGGCGTGCAGGGCCTGCGCATCCAGCGCTTCGCCGTGAGGCCGGGTACGCGGCCGCGCGAGTTCGTGATCGAGGTGACGCTCATCCAGGCCATGCGGCAGGACAGCACCGTCGCGGGCCTCGTGCAGGTCATCGTCCAGGGCATGGAGGGTGATCGGCCGGTGCGCTACTCCGTGGGCCAGCTGCTCGGCCATCCGCAGGCGCAGTTGCCGTTCTCGTTCCGCTATTTCCAGACCATCGAGAGCGCAGTGACCCTGCCCGACGGATTCCAGCCATTCGACGTCGAAGTCAGCGTGAAGTCGGGACGTACGCGATCTCCCGTGCACCAGTCGTTTCCATGGAAGGTCACGGAGGCCGCGAGCGGCGAGGAGGCGGCGCCCGCGGACCCGCCGCGCGGAAGCTCTCGGTGAGTCGGGGGCGCGGATGGTAGAATCCACGCTCCGCGCAACCGACGGAGCGCCGCAGCCGATGACCCACATGCACGAGACCAGCGAGACCCCGGCCGAATCAGCGCTGGTCTTCACGGATTCCGCCGCCGTCAAGGTGAGCGAGCTCATCCGCGAGGAGGGCAATCCGAACCTCAAGCTGCGGGTCTTCGTGTCCGGGGGCGGATGCTCCGGCTTCCAGTACGGCTTCACCTTCGACGAGAACGAGGAAGAAGGCGACACCTGCGTCGAGAACCAGGGCGTCAAGCTGCTCATCGACCCGATGAGCTTCCAGTACCTCGCCGGCGCCGAGATCGACTACAAGGAAGATCTGGAAGGCGCGCAGTTCGTGATCCGCAACCCCAACGCGACGACGACCTGCGGCTGCGGGTCGTCCTTCTCGGCCTGACGCAGGATTGGCCCGCCCCGATAGCACCCTGCCGGACGTCCTCGCGGCTGTGGACCTCGGGTCCAACAGCTTCCACATGGTCGTCGCGCGCTACTCGCACGGCCAGCTCACCATCGTCGACCGCCTGCGCGAGACCGTGCGCCTCGCGACTGGAATCGACGAGCAGGGCCGGCTCGAACCGGGAGGCGACGACCCGCGCGCTCGGGTGCCTGGAGCGCTTCGGCCAGCGGCTGCACGACGTCAAGGCCGGGCGCGTGCGCGTGGTCGGCACCAACACGCTGCGCAAGGCGAAGCGCAAGGGCGCGTTCCTCGACCGTGCGCGCGAGGCACTCGGCCACCCGATCGAGATCATCTCCGGCGTGGAGGAAGCGCGACTCATCTATCACGGCGTGGCACGCACGACGCCGAGCGAAGGCGGTCACCGGCTGGTCGTGGACATCGGCGGTGGCAGCACCGAACTCATCGTCGGAGAGGGGTTGTCGGCACGGCGGCTCGAGAGCCTGTACATCGGCTGCGTGAGCATGATGGACACTCACTTCGCCGACGGCGAGATCACCGAGAAGCGCATGAAGCGGGCGCGTACGTCGGCGCAGCTCGAGTTCGAGCCGGTCATGGCGCGGTTCGGCCGCTCGGAGTGGGACACGGCCTTCGGTTCGTCCGGAACCATGCGCGCCGTAGCGGACGTGCTCGCCGAGCGCGGCGCGCCGAACGGCGAGATCACTCGCGAGGGCGTCGACTGGATGGTCGGCGAATGCCTGCGCGCCGGCCGCGTGGACCGGATCAAGCTCCCCGGACTCACCTCCGACCGCCAGGAGATCCTGCCGGGCGGCCTCGCGATCATGGTCGAGGCCTTCGAAATGCTCGGCATCGAGTCGCTACGCGTGGCGGATGGCGCGCTGCGCGAAGGCCTGCTCTATGACCTGCTCGGCCGGCTGACCTCCGAGGACGCGCGTGTACGCAGCGTCCGTTCGATGGAGGGGCGCTTCCACGTGGATCCGGTACAGGCGGATCGAGTCGAGGCGACCGCGCTCGGATTCCTCCGGCAGGTGCGCGAGCCCTGGGAGCTCGAGGAACCGCTCGCGGAGCTCGTGCTGCGCTGGGCGGCGCGACTGCACGAGATCGGGCTCGACATCGCCCACGCGCAGTACCACAGGCACGGCGCGTACCTGCTCGAGCACGCCGACATGCCGGGTTTCCCGCGCGAGGAGCAGCGCCTGCTCTCGGCCCTCGTCGGCAGCCACCGGCGCACGCTCAACCTCGATCCCTGCGAGTCGCTCGTGCCGCCCTGGCACCTGAAGTCTGCGTTCCTGATCGTGCTGCTGCGTCTGGCGGTGCTGCTCAACCGCGGCCGCGGCCCGAGTACGTTGCCGAGGATGGACCTGGCCGTGCGCGGCCGGACGCTGGACCTGGGCTTCCCGAAGGGCTGGCTCGCCGAGCACCCGTTGACCGAGGCCGATCTGGAGCAGGAGGTCGGATACCTGCGCGCGGCCGGATTTCGACTGCGCGCGCGCTGACCGGCAGCGTCAGTCGGCCAGCGTCTCGAGCAGCGCGAGCTGGGCCACGACGGGCCGCGCCTCGCCGGGCGAGCAACGGCGATAGCTGCCGTCCGCACCCAGTTCCCAGGCGTCGCAGTTGTCCGCGAGGTAGAGCTCGAGGTCGGCGAGCACCCGGGCACGGTGACTGTCGCGCCTGATGGGGAAGCAGACTTCGATGCGGCGGAAGAAGTTCCTGTCCATCCAGTCGGCGCTGGCGCAGAAGGTCTCCGGGTCCCCGCCGTTATCGAAGTAGTAGACGCGCGTGTGCTCGAGGAACCGGCCGACGATCGATCGGACGCGGATGTTGTCCGAGATTCCCGGGACGCCGGGCCTGAGCGAGCAGATGCCGCGCACGATCAGGTCCACGCGCACCCCCGCCTGCGACGCCTCGTAGAGTGCGCGCACGATCTGCGGCTCGATCAGCGAGTTCATCTTGGCGATGATCCGCGCCGGCCGCCCCGCGCGCGCGTGAGCGATCTCGCGCCGGGTCTTCTCGAGCATGGCCTCGTGCAGCGTGAACGGCGACTGCAGGATCCTGCGCATCTGCGCGATGCGCGTCGGGCTCGTGAGCTGCAGGAACAGCTCGTGCAGGTCCTCGCCGATCGCCTCGTCGCAGGTGAACAGACCGTAGTCCGTGTACTGGCGCGTGGTCTTCGGGTGGTAGTTGCCGGTGCCGAGGTGGCAGTAGCGTCGCAGCCGGTCGGCTTCGCGGCGCACGACCATGATGAGCTTGGCGTGGGTCTTGAACCCGACGACGCCGTACATGACGTGCGCACCGGCCTCCTGAAGGAGGTTCGCGAGCTCGATGTTGGCGGCTTCCTCGAACCGGGCAAGCAGCTCGATGACGACCGTCACTTCCTTGCCGGCGCGCGCCGCGGCAACCAGCGCATCGACGACCGGGGAGCCCGGCGCCTGCGCGATACAGCGTCTGCTTGATGGCGAGCACCTGCGGATCTGCTGCGGCCTGCCGCAGGAAGTCGATGACCGGCGCAAAGCTGTGGAACGGGTGGTGCAGCAGGACGTCCTTCTCGCGGATCGCCTCGAACAGGTCCGGGCGCCCTGCCAGCCGCCGGGGCACGGCCGGCACGAACGGCGCGTACTTGAGGTCCCTGCGGTCGACGAGGTCGTGGATGGACATCAGGCGATGGAGGTTCACCGGGCCGTCCACCGCGTAGTGGTCGCCCGGGCCGAGTTCGAAGCGATCGAGCAGCAAGTCGCGCAACTGCGGCGGGCAGTCGCTGCGGGTCTCCAGTCGGACGGCGTCGCCGTAGCGCCGCGAGGCGAGCTCGCCCTCGACCGCGCGCAGCAGGTCCTCCGTATCCTCGTCGTCCACCCAGAGTTCGGCGTTGCGCGTAACGCGGAACTGGTGGCAACCCGTGACCTGCATGCCGGCGAACAGCCGGGCGACGAAATGCTGGATCACCTGCGAAAGGTACGTGAGCTCCACGCGCCCCGGGTCGCCCGGCGGCAGCTGCAGGATGCGCGGCAGCGAGCGCGGCACCTGGACGATTGCGAGCGGCACGTCGCGCCCGAAGGCGTCGCTGCCCTCGAGCTCGACCGCGAAGTTCAGGCTCTTGTTCTGGATGCGCGGGAAGGGGCGCGCCGGGTCGAGGCCGAGCGGCGTGAGCACCGGCTCGATCTCGTGGTCGAAGTAAGCGCCGAGCCACTCGACCTGTGCGGGGCTCCAGTCCGCCGCGCGCAGCATGTGGATGCCCTGGGCCTGCAGCTCTGGCTGCAGCCCGGAGTTGAGCAGGGCGTACTGCGCCTCGACCATCCGCAGCGACTCCTCGCGGATCGTTGCAAGCTGCGCGTCCACGTCCATGCCGTCCGGCCCGCCGCCGCGCGCGCCGAGTTCGCGGCGCTGCTGGAGTCCCGCCACGCGGATCTCGAAGAACTCGTCGAGGTTGTTGCAGGAGATCGCGAGGAAGCGGAGCCGCTCGAGGAGCGGCACGGCGGGATCCCCGGCCTGCGCGAGAACGCGGCGGTTGAACTCCAGGAACGAGAGTTCCCGGTTGATGTAGAGCTCAGGCGAGGTGAGCGGGGTCTCGGTCATGTCCTGGCGCCCGCAGGGTGGCGGCACCAAGCATCGCACGGAAATGTGACGGACCGGAGACACGCACCGGCCGATGCCTCAGCACGGCCGGGTGCCGCGGCAATCAGCGGCTGGCGAGCCGTCGATCGGGCATGGCGCCGCTCGTCAGGTCGAGCTTCGCGAACGAAACCTCGGCCTGTGAGCGGAATTCGGCGAGGTAACGCGACGGGATCTCCGTGCGCGGCAGCGGAAGGGTCGCCGGATTTCTCTGCGCGCCGTTGACGCGGTACTCGTAGTGCAGGTGCGGGCCGGTCGCCATGCCGGTCATGCCGACGTAGCCGATGGTGTCGCCCTGGCCGACCGGCCGCCCGACGCGCAGCGACCGGGCAAAACGCGACATGTGCCCGTACACGGTCGAGATGCCCTTGCCGTGGTCGATGATCACGACGTTGCCGTAGCCGCCCTTGCGGCCGACGAACTGGACACGGCCGCTGCCGGCGGCCCAGATCGGCGTGCCGGTGGGCGCGGCGTAGTCGGTGCCCTTGTGCGCGCGCACGATGCCCAGGACCGGGTGCAGCCGGCGGCTGTTGAACCTGGAGCTGATGCGCGTGAAGTCGAGCGGTGCGCGCAGGAAAGCCTTGCGCATGCCGTGGCCGTCCGGGCGTGAAGTATCCCTCCACCTCGCCGTCCTTGGACTCGAACCACACTGCCCGATGCATCTTGCCCTGGTTCACGAACTCCGCCGCGAGCACGCGGCCGTCGCTGACGTAGTGGCCGTCCTGGTAGCTGCTGCTCGTAGAGCACGCTGAATTCGTCGCCCTGGCGGATGTCGAGCGCGAAGTCGATGTCGAAGCCGAAGATCTGGTTCGCGAGCGTCATGATCGTGCGCGACGACATGCCGGCCTTCTGGCCGGCCTCGAACAGCGACGATTCGATGCGCGCCCGGTGCCCTACGATCTCGGTCTCGAGCGGGTTCTCGATGTAGTTCACCGCGAAGTCGTCGCCGGCGCGCGAGACCTGCAGCGTGAGCGTGTCGCTGATCTGCCGGTTCAGCGACTGCAGCACGCCGTCGGCGTGCGTGAGCGTGATGGTGTCGCCGGGACGCAGCAGGTCGAGCGCCTTGCGCACCTCGGGCCGCGAGCGCAGTTCCGCGAGGGTGGCGATGTCGATGCCTACCGAGCGGAAGATCTGGTCGAGCGTGTCGTCGCGCTGGACCATGACCTCGACGCTGTCGGGGCCGTCGTCGACCGGGTCGGCCGGCGCCGCGGTCGTCGCAGCCGCAAGCGCGGTGAGATCGACTGGAGCCGGAACGTCGGTGGCCGGCGCGCGCAGCAGCGCAAGCGCGACCGCGGCGGCAGCAGTGGCAGGCTCATGCCCGCGACGAGCCAGCGGCGGCGGCCGGAGGCGTCGGCGGTGGCGGCGGCGTGGCCGCGGTTCGTCGAGATCGGCAAGTCGCAAGTGGCGGTCCCCGCGAAGAAAGTGGGCGTACGGTAGTTGCGCTGGACGCCACCCGTCAACCTGTCCATGGGAATTTTTTCGAGTGAGAACAGCCGCTTGCGCGGATCTTGACGGGATTGTGACGGGCCTCTCGCGGCGGCCTCCCGATTGCCTGCCCGGGCCTGAACCCCCTACAGTCCGCCGGCCCGCCCCAAGCCGAGTGACCGAACCCGATGCTGCCCGCCAAGGAACAACTCGCGGAACTGCGCCGCGGAACCGCGGAAATCCTGCTCGAAGCCGACCTCGAGAAGAAGCTCGGCGTCGGCCGCCCGCTGCGCATCAAGGCGGGCTTCGACCCGACGGCGCCCGACCTGCACCTCGGCCACACGGTGCTGATCAACAAGATGGCGCTGTTCCAGCGGCTCGGCCACGAGGTGATCTTCCTGATCGGCGACTTCACGGGGCTGATCGGCGACCCGACCGGCCGCAACGCCACGCGCCCGCCGCTCACGCCCGAGGACGTGAAGGCGAACGCCGCGACCTACGAGGCGCAGATCTTCAAGATCCTCGACCCGAAGCTGACCGGGGTCGACTTCAACTCGCGCTGGATGGAGCAAGATGGGCGCCGCGGGCATGATCCAGCTCGCGGCGAAGCACACCGTGGCGCGCATGCTCGAGCGCGACGACTTCGCGAAGCGCTACCGCGCAGGCCAGCCGATCGCGATCCACGAGTTCCTGTATCCGCTGGTGCAGGGCTACGACTCCGTCGCGCTGCGGGCCGACGTGGAGCTCGGCGGCACCGACCAGAAGTTCAACCTGCTCGTCGGGCGGCAGCTGCAGGAGGCTACGGCCAGGAGCCGCAGGTGCGTCATGACGATGCCGCTGCTCGAGGGCCTCGACGGCGTCAACAAGATGTCGAAGTCGCTCGGCAACTACATCGGCATCGCCGAGCCGCCGGACGAGATGTTCGGCAAGCTGATGTCCATCTCGGACGACCTGATGTGGCGTTACTTCGAGCTGCTGTCGTTCCGGTCGAACGGCGGACATCGAGCGGCTGAAGCGCGGAGGTGGCCGGCGGGCCGCAACCCGCGCGACGTGAAGTTCGAGCTCGGCGTGGAGATCGTCGACCGTTTCCACGGTGCCGGCAGCGGCGCGCGCGCGCGCGACGAGTTCATCGCGCGGTTCCAGCAGGGCGCGTTGCCGGAGGACATCGCGGAGGTGTCGCTGGCCAGCGGGCGCCGGAAGGCATGGCGATCGCGAACAGCTGTTCAAGGCCGCGGGGCTGGTGCCGAGCACCAGCGAAGCGTTCCGGCAGCTGAAGCAGGGCGCGGTGAAGGTGGACGGCGAGCGCGTCGAGGACGGCGCGTTGAAGTTCGCCGCCGGCGCGACGCACGTGTTCCAGGTCGGAAAGCGCCGGGTCGCCCGCGTCACGATCGTTGCGGAATGAAAAGGGGACATTCTCCTTTTCCGCCGCGGAAAAGGAGAATGTCCCCTTTTTCCGCGGGCTTTCTGCTTGTCAAGTTTTCCGCGGAAAAGAGCGTATTCGCGCCGCTGTTGACG
>CAVPNH010000016.1:0-290898 GCA_963706755.1 uncultured Gammaproteobacteria bacterium
AACGGTCCGAAGCCGAAACTGATCCCCGGAATGCCCACGTCCATCTGGTACGCGGCAAACACGTTGAAGTCGCCCAGCCCGGTCTCGTGCTCGAGTTCCGGCGGCGCCGGGACGGTATTGACGGCAAGCAGCGATGCACGCATGAGCCACTGCGTGTCGCCGATCGAGAACGGCATGGCAAAGCGCATCCAGAACTGGTTGGCGTCCTCGTCCATGTCGGTGAGGTCGCCGATGTAGTAGTCGTGGAGGTTGAAGGCCTTGGCCTGGAGCAGCGGGTTGTTCGCCTGGGCCACGTCGGTCGCCGCGGCGTCGTCCTGGGCGCCGGCGACATTCACCAGGCCAAGGAGCGCCGCCGCGATGACACCGATGCACCGTCGACAGCTGAGAATCATGATCGGTACCTTGAATGTGGGATGTGAGTTCAGAAACGAATGACTGCACGCAGGCCCGGCAAGACGGCGGTGTCGCTCGCCAGTCCGGGCCGGACGACCTGGAGGTCGGCGCTGAGGTCGAACCAGTGCGTTACCTTCAAGTTGTAGAAGATATCCAGGCCCTGTTCGTCCCGCAGGCGCACGATCGGTGCAAGCGCATCCTTCAGATATCCGCTCAGGGCGTCGTAGTAGTAGCCGATGCCCCAGTTGTCGGCGCTGCGGCCCGGCACGAGGCCCGTTCCGCCCAGGCCAAACACGAACGTCCAGTGCATCGAATTCGGGTTTCCGTCCGAAATCCCGATTTGCCCGAAGAGCCCGACACCCTCCTCGGGACTCGCCGCCGGCTGATACAGGTACTGGTCGAATGTATAGGCGAAGTAGTAGCGCGAATTCTTCGTCGCGACAGTTCCGGGTTCCGGCGATGGAACGAGGATTTCGTCCAGGTTCGACAGGTCGGTGCCGTCCTGGGTGCTGTATAGGGCGGTGAATCCATGGTTGCCACGTCGGCCGGCGATCGTCACGGGCCACTGGACGCCGCCGCGAATGGTGACCCCTTCCTCGAACGCATCCGCGAGGCTCAGCTTGTTGGCATAGCTCACGGGGTCATAAACCCACAGCCGATACGTAGCCTGATCGGTACGCACGCTGAGAAGCGCGCCGAGGAGGTATGGGGGCACGGTGCCCGTGGGCGGTGCCACGAACGTCAGGTTCCAGAACGCATCGATGCCGGCGCCGCCCAGGAAGGGTCGCTTGCCCGCCACGATGTCGATCATGTTGATCTTGCCGAATACGACGGTGCTCGAATCGCCGAACTCCTGGACGAAGTAGAGGCTCGACAGGTCGTGGGCGTCGGCACCCTCGATCCCGGGAAAGTTTAGCGCGGCGTTGACGGGAATCAGCACGCCGCCGCGCCCGTTGACGCTGTCCCCGAAGTTGTATTCGCCGTGCAGGGTCATCGACAGGCCGTCCCAGAAGCCCAGCCTGCTCAAGTCGGCGGTGACCAGCAGGTCGGCCTTGCCTCCGTACTCGTAGCCTGTATCGCCGTCGCCGGCAGCCAGGCCCTGGTAGAACTGCGTCACGCGCGGCTCAACCTCGATGCCGTGGTCCGCGAGCCAGGTTCGACCGCCGCCCCAGTCGCCGGTGAGTCCGTCAGCCGCACAGGCGCGGCCCGCGATTGAGAGTTGAGTCGCGAACGCAAGGCAGACGACGGCGCAACTCGTCGTGACCGGCGTCGTTCGGTTCGATGCGCGAGCCCGCCGAACCACAAATGCGCTCCAGTCGCGCCAGCTCACGGCGCGACCCTTCAGAACAGCGCCTTCAGCAGGCGATCGATCAGCTGCTCGACCGAGATCATCGTGAGCAGCAGCGGCGCCACCGGCAGCAGCATGGTCGCGGCCAGGGACGTGACGTTCTTCATCGTGAACGGCACCAGCCGAATCCCCTGCACGACTTCGAACCCGTTACGCAGGTCGGCGAGCGACTGGATGTCGGGACTGCCCAGCAGTGGCTCGCCGGCCGGGTTCGGCCCTCGGACCCACTTCGCGTTGAACTCCCGGGCATACGACTGCCCCAGGGTGCCGTACTCCATCATTCCGCGGCGCCTGGCAGCTCGCAGCTGCGGGTAGAAGACGACCAGCGGTCCGAGCACGATGAATACGAACACGGCCACGATGCCGACGATTTCCACCTTGAACTGGGGCAGCATCGCGCCGGCATGGAAGATCCGGTTCGCGATCGTACCGGAGAGCATCGCGCCGACCGCCAGCAGCAGCAATCTATAGGCACGGCCGCTTCGGGCCAGGAAGAGCAGCCCGGCGGTGCCATCCGGGTGCGTCGGTTCCAGGTCCAGGCGCGTGCGCGCCACCTGCCTGAGGAAGCGCGCCCATATGAAGATCCGGAAGAACCACCGCAGCATCAGGAACTGGATGATGGGCATGCACACCAGGCCCAGCCACCAGCCGGCGTAAGTCGGCTGCAATTCGCCATTCGCAACGGTCGCGTACCAGCTGTTCACCTGCATCGCCAGCTGGTCGCGCCAGACGAACGGCAGCGCGACGGTGTACACGAATGCAATCAACAGCAGTTCGATCACCGCCGAGTTGCGCAGCCGGAGAGCCGAGTCGATGGCTGCATCGAACTGCGGACGTGCGTCCGCTCGTAGCAGGCCGTTCCCGGGAAACGCGCGCACGATCGGCAACAGGCTCCGGTGGACCATGACCTCGGCGGCAATCAGCAGCGGCACGGCGACCAGAATGCGCAGGTGGGTCTCGATGTCCTGCAGGAATGGCAGCGCCACTCCGGCGCCCCAGGCGTGGCCCTCGGCGACCGACAGGATCAACAGGGGGACCCACATCAGAAGGACCATCACGACAATGCGTCGGCGCACTCCCTCCAGCGAGCCACCGGAAAGCCGTGCGCGGCGCAGCAGCCGGTACAGCGGCCCGCCGGCAACCAGGGAAAAATCACTCAACTTGTCGAGTGACGTCCGGGCGCCGCCAGATCCCGTTTCAGGTTGAGTGTCGCGCATCGTCGGTCTCCGGGTCTCGTTGCCTCATACCGCCGGGCCCGGCAGCAGCATCCGGTCCGCAGTGATTTCGTAGGTCCACGGGCAGCCTGAGTTCTTCCAGCCGTTCTTCAGTCGCTGGCCGTGGAACACGCTGTCCGGATCCCGTACCGCATCCCCTTCCATGCCGTCGACGATGTTGTAGACGTTCTTGAATCCAGCCTTGGCGAGCAGGTTGATGGCCATGGCGGCGCGGCCGCCCGAGCGGCACATGACCATCAGCGTGTCGTCCGGCTTCGCGACCTTCTGCACGCGATCGACGAAGTCTGGCAGCGGCCGTGCCGGAAACTGGTTCTTCTCCGCGTCCCATTGATAGGTCACGGCGACAACCGGGATTTTCCAGGCCATCGGTGCGTGGCCGACCCACATGAATTCCTCGGGGGTCCGCACGTCGATGATCTTCACCTTGTCGGGCGCGCCCTTCCATTGCTCGTAGGCCTCCCTGGCGGAGACATAGAGCCCGAGGACCGTCTGCTTCGCCTTCGGCAGTTCAGGAGTCGATTCGGTCATGTGCAATCCTCGTGTTCAGAGTCGGGGTCGATGACGCCCGTACGTGCTGGCACGCACGGACCCCGGTCGAAGCCGGGGCCCGTCCGCGCTGGCGACCGCCGCAATCGCGAGTCAGGGCACGTAGTTGGCGCTGGTGTCCGCGCCGTAGCCGCAACCCTGGTAGGTGCAGTGCAGGTCGTCGCGAATGATGGCCGCCCATCCGCCCGCTTTGGTGGTGTCGAGCACGAGATCCTTTTCCAGGATTTTGGTCTCGAACTTCCAGCCTTGCGGCAGGGTCGTGTATTTCTTGCCCAAAGAGTCGAGGTTCTCAGGTGTCAGGCTCGGATCGACCGCCTTCGTGTATTCCTGCAGAACCCAGACCGCACCGTTGGGCTCGCGCAGCAGGCACACGGATTTGCCTGCCTTGAAGGTCCAGACCGTGCTGCGACGGATCAGCGAGGGCACGTAGGCGCTCTGCATCTGCGAGATCATCTCCGCCCCGGTCATGTCTCCGCCCCAGCGCAACTCGACGCCGTGGAAATTCTGCGTTTCGCCGACGAGGAACTTGATTTCGTCCATCAGCCAGAAGCGTCCCATGTTGACCGCGCACATATCCACTTCGAGTTCGCCCGCCAGCTTCTTGGGATCGATCTTCTTGTAGGCTTCGGGGTCGACGGGAATCGATGCCGCCGTATAGACGTGGGCCCTCTGTGCTTTCCCGGTGCCGACAAAAGCCCCCATCCCGTGGAAGGGGAGGCCGCGGGTTTCCTTGAAGCTCATCCAGCTCAGCGATTCCATACCTGTCTTCAGTTTCATCTTGTTTCGTCCTCTTGGGGATTCGGGGCGCGGGAGCACCGCGCCCCGATCATTGGCTTAGGTTATGCAAGGCGCATCGACACTTACTTCTTCATGTGCTTCGCGACAAAGTCCTGGATTCTCTTGCCTTGCGCAGCCAAGCCACCATCGGTGCTGAACTGGATGATCTCGGCCCCTGCCTTCGACTTGAAGTTGTGCGGAGCCGGCCAGAAGCACACGTCGCCAGCGCTGCAGACCTCAATCGTCCCGTCAAGGTAAATGACCTCCAGAGTGCCCTTCAAAACATAAGCCCAGTGTTCAACCCCGCACAGATCGTGCTCCAGTCCCTTGCCCTTCAGGATGTCCGTGAAGTCAGTGCCCGGGGCAAAGATGTGGTAGGCACACTGCATGCCGCCCCATCGCTCATCCCAGATCTTGAGGCCCGGGGTGTTCTGGGTGACGAAGTCGTCTACCGGGTTCATGTCCATCAATTTCTTATGCATTTGATCGCTCCTTCTTTTGCCTCACCGGGCCGGCGGTGACGGCGGTTTGTTCAAATCCGGATCTGGTGCCTCGGACCCGGCACTGCATCACTTCAACACGTGCGGTCGGACCGCACTTGACAGTTGAGGACACGCGATTGACACTTTGGGACATCGCGATTACGTGATTGCGCGGACCTAGCGTTGCGAACCCGATAGCCCGGACGCCCGAGCGAGCTGCAGCCCAGATGCCCAGGCGAACTGCCAAGCGCAATGCGCAGGACGTGACCGCCAGGATCAGTGGCGTTCAGTCGATTCCCGCGGTCCTGGAGAGCCTGGGCGCTGATTCGGCGAGGATTCTTGCGGCGGAAAAAGTGGATCCGGCGCTCTTCGACGACACCGAGAACCCGATTTCACTGGCGACCATCGGTCGCCTCGTGCATCGCAGCGTCGAGGTGACCGGCTGTCAGCACTTCGGACTGCTGGTCGGGCAGCAGGGCGGCCTGAGTTCATTCGGCCTCGTCGGTGCGTTTGCGAGGTACTCCCCCGACCTTCAGACGGCGCTTGGCCGGCTCGGAACATACCAACACCTCTACCACGGAGGCCAGGTCCTGTCCCTCGAGGCGTCCCGCGACGTAGCGACGCTCAGCTACGCCATCGTCCAGCCTGGCATCAAGGCCGTTGACCAGATCGAGGATGGCGCGCTCGCCATCTTCTGCAACGTCATGCGCAGCTTTTGCGGCGCGAACTGGCTTCCGCTCGAAGTCCGGTTCGCCCACCGTAGGCCGGCAAACCTGCGGCCTTTGTTGCAATTCTTCCAGACTTCCCTGCAGTTCGATGCGGAACGGAGCGGGCTGGTGTTCTCGGCGAACTGGCTGCGGCGTCGCCTGCCCGAACTCGACGCCGATCTGCAGCGCCTGCTCGCGCGGCAGATCGAGTCGCTTGAGGCCACCCACGGCGACGAAATGCCAGATCAGGTTAGGCGCGTGCTTCGCTCCGGGCTCCTGACTGGCCACGCGAGCGCCGAACAGGTGGCGGCGCTCTTCTCGATGCACCGGCGCACGCTCACGCGGCGCTTGGCGGCTCTTGGCGCGAGCTTCTCGGACCTCGCGGAGGAGGGCCGCTTCGAGATCGCGCAGCGGCTGCTGGGAAGCACGGACCTGGACATCACCGGGATCGCGGCCTCGCTCGACTACGCCGATGCGAGCGCATTCACCCGGGCGTTCCGGCGCTGGAGCGGCACGACGCCGGCGGCGTGGCGAGCGAGGCGACGCCGCAGGAGATAGGCAATACCCACGCCGCGATCCGTACGACCTCGCGTTGAAACGGCTGGATCTCGCGCGACCTGACCGCGCAGAATGGCGGCAACGGGAGACAACCATGGCGACAAGCAGAGCATCGACGGCAAGGCCTGCCGGGAAGCCGGCGCGACGCGCAGCACCGGCAGCGGCACGCCGCAGGAAGCCGGCGGCGCGCAAGACGAGGCGTGCGCGCCCGACCGCTGGCATCGGCCCGAATCGGAAGCCCACGATCAGCACGCGCGAGGCCGTCGCGCGACTCGCTGCACTGATGAGCGAGTTCCAGGAGCTTTATGCGATCTGGGGCAAGTCCAAGCTCGATCCGGCGTTCCGCGAGGAACTCATGTTGGCCGTGGCGCGCCAGAACGACGCGCCGTACTGCAGCTGGATGCACCGTACCTTGGCGGAGCTGGCTGGATCCTCGCGCGAGGTGATCGAGAAGATCGAGTTGCTGGATCCGCGCGGCCTCGACGCCCGCACGTGGGCCGCGGTCGCGTACGTGCGAGGGCTGGCCTCGAACGACATGAAGCCGGTGTCCGGCCAGCTGCGCCGGCGCGTGGAGGCCCACTTCTCACAGCGCGAGATCGAAGACATCGAACTCGTTGCCCGCGCGATGGACCTGATCAACCGGATGGCGAACACATTCGACGCCATGGTGTCACGCCTGCAGGGCAAGCCGGCCGCGGACAGCGACATCCTGGACGAGGTGGTCTTCAGCGGACTGTTCGCGGCGGTCGCACCGCCCCTGGTGCTGCTGCTGGCCCGCTATGCCCGGCGTCCAGTCCTTGAGATGGCCCGCGGCCTCGTCGATCACGTGCAGCCCTTCTACGCGCAGACCGCTCGCCGCGGATAGCGGGCGCGAGGCGGGTCATCGAACGTGGTGCGCGGCTGGAGAATCGCTGAAGAACCACGGGACTCGCACCGAAGGCGACCAGGTCCAGGTCAAGATCGACTGAGCGGTCAGCCTGCGACGACCCCGACCGAGTGACCGTGTGCTGGAAGCCCGGGACCCCGGCATAGCCCCCCCGGCGCGGGGGGCCGATTGGTGACACGGGCCGGGCGATAAAGGGCGCGGGCTCATCGCGTTGCCAATGGAATAGCTGACGCCCCTTAGCCGGAAGGTCTCCGCGGACATTGATCGCGAGACGCCGAAGGCGCCGCAAACCCCGAATCACCGACTTAGGAGGTCTGAAATGAAACTGAACCACCCCATCGTCAGCACCCAGTGGCTGGCCGAGCAACCTCGACATGCCCGGCCTGCGGATCTTCGATGCGTCGATCTACCTGACCGTCAATCCGGACGGCCCCGGCTACATCACCGAGAGCGGCCTGGCCAGGTGGCGCGAGGCGCACATACCCGGCGCGAACTTCCTGGAAATGCTGGCCGATTTTTCCGACAACTCCCAGCCCACTCCCATGATGATGCACACGGCGGAGCGCTTTGCCGAACTCTGCAGCCGGCACGGCATCGGCGACGACTCGACGGTCGTCATCTATTCCGGCCAGACCATGATGTGGTCGGCCCGGATGTGGTGGATGCTGCGCACCATGGGCTTCACCAACGCGGCCATCCTCGACGGCGGCTGGGAGAAGTGGGTAGCGCGAGGGCCGTCCGACCTCGTCGGAAGACAAGCCCTACCCACGGGCCACGCTTCACCGCGAGGCCCCGGGCGTCGATGTGGGCCGACAAGCAGGAAGTCCTGCGGACCATCCATGACCCGGCGGTGTGCACCATCAATGCCCTGCAGCCGGACATCTACGACGGCCAGATCAATCGCTACGGCCGCGCCGGCCACATCCCGGGCAGCCACAACGTCTATTACAACAGCCTGTTGAATCCGGAGGACGGCACCTACCTGCCCGCCGGACCAGCTGAAGCAGCGGTTCGAGCCCTCGGGCACATTCGACCGCCGGACGATCGTCTACTGCGGCGGTGGCGTCTCGGCCGGGCTCGATGCCATCGCGCTCACGATGCTGGGTCACAAGGACCTCGCCATCTACGACGGCTCGATGTTCGAGTGGTGCGCGGATCCGGCCCTGCCGCTGGTCCTCGGCACCGAGCCGGGCTGAAGCCTTCTCAACGGGCACCATCGAGTGCCCGGCGGGTCAACGAGACAAGCAAACGGAGGCATTCGTGCCAGACATCATCCTGCATCACTACCCCGAGTCGCTGTACTCGGAAAAAGTCCGACTGATCCTGGGCCTCAAGAACCTGGACTGGAAGTCGGTGATCATTCCAATGGTGGCGCCCAAGCCCGACCTGACGGCGCTGACTGGTGGCTACAGGCGCACGCCGGTGCTGCAGATCGGCGCGGATGTCTACTGCGATACGGCGCTGATCGCCGACGTGCTGGAGCGCATCGCGCCCGGGAAGAGTCTCTACGCGCCGGGCCAGCAAGGCGTCGTCCAGACGATCGCGCAATGGGGCGACAGCAACCTGTTCTGGGCCGCGATCGCCTACTTCTACCAGACGGATGGCGTCGCCATGGCACTCGCGCAACTGCCGCCAGCGCAAGTTGAAGCCTATCATCGGGACCGGGCCGAGCTGCTGCGCACGCGTCCCCTGAGCGGCTTCGCGGAGACGAAAGCCACGCTGTCGTTGTACCTGCAGCGTCTGCAGCAGATGCTCGAAGGCGGACGGCCGTTCCTGCTCGGTGACGCTGTCTACCCTGGCCGACATTTCCTGCTATCACCCGCTGTGGATCCTGCGGATGGTGCCGCCGATTGCGACAGTGCTGGAAGGCACGCCCCTCGTGCTGGCCTGGATGGATCGCGTGCGGGGAATCGGCCACGGGCGGCCTGCCGAATTTTCCGCGACGGACGCGCTCGCCATCGCCAGGAACAGTCCTCCGACGGTCATCCATAGTCGAGCCAGCGATATCCCGGGGATCGCGCTCGGCGACGACATCGAGGTCATGCCGAGCGACTACGGGCTGGACCCCGTGCGCGGCGAACTGGTCCTGGTGGAAGCGAACCATGTCGCGGTTCGACGGCGCGACGAACGCGCGGGAACGGTGGTGGTGCATTTCCCCCGGATCGGCTACCTGATCAGGAAGGCGGGGCAAGTCCCCGGCTGACCGACTCGCGTAGTATTGCGAGTCTCCATTGCATCAGGCGAGGGAGTCACGCGAGGTTCCATGCAGTCACTCGAACTGAAGATTCCGCCGCCGCTGCTCTCGCTCCTGCTGGCGTTCGTCATGTGGGGGCTGTCCCGCTGCGAGCCTCATTTCGCGATGCCCGACCCTGCGAGATGGGTCGCGTCAATCTTCATCGCTCTCGCGGGCGGATCATTCATCGCCCTCGGCATCCTCACGTTTCGCAGGTTCAAGACGACCATCGACCCCTTGAGGCCACACAAGGCGTCGTCGTTCGTCACGAGCGGGATCTACAGGGTCACGCGCAATCCCATGTACGTCGGCAATGCGCTGGTGCTCGTGGCGTGGGCCTTGTTCCTCGGCGCGCTCTGGCCATTCGTCGGCCCCGTGCTCTTCGTGCTCTACGTCACCCGGTTCCAGATCGAGCCGGAGGAGCGGATCCTCGCGGGGCTCTTTGGCGAGGAATACTCCGCGTACAGGAACCGGGTGAGGCGCTGGCTGTAACGCCTAGTCGACCATGCCCACCATGCGGGCACGCTGCAGCAGGTGGCTGCGGGACCCCGCGTTCAGCTTGCGGAACAGGTTCTTGAAGTGCCACTTGACGGTCTCGTCCGACACGCCCATCGCGAGCGCGATCTGCTTGTTCGACAGGTTGGTCGCGAGCAGGCGCAGCACCTCGCGTTCCTTCGGCGACAGCAGTGAGCCGCGAGCGGCCTGGGCCCGGGACGCGGGCGCAGGCTTCCCGGTTGCCCCGCGGACCTGGGGGGCGCCTGCGCCGCCTTCGCCCGACCCGGACGCAGCATCGGCGTGCGACTGCTTCACGAGCCTGTCGAGATCGGGATGGGTATCCGCGATGATCCGCGACAGGCCCCACATGCGCGCCATGCTCACCGCCTCTTCCAGCAGCTTGTCGCCGTCCTTGCCGCAGCGGCTCGTCGCCAGCGCGCGCAGCAGGTAGATCTGGACGGCGTCCCGGCCGCGGCGCAATCGTGCCGCGGCGGGAGCAAGCGCGTTGAGACGCTCGAGGGCGACATTCCACTCGCGACGCGCGACCGACGCGTAGGCCCGGGCGAGCTCGACCTGCAGTTCAACGAGTGGGGCCGAGAACTCCCCGCCCGCGATTGCCGGATTCGACTGCAATGGCGTCGAGCTTGCGTTCCACGATCGTGCAGAGGTCTGCGCGCCCCCGCAGCGCGTGCTGGCGCATTCTCTCGCCCAGGGCGGCGATGCCAAGGCGCGGCATGCCGCGCGACTCGCCGAGCGCAAACAGGCTGTCGAGCAGGTCGAGCGCGCGCTGCTCGTTGCCGCCGAGCGCCGCCACGCGCGCCGCGGTGACGTAGCCCATGATGATCGGCGTCGGGCGGGGCCCGACGTTCCAGCACGTCGAGCCGGTTGGCGAGCAGTGCCGCAGCCTCGCCCGTCTCGTTGCGCTCCCACTGCGCGGCGGCCAGTGCGGCGGCCAGCGTCACGGACAGCGGGCTGCGACGCCCGGACTCGTCGTCGGCGCGTGCCAGCGCGGCCTCGAGCTTTTGCGCCGCGAGGTCCACCTGGCCTTCCCAGAGGTAGCTCAGGCCGATGATCCAGTCGCGCCAGCCGAGTGCGTATCGTCCGGCGGAATCGTCGTCGGGTGGCAGCTGCCGGAAGCTGTATCGCGCCTGGTCCGGTGCGCCGCGGCAGAGGGTCAGCGAACGCGAGCTGGCTGATGCCGACCAGGTGACGCAACATCGAATGCGTCGGCAATGCGTCGTGCCAGGACGAGACGATGCGCCCCATGCCGTCGATGTCGTCGGAGAAGAACGCGGCGGTCGCGCAGATCTCGGCGGCCTCGCATCGGTCGCCTGCATCGGCGGTCGCGTCGTCTACGATCGGGCCGACCAGTTGCGCTGCCTCGGCGTGCCGGTCGCCCTGCGCGAGGATCCAGCCGACGGTCAGCCGCAGGCTGTTCCGTCGCAGGATCTCTTCCCGGGGCAGGCGCTCGATCCAGTCCGCGACCAGCGACACCTGGCCCCGCACGAGGACGTCGTGCAGGGTGCGCGCGATCAGGTCGTAGGCCTCGTCCCGCATCCCGGCTTCGAGCATCTGGCGCGCGGCTTCCTCGCACTGGCCGTGTTCCTTGAGCCAGCGCGCGGCGCGGGCGTGGTGCTCGCGCCTCTCGGGCTCGGGCAGCTTCGCGAAACGCAGCCCTGAGGAATTCCCGCGCAAGGGGGTGCATCCGCGACCATTCGCCGCTCAGGCACTCCGAGAAGATGGGCGTCTGGGCGCGCAATTGCGCAAGCGTCTCCGCGCAGTCCTCCCGCCCCGTGATGGCCTCGCACAGCGAGGACGACAGGGCATCGACGAACGACACGCGCACCAGGAAATCCGCCGCGGACGGTGGCAGGTGATCGACGAGGCTCTCGACGAAATAGCGGTGAAGGTCGCCCGACCGCACCGAGAGGCCGGCGATGGCTTCCTGCAGGTCCGGGCTGCGCTCGATCGTCGAGATGGCGAGCTGCAGCCCGAGCGGCCAGCCCTCGGTCAGTTCGTGCAGGCGGGCACAGGAGTCGAGATCGATCTTCCGGCCAAAGCGGGCCTGCAGCAGTGAGACGGTCTCCGCGAGATCGAATCGCAGCTCGCTCGCGGTGATCTCTGCGAAGCGGCCGCGAACAGGCAGGGCGGAAATCGGCAGCGCGATCGGCTTGCGCGAGGAAAGCACGATCCTGAGGTTGGCGGGCGCGTTGAGCAGGAGGTAGACGATCGACGAGTTCAGCGTCGAAGCGGGCAATGCGTGCACGTCCTCGAGGATCAGCAGCGTCTCGACCGCGGTGTCGGCGACTTCCGCGAGCCACTCGGTGATGCCCTCGAGCGAGCCCTCGTTCGTTCCGCCGGCTTGCTCGCAGGCCTGCCCGAAGTTCGGTCGCGCGCCTCCCGCCCGCATGGCTGCCACGAGCCCGAGCACGAGGCGGTCGTCGGTGTCCCGCTCGTCGAGCGTGAGCCACGCGACCACGGCGCCGGATTGCAGGGCTTCCTTGCGCCACTGCGCGAGCAGCGAGGACTTGCCGTAGCCGCCTGCCGCCTGCAGGGAAATCACCGACTTGTCGGCGAATTCCGGGCGCGCGCCGCTCAAGACGCGATCGTTCCAGCACCGTCCGGGGAATCCGGGGTGGTGTGGTCTTGAGCACGAGTTGCGGGTGGGGCGGCCCGGGGGCCATCTTCGGTCGCTCCAGGAGTGTCCGGTGATTCTGCCTAAGTCGCGGCCGAAACTCAGGTCTGCGCGCGCTGCGCCTGCTCCACGCGGACGCGCATCTTGTGGGCGACGTTGACCTGGTCGCGATAGAGCTCGATCTTCAACCGGAGCTGTGACATCCAGAACGTCAGGTCGGCATGCATGCCGGGCGCGGCCGTGATGCCGGCCAGGACCGCGCGCACGTCCCAGGGCGTGAGATCGACCTGGCAATCGGGGCGCAGGACGAGCTCCGAGAAACCCGTGCCGAGGAGCGTCTCGCAGCTGCCCATGATCCGGCGCTGTGCCTCGGCTGGAATCAGCGAACGCACGTGGTGGCGATACTCCGGGGCGAGTCCCCACTGCACCGACTTCTGGTCGGTGGTGACGTAGTAGGCCGCAAGCTCGATGCGCAGGCTCATGTCACCGAGCAGCGCCAGGTTGCCGGTCGCCTTCAGGTCCTCGAACGTCGAGCGGGGCTGGCGGTAGTCCCAGACCGTGCTCGCGAGCATGAAGGCCGTGACCAGGGCCGCGGCCTGTTCCGCCGACACGTCAGGTGGAGGCGAGTCCAGGTACGCCAACGCCTTCGTGCCGTAGGCCTGCGCGGTCTCGAAATACAGCGCGCGCCTTTCGGCCGCGACCTGGTCCGCGCTCAGGTCCGCCACCAGGCTCGCCCGGTACTCCTGTGCAAGGTGCGCCGCCTTGCGTCCCTCGTTCCAGTCGGTGACCTGCAGGCCGACGAAGATGCCGAGCACGACCACGACCAGCTCGACGACGACCGCGAACCAGTCCTGCCGGCGGGCGTTCTCTGCGAGACGCTTGAGAATGATGGTGCCCCAGTGCAGATCCCGCCAGTGCCGCGGAAGCCCCCGGAGCTTACAGCGTCCGCGCCCCGCAGTCCGCTACACGCCGGCTGTCGCGAGTGACGGATCGATGAGGATCTTTGCGTGCCTCTCGGGATCGCGCAGTGCGTCGAACGCGCCGGCGACGCCGTCGAGCCCGACCGTGCCGGTGATCATGGGCGCGCAGTTCACCTTGCCCTCGGCGATCAAATGCACTGTATCCCGGTACTCCAGCGGCGAATGGCCGAAGACGAAGCGCAGGTCCACTTCCTTCACGATGCCCAGCGCCGGCTCGATACGGTCGGGCTGCATGCACACCCCGGCCACGACGATGCGCGACAGCAGCGGTGCGCCGTCCATGATGCGCTGCAGGATGCCGGGGACGCCGACGCACTCGAAGATGACCGGCCGCGGCGGCGTCGCGCCCAGCTTCTCCGCGATGCGCCAGGTGGTGTACCAGGGCAGGGGGAGACGGCCGAGCTTCTCGCGCGTATCAACGGCGAGGTTCAGCAGCGTCTGCATGTCGCCCATGAAGCCGTATTCCCGCCAGTTGGCGTAGGGCGAGCTGTCGGCGGGATCGATGACTATGTCGGCGCCGCATTTCTGTGCGAGCGCCCTGCGTCCCGCCGAGAAGTCGCTCGCGATGATGGTCCCGACCCCCCGGGCCTTCAGCAGGCAGACGACCGCAAGGCCGACGGGCCCGCAGCCGATCACGATCGCCACGTCCTTGCTCTTCAGTTCCCCGCGGTTCACGGCGTGCAGGCCCACTGCCATCGGTTCGGTGAGTGCCGCCATTTCCGAGGACAGGCCGTTGGGCACCGGCACCAGCCCCCACTCCGGCAGCAGCATCCGCTCGGCATAGGCGCCGTTGTACTTGAGGTCGTAACCGGTCTGGTACACCTTCCTGTCGGCCCTGATGAGCGGCTGGGCGACGACTCGCGTGCCGGGCTCGAGTTTCCGGCTGCAGCCCGGGCCGTAATCGAGAACCTCGCAGCAGAACTCGTGGCCGAAGACCACCGGGTCCTTTCCGGTCGGAAAGTCGTAGCCGATCCCGACCCGGTCCATCAGCTCGTGCATGTGGTCGAAGTGGTGGCGCATGTGCAGGTCCGAGCCGCAGATGCCGCAGCGAAGCACCTTCACCAGTACCTGGCCCTCGCCCGGAACCGGTTCGGGCAGGTCCCTGACGCTCAGTTCGGAGTCCTGGCAGACGACTGCTTTCATGGGGGGGTCCTCGGCGTTCCGGCGTCCGTGTTCGCGACAGTGTGCGCGGCGGCCCCCGAGCAACTCAAGACGGCGCTAACGCTGGTCGCCGGGCCGCGCCTAGAATTGACCACAGGCGTGTGCAGCAGGAGACGACGATGAACAGGTTCGAGCAGCAGCAGGCGAAATTCCGCAACCAGCCGGGCTTCATCGCGGCGCTGGACCAGAGCGGCGGCAGCACGCCGAAGGCCCTGAAGCTCTACGGCATCCCCGAGAGCGCGTATTCGGGGGAGGCGCAGATGATGGATCGGATCCACGCCATGCGCACCCGCATCATCACGAGCCGGTCGTTCAACGGCGACCGTATCCTGGCGGCAATCCTGTTCGAGGCCACGATGGACCGGGACATCCTGGGGCGGCCGACGGCGGAGTACCTCTGGGAGGTCAAGAAGGTCGTCCCGATCCTCAAGGTGGACAAGGGCCTCGAGGCCGAGGCGAACGGCGTGCAGCTCATGAAGGCCATGCCGGACCTGGACGCCCTGCTCAAGCGCGCACGCGCCAAGGGTATCTTCGGCACCAAGATGCGCTCGGTGATCAAGCAGGCGGATGCCGCGGGAATTCGCGCGGTGGTGGAACAGCAGTTCACCGTCGCGCGCCAGATCGTCGCCGCCGGCCTCGTGCCGATCATCGAGCCCGAGGTGGACATCAAGTGTCCGGACAAGGCGGCCGCCGAAGACCTGCTCGAGGCCGGGATCAGGCGCCAGCTGGACGCCCTGCCCGAGGGCGAACTCGTGATGCTGAAGCTCACGATCCCCGACCGCGACGATCTCTACACCGATTTCATCCATCACCCGCGCGTGCTCAAGGTGGTCGCGCTCTCCGGTGGCTACACGCGCGAGGAGGCGAACGCGCGCCTGAGGCGCCAGCACGGCATGGTCGCGAGCTTCTCGCGCGCGCTGACCGAGGGGCTCTCGGCCCAGCAGTCGGACGCGGAGTTCGACGCGGCGCTGGATGCGTCCATCGAGAGCATTTTCCAGGCGTCGAAAACCTGACTGGCCGGCGCCGGCACGCATGAAGATGATGTCCGTGCTTGCGCTCGTTGCCGCGGGGAGCCTCGCTCTCGGAGCGAGCCGCAGCGCCCCGGCGCCCGTGGTCGCCGCCGACACGATTTACGTGGGCGGCGACATCGTCACCATCAACGACGCCCAGCCGTCCGTGGAGGCACTCGCCGTCAAGGACGGCAGGATCCTGGCCGTGGGGACGCGCAGGGATCTCGAGCGGGCGCATCGGGGACGGGCAACACAGGTCGTCGACCTCGGCGGCAAGGCCCTGCTGCCGGCCTTCATCGATCCGCACAGTCATTACTTCAGCTCGCTCACGGTCGCGAACCAGGTGAACGTGTTCGCGCCGCCGGCCGGTCCGGGCAAGGACATCCCCTCGATCGTTGCCGCGCTCAGGAAGTTCCGCGACGAGCACAAGGTGCCCAGGGGCCAGCTGATACAGGCCTACGGCTACGACACGAACGCCATGCCGAACGGGGTCGGGCTGACGCGCGACGACCTCGACGTCGATTTCCCGGACAACCCGGTGATCGTGGGCCACGTGTCCATGCACGGGGCCGTGCTCAATTCCGCTGCGATGAAGCAGTTCGGCATCAGTGCCGCGACCGAGACGCCGAAGGGCGGGGTGATCCTGCGCAAGCCCGGCTCGAACGAGCCGGCCGGCCTGGTGATGGAGATGGCGTACCTGCCGATCTTCACGGCGCTGCCGAAGCCGGACGCAAAACAGGAAGTCGAGTGGAGCCGCGCCGGCCAGATGCTGTACGCGGCGAACGGCATCACGACGGCCCACGAAGGGGCGACGCACGCCTCGGAATTCGCGCTCATGCAGCGGGCGGCCGCCGGCGGCGCCCACGTCATCGACGTCGTCGCCTTCCCGTTCTTCACGGATTTCGACGCGGTGCTGGCGAAGAACCCGGTCGACACCTGGGGCAGGTACGTCAATCACCTCAAGCTCGGCGGCGGCAAGATCACGCTCGACGGCTCGCCGCAGGGCAGGACCGGATGGTTCACGACGCCGTATCTCACCGGTGGCCCCGGCGGCGAGACGGACTGGCGCGGCACGTCGATACTTCCGGATGAAGTTGTCGAGGCATTCGTGAAGAAGGTGTACGACCTCGGCCTGCCGCTCAACGTGCACGCGAACGGCGACGCGGCGATCGACCAGTTCCTGCGTGCGCATGAGTTTGCGGCCGCCGGCGACCTGTCGAAGCCGCGTCGCGTGACGATCATCCATTCGCAGTTCGTGCGGCCCGACCAGCTCGACAAGTACGTCGCCTACCGGATGAGGCCCTCGTTCTTCACGCTGCACACCTATTATTTCGCGGACACGCACATCCTGAACCGTGGCCGCGAGCAGGCGTTCTTCGAGAGCCCGATGCGCGCCGCGATCGACAGGGGCCTGCACCCGACCAACCACACGGACTTCGTGGTCGCACCCCTCGACCAGATGATGGTCGTCTGGTCGGCCGTGAACCGCATTTCACGCAAGGGCGTCGAGATCGGCCCCGACCAGCGCGTGACGCAGCTCGAGGCGCTGAAGGCGATCACGATCTACGCGGCTGAGCAGTACGGCGAGGAAGCATCCAAGGGTTCGCTCGAGCCGGGCAAGCTCGCGGACCTCGTGATCCTGGATCGCAATCCCCTGAAGGTGCAGCCGATGGCGATCAGGGACGTCCGGGTCGTCGAGACCATCAAGGAAGGCGCGACGATCTACCGGGCGAAGTAGAAGGTGCGCTTCGGTCGGTTCGGCGTCGAACGGCGCGTGCCGCGCTTACGCGCGCGCCGACACCACTTCGACCGTCACGTGCACGAGTTCGTCGTGCGCGGCAAGCTGGCGGCGCATCTCCACCGCGGCGAACTCCGCGTCGGTCTCGATGCAGACGATGCAGGCGTACTTGCCCTTGCCGACTCGCCATACGTGCAGGTCGCGCAACGTCGCCGGCTCCGCGAGCGCGCGGACGGCTTCCCGGACTTCGGCGACGACCGGGGCGTCCATCTCAGCATCGAGCAGCACGCGACCGGTGTCGCGCAGCAGGCCGATCGCCCAGCGGCCGACGAGGATGGTGCCGACGATGCCCATCACGGGATCCAGCCACGAGGCGCCGAAGTACCGGCCGCCCACGAGTGCCCCGATCGCGAGCACCGAGGTCGCGGCGTCGGCGATCACGTGGAGGTAGGCGGAACGTAGATTCAGGTCGTGGTGATGCTCGTGTGGCACATGCCCGTGCCCGTCGGCCGCAGGGTGGTGGTCGTGGCGGTGCGCACCCGATGAGAGCAGCCACGCGGACACGACGTTCACGACGAGGCCGATGACGGCGACGGGAATCGCCTCGTCGAAGCGTATGGGTGACGGGGCGAACAGCCGGCTTACCGACTCGAACCCCATGTAGCCCGCGACTCCGAGCAGGAACACCGCGCTCGTGTACCCGCCCAGCACCTCGATCTTCCAGGTGCCGAACGCGAACCGCGGGTCCTGGGCGTGGCGTCGCGCGAGTGCGTAGGCGCCCGCGGAGACACCCAGTGCAAGCGCGTGCGAGCTCATGTGCCAGCCGTCGGCCAGCAGCGCCATGGAGCCGAACAGGGTGCCGGCGACGATTTCGACCACCATCATGGCGGCCGTGAGCCACATGACCTGCTGTGTCCGTCGCTCGGCGACCGGATTGTGGAGATCGAAGACGTGGACGTGCAGGTGTTCCGGGGCTGGCTGCATGGTGCGATGCAGTCTATCCTGCCACGAGAGCACCGGGGGAGAGGCCGATGGCTGGCAATACGACGGACGGCCGATCGCACGCGGCGTGTGTCGCGCCGGGCTGGGCCCTCGCGCTCCGCCGCTTCAACGAACTCATGATGTTCGACCTGCTCGGCGGCCCGCGGCCCTGGAAGCTCGCGTGGGTGATCAACCTGCAGAAGTGCGGCACCTTTCCGGTACTCGCGCTCATGATGTGGCACTACGCGGGCACGACGCCGGCCGCGACCTCGCCCGCGGCCTGGACCTACCTCGCCTTGCACGGGTCCTACGGCCTCGTCTGGCTGCTGAAGGACATGGCGTTCCCGGATCCCAACTGGCAGCGCCGCGCCACGATTGCGAGCGGCCTCTACACGTTTGCGGGACTGGTCCTTTACTGGTCGTTCGGCTGGCTGATCATCTCCGGCACCGTCGTCCCGGACTACCCGATGTCGCAGCCTGCCTGGTTCGCGCTCTGCACCAGCCTGTGCATCCTCGGCTGCTCACTCATGATCGCAGCGGATGCCCAGAAGTACTTCACGCTGCGCGTGCAGCGCGGGCTCATCACTGACGGCGTGCACCGTTACGTCCGTCACCCGAACTACCTCGGCGAGATGCTGGTGTACTGCAGCTTCGCGCTCATGGTCTGGCACTGGTGGCCGTGGGTCGTGCTCGGATGGATCTGGGTCACGCTCTTCGCGACCAACATGGTCATGAAGGAAGCGAGCCTCTCGCGCTACGTGGGCTGGACCGAGTACCGCCGGCGCAGCTGGTGGGTCGTGCCCTTCGTCCTGTAATGAACAGGATTCCGGGCCTGCTGCTGGCACTTCTCCTGGCGATCGTCGGCAACTTCGTGGCCGACGCGTTCTCCCGTGCCATAGGCATGAGCCCGGGGGCCATCAGCGGCATCATGGTGGCGATCCTGATCGGGCTCGCGCTCGGCAATTTCCTCACGCTGCCGGGGTGGCTCAAGCCCGGCATCACTTTCGCGGTCAAGGGCGTGCTGCCCATCGGCATCGTGCTCCTCGGACTGAAGCTCAGCATCGTCGAGGTCGGCGCGATCGGCCTCAAGGCGCTGCCGGTGATCCTGGTGACGATACCGGCCGCGATCCTGATCGTGACCTGGATGGCCCGGCGCCTGGGCCTGCCGGACCGGCTCGGTACGCTGATCGCGGTCGGGCACGAGCATCTGCGGCAACACGGCCATCGTCGCGGTGTCGCCCACCATCGGCGCCAGGGAGGAGGAGACGAGCTACGCCGTGGCCTGCATCACGGCGTTCGGGCTCCTTGCGATGCTCTGTTATCCGTTCGTCGCGCACTGGCTCTTTGCGGGCAATTCGTTCAGTGCGGGACTGTTCCTGGGCTCGGCGGTGCACGACACCTCGCAGGTCGCGGCCGCGGGCATGGTGTACCAGGACTATTACGTCGACCCGCAGGTGCTCAGCGTCGCCACGGTCACCAAGCTCGAGCGCAACCTCTCGATGCTGATCGTGATACCGCTCATGTCCATCCTCTACCACCGTCGATCGGCACAGGGCACCGCGCCACCGCCGTGGTGGACCATGGTGCCGCTGTTCGTGATCGGCTTCGGCGCGATGGCGGTCCTGCGCACGATCGGCGACCTGGGCGAGCGTCCGCTCGGCGTGCTGTCGCAGGACCAGTGGCACCTCCTCCTGGACGCGGGCAAGCACGGCGCGACGTACTGCCTCGGGATCGCGATGGCCGGCGTGGGGCTCGGCACGCGCATCACCGAGCTCAGGAAGATCGGCTTCAAGCCGCTGGGCCTGGCCCTCGTATCCGCGCTGATCGTCGGGGTCATCAGCGCGACGCTGGTCACCGCGCTCCGCTGAGCTATTTGGCGGCCTCGGGCGCGCCTACCTTGATCAGCTCGACCTCGAAGATCAGCACCTGGCCGGCGAGTTCGCCCTGGTCGCCGTAGGCGAGCGAGGCCGGGAGGACCAGCTGCGACTTGCCGCCTTCCTGCATGAGCTGCACGCCTTCGGTCCAGCCGGCGATCACGCCGCTCAGCGGGAACGTCGCGGGCCGCCCGCGCGAGTAGGAACTGTCGAACTCGGCGCCGTCCACGAGGGTGCCGCGGTAGTTCACGGTCACGGTGTCGCTGGCCGCGGGCTTCTTGCCGGTGCCAGGCGTGATCACCTTGTACTGCAGGCCGCTCGCCGTCGTCGTCACGCCCGGCTTCTTCGCGTTCTCGGCGAGGAATGCCGCGCCGGCAGCGGCGGCGGACTTGAGGTGTTCCACCTGCCGCGCCGCGCGCTGGGCCTCGGCGTCCTTCTGCAGTTTCTGCATGAGCGTGGTGATTTCCTCGGCGCTCAGCTGTGCCTTGGTGCCAGCAGCACCGTCCTGCAGTCCCTTCACGATCGCATCCGGGCGGATCTCGACACCCCGCACGTCGCGGCCGATCTGGTAGCCCAGCGCATAGCTGGTTTTCGAGACCTCGTCGGTGAGTGGTGCCGGGTCCGCGGCCGACGCGAGGGTGGCCAGCAGGGCCAGGGACAGGGCGATCGAACCGCGGGTAAGCGTGCGAGGCATCGGGGGGGGCTCCGGGAGGTGCGACAAGGCCGCGCATGTTACGCGCGGCGCCGGATTCGCGCACCTGGCCGCGGAAAATAGGGGGACATTCCCCTATTTTCAGACGACAGGGGAATGTCCCCTATTTTCCGGGGGGCAAGGCCTCCAGCTTGCCAAGCCGCCACCATCTGGGTCACCTTGCCGGTCCCCGGCCGCGAGCGACCGCCGGACCGGAGCACCTGAATGAGCGACAAGGGCTGGCACCGCGAAATCGAGGAAATCCGCCGCCGGCAGGCGCTGGCGGCGGAAATGGGCGGCGCCGACCGCGTGGCGCGGCAGCGCTCCCGCGGCAAGCTGACCGTGCGTGAACGCATCGCGGCGCTGCTGGACCCTGGTTCGTTTCGCGAATGGGGCAGCCTCGCGGGCGAGGGCCGTTACGGTGCGAACGGATCGCTCGAGTCGTTTCGAGCTTCGAGCTGCCTCGCCGGGCGAGGAACCATCGACGGCCGGACCGTGGTCGTGAGCGCCGATGATTTCACCGTCCGAGGGGGTTCGTCGGAGAGCTACCACCACGAGAAGAACGTCCAGGCCGAGTTGATGGCCGCGGAATACGGGCTTCCGCTCTTCAGGCTGCTGGACGGCACGGGTGGCGGCGGATCGGTCGCCGAGGTCGAGCGGCTCGGCGCCACGTACGTGCCCTTCGTTCCGGGCTTCGACCAGGTGGTCGAGAATCTCGGTCGCGTCCCGGTCGTGTCGCTCGGCCTCGGTCCCGTCGCGGGACTCGGCGCCGCGCGGCTGGTCGCGAGCCATTACTCGCTCATGGTCCGCGGGCTCGCCCAGATGTTCACGGCGGGCCCGCCGGTGGTCGAGGCGGCCGGAGAGAAGGTCACGGCCGAGCAGCTCGGGGGCGCCGACCTGCACGCCTCGACCGGCAGCGTGGACGACGTCGTGGACAGCGAGGCCGATGCGTTTGCGCGCGCCCGCCGATTCCTTTCGTACCTGCCGGGCCGTGCAGGCGTGCAATCCGCGCGCCTCGAGTGCGGCGATCCCGCCGATCGGTCGGAGGCGTGGCTCGACGAGGCGATTCCGCGCGACCGGCGCTGGCCCTACGAAATCCGGCCGATCCTGGAAGCCGTGCTCGATCGCGGCAGCGTATTCGAGGTCGGCCGCGCGTGGGGGCGGTCGGCCGTGACGGCGCTGGCACGGCTGCGTGGCGTCGCGGTCGCGGTGATCGCAAGCGATCCCGGCCAGATGGGCGGCACGTGGACCGCGGCCGCCTCGCGCAAGATCGCGCGCCACGTCGAGCTCGCCGAGACCTTCGGCCTGCCCGTGGTGCACTTCGTGGACGTCGGCGGCTTCACGATCGGCTCGCAGGCGGAGAAGGCAGGCACGATCCGCGACGGCACGCGCGCCATCGCGACCATCTACCAGTCCACCGTGCCCTGGTGCTCGGTCATTCTGCGGCGGGCTTTCGGCGTCGCGGGCGCCGGGATGATGAATCACACGCGCTTCCGTTACCGCATCGCCTGGCCGAGCGGCGACTGGGGGTCGCTGCCCGCGGAAGGCGGAATCGAGGCGGCGTACAAGGCGCAGATCGAGGCAGCGGCGGATCCCGAAGCGACGCGCCGCGAGATCGCCGCGCGACTCGAGCGGCTGCGCTCGCCGTTCCGTTCCGCGGAACGCTTCTTCGTCGAGGAGATCGTCGCGCCTTCGGAAACGCGTCGCTGGCTCTGCGAATTCGCGGAACTCGTCGCATCGGCGCCGCAGTCGGAAAGCCGGGGCTTCGTTTACCGGCCATGAACGTACGCGCTGACCTGCCGTTCGGAGCTCGGCGCCTGCCCAACGTCCTGAGTGGCCTCCGGCTGCTCGCGGTTCCGGTGCTGGCGGTGCTGGCCGCGCGCCACCAGGAGAACGCGTTTGCCTGGCTCCTGATCGCAGCGCTCCTGACCGACGTTGCGGATGGCTGGATCGCGCGCACCTGGTCGCTCGAGAGCCGGATCGGTGCGCTGCTCGACTCGATTGCGGATTCGGCGCTGATGTTCGTCGCGGTCTACGGCATCTGGGCCTTTCATCGCGACGTGATGACGGACAACACGATCGCCTGCTCACTTGCCGTCGGCCTCTGGGCGCTCGAGAACCTGCTCGCCTTGGCCCGCTACGGCCGCCTGTCCAGTTTTCACACGTATCTCTCGAAGGTCGCGGCCAACGCGCTGGGCTTTTTCATCGGCGTCCTGTTCGTCTTCGGGTTCGAGCCGTGGCTGTTCTACCTGGCGATGGGCACGACCATCGTGGCCAGCGTGGAAGAGCTCGCGCTCCTCGCCGTGCTCGGCGACTGGCGTGCGGACGTGCGGGGCCTGTGGTGGGTGTTGCGGGAACGGCGGGCGGCCCGAACGACCAGGGCATGAGAAGTCAGCGCTTCGGAAATCATTGCATCGGGAATCAGGGGTGTATCGAATGAACGTGAGGCTTGTGGCAATGCTGGCAGCGGTTGCGCTGGTCGTCGCCTGCGGCGACGGGAAGCGCGCTCCGGTCGTGCAGGGCGGCGCGGCCTCGTCCTTCACGCAGGCAGCCAATCGCGCGGTCGCAGCTTCGCTGCCCCTCGCCGACCAGCAGGACTTCGAGGACGCGAGGCGCGGATTCGTCGGGACCGATGACCCGCTCGTCATTGCGGGTCCGGGCGGCCGCCCGGCCTGGGACCTCGCAAGCTACGCGTTCATCGAGGGCGATGCGCCCGCAAGCGTGAATCCCAGCCTGTGGCGCCAGGCGAAGCTGAACGGCATCCACGGCCTGTTCGAGGTCGTGCCCGGTATCCACCAGGTTCGCGGCTACGACATTTCGAACATGACGCTGATCGAGGGGCAAACTGGTTGGATCGTCGTGGACCCGCTGTCGACTCGCGAGACGTCGGCCGCCGCGCTGGCGCTCGCGCGCAGGTACCTGGGCAACCGGCCGGTGTCGGCCATCGTCTTCACCCACAGTCACGTGGATCACTTCGGGGGAGTGGAGGGCGTCCTGCCCGCCGATCCGGCCACCGCCTCGAAGATTCCCATCGTCGCGCCGCGCGGCTTCATGGAGGAGGCGACCAGCGAGAACGTGCTGGCCGGGATCGCGATGGGACGTCGCGCGACCTACATGTACGGCACGGCGCTTGCGCACTCGCCCGATGGTCACGTCGATACGGGCCTCGGCAAGAAAGGAGCGACGTGGGGCACGATCAGCATCCGGGAGCCGACGCTGCTCGTGGACCGGACGCCGCAGGACATGACCATCGACGGCGTGAAGTTCGTGTTCCAGTACACGCCCGCCTCGGAGGCGCCGGCGGAGCTCACGTTCTACCTGCCGGAGCTCAAGGCCTGGTGCGGCGCCGAGATCGTCTCGCACACGCTGCACAATCTCTACACGCTCCGCGGCGCCAAGGTACGCGACGCCGTGAAGTGGAGCGGGTACATCGACGAGGCGACGCGGCTCTTCGGCGACATGGAGGTGGAGTTCGCGAGCCACCACTGGCCGATGTGGGGCAACGCGCGGGTCATCGACTACCTGAAGGCGCAGCGCGACACGTACCGGTACATCCACGACCAGACGCTAAGGCTCGCGAACGAGGGCTACACGCCGCGCGAGATCGCCGAGCAGATCGAGCTGCCGGCGTCGCTCCGCGACCGGTTCGCGAACCGCGGCTACTACGGCACGGTCCGTCACGATACGAAGGCGGTGTACCAGATGTACTTCGGCTGGTACGACGGGAATCCCGCCAACCTCGATCCGCTGCCGCCGGTCGAGGCCGGCAAGCGGTACGTCGCGGCGATGGGTGGCGCAGCGCAGGTGCTCAAGACGGGCAAGGCGGCCATCGACGCCGGCGACTATCGCTGGGCCGCGATGCTGCTGAATAACCTGGTGTTCGCCGAGCCCGGGAACGAGGAAGCGAAGGCGCTGCTCGCCTCGGCCTACGACCAGCTCGGCTACCGGGCGGAATCCGGCCCATGGCGCGACGAGTACCTCACGGGGGCGTACGAGCTGCGCAATGGCGGGCAGGGGATGGCGGTGGATCCGAAGTTCACGGCCGATCTGCTCCGGCAGGCGCCGGCGGGCCGGTTCCTCGATTCCATGGCCGTGCGGCTCGACGGCCCGGCCGCGGAGGGCAAGCGCCTGACCTTCAATTTCGTCTTCGACGACGTCCACGAGACGCACGTGATCGAGCTCGAGAACTCCGTGCTGCACCACCGGCAGGCCGACCCGGTGCAGGGCGCGAATGCCACCGTGCACCTCACCCGCGACATCCTGGTCCGACTCGGCACCGGCGAAGCCGGGCTCAAGGACCTCGTTATGTCGGATGAGTTCAGGGTCGAGGGCAGCCGCCTGGACCTGATTTCCTTCCTGTCGCTGGTCAAGACGCCGGACGGGCAGTTTCCCATCGTGACCCCCTGAACCCGTCAGGGCTGCGGAATTCCCCGAGACGTCGCGGGTCCAAGCGGGCGTAGGCTCAACAGTCCAGGCAGAGTGAACCAGGCGAGGATCCGGTGATGGACGACACGGAACGCGGCCGACCCGCAGGCGGGGTGACGGAGACGAGGAAGGCCACGACGAAGAAGGCCGCAATGAAGAGGGCCCGGGCCAGGGTGCCCAGGGGCGCCCGGCGCGTGGCGCAGGGCGATGTGGCGCCGCGATTGAGCGCCGCAGGCATCGCGGAGCACTCGATCGCGGAAGCCGTCGCCGCGGCGACCGAGTCCAAGGTGCACGCGGTGCGCGACATCCTGTCGCGCGCAGCGCAGGACGGGCCCGGCATGGCCGAGGCCTTCGAGGCGATCCTGGCCGGGGCATCGCCCGACGACGTGCTCGCCATGCGCAGCCTGCTCGCCAGGCACGAAGAGGAGGCGCTGCATCACTACCGGCAGAAGGTCGACGGCGAGCTCGCCGACGACTGGCGCGAGGGGGGCTATCCGTACAAGAACCTGATGTCGCGTCGCAATTACGAGCGCGGGAAGTACGGCCTGCAGGTGGAACTCCTCAAGCTCCAGGCCTGGGTGAAGGAGACCGGCCAGCGCGTGGTGATCCTGTTCGAGGGGCGCGACGCTGCCGGCAAGGGCGGTGCGATCAAGCGCTTCATGGAGCACTTGAATCCGCGCGGCGCGCGGGTCGTGGCACTCGACAAGCCGAGCGACGCGGAGCGGGGCCAGTGGTATTTCCAGCGCTACGTGGAGCACCTGCCGACGCGCGGCGAAATCGTGATGTTCGACCGGTCCTGGTACAACCGGGCGGGCGTCGAGCGGGTCATGGGCTTCTGCACGGACGAGGAATACCTCGAGTTCATGCGGCAGGCGCCCGAGTTCGAGCGCAACCTCGTCCGCAGCGGGCTGCACCTCATCAAGTTCTGGTTCTCCGTCACGCGCAGGGAGCAGCGGCGGCGATTCAAGGAGCGGAAGTCCCACCCCCTCAAGCAATGGAAGCTGAGTCCGGTGGACCTCGCCTCGCTCGACAAGTGGGACGAGTACACGCGCGCCAAGGAGTCGATGTTCTTCTACACCGACACCGCGGACTCGCCCTGGACCGTGATCAAGTCGGACTGCAAGAAGCGGGCGCGCCTGAACGCCATGCGCTACGTGCTGCACAAGCTCCCGTACGCCAACAAGGACCTCTCGCAGATCGCCTCGCTCGACCCGCTGCTGGTCGGGCGAGCGAACGTCGTGTACGAGCGGGGCGAGAAGCAGATCTCGCCGATCCTCTGAAAAGGGGACATTCTCCTTTTTCTTCCCTAATCTGGTGTTCTTCCGGGCTTTTCCATGATCGGCGCGGGTCGTCGAAAAAGGAGAATGTCCCCATTTTTTCGGATTGCCCTGATTGCCGCTCCCGGGTCCCTAGGGATTAATGCCTACCCAACCAGGATGAGTACATGAACAGCCAATCAGAGGGGCCCGGCTTCGAGGTCGTGGCTCGACAGGATTTCTCGGACGTAACATTCCTGCTCGAGATCCGGCACCCGATGCTGGCGAAGGCAGCCCGCCCGGGCCAGTTCGTCATCGTCATGTCGCACGAGCAGGGCGAGCGCATCCCGCTCACCATCGCCGACTTCGACCGCGACAAGGGCACGATCACGCTCGTCATCCAGGCGGTCGGCAAGACCACGCGCGAGATGCAGGGCAGCTGCCACGTCGGCACGCGGCTCACGGCGCTGGTGGGACCCATGGGCATCCCGAGCCACATCGGCAAGGCGCGCAAGGTCATGTGCGTGGGCGGCGGCCTCGGCGTCGCGCCGGTCTACCCGCAGGCGCGGGCCTACAAGGAAAGCGGTGCGTACGTGATCGGCATCCTCGGCTTCCGCACGCGCGACCTCGTGTTCTGGGAGGAGAAGTTCCGCGACTGCTGCGACGAGCTCATCCTCTGCACGGACGACGGCTCGGCGGGCATCAAGGGCCTGGTCACCGAGGGTATCCGCCAGGCCGTCCTGAAGCACCCGGACATCGACGAGTGCGTCGCGATCGGCCCGCCAGTCATGATGAAAGGCTGTGCCGAGGCGACGCGCCCGCACGGGATCCACACGATCGTGAGCCTGAACCCGGTGATGGTGGACGGCACCGGCATGTGCGGTGGCTGCCGCGTCAAGCTCGATACCGGCGTGAAGTTCGCCTGCGTCGATGGCCCTGACTTCGACGGCCACCACGTCGACTTCGACGACCTGATGTTCCGCCTGCAGCGCTACAAGGCGACGGAGCGCGAGGCCAGCGAGCGCTTCGACGAGAATTGCCGGCTCAGGAGCCAGGTACCGTGACCGAAGCGAAGAAAAAGAAGAAGACGATCCGCATGATCCCGCAGGGGCGGACGCCTGCGCACGAGCAGGATCCGCGCGAGCGGGCCAGGAATTTCCAGGAGGTGAACTGCGGCTACTACATCGAGGACGCGCTCCTCGAGGCGGAGCGCTGCCTCATGTGCCCCGACCAGCCCTGTGTTCGCGGCTGCCCGGTGAACATCGCCATCCCGGACTTCATCCTGAAGATCACGGAGAAGGACTTCCGCGGCGCCTACGACACCATCACGGCCACGAACCTCCTCCCGGCCGTGTGCGGGCGCGTCTGCCCGCAGGAGAACCAGTGCGAGGGCGTCTGCACGGTCGGCGACACGTTGGAGCCCGTGGCCATCGGTCGGCTCGAGCGCTGGGTGGGCGACCTCGCGATCAAGGAGGGATGGTCGAACGTCCCGTACATCGAGCCGCAGGGGTTCCGCGTCGGCATCGTCGGCTCCGGCCCCGCCGGCATGGCCTGCGCGGCCGACATGGCCAAGGCGGGCTGCGAAGTCACCGTCTACGAGGCCTTTCACGAGCCGGGCGGCGTGCTCAAGTACGGCATCCCCGACTTCCGGCTGCCGAACACGGTCGTGGACGCGGAGATCGGCAAGCTCCGGGAGCTCGGCGTGCGCTTCGAGTGCAACACGCTGGTCGGGCGGCTGTTCACCATCGAGCAGATGGTCGAGGAGATGGGTTTCCACGCCGTGTTCATCGGCACGGGTGCAGGCTACCCGAGCTTCATGGGCATCCCGGGCGAGAACCTGAACGGCGTGCTCTCGGCCAACGAGCTGCTCACGCGCTGCAACCTCATGCACGCGCGGGAGTTCCCGAATTACGACACGCCGATGCAGCCCGGAAAGATGGTGGCCGTGATCGGCGCGGGCAACACGGCGATGGACGCGTTGCGCGTCTGCCTGCGCCTCGGGGCGGAGCACGTGCGCTGCCTGTACCGGCGCAGCAGCGCCGAGGCGCCGGCGCGCGCCGAGGAAATCCACCACGCCGGTGAGGAAGGCATCGAGTTCCACTGGCTGGTGAGTCCCGTGGAAATCCTCGACGACGGCAAGCGCAACGTGCGCGCCGTGCGCTGCGTGCGCATGACGCTCGGCGAGCCCGACGAGTCGGGACGCCGCCGCCCGGTGCCCGAGCCGGGCAGCGAGTTCGAGATCGAGGCCGACATGGTCGTGTACGCGATCGGCACCAACGCCAACCCGATCATCGGCCAGACCTCGAAGCTGAAGCTCAACAAGCGGGGCTACATCGCCACCGACGACAACCTCGCCACGTCGATCCCGGGCGTGTACGCCGGCGGCGACATCGTCACGGGCGCCGCGACGGTGATCGAGGCGATGGGCGCGGGTCGTCGCGCGGCCCGCCACATGAAGGCCTTCCTCGGTCTTCGCGACACCGATTTCGTCTACCAGGACAAGCAGGTCGGCGCCGACGCGACGCTGTTCGGCATCGACCGCGCCGAGCACGGCTACGCACGCGTGCGGCTGGCGAGGTGAGCAGATGCATGCCGTAAAGAACCTGAAGCCGCGTGCTGCGGCTGCCCGTCCCGCGGGCTCCCGGGTCGTCGCGAAGCAGTTCCTGACGCTCGAAGAACACGTGATCGAGATCATGAGCGACTCGGGGGAGGGCGCGCAGAAGTGCGGCCAGTCCTTCGGCGCGATCGCGGCGCGGATGGGCAACGGCGTCTGGACGGTCGAGATCATCCCGGCCGAGATCCAGCCGCCCGCCCGCAGCATCGCAGGCGCGAGCGGAAACCGGATCCGCATCGGCCAGAAGCGGGTCACGAATGGCGGCGACGAAGCTTCGCTCGCGATCGCGTTCAACGAGCAGGTCCTGCTTGGCCGCGTCAACGCGGGCGAGCTGAAGCCCGGCTGCATCGTGCTGCTCGAGAGCATGTGGGCCGACAGCCCGGATCCGAAGATCGTCGCGCAGTACGCCGAGACCCGCGACCGGCTGGTCGCGGAGGGCTACCGGCTCCACGAAGTGCCGATGGAAAAGGAGTGCAGGACGCTGGTCGCGGACCCGCGCAAGGGCAAGAACATGTTCGTGCTGGGGATGCTCTGCAACATCTACAGCCTGGACATGAACCTGGCGCGCGAGCAGATCGCCTTCATCTTCGGCAAGAAGGACGAGAAGGTCATCAAGTCGAACGTCGCGCTGCTCGAGGCCGGCTGGGCCTGGGCCGAGGACAACCTCGACTTCAAGTACAGCATCCCCGCGACGCGCGCGACCGAGGCGCAGGTCGTCATCAATGGCAACACGGCGCTCGCACTCGGCATCCTCGCCTCCGGCATGGATATCTGCGCCATGTACCCGATCACGCCGGCCACCTCGGCGTCGCACTACCTGAGCGACATCTTCGAGAAGGCGGGCGGCATCGTGCACCAGGCGGAGGACGAGATCGCGGCCTGCGCGTTCGCGATCGGCGCGTCCTACGCCGGCAAGGTCGCGGTGACGATCACCTCCGGACCCGGCTACTCGCTGAAGCAGGAAGGCATCGGGCTGGCCGTCATGGCCGAGATCCCGCTGGTCGTGGTGAACGTCCAGCGCGGCGGCCCGAGCACGGGCCAGCCGACCAAGGTGGAGCAGGGTGACCTGCTCACGGTCATGTTCGGCAGCCACGGCGACGCGCCCAAGGTCGTGATGGCGGTGGGCAGCATCGAGGATTGCTTCTACTCGATGATCACAGCGCGCCGCATCGCGGAGACGTTCAACATGGTCGTAGTGGTGCTCTCCGACGCGAGCCTCGCCACGGCGCAGCAGCCCTTCCCGCGGCCGAAGTTCGACGCGGACTGGCTCGCGCCGCCCATCGACCAGAACCCGGTGCCGGAAGGCGCGCGGCCCTACGACTGGGACCCGGTGACGGGCCTGAGCCGCCGCTTCGCGCCGGGCCAGCCGGGCGGCATGCACACGCTGACCGGCCTCGCCCACGACGAGTGGAGCCGGGTGGCGTACGACCCCGAGATCAATGAAAGGGGCATGCATGCCCGCAGCCTCAAGCTTGCCGCCCTGCAGAAGACGCTGACGCCGCCCCCGGTGTTCGGCGGTGACTCGGGCGACCTGCTGATCGTCGGCTGGGGCGGCACCCGCGGCGCGATCGAGGAATCGGTCGAGCGGCTGCGCGCCGAGGGCCACAAGGTGTCGTCCATGCACCTCACCTTCCTGCAGCCTATGCACCCGGGCATCAAGGAAGTCATGCGGCGCTTCCGGCACGTGATGACCATCGAGGGGAACTGGTCGGATGACCCGAAGGACGCGCTGATCGACGAGACCAACCGCCGCTACTCCGCACTTGCCATGCTGTTGCGGGCGCGTTACCTCGTGGACGTGGACTGCTGGGGCGAGGTTCGCGGCAGCCCGATCAAGCCGGGCACGATCATCGCCGAGGTCCGTCGCCGCCTGGTCGCGGAGGAGTTGCGCTCATGAGTACCGCCACGGTCTGCCTCCAGCATCTCTTCGAGGAGCGCCGCGCGCTCGAGGACTACCAGGGCGGCGTGCCGCGCTGGTGCAAGGGTTGCGGCGACAACGCGATCCTCGCCGCCATGCAGCGGCTGTGCCGGGACGAAGGCCTGCGCCCCGAGAAGACGGTGTTCGTCTCAGGCATCGGCTGCTCGAGCCGCCTGCCGCACTACATGCGCACCTACGGGTTCCACGGCATCCACGGCCGTGCGCTCCCGATCGCGCAGGGCGTGAAGATGGCGCGGCCGGACCTGAACGTGTTCGTGAACACCGGCGACGGCGACTGCTGCAGCATCGGCGCCGCGCACTGGATCCACGCGATCCGCTACAACATGAACATCACCGTGCTGCTGCACGACAACCACATCTACGGCCTCACCAAGAAGCAGGCGTCGCCGACCTCGCCGCTCGGCACGAAGAGCAATACGACGCCGCGCGGGTCCTACCTCGACGCGCTGAACCCGCTCACCGTCACGCTCGGCGTGCAGAACGTCTCGTTCGTCGCACAGGCGGTGGACTGGATCCCGGAAACGCTCTTCCAGATCGTTACCGCCGCGTTCCGGCACCGCGGCTTCTCGTTCGTGCGCATCCTGCAGCGCTGCCCCGAGTTCGTCGACAAGATGTTCGAACCCTGGGTGCACGACCCTTCGAGGATGTTGATGGTCACGCATGAGAACGGCATCCGCGTGAGCCCTGCGCTGCAGAAGATCTACCGCAACCAGGAGGAGCACGATCCCTCGAACATGAACCGCGCGCGCGAGATCGCCTCGATCGAGGACCCGATCCCGGTGGGCATCCTGTACCGGAACCCGGAAGTCCCGTGTTACGAGGACCTGCGTCACGCCGGGGCGCTGCGCACCGCCGACGGGATCCGCTCCACGCTCGATGCGGAGCTCGACAAGTTCACCGTGTGGCCGTAGCAATCATGGACAGCCATCTCAGGTCGCAGGTCGTCTTTCACCTCACCGGGCGCCAGCCCGAGGCGGAAGGGCCGGTGGGAGGTGTGTCAGGCCTGCGGCCGGCGCTGCTCGCGGCCTACCGCGACCTCGATTCGCTGCGCTACGACTTCCCTGTGGTGTTCTCAGACGGCGAGGAATTCGTGCAGCCGCTGTCCGCGGTCGTGGACCGGGTGCTGCGAAAGCTGGCGCCCGAGGGCGTGGCCGGCGAAGGCATGCGCCGCCGCGTGCTGAAGGTGGAGCGGGAAATCCGCAGGCAGGTGGGCGGCGGTGCCCGCGACACCCTTGGCCGGCTGTGGGACAAGGCGGTCGACGTCCTGGCCACGAAGGCGGACGAGACCTTCGTGCGCGACGCGCGCCGGGCGCGGGACGCGCTCGGGCTCGATGGCGAGGTCGCCGGCTGCGACGCTGCGCTGCCCGCAAGGTTCGTGCGCCACGCATGGTCGGCCGTGCAGCGGGAGAAGCTGGGCGCGGCGCGCGAACGCATCGACCGGCTCGTCATCCGGCTCGGTGAGATCCTGCGGGCCGATTACATGCGGTCGGAGCAGGCGCTGCGCAAGCCGGCGCTGCAGGCGTCCTTCGGCGCTTCCCATCACGGGCTCTTTGACTTCGCCGCGATGTCGCGGTTGCTGCAGAGGGTCGGCTCGCACGGCGGGCTGGGCGATCGGCGACGTATCCGCATCGAGCGGGCGATCCAGGTGCTGACCTCGCAGCGGTTCTTCCCGGCCGCGGGTAGCGGCGCCGGTTCCGGCGCGGCCGATGTTCATGACTTCGCATTCGACGAGCCGGCCGCCGCGCTCGCGGCGTTCCGTGAGCGATTGCCGGAGCTCGTCGAGCTGCTGAAGGCGTTGCTGGTCGCGGAACTCGAAGTCGAGGGCAGTTATCTCGAGGAACTGCACGACCCGATCGTCGCGGCGCTCGACGAAGCGGGCGTCACCGCGCAGGACCTGCAGTTCTTCCCGGACTATCTCGTCTGCATCGGCGCCCGCAAGGACGGCGAGCCGGCGCACCTCGCCGCGGCGCTCTCGTCCGGCGTGCCGCTCAAGGTGGTCGTGCAGGTCGAGGACCTGCTCGAGGAGTCCTCGCCCGGCCGCGGGCAACTGGCGTTCGGGCTGCGCAGCGCGCAGCTCGCGAGCGCAGCCATGAGCTTCGGCGAGGTCTTCGTGCTGCAGTCCGCAGCCTCGAACCTCGTGCAATTGCGCGCGCGGCTGCGACAGGGCCTGCGTCACCCGGGGCCGGCGCTGTTCAGCCTCTACGCCGGTCCGGCCGACGGCGCGCTGCCGGGCTACCTGGCGTCAGCCGCGGCGATGCAGTCGCGGGCGTTCCCCGCGTTTACCTACGACCCGGGCGCCGGGCCGGACCTCGCCTCGCGCTTTTCGCTGGAGAACAACCCGCAGCCCGATCGCGACTGGCCGGTGGAGCAGCTCAGCTACGCGGACCAGGACCTGCAGTCGGTCACGGAGTCCGTCGCGTTCACCTTCGTCGACTTCGCGGTCTGCGATCCGCGCCATGCCGGCCACTTCGCGCCGGTGCCGCGCGCCGCGTGGGGCGATGCGATGATCCCGGTCCAGGACTGGCTGGAGAATCCGCCGCAGAACGCGGCGAGCGGCGTCCCCAGCGTGCTCGCGGTCGATGACGGCGACCTGCTGTGCCGCCTGGTCGTGGACGAGCGGCTGATGCGCGCCGCGGTGCGGTGCCGCGAAGCCTGGCATCGGCTGCAGGAACTCGGGGGAGTGCACGACTCGAGGGTGGAGCGCGCGCTCGCGCGTGAGCGGCAGGCCTGGGAGGAGCAGCACCAGCGCGAGGCGCAGGTCGCTGCGGTCCCCCCAGCCGCGCCGCCGCCTGCGCCAGCCGTGCAGGGGGCGGGTGCCTCGGCTGCACCGGCGGCCGCGGCCGTCGAAGCAGAAGAACCGCCGCGCAACCCGGACGAGGCTTACATCGAGACCGTTCGCTGCTCGACCTGCAACGAGTGCACGCAGTTGAACCCTCGAATGTTCAAGTACAACGAGAACCAGCAGGCCTACATCGCCGACGTGAAGGCGGGCACCTACGCTCAACTGGTGGAAGCGGCAGAGAGCTGCCAGGTCTCGGTCATTCACCCGGGGAAGCCGTGGAATCCGAGCGAGCCTGGACTCGACGAGCTCCTGGAGCGCGCGAAGCCGTTCCTGTAAGAAAATAGGTGCCAGGCACCTATTTTCCGCTCGGAAAATGGGTGCCTGGCACCGATATTTCTAAGGCAGGTCGGTCTTGCCCATCAGGTAGCGGTCGCACTCGCGCGCCGCGCCACGGCCTTCGTTGATCGCCCAGACCACGAGGCTCTGGCCGCGACGGCAGTCTCCGGCCGCGAAGACGCCCTTGAGGCTGGTCGCATAGCGGCCGTGCTCGGCCCGGACGTTGCCGCGCGGGTCGCACTCGACGCCGAGGTCCTTGAGCAGCGCCTGCTCGGGGCCGAGGAATCCCATGGCGAGCAGCGCGAGCCGGGCCGGCCGCGTCTTTTCGGTGCCAGGCACCTCGACGGGGACGAACTGGTCCTTGTCGTTGCGCTCCCACTTCACCTCGACGGTGACGATGGCATCGAGCCGCCCGTTCGCATCGCCGACGAACTTCTTCACAGTCGTGAGGTAAACGCGCGGGTCGTCGCCGAACTTCGCCGCGGCTTCCTCCTGGCCGTAATCCGCCTTGTAGACCTTCGGCCACTCCGGCCAGGGATTGTCGGCGGCGCGCTCGAGCGGCGGGCGCGGCATGATCTCGATCTGCACGAGGCTGCGGCAGCCCTGGCGGATCGCCGTGCCCACGCAGTCGGTGCCCGTGTCGCCGCCGCCGATCACGACCACGTCCTTGCCGTGCGCGTGGATCGGGCTCGCGTCCGGCCCGCCGTCGAGCAGTGCCTTCGTGCTCGCGGTGAGGTAGTCCATCGCGTAGTGCACGCCCTCGAGGGCCCGGCCTTCCACCGGCAGGTCGCGGGGCTGGCTCGCGCCGGTGCAGAGCACGGTCGCGTCGAAGTCGCGCAACAGGAGCTGGGCCTCGACGTTGTCGCCGACGCTCGCGTTGCAGACGAAGCGGATGCCCTCCTGCTCCATGAGCGTGATGCGGCGCGCCACGACTTCCTGCTTGTCGAGCTTCATGTTCGGGATGCCGTACATGAGCAGCCCGCCCGGCCGGTCCGCGCGCTCGAGCACCGAGACCTCGTGACCTGCGCGGTTCAGCTGCGCGGCGGCCGCGAGTCCGGCCGGCCCCGATCCGATGACCGCGACCCGCTTCCCGGTGCGCAGCTTCGGCGGCTCGGGCAGCACCCAGCCTTCCTCCCAGCCGCGATCGATGATCTCGGCCTCGATGTTCTTGATCGTCACCGGCTGGTCGTTGATGCCCAGCACGCACGATCCCTCGCAGGGCGCCGGGCACACTCGTCCCGTGAACTCCGGGAAGTTGTTCGTCATGTGCAGGCGGTCGAGCGCCTCGCGCCACAGGCCGCGGTAGACGAGGTCGTTCCACTCCGGAATCAGGTTGTTGATCGGGCAGCCCGAGGCCATGCCGCTGATCAGCCTGCCCGTGTGGCAGAACGGGACGCCACAGTCCATGCAGCGTGCGCCCTGCTGGCGCAGCCGTTTTTCCTCCAGGTGCGGATGGAACTCCTTCCAGTCCGCGATGCGCGCGAGGGGCGCGCGATCGACCGGAAGCTCGCGGAGGTACTCGATGAACCCTGTGGGCTTACCCATGTCAGTTTCCGCCGACGCGCGACAGGTCGCGGGCGTTTTCCTCGAAGGCCACCATGATCGCCTCCTCGCCGGCGAGTCCCTGCTCTTCGGCGCGGGCGATCGCCGCGAGCATGCGCTTGTAATCGCGTGGAATAACCTTGACGAACTTCGGCAGCACGTGGCTCCAGGCGTCGAGCAGCTGGCGCGCCCGTTCGCTCGCGGTATGCTGGAGGTGGCGCTCCACGAGGCGCCGCAGCTCGGCGACCTCCGCCGGGTCCACGACCCGCTCGAGATCCACCATCTGCGTGTTGACCCTGGCCTGGCAGTCGCCGCTCTCGTCGAGCACGTAGGCGATGCCCCCGGACATTCCCGCGGCGAAGTTGCGGCCCGTGGGCCCGAGCACCACGACGCGGCCACCGGTCATGTACTCGCAGCCGTGGTCGCCGACGGCCTCGACGACCGCGTTGACGCCGCTGTTCCTCACGCAGAAGCGCTCGCCCGCCATGCCGCGGATGAACGCCTCGCCGCTCGTGGCGCCGTAGAGCGCGACGTTGCCGACGATGATGTTGTCCTCGGCGGGAAACGTGGCCTCGCGTGGCGGGAAGACCGCGATCTTGCCGCCGGAGAGGCCCTTGCCGACGTAGTCGTTGGCGTCGCCCTCGAGGGAGAGCGACATGCCCGGCGGGATGAATGCGCCGAAGCTCTGGCCGGCGGATCCGCGGAAGTGCAGCCGGATGGTGTCCTCCGGGAGGCCCTTCGCGCCGTGCTTCAGCGTCACTTCGCTGCCGGTGATGGTGCCGACCACGCGGTTCACGTTGCGGATCGGCAGGTCTGCGACCACTTCCTCGCCGCGCTCGATCGCGGGCTTGCACAGCTCGAGGAGCACGGTCAGGTCGAGCGACTTGTCGAGGCCGTGGTCCTGCTCGTCCTGGCAGTAGCGGCCCCAGTCCGGGTCCACCTCGGGCGAGTAGAGCAGGTTGGTGAAGTCGAGGCCCTTCGCCTTCCAGTGCGAAATTGCGCGGCGCGGCTCGAGCCTGTCCACGCGCCCGACCATCTCCTCGACCGTGCGGAAGCCGAGCTCGGCCATGATCTCGCGCAGCTCCTCGGCGACGAAGCGCATGAAATTCACGACGTGCTCGGGCTTGCCCTTGAACTTCTCGCGCAGCTTCGGGTCCTGGGTCGCCACGCCCGCCGGGCAGGTGTTCAAGTGGCACACGCGCATCATGATGCAGCCGGTCGAGACCAGCGGCGCCGTCGCGAAGCCGAACTCCTCGGCGCCGAGCAGCGCCGCCACCGCCACGTCGCGGCCGGTCTTGAGCTGCCCGTCGGTCTCGACGGCGACGCGGCTGCGCAGGTTGTTCAGCACCAGGGTCTGGTGGGTCTCGGCGAGGCCCAGTTCCCAGGGCAGGCCCGCGTGGGTGATCGACGTCTGCGGCGAGGCGCCCGTGCCGCCGTCGTAGCCGCTTATCAGCACGACGTCGGCGTGCGCCTTCGCCACGCCCGCTGCAATGGTGCCGACGCCGACCTCGGCCACGAGCTTCACGCTCACGCGCGCGCGGCGGTTGGCGTTCTTCAGGTCGTGGATCAGTTCCGCGAGGTCCTCGATCGAATAGATGTCGTGGTGCGGCGGCGGCGAGATGAGCCCCACGCCCGCCGTCGTGTGGCGGGTCTTCGCGATCGACGGGTAGACCTTGGTGCCGGGCAGCTGGCCGCCTTCGCCGGGCTTCGCGCCCTGCGCCATCTTGATCTGGATCTCGCGTGCGCTCACGAGGTACTCGCTCGTTACGCCGAAGCGTCCCGAGGCGACCTGCTTGATCGCGGAGTTCTTCGAGTCGCCGTTCGCCAGCGGCAGGTAGCGCTCGGGATCCTCGCCACCCTCGCCGGTGTTGCTGCGGCCGCCGATGCGGTTCATCGCGATGGCGAGCGTCTCGTGCGCCTCCTTGCTGATCGAGCCGTAGGACATCGCGCCGGTCTTGAACCGTCGCATGATCTCCGCCGCCGGCTCGACCTCCTCGAGCGGCACCGGCTCGCCGGCCTTGAACTCGAGCAGCCCGCGCAGGGTGCAGAGGTTCGTCGCCTGGTCGTTCACCAGCTGCGAGTAGGACCTGAAGGTCGCGTAGCTGCCGGTGCGCACCGCCTTCTGCAGGCGGTGGATGGTCTCCGGGTTGAAGAGGTGATGCTCACCCTCGGCCCGCCACTGGTACTGGCCGCCGACCGGCAGCGCGTGGCGCTCGATCGGCCGCTCGGGGAACGCCGCGTGGTGCCGCATCAGCACTTCCTGCGCGATGACGTCCGTGCCGATGCCGCCGACCCGGGACGCCGTCCAGCTGAAGTACTCGTCGATCACGTCCTGCCGCAGGCCGAGCGCCTCGAACACCTGCGCGCCGCGGTAGCTCTGCAGCGAGGAGATGCCCATCTTCGAGGCGACCTTGATCACGCCCTTCGATGCGGCCTTGACGAAGTTCCTGCAGGCGGTCTTGTGATCCACGCTCGTGAGCAGGCCCTCGCCGATCATGTGATCGAGGGTCTCGAAGGCGACGTAGGGATTCACCGCGCTCACGCCGTAGCCGATCAGCAGCGAGAAGTGATGCACCTCGCGCGCCTCGCCGGTCTCGAGCACGAGGCTCACGCGGGTGCGCAGGCCCTCGCGGATCAGGTAGTGGTGCAGTCCCGCGACCGCCATCAGCGACGGGATGGGCGCGAACTCGCGGTTGACGCCGCGGTCGCTCAGCACGATGACGTTGACCTCTTCTTCCTCGATGAGGCGGCGCGCCATGAGGCGCAGCTCCTCCATCGACTTCACCAGGCCCTTCTCCCCGCGCGTCACGCGGAACAGGATCGGCAGCACGCCGACCCTGAGGCCCGGCAGGTCCATGCGGCGGATCTTGGCGAACTCCTCGTTGGTGACGATCGGCCACTTGAGCTCGAGGCGCCGGCAGTCCGAGGGCTGCGGGTTGAGCAGGTTGCCTTCCGATCCCAGCCGCGTCTCCGCCGAGGTGATCAGTTCCTCGCGGATGCAGTCGATCGGCGGATTGGTGACCTGCGCGAAGAGCTGCTTGAAGTAGTCGTACAGCAGCCGTGGCCTGTTCGACAGCACGGCGAGGGACGCGTCGTTGCCCATCGAGCCCACCGCCTCGACGCCGTCGCGCGCCATGGGCGTGAGCACGATGCGCTCGTCCTCGAAGGTGTAGCCGAAGGCGACCTGGCGCTGCAGCAGCGTCTCGGGGTCCGGGGCCGGGACTTCAGGTGCCGCCGGCAGGTCGTCGAGGTGGATCTGGTACTCGTCGAGCCACGCCCGGTACGGCCGCTGCGCGGAGACCGTGCGCTTGATCTCCTCGTCGTCGATGATGCGGCCCTGCTCGGTATCCACGAGGAACATGCGGCCAGGCTGGAGGCGGCCCTTCTGCACGATGTCCTGCGGCGGCAGGTCGAGCACGCCCGCCTCGGACGCCATGATCACGAGGTCGTCCTTCGTGACGTAGTAGCGCGAGGGCCGCAGCCCGTTGCGGTCGAGGACCGCGCCGATCTGCGTGCCGTCGGTGAACGCGATGGAGGCGGGGCCGTCCCAGGGCTCCATCAGGCTCGAGTGGTACTGGTAGAAGGCCCGCTTGTCGTCGTCCATGGTCTGGTGGCCTGACCACGGCTCGGGAATCATCATCATCATCGCGTGCGGCAGGGAGCGGCCCGCGAGGTAGAGCAGCTCGAGCGTGTTGTCGAGCATTCCGGAGTCGCTGCCGTTCGGGTTGATGATCGGCGCGATCTTGCGGATGTCCTCGCCGAACAGCTCCGCCTCGAAGCGCGCCTCGCGCGCGTGCATCCAGTTCGAGTTGCCGCGCACCGTGTTGATCTCGCCATTGTGGGCGATGTAGCGGTAGGGGTGGGCGCGGTCCCAGCTCGGGAAGGTGTTGGTGCTGAAGCGCGAGTGGACCAGCGCGAGCGCCGTCTCGATCAGGGGGTTGTGCAGGTCGGGGAAGTACTGGTCGAGCTGCGTCGTGAGCAGCATCCCCTTGTAGACGAAAGTGCGGCAGGAGAGGCTCACCACGTACCAGGATTCGCCGCCGGGCAGCGTCGAGGTGCGGATCTCGTTGTAGGCGCGCTTGCGGATGACGTAGAGCTTGCGTTCGAAGGCGAGGTCGTCCGTGATGGACGGGTCGCGCCGGATGAACACCTGGCGCATGAACGGCTCGCAGGCGCGCGCCGTCTCGCCAAGGCCGCCGTTCACCGTCGGCACCGTGCGCCAGCCGATGACGTGCTGGCCCTCGGACTGCACCACCTGCTCGAAGCGCTCCTCGACCTTGCGACGCACCGTCGGGTTGCGCGGCAGGAAGATGATGCCGCTGCCGTACTGTCCGGCCGGCGGCAGCACGATGCGGGACTTGCGGCAGACTTCCTCGTTGAAGGCATGCGGCATCTGGATCAGCACGCCGGCGCCGTCGCCCGTGTTGACCTCGCTGCCGCAGGCTCCGCGGTGGTCCAGGTTCTTGAGGACCTGGATCGCCTGTTCGAGGATGCGGTGGGACCTGTGCCCCTTGATATTGACCACGAAGCCGACGCCGCAGGCGTCGTGCTCGAACCGGGGGTCGTACAGCCCCTGCTTGCCGGGACGGGTGGTCGGAGGGCGGAGAGTGCTGCTCATCTCGGGGCCTGCATGTCGGTCCGGAAAGCGTCGCCTGGAGGCACAGCGCTGCCCCGGCTCCCGTGAGCCGGACTCCCCGTGCCTCTCGCGACAGGATCGTGGAAACAATAGTGATATGACATGCGGGCTTGCCCGCGTCAATGCAGTGCAGCAAAACGGATCCCAACGACCTGCCCTCGTGACCTGGGGAGGGCCGACCAGCCCCGAGACCGTACCGGGGCAGGGTCGCTCGCCCTGCGATCCTGGCCGCGGGACACGGGGCTGTGGTGGCAGAACCACAGCCCCGGTGGCGATTTCAGTCGATTCCGGGACGGCCTGTCGCGCCACCTACACGCCAGGGCCGCCGCCGGGTGAACATAAGTGGATGATTATAAAGAATTTCTAGCCCGAAACTCGTGTGCCGGGGGGTGGCGCTTTGGTAGACTGCGCGCCCAACAAGGCTAATACCCGGCGTGTCCGCGCCAAGCGCGGCCGCCCGATCCGAACCCCATGACTGGAACCTCCCGCACCACCCGCAAGCCGAAGTCGCGCGCCCATCGCCGCGGCTTCCTCGTGCTTGGCGTGCTGGCGATGCTGCTGCCCTTCGCCGCCGCCCGCGCGGGCATCCAGGAAGGGACGGTCTCCTGGTACGGCGCGCAGTTCCACAAGCGCCCGACGGCCAGCGGCGAACTCTTCAACGCCAATGCGATGACCATGGCCCACCCGACGCTGCCGTTCGGCACGAAGGTGAAGGTCACCAACCTCAGGAACGGGCGCAGCGTCGTGGTTCGCGTGAACGACCGCGGCCCCTTCATCGGTCACCGCATCGCGGACCTTTCCAGGGCCGCTGCGCAGACCCTGGGCATGATGCAGCGGGGCATCGCCCACGCGCGCATCGAGATCCTCGGCGAGGACCAGGACTCCGAGGACTGAGTTCAGGCGCCGCCGGCGCCTGCCACGGGTTCACTGGCCGCCCCTGCGGCGTCGCTCGTGGCGGCGTTGCGTACGCTCCGCGCCGCGATGAAGTCGGCGATCCTGCGCATCGCGAGCTTCGATTCTGGAAGCCAGCTGAAGACCTGGAAGACGTGGGGCATGGCCTGCCAGACCTCGATCTCGGCCTGCACGCCGGCCTGCAACGCGCGATCCTGGGCGCGCACCGAATCGTCCAGCAGCACTTCCGTCGAGCCCACGTGGAACAGGAGCGGCGGCAACCCGGCCCAGTTGCCGAAGAGCGGCGAGAGCAGGGGGTTGGTGATGTCCTCGCCCGGGCAATAGATCGGCCGCAGCAGGTCCTTGGATCCCTGCGTAAACATCGGGTCCGCCTCGACGTTGTATTTCCATGACGGCCCCGAGGTCGTGATGTCGGTCGAGGGCGAGAGCAGCACCGCGCAACTCGGCATCGGCAGCGCCGCGTCGCGGGCCTGCATCAGCGTGACGAGCGTCAGGCTGCCGCCCGCCGAATCGCCGGCCACGGCGAGCGGTCGTCGCGCGTATCCCCGCAGGACGAGCCAGCGATAGACGGTGAAACAGTCGTCGACGCCTGCCGGGAACGGATGTTCCGGTGCGAGGCGGTAGTCCGGCAGCAGCACGCGCATCCCGGTGAGCGACGACAGCCGCGAGGCGTGGCGGCTGAAGACGCCCGGGAAGTGCAGGCACCATGCGCCACCGTGGAGGTACAGGATCGTGCCGCGCTCGGCCAGCGCCGGCTCGCCATACCAGGTGGCCTTCACGCCCTCGATCTCGACCTGCTCGGAGGCCACCGGCAGCACCTTGCGCGCGATGCGGGCATCCATTTTCACGGCGTGTCGGCGGATCTTGACGATGTCCAGGTCCGGCTTCCACATCGACTTGGTCGAGACGCGCAGGAAGGCGTTCAGGAGGCGGGCGCGCAGGCTCGGCATCGGGATCTCCGTCGGATACATCGGCTTGTTGCAGTGCGGCATTGTGGACGCGCCCGCGATTCGGCGCCAGTCGAGGGTCGCCGCGGCGGGTCGGGGACGTTAGGCTGCGTCGCAATGAAGAGCTCAGGCGGATCTGGCCCCGGGCCGCCGCGGCGACTGGACCTTGCAGACGCCGAGGTCACCCTGTTCCCGCATGCCTTCCCCGCGCCGGAGGCGTCGGATCTCTTCCGCGAACTGCGGGCCGGGATCGACTGGCGGCAGGAAGACGTCCTGATCTTCGGGCGACGGCAACTCGTGCCGCGCCTCGTCGCCTGGCACGGCGATCCGGGCGCGCGCTACACCTACTCGGGGACTCCGCACGAACCGCTGCCGTGGACCCCGGCCCTCCAGCAGGTACGTGGGCGCATTCAGGCGCTGGCAGGCTGCGAGTTCAATTCCGTGCTGCTGAATCTCTATCGCAACGGACGAGACGGCATGGGCTGGCACGCGGACGATGAACCCGAACTGGGGCCGAACCCAGTGATCGCGTCCGTGTCCCTGGGTGCCGCCAGGCGCTTCTGCCTGCGCCATCGCCGGCGCCGCGGCCAGAAGGCGGACATCTCCCTGCCGAATGGCAGCCTGCTCCTGATGTCCGGCGCGACCCAGCACCACTGGGTGCATGCCGTGCCGAAGACCGCCGTTGCGGTCGGTGAGCGAATCAACCTCACGTTCCGCAGGGTCGCGCTTACGTAGAACAGCGGATTGCGGCCGCGGGCGGTCGGGAACAGCGTCGCGTGGTCCGTCCACCGTCCGGAGATTTCCATGCGTCCCATCGGGCCCGTTTGCCTGTCCCTGGCCGCTCTTTCGCTGGCGCTCGCAGCGGGTTGCGCGCGCAAGCACGAAGAGGTGAGCTACCAGAAAGACGTCGCGCCCATCCTCGCGGCGAAATGCGCCACGTGCCACGTGCCGGGCCAGCCGGGTCATGCCGCCAGTGGCCTCGACCTCGGCAGCTACGACTCGCTCATGAAGGGCACGAAGTTCGGCCAGGTGGTGATCCCGGGCGACCCGCTCACGAGTGCGCTCGTCATGCTGATCGAGGGTCGGGCCGACCCGTCGCTCAAGATGCCTCACGGCGACGCGAAGCCGCTGACACAGGAAGAGATCAGGACCATCCGCCGCTGGGTGAAGCAGGGCGCGAAGAACAATTGACAGCGAAATAGGGGACATTCCCCTATTTGCCTAAATAGGGGAATGTCCCCTATTTCGCTATTTGGCGCTGCCGCAGCACGATCTTCGTTTGCGCGCGCGATCACGTACGCGTGGATGTCGTGCACGTCCTGCTCGCTCACCAGGTCCGAGAGCTTCGGCATGCCCGCGCCGTGGATGATTCCGTCGTAGACGATCTCCTTGAAGATCGCGTGCTTCTCGGGCGGCAGCATCCGCAGGTCCGGCGTGACGCCGCCCGAGACCACGAGCGCGCCGTGGCAGACCATGCAGGTCGCCATGAACCTGTACTTGCCGTTCTCGACCTCGGCGGCCGTCGCCTCGATGGCGGGCGGCTCCGGGATCGATGCGTTCTTCTCCGCGACGCGCGGCATCGGCGCCTTGCCGCCGAGCTTGAATGCGAAGACGTAGCCGTCGTTCACGTACTTGCCCGAAGCCATCGTGCGCGGGTCGCCACCGGTGACCGCGCCGCCGCCGCCGTACCCCGCCATCACGGCAACGTACTGCTCGCCGTCCACCTCGTAGGTGATCGGCGGCGCGATGATGCCGATCATCGTGGGCACGGCCCACAGGATCCTGCCGGTGTCGGCCGAGTAGGCGATGAAGCGGCCGTCACCCGTGCCCTGGAAGAGCAGGTTGCCGGCCGTCGTGAGCAGTCCGCCGTTCCAGAACGCCGGGTACTCGATTTCCCAGACGGTCTTCTTCTGCAGCGGGTCCCAGGCCTTGAGGTAGCCGTGGTCCGGCGGCAACGGCCCGCCGAGCTGCTGCATCATCGCGCCGATGGTGTCGGTGAACTGGTTCCAGTCGATGCCTGGATTCCAGAACATGTCGCGACGCGGGTACTTGCCGGTGTCCTTGAACTCCTTCGAGAGCGCGTAGATGCCGGTCGGCTGCATCGCCGGGATGTACACGAGACCCGTGCCCGGGTTGTAGGCCATCGGCTGCCAGTTGTGGGCGCCGAACGGCGCCGGGACGATCAGCCGGGTCTCTCGCGAGTAATCCGCCTCGGGCGTCTCGACCGGCCTGCCGGTCGCAAGGTCCACCCGACTCGCCCAGGTGACGGGCGCGAACTTGTCTGCGGAGAGGAGTTGCCCGGTCTCGCGGTCCAGCACGTAGAAGAATCCGTTCTTCGGCGCCTGCATCAGCACCTTGCGCGGCTTCCCGTCGATCACGAGGTCCGCGAGGATGATGTGCTGCGTGGCCGTGTAGTCCCAGTTGTCCGCCGGCGTGACCTGGTAGTGCCACTTGAGCCGCCCGGTGTCGGGGTTCATCGCGAGGATGGACGACAGGAACAGGTTGTCGCCGCCGCCCGGGGAGCGGATGTCGCGCGCCCAGGGCGAGCCGTTGCCCGTGCCGACGTACAGCGTGTCGAGGACCGGGTCGTAGGCCATCGAGTCCCAGACCGTGCCGCCGCCGCCGCCGACCCACCATTCGCCGTTCCAGGTCTTCGCCGCCGCCTCGAGTTCGGGATTCTCGAAACCGTCCTTCGGGTTCCCCGGCACGGTATAGAAGCGCCACGCGAGCTTGCCGGTTGCGGCCTCGTAGGCCGAGAGGTAGCCGCGCACGCCGTACTCGCCGCCGCCGTTGCCGATCAGCACCTTGTCCTTCACGACGCGCGGCGCGCCCGTGATCGTGTACGGCTTCGTGCGGTCGATCGTATTCACTTCCCAGCGCCGGCCGCCCGTGCGGGCGTCGAGGCTGATGAGGCGGCCGTCGAGCGTGGCGAAGTAGACCGATCCCTTCCAGACGGCGACGCCGCGATTGACCGCGTCGCAGCAGGCGTAGCGGCCCCACTGGCGCGGCACCTCGGGGTCGTACTTCCAGATCTGCTCTCCGGTCTTCGCGTCGAGCGCGTAGACGACGCTCCACACGCCGGTCGTGTACATGATCCCGTCCACGACGATCGGGGTAGCCTGCAGCCCGCGCAGCGTGCCGGTGGCGTATGACCACGCGAGGCCGAGCTTCTCGACGTTATCCGCGTTGACCTGCTTGAGCGGGCTGAAGCGCTGCTCGCCGTAGGTGCGGCCGTGCGCCAGCCAGTTCTGCGGCTCGGAATCGGCGGCGGCGATGCGTGCCCCGTCCACCTGGGCGAACTTCTGCGTCGGTTTCGGAGGCGCCTTCGCGAGCGTGGGCACTGCCAGGGCGAGGCACAGCGTCGCGAGCGTCAGCATCGTGCGGGAGCTTGTTTTCATGACTCGGCCGGTCACAAGGGTGCAGGCGCCGAGTGTCGGCCCGCGGGCTTGCTCTGGCAAGTGCGGATCGATTTCCCGTTGCGGAAGGCACATCATCTGCTGCAATTCCGCGCCGCAGGAGTGACGAAGAAATGGGCTTTCGCGAATACGGGGAATTCGACGCGCTCGGTCTCGCCGAGCTGGTGCGCCAGGGGCGGGTGAGCCCGGCGGAACTGCTGGACGAGGCGCTCGCGCGGACGGCGGCCGTCAATCCGAAGATCAACGCAATCATCCACCTGATGGAAGAGCGCGCGCGCGCGGCGATTGCGGCCGGCCTGCCCGAGGGCCCGTTTCGCGGCGTGCCGTTCCTGATCAAGGACCTGATGACCGCCTTCGCCGGCGAGCCGATGCGCCGGGGATCGCGGTACTTCAAGGACTACGTGCCCGCGGAGGACGAGGAACTCACGCGGCGCTATCGCCGTGCCGGACTCGTGATCTTCGGCAAGACCAATACGCCGGAGCTCGGCGCGTCGAACGTCACGGAGCCGGAACTCTTCGGCCCGACGCGAAATCCCTGGAACCTCGAACGCACGTCGAGCGGCTCGAGCGGCGGCTCGGCCGCGGCGGTGGCGGCGCACATCGTGCCCGCCGCGAATGCGAACGACGGCGGCGGATCGATCCGCACGCCTGCGTCGAACTGCGGGCTCGTCGGCCTCAAGCCGAGTCGCGGCCGCAACCCGACGGGACCGAAGGCGCCGGACGAATGGTTCGGGATCATCGGCGAGCATGTCGTCACGCGCACGGTGCGCGACAGCGCGGCGTTGCTCGACGCCACGTCGGGTGATTACCCGCAGCAGCTCATGAAGCTGCCGGCCCCCGGGCACACCTTCCTCGACGAGACGATGCGCGAGCCCGGGCGGCTGCGCATCGCGGTCAGCTTCGACCCCGGCCTCGCGACGACGCTGCATCCCGAGAACCGCGCGGCGCTGGAGGCCACGGGCGCACGATTGGCGGGCCTCGGGCACGATCTCATCGAGGTGAAGCTGCCGCTGCCGACCGAGTCGTTCATCGCGAACTACGCATCGCTCGTGTCGGCCGACGTGGCAGCCGACCTGCGCGCGGGCAAGGCGCTGGTCGGGCGGGAGGCGAGACGCGGCGACGTGGAACTGCCGACCTGGATGCTCGCGAAATTCGGGGAAGCCCAGTCGGCGGCCGACCTGACCGAAGCCCTCTGGGGCCTGCAGGCGTTCTCGCGGCAGTGGCTCGCGTGGTCCTCCGCCTTCGACGTGCTGCTCACGCCCACCGTCGGTGTGCCGCCGATGCCGATCGGAGCCTACAGGCTGTCGGCGGCAAGGAAGCTTGCGCTCCGCATCCTGGCCGCGCTGCCGGCTCGGGCGCTGCTCAGCCAGCGCCCGAAGATCCTCGAGGCCTTCGCGGCCGTCTACGAGGCTGCGCCCTACACCATGGTCGCGAACGTCACGGGGCAACCCTCGATGTCGCTGCCGTTGCACTGGACGGCCGACGGACTTCCGATGGGGATGCTGTTCACCGCAAGGACCGGCGACGAGGCCACGCTTTTCCGACTCGCGGCGCAGCTCGAGCAGGCGATGCCGTGGAAGGACCGCCGGGCGCCGCACGCGGCCGGCTGACGGACAGATCACTGCTGCTGCGAGCCCGGCGGCACGCCGTGGGTCGCGCGAGGCTCGGGGGCTCGCTCAGCGCCTGAACGGCAGGGTCGCCAGCTTCGCCGCGTGGCGGCAGCTGCGCGTGCCGATCTCGACCGAGACCCGGGCGAGCCCGAGCGGGCTGCGCACGGCGCCGAGATCGGCGATCCCGCGGCGCGCGAGCTCGACGGTCTCGTGCAGCACTTCGCCGCAGAGTTCCGCGACATGCTCCGCGCGCTGCCGGAGCCCGGGGCGGTCCTGCGGCCGCGGTGCCCGCTCGCCGGGACCGGTGACCATGCGCTCCGATTGGGCGAGGCGCGCGGCCAGCCGCGGATATCTCGCCGCGAGGCGGTGCAGGTCGCCCGCGGGATCACGCGGCATCGGGCCTGCCATGAGCGCAGCCCAGTCCGACGACCGGAGCACGCGCTCGGACCCGGTGTAGAAGACGGCTTCCTCGCGCCGCATGTGCGCTCGCGTCTTCTCTACGTATTTCTGCAGCTGCCTCGACAGCTGGACGCCCAGCTTGCCGCGCAGCTGCTCGGGCGTTGCCCGGGAAAGTGTCCACGCGAGCGTCTCGGCCCGCTCCTGCCCGATGCGGTGCTCGCGCACCAGCGGCCTGATGTTCCTGTAGAGCGCGGGCTCGCGTTCCCGGATCCGCGCGAAGAGCAGGTCTTCCCTGGGGTGGTGGATCGAGTGCTGGAACACGAGGAGATATCGCACTGCTTCCGCAAGCACCGCCCGGGCTGTCTCGGGGGTCGAGGTGAGCGCGGACTGCTGCGCATCGATCTCGCGCAGGACGCGGGACAGGCCGGCGTGGTCGTCGCGCAGCAGCTTCATGAACGCCTCGGCAGCGGCTCGGGAGCGTGTCCGTGCGGACGGCCGCGCCTTCGGTGCTTGAGTCATGGGCAGCGTTGTCTCACGAAATCGGAGCAGTGTTCAATCGCGCGCTGCGATTCCGGTATGAATGGAAGCCCCTGCCAGCCGTGCGGCATTTCATTCCAGACCTCGAGTTCCGCGGACACGCCCGCGGCACGGGCGCGCTCCACGCAGCGCCGGCTGTCGTCGAGCAGGATTTCCGTGCTGCCCGCCTGGAAGAAGAGCGGCGGCAACCCGGCGTAGTCCCCGAATGCCGGGGACACCCAGGGGTGCACGAGCATTTCGGGCGAATCGCCTGCGTACATGGCCCGCATCTCGATGCCGCGCTTGTGGCTCAGCACCGGGTCGCGCACGGCGTTGGCGACGCGCGTTCCGTCGTTCGGGTCGGTGAGGTCGGTCAGCGGGGACATCAGGATGGCGCCGGCCGGCAGCGGCAGCCCGCGGTCGCGCAGCGCGAGCAGCACCGCGAGCGCCATGCCGCCGCCCGCGGAAATGCCGCTCACGACGATGCGTTCCGGATTCACGCCCAGCTCGAGGAGCTGCCGGTAGGCTCCGACGCTGTCCTCGTGCCCGGCGGGAAACGGGTGTTCCGGCGCGAGCCTGTAGAAGACGAGGCGGGCGCGGGCGTTCGCCGCCGTGCAGAGCCGCGCCATCATCGCGCGTTCCATGTTCGGCAGCCGCACTACGTACGCCCCACCCGGGAAGTGCAGGATCACGCGGTCGGTAGACGAACCCTTCTCGCGCAGCCACTCGGCGTCGCAGTTCGGAAGGGGGTGGTCGTGCGCCACCATGAAGCCTGGCGGATGCCCCGGGAACAGTCGCTCGATTGCGCCGATCTGCTCGCGCAGGCGTTCCACCGAAACGTCGCGCTGCAGTTGCTGCTTTACCGTGAGGCGGGCGAGGAGGCTCGCCGTCGTCGTCTGCCAGCTGGTCATTTAGCCTGCTGCAGCGCGAGCTGCTCGGCGATCGCGCGCGCGGCCTTGTAGTCGGCCTTGCCGTTCGGCATGCGCGGGATCGAGCCGACCTCGAAGAACGCACGCGGCCGCTTGTAACCGGCCATCTTGCCCTGCACGAACTCCGCAAGGTCGGTCGCCAGGCCGACATGCGCGCGCCGCCCAGCGACCAGCGCGACCACGCGCTGGCCGAACCGCTCGTCGGGCAGCCCGATCACGAGGCAGTCGGCGACGTCCGGGTGCGAGCCGAGCACCTGCTCGACTTCCTCGGGATAGACCTTCTCGCCGCCGGTGTTGATGCACGCCGACCCGCGGCCGAGCAGCTGCATCGTGCCATCCCGATTCCAGCGACCCCAGTCGCCGATGAACGCGAGGCGCTGCCCGTCGACGACCCGGAAGGTCTTCGCCGTCTTCTCCGGATCCTTGTAGTAGCCGGCGGGGAGCGCGGGGCCGCCCGCTGCGATCAGCCCGGGCTCGTCGGAATCCTTCGGGATCTCGCGACCGTCCTCCGTGAAGAGCCGTGTCTCCGCGAGCGGGATGAATTGCGCTGTCGCGCCCGACTGCCCGCGCCGGCTGATCTGCAGCGCCATCGGGCCCTCGGTGGCGCCGACGCCGTCGATGAGCGTCGCGTCCAGCCACTCGAGCATCTTCTCCTTCACGCCCTGCGACCAGAGCACGCCCGAGGAAACCACGAGCTTGAGGCTCGTGAGGTCGAGTGTCTCGCCCCGGGCCTTCGCCTCGTCGAGCGCCGTGAGCATCGGCCGCGCGAAGGCGTCGCCCACGATGACCGTGGCCATCACGCGCTCACTGGCGATCGTGCGCCAGATCTCCATCGGGTCGAAGTTCCTGTTCGGCAGCGTGACACAGCGGCCGCCGAGCAGCTGGAACGGCAGGCTGTTCGCGAGTCCCGCCGTGTGCATGAGCGGCGAGGAGGGCATGATGACGGGTACGACACCGCGCGAGCGCAGCGCCTTCACCGTGGCGAGCAGCTGCGGAAGGTCGGCGGGCGGCGGGTCGAGTCCCAGCACGCTCTTCGCGTACATCGCGACGAGCCCGGTGGTCCAGGGCGTGACCTCGCAGATCACGCCCTTCGGCAGGCCCGTGGTGCCGCCCGTGTACATCAGGTGGTAGTCGTCCGGCCGGCGCGCCATGCGGGGCGCGGGCGCCGCCGCGGCCAGCGCCGTCTCGTAATCCCGGACGCCGTTCCTGGCGCCCTCGCCATCGTCCACCTCGAGCGCGAGCTTCACCAGCGGGGCGCCCGGCAGGACTTCGTCGACGATGCCCGCGAGCGAGCGGTGGTAGACGAGCGCCTCGCAGTCGGAGTTGTCGAGCAGGTAGGCGAGCTCGGCGCCGACGTACCGGTAGTTGATGTTGAACGGCACCATGCGCATCTTGAGCGCGGCGAGGAAGGCCTCGTAGTACTCGGAGCAGTTGTAGAGCAGCAGGCCCACCTTCGAGCCGGGCTTCAAGCCCGCGTCTTTGAATGCCTGCCCCAGCCTCGCGGCCCGGTCGTCGAACTCGCGCCACGAGCGGTGCCGCCCGGCGTGGGAGAGTACGGGGTCGTCGCCCAGCAGGTCGGCGAGCGCTTCGACGGCATCTGCGTAGTGATACATCGGTGTCCTGTTCCTGGTCTCTGGGCACGCGGGCGGCCGCATGCCGGGTCGTTCGTCAACCGGGCGTCGTGGCCGCGCCCGCAGCGGATTCGAGGCCGGCAAGGCCGGATTCGAAGTGATGTATCAGCGGCCAGGCGTCCGGCAGCACCGTCGGGTCGGAGAGCACGCAGAGATTGAACTGGTCCACGTAGCTCCACACGGTGATGTTCAGCGCGGCGCCATGCGCGAGCTGGCCGATCGAGTACCACTCCGCCAGCCTGAGGTTTCCAAGCTTGAGCGGCGCGCGCGGTCCCGGCACGTTCGACAGCACGACGTTCCAGAATGGGAGCACGCCGCCACCCTTCATTTCGTTCACGCGATCCATCAGCTTCGGCACGGCCGCCGGCAGCAGGCTCATGAGCGCCGAGAGATTGGCCTCGCGGGTCGCCTCGAAATAAGCCTTCATGGTGTCGGCGTCGCGCTTGCAGGCCTGCAGCCGTTCCACCGGGTCGGCGATCTCGGTGTGCATCAGCGTATGGCACACCGTCGAGAAATTTCCGTCGCGCGTGCGCTCGGCGAGCGGCACCAGCGCGAAGGGCACGGTCGCCACCATCGGCGCGGACGGCGCCGCACCGTCCCGGGCGATCAGCAGGTCGCGGATGGCGCCGGACGCGGTGGCGATGAAGACGTCGTTGATGGTGACCCCGTGCTGCTTCGAAATGGCTCGAATCCTCGGCAGCGAGAACGAGTGCAGCGCGAACGTACGGTTCGGCGAAAGCTTCACCGCGTAGGGAGCGGGGTACTTCGAGTCGCCCGCAACCGGAGGCAGCGTGCGTCCCTTGCTGCGCCATTCCTCGAGGATGCGCCGGCCGGCGCGGGCGCCGCGAATTGCGCCTGGCAGGTTCGCGGCAAACACTGCAGGCAGGTCGCGCAGGCCTTCCAAGAGCAATCGGCCCTTGCCCGGCAGAGGGGCGGGGTGCCACGCGGCCGGCGCGGGATGCTCCTCCGACTCCGGCCGGGTGTTCCAGAAGTTATTCAGCATGCGCAGGATGCCGACGCCGTCGGTGAGTGCGTGGTGAATGAACAGGATCACCGCGACTCGCCCGCCCTGCAGGCCCTCGACGACCCAGACCTCCCAGAGCGGCCGGGTGTGGTCCATCGGGTGTGCATAGAACTCGCAGATGAGTTCGCAGAGTTCCACCATCGAGCCCGGGGCAGGGCAGCCGACGCGCCGCACGTGGTAGTCCATGTCGAACGCCGGGTCCTCCACCCATACCGGGTGGTTGAGGCCCATCGGCACCCGCAGGTAGCGTTGCCGCAGTCGCGGAATGAGGCCGAGTCTGCTGTACCAGGTGGCCTTGAAGCGCTTCCACGACCAGCCGTCCGGATCCGCGGACGGATCGATGATGGAAATCTTGATGGTGTGGTTGTAGGCCTCGGCGCGGTCGAGGTAGAGCATCATCGCGTCGGCGCCACTCATGCGCTCCATGGTCATTTCCTCTTGCGACCCGATCGCGTGGTCTTCGCGCGCAGGGGCGTGGTCCGGCCACGTGCGCCGTGTTTGCCGCGGCGGCCGTCACCTCGCGCGGCCTTGCCCCCCGCGGCGGCCTTCAATTCCCCGTACGCGTCGGCGACGTGCCGGGCGAGGTCAGGCAGCCCGTACATCGTCGCGCCGTTGCCGCCGAAGCCGAAGTCCATGCTGCCTGCGTATGAACTCACCGTGACGTTGAGCCCTATGGACGCGGCTATCGCGGGAACCGCGTAGGTGCCTAGGAGCCGCGCGCCATTCAGGTACATCGTTTCTTTCGCGCCCGGGACGTTGGAGATGACGAGGTTGGCGGGCGGTGGCGCAACCCGGCCCACGCCGGTCGTCTTGCCCAGTTCCGCGAGGCCGAGCACGGCGATCGCGTAGAGCATCGCTGCTTCCTTCGACATCGCCCGCAGTTCCTCCTTGGCCTTGCCCATGGCAGCCACGATCTCGACGATGCGGTCGGCGACTGTCGCGTCCGGCGCGCCGAGGTGCACGAACATCGCCGACGCCTTGGTGGCCGCCTCGGTGTCGCCTTCCTCGCGCAGGGACATCGGGCACATCGCGACCAGCCGATGCGGAAAGGCGCGGCCCGTCTGGCGCAGGTAGCGATGCACGCCTTCGTCTACCACGGTCACGACCACGTCGTTCAGGGTGGCGTGGAAGTGCCGGCCCACCTCGCGCATCTCGTGCAGGGGCAGCGACAGCGTCGCGAGCGACCGCGCAGTCGCAAGTGGTTCGTTCATCGGCGCGCGACGGGCGGTGAAGGGCTGGCTGCCGCCCGGGTCCGGCCCCGTCATCCGGGCAACGGACTTGCGGAGTGCGCCGACGGAGATGTCCCTGAGCGCCACGGCCTGCCTGGTCGCGGTCGTTCCCATTGCCGCAAGCTTCTCGACCAGCGCCTTCGGCGGACGTGCCTTGCGCGGGCCGGCCTCCGTCGCGAACGGCGGCGGGTGGATGCGATCACGGGGCGAGGTGCTCAGGCTGGCGTAGATGCGCTTCGCGCCAGAGGCGCCATCGACGATCGAGTGACTCACCTTGGAGTAGATGGCGAACTGGTGCCCCGGCAGCCCCTCGATGACCCAGGTGCGGAACAGGGGCCGGTTACGGTCGAGCACGGGTTCGTGCAGGTCGGTCAGCAGTCTCAGGAAATCCTCGTAGGACGAGCCGGACGGCATCGCGACGTGCTGCACGTGGTACGTCGGATCGACGTGCTCCGCCTCGACGAAGCGGGGGACTCCGCGACCGAGCTCGGGAACGTAGCTGAACGGAACGGTCGGCCTGGCACGCCGGTAGGCCTTGACGATCTCCCGCACCGTTTCGGGTCGGCCGGCCGGCTGCTGGAATACCAGCATCGCCCCGACGTGGGTCGGGCTCTCCGGCGTTTCCATGACGAGCCACATGAGGTCCAGTGGCGGGATCGACTTGCTCATCGTTGTCCCCCTTTGCCCCGCGCACGCGCGCCCGGCTTGCCGTCGCCCTTCACCCGGCGCTTGCGCGCCCGCCGGGAGGCTGCCCCCTTGATCTCTTCGAACGCATCTGCGACGTGGCTCGCAAGGCTCGGAAGCGAGTGCATCGTGGTCCCGCTCCCGATCATGCCGAAGTCCATCCGGCCATCGTAGGAGCTTACCGTGACGTTGAGCCCGATGTCCGCGGCGATGGCCGAGGCCGAGTACATGCCGAGAAGCCTCGCGCCGTTCACGTACATGGCGTGGGGCGCGCCCGGGACGTTGGAAATCACCAGGTTGGCGAGAGGCGGCGCCACGCGCCCGATTCCGGATGCGGTGCTCGCCTGCGCGAGCCCGAGGACGGCGACCGCATAGACCATCGCCGCCTCCTTCGACAGCGAGCGGATCTCCGTCTTCGCGGCGGTCATCGCGGCGACGACCTGTCCGATGCGCTCGGCGATCGTCGCGTCGTGCTCGCCCAGGTGCACGAACGCGGCCGTCACCTTCGTGGCCGCTTCCATGTCGTCCTTCTCGCGCAGGGAGATCGGGCAGAAGGCCACCAGGCGATGCGGGAATGCCCGGCCCGTCTGCCGCAGGTAGCGATGCACGCCTTCATCCACGAGCGTCATCACCATGTCGTTCAGCGTCGCACCATAGTGCTTGCCGACCGACCGCATGTCGTCCAGCGGCAGGCTCAGGGTCGCGAAGCTCCGGGACGGCGTGAGCGGCTCGTTCATCGGTCCGTGCCGCGCCGTGAAAGGCATGCTGCCGCCCGGGCCGGCGCCGGACAGCAGCGATGCGACCTTGCCGAGCGCGTGCACGTACACGTCCTTGAATGCCGATGCCTGCCGTGCAGCGGCGGCTCCCGCATCCGCTGCCTTTGCAGCGAGCGCCTGGTGGCGCCGCGACCGGTGCACCGGCATCTCCACCGCGAACGTCGGCAGCTTCATCCGGCCCCTGGGCGTGGTGCTCATGCTGGCGTAGAGGCGCCTCATGCCCGACTCGCCGTCGATGATCGCGTGGCTCACCTTCGAGTAGATGGCGAACCGGTCGTTCGGCAGGCCGTCGATGACCCAGGTGCGGAACAGCGGCCGGCTCCGGTCCAGCGTCGGCTCGTGCAGGCTGGCGATCAGCTTCAGGAAGTCCTCGTAGGAGGAGTCCGCCGGCATGGCCAGGTACTGCACGTGGTAGTCCGGATCCCAGCTCGCGGCTTCCCGGAAGTGCGGCCATCCGGCACCGGCGAGTTCCGGGACGTAGTTGAACGGTGGCTTCGGTGAGGCGGCGCGGAATGCATCCACGATCTGGCGGACGACGGAGCCGGCTCGACCCTTCGGCTTCTCGAACAGCATCACGCCACCGACGTGAGTCGGGCCTGCCGCCGTTTCCGTCAGCAGCCACAGGAGATCCAGCGGCGGTATGTTCCTGCTCATCCTGCTGCCCTCGGGAGTGATGCCCGCGGAGCTGCTCCGGCGTCGTGCGCTCGCCTGGCTCCCGGCTGCGGCGAACCGGACCGCGGTCCTGAGCGAATGAGACCCCCTGCCGGCATGCTTCCGACCCGCGACGGGCACATCGTCACCTCATTGTGACCGCTAGGCTACCGGGTTTCTACGGGTGTGGGCGCGCAGCACCCGGGGTTATTCTCGGCGGCGAGTTAGCGTCCGGGGATTCCCATGTTGCTCGACCTGCGACTGCTCGCCCTTCGCTTCGTCAGGATGTTCAAGAAGCCCCTCGCACGCTGGGTTCCGATCCCGCGGCCGGTGATGTTCGTGGGGCCGGGTTCCACGAGCAGGCTGTGCGGCCTGATCGTCGGTTCGGGTGCGCGGCGGACGCTGGTCGTCACCGATGCCGTGCTTGCGAGACTCGGCCTGGTGGAGCCGGTGCGCCGGGCGCTCGAGGCCGAGGGCATCGACGTCGCGGTGTTCGACGGCATCGTTCCGGACCCGACCCATGAAGTCCTGGCCGCCGGTCTCGCCGCCGTGCGGGCCCACGGGAGCGACTCGATCCTGGCGCTGGGCGGAGGCTCGTCGATCGACGGGGCCAAGGTGATCGCCGCCATGGCGACGACCGGCAAGTCGCCGGCGCAGCTCGTCGGGACGCTCAAGGTGAACAAGCCGCTGTTGCCCCTGTACGTGGTGCCGACCACGGCGGGCACGGGATCCGAGGTGACGGTGGTGGCGGTCGTGACCGACGCGGCGAAGCACGAGAAGTCAGTCGTGATCGATCCGAAGCTCGTGCCTGTGGCCGCCGCGCTCGATTCGGTGATGATGAAGGGCATGCCACCGTCGATCACCGCTGCGACCGGCATGGACGCGCTCACCCACGCGGTCGAGGCGTACCAGGGCCGGTGGCCTCAGGCGGACACCGCGATGCTCTGCGTCTCGGCGGTCAGGCTGGTCTTCGCTAACCTGCCGCGCGCGTACGCGCACGGCGAGGATCTCGAGGCCCGCGAGTCGATGGCGCTCGCGTCGCTGTACGCCGGCCTCGCGTTCACGCGGGCTGCCGTCGGATACGTGCACGCGTTCTCGCACAAGCTGGGCGGCCTCTATGGCCTGCCGCACGGGCTCGGGAACGCGATCGTCCTGCCCAAGGTGCTCGACTTCTCGAAGGACTCTCCGCTGGCCGAGGCCAGGCTCGCCGAACTCACGGTCGCGATCGGCGCCGGGTCGACGTCGGAGCCGAAGTCGGTGCTGGCGCAGCGCTTCATCGACCGGGTCCGGGAATTGAACCGCACCGTCGGCATCCCCGAGAAGGTCGCCGTACTCCGCGCGGAGGACATTCCCGCGATTGCACGCGCCGCGTGCATCGAGGCGGCTCGCGACTATCCCGTTCCGAAGAACATGAACCTGCGCCAGGCGGAGGCACTGCTCCGCGACTGCCTGTAAATAGGGGACATTCCCCTTTTCCGGAAATAGGGGACATTCCCCTGTGACCACGCCGGGAACTACGCGCTCAGCGAGAAATTAGGGGAATGTCCCCTATTTCCGGAAAAGGAGAATGTCCCCTTTTAGCCGAGGGAGCGGCCGACGAACCAGTAGACGCCCAGCGCGAAGAGCCCGACTGTCGAGTAGTCGAGCGCCAGGCGTCGCGCCACGGCCGGTAGCCGCGAACCGGCGATCGCGATGCCGGCGATCACGGCGAGTGCGAGGACCTGCGCGGCTTCCACGCCGAGATTGAAGGCGAGGAGCGCGGTCAGCAGCCGCGCGCGCGGGATGTCGAGTCCAAGCAGCGCGCCTGCGAATCCCGCGCCGTGCGCGAGTCCGAATGCAGCAGCCAGCAGCGGTGCGAAACGGCGCGACGTCGGGCCACCCAGTCCACCCGCGCACAGGCCGAAGACGGCCGTGCCGAGCGACGACGGTCCACGGCAGCCCGGACACGCCCGCAAGCATCGCCGCCAGCGGGATGGCTGCCACCAGCGCAATCGTGATCCAGCCGGCGCGCGGCGCCGCACGCAACGCGAAGGCTTCGGCCGCCGCGAACGCCACGGTGAATCCGATCAGCGATTCGATCGCGGGCACGTCGGGACGAAGCAGGCCCATGGCGACGAGCCCAAGCGTCAACGAGTGGCCGAGCGTGAAACCCGTGGCCGCCCAGACGGCTCGCCCGAAGCCACCGGCGAGGAGGGCCAGCGCCGCGACGAACGCGAGGTGGTCCAGCCCCGAGAGCACGTGCTCGAGGCCGAGGCGGAAGAACGCCGCGAAGTCCGTCGGCGCGGCGTCGCCGTGCCCGCCCACTTCGAACGTGTGCGAGCGCACGGTCACGAGCACTTCGCGCGACGGGCCGCCGTCGAGGGAGGTGCGGGCATAGTGGACGTGGCTGGGCGAGACCTCGAAGAACGCGCCCATCACTACGGTCGCGGGCACATCGGCGAGCGGTCGCGCACAGGTGAACGACAATTCCACGCGCACGTCGCCTCGCACCGCAACGAGCGGCCGGGGACTCGACGCGGCGCATGGCCGTCCCTCCTGCGCCACGCTCACCGTCTCGCCGAGATGCTTCGCGAGCAGCGTGCCGAGTCCATCGAGCGTCGCGCTCTCGTCGAGCTGCGTGACCCGCCGTGCGTCGACCTGGAACACGGCGGTCAACGTCGGGCCATTCGCGGCCCAGCTCGAGAACGACTGGCTGCGCGTGTGCGCCGACGCCGGTCCGCAGGCGACCAGCGCCGCCAGCAGTCCCGCCATGCGCCAGGGCGCGGGAAGCAAGCTCACGGTCGCGCTGCCGCCTGTGGCACATCCGCCGCATAACGGATCTTCGCCTTGCGCCGGAGTTCCGCGAGGTAGCGGTCGAGCGCTGCTTCCGTCTGCCGCTTGCGCCATTCCTCGGCGACCAGCTCGCGCACCGTCTCGAACGGAGGCACGGTGCCGGCGCGCCGCTCGACCAGCAGCACGAACGTCGGCACACCGCCTGACGTCGAGCGGCCCGGCCACGTCGCCGGGCGCGAGCGCGGTCGCAGCGTCGCGCACCGTGGGGCCGGCGTAGTCGGCGAGCTTCGCGGCTGGCAGGAGCGTGTCGGGCACCAGGACCCGCTTCGGCTCCCGATGCGGCCGATGCCGCGTCGAAATCCTTTCCCGCATGGAGTGCCGCACGCATTGCCGCGACGGCGGCGGCATCTCGCGAAGGAAAGCTCGCGACCCGCACGCGCAGTTCCGGTTCGCTCTGCACCAGTTCGGGCCGCTCGGCGTAGTAGCGTCGCAGCTCGGTCTCATCAGGCTCGCGCCCGGCCGCTTCGGCGGACGCGAACTGCACCATCGCGTCCACGAGCGACTTGCGCACGGCGAGGTCGCTCGTGCCTAGCCCTAAGTCGAGGCCGCGGCGCACCAGCAGTTCCTCGTCGATCAGGCGCTCGAGAGCTCGCCGCGCATCGGCAGTCGTGAGCGGCGAGCGCTTGTCGGCAGCGAGCGAGGCCAGTGCCCGCTGGTAGTCGGCACGCGCGATGGCGACGCCGTCGACCGTCGCGATCGCGTCCGCGTCCGGGCGCCCGAGCCCCGGCTGGCCAAGCGCGCCCCACAGTGCCGCCGCGAGGCCGAGACTCGCCCCTATTGCGAGCAGTCTGCCGCCGCGCCGGCCGGTGCCCTCGCTGCCGGCGTCCTCAGCCACGCGACCCGGCGGTGGGATGGTAGAGATAGATCGGCGACGACCACGCGCGCGGCTCCGACGGCGCCGTGCAGTCGCTCTTCCCGCTGCGGTAATCGCCGAAGCAGAGCTTCGCCTTGATGCAGTGCCCCGACGCGTCGCGTTCGCATTGGACGGGCTGCGCGTTGATGGTCGGCTGCGACTCCTCGATCGCGCGCACGTAGTAGATCGCGTCGCGCCCGCCGCTGCCGTAGCCCGGGTCGGTGAACGTGAAGCTGCAGCCGTTCGGGCTGGTCGGGCACTCGTGCACCAGGAACTTGTCCTCGACCAGTCCGTCGAGCGGCTCGCCGGGCTTCGCCTGCGGACGGATCTTCACGACCTCGATGCGCGTGATCAGGTTGCGGACGTCGGACGGGTTGTCGCACTCGCCGGAGCAGAGCGTCTGGAGACGCCCTGCGTCCATCCCAGCCTTCGCGAAGTCCGGGCACCCAGGCTTCTGCTTGAAGGAACCAACGGCGCGCACCGTGAAGGTGGGCGATTCCGCCGTCTCGATTTCCCCGCCCATGCGGGCCGCCTTCCCCGACGACGCATCGCTGGCGTCGAACCAGAGCAGGATCTTGTGTCCCGAGGTCGCATACACCTCGCGGCGCTGCAACGCGTCCCAGATCGCCTCGCGCGAGCGGCCGGCGGCGTGCACCGCGGCGAGGCCGCCGGTGAGGAAGAACGAGGTCTGGCGCTCGAATTCCGTGAGCTGGAAGCCAGCCATCTTGAGGAGCTGATCCTGGGGAATCGCGTGCGGGAACGCATCGGCCACGCCCTGGTCGCCGATCAGTCGCACGCGCGACTTCTCGTCCACCGCTCCGCTCGCCTCGGTGTTCTCGCGCCGGTCGAACTGCTTGTAGCCTGTCCCCGGGCGGGCGCGGTGGTTGTCGGAGGAACCGATGAACCCCCAGCGGAATCGGGTCGGGTGCTTCGGGTCCTCGTCGAAGCGCGACACCGCGAGGCCGTACTGCACCGACGTGCCCGGCCGGTGGTTGAAGGGCGGCAGGAAGCAGTCCGTGCACTGCCCGGCGTCGAGCCAGTCCTCGGGCGTCTCGCCACCGATCACGAGGTGGCCTGCGACGCCCATGTTGGCGTAGGCGAGTCGGGCTTCGTCCGCGCGCTTGGCGCACACGTCCTGCGCCTGGCCGGTCTTCAGGCAGCGGTCCATGATGATGTCGCCGGCCCGCCAGCAGCTCGGCAGGTAGTTCGCGGATGGCGGCGGGCAGGTCGCCGACGTTCCGTCGGCGTTCGGCACGACAGGCACCCAGCTCCGGTACTCCTCGGAGTTGCCGTGGCCCGAGTAGATCTCGATCAAGCTGAACCTGCCGGGGTCTTCGGCAGGGGCGAGGGACTTGTCCCAGGTCGTACCGGCAGGTGTGTAGAAGCCCCAGCTCGACCCGTGCGGGATGATGAGCGGGTTCAGGCCCTGCTCATCCAGTCGCCGCACGAGTTCGCCCGGCGTCGCGGCCTGCTCGTAGCAGTTCTCCGGCAGCTTGTCCGAACTCAATGCCGGATCGCAGGCCGGAACTTTCTGGATGTTCTTGATGAAGCGATTGAAGTCGTAATAGTCGGAGCGGTCGGGCAGGTCCTCGAGCGCCAGGAAGGGGGATATGCCCTTTGCGCTGGTGCGCAATGTCGCGGACGCAACGCCTGCGGCCGCGATCTCGCGCGCGGACACGTCGCCGTCGCCCAGTTTCTCGAAGATGACGTTCTTGTGGCCGTAGTGCTCGGAAGGCAGGCGGCCCACCTGCGTCCACTCGAAGCCGAGGAACGACACGAGGTCCGGCGAATCTCGGGTTGCCCGCCACCGCCTGGCACTGCCTCATGGCTTCTTCGTCTCCTTCCATCGCAACGGCGTGCCGGACTCCGCGTGATCGTTGATGGCCCAGAAGTCGAGTCCCGAGCAGTAGCGCGCGAAGTCGCAGGCGTCGCCGACCGGGTGCACGCCCTGGCCCGCCGAGCATCGGCAGGGCCCAGAGGAAGGCGTCGGTCGAGTAGGTCGTGTGCACGTGCAGGTCGCCGAACAGGATCTGGTCGGTCTCGCCTGCCGGGCTCGCCGTCGCGGCCGCCTGGCTGCGTGCTGCAATGACGCTGGCTGGAATGGTCTTGCCGGTGATCTCGCCGGCCCCGCGCTCCGCGCCCAGCCAGCCGTTCTGCGCACCGAACCACCACGCTGCCGCAGCCGCGATTACGATCGGCAGCACGACACCGATCACGAGCATCCGTTTCTTCATGTCGAGCCTCTTGATACGGGGCGGCTACGCCTGGCCCACTGTGGGAACGCGCATCTGACCCTGTCTGCGAATCTACTGCAAGCGCACCGTGACGCCCGGGCGGGCGCGGGGAGTCCGGCCTGCCCGCCGTGCCGCTGGCGCCGCCCGCGACGCTCGGGCACCCTAGCGGCCCACTTGTGGACCGACAAATGACCGAAGACCTGCGCCGCCTCGAGCCGTACACGCTGCACGTCTACGACATTTCCTACTTCAGCGGGAAGATGCAGGCGTACCTGGCCTACAAGGGCATCCCGCACCGCACCCACGAGATCACCTGGCAGGAACTGGTCGATCGTGTCGCGCCCCGGACCGGGCTCGTCGAGGTCCCGGTCGTGGAATGCGCCGACGGGACCTTCCTGCGCGACAGCACGGCGATGATCGAGTGGTTCGAGCAGCGCTACCGCGAGGCACCGGTGCTGCCGCGCGGATCCCGCGGCGGCATTCCTCTGCCGCCTGCTCGAGGACTACGCGGACGAGGGCCTCTGGCGTCCCGCCCTCTATTACCGGTGGGCTTTCGCCAAGGATTCCGTGCTCTATTCGCGCCGCTTCACCGAGGATTTTCTCTCGTACCCGATGACGCCCGCGGCCGTGCTGCGGCTGACGGTGCGCGACCGGCAGCGGCGAGCCTACGTGCGGGGGGAGGGCATCACCGCGGACAACCGCGCGGACGTCGAGCGTCACTACACCGACGAGCTCGCCGACCTCGAGTCGGTTTTCCGCAGGCGCCCGTTCCTGTTCGGGGACCGGCCGAGCCTCGCCGACTTCGGGTACTTCGCCTCCATGTTCCGGCATTTCGGGATCGACCCGACGCCGTCGCGCATCATGCGCAACACGGCGCCCGCCGTGTACGAATGGGTGGCCCGGATGTGGAATGCGCGCGCGGCAGGCCTCGGTGGATCCGGGTGGGCACCGCTCGCCGACGGCCTGCCCCAGGGTCTCGAGCCGCTGCTCGGGCGTGCCGCGCGGCGCTACCTGCCGGTGCTGCACGCAATCGCCCTCGCAGTCGCCGGCCGTCGGGGCCAGTACTCGGTGACCCTGGAAGGCAAGCCGTACTCCGGGCTCAAGGCCGTGCCGTTCCAGGCCTGGCGACGCAGCGTGCTCCAGCGGGAGCTCGCACAGCTCACCGGGGATGCGGCGGCAGCAGTACGGGCGACCCTCGCGCGCACGGGTTGCCTCGAATGGCTGGAGCGCGACGGCGTCCTGGAATCAGGCTATGCCGAGGGCGACCGGCTCCCGCTCTGCACGCCGCGCAGGTTCAGCCCAGCACAGAAGCTGCGCCTGCGTATCTTCGGTACACCGCATCATGCCGAGATCTGAAATGACTGTCGTACACGACCAGAGCGGGAGCACGCAGAGATGACTGGACGCCGGATTTCACTGATCGTGCTCGCCGCAGTCGCGCTGCTAGCGGCCGTCGGCTATGTCTTTCGCGCCGACATCAGCCTGCGGGTACTGCAGAGGGTGGCAGACCGCCGGCTTGCCGCGAACCCGCTCGAGGGACTCGAGGACGGCCTGCACGTCGGCCTGTGTGGAGCGGGTTCGCCCTTCCCGGACAACAGGCGCGGTGGCCCGTGCACCGTCGTCATCGCCGGGAAGCGCATGTTCCTGGTCGATGCCGGGTCCGGCGCCGCGCGCAGCCTCGCCCGCATGGGATTCAACCCCGGGGATATCGAGGCGCTCTTCCTCACTCACTTCCACTCCGACCACATCGATGGCCTCGGGGAGGTGATGCTGCAGCGCTGGGGCGGGGCCGCCCACAAGGACCGCTTGCCGGTCTACGGGCCGACGGGCGTCGAAGGCGTGGTGGCGGGCTTCATGCAGGCGTACACGCCGGACAAGTTCTACCGCATCGCCCATCACGGCGAGGCGGTGGTGCCGCCTGCCGGCTTCGGCGGCGAGCCGCGCAGCTTCGCGGCCGCGGAACCCGACGGCCGGGTCGTGCTCATCGACGAGCCCGAGCTGCAGGTCGTGGCGTTTACCGTGAACCACGCGCCCGTGCACCCGGCGGTTGGCTATCGCATCCGCTACAAGGACCGCACCGTGGTGCTGAGCGGCGACACGAGCAAGTGCGCAACCGTGCAGCGCGAGGCCCAGGGCGTCGACCTGCTGGTGCACGAAGCCTTGTCCGTGACGCTCGTCCGCGCGCTCGAGCACAGCGCTGAAAAAGCGGGGCGGGACAATCTCGCCAGGATATTCGACGACATTCCCGGCTATCACACGACGCCCGAACAGGCCGCCGAGATCGCGCGCGATGCGGGGGTAGGCTTCCTGCTGCTCAATCACATCGTGCCGGCCCTGCCGATTCCGGGGTCCGAGGCCGCGTTCCTCGGCAAGGCGGGCGAGATCTATGAGGGGAAGATGCGGATCGGCGTCGACGGCGATTTCGTCAGCCTGCCCGCGGCTCGAAGGCGATCGAGTTCGGCAACCGGGACTGATCGCTGCGACCGCAAGGCGAGCAACACGGTGGAATGCGGCATGAAAGACAGGGGCAGCAATGACAGGGGCAGCAAAGACAGGGGCAGCAAAGACAGAGGCAGCAAAGACAGAGGCAGGGTGCGTTCCGGGGCACTTGAGAGCGGTCATCGCGCGGTCGATCACTGCGTTGCTCACCAGCCCACGCCTGCGCGATGCGCGCCGCGGCCTGGCGTCGGCGAGGCGGCGCGCGCGCGGCGGCCCGGCCGTTGTTCACTACTTTCACCAGGCCGACGATCCGTATTCGCAGCTGATGCTGCAGGCCCTTCCTGAGCTGGCTGCGAACCACGGAGTCCGGCTGGAATTGCACCTGGTTCCGCCACCGGATGACGCCGCCGCGCCCGATCGCGAACGCCTGCAGGCCTGGTCGCGCCGCGATGCACGGGACCTTGCGGCCGCAGTCGGCCTCGAGTTCGTTGACCCCGGGCACGAGCCTGATCCCGCCCTCGTCTCGCTGGCCAACCGCGCGCTCGCCGCGGCACTCAGCGACGGCAGGCCGCTCGAGTCCGCGCTCCGCGCAGCGACGGAGATCGGCGACGCGCTCTGGGGCGGGGACCGGGGAGCGCTCGAGAGTCTTCCCGCCGCCCCGGCCGGGCAAGCCGCTGCGTTGCTGCAAGAGGGGGAGGCGCTGCGGCGCAAGCTGGGCCACTACCTCGGGGCCACGCTGTATTTCGAAGGCGAGTGGTACTGGGGCGTGGATCGCCTCGGACACCTCGAACAGCGCCTGCGCGGAGCAGCGCCTTGCCCGCGTCGCCGAAAGGCCGTGGATCGTGGATGTGCCGCGCGTCGGTTGCCGGCATCGCCCGACGAACGGACATCGCCCCGAGCTGCAATTCTTCTGTTCGCTGCGCAGTCCCTACACCTACATTGCCGTCGCGCGCGTCCTGCAGTTGGCCGAATGCTACGACGCCCGGCTCCAGCTCCGCTTCGTCCTGCCGATGGTGATGCGCGGGCTGCCCGTGCCGCGCGAGAAGCGGCTGTACATCCTGCGCGACTCGAAGCGCGAGGCGGAATCGCTCGGCCTGCCGTTTGGCCTGATCGCGGATCCCGTGGGGGCGCCCGCGGAGCGCGGGCTCGCCGTCCTGCACCACGCCATCGAGGCCGGCAAGGGGCTGCGGTTCCTGGAGTCCTTCATGCGCGGCGTGTGGGCCGAGGGCATCGACGCCGGCAGCGACGCCGGTCTGCGCAGGCTTGCAGAGCGAGCCGGGCTGGACGAAGCTTTCTTCGCAGCGGCACTGCGCGATTCATCGTGGCGGGTGGTGGCGCAGGCGAATCGCGAGGACATGCTCGCGCTCGGCCTGTGGGGCGTGCCTTCCTTCCGCGTGGACCGCAATCCGGCACGTTGGGGCCAGGACAGGCTGTGGCAGGTCGAGCGGGACCTCATCGTGGCGACGCATGCGGAGCCGATGGATTGATCGTGATTCGACCGTGATTGATCGGGCGAGGGCTTCATGACGACAGAAAATTTTGGACAGCAAGCGGTGAGCGTCGGCCTCGAGGCGAAGGTCGAACTGCCTCGCGTGTCGCGGGTTCTCCGGACGCCGGACAGCCGATTTGCCAATATCCCTGATTTTCCGTACGAGCCGTGCTGGACCGAAGTGGGCGGCCTGCGCATCGCGCACATCGACGAAGGCCCCGCGACGGCGGATCCCGTGCTGCTGATGCATGGCGAGCCGACCTGGTCGTTCCTGTACCGCAAGATGATTCCGGCGCTCGCCTCCGCCGGGCACCGTGTCATCGCGCCCGACCTCGTCGGCTTCGGCCGCTCGGACAAGCCGGCCGATGCGGGCGACTACTCCTACCTGAACCACGTGAAGTGGATGAGCGCGTGGCTCGAGGCGAACGACCTGCGCCACCTGACGCTCTTCGGCCAGGACTGGGGCTCGCTGATCGGCCTCAGGATGGCGGCGGAAATGCCAGACAGATTCGACCGGATCGTCCTCGGCAATGGCGGCCTGCCCACGGGCGCGACGCCGTTGCCGCGCGCCTTCCTGCTGTGGCGTGCCTTCGCGCGCTGGAGCCCGTGGTTCCCGATCGGCCGGATCGTGAGCGCCGGCTGCGCGTCGAAGTTGAGCGCGGCGGAGATCGCCGCCTACGACGCGCCGTTTCCGGGCAGACGCTACAGGAAGGCGGCGAGGCTCTTCCCCGGCTTCGTGCCCGCGTCACCCGACGACCCGGAACGCGCGCGGAACGAGCGCGCCTGGGAGGTATTCAAGCGCTGGGACAAGCCCTTCCTGACGCTCTTCAGCAGCCGTGACCCCGTCACTCGCGGCGGCGAGAAGATGTGGCAGCAGCGGGTGCCCGGTGCGCAGGGCCAGCCCCACACGATCATCCGTCAGGCCGGTCACTTTCTGCAGGAGGACAAGGGGCCGGAGGTCGCGCAGGCGATCTCGAGCTTCATCCGCGCCACTCCGCGCGGGCCCGGCACGAATGGAGCAGTTAGTTGAAGACGAGGACGACTGCGATCCTGGCCGTCTGTGCGGCGGCGGCCGTCGTGGCCGGACTGGCCTGGCAGCGCTACTGGTACTACCTGCCCAGTTTCATTGACGACTTGAAGCATCCCATTGGCAGGAACCAGACGGTCGTCTGGCAAAGCGGCCCAGCCACCCCCGGACTTCCGCCAGGCCAGCGCAAGCCCAACATCATCGTCATCCTCGCGGACGACCTGGGCTTCAACGACCTCACGTTCAATGGCGGCGGTGTCGCGGGTGGCGCGGTGCCGACGCCGAACATCGACTCGATCGCGCGCGACGGCATCACCATGGTCAACGGCTATGCCGGCAATGCAACGTGCGCTCCTTCGCGCGCGGCGATCCTGACGGGTCGCTACGCGACGCGCTTCGGCTTTGAGTTCACGCCCACGCCGGTGGCATTTTCCAGGTTGATCCACAAGATGTCGGCGGACCGGCCGCCCAGCATCTATCACGCCGAACTCGAGGCATCGACTCCGCCCATGCCGGCCATGGCGGTGCCGACCCGCGAAGTCATGCTGGGCGAGGTGCTGCAGAAGCAGGGTTACCACACCCTGTTCCTGGGGAAGTGGCACCTCGGCGAGACGCCCGAGACGCAACCGCAGCGGCGCGGCTTCGACGAGACCCTGGGATTCCTCCAGGGAGCCGCGCTCTTCCTGCCGCGCGACAGCGCCGACACGGTCAATTCCTACCAGGACTTCGATCCCATCGACAAGTTCCTCTGGGCTAACCTGCGATTCGCCGTACAGCGCAACGGCGGGCCGCGCTTCGCGCCGTCCGCCTACCTGACGGACTACCTGGCCGACGAGGCATCGAAGGCGATCGTGGCGAATCGCAACCGCCCGTTCTTCATGTATCTCGCATTCAACGCGGTGCACACGCCGCTGCAGGCGCTCAAGGCCGACTACGATGCGCTCGCGAACATTCCGGACCACCGGCTGCGGGTGTATGCGGCCATGGTCAGGGGCCTGGACCGCGGCGTCGGCAAGGTGCTCGATACCCTCAAGGCGAACGGACTCGAGGACAATACGCTGGTCGTGTTCACGAGCGACAACGGCGGCGCTCACTACATCGGCCTGCCGGACATCAATCGGCCGTATCGCGGCTGGAAAGCGACCTTCTTCCAGGGCGGCGTCCGCGTACCGTACTTCGTCAAGTGGCCCGCCGTGCTGCCGCGCGGCGCTCGATTCGAATACCCGGTCGCCCACATCGACATCCTTCCGACTGCGGTTGCCGCGGCGGGGGCCACGTTGCCGTCCGACAGGGCCATCGACGGCGTGGACCTCGTGCCCTACATCACGGGTGCGAAGGCGGATCGTCCGCACCAGAGCCTGTTCTTCAGCGACGGGCAGTACCGGATGGCGATCGTGGGCGACTGGAAGCTGCAGGTCTCGAGCACCCAGCAGAGGGCCTGGCTGTTCGACCTCGCGACCGATCCGACCGAGCACCTCGATCTCGCCGGTGCCCGCCCGGAGGTGGTCGCCGAACTGCAGGCGGTACTGCAGCGCCACGCCGCCGAACAAGTAAAGCCACTCTGGCCGTCGCTGCTGGAGCACCCGATCCCCGTCGATCACCCCGGCGGCATGCCGATCGGCCCCGCGGATCAATATGTGTACTGGTCGAACTGAGCAACAGGTGCGCTGATGTCGATTTCAACGCTGATGGTGATCCTGCCGCTCGCGGCGCTCTACGTCGCTTTCCTGGTCTGGTACGGGGGCCGGGGGAAACCGATGAGCCGCGACGAAATCGAACGGCTGCTTGCTCCGCTGCGCGAGCGGGCCCAGGACCACACCGGACAGAGCCACCTCGCAGACATCGAGCGCCTCGTCGCGCGCGACGACGGTCGCGAGTTCGTGTTGCACAACGTGATTCGCTACCGCAAGAAGGCCCTGTATCCGCCGGGCTACGACTACGGCGACAGCGCGACGGCCGCTGACCGTCGCTATTACAAGGCCGTCGTGCCATACCTTCTCCGCTACGGAAACCTGCCGGTGTTCGTCGCCAGGCGCAGTGGCGAATTCGTCGAGCCCGACGGCATCGACCGCTGGGACGTCGTCGCAATGGTCCGCTATCGCAGCCTGCGTGATTTCCTGCGCTTCGCCAACGCGGTCACGCAGGACCGCATCACGGTCCACAAGTGGGCGGCGATCGAGAACACGCAGATATTTCCCGTGAAACCGTTGATGAGCCTGATCTTCGTCAGGGGCGCGGTCGGCGTCCTGCTCGCGGCGATCGGGCTGCTGCTCACCTGAAAAATAGGTGCCTGGCACCGGAAAATAGGGGACATTCCCCTATTTCAGAAAATAGGGGAATGTCCCCTATTTTCCGAGCTGCATCAGCACCTGCCCGTACTTCTCGCGCAGGTCCTTCTTGCTGATCTTGCCGGTCGCCGTCATCGGCAGGCTGTCGACCACGATCACCTCGTCCGGCAGCTGCCACTTGGCGAAGTGCGCGGCGAGGTGCGCGAGCACGGAGTCGCGTGCGGGCGTGCATCCCGGCCGCGGCACCACCAGCAGGATCGGGCGCTCGTCCCACTTCGGGTGACGCACGCCGATCGCCGCGGCCATCAGCACGTCCGGATGGCCGCAGGCGCAGTTCTCGAGGTCCACCGAGCTGATCCACTCGCCGCCGGACTTGATCACGTCCTTGGCGCGGTCGGTGATCTGCATGAATCCATTGGGGTGGATGACGGACACGTCGCCGGTCGCGAACCAGCCGTCCGCATCGTGCGAGGGTGACGTGTCGTGGCGGAAGTAGCCGCTGCAGACCCACGGCCCGCGCACCTTCAGTTCGCCCGCCGACTTCCCGTCCCACGGCAGCTCGCGCCCGTCCTCGTCCACGACCTTCATCGACACGCCGAAGATGCCGTGGCCCGCGAGCGCCCGCAGCTTGAACTGCTCCTCGATCGGCAGCGCCTCCATCTCGTGGCGCAGCGTGCTCACCGTGCCGAGCGGGCTCATCTCCGTCATGCCCCAGCCCTGCACGACCGTCACACCATGCTCGACCTGGAAATCCCGGATCATCGACAGCGGCACGGCCGCGCCGCCGACCAGCGTGCGGCTCAGCGTCGTGAGCTTCGCGCCCGACTGCCGCAGGTGATTCAGCAGCATCGTCCAGACGGTGGGCACGCCGGCCGCCAGGGTCACGCCTTCCTCGTTCATGAGCTGCGTGAGCGTCGGCGCGTCGCCCATCTTCGGTCCCGGGAACACCAGCTTCGCGCCGGTCATGAGCGCGTTGTACGGCAGGCCCCAGGCGTTCGCGTGGAACATCGGCACGACCGCCAGCACCGTGTCCTTGCCCGACAGGCACATGGAATCCGCCATGCATCCCGCGTACGCGTGCAGCACCGTGGACCGGTGGCTGTAGAGCACGCCCTTCGGGTTGCCGGTCGTGCCCGAGGTGTAGCAGAGCGCGCTCGCGGAGCGCTCGTCCAGCGCGGGCCACTCGAACTCATCCGGGTGATCCGCGATGAAGGACTCGTAGTCCGGCAGCTTGCCCGCGACCGCCGGCGGCATGGCGGCGGCCGTGGTCATCACGATGGTGCGCTCGACGGTCGGGATCTTGCCGGCGAGCGGCGTGAGCGCCGGAAGGAGGGTGGGGTCCACGAACAGCAGCCGGTCCTCGGCGTGGTTCACGATGTACTCGAGCTGCTCCGGGAAGAGCCGCGGGTTGATCGTGTGCAGCACCGCGCCGATGCAGGAGACGGCGTAATAGAGCTCGAGGTGCCGGTAGTCGTTCCAGGCCAGTGTCGCCACGCGGTCCCCGGGCCGGATCCCGGCCGCCGTCAGGGCGTTCGCGAGCTTCCGGGCCCGGCGGAATACCTCCGCATACGTCGTCCGGTGCCGGGGGTTGTCGAGGGTGATGGATACCACCTCCGCGTCCGGGTAATTGCGGTCTGCAAACCGCATGATTTCCGTGATCAGCAGGGGCGAATCCATCATCTGGCCGTGCATTCCGATACTCCCGGGGCGGCCCCCGGGGGCGCCCTGTCCATGGTTGCCGGCACACTGCCGGCGCCGAGGATGTTCTCACCGCCGCGACATGCTTGGAAGCAGCACAAACGGCGAGCGGGTGCCATCGTGGTTTTCCCACCACAGTCCCTCCTCCCCGCTAATCGCGGGGGGAGGGGGGGCTGTACACCCGTCACAATATCGCCATAATCCGTCTTGACAGCGTCCGCCCGGCGGTTCGCTGCACGATTTTCTCGACTCGAAAAAAACGGGGGCTTCCGATGAGCAAGTTGGCGACCAATCCGGTCTGGCGCGGCATCGCGTTCAGAAAGAGTGTGCTCGGCATGGCCGTGGCCACAGCGTTGGCATTGCCGCAGATGGCCGCGGCGATGGATTTCGACCTTGGCAGCGATACGCTCTCGTTCCGCTGGGACAACACGGTCCGCTTGAATGTCGCGAACCGCGTATCCGGCCGCAACAACGACATGGCGGCGAACCCGAACTACGACGACGGCGATCGTAACTTCAACAGCGGCAGCATCTGGACGCGTTTCGACCTCTACAGCGAGGCGGACCTCGTATGGAAGCCGTCGTGGGGCACGCTCGGCGCGCGCGTGTCGGCGCAGGGCTGGTGGGACCCGGGTTACCGGTCGCTCGACAACACGTCGGTCCAGACTGCGAACAACCTCAAGAATGGAGTGCCCACGCTGGATCTCAGCGGCACGGCCAAGCGCTATAACGAGGGCCCGTCCGGCGAGTTCATGGACTGGTTCCTGTTCGGCAGCTTCACTGTCGGCGAAGCTCCGGTCAACGTAAAGATCGGCCAGACGACCGTCTACTACGGCGAGTCCCTGTTTGCATTCGCCCACGGCATTTCGTATTCGCAGAATCCGGTAGACATCGTGAAGGCGTTGTCCACGCCGGGCGCGGAAGCGAAGGAACTGTACCGGCCGCGCGTCGGGTTCAACGTCAATTCGCAGGTGACGGACACGCTCAACGTCGCGCTGCAGTACTTCTTCAACTGGCAGGATTTCCAGAATCAGTCCTACCGTTACCCGGAGAACGGGTCGTTCCTGACCCTTAGCGACCCAACCCTGTGGGGCAGCAAGTCGCTCATCTACACGGCGAACCCGCTCTACGGCTATCCTTCGGCGGGCGGCCCCCTGGGCCCGGTGTGCAATTACGCGCCAATCCCGGGCTCGCCCACCTGCTCGCCCCAGCAGTGGCTTCGCTTCTGGCGCGGCAAGGACATCACGCCGGACGAGAACTCGGGCAACTACGGTTTGGCCGTGAGATGGGCCCCCGAGTGGGCCAACGCCACGCTCGGCTTGTACTACCGCCGCACCTACGACATGCAGCCGCAGCTCATGGTGACGCCGGACCTCATACCCGGCCTGCCGAATTCGACGGCCTGCCGTGGCTTGCTCAATGGCTTATACCTCGGCGGCAATTGTCTGCAGAACTCCGTGGTCGCGTACTTGCCGACGCCGCCCTATCCGGCGAACACGCCGGCGGCCCTGAACCAGACCGGCATCGACTTCCTCAACAACGGCCGCATCGGTACCTACAACCTGGCCTACGGCAAGGACATCGACATCATCGGCCTGAGCCTGTCGAAGAACATCGGTGGCCTGAGCCTCGGCGCCGAGTTGAGCTACCGCAAGGACATGCCGCTGCTGAGCGACCCGGTCCAGGTGCTTCCTGCGGCGCTGAGGGCGGCTGGAATTCCGCTGGCCGCGGGCAGAATCTGGTCGGACGAGCTGCCCAAGAACGACACCCCGGGGGCCAAGGGCGACACGATGCACGGCCTCGTGAACCTGGTCGGCATCCTGGGCGAGTCGATCTGGGACACGGCGTGCTGGTCCACGGAACTCTCGTGGATGACCTACCTCGACGTCACGCAGAACGAGGCGGTGTTCAAGGGCCGGAAAAATCACATCGTCGATGCAACGGTTCGACGGTGGACACGACCAAGAGCTGGACTGCGTACGACCTGCTGGACAAGGTGGACAAGAACTACTTCGGCCTCTCCATCAACTTCACGCCGACGTGGTTCCAGGTCAAGCCGGGCATGGACGTGCTCACCCCGATGTCCTGGTCGCAGGGCATCTCGGGCAACTCCGCCATTACTGGCGGCGGCCAGGACGGCGCCGGGACGTTTGGCCTGGGCGTGGCGCTGGACTTCTACCAGAAGTACCGCTTCGACCTTAAGTACGTGGGCTTCTACGGCCAGGACCAGAGCTGCGGCAATGCTGCGGGCCACACGCCTGCCGTCGTGGCCTGCGCGGGCATGCCCTCGAGCGGCGCTGCCGTGTTCAACGGCACCAACGCCGTACTCGGCGACCGCGACTACATCGCCTTCACGTTCAAGACGACCTTCTGATGAGGAACCTCACAATGATTCGCAAGACACTGATTGCGGCGACTCTCGCGGTTGTCAGCGCCAGCGCGCTGGCGGCGGTTTCGCCTGAAGAAGCAAGCCGTCTAGGCAAGGACCTCACCCCGATCGGCGCCGAGAAGGCCGGCAACAAGGAGGGCACGATCCCGGAGTGGACCGGCGGACTCCAGCCGTCGCAGTTTCCGGCCAGTTTCGACATCAAGAAGCGTCCTGGCCACAGGCCCGACCCGCACCCGGGTGAGAAGCCACGGCTCGTGATCACCCCCCAGAACGCGGACCAGTACAAGGCGCAGCTGTCGGCCGTCACCTACGCGTTGCTGAAGCGCTACCCGGACTTCCACGTGGACGTCTACCCGACCCACCGCGACGTTGTTTACCCGGCCAAGATCAACCAGAACACGGCGAAGAACGCAGTCAATGCGAAGTCGACGAATGGTGGTCTCGCCATGGAGGGCGCGCTGCCGGGCTACCCGTTCCCGATCCCGAAGACCGGCAACGAGGTGATGTGGAACCACATCATGCGCTACTCGGGCAACGCGACGTTCTGCAAGTACGACGCGTTCAACGTTGACTCCGCGGGCGTGGCGACATTGTCCGCGACGGGTCTCAGCTACCAGGAGTTCCCGTTCTTCGACCCGAAGAACATGGACACCGTGATCAAGGGCACCGACCCGCTCTGGTACATCAAGCAGGAATACAAGGCGCCAGCACGCCGGGCGGGAGAGTCGTTGATGGTGATCGACCACGCGAACCCGATCGAGCAGCCGCGCAAGGCCTGGCAGTACCTGCCTGGTCAGCGGCGCGTGAAACTGGCCCCGGACATCTGCTGCGACACGCCGAACCCGGGCACGGCGGGCGCCGCGACCTACGACGACGCGTTCGTCTTCAACGGGGCGCAGGACCGCTACGACTTCAAGCTGGTCGGCAAGCGCGAAATGTTCATCCCGTATAACAACTATGAGTTCGTCTACTTTCCGCCCAGCAGGGAAGCCAGCCACGTCAAGAACTTCATGAACCCGGACCTGGTGCGCTGGGAACTGCACCGCGTGTGGGTCGTGGAAGCCACGCTGAAGCCCGGCAAGCGTCACATCTACCAGAGGCGCGTGTTCTATTTCGACGAGGACAGCTGGCTTGCCATGTACTCCGACCAGTACGATGCGCGCGGGCAGCTGTTCCGCGGCGCGTTCGCGTACCCCGCGTACGCGTATGACCAGGGGGTCCTGAACACCTCCCTGCAGGCTTCCTACGACCTGAACGCCGGGATGTATTCGTCGCAGGGCAACTGCGGCCTGTATCCGCAAGGCATCATATTCAGCGACGGGTGGCCGTCGCGCGACTGGACTCCTGACGCCCTGGCGGGTTCAGGCATTCGCTGATGACATGAAGGCGCCCGGCGGCGATGCCGGGCGCCCTTTTCATCGGTCGGGCAGGGGACGGACCGGCCGCAGCTTGGTCAAGCCTGGACGGGGGAACGATGGTCAGTCGACGAGCGACATTCGCGGCCGTCGCAGCCGCTGTTTTTTTTGGAAACGCGGCCCTGGCCGCGGATGAGGCGGCGACCGGCGGCGCACAGCACTCAGGCGTGGACGTGCTCGACCGGCCCGCGATGCAATCCCCGCTGGCCGCAAAGAAACTGCTGGTCGGCATGGCGAGGGCCGGCGACAAGTTCGTCGCAGTGGGTCCGCGCGGCCACATCGTGGTGACCGCCGACGGTGGGCAGACCTGGACCCAGGCAAAAGTCCCGGTGAGTTCGGACCTCACGGCCGTCTGGTTCGCGAGCCCGACGCACGGCTGGGCCGTGGGGCACGATGGCGTGATCCTGGTGTCGACGGACGCCGGCGCGACCTGGACCAAGCAGATGGACGGTCGCGTTGCGAACGACCTCGTGCTCAAGGACATCCAGGCCAAGCTGGCCGCAAGCCCCGATTCCGAGGAACTCAAGGCGCTTGCCACCGAGGCCGAGCGCAACGTCCAGGTGGGCCCGGACAAGCCCTTCCTCGACGTCTGGTTCGAGAACGAGACCACGGGATTCGTGGTCGGCGCCTACAACCTGGCCTTCGTGACCACGGATGGCGGCCAGACCTGGCAATCATGGTTCGACCGGGTGCCGAACCCGCGGTTCATGAGCCTGTACTCGATACGTCCGGCGGCTGGCGGTGTGTTCATCGCCGGCGAGCAGGGGACGTTCTTCCGGCTGGACCGGGAGGCGATGAAGTTCGTCGCGGTGCCCGTGGAGTATGTCGGCAGCCTCTTCGGCGTGGTGGACGCCGGCGACGCCGTACTGACCTACGGCATCAAGGGAAACCTCTTCCGCACTGCGGATGCCGGCAAGACCTGGGTCAAGGTGGACAGCAAGCTGCGCGCGATGATCGTCGGCGGCATCGCCGTGGGTCCCGGTGCGGTCATCCTGGCCGATCAGTCGGGCCACTTGTCTAAGAGCCGGGACGGCGGCAACACGTTCGAGCCGCTCCAGTTGCCCAAGGCGATACCCCTTACCGGGATCATCAACGCGGGTGACGGAAAGCTCGGACTGACCGGACCCTTCGGCGCCATGATCGTGGCGCCCGGCGCCGCGCCCAAGCCCTGATCCACGCATTCACCGGAACAACACGATGGCAGCACCCACGGCAAACATCGAAGCGATGCCGGTCGTACACGACATCAAGGACTTCGATCTCAATTCCGGCATCTGGCTCGAGCGCGCGATCTTCAACAATCGGCTCTGGGTGATGCTGGCGTGCCTCGTGGTGACGCTCTTCCTCGGCTACAAGGCGATACACATCGGCCTGAACGCCAGCTACGAGCGGATGCTGCCGTACAAGCACCCGTACATCCAGAATTTCGCCGCGAACGCCAAGCAACTGCGCGGGCTCGGCAACACCCTGCGCGTCGTGGTCGAGAATACGCAGGGCGACATCTACGATCCCGCGTACCTCGAGACGCTGAGGAAGGTCAACGACGAACTCTTCCTGACGCCGGGCGTGGACCGCGCGTGGGTCAAGTCCATCTGGATGCCGGTGGTCCGTTACAACGAGGTGACCGAGGAAGGCTTCGCGGGCGGACCCGTGATGCCGGATACCTACGACGGCTCCAAGGCAAGCATCGAGAAGTTGAAGCAGAACGTCACGAAGGCCGGGCTCGTCGGCAGCCTGGTCGCGAACGATAACAAGTCCGCGATGATCGTGGTGCCGCTGCTTTCGTTGGATCCCGAGACGGGCAAGCCCATCGACTACTGGGCCCTGTCGCGCGCAGTCGAGAAAAACGTCCGCGACAAGGTCGAGACCAAGGACGGCAAGTACAAGGTCCACGTCATCGGGTTCGCGAAGCTGATCGGCTCGCTGCTCGACGGCATCCTGCAGGTCATGATGTATTTCGGCATCGCGATCCTGATTGCGGCGGCGATCCTGTTCTCGTTCACGCGCTGCGTGCGCAGCACGGGCGTCGTGCTGCTGTGCTCGATGATCGCGGTCATCTGGCAGATCGGCATTCTCGACATGCTCGGTCTCGGCCTCACGCCGTTCTCGGTGCTGGTGCCCTTCCTCATCTTCGCGATCGGCGTGTCGCACGGCGCGCAGAAGATGAACGGCATCCAGCAGGACGTGGGCCGCGGCACGGTGACGCTGGTCGCGGCGCGATACACGTTCCGCCGCCTCTTCGTCGCCGGCGTGACGGCACTGCTGAACGGCGCGGCCGGCTTCGCGGTGCTGCTGCTGATCCCCATTCCGGCGATCATGGAACTCGCCATCGCCGCCACGATCGGCGTGTGCGTCCTGCTGTTCACCAACCTCATACTGCTGCCGGTGGTCCTGTCGGTCACCGGCGTGAGCAGGAAGGCCGCGATGCGCAGCCTCAAGCAGGAAGAGCAGGGCGTCGGCACCACTGGCGTGTGGTCCTTCTTCAATCACTTTGCGGCCAGCAAGGCCTGGGCGGGGACGGCCATAGGCGTCGCGCTGGCCCTGGGCATCGCGGGGCAGATCGTGGCCCAGAGGCTGCAGATCGGGGACCTGGACCCGGGCGCGCCGGAGCTACGGCCGAGCTCGCGATACAACCGGGACAACGCCTTCATCACGTCCAATTTCTCACTCTCCTCCGACGTCTTCGCGGTAATCGTGAAGACGCCGCCCGAGTACTGCACGCGCTACGCCACCCTGCAGCAGGCGGACCGTCTGGCGTGGCAGTTGCAGCAGCTGCCGCAGGTCCAGGCGACGATCTCGCTCCCGGACGTGGTCAAGCAGGTCACCGCGGCGACCTATGAAGGGTCGGCAAAGTGGTACACGCTGTCGCGCAACCAGGACGTGCTGAACTATGGCGCGCAGCAGGCAATCCAGAACACGCCCGACCTGACGAATCCCGAGTGCTCGGTGATGCCGGTCATCGCGTTCCTCAAGGACCACAAGGCGGCGACGCTGGACGCCGTTTCCTCGACGGTCGAGAAGTTCATCGCCGACAACCCGGTCAAGGACGTGCAGCTGCTGCCGGCGGCCGGATCCGCCGGGATCGAGGCGGCGGTCAACCAGGAGGTGCGCAGCGCCTGGCTGAAGATGCTGATGTACATCTACGGCACCGTGGCGATCCTCTGCCTGATCGCCTTCCGGTCGTGGCGCGCCGTGCTGGTGGCGCTGCTGCCGCTGGCACTGACCTCCAAGCTCTGCGAGGCGCTCATGGTCGTGCTCGGCATCGGCGTCAAGGTCTCCACGCTGCCGGTGATCGCACTCGGCGTGGGCATCGGCGTGGACTACGCGTTGTACCTGCTCTCCGTGCAGCTGCACGGACAGCGCCTGGGCATGCCGCTGACCGAGGCCTACCGGTCGGCACTGGCCTTCACCGGCCGTATCGTCGCGCTGGTGGGCTTCACGCTCGCGGCCGGCGTCATCACCTGGGCATGGTCGTCGATCAAGTTCCAGGCTGACATGGGCATCCTGCTCGCCTTCATGTTCCTGTGGAACATGCTTGGCGCGCTGATCCTGATCCCGTCCCTGTCGAGGTTCCTGCTGCCGACCTCGGCGGTCTACAAGCCCGCCAAGGCCTGACGCACGCGCGGCCGGCTGGCCGGCCGCGCGACTCCACTGAGACAAGGAGCACCGCGACCGCGACGTCGTCGAGGCACGGATCAGGACCGAGGACGGCGCCATCGACCTCGGCGTGCAGCGCAACCGCATCGTCGAGGAGGCCGCGTGAGCCGGGCAGTCGCGAACTCATCGAAGGCTCGCCCGGCGGTCCCCAGGGCAGCCGGCGCGAGCCGGGCGCGCAAGGCGCCCGCGGCCCACGAGGCCGCCAGGGCAGACAAGGTGGTCAAGTTCACGCCCGTCACGCCGGACGAGATGCGGCGGCTGTTCGCCGTGGCACGCGCGTACTTCAATCCCGAGTTCCTCGGGCTCTGGGAACTCGACCTCGAGAGGCCCGCCCTCTGGGTCGGCAACCACACGCTGTTCGGCCTGAGTGACGCGCCGCTGATGGTCGAGCACCTGTACACGCAGTACGGCGTGCTGCTGCGCGGCCTCGGCGACCGCGGGCACTTCTCGGTCCCGTACTGGGGCGACATGCTGGTCAGGAACGGCATGGTGCTCGGCACGCCCGAGAACTGCTCGGCGCTCATGAAGTCCGGCGCCCACGTGCTGGTGTTCCCGGGCGGAGGGCGCGAGGTGATGCGCCGCAAGGGCGAGGCCTACCACCTCGTGTGGAAGCAGCGCACCGGATTCGCCCGCATGGCGATCGAGCACGGCTACGACATCATTCCATTCGGCTCGGTCGGGCCGGACGAGGCGTTCGACATCCTGCTCGACGCCAACGACGTCATGGGATCGCCCCTGTGGAAGCAGCTCGCGGAGCGTTTCAAGCTCGCGGAGCGCACCCGTGGCGGCGACATGATTCCGCCGATCGTCCGCGGCATCGGGCCGACGCTGATCCCGCGGCCGCAGCGTTACTACTTCGGATTCGGGTCGCGCATCAGCACGAAGCGCCTGAAGGGCAAGGCCGGCAATCCGCGGACGCTGTGGGCGCTCCGCGAAAGGGTGGCGGGTGCCGTCGAGGCGCAGATAGAGCGGTTGCTGGTCTATCGCGAGGAAGACCGCCTGCAGCACTGGAGCGCGCTCAGGCGCTGGCTCGCGCCGCTGCGGCGCCGCAACTGAACGGCGCTGGCTGGATCAGCGTTCGCTGCGAGCTCGACCGGCGCGAGCCCTGCGCTTGCGCGCTGCGATGGCCAGGTCCGCCTCAATCTGGTCCACCGCCTCGGCGACGTAGCCCGCGAGCCTGTCCACGTCCGGGATCGCCTCGCGCTGCGACATGAGCGTGACGTGGAGTTCGTCCACGTAGGTCGTGATCGTCACGTTCAGGACCTGCTGGTGCCCGATGACGGAAATCGGCAGGGCGAGTTCGACGGGAGCGCCGTTGAAGTACACGCGCCGTTCGAGACCCGCGGGATTGGAGATCACGACGTTGGCGAGCAGCGGCGCTTCGTCCAGACCCAGCGCCTCGAAGGTGCTCGCGGCCGTGTGCCCGAGGATGGAGTGGAGCGTGAGGCTGCCCGCCGAGGCCGTGCGGACCTCGCGCTTCATTGCCTGCGTCTCGCCGACGATTTCGGCCAGTCTCTGCACCGGTGTCGACCCCGGCCTTCCCATGGGCACCTGCAGGATCGTGATGCGATTTCCCGCCCCTCCATGGTCCACGAGCGCAACGGGGACGTCGGCGACCAGCGGGCCTTCGGGCGGCGAGCCGCGTTCCTCGAGATAACGGTTCATTGCGATGTCGACCGCCGCCAGCATCACGTCATTGATCTTGCCCTTGCCGCTGCGGGCGATGGCGCGAGCGGTGCGCAGCGGGATCTTACGGTGCGCCATCACCCTGTTCGGAGAAGGCGCGGTGCGCAGCACGTCCGGCGTCGAGAGGAAGGGCACCGCGAGCCCGGTCCCGATGCCCGCGCCGCGCTGGGCCTGGCGCCAGTAGAGCCGACTGAGGTCGCCGGCCGCGCGCCCGGCGGTGCCGAGCAGGTCGAGCAGCCCCGCCATTGAAAATGCGTCACCCGTACCCTTGGCCTGGGCGGGACGCGCGGGCGGCAAGGCGCTCAGGCCTTCCCAGATGGCGCGCGGCTTGCCGGCAGCCTTCGAAGTGGAGACGACGCCGGTGACGACGCGGATGAAACCAATCCCGTCGATGAGCCCATGGTGTGTCTTGAAGTAGAGCGCGACACGGCCACCGGGCAGGCCAGTGAAGACGTGCAACTGCCACATCGGCTCGTCACGCGGCAGCAGTTGCACATGGATCGCGCAGACCTTCCGGAACAACTCCGGAAGCTCGCTGCCCGGCCGCAGCCTGTGCCTGTGCACCTGGCGAGCGGCGTCCATCCGCTCGTCTTCCTCGAGCGCCAGCAGGGGCTTGAATGGTCCCGGCTTCAGGCGGTGGTTGAACGGCGGTCCGACCGGACACTCGAGCATCCGCGCGACGAGCCGGTCGGCATGGCGCCCGGGCGGGCTTCCTGTTGGAGGCAGCACGAAGAGCGCGCCCACGCTCATCGGGCGCTCGGGGGTCTCGAGCAGGAAAAAAGCCTGGTCGACCGGGGACAGGCTCGGCATGTGACCATCGTACGCCGGCGCGGTGGTCGCGGCGTTTCGCAAATGGCTAGCTGCGGCGCAGCACAATTCATGGGCTGCCGTGGCAATCGGGGAACCAGCCTGCGTCGCCGTGGTATGGGAGGGGGCCGGGCGTGTAGCATGCAGCCTCATTTCAGGACGATGGAGACGCGCATGAAGGCGTTGCATGGAATGGTCCCGACACTTCGGCCCCTGGACGCCGCGCGCCGGCTGGCTGCGGCCGCAGCCGTCGCAGCCCTGGCGCTCGCCTCGACGGCGCCTGCCCCGGCCCATGCGCAGGCCTCCGGCGTGGATCCCGACGCCGCCAGGATCCTGAAGCGCATGACGGACTACCTCGCGAGCCTGCCGCAGTTCGGTGCCGACACCAGCAACGTGGTGGAAGTGGTGCTGGTTTCCGGGCAGAAGCTCCAGTTCGACAGCGCCAGCAGGTTGACGCTGCAGCGACCCAACAAGCTGCGGACCGAGCGGGTCGGTGATGTCGCGAGCCAGTCGCTCTTCTACGACGGGCATACGCTCACGCTTTTCGATCCCAACGACGGGTTCTACGCAACGGTGCCGGCTCCCGGCACAATCGACGCGGCGGTGGATTTCGCGCGCGACTCGCTCGACGTCGTGGCACCGGCGGGCGACCTGATCACGACGGATGCCTACCAGCGCCTGATGGCCGACTCGACCTCCGGCTTCCTCGTCGGCAAGTCCGTCGTCGACGGCGTGCGCTGCGACCACCTGGCCTTCAGGGGCATTGGCGTCGACTGGCAGGTCTGGATCGACGACGGCGACAAGCCGTTCCCGCGCAAGTTCGTCGTCACGACGCTCGACGTTGCCGGCATGCCGCAATTCGAGGTCCGGATGAGCAACTGGACGCTCACTCCCGACGTCAGCCCGAAGCAGTTCGAATTCAGTCCGCCGCCTGGGGCGACACGGATCGACTTCCTCCCGGTCGGCAACGCTGGAGCACAGCCATGATCACGTTGCGCAATGTGGCGGCATACGCCGCGTCATTCGTCATCCTGTTCTGCGCCGAGGTGGCGCCCGATGCGCCGCTCGGATTGCGGCTGGTGCCTGAGGCAAAGGCCGTCGTCGGGGCGCCCCTGACGCCGGTGAGCGCTGCGGGCGTTGCGCGCCGCACGACACGTCGTGTCGTGGTCGCCGAATCGGCGGAGGCAAGCAGCGAGGCCAGCGCGCAGGCGGCCGCCGCGCAGCAGCAGGCTGCGACTGCGCAGCAGCAGTCCGCCACCGCGGCCCAGCAGTCCGCCACTGCGGCACAGCAGTCGGCGACGGCCCAGCAGCAGGCAGCCGCCGCCAGCGGGGCCTTGCCCCTCGGTACCGTCGTTGCGACGCTTCCGGCCGGGTGCAGCAAGATGACGTCCGGTGGCGTCGAGTACTACAAGTGCGGCCCTGACTACTACCGCACGGCCTTCCAGGGCAGCAACCTGGTCTATGTGACGGCAACACCATGACCGCCCGCGCGTGGATCGCGGGCCTGCTGCTGGCTGCGACGTCGCTGTTCGGGACGGCTGCGGGCGCACAGGACACGGATGCGGATGCCAGGGCCATCCTCAGGTCCATGTCCGACTACGTGAGCGCGCAGAAGACCATCGAGCTCACCTTCGACAGCGACATCGAAGTCATCACACCCGAGCTGGAGAAGATCCAGTTCACCAATTCCGGGGAAGTCCAGTTGAGCCGCCCCGACAAGCTGTACGCACACCGTGTAGGTGGCTACGCGGACGTGGCGCTTTACTTCGACGGCAAGACGGCCGGCATCTACGGCAAGAGCGTCAACGGCTACGCGACGTTCGACGCGGTCGGGACCGTGGACCAGTTGATCGACGCGCTGCGGGAGGGCCACGGCGTGGCGCTGCCGGGCGCGGACTTCCTGCTCGCCAATTCATACGACCGCCTCATTGCCGACGTCATCGAAGCCAAGCACATCGGCCGGGGCGTCATCGAGGGCACGGAATGCGAGCACCTCGCCTTCCGCAACTTCGACACCGACTGGCAGGTCTGGATCGAGACGGGCGACAAGCCCTTCCCGCGCAAGCTGGTGATCACCAGCAAGACCATGAACAGCGCCCCGCAGTACACGTTCCGGGTCAAGACCTGGAAGGCCGGCGCCAAGCCGCAGCCCGGTGCGTTCACGCTCACGCCGCCCGCCGGGGCGACCAGGCTCGATCCCAATGCCCTCATCGACCTGGATGAGTTGCCGCCGGAAGCTCCGGCGGGAGGAACCCGATGAATCGTGCAATCCGGAAGTCGCTGGTCATGACCGGCGTCGCAGCCGTCATGTGGCTCTGCAACGGCGGAATCTCCTCGACCCACTTGAGCCTCGTAGCCACCGCCGAGGCAGTGGTCGGCGCGCCGGCGACACCGGTCAGCTATGCCGGCGTGGCCCGACGCTCGACGGTCGGCGCAGGGGCGCCTGGCGTAGGCGTCACGCCCGGGGTTGGTGCAGGGGCGCCTGGCGTGGGCGTGGCACCGGGAGTCGGGGCTGGTGCGCCCGGCGTCAATACGCCGGCGAACATGGGTGGTCCGGTCAACAGGGTCGGCCGTCGCTGACCGCCTGGACGACGTCCTCCGATCAGGCCACGGACGACGCGTCCGGCGAGGGGACGACATGTTCAAGTGGCGGTTGATGCTGACGACGCTGCCCTACGTCGTGGCAATCCTGGCCGCGAAGCTGGTGCTGCAGTTCGCGCTGGGATTCGGGGGGCTGGTGGATTTCTCCGACGTGGGCATCGTGCTCACGGCGGGCGTGTTCCTGCTCGGCTTCCTGCTGGCGGGGACGATGGCCGACTACAAGGAGGCGGAGAAGATCCCGGCGGACCTCGCCTCGACCCTCGAGGCGATCGAGGAGATCTTCGTCCTGGCCGCCACCAACCACCCGGGGCTCGACCTCGCCGGCCTGCGGCGCGGCCTGCTCGCGATGACGGACACCATCAAGGACTGGCTGCTGAAGAAGCGCTCCACACCGGAGGTGTTTGATGCGATGTCGGGGCTGAACGGCCTGATCCAGCAGCTCGAGAAGGAGGGCGCCGGGCCATACGCATCGCGCGCCGTGCCGCAGCTGCTCGCCGCGCGCAGGAGCGTATCGCGCATCGACGTCATCGCCCGAACCGGCTTCCTGCCGTCCGCCTACGCGCTGCTCGAAGTGCTGATCGGGATGGTCATCGCGCTGGTGCTGATCGCGCGGTTCAGGAGTCTCACGGCGGAGTGCCTGCTGGTGCCCTTCGTGGCGCTCATCAACATCTACATGCTGCGGCTCATTCGCGACATCGACAACCCGTTCGACTACGAGCCCGACGGGAGCGAGCGCGGCTCGGGCGAGGTGCCGCTGTTCCCGCTCGACGAATACCGGGCGAGACTGGCCGGGCGAACCCAAGGGTAACGCGAGACAGGCCGCGCGGTTCTGAATGCCGCGAAAGACTTGTGGCCGGAAGGTCCCGGGCCACCCCGCTCAGATCATCGTCTTCAGGATCCTGAACTCCGTCTCGAGCTTCCGCTCGACTTCCCCGCCCGCGAACGATGCCATGATCCCGCCCAGCAGCGGGATGCCGCAGGTCACGTCGAACTTCCACTCGACGACGCAGCCGCCCTTCTCGGGGCGCAGGGACTTGGTGCCGACGATCTTGACCGGCATGTCCTTGATATCGACGACGATGTCGGCGGAATGACCGTCGCCGTCCGCGGCCCACACCTCGGTGTGGCTCACTTCGTTCATGCTGGGCACGATCCGGCGGATCGCCGCCGGCGGGTTCGAAGGCTCGGTACGCGAGATCGCCAGCCGCACGGCCGGCGCACGGCCCTCGCGCTTGACCTTGACGTTGCTGCCGCCGAGCTTCGCGTAGATGGCTTCCTGGCTCTTCTGCTCCGTCGCGAGCTTGAAGGCCGTGGCGACGTCGGTCTTGAGGCTGTGCTTGACGTGGACTCTCATCTGCTCGGCTCCTTGTCGGCTTGCGCGCTGGCGGTCTGGTCCGCCGATTCTAGTTCGCCGCGCATCCGGCGCGCCATGATCCCCTCATACAGGGTCGGCGCCAGCCGGCTCAGCCACCAGGCCACCCTTGCGGTCCGCCCGACGAAGATGAGCCGCCGGCCTCGTTCCGCGCCTGTAAACACCTGGGCGGCAGCGATCCCGGCCGTGAGTGGCCGACCCACCGTGACCTGCGCGTGGCGCACGGGCTTGCCGTCGCCACCCAGCGCGTTGCGATCGATGCGCGTGGCGATGAACGACGGGCAGGCGATCATCACGTCCACGCCCTCAGGCGCGAGTTCCGTGCGCAGGCTGTCGAAGAAGCCGTGCATGGCGTGCTTGCTGGCCGCATAACCCGTGCGGGCAATGAGCGGCGTGTACCCGGCGACGCTCGAGACCGCGACGACGAGTCCGCGCCGTGCAACGAGGTGGGGCAGGGCGGCCTTCGTGCAGTTCACCGCGCCGAAGAAGTTCACTTCCATGACGCGGCGGATGACCGCGAGGTCCGTCGCGGCGAAGCCGCTGCGGTGGCTCATGCCGGCGTTGGCCACCAGCACGTCGAGCCGGCCGAAATGCTCCACCGTCGCCGCGACCGCGCCGGCGCAGGCGTCGGCGTCGGTGACATCGCAGGACAGGGCGATGCACGCGGTTCCTCGCGCCGCCAGTTCCGCGCGCAGGCTCTCGAGCCCGGCGGCATCCCTGTCGAGGGCGGCGATGCTGGCGCCGGCCGCGGCGAAACGCAGCGCGAGCGCGCGCCCGAGGCCGCCGCCCGCGCCCGTGACCAGTACCGTTGCGCCCCTGAACGAGCGGCGTGCCATGGTCAGCCCGGGCCCAGCCCGCGAGCCTTGCGGAACAGTTCGAAGACCTCCGCCGACGTGAGCTTCGGCACGTAACCGAACACCTCCTTGAGGCGCCGGTTGTCGAGGACGGGTCGGTAGCGCAGGAAATCCACCTGCTCGGGGCCGTAGCGCGACAGTCCCAGCGGGTGCAGCACGGCGAGCGCCGCGCGCAGCAGTCCGGGCGGGATCGTGACGCAGCGCTTGCCGAGGCGGGCGGCGATCTCGCGGATGCCGAGCGCGCCATCGCCCGCGACGTTGTAGATGCCATCCTTGCCCGAGAAGATCGCGTGCTCGATGGCGCCGACCACGTCCTGGTCCCAGATGAAGACGAACGGGCTCGCCGATCCCCGGATCGCAAGGAGCCGCTTCCGCTCGAAGAGCGCGGTGATCTGGTTGCGCGTCGTCTCGCCGAGGATCGTGCCCACCCTCAGCACCACCTGTCGGAGTCCAGGGTGCCTGGCGCGGTAGTCGGCCAGCATCTCCTCGACCAGCCGCTTGTGATGCGAATATGCGAACGCCTCGTTGCCGCGGATTGCGTCATCCTCGGTGAGCCATTCGGGATTGTCGGCGTGGTAGCCGTAGGCCGCGCCGCTCGAGGTGACGATGAACTTGCCCACGCCCGCGGCCACGCAGGCTTCGAGGACGTTCTTCGTGCCGAGCACGTCCACCGAATACTCGAGTTCGCGGTTGGATTTCGGTCCGGGGGTGACGATGGCCGCGAGGTGCACGACCGTGTCGATCGCGTGCCGTCGCAGCAGCGCCTCGAGCCCGGGCGCGCGAATGTCCAGGGTGACGTATTCGACGCCGGGCAGGCGCTGCTCCTGCGGGGTCTCGCGGACGTCCGTCGCGACGATCCGCTCGACGCCGCGAACCCTGTTGGCAGGACGCCGTCGCCGCCATCGCCCCGTCGAGCCAGTGACGCGACGAGCGTGCTGCCGAGGTAACCGGCCGCGCCCGTGACCAGCACGCGATGGGTCATGTCTGCGCCCACCGTCCGCCCGGCGGGCGGCGACGCCACCAGGTGGCGCAGTGTCGTTCCCGCGAGCAGGTGCCAGATGCCCCACCACGCCGCGACGATCGCCATGCCGCCCATTCCGTCGAAGAAGTTGAACACCAGCGCGAGCCCGAAGCCCGAGTTCTGGATGCCCACCTCGAAGGACACGGCGCGACGGTCCGCCTCGGGCAGGCGCGCCAGCTTCGCCGCGTAATACCCGAGCGTCAGCGCCATGGCATTCAGGAGGAACACGAACAACGCCACCCGCGGAACGTAGTCCGCGAAGAACTCCAGGTTGGCGACCAGTGCACCCAGCACGAAGGTGGCGAAGAACAGCAGCGACAGCACCCGGAACGGCCGGCGCGCGCGGGCCGCGAAGCGCGGGTAGCGGCTCGCGACGGTCATGCCCAGCACGGTCGGGATCGCAAGCAACACCACGATCGTGCCCAGCACCTGCAGCGGGCTCAGCGCGACCGCCTCGAGGATCGGCCGCGTGTCGGGATTCATTGCGCCCCAGAAGGCGATGTTGAAGGGCGTGAACAGCACAGAGCCCAGCATCGAGAATGCGGCGATCGTGACCGAGAGCGCGGGATTGCCGTGCGCGTAGTTGACGAGGAAGTTCGAGATGTTGCCGCTGGGGCAGGAGGCGACGAGGATCATGCCGAGCGCGATGCTCGGCGCGGGCTTCAGGATGATCGTGAGCAGGAAGGCCGCCGCGGGCAGCAGCAGCGAGTGGGCCGCCAGCCCGATCAGCGTGCCCTTCGGCGCGGAGACGATGCCCTTGAAGTCCCCGACCTTCATGTCGAGGGCCACGCCGAACAGCACGAAGGCGAGGATGACGTCGAGCGCGACCAGTGATGCCGGCGTGAAGTGGAGCCGGATCGCGTCGATCTCGTTCACTTGCCCTTGGGCTCCTGGTGCATGTCCTTGAAGTGAATGAGGCCCGGCACCCACATGTGCTTCACGGGGTCCACGTCCACGTGGACCACCGCGGGGCCGCCGCTCGCGAGCGCGCGCTCGAGCGCCGGGCCGAGTTCACGCGGGTCGGCGACGCGTTCGCCGTGTGCGCCCATGGACTTTCCGAGCATGTCGAAGCGGATCTCGCCCAGGTCGGCCTTGATCGTCTCGTCGGGCCCGAGGGATTTCATCACCAGTGTCTTCAGGGGCTTGAGCGCGAGCTGCTGGGTCATTTTCACCATGCCCCACTGCTTGTCGCAGAGCACGACGTAGACGACGCGCAAACCGTTGCGCACCGCGGTCTCCACCTCCTGCGGGTGGAAGCCCATCGCGCCGTCGCCGATGATGCAGCACACGGGCTTGTCCGGCCGTGCCACGGCGGCGCCGAGCGCCTGCGCGACGCCCGCGCCCAGCATGCCGAACTTGAAGGTCGAGAGGATGGTGTTCGGCACGCGCATCTCGTGGAACATCATCGCCCACACCGCCGTGTTGCCGCCGTCGGCGACCAGCACGGACCCTTCCGGAAAAATCCGCTGGCAGGCATGCGCCACGTGCGCCGAGTTCATCGGCGTGTACATGTCCGTGAGCTTGCGATCGAGCTTGACGCGCTCATCCGCGACGGTCTCGCGGTACTTCGCGACCTTGCGCCGGCGCGCGTCCAGGTTCATGCGCCCGGTGCGCGTCGCGAGCGCGTCGGCCAGCGCCGCGAGGAACAGTTTCGCGTCCGCGAGCACGGCCAGTTCCGCGGGCTTGTTCGCGCCGAGCACGTGGCCGTCCACGTCCACCTGGATCATCTTCTGCTCCGACGGGTGTCGCCAGTACGGCGCCTTCCCCCACCAGTCGGTCTCGCCGAGGCGGGAGCCCACGACCAGCACGAGGTCGGAGTCGTTGCGCACCTCGTGGTTCAGCTTCACGCAGGGCATCGGGATCGCGACATCCAGCGTCTCGGGCAGCACGCCGCGCGCCGCCCAGCTCGTGGTCACGGGCGCGTGCAGGATCTCGGCGACGCGCCTGAGCTCGTCGAAGGCGCCCGCGTGGATCACGCCGCTTCCCGCGTGGATCATCGGCAGTTCCGCATCCGCAAGCATGTCGGCGGCGCGCTCGACCTGCGCGGGCGGCGGCACGATGGGCTGGGTGCGGCGATACTGGTGCGGCTGCCAGGTCGGGACCTCGGTCTTCACCTTGCCGTTCATGACGGTCTCGGGCACATCGAGGTGCACGACGCCGGGCCGCCCCTCGAAGCAGTGCCGGAGCGCCGTGCGCCCGAGCTCCGCGACGCGGTCGAAGGACACGACTGCCTGGCTCCACTTCGAGAGGTGCTTGATGGCCCCCACCTGGTCGAAGGCCTGGTAGGCGCCACCGCGGTCCGGGTAGACGATCTGCGGACGGCGGCAGCTCGTGATCGCGAGCACCCGGTTGCCCTCCGCGTTCTCGACCGCGAGGCCGGGCAGCAGGTTGGCGACACCGGGCCCGTTGCTCGCCATGCAGACGCCGAGGCGCCCGGTCAGGCGCGCGTACGCTCCCGCCATGTGCGCGGCGCTGGTCTCGTGCCTTGGCGTCACGATCTCGATGCCGAGCCGGTGCAGGCTCGAGTAGAAGCCGAAGTACGTGCCGTCGATGATGCCGAAGACTTTCTCCACGCCCTCCGCCTGGAGGATGCGTGCAAGGACTTCGCCGCCGCTGGTTTCCGTCATGGTGCCCCCGATGGCCGGGCTGATTCCCGGCTCGCGTCAATCGCACGAATATACCCCTGCCGGCGGACGGTGAGGCGGGGGACGGCCAATGTCAGTAGACTGCGGTGGTCTTCCACGATGGACTTTTCCGATGCTCTGCAGGGCTGGCGCGCCGGGTCGAACGTGAACGGTACGCTCCTGCACTGGCTGCCGGTCGTTGCCGCGGTGGTTGCCTCGGGCGCCCTGGGCGGGCTCCTTGCCGGGCTGCTCGGCGTCGGCGGCGGCATCGTGATCGTCCCGGTGCTCGACGCCGCACTAGAGATCGCTGGGGTGCCGTCCGGTGCGGCACTGCACGTCGCGGTGGCGACCTCGATGGCCACCATTATCCCGACTTCCGTTTCCTCCTCGCGCTCGCATGCGAAGCGCGGTTCCGTGGATTTCGGGCTCATGAGGCGCTGGTCGGTGCCGATCGTGCTGGGCTCGCTCGCGGGAGCGCTGGTGGCGGCGCGCATGGACGCGCGGATCCTCGCCGCCGTCTTCGGCTGCGTCGCGCTCGCCGCCGCACTCAAGATGCTGCTGCCGCTCGACCACGTCGTCCTGCGCCGCTCGGTCCCCGGCGGCCTCGGCGGCGCCATCATCCCGGCGACCATCGGCGCGGTCTCCGCCATGATGGGCATCGGCGGCGGCACGATGAGCGTGCCGGCCATGACCCTCTGCGGCGAGCCGGTCCACAAGGCGGTCGGGACGGCCGCACTCACCGGGCTGTGGATCAGCATCCCGGCCACCGCCGGCTACCTGCTCTCGCCGGCTGCGGACGCTGCCGGCATGCCGTTCACGATCGGCTACGTGAGCCTGCTGGGCTTCCTGGTCATCGCGCCCGTGGCCTGGGCCATTGCGCCGCTCGGTGTCCGGCTCGCGCACTCGCTCGACCGCCGCCGGCTGTCCGCGTCGTTCGGCGTATTCCTGATGCTGGTGGCGGCGCGCATGTTGTACCGCGCATTCGCCTGAGTCGGGCCCGGGCGGAGCAGCCGCTGGCTGCACCACGGCCCGTCATACGGGCGGCCGCCCGGCCCGGCCGCCCGGTCTTGCACTGTCGCGCGTCGGCAGCCATCCTTCCCGCGCGAACGGCAGCCGCGCATCAGGCCGGCCGCCGGCGCGAACGGGGAGGACGTCAGATGAGATTCGCCACCACCCTGGCCCTGTCGCTGGTCATGGCATTGCCCGCGTCTGGATCGGGGGCCGACCTGCCGGAGGCATCGAAGGCCGCCATCGAGGCCGCGATCGCCAGTCCCGACCGCCTGAAATCCGACTTCGAGCAGGACGAGCGCCGCAAGCCCGGGCAGGTGCTCGAGTTCATGGGCGTGACCCCCGGGATGCACGTGATCGACGTCTTCTCCGCGGGCGGCTACTACACGGAACTCCTCGCCCGCACGGTCGGCGCCAAGGGCCAGGTCATCGCCTACAACAATCCTCCATACGCCAGTTTCGCGGCCAAGGGCATCGCCGAACGCTACGCGGGCGAGCGCCTGCCGAACGTCCGGCAGATCACGTGCCCCATTGAAGCGCTCGACCTCATTCCAGCGAGCCTTGACCGTGCGATCTTCATCATGTCCTACCACGACCTGTACTGGCGGCCGGACGACGGTTCGTGGCCGGCGACCGACCCGATCCTGCTGCTCGGCAAGCTCTACGCGGCACTGAAGCCGGGCGGCGAAGTCGTGGTCCAGGATCACGTCGCGAACCCCGGTGGCGAGCCCGACAAGGTGGTCGCGGACCTGCACCGGATCGACCCGGCCCTGGTGAAGAGCGACTTCGCGAAGGCGGGATTCGTTTTCGACGGCGAGAGCCGCCTGCTCGCCAATCCCGAGGACGACCACACGAAGCTGGTGTTCGACGAGGCGATCCGCGGGAAGACCGACCGGTTCCTGTTCCGCTTCAGGAAGCCTGGCAAGTGATCCCGGCGCGGCGCGAACGGCCCTGATGGCGAGTCGACCCCACGACGTCCTGCGTCTCGCGATGTGGTCGGGGCCGCGCAACGTCTCGACCGCGTTCATGCGCTCGTGGGGAAACCGCGAGGACACGCTGGTCGTGGACGAGCCGTTCTACGCCCACTACCTCGAGCACACCGGGCTCGGCCACCCCGGGCGCGACGAGGTCATCGCGATGCATGAGTGCGACTGGCGCCGCGTCGTAATCTCGCTCTCGGCCCCGGTGCCGGAGGGTGTGCGCATCCTCTACCAGAAGCAGATGGCGCATCACCTGCTGCCGCACATGGGCCGCGAGTGGCTGGGTTCCATGACCCACGCGTTCCTGATCCGCGATCCGCGGCCCATGCTGGCCTCCCTCGGCGAGATGCTGGGCGAGTTCGAACTGCTCGCAACGGGACTGCCGCAGCAGGTCGAGATCTTCGATCACGTCGTGCGCACGCGGGGACACGTGCCGCCGGTGGTGGATGCGGACGACCTGCTCGCGGCGCCGGAACCCATGCTGCGCGCGCTCTGCGCCGCGCTCGATGTCCCGTTCTCGGAGCGGATGCTGTCCTGGCCCCCCGGCCCGCGCGCCACCGACGGCGTGTGGGCGAAGCACTGGTACGAACGCGTGGAGCGCAGCACCGGCTTCGAGCCGCAGGCGGACTACCGGTCCCGGGAACTGACCGGCCGGCTCGCCGAGATGGAAGCGCTGTGCCGGCCGATGTACGAGAAGCTGCGCGAGCATCGCCTGCGCGCCTGAGGACCTCGCATGCAGCAGAAATTCGACGAGCGCAACCGCAAGCTGATCGTCAACGTGAACGGCCGTCTCGTCGCGCGCGACGAAGCGGGTGTGAGCCCCTTCGATTCCGTCGTGCAGGGCGGAGATGCCGTGTGGGAGGGCCTGCGCCTGTACCGCGGGCGCATCTTCCGGCTCGAGCAGCACCTCGACCGGCTGGTGAACTCGGCGAAGGCGCTGGCATTCGCGGACATCCCGGCGCGCGACGCGATCGTGGCGGAAATCCGCCGCACGCTCGCGGCAAACCGGATGTACGACGGAGTGCACATCCGCCTCACGCTGACGCGCGGCGTGAAGATCACGTCCGGCATGGACCCGCGCCTCAACCAGTCGGGTCCGACGCTGATCGTGCTGGCCGAGCACAAGCCCCCCGTCTACGGGAGCGACGGCCTCCACCTGGTCACGAGCAGCGTGCGGCGATTCCCGCCCGACTGCCTCGATCCCAAGATCCACCACAACAACCTCATCCAGTCCATCCTCGCCAAGATCGAGGCGAACGTCGCGGGCGCGGACGACGCGCTCATGCTCGACGTGCGCGGGTTCGTCGCCGAGACGAATGCGACGCACGTGTTCATCGTGGAGCGCGGCGTGCTGCGCACGCCGCGGCTCGTCGCCTGCCCGGAGGGCATCACGCGTGGCGCAGTGCTCGACATCTGCCGCGCCAGGGAAGTCGAGTTCGAAGAGTGCGACCTCTCGCTCGCGCAGTTCTATCGCGCGGACGAAGTGTTCTGCTCGGGCACGATGGGCGAGCTCGCGGCAGTGACGCGCGTGGACGGCCGCAAGATCGGCGACGGGCGGCCCGGGCCCGTGACCCGCCGCTTGAGCGGGTGGTTCGGGGAACTGACCGCTCGCGAGGGAACCGAGGTGGCCGTGGCACCGGGGGAAGGCGGTTAGACGCAACCTTTGGGCTTCCCGGCGCATCCAATCGACAAGGGTGCCATTCACCGGAGGGAAGTCCATGTACCGATACGTCGCGACGCTGCTCTATGCGTATTCGGCCGTGGCCCTGGGAGCGGCCTACGACCAGAGCAAGGTAAACGGGAGCATCGACGTCGGGCAGGGCCAGCAGGCCGGCGACGTCTCGACCGTCAACGGCTCGATCCGCGTCGGCTCGTCCGCGCAGGTGCAGGACGTGGAGACGGTCAACGGTTCCGTCCGGTTCGACGAGAGCGCGACGGCGCAGTCGGCCGAGACCGTGAACGGGGCCATCGTGCTCGGCCCGCAGGTGGCGGTCCGCGAGTCCGTGAGCACGGTGAACGGCGCGGTGACGCTGATGCACGGCGCACAGGTCGGCGGCTCGCTCGAGAACGTGAACGGCGCGCTGCGCGTCGAAGGTGCGCAGGTGGGCAAGGGCATCGAGACGACCAACGGCGATATCCTCGTGGCCAGCGGCTCTCGTGTGGACGGCGGCATACACGTCGAGAAGAATCACGGCTGGTCGTGGGGCAAGTCGAACAGGCCCAGCGTCACGATAGAGTCGGGCGCGATCGTGAACGGCACGCTCGAATTCGAGCGCGAAGTGGATCTCTACGTCGGCGCGGGCGCGACCGTGGGCGCAGTCGAGGGTGTTGCGCCGGTTCGCCACTCGTTGCCCTGAGTACGCGTCGGGTCGGTCCTGCCGAGTCGTCCAGGCTCGCGAAAACCGACATGCTCGCCTGAACGACTCGGCACGCCCGACCCTGCCGCTGCCCGGGATGTACGTCCAGCGTCCCGTTCCATCCGGACGAGATGTCGGTATTTGCGAGTCCGGATGGAACGGGACGCTGGACGTGCCCAACGCACCACACGCCGCGCACCACAAGCACTGCACGACACACATCAGCGCGCGTCGCGTCGAGCAAGGTGCGGTGCCCGGTCAGTGCGCGAGGCCCGCGCCCGTCGTCAGGTAGACCGCGAACGTCCCGAGCCAGTGCCCGCCTTCGTAGTGCTCACCGGTGACCGCGGGCAGCGACGCCTGCGCGTGGGCACGCGCCGCAGCGAGCAGCGACGCCCGCCGCCGATCGTTTGACGGCAGGCCGCTCGCGATCCCCTCGAGCATCCAGGCCCGGCTCAGGTTCAGCCCGTCGATGTGTGCGAGCTTCGGGTCGCTGCGATCCGTCACGACGCCAGGCTCGAGCCAGTCGGCGCGCGCGTTCGTGGGGATGCCCGGGAGGAACGCCGTGAGCCAGCGCGAGTACTCTCGGGGCGGCAGGATGCGCCGCATGAAGTCCGCCTCACCGAGGCAGGGCGAGAGAAAGTCCTCGCCGGACGGCTCGTAGGCCAGCGGACAATTCCGGTCCTTCGCGTAGTACGCCATGGCGCGCTCGCGCAGCAGCGTCGTCATCGAGGCGTCGCTCGTCGCGGCGGCCCAGTCGGACACGAGGCCAAAGGCGAACGCCGTCTGGCCGTGCTCGCCCACGCGGATGGGGTAGTGGAGCTTCGGCAGCCAGTCGGCGAGTCGCCGCGCGGATTCCTGCTCGAGCGGCGCGAGCACGGCGCGCCACTCGCGCGCTTGCGGGTCATCCCAGGTTTCGAGTTCCGCTACGAGCTGGAGCAACCACGCGAGCCCGTACGGACGCTCGAACGAAGCGCGGCCCGGGCCGCGCAGGTACTCGACTTCGGCGGCGATGTTCGCGGACGTGAGCGACTGCGCCAGTGCCGCGCGGGCACGGGCCGCGAAATCCGAATCTGGAAATTGCTTCGCGAGCCGCGCCAGCAGCCAGTGCCCGTGCACCGACGAGTGCCAGTCGAAGCATCCGTAGAAAGCCGGCGTGAGCTGGCGCGGCGGCTTCGCATCCGCGTCCGACTGCATCACCTGCGCGATCTTGTTCGGATACTCGAGATGAACGCAGGCAAGCGCGAGATCCGCGAAACGGGATGCGGCGGCTGCGTCGAGGGTGGTGGGCGCGGCCGGCGCGGGGAGATCCCGCGCAGACGCCTGGAACGGCGCGGCGAAACAGGCAACCAGCAGGACGGGCAGGATGAGCGGGCCGGTGGCGCGCATGCGCTTCCCCGTGTCGGGCACAGGGAGGCGACGATGGACCGGGGCGCGCGCGGACGCAATCCCGGCGCCGAGGCGGCCATGGCGCGGCTCGAGGTCGCAACAATCATGTAACTTGGTAAGTTATTGTTTTTTATAAGGAACGCCGAGGCTTGCGCAGGGCGGCGGGGATTGCCGCACCCGTGTCACGCGCCGCCAAGGCGGGCCGCTCGGCAGGGCGCTGCCAAGGTGGGCCGCTCGGCAGGGCGCTGCCAAGGACCGATCATCCCGTGCGGGCAGGGCAGTGCCCGGAGTCCTCGAGTCCAGGGTCTGGCTCCTGCCGGTTGTTGCGTTCCCGCATCAGGCTCTCGCGGCCCGGATCGGCAGGGCGACGGGTTCCGGCGGTGGTCTTCGCCACTGGAGCCCGCGGCAATTACCCCTTGTTCCGCGGCGGAATCCGGTACATTATTCACGTCACCGGCTGTCAGCACGACGGCTCTGGCTACGCTCTGGAAGGGGGTGTGTCCATGGCGCGTCGGTGAGAGACTCGCGGCTGTTGTACAAATAATGCATGGCGGAAAAGCCACAAGGAGGCCTTCTCAATGTCATCTCGTTACCTGATCCCGCTGGCGGTTGTTGCTGCGCTCGCTGCGCCCGTCGCCGCGAATGCGTGGGACCTCGACTCGTATCCGGGCCAGCCGAAGGGCGATTGGATCTTCCGCCTGGGCTGGAGCGTCGTGAATCCCACGGACCGAAACGTCAAGGTCGACGACGCTCCGAACACCTGGCTCGTCGCCGACATGGGCACGTCGCTGTCCGGCACGATCACCTACATGGTGACCGACCACATCGGCACGGAGCTGCTGCTGGCCTATCCGTTCACCCACGGCATCGACGCCAAGGGTAATCTCGGCGGCGATGGCTTCCGCGCCGGCTACGTGGACCAGCTGCCCCCGACCCTGAGCGTCCAGTGGCACTTCAACCCGACCGGCATGGTCCGCCCGTACATCGGTGTGGGCGTCAACTGGACGATGTTCTCCAACGAGAAACTGACCCAGAGGACGCTGAACTACCTCGACGCCGAAAAGGGCAGCCTGACGATGGACGACTCGTTCGGCGGAGCCGGGCAGGTCGGTATCGACTGGCGCCTGAGCGAGCACTGGTTGTTCAATACGGAAATCCGCTACATCGGCATTACGTCGAAGTCGTCGCTCAGGCTTTGTGATTCCGAAGGGTTCTGCGAGAAGGCCAGTCTCGGCGACGTGGACATCAACCCGATCGTCTACACGGTGGCCGTCGGCTACCAGTGGGGCGCCCCGAAGCCGCCGGTCGTAGCTGCGCCGCCGCCGCCGCCGCCGCCGCCGCCGCCGCCGCCGCCGCCCGCCAAGTGCGGTGACGCCGATGGCGATGGCGTGTGCGACGCCGACGACAAGTGCGCGGACACGCCGGCCGGCACGAAGGTCGACAAGGTTGGCTGCCCGCTCGAGCAGACCCTCAAGGTCCTGTTCGCCTTCGACAGCGCGGAGCTGACGCCTGAGTCGATCACGGAACTCGAGAAGGTCGTGAAGTTCATGAACGACGTGCCGGGCTCTACCGTGAAGGTCGAGGGCCACACGGACAGCGTCGGTTCGGACGCCTACAACCTGAAGCTGTCGGATCGCCGCGCCAAGGCGGTGTTCGACTACCTGAGCTCGCGCGGTATCGATCCGGCCCGCATGGCGTCGGAAGGCTTCGGCGAGGCGAAGCCGATCGCGGACAACGCGACCGAAGAGGGTCGTGCTCAGAACCGTCGCGTCATGCTGATCCGTACGGATACGGGCGGCTGATAGACCTCAGGGCTAGTGCCTGAAACCGGGGCCCCGTCGCGCAAGCGGCGGGGCCTCGTGCTTTCCGGGGGGGCCGCTGATCCTCTCGCGGCCGCATCTGTCGATTGCGCGCGCGCTACAATCCACCCGCCCCGGCATCGTGCCGGCACGCCTGGAGATCCGTTAATGAACACTCGCTGTGCCTATGCCCTGGTCGCCGCTGCCGCGGCCCTGATGCCTGCTGCTGGTAGAGCGGACGACGCGAAGAGTCCGCAGTCGGCAGCGCCGGACCCCGTGCTCGTGCAGGTCGTGGCCGGGGACTGGCGCACTGCCGAGGAGAAGACGCGCGATCAATACCGGCACCCCGTCGAGGCCCTGGCGTTCTGGGGCCTCGCGCCTGGGATGACGATCCTCGAAATCCAGCCGGGCGCCGGCTGGTGGACGAACATCCTCGCCCCGTACGCGCAGCGTACCGGCGGCAGCTTCTACGTCACGGGCGCGGACCTTGCCAACCCGGAGTTGCCGGAGTCCAGCCGCAAGGCACGCGCCGACTTCGAGGCTCGCTACGCGGCGAACCCAGCGGTTTACGGAAAGGTCAACGTCGTCAACTGGGGCGCGAAGTCCGCGCCACTGCCGAAGGACAGCTTCGACTTCATCCTCACGGCGCGCTCGGTCCACGGATGGATGGGCACGGCCGGCATGGTAGAGAAGACCTTCCGCGAGTTCTTCGACGCGCTGAAGCCGGGCGGCATCCTCGCGGTCGAGCAGCACCGCGCCAACCCGGGCCCGCAGGACCCGAAGGCGGAGAACGGGTACGTCACGGAAGCGTTCGTCATCGAGACCGCGGAGCGCGCGGGATTCAGGCTCGCGGCGAAATCCGAGATCAACGCCAACCCGAAGGACACCAGGGACCATCCGTTCGGCGTGTGGACCCTGCCGCCTGCGCTGCGCTCGACGGCCTATGGCTCCGGCCTGCCCGACGACCCGAAATTCGACCACTCGAAGTACATTGCGATCGGCGAGTCCGACCGCATGACGCTCAGGTTCGTCAAGGAAAAATAGGGGACATTCCCCTATTTCCGAAAATAGGGGAATGTCCCCTGTTTTCCTATATTTCTTCGGGGACGGTGGTGATCGCCCCGCAGGGGCACTCGCTCACGCACAGGCCGCAGCCCTTGCAGTAGTCGTAGTTGAACGCGTAGCGCTGGCCCGGGCCGAGCTTCACCACGGCGTTGTCGGGGCAGACGCCATAGCAGTTGTCGCACTCGAAGCAGTTGCCGCAGGACAGGCACCGCCGCGCCTCGAACTGCGCGGTCGTCTCGTCGAAGCTGCCGACGACTTCCTCGAACGTAGACTGGCGGCGGATCGTGTCGAGCACGGGCTGCGTGGACTTCGGCGCGTCGGAGTAGTACCAGGTGTTCAGCCTGTCGTAGCCCGCGAGTTCGTGGGACGGCGGGCGCGCCCACGTCGTGCCGCGCAGCCACGCGTCGATGTTGCGCGCCGCAAGCTTGCCGTGGCCTACGCCCACGGTGACCGTGCGCTCCCCCGGCACCATGTCGCCGCCCGCGAAGATGCCGGGCTGCCCCGTCATCATCGCCTCGTCCACCTTGACGACGCCGTCGTCGATCTCGAGCCCGGGCACGCCGTCGAGCAGTGACAGGTCCACGTCCTGCCCGAGTGCCAGCACCACGGAGTCCGCCTCGAGCGTCTCGAGTTCGCCTGTCGGCTGCGCCATGCCCTTCTCGTCGAGGGTCATCTTCTCGACGGTGATCGATGACTCCCCGGCCTGCTTGATCGTGGACAGCCACTTGACCAGCACGCCTTCCTGCAGCGCCTCCTCGAGCTCGGACTCGTGCGCCGGCATCTTCTCCCGCGTGCGGCGGTAGATGATGATGGACTCCTCGGCGCCGAGCCGCTTCGCCGTGCGTGCGACGTCGAGCGCGGTGTTCCCGCCGCCGTAGACGACGACACGTCGGCCGAGCAGCGGCTTCTCCTCGCCGTCCATGCTGCGCAGTACCGAGACGGCATCCAGCATCTTCCCCGCGCTGCCGGCCGGGAGGTAGGCGCGCTTTGCGATGTGAGCGCCGACGGCGAGGAACACGGCGTCGAACCCGCCTTCGGCCCTGGCCTCGAGCACGTTCGTCACCTTGGCATTGAGCTCGATCGTGACGCCCAGGTCGACGATGCGCTGGATCTCCGCCTCGAGCACCTCGCGCGGCAGGCGGTACTTGGGGATGCCGAAGCGCATCATGCCGCCCGCGACCGGGCCGGCCTCGCGGATCGTCACCGCGTGGCCGAAGCGCGCGAGGTGATACGCGGCGGAGAGCCCCGAGGGTCCCGCACCCACGACCAGCACCCGCTTGCCGCTCTTCGCGCGCGGCGCCTCGAACTTCCAGCCGTGCCTCAATGCCTCGTCGCCCAGGAACCGCTCGATCGGGTTGATGCCGACGGACTCGTCGAGCTGCCCGCGATTGCACGCGCTCTCACAGGGGTGGTAGCAGACGCGCCCCATCACCGCGGGCAGCGGGTTGTCCTTCGTGAGCAGCCGCCACGCCTCCTCGTAGTGCCCGGATTCCGCGTGGAAGAGCCACCCCTGGATGTTCTCGCCCGCGGGACAGGCGTGGTTGCAGGGCGGCAGCCGGTCCACGTACACGGGCCGCACGGTGCGCCAGGAGCCCGTGTGATTCGCAAGGCTCGAGCCGGGGTCGAGCGTGATCGCGAAGGGCTTCACCTTCATGCCCTGCGCTCCACGTCGTCGGTGAGCCGGTAGCGGCGGATGTTGCGGTCGGCGAGCTGCTGTATGCGCTCGACGATGTCGGGCCGCCCGGCATCCTTGAAGAGGTGCGCGAATCGCTGCTGCGGCTTCAGGTAGTCCTCGACCGGGAGCTTGCGCTTGATCTTCGACACGCTCGTGACCGTGCCGTGCTCGGCCTCGAACACCGGGAAGAGCCCCGTCTCCTTCGCGAGCCGCGCCATGCGGATCGTATCAGCCGACGCATGTCCCCAGCCGAGCGGGCAGGGGACGAGGATGTGGATGTAGCGCGCGCCGTGGAACTCCATGGCGCGCCGGACCTTTGCCTCGAGGTCGCGGAGTTCCGCTACCGTGGCCGTGGCCACGTACGGGATGTCGTGCGCGATGGCGATGGCCGGCAGGTCCTTGCCCTGGCCGAACCGCGCGCCCGTCGAGTCGCCGACCGGCATCGTGGTGTTCGTGCGCGCGCCCGGCGGCGTCGCGGAGGAGCGCTGCACGCCGGTGTTCATGTAGCCGCCGTTGTCGTAGCAGATGTAGAGCACGTCGTCATTGCGCTCGAACATCCCGGAGAGACAACCGAAGCCGATGTCGGTCGTGCCGCCGTCGCCGCCCTGCGCGACGACGCGCACGTCGTGCCGGCCCTTCACCCGCATCGCCGCTGCGATTCCCGTCGCGACCGCCGCGGCGTTGCCGAAGAGCGAGTGTATCCACGGGATCTGCCAGGAGGTCTCGGGGTAGGGCGTCGAGAAGACCTCCAGGCACCCGGTCGCGTTCGCGGCCACGAGCTGGCGGTTGGTGGCTTCCATCGCGGCGTCGATCGCGTAGCGCGCGCCCAGCGCCTCGCCGCAGCCCTGGCAGGCGCGGTGCCCGGAATTGAGCGAGTTGGTGCGCCGCATGTTCGCCTGCACCGAGCGCTGCTCGTCGGGCAGCAGCCGGTTGCCGACGGTGAAGGTCCCGGTCTGGTAGAAGCGGATCGGCTGGTAGCTCATGGATTCCTCCTCAGCCGATCTTCGCGGCCACGACGCCGAGCTCGCGCAGGATCGCTTCCGCGATCGGCCCGGAGCGGCGCTGCTCGCGTTCGCGGTCGAGCACGCGGTTCACGACCGCGTAGTCGAGGTCCATGAAGGTGAGCGGCTCGAGCCGGCCCTCCATCGCCTCGGCAAACACCTTGTGCAGCGAGCGGCGGGTGATCGCGCGGCCGCCGAGCCCGGCGATCACCGTGTGCACGAGGTCCGGCGATCCCGCGTAGGACGCGGACACGTTGTTCGACACGATCCCGCCCATGCCCACCGCGAGGCTCTTCTCCAGCACCACGATGCGCTTCGCACCGGCGAGCGCCTCGCGGACCGCGGCCGCGGGCCACGGGCGGAAGCAGCTGATCCCGAGCACGCCGATCCGCGCGCCGCGCTCGCGCATCTCGTCCACCGTGTCCTTGATGGTGCCGAGCACGGAGCCCAGCGCGACCACCACGGTCTCGGCGTCCTCGAGGCGGTAGCCGCGCACGAGGCCGCCGCTGTCGCGGCCGAAGATGCGGCGGAATTCGTCGGCCCATGCCGGGATGAGCTCGAGCGCCTGGCGCTGCTTGGCGTGCGCGAGGTAGCGGACCTCCATGAACGCCTCCGGGCCGACCATGGCGCCGATCGAGACCGGGTCGGCGGGGTCCAGCACCTGGCGCGGCACGTAGGGCGGCAGGTACGCGTCCACCTGCGCCTGAGTCGGCAGGTCGACGCGCTCGTAGGCGTGGGTGAGGATGAAACCGTCCATGCACACCATCACGGGCAGCGAGAGTTCCTCGCCGAGGCGGAAGGCCTGGATGTGCAGGTCGAGCGCCTCCTGGTTGTCCTCCGCGAAGAGCTGGATCCAGCCGCAGTCGCGCTGGGAGAGCACGTCCGAGTGATCGTTCCAGATGTTGATCGGCGCGCCGATCGCGCGGTTCGCGACGGTCATGACGATCGGCAGCCCCAGCCCCGCCGCGTTGTAGACGGCCTCGGCCATGAAGAGCAGCCCCTGGCTCGCCGTCGCGGTGTAGGCGCGCGCCCCGGCGGCGGAGGCCCCGATAGCGACCGACATGGCGGCGAACTCGGACTCGACGTTGATGAACTCGCAGGGCGAGAGCTTGCCCGCGTCGACCATGCGCCCGAGCCCCTCGACGATGTGGGTCTGCGGCGAGATGGGATACGCGCAGATCACCTCGGGGCGACAGAGCGCCACCGCCTCTGCGACGGCGGCCGAGCCTTCAACCTGCTTCAGCACTTGCGACTCCCTGCATTTCCCGCAATACGCATGCGTGGGCGACTTCGGCGGCGGCCACGTTGGCCTCGGCCACCTTCGCCGGGAACTTCTCGCGGATTGCGGCCGCGACGGACTCGAGCGAGATGCGTCCCGAGAGTGCCGCGAAGCCCGCGAGCAGCGCAGCGTTCGGCACGGGGCGCCCGATGTGCCTGAGTGCGAGCTCCGTCGCCGGGACCGTGCAGCGACGGTCCCGGCGGAAGCTGGCGAGGAATTCGCCGATGCCGAGTTCCTCGAACGTCCTCGAGGTGTTGATCACGATGTAGCCGTCCGGCATGAGCCCGCCGAAAACGTCCACCTGGTGCAGCAGCGTCGGGTCCTGGATGATGATCGCGTCGGGTGCCAGCACCGGCTCCCGGAGGCGGATGGGCCTCGCGTCGATGCGGCAGAATGCGACCACCGGCGCGCCCGTGCGCTCCGAGCCGAAGCTCGGGAAGGCCTGGGCGTGGCGGCCCTCGCGGAACGCCGCGACGGACAGCAGTTCGGCGGCGGTGACGACGCCCTGGCCACCGCGCCCGTGTATGCGTACCTGGAACATGGGACTCCTGATCCTGGCCGGGAGTATGGACGATGCCGGCCCCTGGCCGGAACTGGCATCCGTGAGGACATGGATGGTGGCGCGGCATGCCGGTTGTCCGGGTCCTGGCGTGGCCGGCCGCTCGCGGGCAGGTCGCCGGCAGGCAACGGCCGGGTGCCCCTGCGGGCACCTCGGTGACCCGGCGTCGAACTGCCGCTGCGCGCCCGAGCGCATCGAAGCCTATCGCGCGCGGACCTCGCGGGCAGCGACGGCGTGGACCCGGCGCACGTGGCCGAGGCCATCGCCTTCCGGCAACTGGATCGACGCCTGTCCCGGGAGGCTGGTGTCATTTCACGCTGATCCGGACCGGGAGACGGGCCCACGGACGGGCGCAACGGCGATCCAATCAGTCCCCGGAAGTCCGCTGGCGTCAGCCCGTGGAACCGATGTGACCGTTGGGCCCGCGGCACCCTGCCGGCGATGAATGTGCGCATTGACAGCAGGATTGCCGGACTGGTGTCCGGCAGTCACTAACAGGAGCGCACTTCCCCAGGTGTCGGCGCAGCGCAGGACACCGTCGGGGAGAACGACCAGTGAGTGCCGCTCTTTCCGGCATTTCGCGGGGGACAAGTCCATGGCTGGACATCTTCGCCTCGGCAGCATTCTGATTTGCCTGTTGCTTGCTGCTGGGGTCGCGATCGCGGCCACGGCAACGTACGATTACGACGCTCTGGGGCGCCTCACGCGTGTTCAATATGCCGATGGCAAAGTCGCGATCTACCGATACGACGCGGCCGGCAACCGCACTCAAGTCCTGAGCGGTACCCTACCGGCGGTTCCCGCTTCGATCACTGTTCCGTCGAGCAGTGCGACAGGTGCCTACACGGTCAGTTGGGGCGCCGCCTCCGGTACGGTCACAGCCTACAAGCTCTACCAGGCTTCCAATGCAAGCTTCTCGGGCCAGACACTCGTCTACAGCGGGACGGCGCTGAGCGTCGCGCTGTCGGGCCGCAGCAACGGGACCTATTACTACCGTGTGCAGGCCTGCTTCGACGCCGACTGCAGCGCCTACCGGACCGGAGCCAACGGCGTGGTCGTTGTGATCGGCCCGTAGCGCAGCGCCAATGACCCATCGATCATTCTCGTTGCGCAGGACGAAAGGCCGCCGCCCCAGCACGACTGCCCTTGAGGATGCCAGGGAGCTGACCATGTCACACGGAGCATCTCCTGTTGCCCAGGCCCGCATTTCCGCGCTTGTCGTTCTGAAAGCTCTATTGGCATCAGCCGCGCTGCTCGGTTCAACGACAGCCGCCAATGCTCAGGAAGAAGAGCCGATCATACCCTTGCCGCCGATCGATGCGCCGCAGGCCGCCAGCGCCCAGGAAGAAGTTCCGATCGTGATTTCGCCGCTGCGCATTGAGAGCGACCCGAACGGAGTCAACGTCGTAAGCGGAACGGCCGCGATGGATACGCCGGTGCTCTCGGCGCCGGGCGCCCCCAACCTGCGCTTCGACCGTGTACAGAACGCCGCCCCCTATGTGTCGGGCAAGCTTTGGGGTAGTGCGGGCGAATACCCTCAAGCCACGTTCTCCGTGCACACAATCGCTGGCATGTCAGAGTCGTTCAAGTGCATGGACTACGACTGCCAGAGCGTCACGGGCGCCGGGTCGACGTTCATTCAAAATGCGAGATCCTACACGACGGGCAACAGCGGTGAACGCTACACGTTCAATCTGAAGCACGTCATGACGACGACGACCAATCCAGTCACGCTCCTGTACTACGCGTCGTCCGTGAGCTACCCGAATGGCGAGATCCTCACGTTTACCTACGACACCGCGGGGCTTCCGGGCGATACGTTCAATCGTACTTTCTACCGACCGATCAGGGTGTCGAGCAATCTCGGGTTCTTCATCACGATTTCGTACCACCCGGGCGCGCTCGGCACCAGCGGCTGGAACTCCCCGGCGGAAGCGGCGATCTACAACGCGTCCGATCCATCGACACCGCTCGGCCGGCTGATTTATAGCGCCGACGGTACAACGATCACGGATATCGGCGGGCGCATCTATACCTGCACCGGTTGCCAGAACTTCCTGGGAACCTCAATCGAGACGTCCGCCGGAAGTCTGACCCTTCCTGGCGAGGCGTCGCCAGTCCGGCAAGTTACACGCAACCCGAACTATTCCATCATCGGAACGGTCACTCGGGACGGCGTCGCGTGGAATTACGCCTACACAAATGTGCGCAACGACTCGACGCTGCAGGGCTACTGGTACGACCGCGTCACCGCGACCGGGCCGAATGGCTACAACGTTGCCTACGACATGCACGTGTCGGATGGACGCAATGTCATGACGCGCATTACCGACCCACTTGGGCGGGTCACGACCGTCAACTTTGACTCAGCCTACCGCCTGACCAGCATCGTTCATCCGGAGAGCAACTCAGAATCGGTTATCTACGATAGTCTCGGCAACGTCACATCCAAGACCACTACGCCAAAGCCCGGTTCCGGGCTGACCGCGGTCAGCGAGACCACGAGTTTTCCGTCCAGCGGCTGTGACGGCGTCGTCTTCAACATTCTGTGTTTCCGGCCGCTTTGGTTTCGCGACGCCCTCGGACGACAGACCGACTTCGCCTACAACACGAAGGGGCAACTCACTGAGCGCACGGATCCGGCGGACGCCGCGGGCCTGCGGCGCAAGACGTATGTGACCTACGATACGAGCACGGGAATCAGCCGGCCGAGCGTGGTGCGGGTGTGCGGGGACGTCACGACCTGCGGCACCGCCGACGAGATCCGCACGGAGTACGAATACTGGGGCAACACGCTGCTGCCTTCCATCGTGCGCCGAATCGATGCGGCTCGTGGAGAAACCCTGGAGACACACAACACCTACGACTCGGCGGGCCGGCTGCTTATGTCGGACGGCCCGCTTCCGGGCACGAGCGATGCCGTCTTCAACCACTACGACCAGTATGGGCGGAAGACCTGGGACATAGGCCCGGCTGACGACGACGGGATGCGCGTGGCCAGGCATTTCGACTATCGGGATTCGGATGACAGGGTCATGGCGATCGAAGAAGGGTCGGTAGCGGATCCGTTGAACCCGGTGTTGGACATCAGCAAACGCACGGACAACGCGTACGACGACCACCGCAATCTGGCTGTGGAGGCACTGAAGTCGTCAGACGGTTCCACATACGTGCTCACCCAGCGCACCTACGACGACCGCGGGCGGGTCGATTGCGAGGCCCGGCGCATGAATCCGGATGCGTTCACCGCGCTTCCGGCAAGCGCCTGCACGCTCGGCACGCCGGGCCCGTTCGGTGACGACCGGATCACCCGCAACGTCTACGACGCCGCCAGCGAGCTGCTGCAGATACAGCGCGCGTACGGCACCTCCATCCAGCAGAACTATGCCACCTATACGTACTCGTCCAATGGCCAGCGCAAGACGGTCAAGGACGCCAACAACAACCTGACGACCTTCGAGTTCGACGGCTTCGACCGCCTGGTGAAGATGCGCTTCCCGGTGGCGACGTCCGGGGCCGGCCAGTCGAGCACCACGGATTACGAGCAATATGGATACGACAGCGTCGGCAATCGAACGTCGCTGCGGAAGAGGGACGCCAAGACGATTACCTTTGCCTACGACGCGCTGAACCGGGTACGGCTCAAGACGGTGCCGACCTCCACGAGTGGAGTACCTGGATACAGCGTGTATTACGGCTACGAGGTGCGTGGCCTGCAGCTCTACGCCCGATTCAGCTCGGCCACGGGCTCCGGTATTACCAACACCTACGACGGGTTCGGCCGTCTGCGCACCTCGACCACCAACCTGGACGGTGTGACCCGAACCGTGACGTCAGACTACGACGCACACGGCAACCGGACTCGAATTACCCATCCGGATGGTGTCTTCTTTGATTATCAGTACGACCCGGCCGATCAATTCAATTCCTTGTCCGAGAACGGGGCGTCGACACTTGCAACGATTGCATATGACGAATTCCATCGACGCTCGCGCATCGATCGTGACACGACGGGTGCGGTCACGACCTTCACCCCGGATCCGATCTCGCGGCTTCTGTCGATCTTTCAAGACCTGGATGGAGGCGGTACGGCCAACGATCTCGCGATCGGCTTCGCCTACAATCCCGCGAGCCAGATCGAGGCACGCTCGCAGACCAACGATGCCTACGACTATCAGATCCCGGCCGAGAGCCGAACCTACACGTCGAACGGCAGGAACCAGTACACGCAGATCGCGGGCACTGGCGCGGCCACGTTGGCGTGGGACGCCAACGGCAACCTCACCTCCGACGGCTCCACGACGTTCGTCTATGACACCGAGAATCGCCTCACCGGCGCCAGCGGCGCCAAGAGCGCGACGCTGACCTACGATCCGCTCGGCCGCCTGTATCAGGCCACCACGAGTGCGGGTACCGCCCGTTTCCTGTATGACGGCGATCGACTGATCGCCGAGTACAGCACCAGCGGAGTCGTCCAGCGGCGCTATGTGCACGGTGCCGGCGTTGACGAGCCGCTGGTCTGGTACGAAGGAGCGACCGTCTCGGCAGCCAACCGCCGATACCTGCATGCGGATCACCAAGGCTCCATCGTTGCGCTGACCGGCGCGACGGGAGGGACGATTCAGAAGAACGTCTACGACGCCCACGGCGTGACGACTGCCGCGAACACCGGGCGCTTCCAGTACACGGGCCAAGCCGCGATCCCGCAGATCGGCCTCTACTACTACAAGGCGCGGTTCTACAATCCGGCGCTGGGTCGGTTCATGCAGACGGATCCGATTGGTTACGACGATGACATGAACCTCTACACATACGTCGGCAACGATCCGCTGGACAAGATAGATCCCAAAGGCACTGACGCTCTTTGGGTCAATAATCCCGACGGGAGCACGACGCTGATAATCCCGGTGCAATTTAGCGGTGCGGGAGCAACCGCTGAGAATGTTGCCGCGATCGTTGCCAGAGTTAATTCACTAAGCATCGCTGACGCAGGTATACATATCCAGGCGGTCTCAACCAGTAAACCAATGAATGGTGTCCTGAACAAGATGGACTTTAGTCCCGGCTATGACAACAAGATGTGCGGTAGCGCAGGCGAGTGCGTGAACAGGCTTGGCGGCAACATATCTCACATCAACAGCGCCAATTATCAAGCTACAGATGCGGCCGCACACGATGTCCTACACTTTGCGGGAATCAAGGACCAGTACATTGAAGGGCCGCCGGATGAGGAGGGGAATCGGACGAACACGCCTGCGCCCGGATATTCGAACAGTAACATCATGACATCTCGGAGCGGCACAGAGCTAAGGCCTCAGCAAGCCCAGGAAGCTAAGAGCAACCGGACGACAAAGAACTGTGCGGTCGAAATAGGGTCGAGGATTCCGGTATGTCACTAATCTCCAAGAGCATCATTGCCATGACACTGCTTGCGCTGGCGGCCTGCGCAACGGCATCTCCGTCTGCGCATACAACTCTTGTCGAAGTGTGGCGCGGCGGTGACGACGGACTGACGTCCCGCTTCGCCGATGCAATTGAAGAGGCTTTCCAGCGGGCGCCCGAGTTCTCGTTGAGTTCAGGTAAAGTACCTGGCACCCTCGTTGTAACAATTCCTACAAGTCTTGGCTGGACGCAGGTCGGGGAACGGACTGAGGTGACCTACGTCGTCGAGTTCAGCCGCGTGCCCAATGAAACACTACGGAGCAGCCGAGGAAGCTGCCTAGAGAATCGACTTCAGGACTGCGTGGCGCAAGTGCTGGAGGAGGCACGAGCGGTGACCCTGACGCTCCGGCGGTGACAGTGTCGGCAGAGGAGTTCCCAGGATTCAGTGGACACGTCACCGCCGAGGTTTGTGTGCCGCCTCGATCTGGTCGGGACTCATTCCGCCCAAGTGGCTGTGACGGCGAGTTGGATTGTAGAAGGCTACGAGGTGCGTGGCCTGCAGCTCTACGCGCGATTCAGCTCGGACACGGGCTCCGGTATTACCAACACGTACGACGGGTTCGGTCGTCTGCTCACCTCGACCACGAATCTCGACGGTGTGACCCGAATCGTGACCTCAGACTACGACGCGCACGGCAACCGGACTCGAATTACCCATCCGGATGGTGTCTTTTTTGATTATCAGTACGACCCGGCCGATCAACTCATTTCCTTGTCCGAGAACGGGGCGTCGACACTTGCAACGATTGCATATGACGAATTCCATCGACGAGAGCGCATCGATCGTGACACGGCGGGAGCGGCAACGACCTTCACCCCAGATCCGATCTCGAGGCTTCTGTCGATCTTTCAAGACCTGGATGGAGACGGTACGGCCAACGATCTTGCGATCGGCTTCGCCTACAATCCCGCAAGCCAGATCGAGGCGCGCTCGCAGACCAACGATGCCTACGACTATCAGATCCCGGCCGAGAGCCGAACCTACACGTCGAATGGCAGGAACCAGTACACCCAGATTGCCGGAACCGGGGCTGCGACGCTCGGGTGGGACACCAACGGCAACCTCACCTCCGACGGCTCCACGACGTTTGTCTATGACACCGAGAATCGCCTCACCGGCGCCAGCGGCGCCAAGAGTGCGACGCTGACCTACGATCCGCTCGGGCGCCTGTATCAGGCCACCACGAGCGCCGGGACCTCCCGATTCCTCTACGACGCCGATCGCATGATGGCCGAATACAGCACCAGCGGTGCCGTCCAGCGCCGTCATGTCCACGGTGGGGGCGTTGACGAGCCGCTGGTCTGGTACGAAGGCTCAACCGTATCGAGCGCCAACCGCCGGTACCTGCATGCGGATCATCAAGGATCCATCGTGGCGCTCACGGGAGCGGCGGGAGGGACGATTCAGAAGAACGTCTATGACGCCTACGGCGTGACGACCGTCGTCAACACCGGGCGCTTCCAGTACACCGGCCAGGCCGCGATCCCGCAGATCGGTCTCTACTACTACAAGGCGAGGTTCTACAATCCGACCCTGGGTCGGTTCATGCAAACGGACTCGATCGGTTACGACGATGACCTGAATCTTTATGCATATGTCGGGAATGATCCGGCCAATAGGACGGATCCGACGGGCGCGTCATGCGTGAAAAACAACGACCAGCAGTATTCGTGCCAGGTCGATTCTTTGAAGGATGCGAATGGAAGGGTGACTCTGCGAACGGATTTCTCAAAGCAGCAAGTGGCACTTGTGGCGAAATTTGAGAAGGCATATACAGCGGCGGTGAACTCGCTTGCAGAGAACCCTAATAGGACCGCGACAGTTAGCGGGCCGGACGGAAAGAAAACCGAAGTCAGCGCCGGACAAGTTGCGGGAATTCTACAGAGAGCCCAAGTGCAGGCGCTGCCGAAAATGGACAGGGCAATGAACTTTCAAGATGGTCGAATGGCGGTCGGCCGCAGAGGATTGACCGGGGAGGGCAAGATACATGGTATTCGTCAGGGCGATTCCGACCGAAACCTGAGAGTCGGGGTGACCCACGAGGGCATCCATGGTACGGGCGCCAATGACATGTGGGCAAACTGGGCGCCGGGAGCGTTCAACCTAGATCATCAAAAGTCCTTTAGTAGTGCGGCAGCCACGCTGCTCGATGAGCAATGATATGCACGTTTCGAGACATCTTTGCCTATTGACGATGCTAACGGGCGGGTTCGCATCTTTAGCACTTGCAGCCGACAAGGAGTCTCAACTCGATTCCGCCGTCGTTGTCTACGAGAGTCCAGGCCGCACGTCGTTTGAGGAAATTGGTGACGGCCATTGGTCGGTCGGTCTCACGCAGCCAACTAGCGAAACACTATCGCAGAAAGAAGACTTCATGCTTTGGGAAGTAGTTGGCGAGAGGCTAGTTGATTGTTCCGACCGCCAGTATCGCTGTGTTTCTTCGTGGCACAGGACCTACGCGATACCGCGGCGACGGCTTTCCCCAACAGACATCTACGCAAAGGACGGCGTGACATTCAAAGTTGAAAAATGCCTCCGCGGAGATGCGGCCATCTGCCAGGTCGCATTGATTGGCGGCTACTGCGTGTCGGCTCGAAATGAGCGATCCACGCCGGAGCCACGGGAGGAGCAACCGGCCCCGTGGCTCTACGTCACATATTTTCTTTACAACGAAGACTTCGGCATTACGGCTATGGGCGTCACGCAAAGCCCTGCCGCAACAGTTGACGAAAAGCTGGCGATCGCAAGTCAGTCGATATTGCGGGGAAGCAAAGGGCTTCTGCGCGAATGACGGGCTCGGGCGCCGGAAAAGGACGCCAACAACAACCTGACGACTTTCGAGTTCGACGGCTTCGACCGCCTGAAGAAGATGCGCTTCCCGGTGGCGACGTCCGGGGCCGGCCAGTCGAGCACCACGGATTACGAGCAATATGGATACGACAGCGTCGGTAATCGAACGTCGCTGCGGAAGAGGGACGCCAAGACGATTACCTTTGCCTACGACGCCCTGAACCGGGTGTGGCGCAAGATCGTGCCGACCTCCACGGGTGGAGTACCTGGATACAGCGTGTATTACGGCTACGAGGTGCGTGGCCTGCAGCTCTACGCCCGATTCAGCTCGGACACGGGCGGTGAAGTCCTAAAGTTGCTGTAAATCGAAGACGGGATGCATCCTTCGATTTGAACGTTTAGCGGCGTTCGGATCGAACAACCGAAGGAGCATCCCGTGAGCAAGAGAGTACCCGCGTCGGCGACGACGCGAAAGCGGATTGAGGCGTTGATGGACGGCAGGACGGTATCGACGGACGCGAGGAGCGAGTTCGTGAAGCTCGCCAGCCGGCTGCTGCTCGAGGAAGCGGGCGAGGCGGAGGCGCGCGACGCGGTGGGTCGGGAGTATTACCGGCATGGGGACGGTCACGGGCACCGCAATGGCTACCGCCTGGCGCGGCTCAAGAGCGCCGAAGGGTCGATCGAGTTTGCGGTGCCGCAGCTGCGCGGTCTGCGCGGCTGGCGCAGCCAGGTGCGCGAGGCGCTGAGCGGTTCGACCGAGGAGCTCGAGCGGCTGGCGATCGAGATGTACGCGCGTGGGCTCTCGGTGCGCGACATCGAGTGCGCGTTCACCGATCGCAGCGGCCGCTGTCGGCTGACACGCACGGCGGTGTCGGAGTTGACCGAGCGGCTGTGGAGCGATTACCAGGCCTTCGCCAGCCGCGATCTGTCGGCGCATCGGGTGGCGTACCTGTTCGTCGACGGGGTGGCCGAGCGGGTGCACCTTGGGCAGCCGCGCGAGCCAGTGCTGGCGGCCTGGGCGATCACCGACAGCGGGCAGAAGGTACTGCTGGGGCTGGCGCCGGCGGCGAAGGAGGATACGGCGAGCTGCCGGGACTTCCTGCGCGACCTGAAGGCGCGGGGCCTGCCCGATCCGCTGCTCATCGCCACCGACGGGGCGCCGGGGCTGATCCGCGCGGTCGAGGAGGTCTTCCCCCGTTCGCTGCGCCAGCGGTGTCTCGCGCACAAGATCCGCAACCTGCAGCAGAAGGTGCCCGAGGAACGCTGGCGAGAGGTGAAGGCGCAGGCCTTTGCGGCCTACACCGCGGGCTCGCCGGCCGTGGCGCGGCTGTTGCGCGAGGAGTTCGTGACCCGCTTCGAGCGCGAGCTGCCCTCGGCCACCGCGTGCTTCCTCGACGACTTCGAGGCCGCGATCGCACACCTGCGGGTGCCGATCGCGCATCGCCGCGCGGTGCGGACCACGAATCTCCTCGAGCGGCTGTTCGGTGAGGAGCGGCGGCGCACGAAAGTCATCCCGCACGCCTTCGGCGAACGTGCCGTGCTGAAACTGATGTTCGCTTCGCTGTTGCGGGCCAGTGCGGGCTGGCGGCGCGTGGTCATCAGTGAGTTCGAGCTGCGGCAACTCGAGGAGCTGCGCAACGACCTCGACCAGGAGTTCAAGCAGCGGACCACCGCGTCCGTATCAGTCGCGTCCCGTCATCGAATTTACAGCAAGGATCGGACTGGACCACACGGGCTCCGGTATTACCAACACGTACGACGGCTTCGGTCGTCTGCTCACCTCGACCACCAACCTGGACGGTGTGATCCGAACCGTGACGTCAGACTACGACGCGCACGGCAACCGGACTCGAATTGCCCATCCGGATGGCGTCTTCTTTGATTATCAGTACGACCCGGCCGATCAATTCTATTCCTTGTCCGAGAACGGGGCGTCGACACTTGCAACGATTGCATATGACGAATTCCATCGACGCTCGCGCATCGATCGTGACACGACGGGTGCGGTCACGACCTTCACCCCGGATCCGATCTCGCGGCTTCTGTCGATCTTTCAAGACCTGGATGGAGGCGGTACGGCCAACGATCTTGCGATCGGCTTCGCCTACAATCCCGCGAGCCAGATCGAGGCACGCTCGCAGACCAACGATGCCTACGACTATCAGATCCCGGCCGAGAGCCGAACCTACACGTCGAACGGCAGGAACCAGTACACCCAGATCGCCGGGACCGGAGCCGCGACGCTGACGTGGGACGCGAACGGCAACCTCACCTCCGACGGCTCAACGACGTTCGTCTATGACACCGAGAACCGCCTCACCGGCGCCAGCGGCGCCAAGAGCGCGACGCTGACCTACGATCCGCTGGGCCGCCTGTATCAGACCGTCACGAGCGCGGGCACCAGCCGTTTCGTGTATGACGGGGATCGGCTGATCGCCGAGTACAGCACCGGCGGAGCGGTGCAGCGGCGCTACGTGCACGGTGCGGGGGTTGACGAGCCGCTGGTCTGGTACGAAGGAGCGACCGTCTCCGCAGCCAGCCGCCGGTATCTGCATGCGGATCATCAAGGCTCCATCGTGGCGCTCACCGGCGCGACGGGAGGGACGATTCAGAAGAACGTCTATGACGCCTACGGCGTGACGACCGCCGCCAACACCGGGCGCTTCCAGTACACGGGACAAGCGGCGATCCCGCAGATCGGCCTCTACTACTACAAGGCGCGGTTCTACAATCCGGCCCTGGGCCGGTTCATGCAGACCGACCCGATTGGCTACGATGATGACAACAACCTTTATGCGTATGTGTACAACGATCCACTTAATCGGGCGGATCCCAGCGGTCTTGCGGGAATCGAATCGTGCACTGGGAGCCGGGTCGGCGCAGGCTGCGACTTTGTTAAGGGGTCAACACAGCAAGCGCGTCTCTTGACAAGTAATGCACGTCAGGCCAGCAGTGTGACCGGACTCCCCGCTTTCGAACCGGCGGGGCCGTTCGGTCCTGCTCCGCCGATATTTGGCGACGTGGCTGCATCAGCTGGGCTCGCTGCGACGTGGGGCGGCCTCGCCGCAGATGCGGGGCGTGCAGTAGGGTCCGGCGGACTGGCGGCCACAACTCCGATCGACCCGCGGTTGGCCCCCGGTCGGCTTCAGGATGTCGGTCTGAGGTTTGCACGGCAGCAGCAAGCCACGCGATTGTTAGTGCTTCGAGTTGGAGGCAACACTTTGGTAGTCGGCAGTGTTGTCTTCGATGCTATCTCCGCCAGGCAGTCCTTTAGGAGCGGCGATACGTTTGACGCAACACATCGCGCATTCAACGCGGCCGTTGGCAGCGGGTCGCTGTTTCTCGCGGGCTCCGGCAATCCCTTGGCACTCGTCGGGCTCGCCTACTCGGTCGGCGATGCCGCCGCCTCGGTGGTGCACCCGGACGGACTATGGGCACCATTCCGTTGACAGAAAGGAATCCACTGCGTTGGCCGCGCTACGTGTTTTTCCGGTTGGCGCAGTGGCAGTCCGCGCGAGGAGCGGACATGCCGGTCCTAAACGCCTTCTCCCTTGTAGCAGTCCTACTGTGCATAGACCTGTTTGTGTTGGCTGTATTCGCCGATGCAGTTCTTGACTCGGGCGAGTTCCTCTCGAGCGTCGTGGAGTCGGGTGACTTCCGATCACGGCGGCTCGTCGGCATGGCGTTGGTCTTCATATTCCTCGGCGCACTCTATCTACGCTGGATCCACGGGGACCAATACAGGCGGTTCTTTGCAGAGTACGGCGCTGAATCGGATGCGAACCGGCGAGCTGGATCTGTCCTGGTAGGGGCCTACCTTCTCGGCACTGTTCTGCTCTATGGATTGAGCTACTTCGTGTAGGCGATCCACGAACCGGCGCGGCGGGTCTCTTGTGCTTGATTGCGTTAGCGCTTCCGATTGGTCTCAATTTGATTGTCGGGCAACGTTAGGGAAACTCTGATTTGCCGGCGTGTACAAGCCTCGAATTTCCCCGACACCCCGGTCTCCGGGATGACGTTCAGGCAGCCGTTGGCAGCGGCTCGATAGCCTCCTCGGTTGGCAGATTTCGGGGATCACCTCGATGGCGATTTGCCAGGTCTGCCGGCCCTGCACGTGGAAGCATCGACGTCGGCTTGGTCGAGGCCAAGGAGCCTGGCAATGGCCTTCCGGTGCTTGCGGAACAGGACCACCCTGCCGGCTTCCCAGTCCCGCCAGGCTCCCCGGTCGACCCCCGCGGCGGCGGCGGCCCGCTTGATCGTCCAGCCCATCGTCCGGCGCTTGGCACGGAGGTGTTCGGCTGATCGGAATAGTTCTTTGGTTTCCGATCGGTTAGCCGGACGCGAACGAATGGCAAAAAGGCAACGCGGCTACGCCGCTCGATGGCCTTCCCGCTCGCACTGGAAATCAGGCACAGTTGGCGCCCCGTCCGAATCAAGCAGGGACCCTCGATGACCAGGAAACTGTGGCCGCTCCCGGCGTCCGTCGCATTTCTCCTGGCCTGTGCCGCCGGGCTCCCGGCCCGCGCAGGCGCCGACCCGGCTGCGAACCCAACGGCGTCCACCCTGCCGGCCGCGGCCCCGGCGGTGGCGGCGGACGGGCAGGCGGAGGAGTCCCGCAAGCTGAGCGAGATCCTGGACGCGTACTTCGAGGAGTACCTGCAGATCAACCCGATGCTCGCGACCTCGATCGGCGACCCGCGCTACAACGACCGCTACGAGGTCCAGATCTCGCCCGCATGGCGGGCCCGGTTCGAGACCCTCGAGCGCAGCTACCTCGAGCGCATCAAGGGCATCGACCACGGCCGGCTCGGCCCGGAGGACCGCATCTCCCACGAGGTGTTCAAGTCCGCGCGCGAGACGGAGATCGAGGGCCTGCGCTTCCCGACGTGGCTCATCCCGCTCAACCAGTTCTACTCGGTGCCGAACACGTTCGTGCAGCTCGGGTCGGGCGGCGGACTGCAGCCCTTCAAGACAGTGAAGGACTACGACGACTTCCTGAAGCGCGTGGACGGGCTCGTCGCCTGGACCGACCAGGCGATCGCCAACATGCGTGAGGGTGTCGCGAAGGGCTACACGCTGCCGCGCGTGCTCGCCGGGCAGGTGCTGCCGCAGCTCGATTCGCAGCTCGTGGCGCGGCCGGAGGACTCGCTCTACTGGGGCCCGGTCAAGAACATGCCCGCGAGCTTCGCGGAGGCCGACCGCACGCGGCTCACGGCTGCCTACCGGGCGAATGATCGAGACGAAAGTCTTCCCTGCCTACCGCAGGCTGCACGACTTCATGCGCGACGAATACCTGCCCAAATGCCGCGAGACCGTGGGACTGGGCGCGCTGCCCGACGGCAAGGCCTGGTACGAGTACAACGTCCGTGACATCACGACCACCGACTACACGCCGGCGCAGATCCACGAGGTGGGGCTTCGCGAAGTCGCCCGCATCCACGCCGAGATGCGCAAGGTCATGCAGCAGGTCGGCTTCGAGGGCGACCTCGATGCGTTCTTCGAGTTCATGAAGACCGATCCGCGCTTTTTCTACGACAGCGCGCCGGCACTCATCCAGGGGTACGGGGACATCAAGAAGCGTGTCGACCCGAACCTGCCACGGCTGTTCGAAATCCTGCCGAAGGCGGACTACGAGGTCCGTGCGGTCGAGCCCTTCCGCGAGAAGAGCGCTTCCGGAGGAAGTTACCAGGCCGCGAGCGAGGATGGCTCGCGTCCCGGGATCTTCTACGCGAACGCCTACGACCTGAAGTCGCGTCCCAGGTGGGCAATGGAGGCACTCTCGCTGCACGAAGGCAATCCCGGCCACCACTTCCAGATCTCGATCCAGCGCGAGCAGCAGGGACTGCCCAGGTTCCGGCGCTTCGGCGGCTACACGGCGTATTCCGAGGGCTGGGGGCTGTACGCGGAGTCGCTCGGCAAGGCGCTCGGCATGTACCAGGATCCCTACCAGTACTTCGGCATGCTGGAAGGCGAACTCTGGCGGGCGATCCGCCTCGTCGTGGACACGGGCCTGCACTCGAAGGGCTGGACACGCCAGCAGGTGCTCGACTACATGGATGCGAACAGCGCGGCAGGTGAGGCGCGGCGGGTGTCGGAGGCCGAGCGCTACATGGCGATCCCGGGACAGGCGCTCGCGTACAAGCTCGGGCAGCTCAAGATCCAGGAACTCCGCGAAAAGGCGGAGCGGGAACTCGGGCCACGCTTCGACCTGCGCAAGTTCCACACGGTCGTACTGTCCCACGGCGCGCTGCCGCTGCACGTGTTGCAGGGCGAGGTCGAGCGCTGGATCGCCGGGCAGCGGGGAGGCTGAATGACCAGGAAGCTCACGGCGCTGGTGGCCGGCGCATCGGGACTGGTCGGCGGCGAGTGCCTGAAGCGGCTCCTCGCGTCCGCCACCTACGATCGGGTCGTCGTCCTGACGCGACGCGACCTGGGCCCACGCGCGAAGCACTCGAAGATCCGGCAGGTCGTCGTGGAGTTCGACCGGCTCGGCGACGTGCGCGAGCAACTGCACGCCGACCACGTCTTCTGCGCGCTCGGCACCACCATCGGCAAGGCTGGTTCGCAGGCGAAATTCCGCGAGGTGGACTGCGAGTACCCGCTCAGGCTGGCCAAGCTTGCGCGCAAGGAGGGCGCGGGGCATTTCTCGATCGTGAGCGCGCTCGGTGCGAGCCGTTCATCGCCGTTCTTCTACTCGCGCGTGAAAGGCGAGGTCGAGGAGGGCCTGCGCGCCATGGGCTGGCCGAGCCTCGCGATCTTCAGGCCATCGATGATCGGGGGCGAGCGCGCCGAGTCGCGGCCGCTCGAGCGCTTGAGCCAGCACCTCTTCGCGCTCGTGCCCGGCACGTGGCGGACCGTCGACGCGTCCGACATTGCCGCGGCGATGGTGGCCGTGGCGGCGCAATCGCCGCCTGGTGTTACGGTCGTGGAGTCGCGGGACATTCCCGCCCGGGCCCGCGCGGCGAATTGATCTCTGGCCGCGTCTGGCGCACGGGCGCCGCCCAGGCGGCCCGACGCCCGCCGGCCGACGCATGCCCCTGGCCTACATGAGCTTGATGGAGACCAGTGTCGCGCCGGTCGCTGTTACGGCGAGCAGCACGAGCACGACGACAGACTGCACGGCAGGTCGTTCGCTCGCGAGGCCGCCTGCCAGCGACAGGACGGCAATCGCTCGCAACGGTCCGCCGGACGACCAGTCGGGCCGGTGTTCGACGGAGATCTGTACCGCCATGCCGACCAGGGTCAATGCGATCAGGAGGCTGTAGAACCACCTGCGGTTGCGGTAGAAGTACGCGCGGAAGTCGACCTGCTCCGTCTCACCAATCGTGGGCACGATCAGGACGCTGATCAGATAGAGCAGGAGCGGCATGCTGAGCGTCAGCATGACGTTGAATACCGTCCAGTGCGCATTCGTCGAGAATCGGATCAGCGCGAAAATCGTCACCACGTGTGCGGCCATGATGACGATGAGCCAGGCGCTGTGGACCCAGTAGCGCAGGATGCGGCTTCGGGCCTCGATCATGGCGCCCAGGCCCTGCACTAGCTTCGAGATACCGAGTCCGGCGACGATCGAGTACAGGGTCAGCAGGATTTCCGTTTCGGTCATGAGAGGAAACTCCGGGAGGACGCTTATCCTGGTGTCATCGCTGCGGCCCGGTCGGGCCCGCCAGTTCCGCCTTCGCAACACCGTAGACGTAGGCGAATCGGGCGTTGCCGGGCGCAAGCTCGCTCGCTCGCTTGAGTTCGCTGAGGGCCTCGGCGCCCTTCTTCTGCCGCACCAGCGAGAGCCCGAGCGCATGGTGCAGCGTTGCATCCGAGGGCGAACGCTCGAGCCCAGCGCGCAACGCAGCTTCCGCGTCCCCCTCACGATCCTGTACGCGCATCAGGTCGGCGAGGTTGACCCAGGCGGGGGCGAACATCGGGTCGAGCGCGAGCGCCGCGCGGATTTCCGCCTCGGCTTCCGTGAACTGCCCGCGGTCCGCGTAGTAGGTCCCGAGGTTGGTTCGATTTTCGGGGCGGTCCGCATTGAAGCGCTCGCCCGCCACGTATTCGGCCGCGGCCTTCGAATAGGCTTGGGCATCGGCCGCACCGAGTGCCGCAGCCGGCACGGGTGCAAGCGTGCGCGCGGCCCTCATGCGCACGGCGCGCACCGGGTCGCCGAGGAGCGGCACGATCGGCCGGCGCTGGTCAGGCGGTGCTGAGTCGAACACGCCGATCGCCGCGTGCCGCACCAGCGGGCTCGGGTCCCTGAGTCCCGCCTCCGCGGACAGCGCCGCGTTGTCGCCGCCCTGCAGCGCGAGGCGCTCGAGCGCCGAGGCCCGCGCGATGGCAGATTCGTCCTGGTTGGCCACGAGCTGTGCGAGTGCAATGCTCGCGTCCGGCTCGCTCCGGTCGGCCGAGGCGAATGCCGTCCCGAAGTCCTGGAATCCCGTCTTCGGGTGCGGGTATCGCTTGCGGAGTTCCGCCGCCGCCCACGCGGGGGTGCGGTCCCCGTGGCACTGGTTGCAGGCGTTCGGTACGCCAAGCGTCTCGCTCAGGTCGGGCCGCGGGATGCGGAAGCTGTGGTCGTGGCGCGGGTCCACGACCATGTAGGTCGTGGTCGGCATGTGGCAGGCGGCGCACTGCGCCCCCGGTGTTCCAGGCTCGTGGAAATGGTGCGCGGCCGTGTCGAACTTCGAGGCGAGGTGGCACTGGGCGCAGACGGCATTGCCGGTCGCGCGCAGCGTCGCGCCGTGCGGCTCGTGGCAGTCGCCGCAGGTCACGCCCTTCGAGTACATGCGACTCGAGAGGAACGAGCCCCAGTTGTAGACCTCGTCGCGCTGCTGCCCGTCCGGGTAATAGAGGTCCGCGGTGAGCAGCGCCGGGAGGTAGTGATCCTCGAGCTTCTCGCCGGCATGGTAGCCATTCGAGAACTGGCCACGACGGGAGTGGCACTGCGCGCAGACGTCGATCTCCGTGTCCGCGCCGCGCGCGCGGCTGCGGGCCGCGTTGCCGGTCGCCGGGTCGATGCGCCACGCAGCGCTGCGCCGCTCGCCGAAGTGCACCGTGAGACCGTTCGACTGCGCGGGCGCACTGCCGCCCGCGGCGGCGTCCGCCCACGCGACGTGGGCCTTGCCGGGGCCGTGGCAGGCCTCGCAGCCGACGCTCAATTCCGCCCAACGGGTCGCGAATGTGTCTGTTGCCGCGTCGTAGTTCTTCCGGAGGTCCGTGGCGTGGCAGTCCGCGCACATGTAGTTCCAGTTCTGCTGCCGCTTCGTCCAGTGCAGCTCGTCCGTGTGGTCGATGCGCTCGCCGGGGTAGAGGTGGAACCAGCGCTGGCCGCCCTCGGCCTTCGGCCGCGAGTCCCAGGCGATGGACAACGCCTGCAGCCGCCCGCCGCCGATGTCCACGAGGTACTGCTGCAACGGGTACACGCCGAACGTATGGCCCACCTCGAAGTCGGCCAGTTTCCCGTCGGGGCCGTCGGTGCGCACCATGTAGCGCCCGTCGCGGCGGAAGAACACGCTGGTGACGCCGAAGTGCTCGAAGCGGGCGTCGTTGAAGTCGCCGAGCACCGTCTGGTCGTTCGCGACCTGCATGGCGATCGCGTGCTGCGAGCCTCGCCATGCGTCGGACTCCTTCGTGTGACACCTGGCGCAGGCACCGGAGCCGACGTAACCCGCGGGCGGCGCCTGGCTCGCGTCCTCGACCGCGACCTGCCGGGTCGCGGTCGAGGGGGCGGTGAATACACCCGAGCGCCACAGCGCGACGGCGATCACGCCGATCGCGGCGATTCCGATGGCAACTCGAAGGTACCGGGACTGCAAGGAATTACTCTCGCCGCTGGGCGGGGCTCAATTGTGCCGGCCGGCCCCGGTCATTGACAGGGGTGGACGCAGGGACTGCAATGGTCCCGGGCGATGAAACTGGCGGGGCGACCAAAATGACACGAGCCTCAATTAGTGCGGCGGGAGTCCTGGCGGCGGCGTACTTCCTGCTCGCGTCGCTGGCCTCGGCGGCCAAGCCGCCGGAAAACTGGGACGGGCTCGAATACCGCAAGACGAAGGGCCTCGACGCCGTGTACGTCCGGCCCGGCGTGGAGTTCAAGGCCTATCGAAGCCTCGTCCTCGATCCCGTCCAGGTCGCCTTCGACAAGAACTGGGATCCGAACAAGGACGCGCGAGGGGCTTCCGCACGTCTATCCGCGGCGGACATGCAGAAGATCCGCGACGAGATGGCCAGCGAGTTCCGCCGCATCTTCGGCGAGCAGCTCTCGGCAGCCGGCTACGACGTCGTCGCGAGACCGCTGGAGGACACGCTGCAGGTCACGGCCGCGCTGGCGGACGTCTACATCAACGCCCCCGACGCCATGACCGCAGGTCGCAGCTATACCTATACGATGAACGCGGGCCGCATGACGCTGGTGATGGAGCTGCGCGACGGGCCCACGGGCCAGCTCCTTGCGCGGGTCGTGGACCGGCACGCCGGCAATGAGACCGGCTACGCGCAGGTCGCGAACAGCGTGACCAACTCGGCCGAGTTCCGCCGGGCGGTCACCGCCTGGGCGAAGCGACTCGTGAAGGGCCTGGACAAGCTCGAGGGCAAGGGGAACTGACGACTCCGGACCAGCCACTCGACCGGCGTGCCGAGCGGCTGGCCGGAAGATCCCGATCCGCTATTTCGGGAACATGAACTGGACCTGCAGCCGCATCTGCCAGTCCGGCCCGTACTTCGGCGTCTCGACGTTGTAATACGCGCTGACCTGCGCGTTCACCGGCAGCCTGCCCAGGTGGAAGATGTGGCCCACGCCACCGCCGAGCGGGATGGTCCAGGTGTCGCCGCTGTCCGCCTGCCAGTTCGCGGTGATGATCGGCCCGCTCGCGAGGTAGGTGCCGCCCTTGAAGTTGTAGTTCACGAACGGCTGCACCAGCATCTGGTTGATCGGCGGCGAGGAATTCGAGCCGTTCACCGACCAGATGTTGTTGGCGAGTACCCCGTACACCCAGGGGCTGCCGTGCTCCATCTTGAGTATGACCGCAGTGGGTCCAAGGCCCCAGCGGTCGTTGCCGAGCACGTCGTTCGTGTGGGTCGGCAACTGCGCGATCGCACCGACGCCCCAGATCACGCCCTTGGGCTGCGCGGGCGACAGGAAGGCCGAGAACTGGGTGTCGCTCAATCCGAACGTCGAGCCCTGGCCCGGATACAGCTCCGGCTGCCAGAGCAGCGGAAAGATCGTGCGCGTGATGACGTTCCACTCTTCGTTCAGGTGGATCGGGTACACGGGCTGGATGTTCAGGACGTTCTGGGTCTTCTCGAGCGGGCCGTAGTTGAAATTGGTGTTGTTCTGGAACGGCACGCTGACCAGGTTGCCGACCGGGTTCTGCGCCAGCTTGGCGAGTTCCTCGGCCGACATCTCGGCGCGGGCCGTACTGCCGACGAGGCAGGCGGCGGCGATGAATACGGCGCGTTTCATGAGGCTCTCCCGGGGAGTCTGTGTTCTTGATTCGGGGTATTCAGGTGGCCGAGGTCCGGACGGCGACGCTGCCGGCCCGCCTTATCATCGGGCCCGGGCACCCCGGCAAGGGGTGCGATTCACCGTGTGCGTCAGGCCTTCTCGACCTGACGCCTCAGCCCGTCGCGCATGGCGGAGCCGAGCAGCCGGTTGAAGAGTCGAGCGAGCAGCGCCCCGGTGCCCGGCATCTTCGGCCGGAACCGGACGGTCCAGGTGATCTTCGTTGCGGCGCCCTCCGGCTCGAGGCGGATCTCGCCCTGGTGGCACACGAACGGCGAGCCGGCGATCACGCGATAACGCATGAGTCGCGGTGCCTCGGCGCAGGTGACCTGCTCCAGGGTGGCGCCCAGCGGACTCGCGAGGCGTCGCACCGCCCCGCGGCCGTTGCGGTCGGTCTCGCCGGCCCGTTCCAGCGTGACGCTCTTGAAGCCGCTCCAGGCCGACATCCCTTCGTGGTCCATGAGGACTTTCCACGCACGGTCCGCCGGCGCCGCCACGCGCACCGATTGCTGGATCGAGTGAGTGTCCGGCGGCGGGCGCTCGTCGATCGGCAGCGGCTCGAATCCCCAGTCCCGGTCAGGCTTTCCGGGCTTCAGCCACAGCAGTTCGACCGAGAAGCCCTGGGGGTCGTTGACGTAGACCACGCCGGCGCCGGGAAGCTGGAATGGCTTGCAGTTCGGGCGTGCGCCGCCCGCGACCGCGCGATCGAAGATCGCGACGTGGTCGACGCGGCTGCGCGCGCCGAAGGCGATGTTCAGGATCCCCTGGTCCGAGATCCTGTATCCCTCGGGCCACGGCTTGCCCGGTGGATCCACGTACTGCACGGCCTCGACCAGAACATCGCCGGCCGTGAACACGGCGCTCCTCGCCCGCGCCCCTGCGAGACCCCACAGCGACTCGTGCTGCGGCTCATGCAGCGGAGCAGTGGCCCGTGGCAGGCCCAGCCCCCCGCCGAAGAACGCCACGGTCTTGTCGAGGTCAGGCACTGAAAGGGTCACGGACCGCACCGCGGTGCCGCAGCCCGCGCGCCCCGGACCGGCCGCTGCCGCGGGCAACGGGTCCGCCTCCATGAGTTCGACGAACACGCCGTCAGGGCTGCGCACGCAGGCGCGGCGGGCGCCCGGTTCACCGAGCGGTGCCGAGAGCGGCGCCGTGCCGAGGCGTGCGAGCTGCCCGAGCGTCGCATCGAAGTCCGCAACCCAGAACCCGATTCGCGTGTAGCCGACATCGCAGGGCCGGAAGTCGTGCGGCATGAGTCGCGCGATCGGGCGCTCGAACTGGAAGAACTCGAGTTGCAGCCACGGATTGCGGCCGACCAGCCACCAGCAGGTGGACGCCGCGCCCGGCAGGCCCTGCACCCGCGCGGCGATCGGGCCTCGCATCATGCGCCGGCTGCCGCCTGCCGGCAGCAGGCCGCAGCCCTCGCGGAACCATCGCTCCGTGCGCCGCAGGTCCACGACGGAGAAGGCAATCTGGTTCAGGGGTGGTGAGGCGTTCATCTGTTCGACGCTCCAGTCGTCTTGCGGCTGCTTCCGCAGACTACATCACGCGTTGCGGTCCGACGAGCGACCTGCAGGCGCGAGCCCCGGCGATCAACTCCTGCGGCCGCGGGTGGCAGGTCCGCATGCCCGTGGCTCGAAGCCGTGGCATATTGCGATCGGGCCCTGCGAGACCGAAACCATGCGAAATTCCTCATCACTCGTACGCGCGTCGCGGCCATCCCGCCCGGTGCTGGCGGCGCTCCTCCTGACGTGCGCGGTGCTGGCGCCCGTCGGGGCGACCCTGGCGGCACCCAAGACCGACATCGTCTATTTCACGAACGGCGACCGGCTGACCGGCGAGATCAAGGGCCTGGAGAAGGGCAAGCTGGAGCTCAGCACCAGCACGGCGGGCACCGTGGACATCGAGTGGGACAAGGTCGCGCGCATCGAGACTGGGCAGTACCTCGAGGTCGAGATGTCCAGCGGAACCCGTTACCACGGTCGAGTGCCCCAGGAGCAACAGGCGGGCTCCATCCGCCTCGCAACCGAGGGGGAAGCGGCCGCCCAGCCTGTCGCGATAGCCGACGTCGTCCGCATCGCTCCTATCGAGTATGGCTCCCTCGCCGGGCGGCTCGATGGCTACCTCAGCGTGGGCTTCAACTACGCGAAGGCGAACAACCAGACGGAGTTCAATTTCAGCGGCGGCTTGAGCTTGCGCGACGAGATCCGCGAATGGTCGCTGGACGGCCAGACGACGGTCAATTCGCAGTCGACAGCGAGCACTACGAGCATGTACGACGTGACGCTGTCGAACAGGCGCTTCATGCGGGATCGGTGGTTCCAGCAGTATTTCGGCATGGTGCAAGGCAACGAGGAGCTCGGGCTCGACATCCGCGAAGTGCTGGGAGCCGGCATCGGCCGGTTTGTCGTACAGAGCCGGCGCAGCGAGTGGTCGGTCGTCGCAGGGCTCGCCTACAACCGGGAGAGCTTCGCCGGCGAGCCGGTCCAGAACAGCCTCGAGGCGGTGCTCGCTACCAAGTACTCATTTTTCCAGTACGACACTCCGAGGCGTACGCTGGATGCTGGATTGGCAGTATTTCCGAGCCTGACGGAGTCGGGACGCGTGCGCGTCGCAGCGGACGTCGACTGGCGCATCGAGCTCGTGGAAGACCTGTTCTTCGACATGAGCTTCTACAGCAGCTATGACAGCGATACCGACCCGAACGCCGCCTCGAACATAGACTACGGAGCGGTCACGTCGATCGGCTACTCGTTCTGACGCGGGTCGAGCGGCCTCAGCCGCCGAGCAGCTGCCGGCGCGAGACCACGGGCGGTGGATCGGGTTCCTCGGCCATGTGCAGCGCGTCTGCGGCCGACTGCGCCGCGAGCTGCGCGGCCTCGTGGTCCGTGAACTCGGTCATTGGCGAGAAGAGCGAGCAGGTCGCGACGAGGCCGAAGTCCGGAAGCTCGCTCACCAGCAGGTCGTACTGCCCCGACGGGAATGTCATTCTCACAGTTCCGCCTGCGATCCACACCGCGAGATCGGATTCCGACGGGATCACGCTCAGGTTCATGAACCAGGGAGTGACCACGATGCCCGCGTGCCGGCCGTCCACCTCGCGGAAGCCGATCGCCTCGACCGCAAGCGTCGGGTTGTAGATCGGCAGTCCCTTCATCGACAGCGCGGCACGGCGGTAGGCGTTCGCGAGCTGCACGACCGGATGGGCGAGCGGCGAGGCACCGCCGACGCTGCCGAGCACCATGAACTTGCTCTTCTCCGCGTCGCAGTTCGGGCAGCGCCACACGTCGGGCAGCCGCGAGAATGGAGTGCCGGGTGCGACCTGCGTGACATCGTCACCGAGGGCGGGGTCGTACACCCACCAGCAGATGCCGCACTCCAGGCGCGAGTCGTCGCCGATCTTGGAGCCGTCCCCGCCGTAGCTGCCCTCGAACGCGCTCGTCATGACGCGTACGCCAGGATGATCTCCGCGAGCCGTCCTGCGGATTCCTCGAGGTCCTCGCGCGTCGCGAGCGCTGCTACGGGCACGCCGCCGATCTCGAGCGTGTCCAGGATGACCTTGTCCATCGAGTTCAGGTACTGCACCGCCCACACGTGGCGGAGACCCGTCGCGAAGATCCGGCAGATGCCGTATCCGCCTCCGCGGATCACGAGCGGCAGCTGGGCGAGCACGGTCGTGAGCACCTCGGCGTCCGCCTCCGTGATCGGCAGCAGCGTGAAGTTGATGACGTGATTCTCGGCGCCCGGCTGGTAACCGGACGAGCGTTCCTGGAGTTCCGTGAGCAGCGCCACGGAATTCATCGCGCCCTGCGGAAGTCGGTCCGGGATCCGGATCGTGTCGCGGGGCATGTGCTCGGCCGCATGCAGCACCGCCTGCGGAATCGCCGCCGACTTCGAGCCACTCGCGTCTTTGTGCCGTCCTGCGAAGTCGCCTCGACGTGCCAGAGCCCGGCCAGCACGGACTCGGTGAAACTGTAGCCGACGTTGCCACCGACTGACCCCCAGACGTCGCCTTCGCCGAGCACGTCGAGCACGGTGTCGCGGTCGCGCGGTTCCAGCGCGCGCAGGCTGACACGCGTCGGCTCGCAGTCGCGCCCTGCGTGCTCGCGCAGTGCCGCGGCCGCCTCTTCGAGCACGGCGCGGGCTGCCTGCGACAGGCGGTCCACGGGCTTCGCGTCCCGCCGGGGCCGGGTGGTGCCGACAGGCATGTCGAGCAGGCGGAGCGTCTCGTCACCTTCCGCCGGGGCGGCACCAGGGACCTTGGGATGCCAGACGAGCGGATAGTCGGTCATGCATTTCCTCCAGGGCGCAGGCGACCCGGCGGTCGCTGCGGGTGCCAGCAGCCGGTCGCAGGCCTGCGCGAACACCGGCCAGTCCCTCATTCGCGCCACGAGTTCCGTCGGCTGTCCGTCGCGGACGTAGACGACGGCCGGCAGCACGACCACGCCGAAGCGGGGCATGACGGCCGCCTCGTCGCGGCGGTCGACGAGTCCGACGACGATGCGGCCACGGTAGGCCATGAGCAGCTCCCGAACCACGACGGCGACGTCGAGACCCTCCGGACGTTGCACCGTATCGCCGGTCAGGAAGAGCAGGGCACGGGGATGACTTTCGAGGAAGGCGTCGAGATCCACCTTGCGAACCACCTCGCAGCCGTCCTGCGTGGCCAGGTTTTCGAGGATGGCGCTCATCGCGGCTTCCCCGGGTCATCGCCGGCGGGCCTGCCCGCCGACGGCAGGTTGAGGAACCGCTCGTCGCCCCGGCGGTACGCGGCCTCCTCGGAGGGCCGCTCGTCCTCGTAGCGGCGTACCGCGATGGCGTCGGACACGACGGCGCTGCCGTGCTGCGTTCCGCGTGGGTGCGCCACGACGCCCCACGCGGCGAGTTCCGCAAGACCGAGCTCCAGGGCCCGGGGCACGAGTTCGCGTACCCTGGGGGTCAGGCTGCCGCCGTAGTCGGCGAGTTCCACGGGTTGCACGCCGACCAGCGTGAACGACTGCGGCCGGTGCCCGAGCATCTCGAGCGAAGCGAGCACGTCGTTCATCCCGGCCTGGTGCAGGCTCATCTTGTCCCGGTTCATGTAGCGCGGGACCTCGGCGTCGCGTGCCACGACCAGCGTGCCGGGCTCGCGGTCGCAGTCCACCGCGTCGAAGAGCAGCACGTGGGTCGCGTCCTGCAGCAGGGGTATCAGCGCGAGGCCGAGCGTGCCGCCGTCCAGGAGTCTCGACCTCCGGCGGAAATTCCCAGGCCTCGCCCAGCGCCTCCACGCAGCGGACCCCGAAGCCCTCGTCGGCCCACAGCAGGTTGCCCACGCCGAGCACCTTGATGCGGTACCCGGCGGGATCGTCTCCTCGCGGATTCATGTTCTCGAAATCCTCCCGACTGCTCCCGCCAGGGGCGGGGCGCGACTATGTTAGCGGCTCCTGCGAGACTGGGGGCGCCCGGCGACACGCCGGCGGCGACTCCCACAAGCAGCGGGGCCGGTATTGAGCCGGCCCCGCTGGTCAGACGCGCTGCCTCTAACCCGGGATCAGCGGAAGAACCTCCAGCCGCTGACCATCGAGCTCACTGTCGTCTGGCGGTGCGTCATGTCCTCCCGGATCGCCATGTACATGTGGACGATCGAGAAGATGATCACGATCCACATGGCGACCTGGTGCCAGGTGTGCACGGAGTAGGAGTTCCCAATCACGGAGAACACCCAGCCGAAGGCCTTGTACCAGCCGCTCTGGATGCCGGCGCTTTCCGCGAACATTGCGAACCCCGTCAGCAGCAGGACGATCGTCGGCAGCAGGAACATCGCGAACATCGCGAGGTGGGCGAGCGGGTTGTGCCCGACGTACTCTTTCGGCTTCTTGAGGAACAGGTACCACATCACCTCGTCCACTACGTCCTTCCACCAGTGCAGGCTCCAGAACGGAATGTAGAAGATCTGCCTGGCGTGCGGCCCGCCGACGAAGACCCGGTACACGCGCATCAGGAACACCACGCCGAGGATCATGCCCGCGGAGAAGTGCACCATGCGGATGTAGCCGAACATGAAGTGGTAAGCCGTCTCGCCGCCGATGCTCGGCGGCGGCGACCCGATGAAGTACCCCGTCACGCAGAGCGCGATAATGCTGAGCATCGTCACCCAGTGCCAGATGCGCGTGGCAGCGTCGTAGACGTAGACCGGCCCCGGCTGCTCACCGACGGGCAGGATCGCCTCCGAGAACGTGCCTTCGCTCACCCGGTTCTTCACCGGTGTCGAGGGGTAATGGTAGGTCATGGCATTACCTCCTCAGCGCACCTTGACGCTGCTGACTTCGTTGCCGTCCATGTCGAGCACGTGGGTCGCGCAGGCCAGGCAGGGATCGAAGCTGTGGATGGTACGCAGGATCTCGAGCGGCTTCTCCGGGTCGGCCATCGGCGTGTTGAGCAGCGCTGCCTCGTAGGCGCCGATGTTGCCCGGCCGCGTCGCGCGGGCTCGCGTTCCAGGTTGTCGGCACGATGCACTGGTAGTTCTTGATCGCCATGTTGTCGATGTCGATCCAGTGCCCGAGCGCGCCGCGCGGAGCCTCGACGAAGCCGTAGCCCTTGCAGGCCTTCGGCCACGTGTGCGGGTCGTGCGCTGCTGGTTGGCCGTGTCGAGTCGCCCGCCTTGATGCTGGCGATGAGCTTCTGGAACTCGCCCTTGAGCGCGTGCGCGGCCCAGCTGCACTCGAGTCCGCGGGCCGCGGTGCGGCCGAGCGTCGAGAACAGCGCCGTGATCGGCACGCCGAGCTTGCCGAGCACCATGTCCACCGGCTCCTTGAACTCGGGAATGCCCTTCGCGTAGCCGATGACGTAGCGCGCCAGCGGGCCCACTTCCATCGCGTGCCCGTTCCAGCGCGGCGCCTTGACCCAGGAGTACTTCGCCGATTCGTCGAACGGCTCGAACCGGTTGCCGTTCGTCCCTGGCATTGCCCGGGTCGAAGTCCGGGACGGTCTCGCCTTCCCACGGATGCAGGCTGTCCTTGCCGCCCGCGTACTTGTACCAGGAGTGGGCGATGTGCTCGCGGATCTCGTCGGCCTTGCCGAGGTCGACGTCGTGCACTTCGTTCAGGTTGCCGTCGAGGATCGCGCCGCGCGGCATCATCAGGTTGCCGGCGCTGTAGTCGTTGGCCGACTTCGGGCAGTCGCCGTAGGAGAGCAGGTACTTCGAGGAGAGCCCGCCACCCCATGCCGCCCAGTCCTTGTAGAAACCGGCGATCGCGAGCAGGTCGGGGATGTAGACGTTGTCGATGAAGTCGATCGTGCGGTCGATGATGCCGCTGACCATGTTCAGCTGCGTTCATGTTGATCGCGCCGACCGCGCCGACGTCGTTCAGGTTGATCGGCGAGGGCACGCCGCCCACCAGCCAGTTCGGGTGCGGGTTCTTGCCGCCGAAGATCGGTCTGGATCTTGACGATCTCCTTCTGGAAGTCGAGCGCCTGCAGGTAGTGGCCGACCGCCATCAGGTTCGCTTCGGGCGGCAGCTTGTAGCCCGGATGGCCCCAGTAGCCGTTGCGGAACGGGCCGAGCTGGCCGGACTCGACGAACTTCTTCAGCGGTTCTGCAGGTCGCGGAAGTAACCCGGCGAGGAGACGGCCACGGAGAGATCGACTGAGCGAGCTGCGAGGTCGCGACCGGGTCGGCCGACAGCGCGCTCACGACGTCCACCCAGTCGAGCGCGTGCAGGTGGTAGAAGTGCACCAGGTGGTCCTGCGAGTACAGGGTCAGGTGCATGATGTTGCGGATCGTGTTCGCGTTCTCGGGGATCTGGATGCCGATCGCGTTCTCGACGCGCGTACCGAGGCGAGCGCGTGCACGCCGGTGCACACGCCGCAGATGCGCTGCACGAAGGCCCACGCGTCGCGCGGGTCGCGGCCGCGCGAGGATGACCTCGAGGCCGCGCCACATGGTGCCCGTGGACACCGCGTTGCGGATCACGTTTTCGCGTCGACGTTCACCTCGATGCGCAGGTGTCCCTCGATGCGGGTGACCGGGTCGACGACGACACGCTTGCCCGAGTTGTCGAGCTGGAAGCCGTTCGGGGTTGAATGCTCATTTTTCAGTTCTCCACTCGGTCAGACCGACGACGGTCCGACTCGCGGCCGGTGAGTTCGGCTTCACCTTTGCCTGGCGCAGCGCGGTGAGCCCGGCATGCGCCGCGATGCCGACGCCGACGACGGCGGCAGCCGTCGCGCCGATCTTGTCGGCGGTCGCTTCGGCGCCCAACTGCGGGAAGTCTCGAGCCTCTCGTAGAAGGGCCCGTTGTCCCAGAAGTCCGGCTCGGAGCAGCCGAGGCAGCCGTGGCCGGAGCCGATCGGGAAGGACACGCCTCATTCCAGCGCATTGTCGAGCAGGCGTTGTAGGTCGTCGGTCCGCGACACCCGACCTTGTAGAGGCAGTAGCCGTGCGCGCGAGCCGTAGTCGTCGAACGTCTCGGCGAACTGGCCGGCGTCGAAGTGGCCGCGGCGGTAGCACTTGTCGTGCACGCGCTGGCTGTAGAACATCAGCGGGCGTCCCTGGCGGTCCAGCGCCGGCAGCTGGCCGAACGTCAGGTAGTAGGTGATCACGCCCGTCATCACCTCGGCGATCGGCGGGCAGCCCGGCACCTTGATGATCGGCTTGCCGGTGATCACCTTGTGGATCGGCGTGGCCTGCGTCGGGTTGGGCTTCGCGGCCTGGACGCAGCCCCAGGACGCGCAGGAGCCCCAGGCGATGACGGCGGCGGAGTCGGCGGCGATTTCCTTCAGCCTGTTGACGAACGGGCTGCCGCCCGGGATGCAGAACGTGCCGTCGTTCGCCGAGCGGCGGGTTGCCTTCGACCGCCAGGATGTACTGGCCCTTGTAGTCGCGGCGGATTCTTCGAGCACTGCTCGGCCTGGTGGCCGGCCGCAGCCATGATCGTGTCGTCATAGTCGAGCGACAGCATCGAGAGGATCACGTCCTTGGCGAGCGGGTGCGCGGAGCGGATGAAGCTCTCCGTGCAGCAGGTGCACTCGAGGCCGTGCATCCAGATCACCGGTACGCGCGGCTTCGTCTCGAGCGCGTGCGCGATGCGCGGGCGAATGCCGGCGCGAGGCCGAGCGATGCAGCGCTCAAGCGAGCAGAACTTGAGAAAGCTGCGCCGGGATATTCCCTGGCGGCGGATCAGTTCGTAGAAGGTCTCGGTACGACGCATGTCGAGCTCCCAGTGCTTGGTTGTTATGTCAGGGAAGCGCGCGAACCGTCGTTCGATCGCCGCCCTGGCACCTGCCCCGGGTTGCGCGCCTTCAGGCGTCGCTGCCCGGCCTCGATAACGACACGCGGATGCTCTGCCTCGGCGCGACGGGAGATTAGTCGTAGATCTACTTAGATTCTCAGGTGTTGCAGCGCAGCACGCCGCGCGGCCGGTGCGGGCCGGCCCCTGGCTGGGCGTCGGCTGGAGACCCTGCCCGGGAGGGCGGCCCAGGGGCCGCGCGGCCGCCCCCGTGGCCCGCGATCATGCGAGCAGGGTCAACGGAAGATGCCGCGCTCCAGGATCGTTCCCTGGCCGACGGGTCGGCCGACCGCGAGCCAGATGGTCCAGGTGTTCAACGACGTCGCGCCGACGCCGATGGTCAGGGGGCCCACCAGCGTGCGGCCCGCGATGTAGATCGAGCCGCCGTAGATGGGCTGCAGCCCCTTTGACTCGGCCCAGTTGTCGACCTCGCCGGTTTCGAGCCGCATCCCGGCATACAGCGCCTGGCCGCGGATGGACTGGATGTCCTTGAGCTTCCAGAGGTAGCTGCCGTTCAGCGTCCAGTATTCCGGGGCCCGCAGCGCGTCGAGCGGCAGGCCGGGGAAGCTGCCGGGACCGCCGAGGGCGAAGTCCCGGTCGAGCGGAAGGTCGGAATTGAAGTCGGTGCCGCCCGCGGCCGTGATCCACACGATATCGCCCCTGATGGGCACCGCGACGCCGAGGCCCGCCTCGATTCGTTCCCAGTTCCGGTCGGCACCGAGCGAGGTGTCGCTGCGCAGGTATTCGACGGCTGCGACGACACCGTGGGTCGGGTTGAATGCGGTGTCACGGGTGTCCCAGATCGCCTGGGAGACTATCCCGGCGTCCACGGCGCGAAGGTTCGGAAGCACCGTCGTTCCCGTGTCCGTCGTGACAGACGATCCCGTGTCCACCGTGACGGAACGGTTGTCGTACACGTAACCCAGTCGCACCTGTGCCTTGGTACCGAAGTTCACGCCGAATTCCACGTCGCCGCCCCAGTCGTCGAACCGGTAGTTCGCGATGCGGTCGTCGTTCACGTAGAGGTTTTCGTAGGCCCGGGAGACGAAGGCCTTCGGTTCTACGAAGAACCGCTGCGCGACGTCGAGCGGCTGGTAGAGGCTCGTCGCGATCTCGTTGTTCGTTCCAAGCTGGATTTCGTTGCGCCACTGCAGGCCGAGCGAGTTCAGCCAGCGGCGGTCCTGCTTCATGTAGAGCACGAAGCCCGAATCGTTGCCCTGGGTCGCGTACAGGCCAAGGTCGAACTGGACGAAATTCGGGCCCCAGTTCTTTTCCCTCGGCAGCCACACTAGTGTCGGATTCTTCGGGTCGCCGGTCAGCTCGTAGCCCACCGAATCGATGTCCTTGAGTGCCGTCATCTCGCGCGCCTGCTGGCTGATGCGCTCGTTGTCCACTTTGTCGCCCGGGCGTATGTCGGTGCGGGTCTCGAGATAGGCGGGATTCATCCACTCGAGGCCCTCGAATTTCACGCCCGCGACCCGCGCGTCGATTTCCTGGCCGGTCGTAACGTGCGCGCGCCAGGCCGCGTACTGCTCGGGCGGCACCGAGTATTTCGCCAGTTCGCCGGCGGCGGCCCGGGCGGCCTTCTCGCCGAGCGGAATTGTCTCCGGGACGCGCTCGAAATCGGCCGTGCCGATGTCGCCCATCTGCACGTCGATGCGCACGTCGCCGGGCTTCAGCGTCTGCAGCTGCAGACGGACGTTGGCTTCCAGCATGACGTCCATCGCACGCCCTGCGAGCTGTGTGGCGGTCTGCAGCTTGTCGGGGGTTGTCGGCTCGGTGACGAGGTTCACGGCGATGACCACGTCCGCGCAAGTGTCGCGTGCGACGTCTATGGGCAGGTTCCGGACCATGCCGCCGTCGTTCAGGATGTATTTGTCGAGATGGACGGGGGCAAAAGCGCCCGGAATCGCCATGCTGGCGCGCATCGCCGTCGCGAGGTCCCCGCTGCGGAGGACGACCATCTGGCCGGAAACCATGTCCGTCGCCACCGCCCGGTAAGGGATGGGCAGCTTGTCGAAGTCCGACTGGCTGCGCGCCTTCGCCACGTAGCTGCGCAACAGGTCGTCGATGCCGCTCGTATTGACGAGCCCCCCGGGACGATGATCTCCCCGTCCCGCAGGCCCACGTCGAGGTCGTTGCTGTAGGTTGCGCCGGCGCGCTTCTGCTCGATCGGCGCCAGCTCGCGCAGGCCCTTGCCGCCGATCACTTTCGGCCAGTCGATGCCGACCAGGAACGTCTGGAGGTCCGCGGCCGGGATGCCCGACGCATAGCCGCCGCCAACGAGCGAACCCATGCTCGTGCCCGCGATGCAGTCGATGGGGACGTGCATCTCCTCGAGGACCTTCAGCACGCCGACGTGCGCGCCGCCCTTGGCGCCGCCGCCGGCGAGAACGAGTCCGATGCGCGGCCTGCGTGGCGCGGTGTCCGCAGCCGCAACCGGCGCGGCGGGCGTGGACTGGCTCGTGAACGCGCCCTGGCCCGCCGGCGCAGGTTCGTTCGCGACCGCAGGGGGCGCCGCTGCAAGCAGGACGGCCGCGGCGGCAAGGGCATGTGTGGTGCGCGCGCGGAAATCTGCTCCGAATATCATGTCATTCTCCACGGAGTGCGCGTCGTTGTCGGCCGTCGTCGTCAAAATTGGCGGGATCGAGCCAGGCCCGGAACGCAGTCTCGCGCGCCGGCCACTCGCTGTCGATGATCGAGTACCACGCCGTGTCGCGGTTGCGGCCCTTGTAGACCGCGGCCTGGTGGAAGACGCCCTCGAAACGGAAGCCGAGCCTTTCCGCCGCGCGACGCGAGGCGGCGTTGAGCGCGTCGCACTTCCACTCGTAGCGGCGGTAACCGAGTTCGAACGCGTGCTTCATCATGAGGTACATCGCCTCGGTGGCCGCGCGCGTCCGCTGCAGCAGGGGCGAGAACGCGAGGTGACCCACCTCGATGACCCCGTGCGTCGTGTCGATGCGCAGGTAGGACGCGAGGCCCGCGGCCCGTCCGGTTTCGGCATCGACGATCGCGTAGAAGAGCGGATCCAGCGAGTCTTCGCGCGCCTCGAGCCAGGCCGTGAACTCCTCGAGGCTCGCGAATGGACCGCTGAAGAGGTAGGTCCACATGCGGCCTGCGTGGTCCAGCGAATTCGCCGCATGCAGGTCCGCGGCGTGGCGTCCCGCATCGAGCGGCTCGAGCCGGCAATAACAGCCCTCCAGGACCGTGTGCTGCGGACGCTCGGGCGGACGCCAGCCGGGCAGGGCCGGACCGATCGGCTGGTCCCGGGAATTCGTATCCGTTTCCGGATCCTTCATGGGCTACCGGGCCGCCGCGGCGGCGGCCGGTGCGTCCGTGAACTGCAGCGCCGCGAGGCGGCCGTAGAGTTCGTTGCTGCGGACGAGTTCACCGTGCGTGCCCTGCGCGACGATGCGGCCGTGGTCCATGACCACGATGCGATCGGCCTGCAGCACGGTGGCGAGGCGATGGGCGATGACGATCGTGGTGCGGCCGCGCATCAGCCGGTCGAGCGCGGCCTGCACGAAGCGCTCGCTCTCGGCATCGAGCGCGCTCGTCGCCTCGTCGAGCAGCAGTATCGGCGGGTCGCGCAGGATGGCGCGCGCGATCGCGATGCGCTGCCGCTGGCCACCGGAGAGGCGCGTCCCGCGCTCGCCGAGGAAGGTCTCGAAACCCTGCGGCAGGCGGCCGATGAACTCGCCGGCCGCCGCCGCGTCCGCGGCTGCTTCGACTTCCGCGTCGCTCGCGTCGGGGCGGCCGTAGCGGATGTTCTCGCGCGCACTCGTCGCGAACAGCACCGTGTCCTGCGGCACGAGGCCGATGCGGCGGCGCACCTGCCCGGGGTCGGCCGTCGCGACGTCCACGCCGTCGATCCGGATTCGCCCTGAGGACGGGTCGTAGAAGCGCAGCAGCAGCTGGAACGTCGTGCTCTTGCCGGCGCCCGACGGGCCGACGAAGGCCACGGTCTCGCCGGGCTGGATCTCGAGGTCGAAGTCGGCGAGCGCCGGCGACTCTGGACGGGACGGGTAGTGAAAGGTCACGTGCTCGAAACGGATCGCGCCGCGGCCCGGCGTCGGCAGCGCAACGGGATGCGGCGGGGCGACGATCGAAGGCACGGCGCGCTGCAGCTCGACCAGGCGTTCCATGGCGCCCGCCGCCCGCTGCACTTCGCCCCACATCTCGCTCAGCGACGCCGCGGCGACCGCGACGTAGACCGCGTAGAGCAGGAACTGCCCGAGCTGCCCGCCGGTCATCTCGCCGCGGATCACCGCGTGCGCTCCCAGCCACAGCACGAAGGTGATTGCGCCGAACACGACCGTGATCCCGATCGCGGTCAGCGTCGAGCGGGTCTTGGTGCGGCTTACCGCGGCACCGAAGGATTTCTCGACCGCCGCGTCGAAGCGCAGCGCATTCAGGTCCTCGAGCGTGTAGGCCTGTACGGTCTGGATGGCATTCAGGGTCTCGTCGGCGATGCTGCTCGTGTCCGCGATCCGGTCCTGCGACGCCCGCGACAGCCTGCGGACGCGGCGGCCGAGCACTACGAGCGGCACGAGGACGATCGGCACGAGCCCCACGATCATGGCGGTGAGCCGGGGACTCGTGATCGCGAGCATCACGAGGCTGCCGGCAAGCGAGATCGCGGAGCGCAGCGTGATCGAGAGGTTCACCCCGGCGATCGACTGCACGAGGGTCGTGTCGGCGGTGAGGCGCGAGAGCACCTCGCCGATCCGCGTCACTTCGAAGAACGCCGGGTCCATGCGGATCACGCGGGAGTACACGGCCGCGCGCAGGTCGGCGACCACGCGTTCCCCGAGCCACGTGACCAGGTAGAAGCGGAGCGCGCTGAACACGCCGAGCACGCCTGCGGCCGCCATGAACGCGAGAAAATACCGGTTGATCGTGTCGCTGCTGCCCGCAGCGAGTCCCTGGTCGATCAGGTGGCGGAGCGCGAGCGGCAGGGCCAGCATCGCGCCCGCCGCAACCAGCAGCGCCGCGAGCGCCAGGAACATGACGCCCCGGTGTGGCCGCAGGTACGGCAGCAGCGCCCGCAACGGCTTGAGCGAGCGGCTCTTGGGACGGTCGGGGGCGGCAGCGTCGGTCATGAGAGGTCGTCAGTATGCCTCAGCGGTGCAGGGCGGAGCGGCCGGCCTGCCGTGGCCCCGGGCGGCGGCTCGATGGAGTGCTGGCATCCATCGCGCGATGCTGAGAGCATGCGCAACTTCCCGGAGGGGCAGTGATCATGACCGCGATACGCGCGAACGGCATCACGCTCGAGTACGAGTCGCTGGGCGACCCGTCCGCCCCCGTCGTGCTGCTGATCATGGGCCTCGGCATGCAGCTGGTCGCGTGGCCGGACGCGTTCTGCGAGCGGCTGGTGCAGCAGGGGTTTCGTGTCATTCGCTTCGACAATCGCGACATCGGCCTGTCGCAGAAGTTCGACGAGCTTGGGGTCCCGCGGATCGCCCGCGCGATCGTGCGCACGCTGCTCGGCCTGCGCGTCCGGGCTCCCTACGACCTCGACGACATGGTCCGGGACACGGTCGGCCTCATGGACGCACTCGCCATACCCTCGGCGCACGTGGTCGGCGTCTCGATGGGCGGCATGATCGGGCAACTGGTCGCGGCGCACTGCCCGGACAGGGTCCTGTCGCTCACGTCGATCATGTCCACGACCGGCGCGCGCCACCTGCCACAGCCGTCCGCGAGGACCCGCCGCGAGCTCATGCACCGGCCGGCGGATCCGACCAGCGTGGACTCGATCGTCGAGAACTACGAACGTCTGTTTCGTGTCATCAGCAGTCCCGGTTACCCGGTCCCGCCGGAGGAATTCCGGGCGCGCATCCGCCGGGCCGTGGAGCGGAGCTATCACCCGGCCGGGTTCCTGCGGCAACTGGGCGCGATCCTCGCGAGCGGCGACCGCAGCGCCGTGCTCGGCAGGATCACCTGTCCGACGCTCGTCATCCACGGCAAGGCCGACAAGCTGGTGCCCTATGCGGGCGGGGTGGACACCGCCTGCAAGATCCGGGATGCAAAGCTCGTGCTGCTCGACGGCTTCGGGCACGATTTCCCCCCGCAGCTCTACGAGCGGTTTGCCCGGATGATCGCGGCGCACGCGACGGAAGCCCGGGCCTGAGCCTCCATTCCCCCCTCGCCGGAATTCCCCGGGAACCCGTCGCGCTGGGATAAAATTCGCGGTCACGATCGCAGCCCGAGTAGCAGGAGACCGACCATGCGCGACTATCGAAAGTTCTACATCGACGGCCAGTGGGTCGACCCGGCAAAGCCGCAGACCCTCGACGTCGTGAATCCCGCCACCGAGGGCGTGGCTGGCGTCATCTCGCTAGGCACGCGCGCCGACGTGGATCGAGCGGTCGCGGCGGCAAAGCGTGCGTTCGAGACCTTCTCGCGCACGACGCGCGAGGAACGCATGGCACTCCTCGAGCGCATCATCGCCGCGTACCAGAATCGCCTCGCCGACATGGCGCAGGCGATCTCCGAGGAAATGGGTGCCCCGCTCGCCACGGTCGCGACACCGCAGCAGGCGCCGGCGGGCCTGGGGCACTTCATGGTCGCGCTCGGGGTCCTGAAGGACTTCGAGTTCGAGAAGATGCAGGGCACGACGAAGGTCGTGCGCGAGCCGGTCGGCGTGTGCGGCCTCATCACGCCGTGGAACTGGCCCGCGAACCAGATCGCCTGCAAGGTCGCCCCGGCGCTGGCGGCGGGCTGCACCATGGTGCTCAAGCCCTCCGAGATCGCGCCCCTGTCGGGCCACGTGTTCGCCGAGATCCTGCACGAAGCCGGCGTGCCGCCAGGCGTGTTCAATCTCGTGGACGGCGACGGCCCGACCGTCGGCGCGGCGCTCTCGGCGCACCCCGACATCGACATGGTGTCGTTCACGGGCTCGACGCGCGCTGGTATCCTCGTGGACAAGGCGGCGGCCGACACCGTCAAGAAGGTGTCGCTCGAGCTCGGCGGCAAGTCGCCGAACGTCATCCTGGACGGTGCTCCCCTCGAGCAGGCGGTCGGCCACGGCGTGCTGGTGATGATGAACAACACCGGCCAGAGCTGTAATGCGCCCTCGCGCATGCTCGTGCCGCGCAAGCACCTCGCCAAGGTGGAGGCGATCGCGGCCGCGGCCGCTGCGACGGTGGTCACCGGCGACCCGGCCGACCCCAAGACCGGCATGGGTCCGCAATCGAGCGAGACCCAGTGGCGCAAGGTCCAGGGCCTGATCGAGCAGGGTATCAAGGAAGGCGCGAAGGTCGTGTGCGGCGGGCCCGGCCGGCCCGCAGGTCTGTCGAAGGGCTACTACACGAAGCCCACGGTCTTCAGCAACGTCACGAACGACATGACGATCGCCCGCGAGGAGATCTTCGGGCCGGTGCTGTGCATCCTGCCGTACGACACCGAGGAAGAGGCGATCCGCGTCGCGAACGACACGCCCTACGGGCTCTCGGCCTACGTGTTCGGCGACACGCACGAGCACGCCAGCAAGGTGGGCTCGCGGATGCGGGCCGGCAACGTACACATCAATGGCGCGAGCCTCGACATCGCCGGCTCCTTCGGCGGCTACAAGCAGTCCGGCCTCGGCCGTGAGTGGGGCGCGTTCGGCTTCGAGGAATTTCTCGAGACCAAGTCCGTGTTCGGCGCGGACCCGAGCGCGAAGGCGGGCGGCGTTTTCTGACCCGGCGCGGCTGACTGGAAGAGGGCGTGGCGTCGCATTGCGGCGCTGCGGCTTCGAGCCTGGGTGTCTGGCCGCTCAGTCGGCTTCGTGCGCCGTCAAGAACATCGACCTCTCAAGTGCCGTGAAGAAGTCTTGATAGGGCTTGGGGTCGTCCACGGCCAATTGCTCATTCTCAAGGTTGGCCCGCACGAGCATTTGCGAGCTGCCGCGGGGCTGCACAACGACGGTAATCCGCAACTGATACCCGGACAGCTTGGTCGCAGTCACCGCGCCGAGGTCGAGGTCCGCCTTGTCCAGCACAAAGCTGAGATCCTGCAGGGTCGCGATCACCGACCGCAGCGTCTGTTCCTTGTTGGCCGTATCGAACGCCCGCTGCTGGTAGCTTCGCAACTGCACGGCGCTCTCGTCCGTCCCCATGATTTGCTGCGTTGAAGAGACGCACCCGCACAGCAGGACCGCGACCAACATGACCAGCCATCGAAATCGAACACTCATTAGTTGGCCTGCAGTTCAAGGAAGATGCTCTTCGACAGGCGGTCGAAGAACTGCTTGTAGATCTTCGGGTCCTCGATCGACTCCTTGTGGGAGAGGTTGCCGTCGGAGTTCCATACCAGTCGCTGGATCGTGACGCGGAGGACCTGCGCATCCTGGCGGGGTTGACCGGACGAGTCGAGGGCCGGCCGCGTCACGATGCAAACACGGATCTTCTGCGTGACGTCGATGGCGACATCCTCATCCTCGTCGTCATCCCCATCCCAGCCAAACAAGGCGTCCAATATCGCGTCGACTGCGGCGTCGACTATGGCGTCGAATATTGCGTCCCCCAGAGCATCGCCGAGGTCCAGCGCTGAACGCTCCTTGGACGCGATGATGACGCCGAGCCGCGTTTCGCTCTCGTCGATGTTGAAGCCGAGGTCCTGCAGTACGCCGACGGAGGCCATAAGCAGCGCCTTTTCGTCGATCCCCTCAATCGTTCGTGTCTGAAGCTGCCGCAGCTTCAACGAGTCCGGCGACAGCTGCATGGACGTGTCGGGGACGGTTTCACAGCCCGCCACGAGCAGGAAGCACAGCGCAATGAATGCGGCGCTTGTCAACCCAACCAGGTTGCCCCGGGGTGCGCTCATGTTGTGGTCGTTCCCGGCGGAATGACATGAGGCTACTCTCGCGGCCGCCCTCACATACTACGTACCAACCGAAAGCCGGCTATTCGGCCGGTACCCGGCGAGAACGCGACTGTCTCCGTCCAGGACCAACCAAGGCTCGTGGCCCCGCTGGCGTCGAAAAGCAAGTGCTTGAGGGGGATCCACGAGAGATAGCCTGAAGCCCATCCAACCACCGGGCCAAGGACGATGTGCCAACCGAGTGCCCGACGGCACACTGCAATCGCGGCTTCGATCAGCAGCGCCGCGAGGATTGCACCCTTCACACGCGACGCTGCGCTCGCCTCGCCGCAGTAGAGCTGTGTTTCAGGGGATCGGAGACGAACCCTTCTACGCTTACGCCGCCGAAACCGGAGGCCGCCGGCCCGCCCAGGGTCGCGCCTCTTCCAGCTGCCAGGCGAGTTCGAGCAGTGTGCGCTCGTCCCCGGCGCGGGCGGCGAAGTGACTGCCGATCGGCAGGCCGGACTTCGACCAGTTGAGGGGCACCGACATCGCAGGCTGGCCGCTCGCGTTCTGCACCGGCGTGAACCCGACAAAGCCCATCAGGCGCTCGAGACTGGTCTGGAACGGAACGTCCGAACCCAGCCAGCCGATGCGCGGGGGCAGCTGGGCGAGCGTTGGTGTGAGCAGAACGTCGTGCCTCGTGAAGAACTCTTCGCAGGTCGCCACCGACGCGCGCAGCGTCGCCACGGCGGCGTCGAAGCCCGCGCGATGCTCGAGGAAATACCGGCGCAGCCCGAGCGTCCACGGCTCGAGGTCCTGGTCGGTGACCGGGCGCCCCAGCGCTGCCTCGAGTCCGTCGGCGACTCTCGCCGCGTTGAACGCCCAGTAGATCGAGAAGGCGTCCATGAACGCGCGCTTGGCGAGCGCCATCGGTGCCGGCTCCACCGTGTGACCAAGCGACTCGAGCAGGCGGGCCGTGTCCTGCGTGGCCGCCACGACGTCCGGGTCCACGGGCAAGCCGCTCAGTGTCTCGAGGTCCAGCGCGATTCGCAGGCGGCGCGGTTTCGTGCGTTCGATCATCCCGAGCGGAGCGAACACCCGGTCCGCGCCGCTGCGCTCCGTCACTGCGAGCCACTGCGCGCTGTCGCGCACCGTGATCGTCACCGCATGGCTGATGGAAATGTCCACCGGCCCGATCGGTCGGCCGAGCGGCACGGCGCGGCCCCGCGATGGCTTGAGCCCGAACACGCCGCAGCAGGACGCGGGGACGCGGATCGATCCGCCGCCGTCGGTCGCATGGGCAGCCGGCACGACCCGCGCCGCCACCAGCGCCGCCGCGCCTCCCGAGGAACCGCCGGTGCTGTGGTCCGTGTTCCACGGGTTGCGTGACGGCCCACCGAAGATCGGCTCGGTGGTGCTCGTGAGCCCGAACTCGGGCGTGGCGCTCTTGCCGAGGAAGACGAGCCCCGATTTCTCGAGCGCGTCCACGTAGGGCCCCTGGCCGGTGGCGGGCGACTTGCCGAAGGATCGCGAGCCGGCATGCGTGGGCAGCCCGCGCACGTCGTCGAGGTCCTTGATGAACGTGGGCACTCCTGCGAAGGGTCCCGCGACGGGGTCCCGCGCAGTTTCCCGCGCACGACCGAATGCCTCTGTGACGATGGCGTTCAAGCGCGGCTCGACGGCTTCCGCCCGTCCGATGGCGGCGTTCACCGCCCGGGGCGCGGTCGTGCGGCCGTTGCGGATCGCCTCCGCGGTGCCCACGGCGTCGGGCCCCGCGAGACTCTCGGCGGCAGCCTCGCGCGTCGCGCAAGCGGCAAGCGGGCCCGACGCAGCCACGAGCAGGGCAGCCTTGAGCAGCTGGCGGCGTCGAAGATCTTCGTCCATGCGCGTTTCCCCTCTTGCCCCGGCCCTCGGGGCCGCGTTCAGTCGCTGAAACGTAGCGGGCTCTGGACAAGAATGCCAGTTTCACGCTGTCATGACCGAATGTGCACGCGCGGGAGCGAACCTTGACCGACTACCGATCACCCTGGATGGATGACGAGCTCGAGATGTTCCGCGACGCGGCCCGGCGTTTCGTCGAGAACGAAATCGTGCCGCACGACGCGCGGTGGCGCGAGCAGCACCACGTGGACCGCGAGATCTGGGACAAGGCGGGGGAGGTGGGGCTCCTGTGCACGGACATCCCGGCGGAGTACGGCGGGGTCGGCGGCGACGCGCGCCACGAGGCGGTCGTGGCCGAGGAAATGGGTGACCACGGCATCACGAGTTTCGGCCACACCGTGCACAGCATCACGGCCCACTACGTTCTGAACCACGGCACGGAGGAGCAGAAGCATCGCTGGCTGCCGCGCATGGCCACGGGCGAGCTCGTGGGCGCCATCGCCATGACCGAGCCCGGGGCAGGCTCGGACCTGCAGGCCGTCAAGGCTCGCGCGGTGCGTGACGGCGACGGGTACGTGCTGAACGGCTCCAAGACCTTCATCTCGAACGGGCTGCACGCGGGCCTGGTCGGCGTGGTCGCGAGGACGGACCCGGCCGCCGGCTCGAAAGGCATCTCGATCATCATGGTCGAGACCAGGGACCGGCCCGGCTATCGCGTCGGCCGGGTGCTGGACAAGATCGGGCAGAACGGCTGGGACACGGCCGAGATGTTCTTCGACGACTGTCGCGTGCCTGCGGACTGCCTGCTCGGCCCGGTCGAAGGGCAGGGCTTCGTCCAGCTCATGCGCGACCTTCCCTACGAGCGCACGCTGCTCTCGGTCGGCGGCGTGGCCGCCATGGAGTACGCGCTCAGGCTCACCACCGACTACGCGCGATCGCGCAGGCTCTTCGGCCAGGCGCTGCTCGAGATGCAGAACACCCGCTTCAAGCTGGCCGAGGTGAAGTCGCAGGTGCACGTGGCACGGCTGTTCGTCGACGACTGCATCCGCCGGCTCGCGGAGGGCCGGCTGGACACGGTCACTGCTTCGATGGCGAAGCTCTGGATCACCGAGACCCAGTGCAAGGTGATGGACGAGTGCCTGCAGCTCTTCGGCGGATACGGATACACCATCGAGTACCCGATCGCGAAGCTGTACGTGGACTCGCGCGTGCAGCGCATCTACGGCGGCGCGAGCGAAGTGATGAAGGAAATCGTGGCGAGATCGCTGTGATGGGTCCTCTCGAGGGCACGCGCATCATCGAACTCGCCGGCATCGGCCCGGGCCCGTTCTGCGGCATGCTGCTCGCGGACTTCGGCGCCGAGGTCGTGCTGGTGGACCGCAAGGGCGGCTCGCTGCCGTTCAACGCGCAACCGAAGTACGACCTGACGCGGCGCGGCAAGCGCTCCATCGCCGTGGACCTGAAGCAGCCGGGCGCCGCCGAGGTCGTGCTGCGGCTCGTCGAGCAGTCCGACGGTCTCATCGAGGGCTTCCGTCCGGGCGTGATGGAGCGGCTGGGCCTCGGTCCCGACGTGTGCCTGGCCCGAAATCCACGGCTGGCCTACGGGCGGCTCACCGGCTGGGGCCAGGACGGGCCGCTGGCACAGGCCGCCGGACACGACATCAACTATGTCGCCTTGAGCGGCATCCTGTATCACGGCGGTCATCGCGATTCGACGCCGGCGGTACCGCCGACGGTGGTCGGGGACGTGGGCGGCGGCGCGATGTTCATGGCGGTCGGCCTGCTCGCCGCGATCCTGAGTGCCCGCGCCACCGGTCGCGGGCAGGTGATCGACACCGCGATTACGGACAGCTGCGCGCTCATGAGCACGCTCGTGCAGGGCCTGCGCGCGCAGCACCTGTGGGCGGACCGGCGGCAGTCGAACGCGCTGGATGGCGGCGCCCACTGGTACGACTGTTACCAGTGCGCGGATGGCGAGTGGATTTCCGTGGGCGCGCTCGAGCCGCAGTTCTACCGGCTGCTGGTCGAGAAGTGCGGGCTCGCGGGCGAGGGGCTGGAATCGGCGCAGTTCGACGTCGCGCGCTGGCCGGAACTCAAGGCCCGCATGGCGACGTTGTTCCTCTCGAAGACCCGCGCCGAGTGGTGCACGCTGCTCGAGGGTACGGACGTCTGCTTCGCCCCGGTGCTCAGCTTCGCGGAAGCGCCCGGGCATCCGCACAACCGTGCGCGCGGAGCCTATGTGGAACTCGGCGGCGTCACCCAGCCGGCCCCGGCGCCGAAGTTCGGGGCAACGCCGGCCGAGGTTCGCTCCCCGCCCGCCGGCATCGGCGAACATTCGCTCGCGCTGCTCGAGGCGGCCGGGTATTCCGCGATCGAGATCGAGGCGCTCAGGTCATCGGGGGTGGTGTAAGGTACGCTTCCCCGCGCAGCAGGACCGCGAAGTCGCCTTTGGGTTCGCCTGCGTGAGCGGCGCCCGCCAGTTGATCCGTCATGGTATCCGGAGCGTAGAATCGGCGCCTCGGGCCCGCAATACGGTCCGGTCGGTTTGCACTGCAGGTCTCAAGGGGGCGCCATGACGGACACGGTTCTCGATGCGGTACAGAAGCATCCCTTCACCGAGGGGATCACGCCCGAGCACTGCGCGACGCTCGCAAGCCTCGGCCGGCGGGTGAGTTTCGGCAAGGACGAGATCATCTTTCGCGAAGGCGACCCAAAGCACGAGTTCTTCCTGCTGCTCACCGGGCGGGTAGCGCTCGAGATGGCAGTGCAGGACAAGACGCTGCGCGTGCATGTCGTCGAGGGCGGGGACGAACTCGGCTGGTCGGCGGTGCTGATGGGCGGCGGCAAGCGCTTTCAGGCGCGGGCGCTGGAGCCCGTCGAGGCGCTGGCCTTCGATGGCTACAAGCTGCTCGAAATCTGCCGCGCCGACAACGCGTTCGGCTACAAGATCATGCACCGGATGCTGGCGACGGTGTCCGAGCGCCTGCAGGCCGCGCGCCTGCAGGTCCTCGACAGGTATTCGCCGATCGCGAAGAAGGCCGGCGCCTAGCCCGCTGGTTCCAGGTCAGCGGGCCCGCGCCAGGGCGCGTGGTGCAACGTCGATGGTCTTGCCCGTGCTGAAGGTCACCCGGATCGCGTTGTCGCCGGCGTTGTAGGCGAGGTAGGTCTGGGCGCCGCTCTTGTCCTTGAACACGGCGTACAGCGGCGTGTCTGCGGTGACGGAGAAGTCGGGCGCGCCCATCTCCTGCAGGCTGTGTACCCAGTAGAGCGTACGTGTGCGGGTATCGCCGAATTCGACGCTGCCGCGGCGATTCCATAGAGCGAGCGCGGCGTCGGGATCCGCCAGGGCGAAAAACGAGACGAGCACGTCCTGCCAGACGTCCGCGGGCGTGCCGTCGGTCGCGCCGTTCTTCTCGTAGGTCTTCACCTCTCCGGGGAGCGCGTCCATGGTCTTGCGGATGAAGGCCGGATCCGCGCCGAGGTAAGTGGACGCCGGCGTGAACGGCAGCAGGTTGATTCCGAGGATCTGGCGCGGCTCCTGGGTCCACCAGGTGTTGTAGGCGTACTTGCCGCCGAACACCATGCTGGCGAAGGGCTTGCCGAATTCGGGCGCGAGTACCTGGCGGTTCAGATCGAACCAGTACTGCTGCACCGACGCGATCTCGCTCGTGTAGAGATAGATCCCGAGGTCCCTGAGCCTGCGATTGCCGGTCGCTTCTCCCCAGAGGATCAGGCCCGCCCACGCGTTCACGGCCTCCGACGACGACTCCTGGTTGTTGCCGGCATCGAAGTCCGCGTCGCCCGAGGCCCAGGAATGGCCTTCGTACGGGTCGAAGTTCCTGAGGAACGGGAAATCCGCGCGGCCGCGCTCGTCGTTCGCTACGTCGGCGATGATCTTGCCGACCATGCCCCCCCATTTCTCGTTCGAGGCCCAGGCTGGATCCCTGAGCGCGACGTGGGCCGACGCCATGATCCAGTAGCCGTAGTGGAAGTGGTGGTCGTTCATGTTGGTGACGCTGTTGTACTCCTGCGGCAACCCGATGAAGGTTCCGAGGCTGCTGTCCTGCGCGAAGTAGTACGCGTGCTCGCCGTCGAACCACGATTCCAGGCGGTCCTTAAGCGTTGCGAGAAGCGAATCGCGCGTCTTCATCTGGCCTTCGGCTTCGGCGACGCTCATCAGCTGCGCGACCGCGCCGAGCGCCTTGCCGATCCAGTACGTGCCGCGGCCCTGCTTCGTGAACAGCTGGTTCGACTTCGCGTAGTCGCCGACCAGCAGGCTGTCGACGCTTTCCTTGCTGGCGGGGTTTTCGAGGCCGGCCCAGAGCGGCACGACACCGTTGTAGGTGCGGCTGACTGTGAAACTGTTGCCCGGGATCAACCGGATCGAACCGCGCACGGACTCGAACTGATGCTGCGACGAGGGTGTCGGCGATATGCCCGACCACTGGTGCGGGTACAGCCCCATGAACGTCGTCAGGTTCTGGCCTTCCATTGCCACGGTATCGATGCGGAAAGTCGTCTTTACGCTGCTGGCCTTCTCGTCGTATGCCCATTCGACGCGCGTGTCTTTCGGGAAGGCGTAGGCGACGGCCAGGAAGCCGCGGATCGTCGCCTCACGATCGTCCGGCAGGCCGGCGACCGAGAAGAAGCGGGATGCTGCGGGCAGGCGCAGCACCAGCTCCGTTGGCTGGGTCCAATCCCAGGTGGCACCGGTAGGCGCGAAAATCGCATACGAATGCCCATCCACCGAGAACGCGGCGACGCGGCTGTCATGGCCGGGATCCTGTGGGTTGGACAGCACCCGGGGCTTGGCGGCGAGGCGGAAGCGCACGTCTCCCTTGCTCAGCTCGTAATAACTGAACGGACTTCCGTGCAGCACAGTGACTTTCAGCGCGTCGCCTTCGGCGGCGGCCATCGTGATCCGTGCAAGCCAGTCCGAGAATCCGGAAAGCCTCGCGTCCCTGGGCTTGAAGCCCAGCGGAGCGACCACGACGGCGGGCACATGCGGATACGAGAGCTCGACCTTCCTGCCGCCGCCCTCGACCGCGACGCGTTTCGTCGGAAGGCCGAGTTCGAAGCCTTCCTCCGTCGCCCGGTAGGTCATCGGATGCGCGTGGATCGGTTGTGACCAGCGCAGGAACATCACGGAGGAATACCACTGGTTGGTCGGCGCAGCCTTGCCGACCGCGTCGCCGCTCCGGTATTCCGCCTTGGGTAACGCGGCGTCTGCGCCGAGCATGCCGCCTTTGGGCTTCGTGTAATACGCTCCGAGCCCGAGGGCGACGGCGCCATCCGGCGGCGTCGCGGCGGGGGCGGCCCCTGCAGCACAGAGCAGCGTCAGGCACGCGGCGGCAACCGTCGCGACGGCAGCGCGTCCCGATGCACGCCGTGCTCCATGGATCGAATCGACTTCGCGCATGTGCTGCATCCTCAGAACTTAAGGTTTATGCCGAGGGTCAGGTGATTGGCCGATTCGGTGGCGCGCGGGTCCGCGTCTCCGAAGGCCGTGTTGCTCGGCATGCCCAACGGCGCCGGGCCCTGTCGCCCGAACATCGTCCGGCCGAGCCCGCCGTAGACCTCGACCGTCACGCCCTTGAACATCGGAATTTCAGGCACCGTCCGGTAGACGCCGAGGTTCAGGAACGTCGCCGTGTTGCTCTGGCCCCACTCGGTCGGCGTCTTCGTGTATGCCTTGTTCATGCGGACCCCGCCGAGCGTGAAGCTCCACAGCTTCCAGGCGTAGGCCGCGCCCGCGAACACGTCGTACTCCGTGGCGTCGTGCAGCTTCTTGTCGCTGGCGTAGTTGAACCCCGGCTGATCCCAGAAGCAGTCGCTCGCCACCGGCGACACGGGGCCGTAATCGCACTGCTGCTGCTGGCCCGACCACCAGTCCTGCTTGACGCCGTAGGTGAAACTCCAGGTCGGGTTCATCCAGTACTTGCCCTGGAGAACCAGCACGTGTTGGGACGGCTTCTTGTATCCAGGCGAGCTCTCCGGGCCATTGGTGTCGCCCTGCGCTCCGTAGAATGCGCCCTTCATGAATGAACTCTGCCGGCCGCCGCTGCTGTACTGGTAGATCGCCTCGATGAGGTTCTTCTCGTTGGAGTACTGGATGAACCCCTCGTAGATCTTCGGCGACGGCGGCGCGACCACCGTGGAGGACGGGTTGAGCGGCTTGCGCTCGTCGGCCCTGCCGGCGGTGCCTTCGAAACGGATCTTGCCGCGGCCGATCTCGAAGTCCCGGGTGGCGAGCCGCACGGCCTCCGGTATCACACCATAGCCGGCACCCGACTCGGCCCAGGGACTCGACAGGCCCAGCGGGTACGCGAAGTCGTCGAGGCGTGTCCAGGCGCGGGAGGTCATCTTGCCGACCACCAGCGAACCGACTTGCGGATGCGAAATGCCGGCGTAGAGGTCGATGACGTAATTGTCGTAGATGTCCGGTCCGCTGTTGCGCACGCGACCCGTGACCCGGCCCTCGACATGAATTGCGTTGTCGAATTCGTGGGTCAGGCCGAGTGCCAACTGTGCCAGGCCGAGGTTGTGGGTGTGGAAACCGGTATCGCCCGGCTGGTTCAACATCGGGGTCGGCGGGTTCAAGACGCCGCGCGGGTCAAAGGTGGACTTGTTCACGAGTCCGTCGGAGCAGTTGTCGCACATCGAGAACTCGTCCTTCGCGAATCCCGCGACCTCCAGGGGGCCGAACTGCTCGGCCAGCGCCGGGGCGGCCAGCAGCACCGTGGCGGCTGCCAGGGATCGACTGAAGGCGTTGATGTTCACAGTGTTCTCCCGCAGCAACTGTTCTAGGCGGTCATTCGTTCGTCGGAGCGCAGGGGCAGGCAATGGGGCGCTCGCCGGTCAGGGGCCGTTGTAGTAGCCGGCGCCCTGGTACGTGTCAGGGGGGGGTGCACGGGCTGCCGGCGGCCGGCGTGTCGCACAGGGCGTAACGTGGTGCTCTCGCCGCGGTCCAGAGGCCCCAGCCGTCGTCGATGCCCTTCCATGCTTCGTCGAAGGCCTCGAAGAAGAAGATCGTCACGGGCCCGCCCGGCGACCCAGGTACCGGCGACCCACGCCACGAATTCATCAGGTCGTAGTACCACTTCTCGTTCACCGGGAGCGCCGTGTAGGTCTCAATGGCCGGGGGAGGATTGGGCGGCACGGCCGGTCTGCACGGCCTTCCACCCGGTCTCGCCGATCGTGATCGGCAGCGTGTCGCCGGTCTTTACCCTCACACCGGCCGCGTTCGTGTAGTCGTAGTCCGCGACCTGGCTGTACGTGGACTGGGCCCGCGCGAGCGACGCATTCATCATCGCCGCCGCCCGCGCCTGGCCGGCCGGGACCCCGGTCTGCTTCCAGTCCCATCCGCCGTCGTTCAGGATCGGATAGGTGTGGATCGCGACGAAATCGATGATCGGCAGGATCGTGTCGGGGATGCACCACGGCCCTCTCGTTGCCGTGTCCGGCGTCAGGCCCGCGAAGAACGTCCAGTCATCTTCGGTGGTGACCGGCTGCGTCACGCTGCTGCGCACGCGCGTGATGTAGTTCGCGAGGCAGCATCGTGGGCATGTATGTCGAAAAGAACGAGGTTTCGTTTCCGACCGCGACCGCGACGACGATGTCCCTGTATTGGTTGGCGAGAGCGATCGCCCGGTTGATCTGGGTGTCGTTGAAGCCGGCCGGGTCCTGGCACGACGCCGCTGCCGCGACGGGTATGCCGGCTAGGGCGATGCCCTGCTGGAAGCGCATTTCCGGGTAGTTCGCCTGCGCGAGCCTCAGGATCTTGTCGGACACGTCATCGGCGCCGAACAGTCTCAGCAGGTTGAAGCCGGCGGTATGGAGCAGCCCGAGGTCCTGCAGGATATCGGCGTCGCTCGGGATCTCGCCGAAGGCGGGACCGTCCGCACGAAACGCGCTGTAGTTGACGGACTTGCCCGTGTAGTAGATCGAGGGTAACGGCCGGATCGTGAAGATCTCGCAGGTCACGACGACGTTCGTCACGTTGGCGGTCGCCGTTCCGGAACCATTCGCGACTGCGCAGGTCTGGCCCGCGGGCTGCTCGCGGACGGAGACGGAGTAGGTCGAGCCGTACGGGACCGCCACCGTGAAAGTGAAGGGACCGTTTGTGGCGGTGGCAAGGGGGTTGCCGTCATTCGGCGGCACGGGCTCGGGCGTCACGGCGTTCTGCAGCACCAATGTGCCGGTGAGGCCCGAAATCGTGCCGCCGATGGTCACGTCGGACTTGCATGAAACAGTGACGGACTTGACGTCGGCGGTCGCCGTTCCGAAACCGTTCGTGACGATGCAGACCTGGCCCAGGGGCTGCGTCTGGACGGTAACGGTGTAGCCCGTGCCGTATGCAATCGAGAGCCCGAACGTAAACGAACCGTTGGCCGTCAGGGAGAGCTTGTCGTTCGCGTTGTTCAGCAGCACGACCGTGCCCGTGAGGCCCGCGACCGTACCGCCGATTTTCACGTACGCAGGGTGATCCTGGTAACTCTGGCTGGAGCCGCAGGCCGCGAGGACCAGGCAGGCACCGAGAGCGGCGACCCGGGCGACGGAGCTGCGTCGCGAAGCAACGGTTGGATTGGTGTTCACCGGTGTACTCCCCCTCATCGCGGTACGCAGGCCCCGGCTCCAACAAGTCCAGGGCGCCCTGCGGCGCGCTTCTGCGCCGACCATGAATATTCTGAAAGCGCTTGCAGAAACTAACCAACTGCCGCCATCCTTGTCAATCGCGTTTGATATCGCGACCCGTTAATATCGTCCGCCGCTGCATTTATGCTGCGGCGCCGCACGGCGCGGGGGCCGCAAAGAGCGCGAAACAGGCGCGCGTACCGCTGCGGAGCTTGGGCAAGAAAAGGCGAGGCAAAGGATGCGTCGATCGGAACTGGAGCGTCGCGTGGCAGCCGCTTCGAACGGCTCGACCGTGACGCTTGAGATGGTGGCGAAGGAGGCCGGGGTCTCGCCGAGCACGGTCTCGCGCATCCTGAACGGCACCGCCCGGGTTCGCGAGGCGAAGGTGCGGGCCGTCGAGGCCGCCATCGCCAAGCTGCAGTTCATGCCGAACCCGGTGGCGCGTTCGCTGGCGGGCGGGAAGTCCATGAGCGTCGGTGTGGTGGTCCAGGCCATCGACAGCCCCTTCTACGGGGAGGCCCTGGCGGCGATCGAAAAGGGCCTGTTGCGCTCCAGTTACTCCGCGCTGTTCGTGAGCGGCCACTGGCGCGAGCCCGACGAGCGCAGGTGCATCGACCACCTGATGAGCCGGCGCGTCGAAGGCATCATTCTGATGAACAGCTGCCTGGCGGCCCCGGAACTGGTCCATCTGTCCCGCAACATGCCCCTGGTCCTCACCGGGCGTGAGGTCGCGGGCGACCGCATCTGCTCGCTCGACGCGGACAGTACGCCGGGCGCCCGCCTCGCGACCGAGTACCTCATCGGCCAGGGGCACCGGCGAATCGCGTTCATCACCGGGCCGGAGGATCACCCCGACGCCGTCCAGCGCATGAATGGCTACAAGGCGTCCCTTGCTGCCCACAAGATCGCGTTCGACAGGAAGCTGGTCGTTCCGGGCGACTATTCCGATGCAGGCGGTCACGCCGCGATGAACCAGTTGCTCGACTCGGGGGCGAAATTCACCGCGGTATTCGCCGCAAACGACCAGACCGCCTATGGTGCGATGCTGGCGCTGTACCGCCGTGGCCTCAAGGTGCCGCAGGACGTCTCGCTGGTCGGTTTCGACGACACGCCGACCTCGTCATTCACGATTCCTCCGCTCACGACCGTCCATCGGTCCATCAAGGCAATCGGCGGGGGCGCGGCCGAGGCGATGATCGACCTGATCGAGGGTCGGGTGCCAGTCGCGAAGGTACCTTCGCCGACCCTCGCGATCCGCGAGTCGACGCGCCCGTTGCGCGGCTGACGGACTCCGCGAGCCGGTCGCGGCGGCGAATTCGTGCCCCACGCAGTCGCCGGTCCGGACGATGGCTGCGGGCACGCCAGGAGCCACGAGGCGCCGGCGCCTGTCGCGCTGCAGCAAAATTTGCCCCGCCGGTTGGTTGACACGAGCGACAAGCGCTGTGCTAGATTTGCTTTGAAAGCGCTTTCGTAGATGCGCTCTTCGATGACTGCGCAGGCCGCTACGGTGCAGCTTGAAGCGTCACGCGACAATTGACCGGGGGTTTCGATGTCTTGTAAGGAGCAGGCAATGACGATCTCGCATGCATCAAGGAACAGTCGTCGGGCGCTGTTGTTTGCTCTGACAGGTGCGGCAGCGATGCTGCTGACAGCCTGCGGCGGTGGCGGGACTACGTCCTCCGCCCAACCCGACGCCAGCGCCTGCACCAGTAGCGGCGGGTTCAGTTGCGTCACCTTTGACTCGCCCTCGGTTACCTACACACTTACGGGCTTCGGCGGCGCCGAGGATTCCTCGGTGGCACCGGACCCGACCGGTGGCACCAACATCGTGGCCAGGGTCGTGAAATCAGCGACGGCCCAGACCTGGGCCGGGACCACGGTGTCCACGGGCGCCAACGCGACGGTCGGGAAGATCCCGTTCGATGAGGACAATACGCGGATGACGGTGCGCGTCTTTTCGCCGGCCGCGGGCGTCAAGGTGCGACTCAAGGTGGAAGACGCAGGGGACCCTACCCACGCGGTGGAGACCGAGGCAACCACCACCACGGCCAACGAGTGGCAGACGCTGACGTTCGACTTCGCCAACCCGGCCAGCGGTTCGGCTGCGCTCAACTTCACCTACACCTACAACAAGGTTTCCATCTTCTTCAACTTCGGCGTGGCCGGTGCGACCACGGGCGCGAGGACCTACTACTTCGACAACCTGGCGTTCATCGGCGGCACAGGCGGTACTGCGTTCAGTACGATCACCTTCGATGACGCCTCGGTCACCTACACGCTGACGGGCTTCGGCGGCGCCGAGGACTCCTCGGTGGTGACCGACCCTGCCGGTGGCACGAACAAGGTTGCCAGGGTCGTGAAGTCGGCGACGGCCGAGGTGTGGGCCGGGACCACGGTCTCCACGGGACCGGACCTGTCGGTCGGGAAGATCCCGTTCGATCCGGCCAACACCCGCATGACGGTGCGCGTTTGGTCACCGAACGCGGGGATCCAGGTAAGGCTCAAGGTGGAGGACGCGGCGGACACTACTCACGCGGCCGAAACCGAGGCGACGACGACGGTGGCGAACGGCTGGGAAACGCTGACGTTCGACTTCGCCAGCCCGGCCGGTGGTACAGCGGCGCTCAACTTCACGTACACGTACAACAAGGTCACGATCTTCTTCAACTTCGGGGTGAGCGGTGCCGCGGCCGGCGCCAAGACTTACTACTTCGACGACGTGGCGTTCCTCGGTGGCACAGGCGGCGGTGGTGGCGGCGGCGGTGCGTTCAGCACCATCACCTTCGACGCAGCCGGCGTCACCTACACGCTGACGGGTTTCGGCGGCGCCGAGGACTCCTCGAAGGTGAGCGATCCGGCCGGCGGTACCAACCAGGTGGCCAGGGTCGTGAAGTCGGCGACGGCCGAGGTGTGGGCCGGGACCACGGTCTCGACGGGAGCTAACAATTCGGTGGGGAACATCCCGTTCGATGCGGCGAACCAGAGCATGACGGTGCGCGTCTGGTCGCCGAACGCGGGGATCCAGGTAAGGCTCAAGGTGGAGGACGCGACGGACCCCACTCACTCGGTGGAGACTGAGGCGACCACCACGGTGGCCAACGGCTGGGAGACGCTGACGTTCAACTTCGCCAACCCCGCCAGCGGGACGTCGGCGCTGAACCTCGCCTATACCTACAACAGGGTCACGATCTTCTTCAACTTCGGGGTGAGCGGCGCCACGGCCGGGGCCAAGACCTACTACTTCGACGACGTGACGTTCGTCGGTGGCGGTGGCGGTGGCGGTGGTGGCGGCGGCGGCACGTTCAGCGCCATCAGCTTCGACGCGGCGGGGGTCACCTATACGCTGACGGGTTTCGGCGGCGCCGATGACTCCTCGGTGGCGACCGACCCGACCGGTGGCACCAACCAGGTGGCCAGGGTCGTGAAGTCGGCGACGGCCGAGGCGTGGGCCGGGACCACGGTCTCGACGGGAGCTAACAGTTCGGTGGGGAACATCCCGTTCGATGCGGCCAACACCCGCATGACGGTGCGCGTCTACTCGCCGGCGGCGGGCGTCGTGGTTCGGCTCAAGGTGGAAGACGCGGCGGATCCCACTCACTCAGCCGAGACCGAGGCGACCACCACGGTGGCCAACGGCTGGGAGACGCTGACGTTCGACTTCGCCAATCCGGCCAGCGGGACGTCGGCGCTCAACTTCGCCTACACCTACAACAAGATCTCGATCTTCTTCAACTTTGGGGTGGCTGGCGCCACGACTGGCGCCAGGACCTACTACTTCGACGACGTGACGTTCATCGGCGGCACGGGTGGTGGCGGTGGCGGTGGTGGTGGCGGTGGTGGCGGTTTCAGCACCATCACCTTCGACGCAAGCGGGGTCGCCTACACGCTGACCGGATTCGGCGGCGCCGATGACTCCTCGGTGGCGCCCGACCCGACCAACGCCACCAACCTGGTGGCCAGGGTCGTGAAGTCGGCAACCGCCGAGGTGTGGGCCGGGACTACGGTCTCGACGGGAGCTAACAATTCGGTGGGGAACATCCCGTTCGATGCGGCCAATACCCGCATGACGGTGCGCGTCTACTCGCCGGCGGCGGGCGTCGTGGTTCGGCTCAAGGTAGAGGACGCGGCGGACCCCGCTCACTCAGCCGAGACCGAGGCGACCACCACGGTGGCCAACGGCTGGGAGACGCTGACGTTCGACTTCGCCAATCCGGCCAGCGGGACGTCGGCGCTCAACTTCGCCTACACCTACAACAAGATCTCGATCTTCTTCAACTTTGGGGTGGCTGGCGCCACGACTGGCGCCAGGACCTACTACTTCGACGACGTGACGTTCATCGGCGGCACGGGTGGTGGCGGTGGCAGCAGTTTCAGCCCCATCACCTTCGACTCTGCCTCGGTCACCTATACGCTGACGGGCTTTGGCGGCGCCGATGACTCCTCGGTGGCGTCCGACCCGACCGGCGGCACCAACCAGGTGGCCAGGGTCGTGAAGTCGGCGACGGCCGAGCTGTGGGCCGGGACCACGGTCTCCACCGGCGCGAACTTCTCGGTCCCGACCATCCCGTTCAGTGCCACCCAGAAGCAGATGACGGTGCGCGTCTATTCGCCGGCTGCAGGCGTCGTGGTTCGGCTCAAGGTGGAAGACGCGGCGGACCCCACTCGCTCAGCCGAGACCGAGGCGACCACCACGGTAGCCAGCGGCTGGGAGACGCTGACGTTCGACTTCGCCAACCCGGCTGCCGGCACGGCGGCGTTGAACCTTGCGTTCACGTACAACAAGATTTCCATCTTCTTCGGCTTCGGCACGACCGGCGCGGCGGGCGGCGCCGGGACGTATTACTTCGACGACGTGGCATTCCTGCCGTGACACCGAGGCGGTAGCGTCTTTGCAAAGCACTCGACGTATGCCGCCTATGCAGAGACGCCGGCCGCCGCTTGCAGGACTGATGGGCCCGCTCGTCACCGCGGGACCGGTCAAGTGAGCGCCGTGGCGCGCGCGCTGGCCGCGAGGTTCCCGCGCGAGTTCGTCTGGGGCGTTGCCACGAGCGCCTATCAGATCGAAGGCGCCGCGCACGAGGACGGCCGCGGCGACTCCATCTGGGACGAGTTCTGCCGGCGCCCTGGCGTGATCAAGGACGGCAGCAACGGCGATCGCGCCTGCGACCACTACCATCGGGTCGACGACGATGTCGACCTGATAGCGGGCCTCGGGGTGCGGGCCTACCGTTTCTCGATCGCGTGGCCGCGAGTCCAGGCGCGCGGCGAGGGCGCGTGGAACGAGAAGGGATTTGCGTTCTACGAGCGGCTGGTCGACGGCCTGCTCGCGCGCGGCATCGCGCCGTACCTGACGCTCTATCACTGGGACCTTCCCCAGGCGCTGCAGGAGAAGGGCGGCTGGATGAGCCGCGACAACGTACCCTTCGGTTCGCGGAGTACGCGTCCGAGGTCGGTCGTCGCCTCGGCGACCGGGTGGCTTCCATCGCCACGCACAACGAGCCGTGGATCGTAGCCATCCTGGGACACGAGGCGGGCATCTTCGCACCCGGCCTCCGCAGCCAGAAGGCGGCCATGCAGGTCGCGCATCACCTGCTGCTCAGCCACGGCATCGCGCTCGAGGCGCTCCGCTCGCAGGGATGCAGGGCGCCGCTCGGCATCGTGCTGAACCAGTCGCCGATTCATCCGGCGACGGATTCGCCCGAGGATCGCGCCAAGGCACGTCTCGATGACGGACTGACGATCCGCTGGTACATGGACGCCCTGCTGCTCGGGCGGTATCCGGACGACGTGCTGTCGTTCCTGGGCGAGGATGCGCCGCGGGTGCTCGAGGGCGACATGGACGCCATACGCCGGCCGCTCGACTTCCTCGGCATCAACTACTACACGCGTAACGTCTCCGGAACGGGGGCGCCGCTGGACCCGGTCGCGGCCGGCAAGGAAGTCACCGACATGGGCTGGGAGGTGTTCCCGCGAGGCCTCTCGGAGCTGCTCATCCGTCTGCACAGGGACTACCGGCTGCCGCCGGTCTACATCATGGAGAACGGCGCCGCATACCGCGACCAGCTCGTCGACGGGCGCGTGGCCGACGTCGACCGGATCCGCTACCTGCAGTCGCACATCGCCGCGATGGCGGACGCGCTCGAGGCCGGGGTCGACCTGCGCGGTTACTTCGTGTGGAGCCTGCTCGACAACTTCGAGTGGGCGGATGGCTACTCCAAGCGCTTCGGCCTCATCCACGTCGACTACGAAACGCAACGACGGACCCTGAAGGACAGCGCGATCTGGTACGGGGCCTCTGCGGCGAGCATGCCCGGGATGCCGCGCCGCGAGTCGCGGGCGGTTGATGCAATGACTGCCAGACGCACTCGATGGAAACTCGTCTGGAGCGACGAATTCGACGGCGACGGGATCGACCCGGCCAAGTGGGACTTCGAGCTCGGCAACGGGTTCTTCGACTACAAGAACCATCAGTGGATTCCCGGCTGGGGCAACGAGGAACTGCAGTACTACACGCGCGAGCCGGAGAACGTCTCGGTGAGGGACAGCCTGCTGTACATCCGCGCGTTGAAGGAGTCGCTGCACGGTTGCGGCTACACCTCGGCACGCATCCGGACGCGCAGGCGCGACGGCACCCCGCTGTTCGCCAAGCGCTACGGCAAATTCGAGTTCCGCGCCAGGGTGCCGCACGGCAAGGGCTTGTGGCCCGCGATCTGGCTGCTGCCCCAGGACGACAAGTTCGGCGGGTGGGCAGCCTCCGGCGAGATCGACGTCATGGAGATCGTCGGCGAGAAACCCCACCAGTACCTCGGCACGGTCCACTTCGGGTCGACCTTCCCGAAGCGCGAGCTCGTCACTCACGTGCACGAGTTTCCGGCCGGACAGTCGGTGGGAGAGTTCCACGTGTATGCCGTGGAGTGGGAACCGGGCGAGATCCGCTGGCTGGTGGACGGCAAGGTCTGGGCGACCCAGTCGTTCTGGTGGAGCTGCAGCAGGCTGCGCAACGGCAAGGGCGTGGTCGCGCGCAGCGCCGCAGACCTGAACCCGTGGCCCGCGCCGTTCGACCAGCCCTTCTACATCGTGATGAACGTTGCCGTCGGCGGTAACTTTCCGGGCGTGCCGAATGCGGCGACGCAGTTCCCCGCTGAACTGGTCGTCGACTACGTGCGGGTCTACGACCGCGTGGGTGGTTACGGCGCGCCTGCGCCGCGCGGCAAGGGCCGGCTGCCGTACCAGAAGAAGCGCTGAACAAGACGTGCCTCGGGTGGCGCGTAGTGGGGAACCTGTGAAAAGCGAAAACTACAAGCTGTCAGTGTCCGAGAAATTCGGCTACGGGCTCGGCGATCTCGCCTCGAACATGTTCTGGCAGATGTTCGCGATCTTCATGGCGAAGTTCTACACGGACGTCTTCCTGCTCGGCGCGGCCGCGATGGGCACGATGATGCTCGTGACCCGCATGGCGGACGCCTCTTCGACCCGATGATCGGCACCATCGCGGACCGCACCGTGACTCGCTGGGGTCACTTCAGGCCATATCTGGTCTGGATGGCGATCCCGATGGCGGTGACCGCGGTCCTCGCGTTCTCGGCGCCGAGCTTCGAAGGCTCGGCCCGCACCGTCTACGCCTACGTCACGCTGATGCTGATGATGTTCGCCTACTCGGCCATCAACATCCCGTATTCGGCGCTGCTCGGCGTGCTGACGCCGGACTCCAAGGAGCGCACCAGCGTCACGTCCTACCGCTTCGTGATGGCGCTGATTCCGGTGTTCATCATCGTCAATGCGACCATGCCGCTGGTCAGATACTTCGGCGGCAGCGACACCTCGCCGTACGGCTGGCAGATGACCATGCTCGTTTATTCGGTCATCGCCGTGCTGCTCTTCTTCGCGACCTTCGCCATGACTCGCGAGCGTGTGCAGCCGCCGCCGAAGCAGGAGACGTCGCTGGCGACCGACCTCAAGGATCTGGTCCGCAACCGGCCGTGGGTCGTGCTGTGCGGCGTCGGCATCGCGGCACTGACCTACGGCAACATCCGCAATACCGTCACCATCTATTACTTCGAATACGTGGTGCCGAACGGCAGCGGGTACTTCGGTCCCGTGATGACCACCGGGGCGATCGCCTTCATCCTCGGCGTCATGGCGACGTCACCGCTCGCGAAGCGCTTCGGCAAGCGCAATTTCTACCTGGTCTCGATGTCGGTGACAGCGCTGCTGACCATCGGCTTCTACTTCGTCCCGCCGGCGAACATCAAGCTGGTCTGGGCGGCCAACACGATCATCAATTTCTGCGCCGCGCCGACCGCGCCCCTGGTCTGGGCGATGTACGCCGATACGGCCGATTACTCGGAGTGGAAGTGGGGCCGCCGCGCCACCGGGCTCGTCTTCTCGGCAGCGTCCTTTGCGCAGAAGTTCGGTTGGGCCATCGGCGGCGCGGGCGCCGGCTGGCTGCTCGCATACTTCGGCTACCTGCCGAATGTCGCGCAGAGTCCGCGCACCGTGCACGGCATCGTGATGATGATGAGCGTGATCCCGGCGATCGCCGCGATCGCCGCGGTCGTGGCGTTGTGGTTCTACGAGATCGACGAGGACACGGTACAGCGGATGTCGGCCGATCTCACCGCCCGGCGCGGACCCCAGCCCGCCGAGGATCTCGCCGCGGCGGTCCCGGTCATGTCGCCGGGTGTCCCGGCATTCGCGCTCGCCGAGCACCCGGAGATCGCGGTCGGACGTTCCGCCGCGGACACTCAGCAGGCCGGGTCCCCGATGCCAGGTCGGAGGGCTGCGCCTTCCGCGCCGCGTATCCCGGTGTTTGCCAGCGCGCAAGCGAAAGGCGCAGCGCTGCCGGCATCGATCCTGTCGCCCCAGGAGCTCGCAGACCTTGGCGGCGAGTTCGCCGCCGCGCTGCACGCTGGCGTGCACGGCCTGTGCTTCAGTCCCTATCTCGAGGGGCAGGCGCCTGGCTCGATCGTGAGCGAGGCACAGATCCGCGCGCGCCTCGGGATCATCCGGCCGTACACGCGCTGGATCCGCAGCTTCTCGTGCACCGAGGGCCATGAGCAGACGCCGCGCATCGCGCACGAGCTGGGCCTGAAGACGCTGGTCGGCGCCTGGCTGGGCCAGGACCGGGCGATCAACGAGCGCGAGATCGCCGGGGCGATCGCGGTCGCGCAGGCAGGCCACGCGGACATGCTCGCGGTGGGCAACGAGGTCATGCTGCGCGAAGACATGTCCGAGGACGAGCTGCTCAGCTACATCAACCGCGTCAAGCAGGCGGTGCCCGGCGTGCCGGTGGGGTACGTGGACGCCTACTTCCTGTTCGAGAAGCATCCGCGGATCACCGCGGCCTGCGACGTGGTGCTCACCAACTGCTACCCGTTCTGGGAAGGCTGCCCGCGCGAGGATGCGATCGCCTACATGCAGGCCATGTACCGCCGCACCGTCGCGGTCGCCGGCGGCAAGCAGGTCATCATCAGCGAGACCGGCTGGCCGCACACCGGCACGGCCTTCCACGGCGCGGTGCCGTCGGTGGAGGGCGCGATGCGCTACTTCATCGACACCTACCGCTGGGCCAGGCAGGACGGCGTCGAAGTCTTCTACTTCTCGGCGTTCGACGAGGCATGGAAGGTGGGTGCCGAAGGCGACGTCGGCGCCTACTGGGGACTGTGGGACAAGGACGGCCTGCCCAAGTACGTCTGACCAGGGAACCGCCACGACATGCTCAAGCTCCCGACCGGCAACGCGATCTGCTACTCCGGATATCGCCGCGGCCAGAGCCCGACGGACAGGATCTACCCGTCGCTGGCGGAGATCCGCGAGGACCTCCACATCCTGCACAGGAACTGGCGACTGCTGCGGCTCTACGACTGCAGCCTGCACGCGGAGCGCGTGCTCAATGTCATCCGCGCCGAGCGGCTCGACTTCAAGGTCATGCTCGGCGCGCACCTGGGCGCCGAAATGAACAACTTCGGCTGCCCCTGGGGCGCTACCTGCACCGAGGAGGAGCTGGAAGCGAACGTGGCCGAGAACGATGCGGAAATCGAGCGGCTCATAGAGCTGGCGCGGCGCCACGACGACATCGTGTTCTCGGTGGCCGTCGGCAACGAGGCGACCGTCGACTGGACGGATCATTTTGTGCCCGTGGAACGGATGATCCAGCACGTCCGCCGCGTGAAGCGGTCGGTCGTGCAGCCCGTGACGTTCTGCGAGAACTACGTGCCGTGGCAGGAAAAACTGCGCGACCTGGTGCGGGAGCTGGATTTCATCTCGCTGCACACGTACCCGGTCTGGGAGTACAAGCACGTCCACGACGCGCTGCATTACTCCAAGGACAACTACCACAGCGTCGCGAGCCTGTATCCGGACAAGCCGGTGGTCATCAGCGAGGCGGGCTGGGCGACGAACTCGAACGGCCGCGGCATCCACCCTGAGAACTCGTCGCAGGAGTTGCAGGCGATCTACTACGAAGACCTCATGGAATGGACGGGCCGGGAACGCATCCTGACGTTCGTGTTCGAGGCGTTCGACGAGCCCTGGAAGGGCTCGCCGGATCCGCTGGAGCCTGAGAAGCACTGGGGGCTCTTCACGGTGGACCGGGAACCGAAGATCGTCATGCAGCCGCTCTATCCGGAATTGCTGCGTCACCGCCAGACCGCGTGAGTCGTGCCGCAGACCAGAACAACACTGATCACGCATCCGTTCGACATGGTCGTCTTCGGCGGTCGGGGTGACCTTGCCAAGCGCAAGCTGCTGCCGGCGCTGTATCACCTCGATCACGAGAACCGCCTGCCGCAGGACGGTCGCATCATTGCCGTCTCGCGCGGGGCGATGAGCCGTGACGCCTATCGCCAGCTGGTCAGGGAGGCCTGCGCGACTCAGCTGCCCGCGGGGCAGTTCGACGAGGAGACGTGGGGGCGCTTTTGTTCACGGCTCGATTACGTCGAACTCGATGCGACCGCAACCGCCGCGTACGGCGCCCTGTCCGATGCCCTGGCGGGGCGCGAAGCGACGGTGCGCTGCTTCTACCTCGCGACGGCGCCGGAACTGTTCTGTCCCATCGCGTCCAGCCTGGCGGCGGCCGGGCTCGTGACGCCGGTGACCCGCCTGGTGCTCGAGAAGCCGCTCGGCAAGGACCTCGCCTCGGCGCAGGCGATCAACGCCGCAATCGGCGCAAGCTTCTCCGAGCAGCAGATCTTCCGTATCGACCACTACCTCGGCAAGGAGACGGTTCAGAACCTGATGGTGCTGCGCTTCGCCAACGGCCTGTTCGAGCCGCTGTGGAACCGCACGTTCGTCGATCACGTGCAGATCACGGTCGCCGAGACGGTCGGCGTCGGCGGGCGCTGGAACTACTACGACGAGGCGGGCGCCCTGCGGGACATGGTGCAGAATCACATGCTGCAGCTGCTCTGCCTCACCGCGATGGAACCGCCGATCGCACTCGACGACGACGCGGTGCGCGACGAGAAGCTCAAGGTCCTGAAGTCGCTCACCTCGATTCGCGGCGCCGACGTCGCGCACCTGACTGTCCGCGGCCAGTACCGCGCGGGTGCGATCGAGGCCCAGCCGGTGCCCGGTTATCTCGAGGAGCCCGATGCGGGCGCGGCGAGCGGCACCGAGACCTTCGTCGCGATCAAGGCGGCCGTCGAGAACTGGCGGTGGGCGGGCGTGCCATTCTACCTGCGCACCGGCAAGCGCCTGCCCTCGCGTGCCTCAGAGATCGTCGTGCAGTTCCGGACGCCGCCGCACGCGCTCTATCCGGAGAGCGCCGGCGCGATCCACCCCAACCGCCTGGTGATGCGGCTGCAGCCGGACGAGGGGATCCGCCTGCAGATGATGAGCAAGCAGCGCGGTCCGGGTGAGCTGAAGCTTCGAGAGACGGCGCTGGACCTCAGCTTCAACGACACCTTTGGCGGACGCAGCCCGGACGCGTACGAGAGGCTGCTGCTCGACGTGATCCGCGGCCGGCCGACACTCTTCATGCGCGTGGACGAAGTGCAGGCCGCGTGGCGCTGGACCGACCAGATCCTGGCCTCCTGGGACCAGCACGGCATCCTGCCCAGGCCCTACGGCAGCGGCAGCTGGGGGCCGAGTGCCGCCGTCGCGCTGATCGAGCGCGACGGGCGCACCTGGCACGAGGACGAGATCTCGTGACGCACGCGGTCGTCGCGGAGGTCACCGAGCGAATCCGCGATCGCAGCGAGCCGCGACGTCGCGACTATCTCGAGCGCATCGCAGGGCACGGCGCCCAGGGAACGCGTCGGTCCCGGCTGTCCTGCGGCAACCTCGCCCACGGGTTCGCAGCGTGCAGTGTTGCCGAGAAATCCGCCCTCGCAGCCGGCGAACGCCCCAACATCGGCATCGTCACCGCCTACAACGACATGCTGTCGGCGCACCAGCCGCTCGAGGATTACCCGCGCATCCTCCGGGCGGCTGCGCTTGCGGCCGGCGCCACGGCCCAGGTCGCAGGCGGCGTCCCGGCCATGTGCGACGGTGTCACGCAGGGGCGGGCCGGGATGGAGCTCTCGCTCTTCAGTCGCGACGTGATCGCGATGTCGACCGCGATCGCGCTCTCGCACGACATGTTCGACGCAGCGCTCTGCCTCGGGGTCTGCGACAAGATCGTGCCGGGGCTGCTGATGGGCGCACTCGCCTACGGGCAGCTGCCGGCGCTGTTCGTGCCGGCCGGCCCGATGACGTCCGGGCTGCCGAATGCCGAGAAGTCGCGCATCCGGCAGCTGTACGCCGAAGGCAAGGCCGGTCGCGCGGAGCTGCTGAAAGCGGAGGCCGAGTCCTATCACGGGCCCGGTACCTGCACGTTCTACGGAACGGCCAACAGCAACCAGATGCTGATGGAGGTGATGGGCCTGCACCTGCCGGGCAGCGCTTTCGTCAATCCCGGCACGCCCCTGCGCCTGGCCCTCACGCGAGGTGCTGCCGCGCGCGCCGCCGCCATCACCGCGAGGGGCGGCGATTACCGGCCCTTGGGTCGCGTCATCGATGAACGCACCATCGTCAACGCCATGGTGGGCCTGCTCTCGACCGGCGGCTCGACCAACCACACGATCCACTTGGTCGCCATTGCGGCCGCGGCGGGCATTGCGATCGACTGGCAGGATTTCTCCGACCTCTCCAGGGTTACGCCTTCGCTGACGCGGATTTATCCGAACGGCCAGGCCGACGTGAATCACTTCCACGCGGCCGGCGGCATGGCCTTCGTCGTGCGCGAACTGCTCGCGGCCGGGCTGCTGCACCCGGACGTCACGACCGTGTGCGGCAAGGGTCTCGAGGCGTACGCTCAGGAGCCATTCCTGGAGGACGGTCGATTGTTGTGGCGCCCAGCCCCGGGCCAGTCGCTCGACCTCGACGTGCTGCGTCCCGCGGCAGACCCCTTCGCACCGGATGGCGGCATCCGGCTGCTCACCGGGAACCTCGGCCGCGCCGTGATCAAGGTGTCTGCCGTAAAGGCGCAGCACCGGGTCATCGAGGCGCCGGCCGCCGTCTTCGACAGCCAGGATGCGGTGGTGGCGGCGTTCAAGGCGAGCCAACTGCATCGCGACGTGATCGTCGTCGTGAGGAACCAGGGTCCCCGCGCGTGCGGCATGCCGGAGCTGCACCAGCTCACGCCGTCGCTCGGCGTGCTGCTCGACCTCGGCCACAAGGTCGCGCTGGTCACGGACGGACGCATGTCCGGCGCATCCGGCAAGGTGCCCGCGGCCATCCACCTTTCGCCCGAGGCGGCGGCCGGCGGTCTCATTGCACGCCTGCGCGATGGCGACCTCCTGCGACTGGACGCCGAGGCCGGCCGGCTCGAAGCGCGGCTCGACACCCGCGAACTCAATTCGCGCGCACCTTCCACTGGGCGGGTGCCGGACCACGACGTGGGCTTCGGGCGCGAACTGTTCGCGAACATGCGCAGCGCAGTCACGAGTGCCGAGCAGGGCGCCACGAGTTTCGGCGGGGCGCTGTACACGCGACCGCTGGTGGCGGCGAGCACCGGAGCGGCGTGATGGCAGGTCGCCGGCTCGTAGCCGACATCGGAGGAACCAACGCGCGCTTCGCGCTGCACGATCCGTCGACGGATTCGCTCGAATGTCTGCAGATCCTGACGGCGGCGGACTATCCGGACATCGCCACGGCCATCGACACTTATCTCGGAATCGCCGGTACCCCGAGCTTGCGCGAGGCGTGCTTCGCCGTGGCGTGTCCCGCCAGGGACGACGAGATCGCATTCACGAATTCGTCCTGGCGCTTCTCGAGCGATGCCATGCGCCGCAGGCTCGGTCTCGAGCGGTTCGTCACTGTGAACGACTTCGAGGCGCTCGCGCTGGCCGTTCCCTTCATTCCGCCGCAGGCGCTGCACTGTGTGCGGCCGGGCGATGCCGACCCGTCGGCGCCGAGGGCGATCATCGGCCCGGGCACGGGGCTCGGGATTGCGGGCCTCATCGCCGTCGACTCGAAGGCGGGGGGGCGACATTGGGTGGCGATTCCGGGGGAGGGCGGTCACGCGAGTTTCGCCCCGACCGACGAGCTCGAGATCGATCTGCTCCGGCACCTGTCGCAGGATCACGAGCGCGTGTCCACCGAGCGCGTGTTGTCGGGCCAGGGGCTGACGGAGCTCTTCGAGTTCCTGACGTCGCGGGGCGGCCTTCGGGGCCAGCGTCTGCCGCCGGCCGAGATCACCGCACTCGGGCTCGGCGGAGCGGACCCGACGGCGAGGGCGGCCCTCGACTGGTTCTGCGGCCTGCTCGGCAGCGTCGCCGGCGACGTGGCCCTGACGTTCGGGGCACGCGGCGGCGTCTACATCGGCGGCGGCATCATGCCGCGCCTGCTGTCGGTGCTGGCGGACAGCGCGTTCGTTCCACGGTTCCTTGCCAAGGGTCGACTGTCGCGGATGCTGACGCCAATCCCGGTTTTCGTCATTCTCGACAAGTGCGCCAGCCTGCGCGGCGCCGCCTCCGTATTGATGAAGGATTGAGTCACATGCCGATCGAGATGCTGCGACGCTCCCGGGTGCTGCCGGTGCTGGTGATCGACGACCCGGCCGACGCGGTGCCGCTGGCGATCGCCCTGCGCGATGCCGGAATTTCGAGCCTGGAGGTGACGCTGCGGCGGCCCGGCGCACTCGACGCGATCCGGAGCATCCTCGCCGAGGTCGATGGTGTTTCCGTCGGCGCCGGCACCGTCACGACGCCGGGGCAGCTCGATCAGCTGCGACGGCTGGGCGCGGCCTTCGCGGTCAGCCCCGGCACGAACGCGGCCCTCGTGCGCCGGGCGCAGGAGCTCGAGCTCCCGTACCTGCCCGGGGTGGTCACGCCGAGCGAGGTGATGGCGGGCCTCGATCTCGGACTCACGGCATTCAAGTTTTTCCCGGCTGGCGCCTTCGGTGGCGTCGGCGCGCTGCGCGCGTATGCGGAGGTCTTCCCCCAAGCCCACTTCTGCCCGACGGGCGGGGTCGGCCCGGACAACGCTGCGGAATACCTCGGACTGCCCAACGTCGTGGCCGTCGGGAGTTCCTGGCTGGCGCCTGCCGACCTGGTGAAGACCAGGGACTGGCAGGCGATCGGCCAGCGTGCAGCGGCGCTGCTCGCGAGACTCAGCCCCGCCGCTGCCGGCTGAGCGCTACTGGAAGCCCCGGTTCCAGGGCGGGGTGCCGCATCCGCGCAGCCCGGTACGGCGCCTCGCCGCCGGGCCCCGAGTTGATTGCCGCTTTGCAGCAAAGAATTCGATGGCCGCTTCATTGACACGGCCGAGGTGGCCTGTGTAGATTCGGCCTTGAAAGCGCTTTCGGGGAGAGCGCTGTCTGCGCCAGCCACATCAAGAACGCTCCCCCGGCCGTCGCATCGAACAATGTATTCGGAGGCATACCGATGAGTTTCTTCAAGCAGCTCACCTTGCTCGCTCTCACCATCGGTCTGGGCCTCAACCTTGCGGGGTGTCAGCCGTCCGACTCGAAGGCGAAGAAGCAACCGTCGCTCGTGTCGATCGCGTTCTCGCCTGCATCGGCGACCGTGATGATGAGCAGCACGCAAGCGCTCAGGGTCACGGGTACCTTCAGCAACAATTCGAGCCTCGACGTGACTTCGGCATCGTCGTTCGCCTCGTCCGACACGACCGTCGCAGTGGTCAGCTCTGCAGGTGTAGTGACGGGGGTAAGGGCTGGACCCGCGACGATCACCGCCACGTACGAGGCACTCGGCATCACCAAGACGGCGACGGCGACGATTACCGTCCCTCCGGCGACACTGGTGTCCATCGCGATCGCGCCGGCAGCGCCCACCCTGGCGCCGGGAGCCACGCAGCAGTTGACGGCCATCGGGACCTTTAACGAGGGCTCGACGGCGCCGCTCGCCGGCGTGACGTTCACTTCCTCCGCGGATGCCGTCGCGGAGGTGAGCGCCGCGGGGCTCGTGACGGCGCACGCCGACGGAGCCGCCATCATCACGGCCACGCATGCCGCCACTGGAAAGACCGCCACGACCGTCGTCACGGTCGCAGCCGGCGGCGGCGGTGGTGGCGGGTTCAGTACGCTCACCTTCGACAACGCGGCACTAACTTACACGCTAACCGGCTTCGGCGGCGCCGAGGACAGCGCCGTCGTGGCCGACCCAATCGGGGGCGTCAACAAGGTGGTTAGGGTCGTGAAGTCGGCAGCGGCGGCGTCGTGGGCAGGCACCACGGTGTCGACCGGCGCAAATCAGTCGGTGGGAACGATCCCGTTCGATGCCGCCAACACGCGGATCATGGTGCGGGTCTATTCGCCGGACGTGGGGATCCAGGTGAGGCTCAAGGTCGAGGACGCGGCGGACAACACCCATACGGTGGAGACCGAAGCGACCACCACGGTGGCTAACACCTGGGAAACCCTGATCTTCGACTTTGCAACGCCGGTGACTGGAACGGCGGCTCTCAACTTCACCTACACCTACGACAAGGTGTCGATCTTCTTCAACTTCGGCGTGACCGGCGCCGCGGCGGGCGCCAAGACCTATTACTTCGACGACGTGGCCTTCATCGGCGGCACGGGCGGTGGTGGTGGTGGCGGCGGCGGTGGTGGTGCGGGCTTCAGCACCATCACCTTCGACAACGCGTCGCTCACCTATACACTCACCGGCTTCGGCGGCGCGGAGGACTCCACGGTGGTGGCCGACCCGGCGGGCGGCGCCAATCAGGTAACCAGGGTCGTGAAGTCGGCAGCGGCGGCGTCGTGGGCAGGCACCACGGTGTCTACCGGCCCGAATCAATCGGTTGGAATACTCCCGTTCGACGCGGCCAACACGCAGATGACGGTGCGCGTCTACTCGCCGCTCGCGGGCATCCCGGTGCGGCTCAAGGTGGAGGACGCGGCGGACAACACCCATACGGTGGAGACGGAAGCGACCACCACGGGGACCAATGCCTGGGAAACCCTGACGTTCAATTTCGCCAACCCGGCCACAGGGACGGCGGCACTGAACCCGGCCTTCACCTACAACAAGGTGTCGATCTTCTTCAACTTCGGCGCCGATGGCACGGCGAGTGGCGGGGCCCGAACCTACTACTTCGACGACGTCGCCTTCATCGGCGGCACGGGCGGCGGTGGTGGTGGCGGCGGCGGTGGTGGCGGTGGCGGGTTCACCACTCTGACCTTCGACAACGCGGCACTCACTTACACGTTGACCGGCTTCGGCGGCGCCGAGGACTCCACGGTGGTGGCCGACCCGACGGGCGGCGCCAATCAGGTAACCAGGGTCGTGAAGTCGGCAGCGGCGGCGTCGTGGGCAGGCACCACGGTGTCCACCGGCGCGAACCAGTCGGTCGGGAGAATCCCGCTCGATGCGGCCAACACGCGCATGACGGTGCGGGTGTACTCACCGCTCGCCGGCATCCCGGTGCGACTCAAGCTCGAGGACGCGGCGGACAACACCCACACGGTCGAGACCGAAGCGACCACCACGGGGACCAATGCCTGGGAGACGCTGACCTTCAACTTCGCCAACCAGGCACCTGGCACGGCGGCACTGAACCCGGCCTTCACCTACAACAAGGTGTCGATCTTCTTCAACTTCGGCGCCGACGGCGCGGCGAGCGGCGGGGCCCGGACCTACTACTTCGACGACGTCGCCTTCATCGGCGGCACGGGCGGCGGTGGTGGTGGTGGAGGTGGCAGCTTCAGCACCCTCACCTTCGACAACGCGGCACTCACTTACACACTCACCGGCTTCGGCGGCGCCGAGGACTCGACGGTAGTGACCGACCCGACCGGTGGCACGAACCAGGTGGCGCGGGTCGTGAAGTCGGCGACGGCCGAGCTGTGGGCTGGCACCACGGTCTCGACGGGGGCCAACAACTCGATCGAGGCAATGCCGTTCGACGCGGCCAACACGCGCCTGACGGTGCGGGTCTATTCGCCGGACGTGGGGATCCAGGTGCGGTTGAAGCTCGAGGACGCAGCAAACCCGACTCACACGGTGGAGACCGAGGCCACTACCACGGTGGCCAATACCTGGGAAACGCTGACCTTCGACTTCGCGACCCCGGTCACCGGGACCGCGGCACTGAACCTTGCATACACGTACAACAAGGCGTCGATCTTCTTCAACTTCGGCGTCACCGGCGCCTTGGCGGGCGCCAAGACCTACTACTTCGACGACCTGACCTTCATCGGCGGCACGGCGGGCGGTGGCGGCGGTGCAGGGACGTTCGCCACGATCACGTTCGACTCGGCCACGATCACTTACACGCTGACCGGCTTCGGCGGGGCCGAAGACGCCACGCTGGTGAGCGACCCCGCGGGCGGCATCAACATGGTGGCCAGGGTCGTGAAGTCGGCCACGGCCGAGCTGTGGGCGGGGACCACGGTGTCGACCGGCGCGAATCAGTCGGTCGGAACGATCCCGTTCAGCGCGACCCGGAAGATGATGTCGGTGCGGGTGTACTCGCCGGACGCCGGCATTCACGTGCGGCTCAAGGTCGAGGACGCGACGGATCCAACCCGCTCGGTGGAGACCGAAGCAACCACCACGCTGGTTAACACCTGGGAGACGCTGACGTTCGACTTTGCCAACCAGGCCGCTGGTACAGCGGCTCTGAACCTGGCCTACACCTACAACAAGGTCTCGATCTTCTTCAACTTCGGCGTGACCGGCGCCGTGGCGGGCGCCAAGACCTACTACCTCGACGACGTGGTATTCCTGCCCTGACCTCGGCCGGATCCCCGGCCGGCTCCGTTCGCGGAGCCGGCCTTCGGGGGCTCGGCAGCGCGCATCAGCCTCGGCGTCTCCCGCCTCAGGCCACGTAGGTAGCGATCGAACGCGGCGGCAGTTCGATTACGCCGTCTGCGTCCCGTCGATGCGCAGCGCAAATCTCAGCGGTTGCTCGGTGCGGTTCATGACGATGGTGGCGATCGAGCCGTCGGGATTCACGAACGAGGCCGCCTCGAGGTCCTGCCGGCCGGTGGTGCACAGCACCCGTCGCGCACCCGGCTTCACGAACCGGGCGAAGTGCCCGAGGTAGTAGTACGAACTCTCCAGCGAGAACGTATTGGACGAGGCGTCCGCGAGGATCGGCGCGCTGCAGAAATTGCCGACGTGGTTCGGGCCGCCCTGGCCGTCGAGCAGCAGGTTCCAGTCGATCCAGCCCACGGTCCAGCGATTGAGATCGTTGATCATCGAGCGCGCGTAACGCTCGCCGAGGTCCCAGGAACCGTGGTGGGGCCCGCCTTCCTGGCAGCCCTCGGTGAAGAGCAGTTGCTTGTCGGGCCAGGCGTCGTGGACCTGCTGGACGTGGTCGAAGCAGTCCTCGCCGTACCAGTGGAATCCCGTGCCCCAGACGTAGCGTGCCGCATCCGGGTCCGAATACACGGTGCGCGCGCGCTCGACCATGAGATCGCGGTTGTGATCCCAGATGACGATCCTGACGTGGCCGAGGCGGGCCGCCTCGAGCTCGGGACCGAGGAAGTCGCGCACGAAATCGCGTTCCTCCTCGGCGGTGTAGATGCACGAGTCCCAGCGCTGCATGGCTGCGGGCTCGTTCTGCACCGAGACGCCCCAGATGGGCACGCCCTCGGCCTCGTACGCCTCGATGAAGCGCACGTAGCAGCGCGCCCAGGCGCGACGGTACTCGGCGCGGAGCATTCCGCCGCCGTTCATCTCGCCGTTCGTCTTCATCCACGCCGGCGGGCTCCAGGGCGATGCGAGCAGCTTGATCGGCCCGCGGGCAACACGTTGTGCCGCCTTGATGAAGGGCAGGAGCGCCTGCCGGTCACGTTCAATGCTGAAGCTCGCGAGGTCGACGTCACCCGGCTGCTCGACGTGCGAGTAGTTGCCGAGCGCGAAATCGCAACTGCCCATGTGCACCCGGCACAGTGAATAGCCGTGGCCGCGGTCCCGGTCGAAATAGGCCTCGAGCAGTTCCTCGCGCCGCGCAACGCCGAGCGACAGCCAGTTCACGGCCGCGGCTTCGGTGAATGCGCCGCCGAATCCCTCGATCACCTGGAAGCGGCTGGCCGGTGTCGATGACACGGACGGCAGGTCGGGCTCGCCGGCGTCGTGGCCGAGCATGGGCTGCTCGGTCAGTCGGGCTCCGCTATCGCGAGCGGTGAGAAAGCAGCGGATCCGTGCGGCCGAGGTCATGGGTGGCATGGTAACCGCGCGCACCGGGCTCAATGCCGCGGCGATTCCGGCCGCGAGCGAAGTCACGATCACCTGGCGCCGCGTCGTGGCCGAGGTCATGGGTGGCACGGTAACCGGGACGGGCTGCCCGTGCTACAGCAGGTTCAGGAACCACCCCGGGAACACGGCGAGCAATACGGCAGGCACCAGGCACAGCATGCTTGCGACGAAGGCGAAGCGCCGCTCGCGCCCATGGGCCGCGGCGGGATCCGTCGCGCCCATGAACATGTACTGGATCACCCGCAGGTAGAAGTAGATGCCGAGGTAGCTCGCCACGAGGCCGAGTACCGCGTACATCGTGTAGCCGGCGGCGACCACGTTGCGGAACACCAGGAACTTGGCCACGAAGCCGGGCAGCGGCGGCAGGCCCGCGAGCGACAGCATCGCGACCGCGATCATCACGGCGGCAAAGGGCTTGCGCTGGTAGAGGCCCTTGAACGCGTCGAGGCGGTCGTGCGTGGTGTCGTCCGCGCCCCGTGGCAGGGCCGGCAAACGCGAGCAGGTTCATGAGGCCGTACGCCACGAGGTAGAACACGATCGCCTCGTAACGGCCTTCACCGGCGCCCAGGAAGGCATAGAACAGGTAGCCCGCGTGGGCGATGGACGAGTACGCGATCATGCGCCGGAAGCTCGTCTGGCGGATCGCGGCGATGTTGCCCCAGGCCATCGAGACGAGCGGCAAGGCCGCGAGCAGCGCGGCCATGGGCCCCGAAAGGGCGGCGGTGGAGAACAGGCGCAGTGCCGCGAGCAGCACGCCCGCCTTGATGACCGTGGCCATGTAGGCGGTGACTGGCACGCTCGCGCCCTCGTAGGCGTCGGGCGCCCAGGCGTGCAGGGGCACGATCGCCGCCTTCAGGAACAGCGCGGCGATGATGAGTGCCGCGCCCGCGGCGGCGAGGGTGTCCGCCGAGCCGAGCGCCGAGCCGAACAGCGTGAGGTCCAGCGATGCACCCCAGCCGTAGAGCAGCGACACGCCCATGAGCAGCGTCGCGGTCGCGGTGCCGCCGAGCACGAGGTACTTGAGCGCCGCCTCGGTGCTCTCGGGGCGCAGGAAGCCGAGCAGGACCAGCACGTAGACCGGCAGCGACATGATCTCGAGGCCGAGGAACAGCGTCGCGAAGCTGTCGGAGGACACGAGCAGGCAGGCGCCGTACAGCGAGGCCAGCAGCAGCACGTAGTAGCGGCCTTCCTCGAAGTCGTCCCGGGAGACGAGCAGCACGGGCAGCGCGAACGCGAGCAGCACCACCTTGGACAGCGCGCCCGCGGCATTGATCGAGTAGTGCCCCGGGAACGGCGCGCCCGCGTAGCCGGTGCAGGTGAGCCAGAGGGCCGCCAGGCCGGCCACGACCAGCGTGGCAACCGCCAGCAGGAACCCGCCTCGCTCGCGGCCCGTGTAGATCTCGAGTCCGAGGAGCAGCAGCATGCCGAGCAGCAGCACGTGCTCGGGCAGCATCGCGGTCAGGACGTCTTGCCAGTTCACGGCGTACCCTCATCAACGACGTGGCTGGCAAGCGTGAGTTCGCGGAACTCGCGCGCGGCCAGTTCGGTCCTGGAGAGCGGTCCCTGCGGGAAGAGGCCGAGCCAGAAGATCGAGGCGACGAAGGCCAGCAGGATGAGCTTCTCACGGGCGTCGAGGTCCACGAGCGGCTGGTGCGGGGCCTTTTCCTTGCCGAACAGGAAGCGCTGCGCGAACCAGAGCATGTAGAGCGCGCCGAGCACCACGCCGGTGACGGCGATGACCGCAAGCCAGAGCGGCAGCGAATACCCCGCCTCGTGCAGCGGCCACGCGGCGTTGAATGCGCCCATGAGCGCCATGAACTCGCCCGTGAACCCGCTGGTCGTCGGCAGGCCGATCGAGGCGAGCGTGAGGATCGCGAAGAACACCGAGTAGACGGGCAGGAGCTTCGCGAGGCCGCCGTACGCCGCGAGGTCGCGCGTGTGGCAGCGCTCGTAGATCATGCCGACCATGGTGAACAGCCCGCCCGCGACCAGCCCGTGGCTCACCATCTGCACGATCGCGCCCTGGATGCCGAGCAGGTCGAGGCTCGCGAGACCCAGCATCACGTAGCCCAGGTGACTGATCGAGGAGTAGGCGATGATCTTCTTGATGTCGGTCTGCACGAGCGCGAGGCAGGCGCCGTAGACGATGCTTATCACGGCGAGCGTCATGATCGCGGGCGTGAACGCGCGGGCCGCGTCCGGGAACAGCGGGAAGCCGAGCTTCATGAAGCCGTACGTTCCCATCTTCAGCAGCACGCCGGCCAGGATCACCGAGCCCGCGGTCGGCGCCTCGACGTGCGCGTCGGGGAGCCAGGTGTGCAGCGGTACCATCGGGACCTTGATGGCGAAGGACAGCGCGAAGGCCGCGAACAGCCACGACTGCGCCCCGAGCGGCAGCTGGTTGCGGTAGAGGTCCGCGAACGCGAAGGTCGTGACGCCGGAGGTGGTCTTCAGCGAGTAGACCAGGTAGATCACCGCCGCCAGCATCAGGATGCTGCCGAAGGCGGTGTAGAGCACGAACTTGAGGGTCGCGTAGATGCGCCGCGCGCCGCCCCAGATGCCGATGATCAGGAACATCGGGATCAGCATCGCTTCCCAGAAGACGTAGAACAGGAACAGGTCCTGCGCGAGGAACGTGCCCAGCATCGCGAACTGGATGAAGAACACCATCGCGTAGAAGAGCTTCACGTCCTTCTGGATGGCTGCGAACGCCCCCGCGACGACGAGCGGGCCCAGGAACGTGGTGAGGGTCACGAGCAGCACGTTGTAGCCGTCGAGGCCGATGCGGTAGCCGATGCCCCACTCGCGGATCCAGGGCAGGTCGGTGGCGAACTGCAGCCCCGGTTGCGACGGGTCGAAGCGCGCGTACAGCCAGGCGCCGAGCGCGAACTGCAGCAGCATCAGGCCGAGCGAGATGCTGCGCACCAGGCCGTCGGCGCCGCGCGGCGCGCGGGCGATGGCCAGCATTCCGAGCACCGGCAGCCAGAGCAGGAGGTTGAGCACGGTTGCGTCAGCCATGGCCGAGCACCCAGCCGAGGCAGGCGACGACACCGATCACCGCGAGGACCACGTAGAACTGCAGGTTGCCGGTCTCGACGCGCGAGAGCCGCCCGGCGGCGCGCTGCGCGAGCGCGGCGAGGCCGTTCAGCGAGCCGTCGATCAGGAACCTGTCGCCCACGCCGAGGAAGATGCGGTCGGAGATCCAGTGCAGCGGCCGGTAGAGCACCGCCTCGTACAGTTCGTCCACGTAGTACTTCCCGGAGAGCAGGCGATGGAGCCGCGGAAACCGCGCGGCGAGCGTGTCGGCCCGGGCGAGCCCGCCACGGTAGACGTAGACGGCACCCGCGAGGCCGAGCGCCGCGAGCACCACCGACAGCACGATGAGCGGCTTCTCGTAGTGCTCGAGCGACTCCTGTGCCCGCGCCATCGGCAGCAGCGGCTCGAGGAAGTGCGGGATCGAGATGAAGCCGCCGACGGCCGAGAGGATCGCGAGCACGACCAGCACGCCCGTCATCGAGAGCGGCGATTCGTGCACGTGGTGCTCGGCCTCGTGCGTCATGCGCGAAGGCGTGAGGAACGTCACCCACAGCAGCCGGAACATGTAGAAGGCGGTCATCAGGGCCGTGAAGCACATCACGAGCCACAGCAGGGTCGAGCCGCCGGTCTCGCTCGAGAAGGCGAACCAGAGGATCTCGTCCTTGGAGAAGAAGCCCGCGAGCGGCGGGATGCCGGCGATGGCGGCCGTCGCCACTGCAAAGGTGACGAAGGTGACCGGGATCTTCCGCGCGAGGCCGCCCATCCTGCGGATGTCCTGCTCGCCCGACATCGCGTGGATCACGCTGCCAGCCCCCAGGAACAGGCATGCCTTGAAAAATGCGTGCGTGTAGAGGTGGAAGACCGCGACGCCGTAGGCGCCCACGCCGAGCGCGACGAACATGAAGCCGAGCTGCGAGAGCGTCGAATAGGCGAGGACCTTCTTGATGTCGGTCTGCGTGATCGCGACGGTCGCGGCGAAGAACGCGGTGGCCGCACCGATCACCGCGATCAGCTGCGAGGCCTCCGGCGCGTGTGCGTAGATGCCGTTCAGCCGCGCGACGAGGTACACGCCCGCGGTGACCATGGTCGCGGCGTGGATCAGCGCGGAGACCGGTGTCGGACCCGCCATCGCGTCCGGCAGCCACACGTGCAGGGGGATCTGCGCGCTCTTACCCATCGCGCCGATGAAGAGCAGCACGCCCACCAGGCTGGCCGACACCGCCGGCATCACCGGCGCGTTGAACGCAGCGTTGATGCTGTCCATGTCCAGCGTGCCGAGCACGTGGTACAGCAGGAACATGCCGAGCAGGAAGCCGGCGTCACCCACGCGGTTGGTGATGAACGCTTTCTTGCCCGCGGCCGCCTTCTCCGGGTCCTCGAACCAGAAGCCGATCAGCAGGTAGGAGGCGAGGCCGACGCCTTCCCAGCCGACGAAAGTCACGAGCAGCGAGCGGCCGAGCACCAGCAGCAGCATGAAGAACAGGAACAGGTTGAGGTACGCGAAGTAGCGCGCGTAGCTCGCGTCGTCCTTCATGTAGCCCGTGGAGTACACGTGGATCAGCGATCCCACGCCCGTGACGATCAGCGTCATCACGGCGCTCAGGCGGTCGAAGTAGAAGCCGATGTCGAAGCTCGTGCCGCCGACCACGGCCCAGGTGTAGGCGGTCTCGAGCAGCGCCGCCCCGTCGCCGCCCTGCAGCTGCAGGAAGCAGCGCACCGCGGCCGCGAACGCCAGGACCGGCAGGCCGCAGCCCACGAGGCTGACGAAGGTCTTGCCGGCGCGCGGACCGATGAGGCCGTTCAGCAGGAAGCCGGCGAGCGGCAGGAGCACGATGAGCGTGAGCAGGTTCATGGTCAGCCCTTGAGCTCCCCGTAGGCCCCGACGTCGAGTGTGTGCCGCTGGCGCGACAGGAGCAGCACGATCGGGATGGCGATGCCGATCTCGGCCGCGGCGACCACGAAGATCAGGAACACCAGCACCGCGCCCGCGACCGTGGCCGACTGTGCGGCGAAGGTCACGAGGCTCAGGATCACGCCGTTCAGCATCAGCTCCATGCACATGAGCATCACGAGCGCGTTGCGGCGCACGATCACGCCTACGAGCCCGAGCGCGAACAGCCCGATGCTGGCGAGGAGCAGCAGCTGGGCGTTATCCATCGTTCCTCCGTCCGCCCTTGATGACGGCAACTGCCGCGACCACCGCCGCGAGCAGCAGCACCGACGTGAGCTCGAAGTGCAGCCAGTATTCGCGGAGGAACCCGGCCGAGAACGGCTGGATCCGGAACGCGGCCTCGGCGTCCGCGCCGAGGGCCACGGCCGCGCCGCCCCGGGAGACCGCCGCGGCGAGCGCCGCCGCGAGCAGCCCCGCGACCGCGATGCCGGACAGGAGCGAGCCGCTGTAGCGCTGCAGGAAGGACGGGTCGCGCACGTCGAGCAGCATGATCACGTAGACCATGAAGACCATGACGGCGCCCACGTAGATCAGCACCTGGAAGACCGCGATCACGTGCACGCCGAGGGTCGCGTAGATGCCGGCCAGCGAGAGCATCGAGCCGATGAGGGCGAGAGCCACGCGCATCGGGTGCCGCGCGACCAGCATCAGCACGCCGCCCATGAGCGCGGCGGCCACGAAGAAGTACAGCAGCCCGTTGCCGAGGCTCATGGCGTGCCTCCGGGGCGGCCCGCAGGCGCGACGGGGTAGGGCTTGGCGACGTCCTGCTTCGGCTGCCAGTTCAGCAGCTCGTCCTGCCCGAGCCACATGCGCCCGCGGTCGAAGCCGGGCAGGTCGGGCGTTTCCTTCAGCATGCGGATCGCGTCCTCCGGGCAGGCTTCGACGCACAGCCCGCAGAACACGCAGCGCGAATAGTCGATCTCGAAGCGCGACGGGTACTTCGGGTGCGCGGGGTCGTCGGGGTCGAACGCGCCGTCGATCTCGATGCAGTGCGCCGGGCACACCGTGGCGCACATGTTGCACGCCACGCACTGCGGCCGCCCGTCGGGCCGCTGCGTCAGGATGTGCTTGCCGCGGTTTCCGGCGGCGTAGTCGGCGCGGGTTTCCTCGGGGTAGTAGGAGGTGAGGGCGCCCTTGCGGCCCGTCATCCACTTCCACATGTTGGCGAGGAACACGCCGCCGGTGATGCGGATGCCGCGCCACACCTCGAAGAAGTAGGCGCGCTCGTACCAGCCCATCTCGGGCTCGTTCCAGTAGCGCTTGCGGACGAAGGGCTTGCGGCTGCTCATCGCGGGCACCTCAGGCGAGCGCCCAGACCGCAATCGCGGTCACGACGAGGTTGGCGATGGAGAGCGGCAGCATGAACTTCCATGCGAAGCGCAGTAGCTGGTCCCAGCGGAAGCGCGGCAGCGTCCAGCGGACCAGGATCTGGAAGCTGCAGAGCAGGACCACCTTCGCGAGGAAGGTGACGAGCTGGATCAGCACGACCCAGCCATGGCTCATCGCGAAGACCACGCCGCCCGGGAGCACGAAGCCCGCGTCCGTCATCCACGGCAGGTTGTAGCCGCCGAGGAACAGCGTCACGAACAGCGCCGCGATGATGGCGATCTCGATGAACTCCGAGAGCATGAACATGCCCTGTTTCATCGCGCTGTACTCGGTGAAGTAGCCGGAGATCAGCTCCGACTCGGCCTCGGGCAGGTCGAAGGGAATGCGCTTGTTCTCCGCGATGCCGGCGGTGAGGAACAGGATCGCGGCGAGCGGCTGGTAGAACACGCCCCAGGCCGGCAGGAATCCCAGGATCGTGCCCGACTGGTGCTGCACCATCGACGTGAGGTCGACCGTGCCGTAGATCAGGATGAGACCGAGCACGGTCAGGCCCATCACGAGCTCGTAGGAGATGAGCTGCGACCCGGCGCGCAGCGCGCCCAGCATCGAGAACTTGTTGGAGGAGGACCAGCCCGCGAGCATTGCGCCGATGATGGAGATGCCGCCGAATGCGAACACGACCAGCAGTCCCGCGTCGAGGTTCGCGATCTGCATCGGGTAGGTGCGGCCGCCGAACCAGCCGGCGAGCGAGGGGATGAGCAGGCCCGGGTCGAGGACGCCGCCGAACGGGATCACGGCGAACACCAGCATCACCGGCACGAACACCACCCAGGGCCCGAGGATGTAGGCCAGCTGGTCGTAGGTGACCGGCTTGAAGTCTTCCTTGAGGAGCAGCTTCAGGCCGTCCGCCATGCCGTGGAACAGGCCGAGCCAGATCAGCTTCACCTGCGTGAACGGGATGCGCAGGTACGCCCGGTTGGCGCCGATGCGGTCCGACATGATCGCCGCCTGCTTGCGCTCGACCCAGGTCAGCACCGCGCCGAAGGTGAGCAGCACCGCGAGCGCGTAGGCGATGTAGACGAGGGTGATGGCGAGATCGGGGCTCATGGGTGCCCCCGCGCGGGCGCCGCGAGCGCCTTGAACGCGACCTCGGCGTCGATCACGGCCTCGCCCTTCGGGAAGCAGGGCTCGAACGCGCTCACCACGCCCTGGAAGTTCGTGTAGTGGCCCGCGCGCTCGGTCTGGGTGCTCAGGGCCAGGAACACGTCCGCATGCCCGTTCTCGGGCTGCAGGTACGAGTTCAGGAAGATGACCTTGGCCTGCGGCGGGATGCGCGCGAAGTCGTAGCCCTCGCCCCAGACCAGCACGAGGTCGGTGCCGTCATGGTAGGCGGGATCCGTGTCGTCAAAGAGTTCAAGCGCCTTCGCCGTGTTCGGGTTCTTGTCGGGCCGGATGAGCAGGTCGTCCTCGAGGCGCTCGCCTTCCTGGGGCATCCAGTCGCGCTTCAGGTGCGAGGCGAACACCTCGCCGAGATATCGCTTGAACGCTTCGAGCTCCTCGTTCGAGCCCCAGTTCGACACCAGCGCCACCGGGTGACGGGCCGCGCCGATCAGGCGCCGCGCCGCGTCGAGTGCTTCGGCAACCGGCACCGGCCGGCCCTTGATCATCGGCTGGTCGGCGCGGGTCCGCTCGAAGATGCGCGCCAGGTCGCGGCCCTTGTTGCAGATCCAGGGCCCGTTCACGGCCGGATTCTCCAGCGGCGTGATGCGCGCGATGCTGGTGTTCTGGCGCTGGTCGAGCGACTTCACGAACCACTCGGGCTTGCGGTGCCAGACCTGGATCGTGCAGCCGCGCTCGCAGCCCGGGCACACCGACGGCGTGGCCTGCAGGTACCAGACGCGGGACTTGTACAGGAACTGCCTCGACTGCAGCGCGCCGACCGGGCAGAGGTCGACGATGTTGTCGGAGTACGGGTCCTCGGCGAGCGGACGGTCCTCGACGGGACGGATGTTCGACACGTCGCCGCGGCGCTCGACGCCGAGCGCCATGGACTTCGACACCTCGTGCGTGAAGCGCGTACAGCGCAGGCACAGGATGCAGCGCTCGTTGTCGAGCAGGATTCGATTCGACAGGTTGTAGTACTTGGTCGAGCGCACCTTGGCGTCGATCGACAGCGACGCCTCGCCGTTGTACGTGTAGTGGTAGTCCTGCAGCGTGCACTCGCCGGCCTTGTCGCAGATGCCGCAGTCCACCGGGTGGTTGAGCGTGATGAACTGCAGGATCGCCTTGCGGTGCGCCTTGACGTCGTCGGAGTCGGTGAACACCTTCATGCCGGCGTTGACCGGCATGTTGCAGGCGATGTCGAGCCCGCGTCCCTCGACTTCCACCAGGCACATGCGGCAGTTGCCGGCGGTCGACAGCTGCGGGTGCCAGCAGAAGGTCGGGATGAAATGGCCGTTCGCGAGCGCGACCTCGAGCACGGTCTGGTCGTCGCGCGCCTGGACGGGTTGCCCGTTTATGAAGATCTCAGGCATTCCAGGTTCCCGTCGTAACGCGAGCGCTTGTGCTCGATGTAGTACTCGAACTCGTCGCGGAACTTGTCGAGGATGCCGCTGCAGGCGTAGCCCGCGGCATCGCCGAGCCCGCAGATCGTGGTGCCGTCGTTGAACTTCGAGATGTAGTAGAGGCGCTCGATGTCCTCCGGCCGGCCCTGGCCGGCGACGATGCGGTCGAGGATGCGGTGCAGCCAGCCCGTCCCGTGGCGGCAGGGAGTGCACTGGCCGCAGGACTCGTGGTGGTAGAAGCGCATGAGGATCTGCAGCAGGCTCACCATGCAGGTGCCCTCGGCGATCACGATCATGCCGCCCGAGCCGAGCGTCGAGCCCGCGTCCCACAGGGCCTCGTGCGACAGCGCGAGGTCCTTGATGTCGGCGCCGGTGAGCACCTTGGAGGATACGCCGCCCGGCACCACGCACTTGATCGCGCGCCCGGCCTGGATGCCCCCGCAATCCTCCTCGAGGAACTTCATCCACGGATAGCCGAGTTCGACTTCGTAGACGCCGGGGCGGTTGACGTGGCCTGAGACCGAGAACAGCCGCGTGCCGGGACTCTTCGGCGTGCCGACTTCCTTGTAGGCCGCCGCGCCGTTCGCGATGATCCAGGCGATGTTCGCCAGCGACTCGACGTTGTTCACCACCGTCGGGCGCTGGTAGAGACCCTTGACCGTCAGCCGCGGCGGGCGGTTGCGGGGGTAGCTCTTCTTGCCTTCCAGGGACGCGAGGAGGCCTGATGCCTCGCCGGCGACGTACGCGCCCGCGCCGCGATACACGACGATGTCGCAGGAGAAATCGGTGCCGAGGATCCGCTCGCCGAACATGCCCGCCGCGTAGGCTTCCTCCACCGCACCCGCGAGGCGGCGGTAGGGCAGGTCGAACTCGCCGCGGATGTAGACGAAGCAGTTGCGGACGTTCAAGGCGTAGCTCGAGATCAGCATGGACTCGAGAAGGACGTGCGGGTTGTTCTCGAGGATCCAGCGGTCCTTGAAGGTGCCGGGCTCGCCCTCGTCCGCGTTGGCGATCAGGTAGTGCGGCTGGCCATCGTCGTAGACCACGACCTGCCACTTGCGGCCGACCGAGAAAGCCGCGCCGCCACGGCCCTGCAGGCCCGAAGCCGTCACTTCCTTGACCACGCCGGCGGGCTGCATCTGCCGGAGCGCCTTCTCGAGCGCGCCGTAGCCGCCGCGCCCGCGGTACTCGGCGAGCGAGTGCGACGTCGCGGTGACCGGGAAACTCATGATCAGCTGTCGGCCAGCCATTTCTACTTCAACTCCTCTAGGAGTTGGTCGACCTTCGCGCAGGTCAGGTTCTCGTGGTAGCCGTCGTTCACCATCATCATCGGCGCCGTGCCGCAGGAGCCGAGGCACTCAGCCACGGACAGCGTGTAGCGCCCGTCGGGCGTGGTCTGGCCGGGCCTGATCCCGAGCCGCTTCTCGACGTGCGCGAGGATGCGCTCGGCGCCGTTCATCGAGCAGCTCAGGTTGTGGCAGAACTGCAGGTGCCAGCGGCCGATCGGCTTGCGGCGGAACTGCGTGTAGAAGGACAGCACTTCCTCGATCTGGATCGGCGGCACGCCGAGGTAGGCGGCCAGCTGCTCGATGTCCTCGTCGGCGACGTAGCCGCGGTCCTCCTGGATGCGCCGCACGCAGGGCAGCACCAGCGACGACTCGAAGCCCGCGGGGAAGCGCTCGCGCAGCTTCTCGAATTCGGGAATGAGGTGCTTCACCGGTCGCACTCCCCGCCGATCATGTTGATCGAGCCGAAGGTCGGCACGATGTCGGCGAGCTGGTAGCCGTCGAGCATCTGGTGCACGCCGCCCACGTGGACGAAGCTCGGGCTGCGGCAATGCACCTTCCACGGCACGCCGCCACCGACGCTCACGATGTAGAAGCCGAGTTCGCCGTTCGCCCCTTCCTGGGCGGAATAGACCTCGCCCGGCGGTACCTGCGGCCCTTCCATCACCAGCTTGAAGTGGTTGATGAGCGACTCGATCTCGGTGTAAACCAATGTTTTTTCAGGGAAAGTGCAGCGACGGTCGTCCACGCAGAGCGGGCCGGCCGGCAGCATCTCCATGAGCTGGCGGATCATGTGCGCCGACTCGTCGATCTCGCGCATGCGCACGTAGTAACGGTCGTAGTTGTCGCCCTTGATGCCCACCGGAACCTCGAAGTCGAGCTCGGTGTACGCGAGGTAGGGCGTGTCCTTGCGCAGGTCCCGCGGCGCGCCGGTCGAACGCAGGACCGGGCCCGTGAAGCCCCAGTTCACCGCGTCGGCCGTGGTGAGCACGCCCACGTCGCGCATGCGGTCGATGAAGATGCGGTTGCGGTCCACGAGGCCGTGCACGCGCCCGGTGAAGGTGTCCATCTGGTCCAGGATCTCGCCCAGGCGCTTCAACCAGCCTTCGGGCAGGTCGCGCGCGAGGCCGCCGATGCGGCCGTAGCTGTAGGTGACGCGGGCGCCCGTCAGGTCGGCCAGGTGCTCGTAGATGTAGTCGCGGATCGTGACCAGGTACAGGAACGCGGTCATCGCACCGAGTTCCATGAGCGCCGCCGCGATGCAGGTCAGGTGGTCGGCGATGCGCGAGTATTCGGCGAGCAGCGTGCGCAGGTACCGGGCGCGCGGCGTGATCTCGATCCCCATCAGCTTCTCGACCGCCTCGCAGTAGGCGAAGTCGTTGATGAGCGCCGAGCAGTAGTTCAGCCGGTCCACGTACGGGATCAGGTTGTGCCAGGTGTGCGATTCGCACTCCTTCTCGAAGCCCCGGTGCAGGTAGCCGCAGTGCACGTCGGTGCGCAGCACCCGCTCGCCCGAGAGCTCTGCCACGATCTGGATCGTGCCGTGGGTCGCCGGGTGCGACGGGCCGATGTTGACGATGACCGAACCCTCGCGACTGCCCTCGGTAAAGGCAGGCCGGATCGGGTTTGGCAGCTCGATGCTCACGGCCTAGGTCTCGCTCGTCCGGTAGGGCACCAGGGGCTGCTCTTTCTGCTTCGGATAGTCCTTGCGCAGCGGATGTCCCTCGAAGCCCTCATAGAGCAGGATCGGGCGCAGGTCGTCGTTGCCGCGGAAGGCGATGCCGTACATGTCGTGGCATTCACGCTCCATGTAGCGCGCCGAGCCGTACAGCGGCACGAGCGTGTCCACGGTCGGGTCGGCGAGCGGCACCCGGGTCTTGACGCGCACGCGGACGAAGTGGCGGGTCGAGTAGAAGTGCCAGACGACGTCGAAGCGCGGCTCGCGCTCGGGCCAGTCCACCGCGGTGACGTCGAGGAACATGTCGAAGCCGAACGACTCCTTGAGCGAGCGGCAGACTTCGATCAGGCGCGCCGGCTCGACCAGGAATGCAAGCGTCCCGTGCGCCACGGTGGCTTCCTCGGCCACCCCGGCGAGGTGCTCGCAGATCCGCTCGAAGACTGATTCGTTCACGCTCAGAACTTCTCGTTGATGATCGGGTGGCGGTCGCGGGCGATGCGGTCCTGCAGCTTCATGATGCCGTCGATGACCATTTCGGGCCGCGGCGGGCAGCCCGGGATGTACAGGTCCACGGGGATGATCTTGTCGATGCCGGGCAGTGCCGCGTAGTTCTGGTAGAAGCCGCCGCTGGTCGCGCACACGCCGAAGGCGATGACCCACTTGGGTTCGCACATCTGCTCGTAGACCTTCCTGAGGATCGGTGCCTGCTTGTGCGTGACCGTGCCCACGACCATGAGCAGGTCGGACTGGCGCGGCGTGAAGCGCGGCAGCGCGGCGCCGAAGCGGTCGGTGTCGTAGAGCGTCGAGCTCACCGACATGAATTCCATCGCGCAGCAGGCGGTGACGAACGGGTAGGGAAACAGCGAGAACTTGCGGGCCCAGCCGACGAACTCGTCCTTCTTCGTGGTCATGTACTCGAACGCGCCCGAAGGCGCCGGCCGGGAGGGCAGCGTGGTCACTGCGTCACCTCTTCCAGGAGGCCCGTTCGCCACACGTACAGCATGATGACGACGAGCAGCACCATGAACACCCCGAGGGCCGCGAGCAGCGTGCCCGTGAGCGGCTGGGCGCCCAGCGCCCAGAGGAAGAGGAACACCGTCTCGAGGTCGAAGAGGATGAATACGACCGCGATCGCGTAGTACTTGACCGGGACCGCCTTGACGTTCACCTGCTCGACGGGCGTGGCGCCACACTCGAAAGGCTCGAGTTTCATGGCCGAGGGCACCGGTTTCGGCCCGACCACCTTGTTGAGCCAAAGCGTCAACGCCACGAATCCGAGTATCGCGACGAGGTAGACGAGGAATGCGATGTAGGCGTTCATCAGGAGGTGGTTGCTGCTCGGTGGCGGACTATACGCAGCGTCGAGGTTGCAGTCTCTTTGTCTACGGTAAACACTTATGGCCGTACCATGCTCGATGACTCGAAATCGCGGTCGCAACAGCAATTCCAAGATCCGGGAGTGTAGCGCAGGTGAAGAGTCAAGCCGAGAACCCGAGCGCGTTGCCGGTCGCGCCGCTGTCGCCGGCCGCACGCTGGCCCGCGCGACTCGACCTGCTGCAGAGCGGGACCGGGCTCGCGCTGGGGCTCTTCATGTGGGGCCACATGTTCTTCGTGGCCAGCATCCTGCTCGGCAAGGACGCGATGTGGACGGTGGCGCGCTTCTTCGAGGGATATTTCTTCCTCGGGCGCAGCCTGCCCTGGCTGGTCTCGCTCATCGTGGGCACGGTGTTCGCGCTCGTCATCGCCCACGCCGCGCTCGCGCTCAGGAAGTTCCCGGCGAGCTACCGCCAGTACCGCGAGTTCCGCAGCCACATGGCCGGGATGAAGCACGACGACACGTCGCTCTGGTACTGGCAGGTCGTCACGGGCTTCGGTCTCTTCTTCATGGCCTCCGTGCACCTCTACATCATGATGACCCACCCCTCGCGGATCGGGCCCTTCGAGTCGGCCGACCGCGTCTGGACCGACCTCATGTGGCCGCTCTACCTCGTCATGCTGTTCGCGGTCGAGTTCCACGGTGGCATCGGCCTCTACCGCCTCGCGCTCAAGTGGGGCTGGTTCGAGGGCAAGGATCCGGCCGTCACGCGGCGCAGGCTCAAGGGCTTCAAGTGGGCGATCACGGTGTTCTTCCTGGCGCTCGGGCTCGCGACGCTGGCCGCCTACGTGAAGATCGGCATCGAACACGCGCCGAACTACGGCGAACCATACGTTCCGGCCGCCGTCACCGCGGTGCACACGCCATGAAAGTCGTCTACACCGACGTGCTCGTGATCGGCGGCGGCCTTGCGGGCCTGCGCATGGCCATCGGCGCGAGTAAGCGCGGCCACGACGCCATCATCCTCTCGCTGGTCCCGGCCAAGCGTTCGCACTCCGCGGCCGCGCAGGGCGGCATGCAGGCGAGCCTCGGTAACGTCGCGAAGGGCCAGGGCGACAACGAGGACGTGCACTTCGAGGACACGGTCAAGGGCAGCGACTGGGGCGCCGACCAACAGGTCGTGCGCATGTTCGTGAATACGGCGCCCAAGGCCGTGCGCGAACTCGCCGCCTGGGGCGTGCCCTGGAGTCGCGTGCAGCGCGGCGACCGGGAAGTGATCATCAACGGCCAGAAGGTCACGCTCACCGAACGCGAGGAGGCGCACGGCCTCGTCGCGCAGCGCGACTTCGGCGGGACCAAGAAGTGGCGTACCTGCTACGTGTCGGACGGCACGGGCCACGCGATGCTGTTCGCGGTCGGCGACCAGGCGATCGCGCAGGGCATCCCGGTCCACGAGCGCAAGGAGGCCATCGCGCTCATTCACGACGGCGCGCGCTGCTACGGCGCGGTCGTGCGCGACCTCATCACCGGAGAGCTCGTCGCCTACGTGGCGAAAGCCACCGCGATCGCGACCGGCGGCGCCGGGCGCGTCTACCGCGTCACCACCAACGCCGTGATCTGCGAGGGCATCGGCGCTGCGCTCGCGCTCGAGACGGGCGTGGCCGCACTCGGCAACATGGAGGCCGTGCAGTTCCACCCGACCGGTATCTTCCCGGCCGGCATCCTCGTGACCGAGGGCTGCCGCGGCGACGGCGGCGTGCTGCGCGACGCCAGCGGGCACCGCTTCATGCCGGACTACGAGCCCGAGAAGAAGGAGCTCGCTTCGCGCGACGTGGTCTCCCGCCGCATGGAGGAGCACATCCGCAAGGGCAATGCCGCGAAATCCCGCTTTGGCGAGCATCTCTGGCTCGACATCACGCAGCTCGGCCGCAAGCACATCGAGCACAACCTGCGCGAGGTCAAGGAGATCTGCCAGCATTTCCTGGGCGTGGACCCTGCGGAAAAATGGATTGCCGTGCGGCCCGCGCAGCACTACACGATGGGCGGCATCCGCACCTGGCACACGGGCCAGAGCCGCACGCTCAAGGGCCTGTTCGCGGCGGGCGAGGCGGCCTGCTGGGACATGCACGGATTCAACCGCCTCGGCGGCAACTCGGTGGCCGAGACGGTCGTGGCCGGCATGATCGTGGGTGAGTACATCGCGGATTTCTGCGAGAGCCCGGACGGCGAGATCGACATCCCGACCGCGCTGGTGCGCGAGGCGCTCGAGGCGGAGCGCGGCAGGCTGGACCACCTGCTGAAGGGCGGCGGACCGGAGCGCGGCGACGCGCTCAAGATCGAGATGCAGCAGATCATGACCGACAAGGTCGGCATCTTCCGTACCGGCGCCGACCTCGAGGAAGCCGTGCACCGCCTGCAGGGGCTGCTGGTGCGCAGCCGCAGGATCGGGCTGCGCTACCGGGTGGACGGCCCGAATCCGGAGCTCGTTACCGCCTATCGCACGCAGAAGATGCTCAAGGTCGCGCTGTGCGTGGCTGCCGGGGCGCTCGCGCGCACCGAGAGCCGCGGCGCACACTTCCGCGAGGACTACCCGCGGCGGGACGACACGACGTGGCTGCGCAGGACGCTCGCGACCTGGAAGGACCCGGGCGATACGCTGCCCAGCTTCACCTACGAGCCGCTCGACGTGAAGACGATGGAACTGCCCCCCGGCTGGCGCGGGTACGGCGCGAAGAACTACATCGACCATCCGGACACGGCGCAGCGGGCGGCGGACGTCGCAGCACAGCGCGAGCGACTCGGGGACGCGGATCGCCACGCGCTGCAGGCGGCGCTCATGTCCTACGAACACCTGTTGCCCGAGCGGTTCCGCGGTCGCAACGAACGCATCGACGAGAAGCTGCCATGACCAACCCGACTGCGACACCGAATGCGCCGCAGGTTGAGGCTGCGGCCGCTCCACGCAGTCTCCGCTTCCACATCCTGCGCCACGACCCGCGGGATCCGGAGAGCGTGCCGCACGTCGAGACCTTCGAGCTCGAGGAAGCCGCGGGGATGACGCTCTTCATCGCGCTGAACGAGATCCGCGAGCGGCTCGACTCGTCCGTCGCCTTCGACTTCGTCTGCCGTGCGGGCATCTGCGGCAGCTGCGGCATGGTCGTGAACGGGCGGCCCGGGCTCGCATGCAGGACCCTGACGAAGGACTTGCCCGCCGACATCACGCTCGCCCCGCTGCCGGCGTTCGAGCTCATCGCCGACCTGTCGGTGAACACCGGCAAGTGGATGCGTGGCATGAGCGAGCGGCTCGAGACCTGGGTGCACTCGCTCGGGCAGGAGGCGGATCTTGGCCGCCTCGAGGAGCGCATGGATCCCGAGCTCGCCGACCGCATCTACGAGCTCGACCGCTGCATCGAGTGCGGCTGCTGCGTCGCCGCCTGCGGGACGGCGCGCATGCGCGAGGATTTCGTGGGCGCCGTGGGACTGAACAAGATCGCGCGCTTCCGGCTCGACCCGCGCGACTCGCGCACGGACGCGGATTTCTACGAGCTCGTGGGCAACGACGACGGCGTGTTCGGCTGCATGACGCTGCTCGGCTGCCACGACGTCTGCCCGAAGAGCCTGCCGCTGCAGACACAGATCGCGTTCCTAAGGCGGAAGATGGCGCGGACCGGGCTCGGCTGAGGTATCCGGGGGTCCCGTCGGGCGACGCCGCCTGCCGCTGATCCGGCGGCCGGCCCCGGCCTCAGGCGAATCGGACCGTCAGGCCCGAAACCTCGAGCCTGGGAATGTCGAGTTCGAGCAGGCCTGCGCCGCCTGACTCCCTCACCCATTGCCGGACGCGTTCCGTATCCGCCGCCGGCATGGCGGCAAGCAGGTCGAGCGCCCGCTGCACCAGCCAGAGCGTGAACGGCACGGCCTGCCGCGCGTGCGTGCCGTCGGCGAAGGGATAGCTCACCGTCCCGAGGAATCGCTCGATGCGCTTGCCGCGCGCAGGCGCGGGCTCCGCCCGGCGTAACTCGGCGAGCGTGCCCTCGACCAAGGGCAGGAACTCGTCGAACATGCTGCGGATGATCGGTTGCAGGCTCGCCGGCAGCGGCGTCCCGACGGCTGCGTGCGGCGGCGCGCCCGGCGTCATGTACGGCTGGTTCATCCGCCAGATCCATGCGTGGAGATGCGGGCGCGGGAGTATGAACTCGTCGCGCGACCAGGGATCCTGCACGAGATGACCGTACATCGGTACGATGAGGCCGAAGTCGATCGGGGTCGCCCGCTCGCCGAGCAGGTAGGGGTGCACGGCCAGGTGGGCATCCAGCGCATCCATGTTCTTCCGGGCCCAGCGCCAGATCAGCGGCTGCGTCTCGGTCGTGATGCCGATGCGCGGAAGGTGCGCCTGGATCGTGCCCGCCACCTTCACTGTCAGCCGGTTCTTCATGGACTTCGGGAGGCCGATGAACATCCCCTCGCCGAGTTCCTCGTACCACCATGCGTGATAGGTGCGTCCAAGCCAACGCGTGGCCAGGTCGACCGGCTGCCAGAATTCGCTCGCCCAGACGCTCGCCAGCGTCGTGAAGAATGCGTGCACGGGATCCGGCGGCAGGATCGGCTCCCCGGGGTGGCTCGCTTCCAGTCGGTCGAGGATGACCTCGCTGTCTGCGATCCATTCACCCTCGGGAGTGATGATGACCGGGAGCGAGGGATCGCCGAACCGTCGCTTGATCGTGACCATGTAAGTCCAGGCGCTCGGCACGCGTTCCACGTACGAGATGCGCTTCTTGATCAGGTAGCTGCGCACTCGCGCGCTGTAGCGTGAGCAGATCGCGCCAAGAAGCAGGTGAACATTCTGCATTTCGTTCTCCGTTCGACCATCCGCGTCGGGTACCGTGGCCGCGCGAGGCCGGATCACCGCCGCCCGGGCCTTCGGCGCCGGCGCGCGATCAGCGCATGTACTCGAGCATCAGCGCGTTCACGCGCTCGGGCGCCGTGAGCTGCAGCCAGTGGTTGGCGCCCTCGACGCGCTCGTAGCGCCAGGCGGCCTCGACGTACCGACGGCTCTCGACCATCTGCGATTCCGCCAGGTAGCGGTCCCCGGTTCCGTACACGCCCATCACCGGCACGCGAACCGGCGGCCAGTCACGATTGAAAAACAGCCCGATGTTGGCGCGGTAGTAGTTGAACCCGGCCGTCAGGCGGCCCGGCCGCGAGAGTCTTTCGATGCAGCGCGGCGCCTCGTCGTCGAATGCCAGGAATGCGCGGAACGGGCGCCAGTTGCGGAGACGCGCGACCCATTCGGCGATGCCGCGCAACTGGATGAAGACCACGTACCAGCCCTTGAGCTTCTGCTCCAGCGACGCGCTCACGTAGGCGGCCGGATGGCCGACCGACAGGGCCATGTAACGATCGACTCGCTCCGGGTGGTGCGCGCAGAGACGCCACGCGATGGCGGCGCCCCAGTCGTGTCCCGCCAGCCGGACCTTGGCGATGCCGAGTTGATCGAGGATCGCGAGCAGGTCGCCGACCAGGAGGTCGATCCTGTAGTTGCGGCTGCCGGACGGAGCGTCCGAGTCGCCGCAGCCGCGCGTGTCCGGGGCGATCACCTGGTAGCCGGCCGCGACCAGGGCGGAAATCTGGTGGCGCCAGACATCGTGGCAATCCGGGAACCCGTGCACCAGCATGACAGGCGGGCCCTGCGCCGGCGATGACGACGTTGAGCCCGATGCCGTTGACTGTCATGCGGCGGGTAGTGACTTGCATCGGATGTCCCTGCGCTGTCCGGGGTTCGCCGTCGGCGTCCTCAGGACCCCTGTCCCGGCCCGATCTTCATCTTGAGCAGTTCGATTTCATCGCGCAGTTCGGCCACCGCAGCTTCGAGCGCGGCGATTCGCTCGGCGGGCCGCGCGACTCCGGGCTCGGCACCCGCGTCCTTTTCCGCGTGCGCCAGCTCTTCGGCCGTCCATTCCGGCGCGTCGCCGCTGAAGAGGTGCATGTAGCGCGACTCCCGTCGCCCGGGCTCCCGCGGGAGCTTCGCGACGAACGGGCCCTCCGGCCGCGTCATCAGGTCCTCGAGTTCAGACTCCACTTCGCTCACGTCGCTGAATGGCGCGAGCCTCGCTGCGTGCGTGCGCAACTCGCCCGGCGTCTGCGGCCCGCGCAGCATCAGCTCGCAGACGATGGCGGTGGCGCGCGGCGAGAATCGCAGCGACCCGAACTGCGTATTGCAGAACAGGTGCTGGAACTTCGGCACGCGGCTGCCGAAGCCGGACTTCTCGAGCACCAGTTGGCGGCGGATGAGCCATGCCACGACCTCCCGCACGTCCCGCTCCTCGAGCGCCAGCACCGGGTCGCGGTTGCTCTTCTGGTTGCAGGCATTGGTGAGCGCGTTCAGCGACAGCGGGTACTGGTCGGGCGTGGCGATCTGCTTCTCGATGAGGCAGCCGATGACCCGTGCTTCGTGGGCGGTCAGTTCGATGGGCATGGCGCGCTCCGTGGGCTGGGTTTCGGTCGAGCGGGCGGGGCATAATCGCTCCCCCGGGACAGCGGATTCTACTCGGTGCAGGAACGCAGCGGTTCGACGCCCAGGGGCGTGCTCACGATTTCGCTGATGACGCTGAACGTCATCGCGTGGTGCGTGGTGCTGTTCGTCGTCGCCCTGCTCAAGTTCCTGGTTCCGATCCCGGCCTGGCGCCGCCTCACGAGCCGGGTCATGACCGCCTTGGCCGAGGGCTGGATCGGCACCAACAACGCGCTGTTCCGGGCCCTGGGGGCGATGCCGCTAGCCGTGCGCGGGCTCGAGGGACTGTCGACGCGCGAGTGGTACCTCGTAGTGTCGAATCACCGCTCCTGGGTGGACATCCTGGTGCTGCAGGCCGTCTTCAACCGGCGCATTCCGTTCCTCAAGTTCTTCCTCAAGCAGCAGTTGATCTGGGTTCCGTTCCTTGGGCTGGCGTGGTGGGCGCTCGATTTCCCCTTCATGCGCCGTCACTCGCCTGCGTATCTCGAGAAGCATCCCGAGAGGCGCGGCGAGGACCTCGAGGTCACGCGGCGTGCCTGCGAGAAGTTCCGCCTGATTCCGACCTCGATCATGAATTTCGTCGAGGGCACGCGCTACACGGAACAGAAGCACGCAGCCTTCAAGTCCACGTACCGGCACCTGTTGCCGCCGCGACCGGGCGGAACCTCCTTCGTGCTCTCCGCGATGGGCGGCATGCTGCACGCGATGCTCGACGTGACCATCGCCTATCCGGGCCGATCGCCGACCCTCTGGGACCTGTGCTGCGGCCGGCTGGGGACCGTGACGGTCGATGTCCGCAGGCGTGCGATCGACGAGTGGATGGCGGCCGGAGACTATGCAGGCGATCCGGCATTCCGCGCCCGCTTCAAGGACTGGCTCGCCGGCCTATGGGCCGAGAAGGACCAGTTGCTCGGTCGAATGGGTTACTGAGGGGAAGCGCGTGTCCTGGGACCTGCCGTCGCCTTTCATCCACGAGCGCGTCGCGGTGCACACCGAGATCGACGGCTATGGTCACGTGAACAACGTCGTCTACATCGCCTGGATGGACGACTGCGCCTGGGCGCACTCGACCGAGCGGGGCATCCCGCCCGAGCTCTGCCGCCGGCTCAACCGCGGCATGGCGGTCTGGCGTACGCAGGTGCACTACCTGGGATCGGCCTACGAGGGCGATCGCATCCAGGTCGCGACCTGGCCCGTGTGGAACGACGGAAAGCTGCGCATCGAGCGGCGATTCCAGATGCGGCGGCAGTCGGACGGGCAGACGCTGGTGCGGGCGCTGATCCACTACGTGTGCATCGACCTCGTGACCGGCAAGGCGAAGCGCATGCCGGAGGAATTCACGAAATACACCGTGGCGCCCGAAGTCGCCGCGGCCGTTGCGGCCGAGAGCGAGCCCTTCCAGCCGGGCGTCGAGCCGCGCGCACGCGCACCAGGCTGACGCGCACCAATAAGACACGTCGGAAACGGGAGAAACAGCATGCACGACCAGTGGACCGGCCCGGAACTCGACTCACTTGTAGGCCGGACGTCGCTCACGCGGCGCGACGTGATCGTCACTTCGCTCGCCGTCGGGTTTGCCGCGGCGGTGAGCCCGGTCTGCGCCGAAACGGTGATTACGACGGGCACCGAGGGCCTCGCGGCGGGCGAGGTGAAGATCCCCGTGTCGGATGGCGAGATTCCCGCCTACCGCGCGATGCCCGCGAAAGGTGGACGCTTCCCGGTGGTGCTCGTCGTGCAGGAGATCTTCGGCGTGCACGAGCACATCAAGGACCTCTGCCGCCGCTTCGCGAAGGAAGGCTACCTCGCCATCGCGCCGGAGCTCTACGCGAGGCAGGGCGACGTGTCGAAAATGACCGACTACAAGCAGATCTTCGCCGAGGTCGTGTCGAAGGTGCCCGACGCGCAGGTGATGTCGGACCTCGACGCGGCCGTCGCGTGGGCGGGCAAGTCGGGGGCGGGCGACACGTCGCGCGTCGGCATCACCGGCTTCTGCTGGGGCGGGCGCGTCGTCTGGCTCTACGCCGCGCACAGCGCGACGCTCAAGGCCGGGGTCGCCTGGTACGGCCGGCTGAGCGGCGAGACGACGCCGTTGCAGCCGAAGTATCCGCTCGACGTCGTTGCGGAACTCGAGGCGCCCGTGCTCGGGCTCTACGGCGGACAGGACCAGGGCATCCCGCTCGCGGACGTGGAGAAGATGCGCGCGGCACTCGCGGCCGCGAAGAACCCTTCGGAGATCGTCGTGTTCCCGGATGCGGGCCACGGTTTCAACGCGGACTACCGTCCGAGCTACCGGGCCGAGGACGCGAAGGAAGGCTGGCGTCGCTGCCTCGCGTGGTTCAGGAAGCACGGCGTGGGTTAGACGATCGAGGCGCCCGCGTGAATGCGACGCGGCGACCCGGGCAGCTCAGAACTTCCAGAGCACGCCGACGTTGGGAATGAGCGGCAGCCAGTTCCGGTATTCGTGCTGGAGGACCGCCACACCGTCGTCCTCGGTCTCGTAGCCGAAATCCGTGCAGCAGGGATTCTGGCGGTCGAAGGCGTTCGTGACCTCGGCGAAGACGTTCAGCGTTCCGCGCGGCAGCGCGAAATCGCGGCTCACCCGCGCGTCCACGGACGCGTAGGCCCCGAGCCGCGACGCGTTGCGCGGCCCGACCGACACGGTCTGCGATCCGGGGACCGAGCCCACGATCGTGACCGGCGTCGTCGGCCACCCCGTGTGGTAGGTGGCCGCGAGCGTGGCCTGCCAGCCGCCCTGCGACCACGAGATGCCGCCGCCGAGGTTGTTGGTCTGGTCCCAGCTGCGCAGCGTGTTCTGCCCGCCGCGGCGGTCGTAGACGCGGGACCACGCGTAGTTGAACCAGCCGTTCCACGGCGAGTCGCTCCTGCGGGTCAGGAGGAATTCCACGCCCTTCGCGCGCGACGAGCTGGGCCAGATCGCCACGCGGTCCCAGCGCAGTTCCGGGACCAGCGAGGTCGGGTCGTAGAGACTCTCGAAGCGCAGCGCGGGTTGGTCGTAGTCCTTGATGTAGCCCTCGAGCCGCAGGTTGAAACCCTGAGGAAGAGCCTGCTCGATCCCGAGGATTTCGTGGATCGCGCGCTGGGGCCTGAAGAAACGGCCGACGCCGTCCTCGACCTGCAGTTCGTTGATTCCCTGTGACTGCTTGTAGATGCCCCAGCTCGCGCGCAGCAGGGTCCTGGGCGCGGCCTGGTAGAGCAGGTTCACCCGCGGCCCGAGCTGGTCGCTGCCCTCCGGGGTGTAGGTCTCGTCGTCCCAGCGCAGGCCGAATTCGGCGGTCAGCGGGTCGGCGATGCGCACGCGGCTCGACACGTACATCGCGTAGTGCTCCCCGGAGGGCTTCGGCGAGAGGTCGTTTACCCGCGTGATCGCGCCGCTGCCGGGGAACGGATAGCCAGGCTCGAAGTGCACGATGCTCGAATAATCGTAGGTCGCGTCCAGCGAACGGACTTCGCCTCCGAAGCGCGTGAGCCATCGGTCACTGCGCCAGGTGGCGTCGAGCTTGAGCCCGAGCACGTCGTAGTGACGGTGGTCGTCGGCAGTCCCCGTGCGCACGTCTTCCTCGTCGATTTCGCCATGGCGGGTCGTCTTGACATGGGTGTACGAGGCGATGGCCCGCGCGGTCAACGCACTGGAAAAATCGTGTTCCAGCGTGCCCCAGACATAGCTGTTGCCGTAGGTGGCGTCGGCGGATTCGGTCTCGAACTTGTTCGTGACATCCGCGTGGTCGCTCGACGCCAGGAAGTGCAGGCTGCCGCGCGTACCGGGCGTGAATTCGTAGTCGAGCCGCGCAAAAGCGTCCGAGTAGCGCAGTTCCCCGTAGGAGGCGTTGACGAGGTTGGCGATCTCATCGAGGTTGCTGCGACGCGCGGCGACGAGCCACTGGCCCTTGCCGTCCGCGAAGCGATTGAACGCGAACAGGCTCGCATTGAAGAGGCTCAATCCGAGCGCGTACTGCTGGTCCGCATCGGGGTGCACGGACGTCGCGTCGATGACGGCGCTCATGCGGTCGCCGAATTCGGCGGTGAACCCCCCGGCGTGCACGTCAAGGCCTTCCAGGATCGACGGATCGAGCAGGCTGGTCGGGCTCTGGAGCACCTTGAGGTGGAACGGTTCGTAGAGCGGGAAGCCGTCGAGCGACACGAGGGTTTCGTTGGCGACGCCGCCCCGCATGTACGCGAGTCCCGAGACACCATTGCTCGCGGCCCCCGGCAGGCGGTGCACCGCCTTGAGCGTGTCGTCGGCGAGTCGCGGCATCCCCTCGATCTCGCCCTGCGTGAGGAAGGTGTGTCCGTCGGGAACCAGGGCCGACAACGAGTAGCGGCTGGCGGCGACGACTATTTCCTCCATGGGTGTGGGCGCGGCACGCTCAGGCGCGGCCGCGGCCGCTCGTGACGGACCACCGCGTAAGTGTCGGCGCCCACCGGCTGCGCCTCGAGGCCATGCTGCGCGAGCAGTTCCTGAAGCACCTGGAGCGGCGCGCCCGCCCTGGGCTCGCTCGTCACCTTGAGCGAGGGCGGGACGGTCTCCGTGCTGTAGACGAGGTGCAGTCCATGCTGCCCGAACTCGTGGAGCACGTCGTCCAGCGGACGCCCGGCGTAGGGCGGGTCCGCGGAGGCTGCCGCCGACCACAGCGCCGCGGCGCATGCGAGCGTTGCGGCAAGGGTCGCGCGTTTGGCGTCGGGTCGTGGAATGGAGCTCGAGTGGCACGGGCGTCGGCTTGCGCAGGAACCCGCGCGCAGCGCGAGCCTGCGGATAGTAGCCGAGCCGGACCTGCCGGCCTACTGCGGATGCCCCCGAGTCAGCGTGCCGCCACGTCGATCGTGATCTGCTCGTCCTCTACCACGGGCCGCAACGAGGTCGTCGAAAGTACCGCCGCGACGGCCTGGTCGGGCTCCAGTTCCTCGACGGTGCCGCGCAGGGTGACGTTCCGCGCCTGGCGCTCGGCGACCGGAGACGAGTAGACGACCTTGCGCCCCGTCTCGCGCCGGCCCAGGAGAGGAACTCATCCACCGAGCGGCCTTCGATGCTGAAGGGCGGTGTCACGCCGTTCACCCACTTCCAGTCGGCCGCCGTCGGCGCCAGCCGCGAACGGGTCGATGCCACCGTCGCCCACGGTCAGGACTTCGCCGGCGCTGCCGAGCACGCTGCCTCGCGCGCCACTGATTTCCACGCGCCCCTCGCGAATCCCACGCGCAGGCCGCCATCGGCCAGCCGCGCCTCGTACTGCGTGCCGAGGTGGCGCACGCTGCCGACGGGCGTCTCGAGCTGGAAATCGGCTGCCGGCGCCCCGGCGTCCGGGCCCGAGTCGACGTATACGGCGCCCTGCGACAGGCTCGCATCGCTTCTCGTCGTTGAACGCGAGCTGCGTGGCGGAATCGAGCCGAAGCTCCACGCCGTGCTGCAGCGTGAGCGCAGCGCGCCCGGTGCTGCCGGTGCGGATCACGGTGCCGGCCTTTACGACGCTGCCGGCGGCCAGCGGGGTCCAGTGACCGTCCCCGGCATCCATCTGCACGTCGCCGACGACACGCGCGAGCGAGGCCACGGAGCCGCTCTCCGGCAGGTAAAGCGGTCGAGCCATCCAGACCGCCACCGCCGCGACCGCCACACCGGCCGCGGCCGCCCAGCCCGTGAATCTCCGTCGCTGCTGTCGCGCTGAAACGGTATCCCGCCATTCGGCCTCGACCGCTGCGCGGACTTCCGCCGCCGCCTGTGTCGACGGCTGGTGGCGAGGGCCGGTGGCCGCGAGCAGGCGGGCGAGGTCGCCGTCGTCCTGCCCGGCCGGCAACTTTTCGTCGTACATGTCCTTTCGCCCCCTCATGCTTCGAGGCTCGCGAGTACGTCGGCCGCGGAGGCGCCGAACACGGCCTCGAGCCCCTCCCTGAAACGCCACCCGCGCGCGCGCCAGCAGCGACTGCGCCGCGGTATGGCCGATCCCCAGCAGGTCGCCGATTTCCTCGACGGACTGCCCTCCACGTATTTCCACTCGAGCGCCTCGCCGTAGCGGCCCGGCAGGCGGTCCAGGACCGCGTGCACCAGGCGCTTCAGTTCGGCGCCGTCGCAGCGACGCAGCGGATCGTCCGCCGCCGGCGCCTCGATGGACTCGAGCGCGAGCCGCACCTCCTCGCTGTCCTCGATCAGGACGACCTTGCCCGAATGGCGTCGCTGCGAGCGAACCTGGTCGGCGATCTCGCGGCGGCAGATCTGGCACAGCCACGTGAACATCGCCGCGTCGCCCCGGTAGTCGCCGAGGTGCCGCATGGCCTTGATGAGAGTGGTCTGCACGACGTCCTTGGCCGTGTCCTCGTTGCGATTCAACGCGCGGCAGGGCGAAGCGAAAGATGCGCGGGAAATAGATCGTGAAGAACTCGCTGAAAGCGCGCTCATCGCCCGCCAGCATCAGCCTCACCAGTTCGCTGGTCGTCCGTCACGTGCCTGCGCGCTCCTGTACTGGCCAGTTAGACGGCGGATAAGACGCAAATCAATCGCGATTGGGCTGGCGCCCGGCCCGCCAGGGTGTCGTCGGTCGGTAACCGACTGAATACGCGCATGAAATCCGGTTGTCGACGGTGCCGCGATTGATTCTCGGCGGTCGCGGGCGTCTAACACACGAACCCGGGCGCCTGGCCTCGGGACGCATGAGCCGAGGAGCCCCGCCTTGTACGATCGAACAGCCGTCGAGACTGCAGTCGAGTCGAGGGTCATGGCGCCGCGTGAGCGACAGGCCTGTCGCCGGCCGCTGGGCAGGGCGCTGCGTCTTGCGACCGCGGAGGCCGGCAGCCACGAGCGCGCCGAGGTCGAGGCATTCGTGGGCGACGCGTTCGCGCGCAAGCACGATGCGACGGTGACGAGCTTCATGCCGACGCTGCTCTCGTTCCGCGACCACGCCGGTCGCTGCGCGGCGCGGTCGGACTGCGCGGGGCCGGCGGCATTCCCTTTACCTCGAGCAGTACCTCGACCAGCCCGTCGAGTCGGCCATCGCCGCTTGCGACGGGCAGCCCGGTCCGCCGGCGAGCAGGTCGTCGAGGTCGGCAATCTCGCCGGACGCGAACTGCCGCGCCGCGATGCGGATGGTGGCGCTGCTGCCGGCGTACCTGCTCGCGCGCGACTACCAGTGGATCGTCTTCACGGCCACCAGCGCCGTGCGCGAAATCCTGCTCGGCTTCGGCGCTCCGCTGATCGAACTCGGCCCGTGCAGAGCGCGCGCGAGTCGCCTCGGTCGGACCAGTGGGGCCGTACTACGAGACCGACCCGCGCGTGTTCGCCGGGTTCCTGCCCGACAGCCGCAACGTTCGCGGCTTCGGCACGGCGGACCATGACCACTAGCGCGCTGCAGGACGGCCCTGCGCCGAACGGCACCGGAGCGCGTCGCCCTGGACGACGGGCGGCGAACGGTCACCTACGGCCAGCTCGGCTCGTTGCTCGAGGAGGAGGGCGCATGGCTCGCCGATGGCGGCGAGCGCTTCGCGCTGCTCGCCGACAACGGTATCGGCTGGGCGGTGACCGATCTCGCCCTGCACCTCGGCAACGGCCGTCGTGCCGCTGCCCGGGTACTTCACGTCGCAGCAGGTACAGCACGTCCTCGAGGACGCCGGGATCGACTGCCTGCTCACGGACGACCCGGAACGCATGCGCGACATGCTGGCCGGCTGGCACATCAATGGGGTCTCCCCGCGCACCGGACTCGCGATGTTCTGCCGCCGCTCGACCCGTCGTCGCGACCGCCGCTACCGCGCCGGCACGGTCAAGGTGACCTACACGTCCGGCAGCACCGCCGCGCCAAAGGGCGTATGTCTCGGCGCCGCGGACCTCGAGGCGGTCGCGCAGTCGCTCGCCGGCGCGACGGCCGCGCTCGGCGTCGAGAGACACCTCTGCCTGCTGCCGCTCGCCACCCTGCTCGAAAACGTCGGCGGCGTGTATGCGCCGCTGCTTGCGGGCGCGCGCAGCGTGCTGCCGTCCGCGGCGATGACCGGCATGAGCTAGCGGGCCCGGATGCGGCCGGATGCTTGGCTGCGATCACGGCCGCCCGGCCCGGAGAGCCTGATCCTCGTTCCTGAACTGCTGCGGCTGCTCGTCGCGGCCGCGGAGCGTGGCTGGCCCGCGCCGTCTCGCTCAAGTTCGTCGCGGTCGGCGGCGCGTCCGTCGCAGTGGAGCTGCTCGAACGCGCCGCGGCCGTCGGCCTGCCGGTGTTACGAGGGATACGGCTTGAGCGAGTGCGCATCCGTCGTCTGCCTCAACACTGCCGGGTCGCGCCGGCCGGGCAGCGTCGGGCGGCCGTTGCCGCACGCGCGCGTGCGCGTCGGAGAGAGGCGGGCAGCTCATGGTGTCCGGCGTCACGATGCGCGGCTACTCGGCGAGCCTCCGCGCCGCCCGGGCGAGGAATGGGCGACGGGCGACCTGGGCGAGACCGACGCCGATGGCTACGTCTACGTGCGCGGCCGGCTCGCGCAACATGTACATCACGAGCTTCGGGCGCAATGTCGCGCCGGAGTGGGTCGAGCGCGAGATCGCGCTCGAGCCCGGAATCCGCCACGTCATGGTGCACGGCGAGGCGAGGCCCTACGCCGTCGCGATCGTGAGCGCGAGCCGCGACGGGGCCGACGCGGCGACGATCGACCGCGCGATCGCGGCCGCCAACACCGGCTGCCGGACTACGCGCAGGTGCGCCGCTGGGCGCGCGCGCCCGAGCTGTTCTCCTTCGAGAACGGGCTGCTGACGTCCAACGGCCGGTTGCGCCGGCCGCCATCGTCGAGCGTCACGGCGCACTGCTCGACGCGCTCTACCGCGAAGAAATCGCTTCCTGAACGAGGTGACCGATGACATTGCACGAGCAACTGGCTCGCGAGACCGCTGCTGACCGGGAATTCCTGCTGCGCGCCGGTCATCCAGCGCTGCCTCGCCGGCGAGGTCACGCGCGAACTCTACGTCGCGTTCCTGACGCAGGCGTAGCACCACGTGCGTCACACCGTGCCGCTGCTCATGGCGGTCGGCTCGCGGCTGCCGGACCGTCACGCCTGGCTGCGCGACGCCGTGCTGCACTACCTCGAGGAGGAGACGGGCCACGACGAGTGGATCCTGAACGACATCGAGGCCGCGGGTGGAGACCGTGCGGCGGCGGCCGCGTCGCAGCCGGCGGTCGCGACCGAGGCGATGATCGCCTACGCGTACGACACCGTGATGCGCCGCAATCCCGTCGGCTTCTTCGGCATGGTGCACGTGCTGGAAGGCACCAGTGTTTCGCTCGCGCTCACACGCGGCGGATCGCATCCAGTCGAGCGCTCGGACTGCCCGCGCGCGCATTCACCTACCTGCGCAGCCACGGCGAACTCGACAAGGAGCACGTCCAGGACCTGGCCGCGCATCCTCGAGCGTCTCACGGACCGCGAGGACCGGGAGGCGGTCCTGCGCTGCGCGAAGGGCATCTACTGGTTCTACGGCCAGGTCTTCCGCATCGCTCGAAGCCGGGGCGACATCGGCGGGCCGGCGGAATCATTGAGGAAGACGGCATGAACCCGGCATCGATCCGCGCCCTGATCACGGGCGGCGCCGGCGGCATCGGCGGCGCCATCGCGTCGGAGCTGCTCGCGCGCGGCGCATCCGTGCTGCTCGTGGACCGTGACGCGGCGGCGCTCGGCCGCGCCGCGGAGCGCTCGCGAAGCTATGGCGATCGCGTCGGGACGCTGGCGGCCGACCTGACGAGCAGCGCGGACCGGCAGCGCATCTGTGCGACGCGGCGCGGCTGGCGCGGCGGCGTGAACGTGCTGGTCAACAACGCCGGCATCAACCACTTCCGGATGTTCGAGGACCAGCCGCCGGAGCAGCTCGATCTCGCGCTCGCGATCAACGTGCAGGCGCCGATGCACCTGTGCCAGCGGCATGCTCCCGCAGCTGCGGCGGCCAGCCGGAGGCCTGCATCCTGAACACGGGCTCGGTGTTCGGCTCCATCGGTTACCCGGGCTACGCGGTCTACTCGGCGACCAAGTTCGCGATTCGCGGCTTCACCGAGGCGCTGCGCCGTGAGCTGGCGGACACGCACGTGAAAGTGCACTACGTCGCACCGCGCGCCACGCGCACCGGCATCAACACCTCCGCGGTCGAGCGCATGAACGCGGAACTCGGCGTTGCGATGGATCCGCCGGAGCTCGTGGCCAAGGCCGTGTGCGACATGCTGGCCGGCGGTCGCGTCGAAGCCGTCCTCGGCTGGCCAGAGAAGTTCTTTGCCCGGGTGAACGGAGTGCTGCCGCGCCTGGTGGACGGCGCGCTCCGCAAGCAGTTGCCCGTGATCCGCCGCTATGCCGGCGAGCCGCTGCGCCGTGCCCAGGACCTGAGAGGAAGACATCCATGAACATGCGCCGAATCATCGTCATCGCCGCTGCGCTCCTCGCCCCGACGCGGGCCGCGCCCAACGCGCCGACCCTGCGTTCGACTCGGAGCTCCTGTCGATACAGCAGGCGTGGGCCAAGGTGAACTACGAGACGCCCGCCGGTGACCCGCGCAAGGAGGCATTCGACGCGCTGGAGAAGCGAGCGGAGGCGTTCACGAAGCAGCACCCGGCCGTGCCGAGGCGCTGATCTGGGAGGGCATCGTCGAGAGCAGCTATGCTGGCGCGAAGGGCGGCCTCGGGGCGCTCGGCCTGGCCAAGGAGGCGCGCGGCAACCTCGAGGCCGCGCTAAAGATCGATCCCACGGCGCTGAACGGTTCCGCGTACACGAGCCTCGGTACGCTTTATTACCGGGTTCCGGGATTCCCGCTCGGCTTCGGCGATCACGACAAGGCGCGCAAGCTGCTGAAGCAGGCGCTGAACTCAATCCGGACGGCATCGACCCGAACTATTTCTACGCCGACTTCCTCTACGAGGAAGGCGAGTACGGCGCGGCGCTGCCGTATCTCGAGAAGGCGGCCAAGGCGCCCGCCCGGCCCGGGCGCGAGATCGCGGACAAGGGCCGCCACGCGGAAATCTCAGCCCTCACGGCGAAAGTGAAGCAGAAGCTCAGCTGACCCCGCCGCCGTCCGCTGCGCCGGGCGAAAGCGGCCGATCGGGGGACGGAAGCTGCCAGCCGAATCGCGCGGCGAGGGACTCGAACTCGTCGCCGGGCGCCGCGCGGATGCTGAGCGGCTGCCCGCTCGACGGGTGCCGGAATTCGAGGCCGATGCAGGCCAGCATCAGGCGCCGCACGCCGTAGAGATCGGCGAACAGGCGGTTGTGCCGGCCCTTGCCATAGGTCGAGTCGCCGATGATCGGGTGGAAGATATGCGCGAGGTGCCGCCTGAGCTGGTGCCGGCGCCCGGTTTCCGGGTGCAGCTCGACGAGCGCGTAGCGCGAGGTCGGATAGCGGTCGACCCGCACCGGCAGCTCGACGGTCGCGAGCCTGCGATACGCGGTGCGCGCGTGCTTCGCGGCCGCCTCCGTGGGCAGCGCATATTCGTCCTGGACGGCGGCCAGTTCGTGATCGATCTCGCCGGTCTCGGCCGGCCAGCCGCGCACGACGGCGAGATAGGTCTTCGCCACCTCGCGGCCCGCGAACGCCGCCGCGACCGCTGCCGCCGTCTCGCGGTCGAGAGCGAAGGCGAGCGCACCGGAGGTGCCCTTGTCGAGCCTGTGCACGGGGTACACGCGCCGGCCGAGCTGGTCGCGCAGCATCTGCACGGCGAAACGCCTCTCGTGCCGGTCGATCGGCGAGCGGTGCACCAGCAGCCCCGAGGGCTTGTTCACCACCACCAGCCGGTCGTCGCTGTAGAGTATCGGCAGCATGGCGCAGGCTAACGACCCCCATTTGCAGACACAACGTCGGCTTGCGGGAAGCGCTCGCAATGAGATGCGGGCGCCCGGTAGACTCGGAATCACGGAACCCACGGGAGGCGCCATGACACTGCACACTGTCTGCCAGACGAGCGACATCAAGCGGGGTCAGATGAAGGCCTTCACCGTCGAGGGCCAGAAGATCGTCGTCTACAACCTTGCCGACGGTTTCTTCGCGACCCAGGCCACCTGCACCCACGTCTTCGCGCCGCTTGCGCGCGGCAAGATCATCGAGGGCCGCATGGTCCAGTGTCCGTTCCACCGCGCGCGCTTCGACATCCGCACCGGCAAGGTCGTCGACTGGGCCAATTTCCCGCCCGGCATCCAGGTGCTGAACGTCGTGCGCAGCGAAAAGGCCCTCAAGACCTACAGGGTCACGGTCAAGGACGGCGAAGTCCGCGTGAAGCTCGGCTGAGCCCCGGAACCCTGGCCCGCCGGATGCGCGGCGGGGGCTACGGGCGGGCGAGCGCCATCGCCCACGCGGCAGCAAGCACGGCGAAGCTCGCAACGCCCGCAAGCAGCTGAGCCGCCGTCCCACGAGGCGCCCGCCACGTGGCGTGGGCAACGCCGGCGGCGGCACCCATCGCGAATCCTGTCAGGTGCGCGAGCACGTCGGTGTTCTCGCCGCCCGTGCCCGTGAAGGCGAGCAGGAATACGCCCGCGAACAGGGGCGCCCAGCGGTACGCGCGCCGCTCCGGCGCGATCGAGCGCCGTCGCCACTCGAACCCGGCCATCAGTCCGAGCGTCGCGAACACCGCCGTGGACGCGCCGATCGAAGCATGCATTTCCGGCTGGATGAATGCATTCAACAGGTTCGCAGCTGCCGCCGCGGCCAGGACCGTGGCCCAGGCGACGCCGGGTCCCAGGATCTGGCCCGCCAGCAGCCCGAACACGATTCCGAAGCCGAGGTTTGCAAGCAGGTGGCCGACGTCGACGTGCAGCGTCAGGGCTGTCACAACCCTGAACAGCTCGCCGCGCCGCACCGCGCCCGTCAGCAGTGCGCCGGAATCGAGCCAGTCCGAGTTGAATGCGCTCGCGCCCGCGAGAAACCCCACGAGCAGGATGACCGCAGCGTATCCAAGCGCGCCCAGCCACGCGCCGCGGTGCGGCGGCTCGGGCTCCGCGGGTCGGCGGCGTGGCGGGTTCTCGAAGTCGTAGCGTCGCAGTTGCGTCGCGGCCACGGGGGCGTCCGCGACCTGGACCAGCAGCACCCAGTAGCGCCCGTCGGAGGCGAGCTGTGAGGCGATGCCGACCGCGTGCAGCACGAAGGCCCGTTCCTCGCAGGACGGGCGCCAGTGCGAGCGGTAAACGACGACGGGCTCGAGGTCGGTCACGCGGCCTTCAGGCGGGGATCCGCAGGGTCTCGCCCGTCTCGAGCGCGCGGAACCGCTCCTCGGGCACGCCATGCCGACGCCGCGCGGCGTCGAGTTCCCGCGCCGGGTCGTCCAGTCCCTCGTCGGTGAGCTGGAAGCAGCCGTAGTGCGTGCCGATGCTCTGCCTCGCTTCGAGGTCGAGGTGCGCGTGCACGGCTTCCTCCGGGTTCATGTGCTGCTCGCGCATGAACCAGCGCGGCTCGTAGGTGCCGATCGGCAGCATCGCGACGTCCACGATCCCGAGCCGCTCGCGCAGGTCGCGGAAATGCCTCCAGTAGCCCGTGTCGCCGGCGAAGAACACCTTACGTCCATCGGACTCGATCACGAAGCCACCCCAGAGCGTGTGGTTGCGGCCCTGGAGGCTGCGGCCGGACCAGTGCTGCGCGGGCGTGTACGTGAATCGCGCGCCGTCGTGCAAGGTCTCCTCCCACCAGTCGAACTCGCGCACCTCGCCGAGCCCACGCTCCTCGAGAAACGCACGATTGCCGAGCCCGGTGAGGAAGAGCGGGCGGTGATCGCGTTCCAGTCGCAGGAGTGTGTCGAGGTCGAGGTGGTCATAGTGATTGTGGCTCACGAGCACCACGTCGATCCGCGGCAGCGCCTCGATTGCGAGGCCCGGCGCGCGCACGCGCTTCGGGCCCGTCCATTGCACCGGGCTCACGCGCTCGGACCACACGGGGTCCGTGAGCACGTTCAGCCCGCGGAACTGCAGCAGGTAGGTGATGTGGTTGACGAACGTGAGGGCGATTTCGCCGGGTTCAAGCGCCGCAGGCAGGGAGGGCACCGCTCGGTTCTCGACCCACCGCGGCCACGGCGTCGCCCGGCTGGTGCGCTGCCAGCGCAGGAAGTCGCCGAAACTCCTGCCGGCGGATGCATCGGGATTGAAGAAGGTCTCGCCGTCGAAGTGGTCCGAGGTCGGCCCGCGGTAACCCGGCCCGCCGCGCAGCGAGCGCCGCGTCGCGTAGGCGCCCGTCGCGAGGCCGAGGAGTTTCGCGAAGGACTTCTGCACGGATCAACCGGGCGTGCGCAGTCGTGCGAGGATCGGTTCGAGCCGGGCCTCGTTCTCCACCACGTGCTGGTACCCGGATTCGATCGCCTCCGCGGCGCGATGAAAATCCATCAGCTGGAAGTCCCTGAGCGCGGGTCGCAGCACGAGGTCCGCCGGGTCGATCATGAGTCGGCTGCGGGTGATCCTGTCCTGCATGATGTTGACCGCGTTCGACATCGATTCGAGCATGCTCGGCTGGCCCTGACGGAGCGCGCCAGCGTCTTCCGTCGTGACGGAGCGACTGAGATCGACCGCGATGACGACGTCGGCGCCCAGTGCCCGGCAGACCGACACCGGCAGCGGGTTCACGACACCGCCGTCGATCAGCCAGCGATCGAGGTACCACGTGGGCGTGAAGAGTCCCGGCACACCGCTCGAGGCTCGGACCGCGGCCATCACCGGGCCCTCCCTGATCCACACCTCGTCGCCGGTGTAGAGGTCGGTGGCCACCGCGGCGAAACCGAGGTCGAGCTCTTCGATGGCCGGATCGCCGACACTCGCCGCGATCGCGTCCATGAGCCGGTTGCCGGTCATGATGCCGCCGCCGCGGAATCTCGTATCCACCAGCCGCCAGACCTCGCGCTGGGTCAGGGCGCGGACCCACGTCTCGAGCGCGTCGAGCCGGCCGGCCGCATGGGACGCCGCGACCAGCGCCCCGACCGACGCGCCCACCACGACCTGGGGCTGGAGTCCGCGCTCTTCCAGGGCGCGAATGACGCCGATGTGCGCCCAGCCGCGTGCCGAACCGCAGCCGAGTGCGAGACCCAGCCGCGGCCGCGTCATGGATGCAGGGCGCGGTACAGGTACGGCAGGCTCGTGTCCATGCGGTAGTCGACGTCGGAGTGGTCGTCGTCGAACTCCTCGTAGCGATGCGCGATGCCCGCGGCGGCGAGACGGCGCGACAGCTGCCGCGTGCCGAAGTGGATGTGGTACTGGTCGCGCCAGCCGCAGTCGATGTAGAGGCCGCGGAGCTTGCGGAGGCCGCGCGCGTACCGGCGCACGAGCATGACCGGGTCGTGCTCGAGCCAGCGCTTCCAGCGAGCCTCGATCAGCTCTCCGGTGTCGAGGTGGAAGGGCAGGCGGAAGCCGAGCGGCGCACCCGGGTCGGGATCATAGGTGGCCGCCATGCACACGTTCATGATGGCGTGCGCCCTCGGCGTGCGTGAGCTTGTACTTCTTCCACATCGCATCGAGGAAGCGCCGCACGCGGCCGTCGTCGAGGCCGGCCTTGAGGCCGCGTTCCGCAGCCGTGTCGTGCGGCGGCGCCACCGGCCCGCCTTGCGCGGCGGCCGGCGGTGCTTCGCCAGCTCGTTCAGCGTGTTCGGCCAGTCGGCGCGGTAGATGAAATCAAAGTACGCATCTCCCGAATGGTTGGCGATCGCGCCCCAGTGGTTCGCGTACTTCATGCCGTGGATCATCGCGCCGTAGCCGCCCGAGGACTTGCCGAAGCAGCCGCGGTGCTCGCGCGAGGCGAGCGTGCGGAACTCGCGGTCCACGAACGGGATGATCTCCTCGAGCAGGTAGTCGGCGTAGTTGCCGATCGCGGAGGAGTTGACGTACTGGTTGCCGCCGAGCGCGGTGAAGCAGTCCGGGAACACGATGATGACCGGGCCCATGCGGCCCTCGCGCGTGAGGCGCGCCGCGCGCTCGGCGACGTTCTCGTTGAACGGCCGCCAGTTGAGGTGAGAGAGGCCCGACCCCGTGAATCCCACGAGGTCGTAGAGCACCGGGAACCGGCGACCGGGCCCGCCGTCCCGCGCGTCGTACTCGCGCGGCAGCCACACGGCGAGCTTGCGCAGCGCTCGGGTCGCCGAGCGGATTGTCGGCGAGGATCTCCGATCGGTGCTCCAGCACCACGACGGTGCCGGCGTCCCGCAGCGGTCGCTTGCGTGCCATCGAGGCTATTTCCTGTCGCGGATGTCGATGAAGGTCAGGAACTCCGAGCGCGTGCGTGCGTCGCTGCGGAAGGAGCCGAGCATCTTGCTGGTGATCATCGACACGCCGCGCTTGTGGATGCCGCGCGTCGTCATGCACTCGTGCGCCGCCTCGATCACGACGCCCACGCCGCGCGGCTGCAGCACGTCGTTGATGCAGCGGGCGATCTCCGCGGTCATCTTCTCCTGCACCTGGAAGCGCCGTGCAAAGACGTCCACGACGCGCGCGAGCTTCGAGATGCCGACGACCTTGGTCGTGGGCAGGTAGCCCACGTGCGCGCGGCCGATGATGGGCGCCATGTGGTGCTCGCAGTGCGACTCGAACTCGATGTCGCGAAGCACGACCATCTCGTCGTAGCCGGCCATCTCCTCGAACGTGCGCCGCAGGTATTCGCGCGGGTCGACGGAATAGCCCGAGTACCAGTCCTTGTAGGCCTCGACGACGCGTTTCGGCGTGTCGTGCAGGCCTTCCCGCGAGGGATCCTCGCCGGCCCAGCGCAGGAGCGTGCGGACCGCGTCCTCGGCCTGGGTCTTCGTGACACGGTTGCGCTTGCCAGCCATCGGCTTCTCCCTCCTGTTTCCGTTTCGCGGCCCGCGGCGCCGCCCGTTCAGCGGCGGGGCCGACCCCGCCAGTACATGAGCAGCGCGTAGCCTGCGGCCATGCCGCCCAGGTGCGCGAAATGCGCCACACCGGCGCCCGAGCCAGTCACGCCCAGGTAGAGCTCGAGCGCGCCGTAGAGCGTGACGAACAGCCACGCCGGCATCGGGACGGGCGGGAACAGCAGCATCAGGCGGCGCTGCGGCCAGGCCATGCCGAAGGCGAGCAGCAGCCCGAAGACGCCTCCTGAGGCGCCCACGGTAGGCGCGGGCTGCATGTTCATGTTGCCCATGACGATGAGCTGCGCCACCGCCGCACCGACCACGCACACGAGGTAGTACTCGAGGAAGTGCCGTGGCCCGAGCAGCCGCTCGACCTCGCCGCCGAACATGTACAGGGCGAACATGTTGAAGAACAGGTGCGTCAGGCTGCCGTGCAGGAAGCCATAGGTGAGCAGCTGCCAGATCTCGAACGAGGGCGCGCCCGGGAACTGCGGCGACGCGGTCGGCCAGAGCGCGAATGGAATGATGAGCAGGTTGCCGGTGACGAACTGCAGGCCGAAGATCGCGACATTTGCGATCAGCAGGGCGCGGGTCACCGGCGGCATCTGGTTCATGGCGGGCCAATCCTAGCCGAAAACGGCGGTCCGGGCCGGGCGCGCCGGTGCCGACGGGTGGGGTAGGATCGCCTCGTCGTCCCGGATGCCGCAGGCGGCTAGCGGAGAACACGGACTGCCGCGGGGCCGCGCTCGCGGGACAATGCCGCCGCCCCAACCGGGTTTTCCAATGAACAAGGACTGCACATGCGCATCGGCATCGTAGGAGCGGGAATCAGCGGCCTCGCGACCGCGTTCTACCTGCAGCGGGCGCTGCCCGGCGTCGAGCTCGCGATCTTCGAGGCGTCGGCGCAGCCGGGCGGGGCGCTGCACACCGACGAGGTCCAGGGATTCCGCTTCGAGGCGGGCGGCAACGGTTTCCTCACGAACAAGCCGGACTGCCTCCGGCTCGTCGAGGATGCCGGCGCGTCCGCACTGCTCCTGCCGAGCTCTGATCTCGCTCGCAAGCGTTTCATCTACACCGATCGCCTGCACCGCATGCCTGAGTCGGCGAGCCTGTTCGCGCGCTCGAAACTGATGACGCTGCCGCAGAAACTGCGGATGCTGGGCGAGTTCTTCGTGCCGCCGCGTCGCGATGGTGCCGACGAGAGCCTGCGTGAGTTCGGCGACCGCCGGCTGGGGCCGGCGTTCACCAGCGTCTTCCTCGACGCCATGTCGGCGGGCATCTACGGCTCGACGCCGGACCGGATCTCGGTGAAAGCGGCGTTCCCGCTCATCGTCGCGCTCGAGCAGGAGCACGGTGGGCTCTTCCGCGGCATGCTCGCGAAACGCAAGAAGGAGGCCGGGCCCGGCGGCGTGCTCACCAGCACGAAGGCCGGCATCAGCACGCTGATCCGGCACCTCGCCGGGGTCATCCGGGCCGAGTGGCACTTCGAGGAGCCGGTGCGCGCAGTCGAGCGGTCGGGCGGCGGGTATCGGCTGCACACTGCGAAGGGTACGACCGACGTCGACCGCGTGGCGATCTGCTCCACGTCATTCGCCGCGGCGGAGATGCTCGCGTCGCTCGACGCAGATATCGCCAGGCGCCTCGCAGCCATCGGGTACTCCCCGATCGCGGTCGTCGGCTTCGGCTACCGGTCGCTCGAGGACCCGCTCGACGGCTTCGGGCTGCTCACCACCACCTCGTCGAAGCAGCCGATCCTCGGCGTGCTCTGGGACAGCAGCATCTTCCCCGACCGCGCGCCCGCGGGCGCGAAGAGCATTCGCGCCATGATCGGCGGGCAGCGTAATCCGGAGCTCGTGGACCAGGACGACGCCGGGCTCATCGAGACCGCGCGCCGCGGCATCCGCGGCACGATGGGCCTCGACCGCGACCCGGACGTCACGTACGTAAAGCGCTGGGACCGAGGCATCCCGAGCTACGCGCCCGGGCACGTGGCCGGCGTGGATGCGTTGTTCGCGCGGGTGTCGCAGTTCCCGGGGCTGTACCTGAACTGCAACGCTTACCGGGGCATCGCGATGAACGACTGCGCGCGCAACAGCCGCGAACTTGCGGAGCGCATCGCGCAGGAGTGATCCGGGGACTGCTCCCCGAAAGGGGACTGTCCCCAATTTCCATTTTCGCGAGGCGCGAAAAGGAGAATGTCCCCTCCCTACCAGGCGACGCCGTAGTCCTCGCCGTGGTTGCTCGATCCGCCCCAGATCGTGCCGTGCTCGTGATCCAGCATGACGGCGTTGATCGGTCCCGAGGTTCGGCTCTCGAATTCGAGCTTGTAGCCGCGCTGTACGAGTTCCTTCCGCACCCACTGCGGCACCTGGTCGGAGAGCAGGATCCGGCCTGGCTGCGACGCGTGCTTGTCGAATGACGACTTCATCTGGAAGCTGTTGAAGTTCGCGGCCTCGCTCGCTTCCTGGGGCGTCATGCCGAACTCGAGCACGTTCAGGAAGAACTGCAGCAGGTTCTGGTCCTGGCTGTCGCCGCCCTGCACCGCGAACGCGAGCCACGGGAGGCCGTTCCTGAAGGCGAAGCTCGGCGTCAGCGTCACGCGCGGGCGCTTGCCGGGCTCGAGCACGTTGAACGGATTCTCGGCCGGGTCGAGCACGAACGACTGCATGCGCTGGCTGAGTCCGATGCCGGTTCGGCCGGCGATCGTCGCGGGAATCCAGCCGCCGCTCGGCGTCACCGACACGAGCCAGCCCGCTGCGTCGGCAGCAATGACGCTGGTCGTTCCGCTCCTGAAGCTCTCCTGAAACTGCTCGAACGGCGCTGCGCCGAGATCCGTTGCCGGCGCAGCCAGCGCTCCGGTGCGTTCCCGCGCGAGCTGCCCGGCGTATGGATTGGTCGCGCCTTGATACGGATACGGATCGCCCGGCCCGGCGTGCGTGTCGTTGCGGTCCGGCCGGATCTTCGCGGCGCGCGCCTTCGCGTAGTCCTTGGACAACAGCCCGTGCCGCGGCTCGGCTGGCGGGAAATACGGGTCGCCGTAGTAGAAGTCGCGGTCGGCGAAGGCGAGGTTCATCGCCTGGTACAGGGTGTGGATGTAGCTCGCGCTGTTGTAGCCCTGTGCGCGCAGGTCGAAGTTCTCGAGGATGTTGAGCGTCTGCAGCAGCGCCGGGCCCTGGGTCCAGGTGTCGAGCTTGTAGACCTCGACTCCGCGATAGCTCGTGTGCAGCGGCTCCTCGAGCAACGGCCGCCAGTTCGCGAGGTCCTCGAGCGTGATGAGCCCGCCCTGTTCCTGCACGCCACGCACGAATTCCTTCGCGATGTCGCCCGTGTAGAAGCGCTCATAGGCCGCCTGGATCGCGTCCTTCCGCGATTTTCCGGCCTTGAGCGCCTGCTGCTCGGCCTGGACGAGCTTGCGCAGCGTCGCGGCAAGCTCAGGCTGCCTGAAGATCTCGCCCCCGCGCGGCGCTTCGCGGGCCTCGCCGAGGTGCGGCAGCATTACCTGCTTCGAGTACGGCCACTCCTTCAGCCTGTCCTTGAATCGCTCGATCTTGTCCGCGGTCTCGGCGTCGATCGCGTAGCCGTCCGCCATTTCGATCGCGGGCGCGAGGACGTCGGCCAGCGACATCGTTCCGAATTCCTCGAGCATCAGCATCAGGCCGCCCGGCGTGCCGGGCGTGAGCGCCGCGAGCGGCCCGTACTCCGGCGGGTACGCGTAGCCCTTCGCGCGGTAGAACTCGGACGTCGCGCCGGTCGGGGCGACGCCGAGCCCGTTGATCGCGATGACCTTCTTCGACCGCGGGTCGTAGACGAGCGCCTGCGTCTCGCCGCCCCAGGAGAGCGTGTCCCACATGGTCGAGGTCGCGGCGATCATCGCGCAGGCCGCGTCCACGGCGTTTCCGCCGCGCTGAAACACGATTGCGCCCGCGGTGGCGGCGAGCGGCTTGCCGGTGATCGCCATCCAGTGGCTGCCGTAGAGGGGCGGCTTCTGCGTCTTCGCCACGGACTGCGTTGCGATCGGCGAGGCCGACTGGCCGAGTGCTGGCGGGGGTTGGCTCATGAGCGTGGCTGCGGCGACGAGGAATGCGAGCGAGATGTGACGCGTATTCATGCTGGCTGGCGTGTCCGGTTCTGCCCGTCCGGCGCAGGTCTCCGGGCCCGGGTCCGCGCTGCGGCGGCCGCGCCAGTATACGGCGCACCGCCGGATCGGCATCCGGGCCGGTGCACACCCGGGCCCGGATCAGGCTATTCTTCGCGCCTTCAACCGTCCCGGGAGGACGCCATGACCCGAGTTCCCGCAATCGCCGCCGCCGTGCTCCTGCTCGCCGCGAGTCCCGTGCGAGCCGAGATCACCGAGGCGCAGCTCGACCAGGCGGCGAAGTCGCTCGCGCCGCAGGTCATCACCTGGCGACGCGACTTCCACCAGCATCCGGAGCTCGGAAACAGCGAGATCCGCACCGCGAAGGTGGTCGCGGATCACCTGAAGTCGCTCGGCCTCGAAGTGCGTACGGGCGTCGCGCACACGGGCGTCGTGGGAATCCTGAAGGGCGGCAAGCCGGGTCCCGTGGTCGCGTTGCGCGCCGACATGGACGCGCTGCCCGTCACCGAGCAGGTGGACCTGCCGTTCAAGTCCACCGCAACTTCCGAGTACCGGGGCGAGAAGGTCGGCGTGATGCACGCCTGCGGCCACGACTCGCACACGGCGATCCTGATGGCTACGGCGTCGGCGCTCGCCTCGATGCGGAAGGAGCTCGCGGGCACCGTCGTGTTCGTGTTCCAGCCGGCCGAGGAGGGGACCCCGGACGGCACGCGTGGCGGTGCGTACCTGATGCTCGAGGAAGGCGTCTTCGACGCGCCGAAGCCCGACGCCGCGTTCGGCCTGCACGTCTTCTCGACGCTCAACACCGGCAAGATCGGCTATCGCTCCGGTCCCTTCATGGCGGCGGCGGACCGGTTCGGCATCGTGGTCCAGGGCGAGCAGACCCACGGCTCGCGCCCCTGGGGCGGCGTCGATCCCATCGTCGCCTCATCCCAGATCGTCATGGGGCTGCAGACGCTGGTGAGCCGGCAGGTGGACATCACTCGCAACCCCGCCGTGGTGACGGTGGGCGCAATCAAGGGCGGCATCAGGAACAACATCATCCCGGACAAGGTCGAGATGATCGGCACGTTCCGCACCTTCGACCCGGCCGTCCGCCAGCAGATCATCGACGGCATCACGCGCACCTCCAAGGACATCGCGGCGGCGAGCGGCGCCTCGGCCGAGGTGGAGATCGGGACCGACAACTACCCGGTCACGGTCAACGACGTGAAGCTCACGCAGCGCATGCTGCCGTCGCTCGAGCGCGCGGCCGGCCCGGGCAACGTGCTCGAGATCCCGTTCGTCACGGGCGCCGAGGACTTCTCGTTCTTCGGTCAGCGTGTGCCAAGCCTGTTCTTCTTCGTCGGCATCACGCCGGTGGGGCAGGACGCCTCGAAGGCGCCCAGCAATCACTCGCCGAAGTTCTTCATCGACGAGAGCGGGCTCGAACTCGGGCTGCGCGCAATGCTCGGCGTGACCGTGGACTACCTGCAGGGGAAATAGGGGACAGTCCCCTAAACAGGTGCCTGGCACCTATTTAGGGGGGCGCTAGGCGGGCTTGCCGCCGCGGCCGGCGCCGCCGACGAATCGTCCGGCGCCCGCCGCGGAATCGCCGCTCGACAGCACCGCGAGGCCCGAGTCGAATTCCTCGCGGAGCGCCTCCGCCTGCGTCCGGCCCCACTGCTGCCGGGCCGAGCGCCGATCCGACCGAAGGCAGGCCTGCGGCAGGGCGGCGAGCTCGCGCGCGAGCGCCTCGGCCGCCTGGCGTGAATGGCCCTGCGGCACGACGCGATTCGCGAGCCCGATCGCCAGCGCCTCCCCGGCACGAACCGGGCGACCGGTCAGGATGAGGTCGAGCGCGCGGCTCTCGCCGATCAGCCGCGGCAGGCGCACCGTGCCCCCGTCGATGAGCGGCACGCCCCAGCGGCGGCAGAAGACGCCGAATACGGCGTCCTCCTCCACGACCCGCAGGTCGCACCAGAGCGCGAGTTCCAGTCCGCCCGCCACCGCGTGACCCGCGACCGCAGCGATCACGGGCTTGCCGAGTTCCATGCGGGTCGGCCCCATGGGCCCGAATGGGTCGTCCGCGTTGCCGGACGGACGCTGCAGGCGCGAGGGATCCCATCCTGCCGCGACGGCGCGCAGGTCGGCACCCGCGCAGAACGTGCCGCCGGAGCCCCACAGGACGATCGCGTTCACCGCGCCATCGGCGTCCAGGTCTCCGAAGGCGGTCGCCAGCGCGGCGGCCGTTGCGGGATCCACGGCGTTACGGACTTCCGGCCGATCCAGGATCACGGTGGCAATGGCCCCGTCCCGCTCGATGCGCACTTCTGCCGCCATGACTGTCTCCTTCCAAACCTTTTCGCCGACCCGTGCATCTTAGTCGTCAGGAGAGTGGCGTTTCCGGCGAGAGCAGACCCCGGCCTGTGTAGGATGGCCGGACGGACGGCCGGGCTGGAATCACCGCGAGGTGCGCGTTGTCGGACGGGGCGGGCGAAAGCGAGTTCGAGCGCGCGAAGCGCCTCGCCGACGAGCGGCGGCTGGTCGAGGCCGCCGTGTCGGGCTCGGTGGCGGCGTTCGAGAGCCTCTACCGGCTGCACCTGGGCAGGGTCTATGGGTTGTGCCTGAGAATGACCGGACATCGCGAAATGGCTGAGGACTGCGCCCAGGAGGCCTTCATCCAGGCCTGGCGCAACCTGCCGCGTTTCCAGGCGCGCGCGAGCTTCGGCACCTGGCTGCACCGGATCGCAGTCAACGCGGTGCTCGGGCAGGCCCGGCGCCGCAGCGAACGCGTCGGGAAGGACGCCTCGATCGAGGACGAACTCGCCGACACGCTGCCCGACGGCTCGGTCGGCGACACCGGGGCGGGCATGGATGTGGAGGCGGCCATCGCCCGACTGCCCCCGGGAGCACGACACGTGCTCGTGCTGGCCGGGATCTATGGATACACGCACGAGGAGACGGCAGACATGCTCGGGGTGGCGGTCGGTACCTGCAAGGCGCAACTGCACCGAGCGCGGCAGCTGCTCGGCCAGAGGCTGGCGGAGGAGGAGGGACGACAGTGATGCACCCTGGACGTGAGCGTGAAATCGACGCGGCGCTGTCCTCGCTGTCGCGCGAGGTCGAGCCGGGCCGCGATCTCTGGGCAGGCATCGAGTCGAAGCTCGAGCCGCGGCCGGGCCGCCGGACGGCAGCCTGGGCCTGGCGAGCGGCCGCCGCCCTCGTCCTCGTCGCGGCGTCTTCGCTCATCACGGCCAGCCTGATGCGGCGCGAGGACGCTCCGAGCGCGCGGGTATCCGGACCCGCCGCGGCTGCAGCGGTCGTCCCTGCGGCACTCGGGCAGGCGAACGGACTGGACGCGGGCTACCTGACGGCACGCCATCAGCTCGCGACGGACCTCGAGCAACGGCTCGCCACCATGCCCCCGTCGGCCCGGCAGAAGCTCGAGGACGACCTGGCCGAGATGCAGCGGGCGGCCGAGAGGATCAACGCCGCGCTGGCGCGACAGCCAGGCGACCCGCTGCTCGAGGAACTGCTGCTGAGTACCTACCAGGGCGAGCTCGGCGTCCTCGCGAGCGTGAACCAGTTGACCAGCACAGGCGCCGTCGTTGCACCGGCGCGCCAGGAGAAGTTGCAGTTATGACGAAATCACCGACCATGCATTCGACGCGTCTTGCCTGGCTCGTGGCGGCAGCCGCGACGCTGTTCGCCGCGAGCCCCGCGTCCCAGGCCGGGACGCCGATCGACAAGCGCGCTGCCGCGGACCCGACGGGTTCCGTGGAGGTGTCGAACGTGTCCGGGACGGTCGCCGTCACGGGCTGGGACCGCAGCGAGGTCGAGGTGACGGGCGAGCTGGGAGAGGGCACCGAGCGCCTGGAGTTCACCACCAGTGACAAGGTCACGCGGATCAAGGTGATCCTGCCGAACCGCTCCTACCACGTGGACGACACGGATCTCGTGATCCACGTGCCGGCCGCAAGCCGCCTGACGGTGAGCACGGTCAGTGCAGACATCAAGGTCCAGGGCGTGCAGGGCGCCCAGCGCCTGCAGTCCGTCAGCGCCGACGTGCACACGGAGGCAGGCAGCGAGGACGTCGAGTGCAGGACCGTGAGCGGCGACGTCACCGTGGACGGGTCGGGGAAGAAAGGCATGCTCAACATCACGACGGTCAGCGGCGACGCGACGGCCCTGCGTACGGCGGGCGAGGTCAACGCGAACACCGTGAGCGGGAACCTCGTGCTCGGCCTCGGCGAGACGACGCGCTCGCGCGTGCGCTCGACCAGCGGCGACCTCACGATGGCAATGCACATGGCGGGTGACGGCAGGCTGGACGCGGAGAGCATCTCGGGCGACGTGGGGCTCACCCTGGTGCGCGGCGTCGACGCGGAGTTCGACCTCTCGAGCTTCAGCGGGGAGATTCGCAACTGTTTCGGTCCGAAGGCCGTCTCCACCAGCGAATACGCCCCGGGCAAGGAACTGCGCTTCAGCGAAGGCGCCGGATCGGCCCGGATCCGCGTCAAGACGCTGAATGGCGACATCAGCATCTGCAGGAAGTGACGCGACGGGCTCGCGAACGCCACGAAATCGTGGACAATAGGCCGTCGACGGAACGCTGACGTCGTCGGCTTGTCTCATTGATCCTGGGCCCGCGCGGCGACCGCGCAGGTACGGGGTGTGTGACCGTCCAGGACGACCATGGCCTTTTTCGCGGAACTGAAACGTCGGCGCGTGGGCAAGGTGGCGCTCGCCTATGGCGCCGTCGCCTGGGGCGTGACCGAGGCCAGCTCGGTCGTCTTCCCGGCGCTGCACGTGCCGGAATGGGCGATGACCTTCGTCGTCGTCTTCCTCCTCGTCGGATTCCCGATTTCGATGATCCTGGCCTGGGTGTTCGACGTCGGGCCGCAGGGCATACACCGCACCGAGCCCCTGCCGCAGATGCCGCCGTCAGCGCAGGTCAGGCTCAGGGCCGCCTATGCGGTGGCGGTCATCGTGTGCATGGCGGCACTGGGCTACGTGCTCTACGAGCGCGGCCTCGGCCGCGCGCAGGCCGGCGAGCCGCGCCGCTCGGTCGCGGTGATGCCGTTCACCAACCTGAGCGGCGACCCTTCGAAGGAATACTTCAGCGACGGAATGTCCGAGGAACTCCTGAACCTGCTCGCGCGCGTGCCGGGCCTGCAGGTGGCCGCGCGCACCTCGTCCTTTGCTTACAAGGGGCGCGAGGTGGACGTCCGCGAGATCGGCCGGGAACTCGGCGTGGAGACCGTGCTCGAGGGCAGCGTGCGCCAGGCAGGCGACCAGGTTCGCATCACCGCGCAGCTCATCGACACCGAGACCGGGTTCCACCTCTGGTCGGAGACCTACGACCGAAAGCTCGCGGACATCTTCCAGGTACAGGACGAGATCGCGAAGGCGATCGTGGACAGCCTGCGTATCGAACTTGCGCCCGCCGACCAGCAGGCGACGCAGCGGCAACAGGTCCCGACGCAGAACGTCGAGGCCTACGAGCTCTACCTGCAGGGGCGAGCGATCTGGAAGCGGCGCGGCGAGGAAAACCTGAAGCACGCCATCGAGTTCTACCAGCAGGCGATCGCGCGCGACCCAGCCTTCGCGCGCGCCCATGCGGCGCTCGCCTCGGCTTACGTCGTGCTGCCGGGATACACCGAGGACGAACACGACCAGGAGAAGTTCTTCCAGCTCGCCGAAGCATCTGCCCGGCAGGCCCTGGCGATCGACCCGAACATCGGCGAGGCGCACGCGGTGCTCGCGCAGATCAACGCGGGCCGCGGAGACCTGATCGATGCCGAGTCGGGGTTCTTCTTCGCGAGTTCGCTCGAGCCGAACGAGCCGACGCCGCACCAGTGGTACTCGATCCTGCTCATGCAAGTCGGGCGCCTCGATGCGGCGCTGGCGCAGGCGAAGAAGGCACAGGAGCTCGATCCGACCTCCCCGATCCTGGCCTTCAACCTCGCAAACGCGTACCTGGCGAAGGGTGACGACGACGAGGCGCTGCGCCACGCGAAACTGGCCTCGGAGCTGGGACTCGGCAGCGGGAACCACCAGGTCGAACTCACGGTGGCCATGCGTCGCGCCCAGTGGGACGAGGCGCGGCGTCTCATCGTGCAGGAAGAAGGCCTGCCGCCGGAGCTCAAGGCCACGGCACGGGAATTCGTAGACGCCCTGGCGGATCCGTCGAAGCGCCCGGAAATGATCGCCCGGCTGAATGCCGTGGATCCCAGGCTGCGCACGCAGTACCAGCTGATCGACGCTTACCTGCAGATCGGCGATATCGACCTGGCCTACCGACTCATGTTCGAGTCGCTCGACAAGGATCACCTCGCGTGGGTGCACGATTGGGACATTGCGGGCGCGTGGAAGCCGGAAGGCCAGGCGATGCGCGCGGATCCGCGCTTCGGGGAACTTACGCAACGCATCGGCATGCTGGACTACTGGAAGCAGTACGGCTTCCCGGACCGCTGTCGACCCGGCACGGACCGGCCGATCGTCTGCTCGTGATGGTGGAACCGGCCGCCGCCGACCTCCCCGCAGCGGACCCGGCGCGCAGCTCGCGATTCGCGACCGCGCTGCTCGAGTGGTTCGACGCGAACGGGCGCAGGGACCTTCCCTGGCAGCTGGACCCGACGCCGTACCGCGTCTGGGTCTCGGAAATCATGCTGCAGCAGACGCAGGTCGCGACCGCGATCCCGTACTACCGCCGGTTCATGGATCGTTTCCCTGACGTCCGCACGCTCGCAGAGGCGCGGCTCGACGAAGTGCTGCACCTCTGGTCGGGGCTCGGCTACTACGCGCGCGCGCGGAACCTGCACCGCGCGGCGCAGGCGATCGCCGGCGAGCGTAGTGGCCGGTTTCCGGAGTCGCTCGATGAAGTCGTGCGCCTCCCGGGCGTCGGGCGCTCGACCGCGGGGGCGATCCTCGCGCTATCCCGTGGCCAGCGTCACCCGATCCTCGACGGCAACGTGAAGCGCGTGCTGTCGCGCAACTTCGGAGTCGCTGGATCGCCTGGCGAGGCTACGGTCGAGAAGGCGCTCTGGTCCATCGCCGAGGCGTGCACGCCCGGCGAGCGCGTCGCCGAGTACACCCAGGGCATCATGGACCTCGGGGCGACTATCTGCACCCGGGCGCGTCCCGCCTGCCTGCTCTGTCCCGTGTCGGTCGACTGCGTGGCGCGCAAGCGGGGAGTGCAGTCGGACCTGCCTGCGCCGCGGCCGCGCGTGCACCGGCCGAAGCGCGATGCGTGGCTCGTGGTCGCCATGCGCGGCGAACACAAGGTCCTGCTCGAGCGGCGTCCACCCTCGGGAATCTGGGGCGGCCTCTGGGGCCTGCCGGAGTTTCCGACTCGGGCGCATGCGGATCAATGGTGCCGCGAACACCTGTCCGCCGGCGCATCGCCCGTGCGGGGCGAGGTCGTCCGGCACGCATTCAGCCATTTCGACTTCGAGATGCGGCCGATGGTCGTGCGCTGCATGGGCAGGTCGCTGAACCTGCGCGAAGACGACCGCTACCGCTGGTACGACGTGCGCGAGCCGATGAAGGTCGGTCTGCCGAAGCCCATCGCCACGCTGATCGCACGCACGCAGTTGAGGGAGGGAGCATGACCACCGGAAACGATGCATCGCAACCCTTCGCCCGACGCTGCATCGTGGCGGGATCCATCCTGATGTTCACAGGCCTGGTCCTGGGCGCGATTGGTACGCACGTGGTCGCGGATCGCGTGTCGCCTCGAGAGCTCGCCAGCTACGAGACCGCCGTGCTGTACCAGCTGCTGCACGCGCTGGGCCTGGTGCTCCTGGGTGTCCTCGCGCGGTTGACCGACGTCACTTCGACTCTGCGCTGGGCAGCGCGCCTCATGGGGATCGGGGTCGTGATGTTTTCGGGCTCGATCTACCTGGCGACGGCCGGCATGCCGCACTCGGTCCTCGCCGTAGCGCCCTCCGGGGGCGTGGCGCTCATGGCGTCCTGGGCGTTGCTCGCGTGGCACGCCGTCGCGCGCGGGGCGCGTGACTGAGGTGGCCGCCGGCGCGGCTGCGGGCGCCTCATGCGCCCGGCTCGACGAATCCTTCGGGCGCCTGCGAACCCGTGCCGAACAGGAACTTCTCCATTTCCTCGAGCAGGAACTTGCGCGCCTTGGGCTCGATCGGCGAGAGCCGGTATTCGTTGATCAGTATGGTCTGGTGGCGGACCCAGCCCTGCCAGGCTTCCTTCGATATGCCCTCGAAGATGCGCTGCCCGAGCGGGCCGGGGTAGGGGAGACGGTCGAGGCCCTCGGCTTCGCGCTTGAGGTGCAGGCAATAGACGGTCCGCGGCATGGGCGTTCCTCAGTTCAGTCGAGCGGGCCGCGGGAGACGATGACGCCGTCTTCGTCGGCGTAGACGAAGTCCCCGGGACGGAAGCTCACGCCCGCGAAGTGCACCGGCACGTCACGTTCGCCTTCGCCACGCTTCTCGCTCCGGAGCGGCATCGTGCCGAGCGCGCGGATGCCGAGATCCAGCCGGGCGAGTTCCGCCGAGTCGCGGATGCAGCCGTGGATGATGATGCCGGCCCAGCCGTTCCTCACTGCCGCGCCGCCGAGATTGCCGCCGAACAGCGCGCGGCGCCGCGAACCGCCGCCGTCCACGACCAGCACGCGCCCGGCGCCCGGGCTCTCGACGGCTTCCTTCACGCGCGAGTTGTCATCGAAGCAGCGCACGGTGCTGACGGGGCCGCCGAAGGCGCGGCGGCCGCCGTACGTCTGGAACACGGGCTCGCAGGCGTGTACCGCGTCGGGGTGGGTGTCGCAGAGGTCAGCCGTAGCCTTGGAGAAGGTCATTGAAAGAATCCGCGTGGGATGGCCACGCGGATTATAGGGCGCGACTCCGTCACTGCACCTGTATCTGCCGGGGCTCGGGCTGGACGACCTTGTGCTTCGGGATGTGGATCGTGACGACCCCTTCGCGGCTCTCCGCACGGATACCCTGGTCGTCCGCATCCTCGGGCAGCGCGAACCGGCGCGCGAACGCGCCGAACTGCCGCTCCACGCGATGCAAGCGCTCGCCATCGTCGCGCTTCTCCTGGCGGCGCTCGCCGGACAGGGTCAGCACTCCGTCCTGCACCGTGAGGCTCAGGTCCTCCTTGCGGACCTCCGGAATCTCGGCCTTGATCAGGTACTCGCCCTCGGTCTCGCTCACGTCGGCGGGCGGAGCCCAGTCGAGCGACGGCCTGCCCCCGGGCGCATTGCGCGGCAGGCGGCGGAAGGCGTCGGCGAAAAAACGATCGAAGACGTCGTCCACGTCCCTGAACGGTTCCCACTTGATCACGCGCATGGCTCTTGCCTCCTGGATTCGGCGGGACTGCGACTGCAATCCCTGCACGCAGCCCTAGATAGGAACCGTCGGAGGACTTTCAAGGGGCGGCGGACGGGCTGGCAACCGGTGGTCCTGAGGGGAGGACAGCGCCCGAAAAGAGAACGGCGCAGCCGGTGACCCGGATGCGCCGTCCCGATGCCAGCAAGGCGTGAGCGATTACGCGCGCTTCACGTAGACCTTGCACCAGCCGTTCGCGGAAACCATGCGGCCGGCAAAGATGTTGCACGCGACCATGGCGTCCCCGGCCTTTGCGGAGGGCGCCTGCAGGCAGTTGGCGCACTGCTGGCCCGCCTTGTAGTTCGGGTTCGTCTTGGCGTCCACCTTGGTCGCATCCGCGACATAGCCCAGGCTCTTGGCCTGTGGCTCGTTCGGGTCGACGGGACCCGCGGCAGCCTCGGCGCGGCCGAGCAGCGCAGTGACCGGCACCGCGGCGACGCCCAGTAGTGCACCCTTCAGTAACGTGCGCCTCGGGTAGATCTTCTCGGACATGGTCGTGTTCTCCTGACGGTTACGATTCGGATGCGGGTGGCGCCGACGGTTCGGCAGCCATCAGGTCACCGCTGGCGGGATTCTACGCGTTCACCCCCGCTTCGACACTTGGCGCCGGCCGACGTTCCGCGGGCGCGGCGCCGACTTCGACAATGAGAATCATTCGCTTCCAGTATCTTCCCTTCGGCCCGGACGACCCAACTAGAATCCGTGCATGACCGACCCACGCCGCAACCGGATCAAGGCCGCCCTCGGCGTGGGCGCGAGCGTGCTGATCGCCGGCCTCGCGTTCTGGGTGCTGTACAGGACCTTCCAGCGCATCAGTTTCGCGCAGGTCGTAGACGAGATGCGCAATGCGCGCGTCGACGCGCTGTTCGCCGCTGCCGCCTGCGCATTCGGCGCGCTGTTCATGCTCTCGCTCTACGAAATGGTCGTGGTTCGGTACGTGAAGCACAGCGTCGGCCGCGCGAAGGCGATCATCACGGCGCTCATCACGTATCCGCTCGGGCACGCCGTGGGCCAGGCGATGCTGAGCGGCGGGGCGCTGCGCTACCGCATGTACACGCCAGCCGGCTTCACCGCCATGGAGGTCGGCGCGACCGCCCTGCTCTGCAACCTGCCGTATGCGCTCGGCTTCGGGCTGCTGTTCGACATCGCGCTCGTGTCGAGCGCCGACGCGCTGTCGCCGCTCTTCAAGATCTCGGCTGCCTGGGTCTTTGCGCTTGGTTGCATCGGGTTGGCCAAGGACGCCGGCTACCTGATTTTCGTGTGGCTGCGCAAGGCTCCCATCCGGATCGGCGGCTGGTCGGTGAGCATGCCGACGATCCGGCTGACGCTGCTGCAGTTGGTCGTGGGAGTCATCGACGTGATCTGCGTTTCGTCGGTGCTGTACCTGCTGCTGCCGGAGTCGGCCGGGCTCGCGTACCTGCCGTTTCTCGCCGTGTACCTGGCGAGCGTCTTCATCGGCGTCCTGAGCCACGTCCCCGCCGGGCTGGGCGTGATCGAGTCCATGCTGCTGCTGCTGCTGCCCGACGTCCCGCCCGCCGAACTGCTCGCGTCGGTGCTGCTCTATCGAGTGATCTACGAGGTCCTGCCGTTGCTGTTCTCGCTCTCGCTGTGGGGCGGATACGAGCTGTTCGCCGACGACGGCGCGCGCATGCGCCTGATGCGCCCGACCGCCGTGCTCAGATCGCTCGCCCGGGCGCGGGCTCAGCGGCGCAGGAGCGGTGCCGAGAGGCCGATCATCGACAAGAGCGAGTGAGCGAGCGTGCGGCCGCTCTCGTAGGCGGCCTCGACGCGCGGCGCGATGCACCAGTCGCCGCAGGCGCCTGCAGATGTCTCCTCGTCCACGAGGCAGGGCAGGCCGAGCGGCTGCTCGACCAGCGCGTGCCGCCAGCGGTGCGCGAGCAGGCAGACGGGCTCGGGCAGCGAAGTTCCCAGCGCCGTCGAGAATTCCGCGAGCAGCAGTCGCGCCACGTCGCGCACGTCCGCCTCGAGATGCTCGAGCGACCACCCCGCCGAGGCGTGCACGACCCAGGACTGCGGCCCGGCCGGCCGCCCCGGCTTGCTCGAGTCGCAGCTGGCCCAGGTGAGCGCGCCGCTGGTCCAGCGCCGCACCTCCGCGCCCGCGTCCACCGGCTGCTCGAACGCCATCATCGCCGTCCAGCACGGTCTCATGCGCACTCCGGCGAGGTGCCTGAACGCGCGCCCGTGCGGCCCGAGCAGGGTGAGCGCCTGCGGCGCCGGAACCGCCACGCCGATCGCGTCGAATACCTGGTCGAGGCGGCCCGCGTCGGTGCGCAGTTCCCAGCCGCGCTGGCCGCGCATCAATTCGTGAACCTTGACTCCCGCCCGCAGGTCGATGCCGCGCGAGAGCGGCCGGACGAACGCGCTCATGCCCGGCGTGCCCACGTGCCACTCGTCGATCGGCTCGGCCCACGATCGGTCGTCCTCGAGGATCCTGGGCCTCCACGGTGCCGCCACTCCCGCGCGTCCGGCGACCCCGAGGTAGTGCACGAAGGATCGGCTGCGGGCCGCGACGTACTGGGCGCCGTGGTCGAAGGCGAAGTTGCCCGAGTGGCGCGTGCCCAGCCGACCGCCCATCGTCCTCGAGCGCTCGAACAGCGTGACGTTGGCGTCCGCCCTGGAAAGCTCCCGCGCACAGGCGAGTCCTGCCATGCCCGCCCCGATGATCGCGATCCTGCCCTTGTCCACGTCGATTCCAGGTCAGCGTGCGAGTGACTTGTGAAGTTTCGCGTCGTGCGTGCGGAAGTGCGCCGAGAACCATTCGGCGAGGCGTGCCGCGAAGGCGGCCTCGTCCAGTACGGCGCCGGCAGCGTGTTCGTCCATGAGATCGCGCAGGTCGTCGAGCAGGTGCTCGTGGTCGGCCTTGTGGTCCGTGAGCGCGCCGTAGCCGCGCGCGCGCATGACCTTCTCCTCCAGCGCGAAGTGCGCGGAGACACCGGCAAGGATCTCGCCGAGGAAACCCTCGACGCGACCGCCGGATGCATCACCAGCGAATTCCGCGTGCAGTGCGTTGATCAGCTCGATGAGTTCGCGATGCTCGTGATCGACTTCCTCGATCCCGATGCAGAAATCGTCACGCCACTCGAGCAGGGTCATGGCGCTCTCCCCGGATTTCGGCCGCGCACCGCGCGGTCGAAGACGAAACCGCCGTCCGCCGCGCTGAAATCGACTACGAAATTCTGGCCGGGCACGAAGTCCACGACCTCTGAACCCGTGTAGGCGAAGCCCTGGTGCTCGCCGTTGTCCCGGAGGCGTGCGTCGAGGCGGTGCCGGCCCGCCGGGACCTCGAAGCGCGCGTACACCGATGATGGGCCGTCATCCCACAGCCCCGCGGGCTCATGCGTGCCCCGGTACAGCGGCTGGCCGTCGAGGTCGAGTTCGACGGTCACGGGCCAGCGCCCGCGCGCGCAGTCGGTGGCCCGGCGCCGGTTGACTGATGTCTTCGCCAGCTCCGCGGAGGTGTAGTGCCGGCAGGCAACCAGCGGCTGGCCCGCGTGAATGAAGCTCAGCTTGAGGAGCGCCTGGTCCGGGCCCAGGTACGTGAACGCCGGCTGGGTCGCGAAATAGCCGACGAAGGCGGCCATCGCCGCGTAGGCCACGAACTGTCCTGCGTAGCGTGCGGGGACCGGCCACTCGCCCGGTTTCGCGCGCCACGCGGCGCGGCCCGCGGACTTCACGGGCGGTGCGCCCTCCCGCGTCTCGAGGTGCGCACGGAACTGCCTGAGCGCCTCGCGCAGCGAGCCCCGTCGCGCAGGGTTGTTCCAGGACACGGCGATGCGATCGCGCGACACCCGGTCGCGCAGGTTGGGGTCGCGCTCGTTTGCGATGCGTTGCTCGGTGAACTGGTCGCCGAGCCGCTCGAAGCAGTCGTGCTCGGCGCAGCCGGAGACCAGCACGCCGTCCGCGTGGCCGCGCGACAGCAGGAAATCGAGGAAGGGGGGCGGCAGCATCCCGACGCAGGGCAGCGAAATCACCGCCGTGGACGTGTCCGCGAGCGCGGCGGAGCCCGCGTCGTGCGTGCAGCCGAAGACGATGATGCGGGGCGCGCCCGCGAGCTTCGCTGCGGCTGCGACCACTTCCTCGCGCAGCGCGGCGACGCTGCGGCCCGGCAGCTCGATGCCCGCCGTCAGTTCACCCGCGCTGCGGAATGGCGTTGCGGTCGGGCAGGCACCGACGCAGATCCCGCAGCTCATGCACATGTTCTCGACGACCTGGGCCTCCTGCTCGTATTTCGTGCCGTCGCTGCGCGCGACCATCGTGATCGCGCCGAACGGGCAGTCGGCGAAGCAGCGCCCGCAGCCGTTGCAGTTGGCGAGATCGACGCGGGCGGGCGGCGCCTTGCGCAGCGGCGGCAGCCAGGCGAGCGCGGTCATGAACACGCTGCCCCCGATCAGGATGGCCCACAGCGTCCGGCCGCTCATGTGGTCGAGGAGCGGGTAGACGGTGAAGTAGAACCAGTCGAAGCCGATCCGCAGCGGGGAGGTGTCGAGGTCGGCGGGCGCCTGGCTCAGGGCGGGCCGCACGAGCGACAGCGCGATCAGCGCCGCCAGCGTGCCGATTCCCAGGGCCCGGTGCGGGTTCACGCGCGCGTGGGCGTGGCGCTGGATGTGGATCCACATGAACAGCAGCATCAGGAGCGGCACGGCGATGTGGATGTACGCCATGAGCGTGAAGAAGCGGCCGCTCAGCCGCTCGCTGTCGAGGAAGTTGCGGGCAATCGGCTCCGAGAAGATCCCGATGGAGTCCAGCCACTCGGTGGTCGAGACCGCGACGTACTGCGCGAGCTTGTCCCACACCAGCCAGTAGCCGGTGATGCCGCAGACGTACAGGAACCAGATGAGCGGCACGCCGGTGAGCCACGGGAACCAGCGGTTGCCGCGGATGCGGTCCATGGCGAACTCGCGCAGCGCGTGCAGCAGCACGACGACGACGAGGGCGTCGGAGGCGTAGCGGTGCAGGCTGCGCATGATGCCGCCGAGCCACCACTGCTCCCGGCTCAGCGTCTCCAGCGACTGCCAGGCCTGGGTCACGCCCGTGTCGAAGAACACGTAGACGTAGATGCCGCTCGCCGTGACGATCCAGAACAGGAACCAGCCGAGCGTGCCGAGCTGGGTGATCGGATTCAGGCGCGGCCCGAAGACCGTTTCCAGGGCCGACTCGACGGGCAGGAACAGGGCGCGCAGCGCGCGCTTCAGTGCATTCACCCAGGACTCCCGGCGGTCGCGCGGTGCGACGGATTCAGCGGACGTTGCGCATTGCCGCTAGGATACCAGCCGCGGCGATGCCGAGCGCGAGCGCGCCGGCGACGATTTCGACGATCAGCGAGTAGTCGAAGCGATAGCGGCCGCTCGCCGGATCGTAGATCGTGCACACCAGCTTCACGCGATCGACCAGGGACGAGAGGCTCGGGCGGCCGACCTTACGGCCCCACACGAGCTTCTTGAGCGGCTCGACGACCGATGGCGGTGCGAAGTCCTCACCGTAGATCTGCAGCACGATGGTGCCGGACGCGTCGAGGATGCTCGTCTGCGTAACGTGGTCGAAGCCCTTGGGCGACGGGACGAAGGTGAAGCCGGCGTCCCGCGTGAGGCGCGCCATGTTCGCGGCGTCGGCGCTCGCAAGGTACCAGCCGGGTCCGCCGACCCCGCGCTCGCGCGCGTAGGTCGCCATGCGGTCGGGCGTGTCCCGCGGCGTATCGAAGCCCACGGTCACGACCGAGAACGCCTGATCGCCGAGTGCGTCGCGCGCGACCTTCACGGTCCCGCGCAGGCGCAGGGTCAGGCTGGGGCAGACGTAATAGCAGCTGGTGTAGATGAAACTCAGGACCACCGGTCGCCCGCGCAACTGCTCGAGTGTCAGCGGGGCGCCGCTCGAGTCCGTGAGCGCGTAGCCCCCGAGTACCCGGCCGATGGCGGCCTGGCTCGTGCGCAGCGCGTCGGCGTCGTCGAGACGCTGTTGCGCCCCGGCAGGGGTCGCCAGCGTGAGAAGCAGGCCGGCGAGGAATGCACGACCGGCGTGGGCCGCGCCGCGCATCGTTCAGAAGTGGACCAGGCTGCCGCGGATCGCGCCTTCGACGATGGCGCCCAGGAGCAGCAGCCCGAGCTGGAGCAGCGATGCGAGGAAGCTGCGGATCGCGTTGCTCGGCGTCTGGCTGTGCGCGAGCAGGTAGGTCCGCTTGATGAAGTACGCGCCTCCTGCGGCGGCGCAAATGCCGTACAGCCAGCCCGCGCCCCACACGAGGGGTAACAGCGAGAGCGCGACGAGCGGCAGCGTGTGCCAGAAGATGACCTGGGCCGCGACGCGGTCGCCGAACACTACGGGCAGCATCGGCACGCCGGCATCGGCGTAGTCCTGCCGGTAGTACATGGACAGGCTCCAGAAGTGCGGCGGCGTCCAGAGGAACAGCACCACGGCGAACGTCCACGCCGCCGGGCCGGGCATGGGGTCGATCGCCGCTGCGCCTGCGAGCACGGCGAAGCTGCCGGCGAGCCCGCCGACCACGATGTTCACCCACGTGCGGCGCTTGAGCCACATCGTGTAGACGACGCCGTAGGTGAACGCCCCGAGGAACACGTAGGCGGCGGCGAGCCAGTTGGTCGCGAGTCCCGCGAGCGTGACGGCGGACACCAGGAGCCCGGCCACGAGCAGGTACCAGCCCGTGCCACCGGCGAGCGTGCCCGTGACGAACGGGCGCGACCTGGTGCGCGACATCCGCGCATCGAGGTCGCGTTCGGCGAGGTGGTTGAGTGCGCCCGCCGCACCCGCGGCCACGAAGATCGCAACCGCCAGGGACAGGAGTTCGCGCCAGCCCAGCCCGCGGCCACCGGCCATCACCACGCCGGCCATGCCGGCGAGCATGATCTCCAGGCCGATGCGCGGCTTGAAGACCTCGGCCGCACTGCGCCAGGCGGCGCGCACCGGCGCAGTCGCGTCCTGCGGGGCCGTCGCGACGCCGCTCATTGCATCACTTCAGCGGCCAGAGTTCCGCGAGGTACTTCCAGTTGACGTAGTAGTAGAGCACGAACGACACGAAGAACACGCCGACCAGCACCACCGTGCCCGGGATCTTGAGCGTTCCCTCGTTGCCGTAGTGCGCCACCGCCGCCGCCGACTTCGAGCCGGTCACGGGCCCCAGCTGCACCTTCTCGTTGTCACCGATGCGGCGGCCGAAGAAGGCTGTGCACACGGTCACGAGGATGTACATCCCGCCACCGATCGCCGCCACGCAGGCGAAGATGCCGTTCAGGGCCATCATCAGGAAGGCGGCAGGCGCGAACTGGAACGTCGTGAGCGCGTCGGCGAAGGTGATGTCCCAGTGCCGGCGCGGCACGCCGAGCGTGCCAGCCCCCATCATGAAGAGCGAGATCCCCGCGACGCCGATGGCGAACATGTACGGCTGCAGCTGCGCGATCTTCGGGAACATGATTTCCCGCCGGAAGATGAGCGGCAGCACGAGGTAGGTGATGGCCATGAACGCAAGCGTCGTGCCCGCGACCACCGTCGCGTGGAAGTGACCCGGCACGTACAGCGTGTTGTGCATGATCAGGTTGATCTGCTCGGTGCCCATCACCACGCCGGAGATGCCGCCGAGGAAGCCGAACAGCACCAGCGACAGGAACATGCCGGCGAACGCCGGGTTGCCCCAGGGCGCCTTGCGCAGCCACTCGAACAGGCCCTTGTCGAAGCCACGCGCACGCTGCGCCGCCTCGATGCCGCCCGGCACGGTGAGGGCGTGGATCATGCTGCCGAGCACCGCGAGGTACATGGCGTAGCTGGTGTTGAAGATCTTCCAGCTCGAGCTCACGCCGGGCTCGACCAGCATGTGGTGCGCGCTCGCGAGCTGCAGGAAGAGGATGTACATGAGGAAGCCCATGCGGCTCACTTTCTCGGAGATCGGCTTGGCCCCGAGCACCAGCGCGCCGATCCCGTACCACACGGCAACCTGGGCCGAGACGTTGATCTGCTGCGACGAGTGGCCCATGCCCCACCAGACCAGCTTGTACATGAGCGGGTCGACGCCGTTGATGAGCCCGAGCGACCAGAGCAGGGTCGGGATCAGGATGATTGCGCCACAGGCGAGCGTGAACACCGCGATGATCGCGGCCGTGATCGCGCCGAAGGTCACGAGGGGTACCGAGCCTTCGTAAGTCTTGTCCTCCTTGGCAATCACCAGTGTGCCGAAGAAGACGAAGCAGCCGATCAGCGCCCCGACCGCGAACAGGATCAGGCCGAGGTAGAACCACGGCGACGCCTGCAGCGGCGGGTACGACGTGAACATCACCGAGGAGTTTCCGGCGAGCACCGTGACGTTGGTGATGAGCGCCCCGGCGAGCATCAGCCCGAACTGCGTCCAGGCCCAGCGCGGCGCCGCGAGCCGGCTGTTCAGCAGGACCGCGGAGGCGAAGTAGAGGATCGCCATCTCGAAGAAGATGATCCACGCGAGCAGCACGTCGAAGCCGTGCGCCGTGAGCGCGAGGTAGAACCAGTCTGCGGGCAGCAGGTGCACGGTCGGCCAGCGCGTGAGCGCGACCGACAGGCCGAACAGTCCGCCGATCAGCAGGAAGACGACCGCGACCACGGCGTTGGCCTTGATCAGGTTCTCCGCCGAGCGGTCCACCTTGAGGCCCGTGGTCGGGCAGGTGCGGAAGTTGTTGCTCATGCGGTGTTCCTCAGGTCCTGTCGGTCACGTAGATCCGGCCGGTCATCGTGTGATGGCCGAATCCGCAGTACTCGTTGCAGACGATGCCGAATGTGCCGGACGTCGTGGGCGTGACGTTCACGACCATTTCGTAGCCGGGATGCACCTGGATGTTGATGTTGAGCGGCTGCAGCGAGAAGCCGTGCTGCAGGTCGATGGAGGAGAGGTGCAGGCGGTAGGACTGGCCCTTCTCGAGCTCGAGCATCGGCCACCACATGTACACGCGTCCCATGAGGTACACGTCGCTGCCCGGCGGCGGGTGCACGACCGGGAAGGCGCCTTCCTGCCGCACCGTGTGGGCGGCAATCATCGTGTCCACCTTCGCCGCGTACTGTGCGGGCTGGATGCGGTAGGCCTCGTTCGACAGGTTCTGCTTGCCGACGGCGTGCCACCAGATCATGGTGAAGAACATCGTCAGCCCCCACAGGAAGGCGACGATGACCCAGATCAGCTCGACCTTGTGGATCGGCTCTTTCCACCAGATGCGTGTGCTGGGAGGAGTTACGGACATGGATCAGCCCTCACTGCGTGGCGATGGGGATCTGGATGATTTCCATGATTCCCCAGATGAGATAGAGCACCGTCGGTATGGTCACACCGAGGAACAGCAGCAGGAACGGGTTGTCCAGCAGGCGCTGGAAGAATGGAATGCGCTCAGGCTCATCGCCGCCGCGCTGCGGATCTGATCCGGCCATCTGTGTAGATCCCCCGATGATCGATCGTTTCTTGTCGCGCGGGAGGGTCCACTCAGGAGCCCCCCGCCCCAGCATCGCGAGCGAGCGTAACCAAGTTCGATCGCGATGACTACCGAAGATTGCTGCACTTGACCTGGGTCAAGTGCAGCGCAAAAAAACGACTGCCTCAGCGATGTGCCGCGAACTGCTGGATCGCGCCGAAGGTCACGACTGCGAGCGCGAGCAGGATCGCGAAGAACACCAGGCTGCGGTGTTCGAAGCGGCGGCCGGCCCGGGACTCGAGCATGAGCAGCAGCCGGTCGGAGACGAGGTACAGGACGGCCGCGACCGCCGTGAAGAGGATGACTTCCATGATTCCGCTCCGCGAAATGCCCCGGGGAACTCTAGCACCGCCGGCCCGTCGCGCTTGGCTGGCACCGAGTGCGTGGCGCCTGCGCGCGTCGCACGACACCGCGAACGGGGCCTACCAGCGCTCCATCCACGGGCGCAGGTCGAGTTCGAAGGTCCAGGCATCACGCGACTGGCTGTGCAGGTACCAGTACGAGTCCGCGATGTGTTCGGGCGAGAGGATCCCGTCCTGGTCTTTTTCCGCGTACTTGGCCGGGAAGTTGTCGCGTATGAACGCAGTATCGATGGCCCCGTCGATGATGACGTGCGCAACGTGGATGTTCATGGGCCCGAGTTCGCGGGCCATGCTCTGCGCGAGCGCCCGCAGGCCGTGCTTGGCCGTCGCGAACGCGGCAAAATTGGCGGAGCCCCGCAGCGCTGCCGTCGCCCCGGTGAACAGGATCGTGCCCCGCCGGCGAGCGGCCATCCGCCTGGCCACGGCCTGGCTCGTCAGGAAACCCGCGAAGCAGGCCATTTCCCAGACCTTGTAGTACTTGCGGGCCGTCTCTTCCAGGATACTGCAGGGGACGTTCGCGCCGATGTTGAACACGAACACGTCGATCGGGCCGACCTGCGATTCGATGCGTTCCACCAGCTCGGTGACCTGCTCCTCCTTGCGTGCGTCGGATGCAAATCCATGCGCCTCGCCTCCGGCGGCCCGGATCTCCTCCACGAGCGGCTGCAACTTGTCGGCGCTGCGCCGGGTCACGCAGGCCACGTAACCCTCGCGCGCGAAACGGCGCGCGATCGCCGAACCCGTGGCGTCTCCCGCTCCGACGACGAGCACCGCCTTCTTTCCTTCGGTTCGGCCAGCCGGCATGTGCATCGTCAATCCCCGGGGTCACCCGACTCCCTGGCAGGATGCCACAGTGCGCTGACTGGAGCCCCGCTCCCGACGAGCCCGTCATGACTTGCGCCCGGGGCCGGACGCCGGGGAGCATGCGAGCGTAGTCCAGGCTGGACGCAGCGATACAATGACCGGGCGCATCCCGCGCCCAGCCCGGAACCCGAGACCATGAGCCGAACCGCTGCCTCGCTGCTCCGGGAAGCCCTGGAGAACGTCGGCGTCCGCTACACGTTCGGCATCCCGGGCGTGCACAACACCGAGATCTACGACGAACTCGAGAAGTCGCCCGGCATCACGCCGGTGCTGGTGACGCACGAGGGCGGCGGCGCGTTCATGGCGGACGCAGTGAGCCGCACCGGCACGAGTCTCGGCACGCTGGTGATCGTTCCGGCCGCAGGTGTCACGCACGCCGCAAGCGGCATCGCGGAGGCCTTTCTCGACGGCATCCCGATGCTCGTGATCGCGGGCGGCGTGCGGCGCGACACCGGCCGGCGCTACCAGCTCCACGACATGGACCAGCACGCGATCCTCCGGCCGATCACCAAGCAGACGTGGCTGGTGGAGCGTCACGCCGACGTGATCCCGACCATCTACGAGGCGGTACGCGTCGCGACGAGCGGGGAGCCCGGCCCGGTCTTCGTTGAGATCCCGGTCAACCTGCAACTCATGACGGGCGATCCCGGCGCCGCGCACGAGCGCCCGGTCCCCGTCGCGCCGGAGGCCCGCTGCGAGGCTGGTGCGGTCGAGGAGGCTGCGCGGATCCTCGCGACCGCGAAGGCGCCCGGTATCTTCGTCGGCTGGGGCGCGGTCGATGCCTCCGGCCTCGTGGCCGAGCTCGCCGAACGCCTCGGCGCGCCCGTGGCCACGACGCTGCAGGGGCTGAGCGCGTTTCCGGCGAACCATCCGCTGCACGCGGGATTCTGCCTGGGTCGGGCGGCGGTGCCGGCAGCCGAGAATGCATTCCGCAACTGCGACGCGATGCTTGCAGTCGGCACGCGCCTGGCCGAGATCGCGACCGGCAGCTTCGGCTACGAGCCGCCGGCGAACCTGGTCCACGTGGACATCAACCCGGCGGTGTTCTCCGCGAACTATCCGGCCAAGGTCGCGCTCGAGGGCGACGCGACCGTCGTGCTGCGCCGCCTGCTGGCCGCGCTGCCCGCGGTGGCGGAGGGTGGCACGAGGCGCGAGGCCGTGGCCGCGCGCATCGTGAGCGACAAGGCGGCCTACGTGGACGAGTGGCTGTCGCACGACACGAAAGGCCGCGTGAATCCGCTGCGCTTCTTCCAGGCATTGCGCCGGCGGCTGGCCGACGACGCGACCGTGGTGGTGGACGACGGCAACCACACTTTCCTCGCCGCGGAACTCATGCCGATCCACCATCCGCGCGGATTCCTCTCGCCGACCGACTTCAACTGCATGGGCTACTGCGTGCCGGCCACGATCGGCGCGAAGCTCGCCCGGCCCGATGCGCAGGTCGTCGGCATCGTGGGCGACGGCGCGTTCCGCATGACGGGTCTCGAGCTCGCGACGGCGACCGCGAACCGGCTCGGCGTCGTGGTGTTCGTGTTCAGCGACGGCGAGCTCGCGCAGATCTCCCAGGCCCAGGAGATTCCCTACAACCGCAAGACCTGCACGGTACTCGGGCGGCTGGAGGTCGGCGGCGTCGCGCAGGCCACCGGTGCGGCATTCGTCAGCGTGTCCTGCGACGCCGACGTCGAGCGCGGCATCGAGCAGGCGCTGGCCGTGGCGGCGACGGGCCGACCGGTGCTGGTGGACGTCGCCGTGGACTATTCGAAGCGCACGCGCTTCACGGACGGCATCGTGAAGACCAATCTCGCGCGCTTCGATATCGGCACGAAGACGCGGTTCATCGGCCGCGCGTTGTGGCGGCGCGTCACGGGTTGAATTGCGCCTGGTGTCGGGCCTGCACCGCAGCTCTCGGGCTGCGTCCGCGCCCGCCCGCCGCGCAGCCCGCGCTCAACCGACGCGCTTTTTGAGGCCCGCAAGCACCATGATCCACGCCGCGATCGGGTGTGCGACCAGCATGACCGCGACGAGCGGTAGCAAGAGCTCGATGCGGCGGGTGCCAGACCGGCCAGACGAACAGCAGCATGCCGGCCAGGCTGTCGAGCTGGTCCACCACCCAGAACACCCGCCCGGCGAGTCCCTGGCCGCTCGCTCCCGGGCCGATGCCGAGCTGGCGCTTTGCGAAGCTGTTCGGCAATTCGCCCACGATGTAGCCCGTGCCGAGCAGGAATCCCCAGGCGGCCGGGCGCAGCTCCGCGAACGGCACGAGTGCGGGAAGGTGAACGCAGCATCCGTTCAGCTTCGCGAGCGCCCAGGCGCTCACAGTCACGGTGAGTATCGTCACGAATGCCCCGCGCCAGGTCTTGTTGTCGCCGAACAGGCGACGGCCGCGGAACGTGACGCCGCCGTCGATCGGCAGCGCGCGCAGGCCGGGAAACAGGTCCAGCTTCATCACCGCGAGGTGCACCAGTCCGGAGACGATCACCGGCACAGCGAGCCACAGCAGTTGCAGCAGCAATGTCATCGCGCCCTCCCCATGGCTGCGACCTTAGCAGATGCGCCGCTACCGGCGATGCGGAGCGCCCGTCAAGCGCCGGCTCAGGCGATGGGCAGCACCGTCGTCTCCTTGATGACCGTGACGGCGACCGAGGAGTTGATGGACTGCACGTTCGGCAGCTTGGAGAGGTGATCGAGGTAGAAGGCCTCGAAGGCCTTGATGTCGCGCGTCACGACACGGAGCATGAAGTCCCACTCACCCATGGTCGTGTAGCAGTCGAGCACCTCCGGCCGTTCGCGGATCGCCTCGGCGAACGCGGCGATGGCGTCGCGGCCCTGCGTGGACAGCTTCACGTGCGCGAAGATCGTGACGTCGAGACCGAGTGCCGTGCGATCGAGCAGCGCGACGCGCCCGCGAATGACCCCCGACTGCTCGAGATGCTGGATGCGTCGCCAGCAGGTCGTGGTCGACAGGCCCGTGCGTGTTGCGACTTCGGCCACGGGCAGGGCCCCCTCGCGCTGCAGCACGTCGAGGATGCGCCGGTCGATGCGGTCGATCGAGGGTCGGGACGTTTCTTCCATATTTACGAATATTCAGAAACAAGCATTTCGCATTGTTGCAGCGCGTCGCAATGAATTCAACCACTTGGCACACCCGGAGGTAACCTAGCGCAGTCCCCGGCCCCGTTCCAGGATCGAGCGAAACATGCCCAGACGATCACGCCTGCACACGCCGCGGCCGCACTCGCGCCCGGGCGACGTCCCCGATTTCAGCTATCTCGAGTTGTCTCCGGCCGGCGCCGTGGCGCGGCCGGACGCGAACGCACGCGTTCGCGACATCGGCAACCTCTCCACCGATCTCGTGCGCGTGCTCGACGACAGGCACCGGGCCGTCGGCCCCTGGCACCCGCACCTCGATCCCGCGGAACTGCAGGTCGGGCTGCGGCACATGCTGCTCACGCGCATCTACGACGAGCGCATGCAGCGCGCGCAGCGCCAGGGAAAGATCTCCTTCTACATGCGCTCGCTGGGCGAGGAGGCGGTGTCCGTCGCGCAGGCCATGGCCTTGAGGCCGGGCGACATGCTGTTTCCGTCCTACCGCAACCAGGGATTGTTCATCACGCGCGGCATGCCCCTCGTGCCCATGATGTGCCAGCTGCTCTCGAACACCCGCGACATGTGCAAGGGACGCCAGCTCCCGGTGATGTACCACTGGGTGGCGGGGCGCATCTTCTCGATCTCGGGCAACCTGACGACGCAGTTCCCGCAGGCGGTCGGCTGGGCGATGGCTTCGGCAATCAAGGGTGAGGACGACATCGCCTCGACCTGGATCGGCGAGGGCTCGAGTGCCGAGGCCGATTTCCACCATGCCATGCTGTTCGCGTCCGTATACCAGGCGCCGGTGATCCTGAACATCGTCAACAACCAGTGGGCGATCTCCACCTTCCAGGGCTTCGCGGGCGGCGAGCAGCGCTCATTCGCGGCACGCGGACCGGGCTACGGCATGGCGGGCGTCCGTGTGGACGGGAACGACTACCTCGCCGTGTACGCGGTGACTCAGTGGGCCGCGGAGCGTGCGCGCACGGGCGCGGGGCCGACGCTGGTCGAGCATGTGACCTATCGCGGAGCGGCGCACTCCACGAGCGACGACCCGTCGCGCTATCGCCCGAAGGACGACTACGAGAAGTGGCCGCTCGGCGACCCGGTCGAGAGGCTCAAGGCCCACCTCGTCTCGCTGGGCGAGTGGTCGGAGGAGCGGCATGCGGCGCTCACGAAGGAACTCGAGCAGAACGTGACCGAGTGCTGGAAGGAGTCCGTGCAGTACGGCACGCTGAACGAGGGCCCGCGGCTCAACCGGGACCTGATGTTCGACGACGTCTTCAAGGAGCTGCCCGCTCACTTGAGGAAGCAGCGCGAGCAGCTGCGCGCAGAGCTGGGGGGCTGAACCATGCCGCAGATGAACATGATCCAGGCGCTCAACTCCGCCATGGACATCATGCTCGGCCGCGACCCGAGCGTCGTGGTCATGGGCGAGGACGTGGGATTCTTCGGCGGCGTGTTCCGCGTCACCGACGGGTTGCAGCGCAAGTACGGCGAGCACCGGGTGCTCGACACGCCGATCGCCGAGGGCGCGATCATCGGCGCGGCCATCGGCATGGGCGTGAACGGCCTGCGTCCGGTTGCCGAGGTGCAGTTCGCCGACTACATCTACCCGGCCTGCGACCAGATCTTCAGCGAGCTGGCGCGGCTTCGGTACCGCACGGCCGGCGAGTTCTGGGCCCCGGTCACGATCCGCACGCCCTGCGGCGGCGGCATCCGCGGCGGCCAGACCCACTCGCAGAGTCCCGAGGGCATCTTCACGCATGTCTGCGGCATCAAGGTGGTGATGCCGTCGACCCCGTATGACGCGAAGGGGCTGCTGATCGCCTCGATCGAGGACGACGACCCCGTAGTGTTCTTCGAGCCGAAGCGCATCTACAACGGCCCGTTCGACGGCGAGCCGAACAAGCCCGCCGTGCCCTGGAGCACGCATCCGAAGGGCGAGGTGCCGGACGGCTACTACACCGTGCCGATCGGCAAGGCCGAGGTCGTGCGCAAGGGAGCGCAGGTCACGATCGTCACCTACGGCACGATGATTTACGTCTGCGAGGCCGCCGCGCGCAGCCTCGGGCTCGATGCCGAGATCATCGACGTGCGCACCATGGTGCCGCTCGACGTGGACACGATCTGCACCTCGGTGAAGAGGACCGGTCGATGCCTGATCGCGCACGAGGCGACGCGCTTCTCGGGCTTCGGCGCCGAACTCTCGGCGACCATCCAGGAGGAATGCTTCTGGGACCTCGAGGCGCCGATCGGGCGTGTCGCAGGCTGGGACACGCCGTATCCTCACGCCTTCGAGTGGGAGTACTTCCCGGGTCCGGCGCGGGTCGCGGCGGGCCTCAAGGCAGTGATGGAGACGCCATGACCCGCTACGTGTTCAAGATGCCCGACCTCGGGGAAGGCACGGTCGAGGCGGAGGTCGTCGCCTGGCACGTCAAGGTCGGTGACCTCGTGACCGAGGAGACGGTCATCGCGGAAGTGATGACCGAGAAGGCGGCGGTGGAGGTACCGTCGCCCGTGGCTGGCCGCGTGGTCTCGATCACCGGCGCGCCGGGCGACATGGTGCGTGTGGGCGCGGAACTCATCGTGTTCGAGACCGAGACCGCGGATGACGAGCCGGCGCCTGCCCCCGCGCCGTCGGCGGACGCTGCCCGCGGCCCGGCGAATGCGGCTCCTGCCGCGGGCCAGCCGGGTGCCGGAACCGCTGCGAAGGCCGTCGGTAGCGTGGGCGCAAGCAGCGCGCAGGCCGCGACCGGCGCAGCGAAGCGACACGGTCGCGTGATGGCTTCACCGGCAACACGCCGTCGCGCGCGCGAGGCCGGCATCGACCTTGCCGAGGTCGAGGGCAGCGGTCCGAGCGGCCGCATCACCAGGCAGGACTTCGAGACCGCGCTGGTCGGCGCGGCCTCGCCGAAGGCTCCCGCCGCGCCGGCGCAGTCCGCAGGTCTCGTGAAGCGCTGCGGCATCGAGGAGGTCAAGGTCATCGGCGTGCGCCGCGTCATTGCCAATCGCATGACCGAGGCAAAGCGGAACATTCCGCACTTCGCCTACGTCGAGGAAGTGGACGTCACGGAACTCGAGTCGCTGCGACAGCACCTGAACGACCGCCTGCCCGCGGGCGCGGCGTCGCTCACCTTCCTGCCGTTCATCGGCGCGGCGCTCGCGCGGGTCCTGGTCGATTTCCCGCAGTGCAACGCGCACTACGACGCCGAGCGCAACGTGCTCATTCGCCACCACGGCGTGCACCTCGGCATCGCCACGCAGACGCCCGACGGACTCAAGGTGCCGGTCGTGCGCCACGCCGAGGCGCGGTCGCTCTGGGACCTCGCGGCCGAGATCCGCCGCGTGTCCGAGGCGGCGCGTGTCGGCAAGGCGGCACGCGAGGAACTCACGGGTTCGACCATCACCGTCACGAGCCTCGGCAAGCAGGGCGGCATCGTCTCGACCCCGATCATCAACGCGCCGGAGATGGCGGTCATCGGCGTGAACAAGGCGGTTGAGCGCCCGGTCGTCGTGAACGGCGCGATCACCGTCCGCCGCATGATGAACCTGTCCTCGTCCTTCGATCACCGCTACGTCGACGGCTACGACGCCGCGGCCATGATCCAGGCGCTGAAGGACCTGCTCGAGCACCCCGCAACCATCTTCATCCCCGGTTAGACAGATGCACACACTTGAATCGGATCGACAGCTCCAGGAATCCCCGCGCATGAACACGAACACCCAGGCGCGCCCGGCCTTCGGCACGGTGCTGGCGGACAAGATGGCGGTCGCCACCTTCCGCGACGGAAAGTGGAGCGCCCACGAAGTCCGCGTGACGGGACCGATCGAGATCCACCCGGCGGCGCACGTGCTGCACTACGCGAGCACCTGCTTCGAGGGCTTCAAGGCCTATCGCTGGGCCGACGGCAGCGTGCGCGTGTTCCGCATGGACAAGCACATCGCGCGACTGCGACAGAGCGCGCGCCTGCTCGCGCTTCCGGTGCCGGACGAGGGGCAGCTCGCGGACATGATCCTGACCGTGATCGACCGCGTGCGTGCGCAGGTCCCGGAGCCGCCGGGTGCGCTCTACATGCGGCCACTGCTCTACGGCACCATGCCGAACATCGGCGCGGCCTCCGCGCCCTCGAACGAGGCGACCCTGATCGTGCTCGCGAGCCCGGTGTGGGACTACTTCTCGGGCGGCGTGAAGCCGCTCAGGATCTTCGTCGAGGACCAGAAGCACCGAACCGCCGACCACCTCGGCATGGTGAAGACGGGCGGCAACTACGCCGCGGCCATGGGCCCGACGCTCGCCGCGCGCGAGCAGCACAAGGTGGACCAGGTCCTGTTCTGCCCGGGCGGCTCGGTTCAGGAAACGGGTGCCGCGAACTTCCTGCTCATCCGCGAGGGGCACATCCTCACGCGCAGCCTCGACTCGACGTTCCTGCACGGCGTGACGCGCGACTCGCTGCTGACCATGGCGCGGGAGATGGGGTTCAAGGTCGAGGAGCGGCTGTTCGACGTCGCCGAGATGCTGGAATGGGTCAAGACGGGCGAGGCCGCGCTTTCCGGCACCGCAGCCGTGCTCGCGGGCGTCGGCACGCTGGTGCACGGCGGGCGCGAGCACAAGGTCGGCAATGGTGAAGTCGGGCCAGTGACCCAGAAGCTGCGCGCGGCGCTCGTCGCCATCCAGACCGGCGAGTCGCAGGACAAGCACGGATGGACCAAGCGGGTCTGACCCTTACGGCTGGAACCTGACGCAGCGCTGCCTGGCTTTTCAGCCGGGCAGCCTCACGCCGGGCAGCATGCCCCGCATCGCGGACCACGCCAGTGCGCCGAACATGGCCGCGCCGCCCAACGTACCCAGTACTGCGGGCCCGATCGTAATCTGCGCGGCACGCACGAGCGCCAGGGCCTCGGGTCCGAGCGTGTACGCGAGAGCGACGGCGGTTCCGGCGATTGCGGCTCCCGCAACGCCACCGATGATCGCCCGGCGGCGGGCGGCGCGTCGCAGATCGCGCACCATCCAGTCGTGTTCGCGCTCGGCGACCGAGCGGAGGTCACGTCGAGTCGTGGGATCCGCGATTCCCGCGAGCCGCTCACGTAGTCTTGCGCCGAAGTCCGCCGACAATTCCGGACGCGGCAGTGCGCGGGCGAGAGACGCATCGAGTGCTGCGTACTGCGCCTGCCAGTCCCTGCAGCGCGCGCAGCCCTCGAGGTGAGCACGGACGCGATGCGTCTGCTCTGGTCCGAGTGCGCCCTCGTGCAGTTCCACGATCTCGAATTCGTAGCCGGCGCAGGGGCCGGGCAGGTCGTTGTCTTTCATGCGGCTTTCACCTCGTCGGGGCGCGCGAGCTCCATCAGTCGCTTGCGGGCCCGGTGCAGCAGGTTCTTTACGGTACCGAGCGGCATACCCAGTTGCTCGGCGACGTCCTCGTAGGACCGGTCCTCAAGGTAGAAGAGACGCACCGCCTCCTGCTGGTTGTGGGGCAGTGTCTCGAGCAGCCGGAGCAGGTTGTCGCGTTCCGGATCCGCGGCCGGGCCCGTTGCGACCGCCGCCGCTGCGCGATGTGCCTCGTCCGAGTCCGGATCGTCGAAGGACACGGTCGGCCGGCGCCGGCGCAGTTCCATGAGGCAGGTGTTGCGTGCGATGGCATAAATCCAGGTGCCGAGCGCGGCCCGGCCATCGAACCCGGGCAGGGCCTTCCAGACCCTGACGAAGGTCTCCTGGGCGGCATCCTCGGCGGCCGGCCGGTCCTTGAGGATCGAGTACGCGAGGCGGAACACCTTGTCCTGGAAGGCGGGTACGACAAGATCGAAGGCGCGGGCGTGCCTGCCCGCGGCCAGATGCTGCTCGATCCCTTCGTCCATGGGGCTTTATACGCTCAGGGTCGCCCCAGGGTTGCACCTGCCAGGCGAATCAATGGGCCGGAGCGCGCTCGGGGGGGTGCGGCCGCGTGGCAAGGCGGCCGGCCTGCAACCCTGGGGCCGTCCTGTGCATATAACGAATACCGACCCTGGTAACCAATGCCCACCCTGGAGGCCCTGCGATGAACGAAGACGCCATTGCCGTATTCATCCCGATCGTCGCGATCGTGATGTCGCTTTCGATTCCGATCGTCTACACGATCGCCGACTACAAGCGCCGGCGCGACATCGTCGAGGCGCATCACCGTGAGCGACTGGCTGCCATCGAGCGCGGCGTGGACATCCCGCCCCTGCCGGAGTCGTTCTACCAGCCGATCTCCCGCCGGCCGCCGCGCACGGGCTCGACGCTGCTCCCCGGTCTCATCTGGCTCTTCATCGGCATCGCACTCTTCGTCGCACTGGGAGCAGTTGCAGGCCACGGCGTGAGCTACTTCGGGCTCATCCCGGCCGGCATCGGTCTCGCGTATCTCATCTACTACGCGGTCGAGGGCCGCAAGCAGCTCCCGGCCGCCGGCGCACCCGGCGAGGTCAAGGGTTCCACGTGACCGACAGGAGCCACGAGCTGCCCGTCATCACGTAGAACTGCGGGTCGCCGAGTTCGCTCTCGGCGACCGGTTCTCGCACGTCGGTGAGGTTGTAGCCGTCGAGCCGGACCTGCCACGGGCCGAACCGGTATCCGACGCCTGCGTCGAGCACGGTGTAGGCATCGGCTTCGACGGTGTTGCTCTTGTTGAGATACCGGCTGCCGACGTAGTTCGCGATGACGGATGCCTGGAAGCCCTGGGCCGGCGCGTAGACGATGCCGCCGGCTGCCAGGTCGTTCGGCGACATCTCGAGCGTGTTGCCCTTCAGCTGCTGTATCGACCCGTCGGGCCGCAGCCGCTCGTAGTCCGTGAACGTCGAGTCGTGGTGCGCATAGGTTGCGGTGAGTCTCAGGTCGTCCGCGACGCGCCAGCTCGACTCCATCTCGATTCCCTTGAATCGCTCGCTGCCGGCGTTCGCGAGCGACGGCCGTCCATCCACGTTCTCGGGAATCACGAGGTTCTCGAAGTCCATGTCGAACCAGGACATCTCCCAGGTCAGCCGGCCATCGAGGTGACGGCCCTTGAGCCCGACTTCCCAGGTCGTGGCCGTCTCAGGCTGCAGGATGCTGCCCTCGGCCTCCGGCCCGAAGTCCGCGGCCGCGCGTTTCACCTGGTCTGTTCGGGAGCGTCCATGGGCGCGACCGGGGCCGCTGCGGCGCCGATCGGGTTTGCGTTGAACAGTGTCCCATAGACGATGGCGCCCACGGCGCTCACGGCCGCCGTCAGGACGAATGCGGCCGAGTACGTGCCGGTGACGTCCACGAGCCAGCCGGTCACGGCCACACCGACGATGCCCGGGACGGTCGCAATCGTGTTGCTGAGGCCCATGAGTTGCCCGGCGTGGCGTGGCGAGATGTCGAGCCCGTTCGGGGCGTAACCGGACCACGCGCAGCCGAGAATGCCGGCCGCGCCGCACATGAGCGCGAGCGCGAGCATCGGCGAGTGGACGTCGCGCGTGGCGAGCAGGAAGGCGGCCGAGCCCACGAGCCCCGTGCACTGCATCAGCTTGCGCGTGTTCGTCAGCGAGGCGCCGCGGCGGATCCTGCGATCCGAGATGCTGGCGCCGAGATTCGTCACGACGAACATCGCGAGCCAGGGCGCCGCAGAGAAGAATCCCGAGTTGGCAATGCTCAGGCCCTGCGCCTCGCGGAAGTAACTCGGCAGCCACGAGATCAGCACGTACAGGGTCCACGTCGTCGCGAAGTGCCCGACGACCATGGCCCACACGGCCGGCAGGCGCAGCACGCGACCCAGTGGCAGCGTGTCGTGCGCGCCCGCATCCTGCGTCATCTGTCCGATGAACGAGCGTTCCGCCGGCGTGATGCGCGGGTCGGACTCGGGGTCGTTTGCCACGCGCGCGAACCAGGCCACGGCCCATACGAATCCCAGCAACCCGAAGGAATAGAACGCCATGGACCAGTGCCAGCGACTGACGATCCAGCCCGTCGCCATCAGGCCCACGACCGTGCCCATCGGGATGCCGCTCAGGAGCCGGGCCATGGCGCGAGTGCGCTCGGTCACAGGGATCCAGCGCGAATAGAGTTCGACGGCGGCCGGGAATATCGCGGCTTCGCCGAGCCCCATGCAGATCCGCGCGGCGATCAGCAGTGGAATGGACAGGGCAGCCGCGGGCGGCGTGAGCAGCGTGAACACGGACCATGCAATGACCGCCAGTCCCAGCACGATCCGGCCGCCGTAGCGCTTCGCGAGCGCGCCGCTCGCATACATGAAGAGCATGTAGCCTATGAAGAACGAGGAGAGGACCATGCCCTTCTCGGTCTGGGACCAGCCGAGTTCCTCCCTCATCGCCACCGCGGCGACCGAGATGTTTACCCGGTCGGTGTAGGCGATGAAGCTCGCAAGGAAGCACAGGCCGACCAGTACCCGCCGTCGCGACCATCCGCCTGCCACTCGATCGTCCGTCACTTGATCCTCCCCCTCGAGCGCCTCAGGATGAGGCAGCGGGGCGAGTCCATCAAGGCCGGTGCCCGGCAGAGGGCCATCCCTGGGACAGACGATGACCTGATGCTTGATGATGCACTGCGGGCGCAGGGACTGTCATGACACTGAAGCTGCAAAAACCGGCATCCGAGCGCAAGCGCAACATCCTGCAGGTTGTGCACGACCACCTCTACCCGGGCCGCGTGCTGCGCCTGGAGCGGGGAGGTATCGATTTCGTGCCGGACCGGCGCGAGGGCTACCGCTACTGGGACGCTGACGGACGCGAGCTGCTCGACCTGCACCTGAACGGCGGCACCTTCAATCTCGGTCACTGCAATCCGCAACTCGTCGAAGTGCTGCAGCGCGAGGCGCAGCGCTGGGACATCGGCAACCACCATTTTCCCTCGGAGCCGAAGGCGCGGCTTGGCCGAGGCGCTGATCGCAGCCACGCCGGGCGACATGCGCTACGTGGTACTCACCAGCAGCGGCAGCGAAGCCAACGACGTTGCGATCAAGTCGGCGCGCTTCGCCACCGGCCGGCGCAAAGTCGTGTCACTGGCCGCCGGCTACCACGGTCGCACCGGGCTCTCCGGTGCGGCGGGGGACGACAGCGCAGCGGTCTATTTTCACAGCGACTATCCGGGCGAATTCGTGAAGGTGCCGTTCAACGACCTCGCGGCGATGGAGCGGGCGCTGGCGGGCGGCGACGTCGCGCTGGTGATGATGGAGACGATTCCCGCCACCTCCGGCTTCCCGATGCCGGAGGCGGGCTATCTTCCGGCGGTCAAGGCGCTGTGCGAGAGGCACGGCACGCTGTACCTGGCCGACGAAGTGCAGACGGGGCTGGGGCGCACCGGTCATCGCTGGGGTGTCGAGGCGTTCGGGGTCGTGCCCGACATGCTGGTCACCGGCAAGGGACTTTCGGGCGGCCTGTATCCGATGGCCGCGGTGGTGATGTGCGAGCGCGCCGGAGCCTGGCTGCATGACAACGGCTGGGGACACGTGTCCACCTTCGGAGGTTCAGACCTCGGCTGCAAGGTCGCGCTCAAGGCGCTGGAACTCAGCCTGGCCGAGAAAACGCTGGCCAACGTGCGCGCCCGTGCCGCGTACCTGCGCGCGGGGCTCGAGGCGCTCAAGCCGCGCTTTCCATTCTTCGTGGACATCCGGCAGCAGGGGCTGGTGATCGGCCTCAAGTTCAGCGACAGCCAGCACGGCCTGGGCATGATGCGCGCGCTCTACGAGAACGGCATCTGGGCCATCAGCGCCGGCTTCGATGAATCGGTGGTCCAGTTCAAGCCGGGCCTGCTCGTCGACCAGGCTTACTGCGACGAGGTGCTGCGGCGCTTCGAGAACGCCTGCATCTGGCTCGCGAACAACATGCTCGCACTGGTGACCGGCGGCAATCCGCCCGAGGACGATCCCGTCCTGGCCGGCGTGCGCGAGCTGGCCGAAGCGGCGCTGTCACACTGGAACCTCCGTGGCGCGCTACTCGAGCTGGTCAAGCATCGCGAGAACACCATCTTCAAGGTCGCCGCCGCCGATGGCCGCAGTTACGCGCTCCGAGTCCACCGCCACGGTTATCACAGCGATGCCGAACTGCAGTCCGAGATCGATTGGATGCGTACGCTGGCGCGCGACGGCTGCGTCGAGACGCCGAAGGTCGTGCCGACCTCGGCCGGCAGGGACTTCGTGACCGTGAGCCACCAACGGGTCGAGCAGCCGCGGCAGGTGTCCATGCTCGAATGGGTGGCCGGCACCGCCTTCGACAACCTGGGCCGCGTGGAGCGCGGGGTCGAGACGGAACTCAAGGATCGTTATCGCAGGCTCGGCGCCCTGGCCGGCCGCCTGCACGCGCACAGCGCGCGCAATCGACCGCCTGCCGGCTTCACGCGCCCGGCCTGGGACGAGGCGGGGCTCGTGGGTGAGCAGCCGCTGTGGGGTCGCTTCTGGGAGCATCCCAGGGTCACGCGCGAGCAGCTTGCGCTGATGCGCAAGGCGCGCATCGTGCTCGACGGCCTGCTCAGGCAGATTGGCAAGGACCCGGAAAACTACGGCCTGATTCATGCCGACTTCCTGCCCGAGAACGTGCTGGTCGAGGGCGAGCACCTGAGGCTGATCGACTTCGATGACTCGGGCTGGGGCTGGTACCTGTTCGAGGTGGCCGCCTCGCTGTTCCCGCAGGTCAACCAGCCGTTCTTCGACGCGCTGCTCGCCGAGTATGTCGCCGGCTATCGCAGCGAGCGCGAGCTGTCCGCGGAACACGAGGCGATGATCCCGGCCTTCATCATGCTGCGCGGCTTCACGTATCTCGGCTGGCTGATGACTCGCGCGGGAGCGATGCCGAACGCGGATCGCGTGGCCGACGAGGTGTCGAAAGCATTGAGCGCCTTCATTCCCGAACTGCTGGCGGAGCTTTCCCCGGTGCAGCGCATCGGCGTCGAGATTCTCGCGATGGTGAAGTCGCTTCGAGATTGAGTGCCGGCACGCCGGCGGCGACATGATCGAGGGCATCGGCGTCTTCCTGAGTTCCGGTGCTTCGTGCTCTCCCGGTGCCGTATGCTGTTGCACCGAAAGCGAGAGGACCCCCGATGAAGACCATGAAGTCGGCGCGCATACAGGCTTTCACCCAGGACCCCGGCGACGTCCGCCTCGAGGAGGTCCCGGTTCCGGAGCCCGGTCGCGGGCAAGTGCGGGTGCGCATGCTCATGGCCCCGGTGAATCCGTCGGACCTCAATTTCGTGCGTGGCACCTACTACCGGGCGCTCGAGCGCGTCATCTGGAATCAGGGTCGGACGGCAGCCGACCCGCGCGTGTGCTTCGATCCAGCGCGGAGCGCTGAGTGCCCCGTTCCGCCATATGCGCTCGGCCTCGAAGGTGTCGGCATCGTTGATGCGCATGGCGGCGGTTTCCTGGCGAAGCGGCTGCGCGGCAAGCGCGTCGCGGTGGCCGGCATTCCACCGAACGGAACCTGGCAGGAATTCGTGGTTGTCGACGCAAGGCGTGCGGTGCCTGTGCCTGACGGCCTTCCCGATGACCAGGCGGCCATGTATCTGGCCAATCCGATCTCCGCCCAAGTGATGGTCCGCGAGGTCCTGAACGTGCCGCGCGGGGGCTGGGTGCTGCTGACCGCGGCCGGGTCCGCGCTCGGAAAGAGTATCGTGCGGATGGGGAAGCGCGACGGATTCCGCACCATCTGCGTCGTGCGTTCTTCGGTGAATTCGGCGGAACTCGCGGCCCTGGGCGCGGACGCGGTGATCGAAACCGACCGGCAGGACCTGATCGGGGAAGTCGCGCGGATCACGCAGGGTCGCGGCGTCGGCTACGCGCTCGACTGCGTCGGTGGCCGGCTTGCTGGCGAGGTCGTGCGCTGCCTCGGTCTTGGCGGCCACCTCGTCATCTACGGCACGCTCGCCGACAGCCCGATCGAAGTCCCGGGACGCGACCTGATGATGCCCATGGCGCAAGTGTCCGGCTTCTACCTGGGGAACTGGATGGCGAAGCAGTCGCCGCTCAAGCTGCTCGGCATGTTGCGCACGGTGAAACGGCTCACCCTGGAGGGCGTCTTTCATGCGCGAGTGAGCGAAATCTTTCCGCTCGAGCAGGCGGCGCGTGCGGTCACCGCTTCGCTCGAACCCGGCAGGTCGGGCAAGGTCCTGCTCCGGATCGGGACGCGGTAAGCGGCCACAGTGCGGGGGGGGGGGCGAGCGGGTCGCACGCTCCGGCCCGGGATTGCCCTCGGCCGCGCTACGGTTCGCGGGCTTCCTCGAAGCGGCCGGTGGCCTTGTTCTTGCGCACCGAGTGCCAGTCGAAGCAGCGTCCGTTCATTGCCACGTACACGCCGTGCGGCAGCACCTGCGCGAAGGCAAGCGCACCGCCGAGGTTGAACAGGCCGTCGGAACTGCCGAAGGTGTAGGGAATCATCGCGCCGGTGAGCACGATCGTGCGGTCGGCGACGCGCTCGCCAAGGTAGCGCGCGGTCTCGGGCATCGTGTCGGTGCCGTGCGTCACGACGATCCGGTCGCGGCCTGGTTCCAGGCAGCTCTTCAGGATCAGTTCGCGGTCGAGGTCCCGCATCTCGAGGCTGTCGATCATCATGAGCGTGCGGATCTCGAGGTCGAGGTCCGCCCGGCCAAGCCGGAGCATCTCGCGGACGTGCGTGTCCTTGAAGAACAGCCTTCCGTTCAGCTCGTCGTATTCCTTGTCGAAGGTGCCGCCGGTGACGAGCAGGCGTATCTGCATGCGCGGATCTCCAGGCGCGGGGAAATCGTCGCTCAGCGACGGGCGATGAGCGACGATCCAGGGATCGGTGAGCGAGCCGCGGCTAGGCTTTCGAGCCGCGGACCTTCTGGACGATGAAGAGCAGCGCGGCCGCGCCCAGGATCGAGGCGATCCAGCCGGCGCCCTCGCCGGGTGCATACCAGCCAAACGCCTGGCCGATGAAGCCGGCGCCGACCGATCCGGCAATGCCGAGGACGCAGGTCAGGATCCATCCCATTTTCTGCTCGCCCGGCAGTACGAACCGGCCGAGCGCGCCGACGATGAGTCCGACGATGATGGTGCTGATGATGCCCATGTGTAGCTCCCCTGTTTCTGCTGTTCGGCGATACGGTTACCGCCGCCGCCGGGTAGGATACGACAGATGATGCGCAGCATTTCAATCCGCGGCGGCAAGGGTGGTGCAGACGCCCTGTTCGTCGAATCCGTGCCGGTCCCCGTGCCGGTTCCCGGGCAGCTGCTGATCCGCGTCAGGGCCGCCGGCGTCAACCGGCCGGATATCTTCCAGCGGGCAGGCCTCTATCCGCCGCCTCCGGGGGCGCCCGCGACCCTCGGGCTCGAAGTGGCGGGCGAGGTCACCGCGGTGGGCGACGGTGTCGAGCGCTGGCGAGCGGGCGACCGGGTGACAGCGCTGCTCGGCGGTGGTGGCTACGCTGAGTACGCGGTCGTGGACGCGCGCCACGCGCTCCCCGTGCCCGCGAACCTCGATTTCGTCCATGCGGCGGCGCTGCCCGAGACCATCTTCACCGTGTGGAGCAACGTCTTCGAGCGTGGGCAGCTGCGTGCCGGCGAGACGCTGCTGGTGCACGGGGCCAACAGCGGCATCGGCGTCACGGCGATGCAGATGGCGAAGGCGGCCGGCGCGCGCGTGTTCGCCACGGCGCGAGGCGCGGCGAAGGCGGAAAAAGCGCGCGAACTCGGCGCGGACCTCGCGGTCGATGCCGCAGCAGGTGACTGGGCGGTGCCCGTCAAGGGCGCAGGCGGCGTGAACGTCGTCCTGGACATGGTCGGCGCCGGTTATTTCGAGCGCAACATGGACGTGCTGCTGCCCGATGGGCGCCTCGTCGTGATCGCGACGCTCACGGGTCACGAGGTCCAGCTGAACCTTCGTCAGCTGATGCTGAAGCGGCTAACGGTCAGCGCCTCTACGCTCCGGGCGCGCGACGCGGACGAGAAGGCGCGACTCGCGCGCGCGATCGAGGTGAACGTCTGGCCCTGGATCGAAGCGGGAGCAGTGCAGGTGCCGGTGGACCGGAGCTTTCCGCTCGAGCGGGCGGGCGAGGCCCACACGTGGCTCGAGAGCGGCTCGCAGTTCGGGAAGGTCGTGCTGACCTTCGAGTGAGCCGTGGCCGGCTGCGACTTACGCTGCGATTCGCAGGGTTGCGCGGATGCCATGGGAAATCGCACGCTCCCCTGTAGAATTCGCGGCGCGGGCCTGTAGCACAGCGGTTAGTGCAGGGGACTCATAATCCCTTGGTCGTAGGTTCGAATCCTACCGGGCCCACCATACGAGCAACGCCGGTGCGCGCGACGAGCGGACCGGCGAGCGCAGAGTGAACGGGGGCGGAATGACGGAACTACGCGACCTCCTGGACAACAACCGCCGCTGGGCGGCGGGCATGGAGTCCCGCGAGCCCGGGTTCTTCGCCGGGCTGTCCGCGCTGCAGGCGCCGCGCTACCTGTGGATCGGATGCTCGGACAGCCGGGTCCCGGCGAACGAGATCGTCGGGCTGCCGCCGGGCGAGCTCTTCGTCCACCGCAACGTCGCGAACATCGTGATGCACAACGACTTCAGCTGCCTGTCGGTGCTGCAGTACGCGGTGGACGTGCTCGGCGTGCAGCACATCATCGTCTGCGGGCACTACGGTTGCGGCGGCGTGCAGGCCGCCTGGCAGGGGCGGCAACTGGGCCTCGTGGACAACTGGCTCAGGCCGATCCGCGACCTCTCAATGCTGTACAGCGACGCGCTGGCACTGTTGCCGGCGGACGCACAGCGCGTCGACCGTCTCTGCGAGCTGAACGTCCTGTACCAGGCGCTCCGCGTGTGCCGGACGACGATCGTGCAGCAGGCGTGGGATCGCGGGCAGGACCTGACGGTGCACGCATGGATCTACCGGCTGACGGACGGACTGCTGCGCGACCTCGGGTTCAGCGTCTCGGATCTCGCGAGCACCGAGTCTGAGTTCGCGCGAATCGCGGGACAGGGCACGATCGGAGCCTGACTCGGTCGCAGCAGGCCGCATGAGTATCCTGGGCGCAGCACTTTTCGACACCGCGCTCGGCCGCTGCGGCATCGCCTGGGGAGAGCGTGGAATCGTCGGCGTCCAGTTGCCCGAGCCTGCGGGCGCCGAGCGCGCGCGGTTGCTGCGTCGCTTTCCGGACGCAATCGAAGCATCGCCTCCGCCCGGCGTGCAGCAGGCCATCGAGCGGATCGCGACACTGCTGAGCGGCGACCCGGCCGACCTCAATTCGATTACGCTCGACATGGGCGCGGTCGCGGAATTCGACCGCTGCGTCTACGAGGCCACGCGGCGCATTCCCCGCGGTGCGACTCGGACCTATGGCGAGATCGCCGCGGAGGTCGGTGACCCGGGCGCGGCCCGCGCCGTGGGACAGGCGCTCGGTCGCAACCCGTTCCCCATCATCATTCCCTGCCACCGCGTGCTTGCGGCCGCCGGCCGGCCGGGCGGATTCTCGGCGCACGGCGGGGTCACGACGAAGTTGAGGATGCTCGCGATCGAGGGCGCGCCGGGCAACGCCGAGTTCGATTTCTGAGGCTCTTCCTCTCGCAGTCCGAGTAACTCGATGCAGGCGGCCCGTGGTCGCCGGAATGATTCTCGTTAGCGAAAGTTTTTCCTGATTGCATCGGTGCGCGGATAGGGCGTAGCGTCGAAGCGTACCGGCCAGCCAGGGACGCGGAAGCCGCGCAGCGTGCGTATGGCCGGTGGGCGGCACAGGAGGGCATATGAGAAGAAGATCCGCAGCGATTCTTTCGGTCCTTTCGTCGGCCACGCTGCTCGCACTATCCGGGTGCATGACCGCCGCGGAGCACCGCGCTGACGTGGAGTCCAGTGCAAACGACAAGCTCACGGTCGGCACCGTGCAGAAGGAAATCCGGGTGGGCATGAGTGGCGCGGAGGTCGCCGGAGTGCTCGGCTCGCCGAACGTCGTCACGACGGACGAGGAGCACCGCGAGGTCTGGATCTACGACAAGATTTCGACCACGTCAGCCTACTCGACCAGCAGCGGCGGGATCTGGGCGCTGATCCTGGGCGGCGGTTCCAGCGTGGGGGGCGCCGGGGGCGGCAACGTCAATAGTTCCGCCGGCGCGACGTCATCGACGCAGAAGACGCTGACCGTGATCATCAAGTTCGACGCCGACAAGAAGGTCCGGACCTTCGACTACCACAGCTCGAGCTTCTGAGGCCATGGCAGCGTGAGGTCGCGGCTGCGCGGAGCGGGCGCTGCGGCGCTCGCTCTCGGCGTGCGGGCTGCTGGCCGGATGCGCGACCATTCCGACGGACGCGCTGGTGCTGAGCCCCGAGTCGATGCAACTGCGCCAGATGCAGACGCGCCGGATCGACGGCATCAGCGAGAAGGATCTCCTGAATGCCTCGGTGGGCGTGCTGCAGGACCTCGGCTTCGAGATCGACGAGGCCGAGACCAAGCTCGGCCTCATCGTGGCGTCGAAGGACCGCTCGGCCTTCACGCCTTCGCAGATCGCCGGCGCCATCGCGCTCGCCCTGCTCGGCGTCCAGATCGCCGCGTCGACAAGACGCAGAAGATCCGCGTGTCGCTGGTGACCCACCCGGCGCTCGGGCAGGACGGCAACCCGATCGCCGAACAGTCAGGTGATGCGCATCACGATCCAGCGGATCGTCTGGAATACGCAGAACCAGATCAGTCCGCATCGAGGCGATCGAGGAGCCCGTGATCTACCAGCAGTTCTACGAAAAGCTCTCCAAGAGCATCTTCCTCGAGGTGCATTCCACATGAATCGCGTGATCGGCGTGTTGCTGGCAGCGGCGTGCCTTGCGGTGACGAGCGGCTGCGCGCCGTCCACCGAGGCGGTGATGGAGACGAGCCAGAGCGCGGTCGCGCTGCGAAGCTTCCAGCAGCGCGCCTTCGACACCGCGGACAAGGAAAAGACCATGAGGAGCGTGATCGCCACGCTCCAGGACTTGAGCTTCGTCGTGGACAAGGCCGACCTCGAGCTCGGGACGGTGAGCGCCACGAAGCTCTCGGGCTACCAGCTCAGGATCACCGTCACCGTGCGTCCGCGCGGCGACACGCAGATGCTGGTGCGGGCGAACGCGCAGTACATGGATAAGGCCGTGGAGGATCCGAAGCCCTACCAGGACTTCTTCACGGCGCTGGAGAAGTCGATGTTCCTGACCGCGCACCAGGTGGACTGAGCGCGCGAACCCGGCAGCGCCCCGAGCCCGAAAGAAGCAAGGCCCCTCGCGGGGCCTTGCTTCGTGTGGGCGTTTCCCTGGTGCGGGTTGCCGTCCGTCAGTCCTCGAGGAAGCTCCGGAGCTGCTCGCTGCGGCTCGGGTGGCGCAGCTTCCTGAGCGCCTTGGCCTCGATCTGGCGGATGCGCTCGCGCGTTACGTCGAACTGCTTGCCGACTTCCTCGAGCGTGTGGTCGGTGGTCATGTCGATGCCGAAGCGCATGCGCAGCACCTTGGCTTCGCGCGGCGTGAGGCCGGCGAGCACGGAGTGCGTGGTCTCGCGCAGCGACTCCATCGTCGCCGAGTCGATCGGCGACTCGACCGACGTGTCCTCGATGAAGTCGCCGAGGTGCGAATCCTCGTCGTCGCCGATTGGCGTCTCCATGGAGATCGGCTCCTTGGCGATCTTGAGCACCTTGCGAACCTTGTCCTCGGGCATCTCCATGCGCACGGCGAGCTCGTCGGGCGTCGGCTCGCGGCCCATCTCCTGCAGCATCTGCCGCGAGATGCGGTTCAGCTTGTTGATCGTCTCGATCATGTGCACCGGGATGCGGATGGTGCGCGCCTGGTCGGCGATCGAGCGGGTGATGGCCTGGCGGATCCACCACGTGGCGTAGGTCGAGAACTTGTAGCCGCGGCGGTACTCGAACTTGTCGACCGCCTTCATGAGGCCGATGTTGCCTTCCTGGATTAGGTCCAGGAACTGCAGGCCGCGGTTCGTGTACTTCTTCGCGATCGAGATCACGAGGCGCAGGTTGGCCTCGACCATCTCCTTCTTCGCGCGGCGCGCCTGGGCCTCGCCCACGGCGATCTCGCGATTGATCTCCTTGATCTCGTTGATCGTGAGGTGCGTGCGCTTCTCGATCTCCCGCAGCCGGAGCTGCTGCTTCTCGATCTCCTCGCGCATGCGCCCGAGGGCGGCCGAGTGCTTGCGCTTGGCACGCACGTGCTTGTCGAGCCAGCGCAGGTTGGTCTCGTTGCGCGGGAACGTCTCTATGAAGTCCGATCGCGGCATTCCGGCGTCGCGCACGCAGATCTGCATGACGGCCTTCTCGATCGTGCGGATCTCGTTCAGGTGCCCGCGCAGCTGCGTGATCAGCTGCTCGAACATGCGCGGCGAGAGCTTGAGCTCCATGAACTCGCCGGCGAGCTTCCGGCGCAACTTGACGGTCTTCGGGTCCTTGGGACCCTTTTCGTCGAGCGCCTTCACTGCCTGGCCGTAGACCTTGGCGAGCGAGGCGAAGCGGCGCGCCGCCTCTTCGGGATCGGGGCCGGTCTCGACGGCTTCCTCTTCCTCCGCGGCTTCCTCGTCCGTGTCGTCGCTTTCCTCGGCCAGGAGCTTGGCGGCGGCGGCCAGCTTCGGGTTGACCGGCTCGGCGATCACGTCCGGCGCGTTCGGGTCGACGAAACCGACGATGATGTCGATCAGCCGGCCCTGGCCGGCCTTCACGGGCTCGTAGGTCCTGAGCATCAGCTCGTGGGTCGGGGGATACAGCGACAGGGCCCTGCGCACAGCGTCGAGCCCTTCCTCGATCCGCTTCGCGATCGAGATCTCGCCCTCGCGTGTCAGCAGTTCGACGGTGCCCATCTCGCGCATGTACATGCGGACCGGGTCGGTCGTGCGGCCGAATTCCGCGTCCACGGTCGTTGCGAGCGCGGCGGCGGCCTCCTCGGCGGCCTCCTCGTCGGCGACGACGGGCTCGCGCAGCAGCAGGGCCTCGGCGTCCGGTGCCTTCTCGTACACCGGAATACCCATGTCGTTGATCATCTGCACGATGTCTTCGATCTGCTCCGGATCGACGATCTCGGAGGGCAGGTGATCGTTGACCTCGGCATAGGTCAGGAAGCTCTGTTCCTTGCCGCGCGCGATCAGGAGCTTCAGCTGGGACTGCCGATCCTCGGGCGTGCTCTGCGGCAGCGTGATGGCGAGCTTCTCCGAGCCCGCCTTGCCGCTCTTCTTCGCTGAAGCAGCCTTGCCGGTGGCAACGGGCGCCGCCGCGGGTGCCACCTTCGGGGCGGGCACGGGCTGCTTCACGACCGGCGCCTTGACGGGCGCGGCGGCCTTCTGCGGCTTTACGGGCGCTGCTTTCGCGTGAGTGGCCTTCGCGGGCGCCTTCGGTGCTGGCTTGTGCGCCGCCTTGACGGGCGCAGGCTTGTGCAGTCTGGCGGGCGCAGCCTTCGCGTGGGCGGCCTTCGTGGGCGCCTTAGGCGCCGCCTTGTGGATCTTCGCCTTGGCAGCGGCTTTCGCGGGCTTGTGCGTCCTGGCACGGGCTGCCGGACCCTTGCGGGCATGGACCTTCTTGGCCTTCTTGCTTGCAATCTTGCTCAAGATGGACGCCTCGGAAAAGGGGGCTGGATAAAAGAGCGGAAATATACCATGCGCGGAGCTGAAATCGCTGTGGCTAAATCAGCTGCTTTGGGCGGGAGATCTGCGCCTTTGCGCGTATAAGTAATTGAATTTCCTGCTTTTCCTCGGCGCTCAAGGGCATCTCGCTGGCTTTCTGCTGGAGCGTCTCGAGTCTTGCCACGCATTCCTCGGCGACGAGCCGCTCGATGGCCGAGCGGATTTCCGCGGCGGCGGCGTCCGCGTCGGCGACCAGGCACTCGGCCGCCGCGAGTTTCGACAGCGGGCCGTGCTCCGGGCGGTCGCGCCAGCGTTCGAGCAACGCCGCCATGCTGGCCGGCGGGTCTTCCTTCATCTGGGCGAGCAGTTCGGTGAGGAGGGTCACGCCCGGCCGGTCGACCAGCTGCAGCGCCTCGGTCTCCCCGACCTGGGCAGCGGCGGCGGGGAAATGCACGAGCAGGCTGATGGCCTGCCGGACGAGGTTTCCTCGACCCGCACCGGCGGTCGAGACGGGTCGGGCGGGGCGCCGCCCCGTATTCACCGGTACGCCGTAGGTCGGTCCTGCCGTCTCGCCGGCCTGCAGGAGTTCGGCGAGGCGCGCGGGTGGCATCCGGACCGCTTCCGCCAATTGTGATACGAGCAGTTCGCGATAGACGTCGGACGGGATACGCCTGATCAGCGGCCGCGCCAGTTCGACCAGCTTCGCGCGACCATCCACGCTCGTGGGATCGCTGCGCGCGGACAGCTCGCGGATGAGGTAGTCGGAGAGGGGCAGGGCGCTCGCGAGCCGGGCTTCGAAAGCCTCTGCGCCTTCTTCCCGCACCAGCGTGTCGGGGTCGTGCCCGTCGGGAAGGAACAGGAACCTCACCTGCCGGCCCTGCTTCACCTCGCTCACGGCGTTCTCGAGCGCGCGCCAGGCGGCCGCCCGACCGGCGCGGTCGCCGTCGAAGCAGAACACCACTTCGCCGACGAGCCTGAAGATGCGCTGCAGGTGCTCGGGAGTGGTCGCCGTGCCGAGCGTGGCGACCGCGTAGGTGATACCTGCCTGGTGCAGGCTCACCACGTCCATGTAGCCCTCGACCACGAGCAGGCGCTGCAGGCTGCGCGTCGCCTGCCGGCACTCGAAGAGGCCGTAGAGCTCGCGACCCTTGTGGAAGAGTTCCGTTTCCGGCGAGTTCAGGTACTTGGGTTCGCTGGCGTCGAGCACCCGGCCGCCGAAGCCGATGGCGCGCCCGCGGGTGTCGCGGATCGGGAACATGACCCGGTCGCGGAAGCGGTCGTAGAAGCCCGGCATGTGGGCCCGCCCCGGCTCCGCCTGGCGCTCGATGACGAGGCCCGCTCGGTGCAGAACCTGCCGCTCCTCCTCCGTCGCTCCGTAGCGGTCGAGCAGGGCGTCCCAGCGCGCTGGCGCGTAACCGATGCCGAAGCGCTGGATGATCTCGGGCGCGACGCCGCGATTCACGAGGTAGTCGCGCGCCTTCGCCTCCCCGCCGAGCGCCTGCCGGTAGAAGAGCGCGGCACGCTCCAGTGCGACGTAGACCTCGTCGTGCGGTTGCGCCGGGGCGCTGCCGCCGCCCTCGCGCGGCACCTCGAGCCCGGCGCGGGCCGCGAGGTCCTCGACCGCCTCGATGAAACCGAGGTGGTCGTACTCCATCACGAAGCCGAGCGCCGTGCCGTGCGCGCCGCAGCCGAAGCAATGGAAGAACTGCTTGTCGGCGCTCACGGTGAACGACGGCGTCTTCTCGTCGTGGAACGGGCAGCAGGCCTTGTATTCGCGTCCGGCGCGCTTCAGCTGCACGCGGCTGCCGATCACCTCGATGATGTCGGTCCTGGCGATCAGTTCGTCGATGAAGTGCTGGGGGATGCGGCCGGACACGGGGGAAGCGGTTAGCGGTTAGCGGTTAGCGGATAGTGGGGGCCGGGTTGCGACGTCGCAAGATGGGCGTCGGCCCGGGTCACCCAGGCGGAGGCGCCGTGCGGCCCGACCGGGTCCGCTTCCACTCGCCCGGAGATATGCTCGTTGCAGCGGACCCGGCCGCGGGGTCCTAGCGGGTCCGCTTCCACTCGCCCGGAGATATGCTCGTTACAGCGGACCCTCTAGGACCGCTGCGGCCGGACTGCACCAGCAGGCGACAGATGTGGGGGTGGGTTCCCGGTACTTCCTGGACGAGCATATCTCCGACGAGTCCAGGAAGTACCCGGAAGCCGCCCCCGCCCGCATTCCGTGGCCGCTGCTCGGCGCAGCCGATCCCCGGCCGGATCAGATGGCGAGCGCGGCCTTGATGCGTGCGCTCACTGCGCCCATGTCGGCGCGGCCGGCAGCCTTCGCCTTGACCACCCCCATGACCTTGCCCATGTCCTTCATGGACGCGGCGCCGGTCGAGGCGATGGCTTCGTTGATCAATGCGTCGACCTCGGCCTCCGACAGCTGGGCCGGGAGGTAGGACTGCAGGAGGGCGATCTCGGTCTTTTCCTTGTCGGCGAGGTCGGCGCGGCCGCCCTGCTCGAACGCGACGATCGACTCGCGACGCTGCTTGACCATCTTCTCGAGCACCGCGATCACCTGCGCGTCGTCGAGCTTGATGCGCTCGTCCACTTCGCGCTGCTGGATCGCGGCCTGCACCATGCGGATGGTCGAGAGGCGCTCCTTCTCGGAGGCTCGCATGGCGGCCTTCATGTCCTCGGTGATGCGCTCCTTGAGCGTCACGGGACCGCGAGGCTCAGTAGGTACGGGCGCGCGGCGCCGAGAAGTCCCGCATGCCGCGCTTCTGGTGGCGCTTGACGGCGGCGGCCTTCTTTCTTTTCCGCTCCTGGGTCGGCTTCTCGTAGAATTCGCGACGCCGGAGTTCAGTCAGTACGCCGGCCTTTTCGCAGGCGCGCTTGAAGCGGCGCAGGGCGGCATCGAAGTATTCGTTCTCACGAACGCGAACGCTGGGCATCGCAACCTCGGTTGTAGGTCTGGTCTAGGCGCCCGGCCGGGACCCCATGGTCGCGCCGCCGGGAAAAAGGACCGCGAATTTTAAAGAGCGTGGGCTGGAATTGCAAAACATGCGGGTCCTCGGTGTCGAAACCTCCTGTGACGAGACGGCCGTGGCGGTCTACGACGGCGCGGCCGGCCTGCTCGCGCACGAGGTCTACAGCCAGGTAGACCTGCACGCGGCCTACGGCGGTGTCGTTCCCGAGCTGGCATCGCGCGATCACCTGCGCAAGCTGTTGCCCCTGTTGGGAAAAGTGCTCTCGGAGGGCGGGGGTGCGCAGGGCATCGACGGCATTGCCTGCACCACCGGCCCGGGCCTCGCGGGGGCGCTCCTGGTCGGGTCCGCGGTGGCCCGCAGCCTCGCCTATGCCTGGGGGGTACCCTGCGTCGGCGTCCACCACATGGAGGGGCACCTGCTCGCGCCCCTGCTGGAGCCAGACCCGCCGCAGTTCCCGTTCGCGGCCCTGCTGGTCTCGGGCGGGCACACCCTGCTCGCGTTCGTGCGTGGCGTCGGCCGGTACGAACTGCTGGGCAGCTCGCTCGACGACGCCGCGGGCGAGGCCTTCGACAAGACGGCGAAGCTCCTCGGGCTCGGCTATCCGGGCGGGCCGCAACTCGCGGCGCTCGCCCTGCGCGGGCGGCCAGGCGTGTTCAATTTTCCCAGGCCCATGACCGAACGGCCCGGGCTCGACTTCAGCTTCAGCGGGCTCAAGACCGCCGTGGTCGTGGCGCTGCGCGGACGCGTGCTGGACGAGCAGACACGCGCCGATGCCGCGCTCGCGTTCGAGGAAGCGGTCGTGGACACCCTGGTGATCAAGGCGGGGCGCGCGATCGAGGCGACCGATGCGACTGCGCTCGTGATCGCAGGCGGAGTGGGCGCCAATCGGCGCCTGCGGGCCCGCATGCTCGCGATGGGCGAACGCAACGGGGTTCGGGTCGTGTATCCGCGCGCCGAATTCTGCACGGACAACGCCGCCATGATCGCGTTGCTCGGACACCTGCGACTCGCGGCCGGCCAGCGGGACGATCTCGCCATCCGCGCGCGGGCGCGCTGGCCGATGACCGAACTCGCTCCGCCGACGGCAGGCTTGCAGTCCTGACCGGCAGCGCCGACCCTTTCGCTAACCGCTAACCGCTAACCGCTAACCGCTAACCGTTAACCGCTGACCACCAATCGCCAACCGACATCACGCTGATTCCACCCATGTCATCCAAGTCTCCCAGGTCCACCGACGTGATCTTTCTCTCCGGCCTCACGGTCGACTGCATCGTCGGCATCTGGGACTGGGAACGGCGGGTCAAGCAGAAGGTCGTCCTCGACGTGGAGATGGAGGCCGACGTACGCCGCTCCGCCGCGTCGGACTCGATCGACGATACGCTCGACTACAAGAAGGTCGCGAAGCGGCTGCTCGATTTCGTGGGGAATTCCCAGTACCAGCTGGTCGAGACGCTGGCCGAGCGCGTCGCCGAACTGATCATCACCGAGTTCGGCGTGCCATGGGTGCGCGTGAAGTTGAACAAGCAGGGGGCGATCCGCGGCGCGCGCGACGTCGGCATCCTGATCGAGCGCCGGCGCGAGGACTACGCGGTACCCAAGGCGTCGAAGTGACCGGGGTCTTCGTCGCCGCGGGCAGCAATGTCGAGCCGGTCGCGAACCTGCGCCGCGCGCTCGAGGCCCTGGCGCGCCACTACCCGCGGTTGCGGTGCTCGCCCGCGTACCGCAACCGTGCCGCAGGCTTCGAAGGCGATGACTTCGTGAATCTCGTCGTCGCCTTCGATACCGACACAGGCGTGCACGATGTGATCGGCCACCTGCAGGCCGTCGAGGCCGCATGCGGTCGCGCGCGCGAGGCCTTGCGCTGGGCGCCGCGCAGCATGGACCTCGACATCCTGCTCTACGGTGACCTGGTGCACGAGGAACCCGGTCTCGTGCTGCCGCGCCCCGACCTCGTGCGTCGCGCCTACATGCTCGGTCCCATGGCGGACCTCGCGCCCGACCTGGTGCACCCGGTGCTGGGCAGGACGATGCGCGAACTGTGGGCCGCGTTCGACCGCGGCGCCCACGACCTGCACCCGGTGGATCTCGGGTGGCGTGCCGGAGGTGCTGGCTGATGGCTGCCGCGTCGCGGCGGGCCGGTCGCGTGTCAGAGGCTGCGGCCGCCGTCCACGGTGATGACCTGCCCCGTGACGTAGGGCGCCTCGGTGGCGAGGAAGAGCGCGGTGCGCGCGATGTCGTCCGGCGAGCCGCTGCGCTTCAAGGCCGTCCTGGAAATGATTTCGTCCTTGAGTGCCGGGTCGAGGTCCCGCTCGGGCCAGAGTACGGGGCCCGGCGCAATGGCATTGACCCGGATCTCGGGCCCGAGTTCGCGGGCCAGCGACTTCGTCAGCATGACGAGCCCGGCCTTCGCGGCCGAGTAAACCGGATGCGCCTTGAGCGGGCGCCGGCCGTGGATGTCCACCATGTTCAGGATCAGGCCCTGCGAGGAGCGCAGCGCCGGAGCCGCGGCCTGCGACAGAAAGAGGGGCGCCCGGAGGTTGGTTCCGACGAGGTCGTCGAACTGCGCCGCCGTGATCGTGCCGACGGTCGTCGGGATAGAACGTCGAGGCGTTGTTCACCAGCACGTCGAGCCGTCCGAATCCGTCGAGGGCCGCGGCCACGAGCCCGGGCAGCTGTTCCACGTCGTTCAGATCCGCGCGGGCGGTGATCGCGGAACCGGCGCGGGCCGCGTTCAGTTCCGCGACGAGCGAGTCCGCGGCCGGGCGCGAACGGTGGTAGTGCACGACGACATTGGCGCCGGCCTCGTGGTAGCGCCGGACCATCGCCGCGCCGAGGCGCTTCGCGCCGCCGGTGACGAGGACGCAACGACCGCCGAGCGAGCCTTCTGCCTGCATGATTCGACGATACCGGAGACGGCGCGCGCTGTCGCGTCGGGGGCGGCCGCGCGATGAACGAGGCCGCGTCGCCGCCGGAACTGTCCGCTGCCGAGGCCGAGCACGGCGAGCGCCTTTCAGCGCGGATACGCGCCGCCATTGCGGACGCCGGCGGCTGGATCGGCTTCGCGCGATACATGGAGATGGCCCTGTACGAACCGGGCCTCGGTTACTACAGCGCCGGCGCTCGCAAGCTGGGGGAGGGCGGTGATTTCGTGACCGCGCCCGAGGTCGCGCCGGTATTCAGCCGCTGCGTCGCGGGGCAGTGCGCAGAGGTGCTCGCGGCGCAGGGCGGTGGGGACGTGCTCGAACTCGGCGCGGGCTCCGGGGCGATGGCCGCCGCGATGCTCGCGGAGTTCGAGTCGCAGGACGCGCTGCCTGCGCGTTACCTCATCCTCGACCTGAGCGCCGACCTGCGCGAGCGGCAGCGCGCGACGCTCCTGGACGCCGTGCCGCACCTGCTCGACCGGGTCGAATGGCTGGACCGCCTGCCCGAGGGTTTCCGGGGCGTGGTCGTCGCGAACGAGGTCCTGGACGCGATGCCCGTGGACAGGTTCGTCTGGCGCGGAGGCGAGGCCCGGGCACTCGGTGTCGCAGCGAGCGATGGTCGGTTCGATTGGGCGGAGGCGCCCGCCGGGCCCGAACTCGCGGCCGCCGTCGTGCGCATCCACCGCGAATGCAGCGAGGACTGGCCCGATGGCTACGCCTCGGAGGTCAACACGGGACTTCCCGCCTGGCTCGCGGCCGTCGCGGCCGCGGTCGAGCGCGGCGTCTTCTTCTTCGTGGACTACGGCCTGCCGCGGCGCGAGTTCTATTCGGCCGAGCGCAGGTCCGGCACGCTCCTCTGCCACTTCCGTCACCGCTTCAACGACGACCCGTTCGCGCGGCCTGGTCTGCAGGACATCACGGCGTGGGTGGACTTCACCGCGGTCGCCGAGGCCGCGGATCGGGCCGGCCTCGACGTGGCGGGCTACACGACGCAGGCGCATTTCCTGATCGGCAACGACCTCGCCCGTCGGCTGCAGGACGTTTCCGGACTCGATCTCGTGCAGCGGGTGAACCTTTCCCGCCAGGCGATGGTGCTCACGCTTCCCGGCGAAATGGGCGAGCGCTTCAAGGTGATCGCGCTCGCGAAAGGTTACGATGCGCCGCTCCGCGGATTCGCGGTGCGCGACCTCCGCCACACGCTGTAGGTGACCATGGATCCAGTGCACGCCATCGTCCTCGCCCTCGTGCAGGGACTGTCGGAATTCCTGCCGATCTCGAGTTCAGGACACCTGATCCTGATACCGCACGTGTTCGGCTGGCCGGACCAGGGTCTGGCCTTCGACGTCGCGGTGCACGTGGGAACGCTGCTCGCACTGCTCGTCTACTTCAGGCGCGAGATCGTCGCGATGATGGTGGCCTGGCTGGGCTCTGTGTTCCGCGGCAGTCACACGCCGGACAGCCGCTCGCCTGGCAGGTGCTCGTGGGCACGATCCCGGTCGGGCTCGCCGGCATGCTGTTCGGCGACGCGATCGAGTCGAACCTGCGCTCGCCGCTCTTCGTGGCGGGGACGCTGTCGTTCTTCGGTCTGCTGATGTACGCGGCCGACCGGTTGTCGCGCGGCACGCGCGACGAGCACTCGCTCAGCTGGCCGCAGGCGATCGCGATCGGGTGCGCACAGGCGCTCGCGCTCATGCCGGGCACGTCGCGTTCGGGGATCACCATGACGGCGGGGCGCGCGCTCGGCCTCGCGCGTTCGGGGGCCGCGCGATTCTCGTTCCTGCTCGCCATCCCCGGCATCGCGGCCGCCGGTGGTTATGAAGGACTCAAGCTCGTCACGTCTGACACAGGCGTGGACTGGCCGTCCATGGCCATCGGCATGGCGTTCTCGGCGCTTTCGGGCATCGCCTGCATCCACCTGCTGATCCGTTTCATCGAGCGCATCGGGCTCCTGCCTTTCACGATCTACCGGCTCGCGATCGCGGCGCTGATCGTGTGGCATTTCGCCTGAGGGGCGGCCCAGGCCGCGAGGGCCTCTTGAATCGCCTCGATGCGGGCGGCGCGCAGCCGCTCGGCGATGATCGGTCCGGGGAGGCGCCGAGAGCTCCGGGTCGAGGCGCACGCCCGCGGCGACCTCTCGCACCCGGCGCAGCAGAAGGGACTGCGGGTAGGGCCGCGTTCGCAGTTCGGGTCCGCGGCCGCGCGCGTCGGCCTCGCAGGCGAGCAGCAGGCGCTCGAAGCGCTCGGCGCGACGGAATGCGTCGGTCGCTTCGAGCAATTCGAGCAGCGTCCCGGGCCGGAGTTCCGCGGCGCGGTGCACCTTCGCGTGGTGCCGCGCGACCTGGACCGCGAGGTCGCGGTGCTCGTTCGGTACCTTGAGTCGCGTGCAGAGTCCCTCGATGAGGCCCACCCCGGCTTCCTCGTGGCCGATGTGGCGGGGCCAGTCCTCGCGCGGAGTGAGGCCCTTGCCGAGGTCGTGCACCAGTGCCGCGAAGCGCACCGTCGTGTCGGGCGAAAGGTCTGCCGCGACCGCGAGCACCTGCATGGTGTGCAGCCCCGTGTCGATCTCCGGGTGCCACTTCTCCGGCTGCGGCACGCCGTCGAGCGCGGCGATCTCCGGAAACACCGCCGCGAGCGCTCCGCACTCGCGCAGCACCTCGAAGTAGACCTCCGGGCGGTCCTCGCCGAGCGCGCGTTCCGTCTCCACCCAGACGCGTTCCGGCACGAGCGCCGCGAGTTCCCCGCCCGCGGCGATGCGGCGCATGAGATCCATCGTCTCCGGCGCGACCCTGAATCCGAGCGGGGCGAAGCGCGCGGCGAAGCGCGCCACGCGCAGTACCCGCAGCGGATCCTCGACGAAGGCGGGCGAGACGTGGCGCAGTACCCGCGCCTCGAGGTCCCTGAGGCCGCCGTGCGGGTCCACCAGCGTCCCGTCGTCGTCCTGCGCCATGGCGTTGATCGTGAGGTCCCGCCTGGCGAGGTCGTCCTCGAGCGTCACGTCGGGCGAGAAGCGGGTGGCAAAGCCGTAGTAGCCCGGGCCGGTCTTCCGTTCGGTGCGCGCGAGCGCGTACTGTTCGCCGGTCGTCGGGTGCAGGAAGACCGGGAAGTCCTTTCCCACCGGCCGGTACCCGAGCGCGGTCAGCTCGTCGGGCGTCGCGCCGACGACGACGTAGTCGTGCTCATGGTGAGGACGGCCGAGCAGGCGGTCGCGGACCGCGCCACCGACCAGGAAGATCTTCATGCAGGGCATCGTAGCGGAATGCGACTCGCGCGGGCGAGCCTGGAGCGGCCGGGTCCGGGGGCTCGCGCGCGGGATCGTGCCCACCGGCTTCGCGCTCGCGCTGTCGGGCTGCTACGTGATGCAGGCAGCGACCGGGCAGCTCGGCGTGATGGCGGGCAGTCGCCCGATCGCGAGCGTCGTCGCAGACCCGGCGACGCCAGAGGCGACTCGCCGGCAACTCGAGCTCGCGGTCGAGGCGCGCGAATTCGCCGTACGCGAACTCGGCCTGCCCGAGGGCGGCAGCTACAGGAAGTACGCCGACATCGGCCGCGAGTATGTCCTCTGGAACGTGGTCGCGACTCTGGAATTCTCGCTTCGCCCGCTGCGCTGGTGCTTTCCCTTCGCGGGTTGCGTGAACTACCGCGGGTATTTCCGCGAAGCCGATGCGGACGCCTACGCGTGGAGGCTCGTGGCGGGCGGGGACGATGCGGTGGTCGAGGGGGTCGGGGCGTATTCGACGCTCGGCCACCTGGCCGATCCGCTGCTCAGCACGATGATCGGATGGCGCGAGACCAGGCTGGTCGGGACGATCTTCCACGAGCTGGCGCACGCGCGCCTGTATGTCGCCGGCGACAGCGGATTCAACGAGGCGTTCGCGGGCGTGGTCGAGGACGCGGGCGTGCGTCGCTGGCTCGAGTCGCGCGGCGAGGTGCACGAGGTCGAGGCCTTCGACGCCTCGCGCCGCAGGCACGAGGAGTTCCTGGCGCTGCTGCGCGAGACCGCGCCAGCCTCGAGGGCTCTACCGCAGCGACCTGCCGGCCGAGGCGAAGCGCCTCGAGAAGAACCGCGTGTTCGGGCGCCTGAAGTTCGAGTACGAGCAGCTCAGGCAGGAGTGGGGCGGCTATCGCGGCTACGACGGCTGGTTCGACCGGCCGCTCGACAACGCGAGCCTCGCGTCGGTCGCGACCTATCGTGACTGCGTGCCGGACTCGAGCGGGAGCTGGCGGTGGCGGGATCGTTGCCCGCGTTCTACGCCCGCGCCGGCACTGGCGCGCCTGGCGCCGGCGGCGCGACACGCGGCCGTGTGCGGCGCGCCACGAGGGCACGGCCGATGAAGCCCGTGCCCCCGAGGACGAGATGCGAGGCCGGTCATGGCCTCAGCGGATCGGGATGACCAGGATCGCGCTGCCGCGACGGATCTGCACCACGAACGCCTGCAGCCCCTGCGTGGCCTTGCGGAATTCGGCGAGGTTCGCGACCCGGGTGCGCCCGACCGACACGATGACGTCGTTGGCGCGCAGCCCGCGCTGCGCTGCCGGGCTGCCGTCGGCCACCGCGCGGACGAGTACGCCGCCGCCCTGCGCATCCACGAGGTCGGCGCCCTCGAGGCCGTCGTGCAGGCCCGCGGCACTCGCCTCGGCGTCCGCGTCACGCTCGCCGATCACGGCCGTCACGCGGCGAGGCTTGCCGTCGCGCATGAGCGATATGTCCACCTTGTCGCCGATGCGCAGCAGGCCGATGGAGTTGCTGAGCGCCGCGGCGTCCTTGACCGGCTTGCCGTTCACCGCGGTGATCACGTCGCCGGCCTTGATGCCGGCCTTCTCGGCGGCCGGAGCCGTCGATCACCTGAGACACGAGCGCGCCCTGCGTGTTGCCGAGGTCCATGCTCTCGGCGATGTCGGGCGACAGCGTCTGGATGTTCACGCCGAGCACGCCACGGCGCACCTCGCCGTACTTGACGAGCTGCTGCATCACCGTCTTCATCATGTTCGACGGGATCGCGAAGCCGATGCCGATGTTGCCGCCGGTGCGCGAGAGGATCGCGGTGTTGATGCCGACCAGCTCGCCGCCCAGGTTGACCAGCGCGCCGCCCGAGTTGCCCGGGTTGATCGACGCGTCGGTCTGGATGAAGTCCTCGTAGCCCTCGGGATTGATGCCCGGAGCGGCCGAGCGCGCTGATGATTCCCGACGTCACGGTGTGCCCGAGGCCGAACGGATTGCCGATGGCCACGACGAAGTCGCCGACCTCGAGCGAGATCGGAATCGGCAATCGGAATCTCGGCCAGGTTGGCCGCCTGGACCTTCAGCACGGCGAGGTCCGAGCCTTCGTCGGTGCCCACGACCTTCGCCGTGAGCGAGCGGTTGTCGAGCAGCTGCACGGTGATCTCTTTGGCGTTCTCGATCACGTGCGCGTTGGTGACGATGTAGCCGTTCCTGCGCATCGACGATCACGCCCGAGCCCGCGGCCTGGAATCGTTCGCGCGGGGTGTTCGGCACGTCGAAGAAGCGTCGGAAGAATGGATCGTCCAGCAGCGGGTTCTGTTCCTGCACAGTGCCGCGCGTCGCGACGTTCACCACGGCCGGCGTGATGCGCTTCAGCATCGGCGCTAGCGACGGCACCGGCGTTTCACCGGGCTGCGCGGGGATCTGGGCGGGGCCATGGTGGACCATGCGCCGAGCACGAGCGCGGCGAGTGTCAGGTGCAGCTTCATGCGGAATTCCTGAGGATTGTTCGTGGCGATTCGAGGGGGCCGCGAGTCTAGCAGGCGGCTCCCGAGCCCGGGGCGCTGCCCCGGGACTCCGGACTCTGACTGGCGCCCCGGCAGCGGGGTTCCGTGCCGCTGGCGCCTCGCGGGCCGGCGCGCCTGTGGGTTGGCGGTGCGCAAGCTGTGGATTTCCGGTGACGAACCTCTGGACACAAGATGTTGTGTCCCGGCCGCAGTCCGGGACTTGACTCGGAGGCTGTTTCGCGCATCATCGGGCCTGGCGCCAAAAATATCGTAACACGCTGTTTATTATAACTAAAAACATGCGGCGGCGCAGCAGAAAAAGCGATTGACGGGGGGCAGGGTGCTGCATAGCCTTGCTCGCCTGACTCTACATGTTGTGTTTGGCACGATGCGGCCGCGGCGCTTGTCGCGGCGGTCCGAGCCGGACCGAAGGTAAGGGGTCAGCCGGGCCCTTCAAGCCTCGCCAGAGGCTGAACGAAGGGCTCCGCGGGGGACTCAGTCCAAACGCCATAAGAATTTTCGGAGCCTAAGCCGCTGCAATGAGCACTGCCGTGAAACTCGAGACCCGGGATGCGCGAAGCATCCCGTTCCAGGAAGCGTCCCTCGACATCTGGGACAAGAAATACCGCCTGTCCGCCAAGGACGGGACGCCCATCGACCAGTCGATGGACGACACCTACAAGCGCGTGGCCCGCGCCCTCGCCGACGTCGAGAAGGAAGACGTGCGCGAGCACTGGTACGAGCAGTTCCTCTGGGCGCTGCGCCGCGGCGCGATCCCGGCCGGCCGCGTCACCTCGAACGCGGGCGCGCAGGAGCACAAGCCGGCCACCTCCACGATCAACTGCACCGTGTCGGGCACGATCCGCGACTCGATGGACGACATCCTGGGCAAGGTCCACGAGGCCGGCCTGACGCTCAAGGCCGGCTGCGGCATCGGCTACGAGTTCTCGACGCTGCGCCCGCGCGGCGCCTACGTCTCGGGCGCCGGCGCGTACACCTCGGGCCCGCTGTCGTTCATGGATATCTACGACAAGATGTGCTTCACCGTCTCGTCGGCCGGCGGCCGCCGCGGCGCGCAGATGGGCACCTTCGACGTCGGCCACCCGGACGTCATGGAGTTCATCCGCGCCAAGCGCGAGGACGGGCGGCTGCGCCAGTTCAACCTCTCGCTGCTGGTCACCGACGAGTTCATGCAGCGCCGTGCGCGAGGACCGCGACTGGCAGCTCGCGTTCCCGGTGCGCGAGGCCGAGATTGAGGGCGAGGACGCTGGCCGACCGCACGAAGTTCATCTGGCGCGAGTGGCCGGACACGACAACTACGTGCGCAACGACGAAGGCCTGGTGCCCTGCAAGGTCTACAAGACACTGCCCGCGCAGCGCCTGTGGGACGTGATCATGTCCTCGACGTACGACTTCGCCGAGCCCGGCTTCATCCTGATCGACCGCGTCAACGAGATGAACAACAACTGGTGGTGCGAGAACATCCGCGCCACCAACCCCTGCGGCGAGCAGCCGCTGCCGCCCTACGGCTCCTGCCTGCTCGGCTCGATCAACCTCACGAGCTTCGTGCGTGACCCGTTCACCGACCAGGCGCGCTTCGACTGGGAGGAATACCGGCAGGTGGTGCGCGTCTTCACGCGCATGCTCGACAACGTGGTCGAGGTGAACGGCCTGCCGCTCGAGCAGCAGCGCGACGAGATCATGCGCAAGCGCCGCCACGGCATGGGCTTCCTGGGCCTCGGCTCCACGATCACCATGCTCGGCAGGAAGTACGGCTCGCGCGGACGCGCGTCGCCTTCACCGAGCGCGTGTCGAGGGAAATGGCCGTCGCCGGCTGGGAAGCGGCGCTGGAGCTGGCCGAGGAAAAGGGCCCGGCGCCGATCATGCTCGAGGAGTTCGAGGTCACCCCCGAGATGCTGCGCAAGCGTCCGGAGATGAAGCGCGACGGCATCAAGGTCGGCCAGAAGCTGCCCGGGCCGGGTGCTGCACGCCCGCTACAGCCGCTACATGCAGCGCGTCGCCGAGGTCGCGCCGGAGCTGGTCGGGCGCCTCGCCGAGGTCGGTGCGCGCTTCACGCACCACAGCTCGATCGCGCCCACCGGCACGATCTCGCTCTCGCTGGCGAACAACGCCTGGAACGGCATCGAGCCGTCGTTCGCGCACCACTACTTCCGCAACGTGATCCGCGAGGGCCGCAAGACCAAGGAGAGCATCGACGTGTTCTCCTTCGAGCTGCTGGCCTACCGCGAGCTCGTCAATCCGAACGCCATGCCGGGCGGCACGACGGCTGCGGACCGGCTGCCGGACTACTTCACGACGGCCGACGACGTCACGCCGCGCCAGCACGTGGACATCCAGGCCGCGGCGCAGAAGTGGATCGACTCCTCGATCTCGAAGACCGCCAACGTCCCGACGGACTACCGCTACGAGGACTTCAAGGACATCTACCTCTACGCCCACGAGCAGGGGCTGAAGGGCTGCACCACGTTCCGCTTCAACCCGGAGGCCTTCCAGGGCGTGCTGGTGAAGGAGGAGGACCTCAAGAACACCACCTACGTCTTCACGCTCGAGGACGGCAGCGAGGTGCAGATGAAGGGCGACGAACAGGTCGAGTACGACGGCGAGACGCACACCGCCGCGAACCTGTTCGATGCCATCAAGGAAGGCTACTACGGGAAATTCTGATGAGCGCGCACAAGATCGAAAAGAAGATCGTCAAGTACCGGGTCGAGAGGCCCGGCGAGAAGGCCGCGGCGAAGCCGGAGGCGCAGCGCGAGGGCGTGCCCGGGGAGTCGCGCGACGCCAAGGTCATCTGGATGCACGAGAAGCTCGAGCGTCCGGAGATGCTCATCGGCTCGACCTACAAGATCAAGACGCCGGTGTCGGATCACGCCATGTACGTGACCATCAACGACATCGTGCTGAACGAGGGCACCGAGCACGAGCAGCGCCGGCCGTTCGAGATCTTCATCAACTCGAAGAACCTCGATCATTTCCAGTGGATCGTGGCGCTGACGCGCATCATCTCGGCGGTGTTCCGCAAGGGCGGCGACGTCACCTTCCTGGTCGAGGAGCTGAAGGCCGTGTTCGACCCGCGCGGCGGCTACTGGCAGGCGGGCGGCAAGTTCATGCCGTCGATCATCGCCGAGCTCGGCCACGTGATCGAGAAGCACCTGCAGTCCATCGGCCTGCTGCGCAGCCCGGAGATGGACGAGCACCGCAAGAAGCTCATCGACCAGAAGCGCGAGGAGTACGAGCAGCGGCAGAAGCAGCAGGATGCGTTCGCCAAGAGCCACTACCCGCAGGGCGCGCAGCTCTGCACCAAGTGCAGCACCGCGGCCGTCGTGATGATGGACGGCTGCATGACCTGCCTGAACTGCGGCGACTCGAAGTGCGGCTGACAAGCCGCGCGCAGACGGTAGGTTCCCCACGCGCTTGGGCTGGATTCCCGCCGGCCACCTGACGACACAGGTCGCCCCTGACCGGGTGCAGCGCGTACCTCCGAGGCGGCCGAAAGGCCGCCTCGTTTTTGCCCCCGCCGCCGGACTTCAGTGCGGCGGCTGGGTGAGGCGCTCCGCGACCAGCTTGCCGGCCGATTCGGCCCACTCGTCGATGCGGGCCTTCAGCGCGTCCACGGTCACCGGCGTGGTGGTGTTCTTGATCTGCTCGCCCTTGCCCTGCCTCACGACCATCAGCAGCGGCTCGCCACTCACGCTGTCGACGACCAGCCCCTCGACCGAGAGCGTCAGGTCCTGGGTGCGCTTTCCGGCGAGCCTCATCGCACCCGAGAAGACGAATGCCGCCGGCACCAGCTCGTATGCCTTGAGCGATGTGTCGCCGGTGGAGACTGCGGTGATCGCGGTGCGGACCCGCAGTATGCCGGGGCCGGGTTCCGTCGCATGGGGCACGGCGGCCAGCACCACGTCACTCAGGGTGGTCGTCAGGTAGGCGCTGATCTTGTCGAGCGTCTCCTGTGAACCTGGCTGCTCGGCTGCGGCTTGGGATAGAAACCCACCTGGTCCACGATGATGGCGTGATAGTTCTCACGCGAGAGCTTCGGGCTGACCCAGCGCTCGATCCTACTGCCGGACGCGTCCTTGACCGGCTTCAACAGCGAGTAATCCGGCAGGAAGCCGGAGTCGGGCGGATCCGAGGCCGTTGCCGGGGCGCGCCGGCGCGCCGGCGACGGGTATCGACGCCATCGTGACAGGCGAGGCCAGGACCGCGGCAGTGAGGGTGGCGGCCAGCCCGGCGCGCCGCAGTAAGGATCCGTTCATTCTCATCTCCTTGCGCCGTCGTCCCGCTGCTCAATTCGAGGTGCGTCACATTACACGCCACAAAATGGCGATGCGACCGGTTCCGCAATTCGCTGGATCCAGCGTGGCTATAATCCGCTCCCAATGAAGTTACCGTCACTGTCGTCCTTCGCGCTCGCGATCCTGCTCGCCGCGTCCTCGGGCGGGGCCGCGGCCCAGGGATTCGGTTCCGTGTCGAGCGGCAAGCGGTTGCCGGACACTGTGGCGACGGCGCAGCCGGCCGAGGCGCGACCTGTGCCCGAGGTGCCCGCCGTGGCGCCCGATTCACCGCCCGCGCCCGAGGTATCTGCCGTGGCGCCCGAGGCGAACGTCCGCGCCCGCTGCGGCCGCGCAGGCGAACCCGGCTACGTCCGCCTCCGCTGCGGGCGGCGGCGAAGCCGTGACCGCGGGCCCCGCTACCACGGCCGCCCTTCGGCGGCTCGTATGCCGATGCCGTCGCCGCGAGCCCGGGGAAGTCGAGTCGGCCGACCAGGTGCTCGTCAAGAAATCGGAGCGCCGGCTCTACCTGCTGCGCTCCGACCGCGTCATCGCCGAATACCCCATCAAGCTCGGGCTCAGCCCCAGGGGCCCAAAGCTGCACGAGGGCGATTTCCGCACGCCCGAGGGCCTGTACTCAATCGCTGGCCGCAACGAGCACAGCGACTATCTTCCTGTCGCTCGAGGGTGTCCTATCCGAACGAGGCCGATCTCTGACGCGCGCGCGAACTCGGCGTCCGGCCCGGCGGCCTGATCATGATCCACGGCCAGCCGAACACGCCGCGCAAGCCGCGGGACTACTACGCAGAGCAACGACTGGACCGACGGCTGCATCGCGGTCGAGAACTCCGACATGGTGGACATCTGGCTGCGCACCACGGTCGGTGTCCCGATCGAGATCCGCCCGTGATGAAGCAGGTCGAGGTGGCGATCACGGCCACCGAGGACACGGACTCCGTCGACGCCCGCGTGACGCCGACCGGCAGCCTCGAGAACCTTTCCCAGCAGGAGGTGGACCGGCTGCTCGATTCGTCGCGCGGAGGCCTGTACGCGCTCTACCGTCGCTGTTCGCTCGCGGTGCTGAACGCGGGCGGCGAGACCGACGACGCGCGTGCGATCTTCCAGCGCTACGAGGACTTCGACATCCGCATCGTGCGCCAGGCCTGGGGCGTCAAGCTCGAGTTGAGCAACGCGCCGGCCAGCGCCTTCGTCGACGGCCGCATGATCCGCGGGATCCAGGAGCACCTGTTCGCGGTGCTGCGCGACGTCCTCTACGTCCACGGCGAGGTCTACGAGCACGGCAGTGTCGAGTTGCGCGAGCCGCAGGGCATCACCAACGCCGTCTACCGCATCCTGCGCAACGCCGGCGTGCTCCGCCCGCGCGTGCGGCCGGACATCGTCGTGTGCTGGGGCGGGCATTCGATCGGTCGCGAGGAATACGACTACACGAAGCGGGTCGGGTACGAACTCGGGCTCCGGGGCCTGAACGTCTGCACCGGCTGCGGCCCCGGCGCGATGAAGGGGCCGATGAAGGGCGCGACCATCGGCCACTCGAAGCAGCGCATCCAGCGACGGGCGCTACATCGGCATCACGGAGCCCGGCATCGTCGCGGCCGAACCGCCCAACGCCATCGTGAACCAGCTCGTGATCATTCCGGACATCGAGAAGCGTCTCGAGGCATTCGTGCGCACCGGCCACGGCATCGTGGTGTTTCCCGGCGGGGCCGGCACGGCCGAGGAGATCCTCTACCTGATGGGGATCCTGCTCGACCCGGTCAACGAGCAGCAGCCGTTCCCGGTGGTGTTCACCGGTCCTGAGGAGAGCAGGGAATACTTCGCGCAGATCGACTCGTTCCTGGCCGCGACGCTGGGGCCGCGGGCGCGGCAGTGCTATCGCATCGTGGTCGGCGACGCGGCACAGGCCGCGCGCGAGATGCTGCGCGGCATGGACGCGGTGCGAGAGCACCGGCGCCGCAGCAGCGACGCCTACAACTACAACTGGACGCTCGCCGTAGACCACGGGCCTGCAGCGGCCCTTCGAGCCCACGCACGCCGCGATGGCCACGCTCGAGATCGACCGCGACCGTCCGCCGCACCTGCTCGCGGCGCGAACTGCGCCGCGCCTTCTCGGGCATCGTCTCCGGCAACGTCAAGGAGCAGGGTATCCGGCTGATCGAGGAGCACGGGCCCTTCGAGATCCACGGCGACCGGGAGCTGCTTGCGCCGCTGGACGCACTGCTGGAGTCCTTCGTGCGCCAGCGCCGAATGCGCATCGGCGGCGACTATCGGCCCTGCTACCGCGTCGTCGGCTGACCTCGCAACTGTGAACCAGTACCGGACGTGGGCGGCCGGCCGCCGTAGCCTGCGTTCAAGCCGAATATTCCCAGCCATGACCGACCAAAAGAAAAAGACCGCAGCGCAGGGCGCCGCCGGGGCGGAGAGCCCCGCCGAGGCGCTTGCGCGGCGACCGAAATTCGGCGCGGCGACCGAAGGCTGGGACGCGTACAACGACTGGCTGGAGAGGGTCCGCGTGCAGCAGGGCAGGGTGTCCCGTCAGGCCGTCGTGGCCAAGTCGCTCTACAGCGTAGCCAGCTACAAGAACTGGGCCGACAAGGCGCGGGACGCGTTCGACAAGGGCAAGTAACCGCCGGCCTCGCGGCCCGGCTACCATGTGCTTCCAGTCCACCGGTGCGCTTCCAGCGCCCGGCTGACCCGTCCAGACGGACTCATCCTGGAGGAAGTGCCCGTGGCCGAACCCGATCCGCCGGACCCGGACGCCCTGCGCCGGAGCCTCACCGACGAGCAATGGCGTGTGACCCAGGAGAAGGCCACCGAGCGGCCATACACCGGACGCTACCTGCACAACGACGAGCGGGGCGCGTATGCCTGCGTCTGCTGCGGCCAGGAACTCTTCGCTTCGGATGCCAAGTACGACTCGGGGTCGGGGTGGCCGTCGTTCTGGCTCCCGCTCGCCGGCGACCGCGTCGCCGTGCGCAGCGACACGAGCCACGGCATGATCCGGCGCGAGATCACCTGTGCCCGCTGCGGCGCGCACCTCGGCCACGTCTTCGAAGACGGCCCGCGCCCGTCGGGGCTGCGCTACTGCGTCAACTCGGCTTCGCTGGACTTCCGGCCCGGCGCGAGTCCTGAGGACCAGTCGAGCTGAAATCCGCTGCTGCGGCAGCGGCCGAAGCGATTCAGCGCACGGCGGGATTCAGGCTGTAGGTGCCGGTCAGCCGCGCCTCGGCCAGCACGTGGCCCGCGAGCGCCTTCGACAGTTGCTGCCCGGTAAACGCACCCTCGACCGGGCAGCGCTCGAGATCCGTGGCGTAGAGCACGAAGTGGTAATGGTGCAGGAGCGCGTCGTTCCACGGCGGGCAAGGCCCGTCGTAACCGAAGTACTGCCCACTCATGCCGGCGTCGCCCGCGAACCACAGGGTATAGTCGTTGAGTCCCTGCCGTGCGCCGGCGGGACCCGGCGGTGCCTGCTTGCCCCGGGGCACGATCCCGTCCGAGCACGCCCCGGCCGCAATTTCGGTCACCGTGGGCGGAATGTCGACCATGGTCCAGTGGTGGAATTCCGCGCGGGGCAGCGACGCCGGTACGACGCGGCCTTCCTTGTTGACGTCGTCGGCCCGCGTCGGCACGTCCGTGTCCACGCAGGTGAGCACCAGCGACTTCGTTCCGGCCGGAATGCGGGCCCAGCGCAGGTGCGGGTTGCGGTTGTCGCTGAGCCGCAGGTGCTGCGCCGGATCCTGCGCGCCGAACGCAAATTCTTCCGGTATGGGCTGCCCGTGGGCGAAATTCGAGGACGTGAGATGCATGGTGTTCTCCTGCGGCTCCGGGGCCCTCGAGGCTGCACCGGGCCTGCATAGGGATTCTGGCACACTGCGCAGTCGTCGATCATGGGGGGGTGCGCTTGCAGCGCGATTTCCGGCCGCCGGTGCCGCTGCCGGCAAGCATTCCCGGCCCGGTCGGGGTCCTCGAGGCGCGGATCGAGGACCCGGCGCCGGGCACGCCGCCGCGTGCGGTCGGCGTCGTCTGCCATCCGCACCCGCTGCACGGCGGCACGATGCAGAACAAGGTCGTCCACGCCCTGGCGCGCGCCATGCAGGAACTCGGCGTGCCGACCGTGCGATTCAACTTCCGGGGCGTCGGTGCGAGCGAGGGCGCGTACGACGGCGGGCCGGGCGAGATCGACGACGCGCTCGCGGCGATCGCCTGGGCGCGGGCACGCTGGAACTGCGACACGCTGTGGCTCGCCGGATTTTCTTTCGGTTCCGCGGTGGCGCTGCAGGCATGCGCGAGTGCTGCGCCTGCCGCGCTCGTCACGGTCGCGCCACCCGTCGGCAGGCTGCTCGTCGATCCGGTCGCGCGTGCGGACTGCCCGTGGCTCGTCGTGCAGGGCGATCGCGACGATCTCGTGGACTTCGCGACCGTGCAGGCGTGGGTCGCGGCTTACGTGCCGCCGCCGGACTTCGCGGCCATGCGCGGTGCGGAACACTTCTTCCACGGCAGGCTCGGCGAGCTGCGCGCCGTGGTCATCGATTTTTTATCGGGAAAAACAGCCTTTTCCGGCTGAGGCCACTCCGCGGGACGGGAGCGGCGGGGCAGGCGCGACCGGGGCGGCGCAAGGCCGCCCCGGCCTGAAACCGAGTCTACTCAGTTCACCATGCTCTTCAGGTTCTTGAGCGGCATGACGCGGACCTTCTTGCTGGCCGGCTTGGCCTTGAAGGTCATCTTCTCGCCCGTGAAGGGATTCACGCCCTCGCGCGCCTTCGTCGCGGGCTTCTTCACCACCTTCATCTTCGCGAGGCCCGGCAGCGTGAACAGGCCGTGGCCCTTCAGGCTCTTCTTGATCACCGTTCCGAGCGAGTCGAACACGGCACCAACCTGCTTCTTGGACAGCCCGGTGTCCTTGGAGATCGCCGCAAGGATGTCGGACTTGGTCGGTGCAGAACTCTTCTTTGCCATTTAAGTCTCCTGTGGATGGATCGCGGGCCGCTGGCCCCGTAAATATTCGGCGCGCTGAAAAATAACACAAGATTCCAGCGGGTTTAAGCGCTGCGGCACCTTTTTTTTCAGGGCCTCCGCCGTCAGCCCGCGAAAAACTCGCGCTTGAACTGCACCGTGAGCTTCGTCTTCTGGCCGGCCGGAACGGCGTTGATGTCGAAGACGAGGATCTCGTTGCCGCTGATGCCGACTTCGCCGATGAAGTAGACCGACGCGCCCTCGGTAACGCGCCGCATGGCGAGCTCCTTCAGCTGCCCGTTGAGGTTGTAGGCCGTCGCGGTCACCGTGCCGTCGACGGCCTACAACCTCAACGGGAAGTCAAGGAGCTCGCCATGCGGCGCGTTACCGAGGGCGCGTCGGCTTACTTCATCGGCGAAGTCGGCATCAGCGGCAACGAGATCCTCGTCTTCGACATCAACGCCGTTCCGGCCGGCCAGAAGACGAAGCTCACGGTGCAGTTCAAGCGCGAGTTTTTCGCGGGCTGACGGCGGAGGCCCTGAAAAAAAAGGTGCCGCAGCGCTTAAACCCGCTGGAATCTTGTGTTATTTTTCAGCGCGCCGAATATTTACGGGGCCAGCGGCCGCGATCCATCCACAGGAGACTTAAATGGCAAAGAAGAGTTCTGCACCGACCAAGTCCGACATCCTTGCGGCGATCTCCAAGGACACCGGGCTGTCCAAGAAGCAGGTTGGTGCCGTGTTCGACTCGCTCGGAACGGTGATCAAGAAGAGCCTGAAGGGCCACGGCCTGTTCACGCTGCCGGGCCTCGCGAAGATGAAGGTGGTGAAGAAGCCCGCGACGAAGGCGCGCGAGGGCGTGAATCCCTTCACGGGCGAGAAGATGACCTTCAAGGCCAAGCCGGCCAGCAAGAAGGTCCGCGTCATGCCGCTCAAGAACCTGAAGAGCATGGTGAACTGAGTAGACTCGGTTTCAGGCCGGGGCGGCCTTGCGCCGCCCCGGTCGCGCCTGCCCCGCCGCTCCCGTCCCGCGGAGTGGCCTCAGCCGGAAAAGGCTGTTTTTCCCGATAAAAAATCGATGACCACGGCGCGCAGCTCGCCGAGCCTGCCGTGGAAGAAGTGTTCCGCACCGCGCATGGCCGCGAAGTCCGGCGGCGGCACGTAAGCCGCGACCCACGCCTGCACGGTCGCGAAGTCCACGAGATCGTCGCGATCGCCCTGCACGACGAGCCACGGGCAGTCCGCACGCGCGACCGGATCGACGAGCAGCCTGCCGACGGGTGGCGCGACCGTGACGAGCGCGGCAGGCGCAGCACTCGCGCATGCCTGCAGCGCCACCGCGGAACCGAAAGAAAATCCGGCGAGCCACAGCGTGTCGCAGTTCCAGCGTGCCCGCGCCCAGGCGATCGCCGCGAGCGCGTCGTCGATCTCGCCCGGCCCGCCGTCGTACGCGCCCTCGCTCGCACCGACGCCCCGGAAGTTGAATCGCACGGTCGGCACGCCGAGTTCCTGCATGGCGCGCGCCAGGGCGTGGACGACCTTGTTCTGCATCGTGCCGCCGTGCAGCGGGTGCGGATGGCAGACGACGCCGACCGCACGCGGCGGCGTGCCCGGCGCCGGGTCCTCGATCCGCGCCTCGAGGACCCCGACCGGGCCGGGAATGCTTGCCGGCAGCGGCACCGGCGGCCGGAAATCGCGCTGCAAGCGCACCCCCCCATGATCGACGACTGCGCAGTGTGCCAGAATCCCTATGCAGGCCCGGTGCAGCCTCGAGGGCCCCGGAGCCGCAGGAGAACACCATGCATCTCACGTCCTCGAATTTCGCCCACGGGCAGCCCATACCGGAAGAATTTGCGTTCGGCGCGCAGGATCCGGCGCAGCACCTGCGGCTCAGCGACAACCGCAACCCGCACCTGCGCTGGGCCCGCATTCCGGCCGGAACGAAGTCGCTGGTGCTCACCTGCGTGGACACGGACGTGCCGACGCGGGCCGACGACGTCAACAAGGAAGGCCGCGTCGTACCGGCGTCGCTGCCCCGCGCGGAATTCCACCACTGGACCATGGTCGACATTCCGCCCACGGTGACCGAAATTGCGGCCGGGGCGTGCTCGGACGGAATCGTGCCCCGGGGCAAGCAGGCACCGCCGGGTCCCGCCGGCGCACGGCAGGGACTCAACGATTACACCCTGTGGTTCGCGGGCGACGCCGGCATGAGTGGGCAGTACTTCGGTTACGACGGGCCTTGCCCGCCGTGGAACGACGCGCTCCTGCACCATTACCACTTCGTGCTCTACGCCACGGATCTCGAGCGCTGCCCGTCGAGGGTGCGTTTACCGGGCAGCAACTGTCGAAGGCGCTCGCGGGCCACGTGCTGGCCGAGGCGCGGCTGACCGGCACCTACAGCCTGAATCCCGCCGTGCGCTGAATCGCTTCGGCCGCTGCCGCAGCAGCGGATTTCAGCTCGACTGGTCCTCAGGACTCGCGCCGGGCCGGAAGTCCAGCGAAGCCGAGTTGACGCAGTAGCGCAGCCCCGACGGGCGCGGGCCGTCTTCGAAGACGTGGCCTAGGTGCGCGCCGCAGCGGGCACAGGTGATCTCGCGCCGGATCATGCCGTGGCTCGTGTCGCTGCGCACGGCGACGCGGTCGCCGGCGAGCGGGAGCCAGAACGACGGCCACCCCGACCCCGAGTCGTACTTGGCATCCGAAGCGAAGAGTTCCTGGCCGCAGCAGACGCAGGCATACGCGCCCCGCTCGTCGTTGTGCAGGTAGCGTCCGGTGTATGGCCGCTCGGTGGCCTTCTCCTGGGTCACACGCCATTGCTCGTCGGTGAGGCTCCGGCGCAGGGCGTCCGGGTCCGGCGGATCGGGTTCGGCCACGGGCACTTCCTCCAGGATGAGTCCGTCTGGACGGGTCAGCCGGGCGCTGGAAGCGCACCGGTGGACTGGAAGCACATGGTAGCCGGGCCGCGAGGCCGGCGGTTACTTGCCCTTGTCGAACGCGTCCCGCGCCTTGTCGGCCCAGTTCTTGTAGCTGGCTACGCTGTAGAGCGACTTGGCCACGACGGCCTGACGGGACACCCTGCCCTGCTGCACGCGGACCCTCTCCAGCCAGTCGTTGTACGCGTCCCAGCCTTCGGTCGCCGCGCCGAATTTCGGTCGCCGCGCAAGCGCCTCGGCGGGGCTCTCCGCCCCGGCGGCGCCCTGCGCTGCGGTCTTTTTCTTTTGGTCGGTCATGGCTGGGAATATCGGCTTGAACGCAGGCTACGGCGGCCGGCCGCCCACGTCCGGTACTGGTTCACAGTTGCGAGGTCAGCCGACGACGCGGTAACAGGGCACATATTCGCGGCCGGGAAGGCGCATGCGGTGCTGGCGACGAAGGCGCGCAGCAGGCCGTCGAGTCGGCGAGGACGCCGTGATCACCGCGAATCTCGAATGGTCCGTGCTCCTCGATGGCCGGATACCCTCTCCCTGACGTTGCCGCAGACGATGCCGGAGAATGCGCGGCGCAGGTTCGCAGCCAGCAGGGCGGCGGCAGGTCGCGGCGCAGTTCCAGCGCTGCCATCGCCTCATGCGTGGCCACGAAGGGCTGCTGAAGCCCGGGTCAACGGCAGACGCCAGTTGAAGTAGTAGGCATCGCTCCTGCTGTGGCGGTGATCACGCACCTGGCGGACATTGCCGAGCACCCATGTCGCAACGGCTGCCGGGTCGCCAACGATCATGCGATAGCGCTGCTGCGCGCCCGGCCCCAGCGTCGCGCCGACGAAGGCATCGATCTGTTCCAGGTAGGCCCGGCTCGACTCGGGACCGGTAAGCACCATCGGGAACGGTGCTGCGGCGTTATCCGGGTGCAGCAGGATACCGAGCAGGAACAGGATCTCCTCGGCCGTCCCGACCCCGCCCGGGAAAATGACGATGCCGTGGGCGATGCGCACAAAGGCCTCCAGACGCTTCTCCATGTCCGGCATGATCACCAGCTCGTTGACGATGGATTCGGTGATTCGGCCGCGATGATGCCGGGCTCGGTCAGCCCGATGTAGCGGCCATTGCGGATGCGCTGCTTGGCGTGGCCGATGGTCGCGCCCTTCATCGGCCCTTTCATCGCGCCGGCACCACAACCGGTGCAGACGTTCAGCCTGCGGAGGCCCAGTTCGTAGCCGGACTCCTTGGTGTATTCGTATTCCTCGCGGCTGATCGAATGCCCGCCCCAGCACACCACGATGTTCGGGTCGAGCGCGGGCCGGAGCACGCCGGCATTGCGCAAAATGTGGAAGACCGCGTTGGTGATGCCGTAGTGGCTGGCCAGATCGAACTGGCCGAGGCGTTGACCTCGTTGTTTATGTAGATCACGTCGCGCAGCACCGCAAACAGCAGTTCATGGATCCCGCGGATCATCGGCCATCGACGAAGGCGGTGTCCGGCGCATCGGTCAACGCGAGTTTGACACCCCAGTCCTGGTGCACGATACGGATCTCGAAATCCTCGTAGCGCTGGAAGATCTCACGCGCGTCGTCGGTCTCGCCGCCCGCGTTCAGCACCGCGAGCGAACAGCGACGGTAGAGCGCGTACAGGCCTCCGCGCGACGAATCGAGCAGCCGGTCCACCTCGTGCTGGGAAAGGATCTCAAGGCTGCCGGTCGGCGTCACGCGGGCGTCGACGGAATCCGTGTCCTCGGTGGCCGTGATCGCCACCTCGACCTGTTCATCACGGGCGGATCTCGATCGGGACACCGACCGTGGTGCGCAGCCAGATGTCCACCATGTCCGAGTTGCTAACCGCGATGCAGCCGTCGGTCCAGTCGTTGCCTGCGTAGTAGTCCCGCGGCTTGCGCGGCGTGTTCGGCTGGCCATGGATCATGATCAGGCCGCCGGGCCGGAGGCCGAGTTCGCGCGCGCGCAGGAGATCGTCCTCGTTCGGATAGGACACCCTGAGTGACAGGAAATAGTCGCTGTGCTGGTTGCGCGCCACGAGTGCGTACCGGCCCTCGGGCGTGCGGAAATCGCCCTCGTACAGCTTCGGGCCCCTGGGGCTGAGCCCGAGCTTGATGGGGTATTCGGCGATGACGCGGTCGGAGCGCAGCAGGTAGAGCCGGCGTTCCGATTTCTTGACGAGCACGTGATCGGCGGCCTCGAGCTTCCCCGGGCTCGCGGCGACGGCATCGGCATACGAGCCGCCGAAGGGCGCCGTGGTAGCGGGGCCCGCGGTCACGGCTTCGACGCCGCCCGCTGCCGAGGCGGACGTAGCCGGGCTCGCTTGCGCGGCCGCCTCGGGCGCGGACGTCGACTCGGGCGCCACGGCAGATACCTCGGGCGCGGGCGGTGACTCGGGCGCCACGGCGGGCACCTCGGGCACAGGTGGTGACTCGGCCGGCTGCGCCGTCGCCACAGTGTCCGGCAGCCGCTTGCCACTCGACACGGAACCGAATCCCTGGGCCGGGGCTCCACCCGAGGATGCGGCGAGCAGGATCGCGAGCGCGACGGACGACAGTGACGGTAACTTCATTGGGAGCGGATTATAGCCACGCTGGATCCAGCGAATTGCGGAACCGGTCGCATCGCCATTTTGTGACGTGTAATGTGACGCACCTCGAATTGAGCAGCGGGACGACGCCGCAAGGAGATGAGAATGAAAGGATCCTTCCTGCGGCGCGCCGGACTGGCCGCCACCCTCGCTGCCGCGGTCCTGGCCTCGCCTGTCACAATGGCGTCAGATACACCGTCGCCGGCTGCGCCGGTCGCGCCCGCGGCAACGACCTCGGATCCGCCCGACTCCGGCTTCCTGCCGGATTACTCACTGTTGAAGCCGGTCAAGAACGCGTCCGGCAGTGGGATCGAGCGCTGGGTCAGCCCGAAGCTCTCGCGTGAGAACTATCACGCCATAATCGTGGACGCGGTGGGTTTCCATCCCAAGCCGCAGCCGAGCAGCCAGGTGTCGCAGGAGACGCTCGACAAGATCAGCGCCTACTTGACGACCACCCTGAGTGACGTGGTGCTGGCCGCCGTGCCCCATGCGACGGAACCCGGCCCCGGCGTACTGCGGGTCCGCACCGCGATCACCGCGGTCTCCACCGGCGCCACATCGCTCAAGGCATACGAGTTGGTGCCCGCGGCGTTCGTCTTCTCGGGTGCGATGAGGCTCGCCGGAAAGCGCACCCAGGACCTGGCGCTCTCGGTCGAGGGACTGGTCGTCGACAGCGTGAGTGGCGAGCCGCTGCTGATGGTCGTGCGGCAGGGCAAGGGCGAGCAGATCAAGAACACCACCACGCCGGTGACGGTGGATGCGCTGAAGGCCCGCATCGACGAGTGGGCCGAATCGGCCGGCAAGCTGGTCGCGGAGCGCCTCGCGCAGCCGTCACGCTGAAGTCCGGCGGCGGGGGCAAAAACGAGGCGGCCTTGCGGCCGCCTCGGAAGTACGCGCTGCACCCGGTCAGAGGCGCCCTGAGTCGTCAGGTGGCCGGCGGGAATCCAGCCCAAGCGCGTGGGGAACCTTCCGGCTGCGCGTGGCGCCTCAGCCGCACTTCGAGTCGCCGCAGTTCAGGCACGTCATGCAGCCGTCCATCATCACGACCGCCGCGGTGCTGCACTTGGTGCAGAGCTGCGCGCCCTGCGGGTAGTGGCTCTTGGCGAACGCGTCCTGCTGCTTCTGGCGCTGCTCGTACTCCTCGCGCTTCTGGTCGATGAGCTTCCTGCGGTGCTCGTCCATCTCCGGGCTGCGCAGCAGCCCGATGGACTGCAGGTGCTTCTCGATGACGTGGCCGAGCTCGGCGATGATCGACGGCATGAACTTGCCGCCCGCCTGCCAGTAGCCACCGCGAGGATCGAACACCGCCTTGAGCTCCTCCACCAGGAAGGTGACGTCGCCGCCCTTGCGGAACACCGCCGAGATGATGCGCGTCAGCGCGACGATCCACTGGAAATGGTCGAGGTTCTTGGAGTTGATGAAGATCTCGAAGGGCCGGCGCTGCTCGTGCTCCGTGCCCTCGTTCAGCACGATGTCGTTGATGGTCACGTACATGGCGTGATCCGACACCGGCGTCTTTATCTTGTAGGTCGAGCCGATCAGCATCTCCGGACGCTCGAGCTTCTCGTGCATCCAGATGACTTTCGCGTCGCGCAACTCCCCCGGCACGCCCTCGCGCTGCGGTTCCAGCTTCGCCGCGGCCTTCTCGCCGGCCCTCTCGACCCGGTACTTGACGATCTTCTTTTCGATCTTGCGCGCGCTCATCAGAATTTCCCGTAGTAGCCTTCCTTGATCGCGTCGAACAGGTTCGCGGCGGTGTGTGTCTCGCCGTCGTACTCGACCTGCTCGTCGCCCTTCATCTGCACCTCGGTCCCGTCCTCGAGCGTGAAGACGTAGGTGGTGTTCTTGAGGTCTTCCTCCTTCACCAGCACGCCCTGGAACGCCTCGGGATTGAAGCGGAACGTGGTGCAGCCCTTCAGCCCCTGCTCGTGGGCGTACAGGTAGATGTCCTTGAAGTCGTCGTAGCGGTAGTCCGTCGGGACGTTGGCCGTCTTCGAAATCGAGGAGTCGATCCACTTCTGCGCCGCCGCCTGGATGTCCACGTGCTGGCGCGGCGTGACATCGTCGGAAGTGGTGAAGTAGTCCGGCAGCTTGTCCGCGGCCGTCGTCCCGCCCGGCAAGGCATTCGCATTGACGAGCTCGCGGTAGGCCAGCAGCTCGAAGGAGAACACGTCGATGCGCTCCTTGGTCTTGCGCCCCTCGCGGATCACGTTGCGGAAGTAGTGGTGCGCGAACGACGGCTCGATGCCGTTCGAGGCATTGTTCGCGAGCGAGAGCGAGATCGTCCCGGTGGGCGCGATCGAGCTGTGGTGCGTGAAGCGTGCACCGACCTCGGCGAGGCGACCGACGAGCTCCGGCGCTACCTCGGCAACGCGCTGCATGTAGCGGCTGTAGCGCGCGTGCAGGACGCGCCCGGGCAGCTTCTGGCCGGCCTTGACGCCGTCACGCTTCATCTCCGGACGCTTGCGCAGCATCTCGGGCGTGACCTCGAACTCCTCGAGCATGATCGGCGCCGGGCCCTTCTCCCCGGCAAGCTCGAGCGCCGCTTCCCAGCCGGCGACCGCGAGCTCCTTCGACACGCGCTCGGTGAAGGCGACCGCGTCGCGCGAGCCGTACTTCCAGCCGAGCATGGTGATCGTCGAGCCGAGCCCCAGGAAGCCCATGCCGTGACGGCGCTTGCGGCGGATCTCGTCGCGCTGCTGCGCGAGCGGCAGGCCGTTCACCTCGACCACGTTGTCGAGCATGCGCGTGAAGACGCGCACCACCTGGCGGTACTCGTCCCAGTCGAAGCGGGTCTGGTCGGTGAACGGGTCACGCACGAAGCTGGTGAGGTTCACGGAACCGAGCAGGCACGAGCCGTAGGGCGGCAGCGGCTGCTCGCCGCAGGGATTGGTGGCGCGGATGTTCTCGCACCACCAGTTGTTGTTCATCTCGTTGACGCGGTCGATCAGCACGAAGCCGGGTTCGGCAAAGTCGTACGTCGACGACATGATCACGTCCCACAGTCGCTTCGCGGGCAGTGTCTTGTAGACCTTGCAGAGCACCAGGCCTTCGTCGTTCTTCACGTAATTGCTCGTGTCCGGCCACTCGCGCCAGATGAACTTCGAGCGGTCGGCCACGTCCTCGCCCGCAATCTCCGCCTCGCGCACCGGGAAGGCGAGCTGCCAGTCGCGGTCCTCGCGCACGGCGCTCATGAACTCGTCGCTCACGAGCAGCGAGAGGTTGAACTGCCGCAGCCGCCCGGCCTCGCGCTTCGCGCGGATGAACTCCATGGCGTCCGGGTGCCCGACGTCGAAGGTCCCCATCTGCGCGCCGCGGCGTCCGCCGGCGGACGAGACGGTGAAACACATCTTGTCGTAGATGTCCATGAAGGACAGAGGACCCGAGGTGTACGCGCCCGCGCCCGAGACGTACGCGCCGCGCGGGCGCAGCGTCGAGAATTCGTAGCCGATTCCGCAGCCGGCCTTGAGCGTGAGCCCGGCCTCGTGGACCTTGCCGAGGATGTCGTCCATCGAGTCGCGGATCGTGCCGGACACGGTGCAGTTGATCGTGGACGTTGCCGGCTTGTGCTCCTGGGCGCCCGCGTTCGAGATGACGCGGCCCGCCGGGATCGCGCCGCGGCGGAGCGCCCAGAGGAACTGCTCGTTCCAGTGCTCGCGGGCGTCCTCTTTCTCCACGTCGGCGAGCGCACGCGCCACGCGCTTGTAGGTATCGTCCATCGACTGGTCGATGGGCGTTCCATCCTTGGCAGACAACCGGTATTTCTTGTCCCAGATGTCGAGGGACGCTTCCTGGAACGGGATGCTCCGCGCATCCCGCGTCTCGAGTTTCACGGCAGTACTCATTGCAGCAGCTAAGGCTCCGAAGTTCTTATGGCGTTGTGGCCTGGCGTCCCCCGCGAGCCCTTCTTGCAGCCTCTGGCGAGGCTCGACGGGCCCGGCTAACCCCTTCCCTTTGGTCCGGCTCGGATCGTCGCGACGAGTGCCGCGGCCGTATCGTGCCAGACACAACATGTAGGATCAGGCGAGCGATGCTATGCACCACCCCGCCCCCCGTCAACCGCTTTTTCTGCTGCGTAGCAGCATGTTTTTATACTTTATAAACAAAGAGTTATGTTGCCATCGAGAAACTTTACCGACATGCCTGAAACGGCCTTCCAGTCAAGCCCCGGGTTGCCGCCGAAACACAACATCTTGTGTCCACCTGCTCATCACCGGAAATCCACAGCTTGCGCACCGCCAGTGCACAGCACCCGGTGCCCGGCGCCAGCGGGCGTCCGGCGCGAGAGATCGTCCACACGGAACTTGGCACTGCAAGGACCAGTCACAGTCCGAAGCCCCGAAGCGCCGCGCACGGGGTGCGTGGAGCAGCCTGCTAGACTCGCTGCCCCTTCGAGTTGCCACGAACAATCCGCAGGAATCCGCATGAAGCTGCACCTGACTCTCGCCGCCCTCGCGCTCGGCGCCTGGTCCACGATCGCCCCCGCCCAGATCCCCGCCCAGGCCGGCGAGACGCCGGTGCCCTCCCTCGCGCCGATGCTGAAGCGCGTCACGCCTGCGGTCGTGAACGTGGCGACGCGCGGCACGGTGCACGAGCAGAACCCGCTCCTGAACGACCCGTTCTTCCGGCGCTTCTTCGACGTGCCGAACGCCCCGCGCGAGCGCGAATTCCAGGCCGCCGGCTCGGGCGTGATCGTCGACGCGAAGAACGGCTACATCGTCACCAACGCGCACGTGATCGAGAACGCCACGGAGATCACGGTGCAGCTCCTCGACAACCGCTCGCTCACGGCGAAGGTGGTCGGCAAGGACGAGGGCTCGGACCTCGCGGTGCTGAAGGTGCAGGCGGCCAACCTCGCGGAGATCCCGATCGCCGACTCCGAGCTCGAGGAAGTCGGCGACTACGTGGTGGCCATCGGCAATCCGTTCGGACTCGGGCACACGGTCACGTCGGGCATCATCAGCGCGCTCGGCCGCTCCGGCATCAATCCCGAGGGCTACGAGGACTTCATCCAGACCGACGCGTCGATCAACCCGGGCAACTCGGGCGGGGCGCTGGTCAACCTGAACGGCAGGCTGGTCGGCATCAACTCCGCGATCCTCTCGCGCACCGGCGGAAACATCGGCATCGGCTTCGCGATCCCGTCGAACATGATGAAAACCGTGATGCAGCAGCTCATCAAGTACGGTGAGGTACGCCGCGGCGTGCTCGGCGTGAACATCCAGACGCTGTCGCCGGACATCGCCGAGAGCATGGACCTCGGCAACACGCAGGGCGCGCTGGTGTCGCAGGTGATCGACGGGTCCGCGGCCGAGAAGGCCGGCATCAAGGCCGGCGACGTGGTCACGGCGGTGAACGGCAAGCCGGTCAAGGACGCCGCGTCCCTGCGCAACACCATCGGCCTCCTGCGCATCGGCGACAAGGTGGACATTGCACTCATCCGCGACGGCAAGCCGCGCCGCGTGACCGCCGTGATCGGCGAGCGCGACGCGAACGCCGAGGCGCAGGCCGCCGGCCTGCACGACGGCCTCGAGGGCGCGGACCTCGTGGACGCGCAGGGCGGCGGCGTCCTGATCCGCTCGGTGGCGGACGGCAGCCCGGCCGCGCAGCGGGGCCTGCGCCCCAACGACGTGATCCTCGCGGTCGGACGCACCCGGGTCGCCAGCCTCGCCGAATTCAGGAAGGCCGCGCAGGGGCTGCAGGCGTTCGTCGTGCAGATCCGCCGCGGCAGCGCGATGCTGGTGATCCCGATCCGCTGAGGCAATACCGAGCCTCGCAATCTGCGTCCCCGGGGGCACCGGCTTCATCGGCCGTGCCCTCGTGGCGCGCCGCACACCGCCGCGTGGCGCGCCTCCGGCGTCATTCGCGACAGCGCCGAAGCCCGGGCGTAGAACGCGGGCAGGGACCCCGCCAGAGCCAGCTCCCGCTCGAGCCCCGGTACGCAGTCACGGTAGGTCGCCACCGACGCCAGGTTCGCATTGTCGAGCGGCCGCCCGAACCAGCCGTCGTATCCGCGGTAGCCGCCCCACTCCTGCCTGAGCCCCTCGTAGGTGAACTTGAGGCGCCCGAACACGCGATTCTTCTCGACGCGCTTGTCCGCGGCCGGCAACGTGCCGCTGTAGAGGCGCTCGAGGCTCGTCGCGGTGTCGCGCAGGAGCGCAAGGAACTCCGCGTGCCTGCGACGCGAGCTTTCGTAGGCCGCGATCTCCCGCGCCGTGCCGCGCGACTCGAGCCAGCGCCGCACGCCCGCGTCCTCGACCACGCCCGCGAACGCCTCGTTGAAGCCACTGTCGCCCGCGACGTACAGGCGCTGGTGCGCGAGCTCGTGGAAGATGGTTCCGACCAGCCGGGTCTCGCGCCAGCCGATCATGGTGCTCATCAGCGGATCGGCCAGGTGGCCGAGCGTCGAGTACGCCCCGACGCCCTCGACCACCGCGTCGTCCCCGCTCGCAACGAGCTTCCACGCGTAGGCGTTCGCATCGGCCTCGTGGAAATACCCGCGGTAACTCACGCAGCCTGCGAACGGGAAGCACCACCGCAACGGGCGCAGCGAGAATTCCGGCGTTGCTACCACGTTCCACACCACGTATTCACGTCCGATGTCCACGTACTTCCTGTAGCTGCCGCCATCGGGAAGGCCGAGTTCGCGCACGGCAAACTCGCGCGCGCGGACCGCGAGCTCGAGTTGCCGGCGGGTCGCCTCTGGCGTCGCCGGGTCCGCGACGACGCTCGCGATCGGGCGGCTGCCCGCCATCACGCCAAGCTGCCCGGTCGCTGCCTGCATCACGTAGCAACCCGACAGCGCGAGCGCGAAGCCGGTGGGCACGAGCCCGCGCGCAAGCCCCCGGACCCGGCCGCTCCAGGCTCGCCCGCGCGCGTCGCATTCCGCTACGATGCCCTGCATGAAGATCTTCCTGGTCGGCGGCGCGGTCCGCGACCGCCTGCTCGGCCGTCCTCACCATGAGCGCGACTACGTCGTCGTGGGCGGGACGCCCGACGAGCTCACCGCGCTCGGCTACCGGTCCGTCGGCAAGGACTTCCCGGTCTTCCTGCACCCGACGACCGGCGAACAGTACGCGCTCGCGCGCACCGAGCGGAAGACCGGGCCCGGCTACTACGGCTTTGCCACCCGCTTCTCACCCGACGTGACGCTCGAGGAGGACCTCGCCCGGCGGGACCTCACGATCAACGCGATGGCGCAGGACGACGGCGGGACGCTCGTGGACCCGCACGGCGGCCGACGCGACCTCGAGGCGCGGCTCCTGCGCCACGTCTCGCCGGCCTTCGTCGAGGACCCGCTGCGCGTGCTGCGCGTGGCGCGCTTCGCCGCGCGCTTCGCCCCGCTCGGATTCAGGATCGCGCCAGAGACGCTGGAACTCATGCGCCGCATCGTCGCGGGCGGTGAAATCGCGGCGCTCGTGCCGGAACGCGTCTGGGTCGAAACGGAACGCGCCCTCGGCGAGGACTGTCCGGCGGTCTACTTCGAGGTGCTGCGCGCCTGCGGCGCACTTGCGGCCGTGTTTCCCGAGATTGCCGCCCTCGATGGCGTACCGCAGCCCGAGAAGTGGCATCCTGAGATCGACACGGGACTGCACACCATGCAGGTGCTCGAGGTCGCGGCAGGCCTTTCGCCCGACACGACGGTACGGTTCGCCGCGCTGGTGCACGACGTCGGCAAGGGCCTCACACCGCGCGGGGAATGGCCCCGCCACATCGGCCACGAGGAGGCCGGGGCGAAGCTCATCGAAGGATTCTGCGCGCGACTCAGGGTCCCCAACGATCACCGCGACCTCGCGGTCCTCGTGGCGCGCCATCACGCGAAGGTGCACCGCGCCGCGGAACTCCGCCCCGGGACGCTGCTCGAGCTGTTCGAGGTGACGGACGCATTCCGCAGGCCGGACCGCTTCGAGCGCCTGCTCCTCGCCTGCGAAGCCGACGCGCGCGGTCGCGGCCCGGACCTGCGTGCCAGGCCCTACCCCCAGTCCCTTCTGGTGCAGCGCGCGCGCGCGGCCGCCGCGGGCGTGCGCGTCGATCCGGAGCTCTCGGCTGGCCTCCCGGGACCGGTCATCGCCGCACGGCTGCGCGCCGCGCGCGTCGGGGCGATCCAGGCGGCCCTCGCCGGCTCGGCCGCGCCCTCAGGCGAAGTGCCACACGATCAGCACCGCGATCGCGAGACGGTAGATCGTGAAGGGCAGCAGCCCGATGCGCTCGATGAACCGGATCAGCAGGTGGATGCAGGCGATGCCTGAGAGCGCCGAGAACGCGACACCGATCGCCATGGACGGCCAGTCCGCGGCGGTGTGAGACGTGACGAGCTTCAGTCCCTCGTAGCCGCCCGCGGCCGCAATGCCCGGGATGGCGAGCAGGAACGAGAATCGCGCGGCCCCGGATCGCGCGAGCCCGAGCGCCCGTCCCGCCGTCATGGTGATCCCTGAGCGCGACGTGCCCGGCATGAGCGCGAGCGCCTGTGCGCACCCGATCGCGATCGCCTGCGGCCAGCTGAGCGAGTGCTCGTCGCGCGTGCCGCGCGAGAACCGGTCGGCCGCGTACATCAGGAGACCGAAGAACGACAGCGTCCCCGCCACGAAGAGCGGTGAGCGCAGGTTCGACTCGATCGCGTCGCCGAACACGATGCCTGCGAGCCCGACCGGGATCGTGCCCACGAGAACCTGCCAGGCGAGGCGGCTGTCCGGCGTGTGGCTGCGGCGGAGCACCGAGCCGAGCCAGGCGGCCGTCATCGCAACGATCTCGCGCCTGAAGTAGACGAGCAGTGCGAGCAGCGTACCCACGTGCACCGCGACGTCGAACGCCAGGCCCTGGTCCGGCCAGCCGAACAGGTGCGGTATCAGGATCAGGTGTCCTGAACTCGAGATCGGCAGGAACTCCGAGAGTCCCTGCACGAGGGCGAGGACGATGGCGTGCACTGGATCCATGGTCACCTACAGCGTGTGGCGGAGATCGCGCACCGCGAATCCGCGGAGGGGCGCATCGTAACCTTTCGCGAGCGCCATCACCTTGAAGCGTTCGCCCATTTCGCCGGGCAGCGTGAGCACCATCGCCTGGCGGGAAAGGTTCACGCGCTGCACGACATCGAGTCCGGAAACGTCCTGCAGGCGACGGGCGAGGTCGTTGCCGATCAGGAAATGCGCCTGCGTCGTGTATCCCGCCACGTCGAGGCCGGCCCGATCCGCCGCCTCGGCGACCGCGGTGAAGTCCACCCACGCCGTGATGTCCTGCAGACCAGGCCGCGCGAACGGGTCGTCGTTGAAGCGGTGACGGAAGTGGCAGAGGAGCGTGCCGGACCTGCGCTCGGCTGAATAGAACTCGCGGCGCGGCAGGCCGTAGTCCACGAAGAAGAAGACGCCGCGCTCGACTGCGGCCGCGACGGCCGCGAGCCAGGCGGGAAGTCCCGTGTTGACCTCAGAGGTGTAGCCATCGGGCCAGTCCTCGCTGCATTCGCGGTGGATGCGCAGGACGGCGGCCGCGAGTTCGGGCCCGGCGGGCGCCTCCGCCCAATCGAACCGACCATCGCTCGCTGCGACACCGAGTGCCCGGGCCTCGCCTCCGCGCCAGACGAACCTGTCCACGGGCATCGCGTCCAGGACCTCGTTCGCGACGACCATGCCCCGGAAACCCTCGGGCAGGCGGTCCAGCCATTCGACCCGGTCGAGCAGGTGCGGCACGGCGTCCAGGAGCGTCGCGCGCTGCCGCTCGCGCAGGTCGGCGCTCAGGTCGAGGATGAGGTAACGCGCAGGCAGCGCGTTCTGCGACTCGAACTCCGCGAGCATCGCGGCGGCCATCGCCCCGGAGCCCGCGCCGAGTTCGAGCACGTCCCCACCGCCCTGCGCCGCGAGCACCTCTGCGCACTGCCCCGCGACGCAGCGGCTGAATACCGGCGCGACCTCGGGCGCGGTCACGAAATCACCGCCCTCCCCCAGCTTGCGAGCGCCGGCGCTGTAGTAACCGAGGCCCGGTTCGTACAGGGCCATCTCCATGTATCGCCCGAAGCCGATCCAGCCGCCGGCGTCCGCAATGGCGGCGCGTATCCGCGCTGCAAGGCGCTCGCCGTGCTCGGCCTCGGCAGCGGACAGTTCCGGCGGCGACGCGGCCTCGTTCATCGCGCGGCCGCCCCCGACGCGACAGCGCGCGCCGTCTCCGGTATCGTCGAATCATGCAGGCAGAAGGCTCGCTCGGCGGTCGTTGCGTCCTCGTCACCGGCGGCGCGAAGCGCCTCGGCGCGGCGATGGTCCGGCGCTATCACGAGGCCGGCGCCAATGTCGTCGTGCACTACCACCGTTCGCGCCCGGCCGCGGACTGGCTCGTCGCGGAACTGAACGCGGCCCGCGCCGGTTCCGCGATCACCGCCCGCGCGGATCTGAACGACGTGGAACAGCTGCCCGGGCTCGTGGCCGCGGCCCTCGACGGATTCGGACGGCTCGACGTGCTGGTGAACAACGCCTCGACGTTCTATCCCACGACCGTCGGCACGATCACGGCGGCGCAGTTCGACGACCTCGTCGGAACCAACCTCCGGGCGCCCCTCTTTCTGTCGCAGGCCGCGGCTCCGGCGCTGCGCTCCTCGCAGGGCCTGATCCTGAACATGGTGGACATCCACGGCCGGCGCCCGCTCAAGGCGCATCCGGTTTACTCGGCCGCGAAGGCCGGGCTCGTCATGCTGACGAAGTCGCTGGCCCGCGAACTGGGCAAATACCGGGTGAATGCCATTGCGCCGGGCCCCGTACTCTGGCCCGAGCGGGACCTCGACCCGGCACTCAAGGACGAAATCGTTTCAGGACGGCCTTGAAGCGCAGCGGCTCGCCGGACGACATCGCGCGCACCGCGCTCTTCCTCGCCACCGAGGCGCCCTACGTCACGGGGCAGGTCATCACCGTGGACGGCGGCCGCAGCCTCTGACACGCGACCGGCCCGCCGCGACGCGGCAGCCATCAGCCAGCACCTCCGGCACGCCACCCGAGATCCACCGGGTGCAGGTCGTGGGCGCCGCGGTCGAACGCGGCCCACAGTTCGCGCAT
>CAVPNH010000017.1:0-14667 GCA_963706755.1 uncultured Gammaproteobacteria bacterium
CCCGTGGCGATCGTGGTAACGGTCGCGAGGTCACGGGGAACATCCGCGCCGTCCACCACGAGACGGCGGAGCGGGGCGGGCAGGTATCTGATGGACGTCAGCATGAGCGGTCTCCGACTGAAAACGGGGACATTCTCCTTTTCAGGAAATAGGGGACATTCCCCTATTTGCTGCTGAGCGCGTAGCTCCCGTGGCGGACACAGGGGAATGTCCCCTATTTCCTGAAAAGGAGAATGTCCCCTATTTCCGTCTCAAAACCGCCTCGCGGACCAGCGTCAGGCGGTCGTTGCCGAAGTACATATCGTCGCCGACGAACATGGTCGGCGAGCCGAAGCCGCCACGGGCGATCACCTCGTCCGTGTTGGCCTTGAGATGGGCCTTGGTCTCCGGGCGCGCGATGCCTTCGAAGAAGGCCCCCGGCTCGACGCCGACCCGCTCGCAAAGCTCGCCCAGCACGGCGTCCTGCGAAATGTCGCGATCGTGGGTCCAGTACGCCTCGAAGACGGCTTGAGCGAACGGGACGAGCTTCCCCTCGGGTTCGAGCAGGATGCAGCCGCGCATCGCCTTGACGCTGTTCACCGGGAATACCGTCGGCGGAAAGTGGATCGTGAGACCTGCGAGCCGCGCCCAGTCCTGGAGGTCCTTCATCAGGTAGGCCTGCTTCGCCGGAATCCCGCGCTCCCGGAACTCGTAGACGCTTGGGTTCACGGCGTTGAAAATCCCGCCCACCAGGACCGGTCGCCAGCGGATCTCGACCCCCAGTTCGCGCGCCAGGGGCTGGATGTTGTGGAACGCGAGCCAGGTCCACGGACTCGAGCAGTCGAAGAAGAATTCGATCATGATTCCATGCTGTCAGAATGCGAGTAAGCCGTCACTACGATGATTGACCTATACACCGCCGCAACTCCGAACGGCCACAAGATCTCGATCGCCCTGGAAGAACTGGGGCTGCCCTACACCGTGCAGGCGCTCGACCTCGTAAAGCTCGAGCAGCGGCGGCCCGAATTCCTGAAGATCAGCCCAAATGGGCGCATCCCGGCCATCGTGGATCGCGACTTCGACGATTTCCCGGTCTTCGAGTCGGGCGCGATCCTCGTCTACCTCGCCGAGAAGACCGGCCGCCTGATGCCGTCCGACACCAGGGGCCGCTCGCTCGTGATGCAGTGGCTGATGTTCCAGATGGGCGGGATCGGCCCGATGATGGGCCAGGCCAACGTGTTCTTCAGGTACCTGCCGGAGAAGATCCAGGTCGCGATCGACCGCTACCAGGGAGAGGTGCGGCGGCTGTTCGGCGTGCTGGACACGCGCCTCGCGGACCACGAGTACCTCGCGGGGGACTATTCGATTGCGGACATCGCGAACTGGGCGTGGGTGCGCACGTACCGGTGGTCGGGCGTGGACACCAGCGAGTTCGAGCACCTGACGCGGTGGAAGGCGCTGCTGGCGTCGCGGCCCGCCTGCCAGCGCGGCATAGACGTGCCCCCGCGACTGGTCCGGCCCGAGGAAGGCGAGGAGGCCGAGAAGTTCATCGAGCAAGCCCGGAAGATGGTCGAAACCGGGCGAGGCGGGAATTCGCCCGGGACCTGAGCGCGCGCCGCGCAACGAGATCACTCGCGAAATCGACGGCGGTTACGAAGTCGGAGTCTCGCCCTCGCCATGCGAGTATGCGTTTCGCGGACTGACGGCAGTCACCAGCCCGGCACCGAAGAGCCACGCGAGCGTGGCGGCGAGCCGTTCGACCGCCAGGCCGGATGCGTCCAGCGCCCGTCCGAGCGTGCGGCCAGCGGCCAGTTCCTCGACGAAACGGAACTGATCCACCGGCAACGAATGCAGTACGAGCCCGACGGCGTCGGGCGCGACCACGACCTGCTGGGGACCCAGAGAGGGATCGACCGCGTCGCCCGGTGCTCCGGGCTGGTTGGCCTGCCACACGGACCAGACAGGAAACGCTGAACTGACCAGTTGCAGTCGGGGCTGCAGCGACAACAGCGCGTCCGCCACATCTTCGGGCGGCACACGAGCCAGCGCGTCCGCCTGTGCCGCCGGCAATGAGTCGGAAACCAGCACTTCCTCGCAGGCCCATTCGAGCCGCGCGAGGTCCGCGAGCCAGGCGTAGTCGCTGCCGGCCGCGCGCAGGCCGAGCCACTCCGGGAAGTGCATGCCAACCCAGTGCAGGTCGCCGCTCTGCGACGGATGGTCCTGTCGGTACTCGACCGCGAGTCGCGCGAAATAGTCCTCGCCCACGCGCCGCCTGAGCACTGGATACGTCCGCGCGAGCGCACCCTCAAACATGGCCTGCACGTTGTTGCGGTACACCTGCACGCGCGCCGCCGGCGCGAGGCCGTCGTCCACGATGCATTCCGCGAGCGCCGTCGTGGACGCACCTGGCAGCGTGACGTCCGAGGGAAATTCCGACGCGGCCTCATTCGACCGCGGGACGCCCGCGCGCAGCGCCGACGCGAATCGCGCCTGGAGTTCTGCCAGGGGCAACGCTTCAGGCGGCAAGGTCACGCGACCGCTCCAGGATCGTGTCGGCCTTGCGTGCCTCGGCAACGAGCACGTCGAGCGCCGGCACGTCCGTGTCCCACTCGATCAGCGTCGGCACGGGTCCGAGTCGCGCGATTGCCCGCTCGTAGAGCGACCACACCTCGGCGCAGACGGCCGATCCGTGATCGTCGATCAGAAGGTCGCGCGTGCCGACGCAATTGCGGCGATGGCCCGCGAGGTGGATTTCCTGCACGGCTGCCGCCGGAATCGAGGCGATGAATCGCCCGGCGTCGAGCCCGAGATTGACCGCGTTCACGTACAGGTTGTTCACGTCGAGCAGCAGTCCGCAGCCGGAGCGCTCGACGACGGCCGCCAGGAAGTCCCACTCCGTGAGCCGCGAGGCCGAGTAGGCGAAATACGAGCTCAGGTTTTCGATGAGGATCTGCCGGCCAAGGAAGTCCTGCACCTCACGCACCCGCGCCGCGAGGAGCTCGGCGGCTTCCTCCGTGTACGGCAGGGGCAGGAGGTCGTTGAAGTGTTCGCCGCCCGCGTGGCCCCAGCAGGCGTGCTCGCTCACGAGCGCCGGCTCGAAGCGCCGGACCGCCCGCTTCACGCGCGCGAGATGTTCGCGGTCCAGCGGCGCCACCGACCCCAAGCCCAGCCCGACCCCGTGGAGGCTGTGCGGGTAATGTGCCCGCGCACGCTCGAGTGCGCGCAGCTGCGGTCCGCCGTCGTGGAAATAGTTTTCGGTGTGGACCTCGAGCCACGCGACGTCGGCTCGTCCCGCTGCCGCGTCCTCGTAGTGGGGAGCGCGCAGGCCGATCCCGGCTCGTGGCGGAATCGCCGCACTGGGGACCCGGCCCGGGCCCGCGTCCCTCATCGTCCGATTACTTCTTCGGGGGCTGGGTAGTGCCGCCCATCTTCTCGCACTCGTCCTTGGGCATGTCCTTCCACTCGTTCGGGTCGTTGTCCTTCTTCGCCTGGCCGGCGCACGAATGTCCGTTGCCGGCACAGTCGTTCTTGCCCGCTTTGGCGACGCCGTAGCACTTACCCGATGCTGCCATGTCGTCGGCTGCGGCGCTGCTCGCAACGCCGGTGGTGAGGAAGCTGCCCACGGCAGCGGCAATCGCCAGTTGCTTCACGTTCATTGGAATCACTCCTTCGGCTGTTGATGCTCAGTAGATGGTGCCGCCGACCCCGGTCACGGCTTGGAAGGTGTCGTGGCCGGCCGGTACCGGTCGCGCAGTTCCGTTTGCCGCGAACGCATCGATTGCGACCTGCCTTCGATCCACACCTGCTCGGCGACCGTCGTCACCTCGAGCGGATCGCCCGACCAGAGCACGAGGTCCGCAGAGTACCCGGGCGCGATGCGGCCGAGTTCGGTCCCGAGGCCGAAAACCTGGGCCGGCGTTGTCGTCAAGGCGGCGAGCGCGGCGTCCGAGGGCAAACCGTGTGCGACAGCAAGGCCCGCCGCGTGGCGCACCTTGTGTGCGGCGTGCGTAGGCATCGAGAAATTCGTGAACGTGATGGGAACGCCGGCCTGGTGCAGGCGCGCGGCATTTTCCAACGAGGCCCCGAGCTGGTCGAAGGAGCCGGGCAGGTCCAGGAACGGGTCGAGCACCACCGGCACGTGCGACTTCGCCAGCAGCGCCGCGACCTGCCAGGCCTGTGCCCCGCCGATGATCACCGGGTGCACACCGTTGCGCTCGGAGTAGGCCAGCACCTGTCGGATGTCGGCAGCGCGGTCGACGCTGAAGGCGATGCGTCCGCCGGCCAGGTAGCGCGCCAGCACCTCGCGCCCGGTCGGCGTCAGCAGTCTCGCGTCGCCGTCGCGCAGCGGCTTCGCGGGTTGCGTCTCGCGCGTCGCCTGCTCGAGAAGCATGAACTGCGCCGCGCGGCTCTTGCCGGAGCTCGCGGTCGCGGATGCACCGAGATCGACGAACAGCGTGCGACTTGCGGCGGCGAAGGCGTCCGTGCGTCCGTCCAGGCGCGCGACGGCGCCCTGGCCCCCGAACATCGTCCCGTCCGGCAGCGCCGTCGGCGCCACCATCGCGAACGTGATGCCCTCGACGCGATTCACGCCGATGGCCACGGAGTCCGGATTGAAGGCGGGAGTCACGTCGAACTCGGGTCGCGGCTCGAACGCCGTTCCACGCGCCTCTTCGTAGACCGTCGAACTGTCGACCGTCGAGGGCTCGAGCGACACCTCTTCTATGCCGAGCGCAGTGATGCCCCCGAACAGGCCGGGTGTCAGCGGCCGCCCCCTGGCCTCGATCACGGTCACGCCGGCGCCTGAGGCCAGGCCCTTGCCGACCTCTGCGATGCGGCCATTGCGAACGAGCACGTCGGCATTCTCGAGCGTGCCGCGCTCGGTCTGCGTGTAGACCTTCGCGCCACGGATCAATACGTCCTGCGCCTGAGTCGTGCCGGCAAGCACGACGAGTGCGCCCAGGATCCCCGGTACGAGGCGCTGAATGACGCGGTTCATCGCGCACCTCCGGTGGGCTGGCCGAGCAGGAAGTCGGACGCGGGTGGCTTTGGCGGCGCCTTGCGATCTACGGCAACGGCACCGTCGATGTAGACGAGGTCCGGGAGCGCGTAGACGCTGAACGGGTTGCCGTTCCAGACGACTACGTCGGCCATCTTGCCGGGCTCGAGCGTGCCGACGCGATCGGCGATGCCGAGCGCCTTCGCCGGATTCGACGTGATCCAGCGGATCGCCCGCTCCGGTGGAATGTCGAGTCCCGCGCGCTGGCCGCGCGACATGCCCTTGGCCGCGTCCTGGTTCAGGCGCTGGATGCCGTCCGCGTCATCCGAGTGGACGATCGCGCAGCCGTTCGCCGGCGCATCGACGAACGCGAGGTTTTCCCAGATCCCGTCGTAGGCTTCCATCTTGAAGCCCCACCAGTCGGACCACAGGGCACCGCACACGCCTTCCTGTGCGAGGCGATCCGCGATCTTGTAGGCCTCGACCCCGTGATGGAACGCCGCGATCCTGAAGTTGAACTCGCGCGCCAGGTCCAGCATCGTGACCATCTCGTCCGCGCGATAGCAGTGGATGTGCACCGGCACCTCACCCTTCATCGCTGCGACCAGCGTCTCGAGCCGCAGGTCGCGCTTCGGGGGTTCCGGGCGCTCCGCGTCCTTGTCTTTATCCTTGTCCTTGTCTTTGCTCTGCTTCGACTCGTACGCGGCGAGGTCGCGCGCGTACTTCTCCTGCTGGCGCTGGTAGTCCTGCGCGTCCGCAAATGCCTGGCGATAGCCGGCCACGTTGCCCATCCGCGTGGACGGGGCAGCCTTCCTGCTGCCGTAGACGCGCTTCGGGTTTTCGCCGCAGGCCATCTTGAGGCCCTGTGGCGCGCCGGGGAACTTCATCGCCTGGTAGGTCGTCGCCGGCACGTTGCGCAACGTGACGCCGCGGCCGCCGATCAGGTTCGCCGAACCCGGCAGGACCTGCAGCGTCGTCACGCCGCCCGCGAGCGCGGTGGCAAAGCCGGGGTCCTGCGGCCACACCGAGTGTTCCGCCCAGACGCCGGCGGTGACCGGATCCGTCGCTTCATTGCCGTCCTGGGACGCATTCACGCCGGGGCTGGCATACACACCGAGGTGCGAGTGGACGTCGATGAGGCCGGGCGTGACCCAGCGTCCCTTTGCATCGACGACCGTGGCATCGCCCGCATCGAGCCCGGGGCCCACGGCGAGGATCTTGCCGTCGCGGATCAGCACGTCTGAGCCGTCGAGGCGGCGGCCCGTACCGTCGAGGACCGTCGCGTTACGGATGACGGTGGGCGGGCCGGGATGCGCCTGGTAGGTCGAGGAGTACGGCTCGTCCGACGCGTAAGCGCCGAACGCGAGCACGGCCAACGCCGCTCCGCTGAACGATCTCCATGCCACTTTGGATTCTCCCCAACCGACGAAGCGCGAAAGCTTGTCGCCGGAAGGCCGGGATGTCCAGCCCCAATGCGGTTCGACCCGGGGTCGCCCCGTCGCCAGGCCGGTGCAACTCGCTCGTGCTCGAGTCCGCCGATCCGGTAGGATCACGCCGGTGGACCGACCCACCGGAGGTATCGGCATGCGTCGCTCACGTGCGTTTCGACTCGCGGGCCCGGTGCTCGCATCGTCCCTGCTCTCGATCGCCGGCTGCGGCGGCAAGGGGACCCCCGACCAGGCCGCGGTCGTTCCCGTGGGCCCGCCGCCAACCCCGACCCTGGAACAGCTGGGGGGCGCAACGGTCTCGGGCGTCTTCGAGCAGGCCGTGACGCTGGCGGACGGCAAGTACGACGGTCCACCGGCCGCGCCGGGCGCGGCATCCCACCCGACGCTCACGCTCTGGGATACGGCCGTCGTGTTCGGCGACGTGGACGGCGCGCCTGGCAGCGAGGCCGTCGCGATGCTGAGTTCGAGCAGCGGTGGCAGCGGTGAGTTCGTGTACGTCGCGGTATTCGGCGTACGGGACGGCGCGCTCACGAACCTCGGCACGGCGCAGGTCGGCGACCGGACGAAGCTGCAGAACCTGTGGCTGCAGACAGGCAGGATCGTCATGGACGTGGTGGAGGCGGGCCCGAAGGACCCGGCCTGCTGCCCCACGCAGCTCGCGCGCAAGACCTTTGTGTTCGAGGGCGGCGCGCTCAAGCAGTCCAAGAGCGAGGTGCTCGGCACGCTCACCATGGGCACGCTCGCGGCGAACGAGTGGCAGCTCGTCTCGATCGACGGCCAGCCGGTACCCGCTGACGCAAAGCCGCCCGTGATTCACTTCGAGCGCGAGGCCGTGCGCGGATTCGCGGGCTGCAACCGCTTCAGCGCGCCCATCAAGGAAACGGCGCCCGGCGAGATCGACATCGGCCAGGCAGCGGCGACGCGCATGGCCTGTCCCGAGCCGGAAATGGATCTAGAGCAGAAGTTCCTGACGCGGCTCGACAAGGTGACTGGCTACACCTTCCTCGCCGGACGACTCGCCCTCACGTGGACGGACAAGGATGGCGGCGGCCTGATGCTGTTCGCGAAGTAGCGCGGCCTCAGGCGGCCAGCAGGTCCTCCGCGGTCAGCTGCGAGGCATTGCGCCCGCCCGCGTACTGGGTCAGGCCCACCCTCTCGTAGTGGGCGCGGATCCGCGGCGAGAAAATTCCGATGTACTCCAGGTTCGGTATGAGCCTGCGGAACATGATCTGCCTGAACTGGGTGAGGAAGGGCGAGCCCGAGATCACCTTGTCCCAGTCCGAGCGCTTCATGAGCCCGGCGAACCACTCGTCGTAGATCTCGTGCGCGAGGAAGCGGTCGCGCATCAGGCAGGCCACCTCGAATGTCCAGTCCTCCCGCTCGCGCAGCTCCTTCGGGTCCAGTTCGGCGAAGTGGCGCTTCAGCGCCAGCACGCCGTAGTGCACGTGGCGCGCCTCGTCCTGGATCACGTAGCGAAGCAGCTCCTTGAGCAGTGGTTCGCGTGTCACCTGGTACATGGTGCCGAACGCGCCGAGCGCGAGGCCCTCGATCATGATCTGCATGCCGAGGAACTTCATGTCCCAGCGCGAGTCGCGCATCAGCGCGTCCATGATGGTGAAGAGGTTGTCGTTCACCTGGTAGAGCTTGCCGAGCTTGGTCTCGAGGTACCGCAGGAAGACCTCGAGGTGCCGCGCCTCGTCCATGACCTGCGTGGCGCCATAGAACTTGCCGTCCACCCAGTGCACGCTCTCGGTCACCTGGGCCGAGGCGTAGAGCGCGCCCTGCTCGCCGTGCATGAACTGGCTCAGCATCCAGCAGGAGAAGTCGTGCACGAAGCGCAGCTGCTCTTCGCGGTCGAGGCGGATGCCGTGGGCTGCGAGGCCCTCGAGCGGCGCGAGTTCCAGCGGCAGCACCGGACGCTCGGGGTTGCGCGGGTCCACGTCGGTGGACCAGTCGAGCTGCTTGTCGCCGTCCCACTGGTTCTGCACGGCGCGCCGGTAGAGCTCGTACATCTCGGGGTAGTCGCCCTGGTAGCGGAAGTCGAAATACGCGTCGTGGCTGGCTCGCATGCCGACCGGCGCGCCCTGCTTTCCCTCCTTCAGGAGGAAGCCGCGCGTCACGGACGGCGCCAGATCGACGAGCACCTTCTTGTTCTCGACGCGGGTCGCGATCTTCATCGCGTCGAAGACGTCGCGGATGCGGCGGGCGGCGGGGCTCGGCATGGAATCGAGGGCGCGGTCTGGAAGCATTGGTAGAGGCTCGCTGGTGTCGGTTGCGGTTGCGGTCGCGGTTCAGTGGCTTTCGATGGTCACGTCGCCATCGGCGTAGCTGCAGCAGGCGAGGATGTAGCCTTCCTGGCGCTCGCGGTCGCCCAGGCAGTTCGGTTCGCTCATGACGACCTCGCCGCCGGACTTCTTCACCTTGCAGGCGCCACAGCCGCCCATCGTGCAGCTGTAGGGCAGGTCGAGGCCGGCGTCGAGGCCGGCCTGCAGGATGGTCTGGCCGGGCTGTGCCGTGACGCGCCGGCCGCTCGCGGCGAATGTGACTCCGGCGGCATGCGTCGGCATGCGTGTCGTTGTAGCAGTCGCGTAGGCGAAACGCTCGGTGCGGATGCGCTCGTCCAGGACGCCGGCGCCTTCGAGCGCTGCGCACACGCCCTGCATCATCGCCTCCGGGCCACAGACGTAATAGGCGTCGGCGCGTGCGTCGCCGAGCGCCTCGAGCACGCGCGTGCCATCCAGCATGCCCGCGATCCCGGTCCAGCCGGCAGGCGCGGCGTCGAGCGCGTGGCGCACGGTGAGGCGTGGTGCGAATGTCGCTTCGAGTGCCGCGATGCGCTCGCGAAAGATGATTTCGTCCTCGGAACGATTTCCGCACAGCAGGATGGCGCGGCTCGCCGGCTCATCATGGAGCAGGGACTCGACGAGGCTGATGAGCGGGGTGACGCCCACGCCGCCTGCGACGAACGCGATGAGTCGCGACGCTTCCGGGTCCGTCGCGAGCGTGAAGTTTCCGGCCGGTTCCGCGGCGAGCAGCGTGTCTCCGGCGCGCAGCGTCTCGTGCAGATGGGGCGAGACCTGGCCGTCCGGCGCGCGCCGGACGGTGATCGTGGGACGGGCGCCGTCGGCTGGGGCGGAGGAGAACGAGTAGCAGCGGCGGTGCCGCACGCCGTCGATGTCGACGAGCAGTGTCAGGTGCTGGCCGGCGCGGTAGCGAAGCGGTGAGTCGGCGTCGAGCGCTTCGAGCACGTAGCTGCGCACGGTCGGGGTTTCCTGGATCACCTCGGCCACGCGGAGCTTCCGGGGCGCGTGCGAGCGCGACGTGCCCCAGCGCGCGCTGGGATTGCGGAGTTCGAAGGTCGGGGCCGGTTCCGAGAACCAGCCGCGGACGAAGGCGGCGACGCCGGGCATGTGTCGGGTCCTGATCGATTGAAAGTATGTATAAACACTACACACAATCCGTACAGACCGCAAGCCACCGGTGCTGGATCAGGAAAGCTCCGGCCGGTGCCATGGTCGGTGAGGCTGCTGGATCGGCCCGGGCGAAGGACCCGCCGGGGCCCGGGAGGCTCAGCCTCTTGGCGGGGCGCCGTTGCCACCCGCGTCGAGGAGGAAGTGCCGCAGGCGCTTGCGGTGCATGGCGGCGAGCAGCCTTCCGATAATCGGGGCGGCCTGCTCCACGACCCTGGAGACGTCCTCCACCGGAGCGCCTTCGTAGGCGCGCATTGCGAGCCTCGCCTCGCGCGACACGAGTTGCTCCATGGCCTGGTCGTAGACGCGGAACTCGGTGGGCGAGACGCCCTGGTCCGGTCCCAGGCCCGATTCCTTGAACTGAGCCCAGCACTCGAGGATCACTGCGTCGTCCTCGGTAACGGCTCCTGATGCGATCGAGCCTTGCACGCTGACGAGGCCGTCACGCACGAGTTCCCGCAGTTCGTCGCGCGACACGCGCGCCGGCACGAAGTCGGCAACCGGGACGATCGGGCGCTGTTGCGCGTCCGCCCAGCCACCGAGCGTCGCACGCACGCGGCGGACGAGGTCTTCCTGTTCCGGCGTAAAGCTCTCGTCGGCGCTGTCGTCGAGGATCGCCCGGATCGCCTTCAGCGGCAGGAACTGACGTTCCTGAAGTTCGCGGATCCGGCGCAGCCGCTCGAGGTGCGCCGGCGTGTAGAGGGCCGTATTCCTGCCGGTCTTGAGCGGGCGGGGCAGCAGTCCCTGCTGGATGTAGAAGTGAATCGTCTCGCGGGGCAAGCCGCTCTCGCGAACGAGGTCACGCATCCGCAGCTTCGCGTCGGGCGTCGGCGCCCGGACCGACACTGGCGCGGCAGTGTCGGTCGATCGGGCGCGCGTCGTGCGCGCCGGGCGGCGCATGGCAGGCGTTTTCATGTCGAGTGACACTATACACTCGACCCCCCTCCGCACGCGCGGCGCTTCAACTGCTCTGCTGCTTGCCTCGCGACATGACCGCTTCGCGCGTGGACGCGAATGCGGTGCGGTCCAGGCGCTTGGTCGCGGCCTTGCTCAGCTGTCCCTCGAGCGCGAGCCCCTCCGCGAGCGTCGTCCCGAGCCCGCCCGCGATCAGGCTGCGGACGTCGGAGAGCGTGGCGCGGTCACAGCTCGCGATCTCGGCGGCGAGCTTCAGGCAGTAGGGTATCAGCTCCGCGGGCGGCAGCACCTCGAGCACCAGCCCCCAGGACTTCGCGGTCGCGGCGTCGATGAAGTTGCCGGTGAAGCTCATGTAGCGGGCGCGCACCGGCCCGATCATGCGCGGCAGGAGTTGCGACATGCCCCAGCCGGGCACGATCCCGACCCGCGCGTGCGTGTCCGCGAATCGCGCAGTCGTCGAGGCGACGAGGATGTCGCAGTTGATGGCGAGTTCCATGCCGCCGGTGATCGCGAAGCCGTTGACCGCGGCAATCGTGGGCTTGCCCAGCGTGCGCAGTACCCGGCTCATCGGCGCGTCGGGACCGAGCTCCTCGTCCGTGAGCGGGGCGGTCTCGAGTTCCTTCAGGTCCACGCCGGCCGTGAACGCCTTCTCCCCGGCGCCCGTGATGATTACCACGGCCACGTGATCGTCGCTCGCAAGCCCATCGATCGTGGCGACGAGGCGCCGACGGAGTTCGGCCGAGAGCGCGTTCATCTGGCGCGGCCGGTTCAGGGTGAGCGTCGCGATGCCGTCGCGGATCTCGGTGATGAGGATGTCTTCGGTCACGGGAATGCTCCAGGTCGGTCGGGCGGATCGCCGCGCCCGGGTCCTGGCCGGCGGCCGGCATGGATTGCCGACACGGGCGGAGGATGGATCGCGGCACGACGAGCATGGAGCGTGGGTCTGCGGCTGTCTAGCGCATTGGAGGGGCCTCGCCGTGACCCGGTCCGTCGGCATACACTGCGCCTGTCGCGCCATTGACAGGCGCAAGGAGTGTCCGTGATGCGAATTCAAGACGTTTCGTCGCTTGCCCTCGGCTTCACGGCCGTGATTCTCGGCTGCGGCCTGGCGGTGGCACAGCAGGCGCCTGCGACCGGCGCCGACAAGTGGTATTCCGTCGCAACCTCAGACAGCGAGGTGGCGTTCGTCAACACGAATTCCATCAAGGCGGTCGGCACGACGATCGAGGTCCGGGTGAAGGAGAATTTCACCGCCCCGAGGCCGGCCGCCAAGGAAGGCAAGACCTTCCAGTCCACGCGCACTGTGTATCGCGTCGATTGCGCATCGCGCAAGATCGCGATGGCCAAGACCGAGGCTTTCCCGGGCAAGGACCTGCAGGGAGACGTGGTGCAGAAGGCGTCACGCAATGACCGCAACCTGATCTGGCAGGACGCGCCGCCGGCCACGGTCTTCTTCGAGATCGTCACCTACACCTGCAGGCACGCGCCGCAGGCGGCCCCGGCCGGCTGAACGACCAGGCTTCGGCCGGCTGGCCGGGTTTTCGCCGGGAGGCCGGCGGCTGCGGTGACCCGCGACCCGCGACCTCGCGGCCTGAGGTAACGTAGCCTCGATGAGGCCGCCTTCGCTCACCCGTTTCGCGTGGCTGTCGATCGCTGCGGCGATCGCCACCATGCTGCTCAAGACCGTGGCATGGCGGCTCACGGGATCCGTGGGCCTGCTGTCCGACGCGCTCGAGTCGCTGGTGAACCTCGCGGGCGCGCTCATGGCCCTCGCGATGCTGACCGTCGCGGCCCGCCCGCCCGACGAGGAACACCCTTACGGTCATGGCAAGGCCGAGTATTTCTCCGCGGGGGTCGAGGGCACGCTGATCCTCGTCGCTGCGATCAGTATCGCCGTAGCCGCGATCGACCGCTTCCTGCATCCGCGCGCGCTCGAACAGGTGGGCGTGGGTCTCGCGGTGTCGGTCGTGGCGTCGCTGGTGAACCTGGGCGTCGCGCTTGTACTGCTGCGCGCAGCGCGCGCGCACCGTTCGGCCACACTGCAGGCCAACGCTCACCACCTGCTCACCGACGTCTGGACGTCCGCCGGCGTACTCGTGGGCGTGGGCGCGGTCGCTGCGACGGGCTGGCAGCGCCTCGACCCGATCGTTGCGATGTTCGTCGCGGCCAACATCGTCTGGACCGGTAGCCGCATCGTGATCTCGTCCGTCGCCGGGCTGATGGACATCTCCCTGCCCGCGACCGAGCTCGTCTTGCTCAGGGAGATTCTCGATCGTTACGCGCCGGACGGCATCGAGTATCACGCGCTCAGGACGCGCCAGGCGGGAGCCCGGCGGTTCGTTTCCCTGCACGTGCTCGTCCCGCCGGAGTGGTCCGTGCAGCGCGGCCACGACGAACTGGAACGCATCGAGGCGGACATCCGCCGCGCGCTTCCGCCCGTCACCGTGTTCACGCACCTGGAACCCCTGGGCGACCCGCTCGCGATGGACGAACAGGACCTGCACCGCGACGAGGCGCCCTGAGCCCGTTGCAATCATCGGAGGCGAACATGCCGAACAGGATCGAGACACTGAGGACCCCGGACGAAAGGTTCGAGGCGCTGCCCGGCTTCAACTTTGCGCCGCGCTACCTAGACGGCCTCGCGGGCTACGAGGGGTTGCGCGTGCATTACCTCGACGAAGGCCCGTCGACGAGCGGACGAACGGTGCTCTGCCTGCACGGCCAGCCGACCTGGTGCTACCTCTATCGGAAGATGATCCCGGTGTTCACGGCCGCCGGGCATCGCGTGGTGGCGCCGGACTTCTTCGGCTTCGGTCGTTCGGACAAGCCGGTGGACGATGCGGTCTACACGTTCAATTTCCACCGCACCATGCTGATGCGCTTCATCGAGGCGCTGGACCTCGAGCGCGTGACGCTCGTCGTGCAGGACTGGGGCGGCCTGCTCGGGCTCACGCTGCCGATGGAATTCCCGGACCGCATCGATCGCATGATCGTCATGAACACGGGCCTCGGCGTCGGTCGCTCGCCGGGACCGGGGTTCGATGCGTGGAAGGCGTTCGTCGCATCGAAGCCCGACTTCGACATCGCCGCGATGATGAAGCGATCGGTGCAGGGCATGTCCGACGCCGAGGCGGCCGCCTATGCCGCCCCGTATCCCGACGCGCGATATCGCGCGGGCGCGCGCCGTTTCCCGGCGATCGTCCCCGTCACGCCGGACATGGAGGGCGCGGACCTGTCGCTGCGCGCGGCGCGATTCTTCAGCGAGGACTGGCAGGGCCGCACGTTCATGGCGATCGGCATGCAGGACCCGGTGCTGGGCGCGCCCGTGATGCATGCGCTGGCGAAGACCATCCGCAACTGCCCGGCACCCCTCGAGCTGCCCGAGGCCGGACACTTCGTACAGGAGCATGGGCGAGTCGTCGCCGAGCAGGCGCTGGCTGCGTTCGGCGACGGCTGATCGCAGGCAATTCCCTCGTGCCGGCTGGCACGAGGCGGATCGTCAGAATTCGTACTCGATGAGGACGCGCACGGTCATGTCCGGCGTCTCGTCCGTGAGGCCGAACAGCAGTCCGAGTTCGTACTTTATTGCGCCGTCGGCAGTGCGGAACTTGCCGAACATGGCCGGGCCGAGCTGCTGCTCGTGGTCGTCGAACGAGCCCATCTCGCCCCACTCGCCGAGGCCGCCGTACATCTCGATGCCGGGTTCGAAGCGCTCGGCGAGCCGGTAGCGGTACTGCCAGCGGTACTCCATCTCGAGGTCGGCCCCGCTCTCGAGGGCCTGCTCGAAGATCATGTTGAGGCGCACCTCGTTTCGACCGAAGTCCTTCTGGCCGAGCAACCCCAGTTCCAGCGCGTTGGC
>CAVPNH010000018.1:0-47812 GCA_963706755.1 uncultured Gammaproteobacteria bacterium
GAGCCCCTCCGGACGCGGCCAGCTCGGCATCGCGCGCGGCATCGAGGTCGGCCACATCTTCCAGCTCGGCCGCAAGTACAGCGAGGCCATGAAGGCCGAAGTCCTCGACGAACAGGGCAAGTCCGTGACCATGTTCATGGGCTGCTATGGCATCGGTGTGACGCGCGTCGTGGCGGCGGCCATCGAACAGAACCACGATGAGCGCGGCATCATTTGGCCTGACCCGATCGCACCCTTCCACGTGTCCCTGATCCCGATCAACCTGCAGAAGTCCGAGCGCGTGCGCGAAGCGGCCGAGCGGCTCTACGCGGAGCTGCAGGCGGCCGGCATCGAGGTGCTCTACGACGATCGCGACGCGCGCCCGGGCGTCAAGTTCGCCGACGACGAGCTGCTCGGCATCCCGCATCGCGTGGTGGTCGGCGACAAGGGCCTCGAGCGCGGCGTGCTCGAGTACAAGCCCCGCTCGGGCGAAGGCGCGACGGACGTGCCGCTCGCCTCGATCGTCGCGTTCCTCAAGGAGCGCAGCGGCGCGCGCGGCTGACATGCGCCTGTCCGCGTCACTGCTTCCGGTACTGCTGCTGCTCGCGGCGCTGCCCGCGGCCGCCGCGCGTGCCGACCGGCAGATGGACCCGGAACTGCGCGGCGTCATCGCCGGCGCGATCGTGCCGTCCGACTGCTTCGAGGACCGCTACGAGCAGGCCGTGTGGCTCGCCTACATGGAGCCGCGCCTCGGCCGCTACGTGAAAGACCCGGGGGAGCGCGAGCAGATCCTCCACCACGTGCACTGCGAGGCCCGGCGCGTGGACATTCCGCCCGAACTCGTGCTGGCCGTGATGGACGTGGAGAGCCGCTTCGACCGCTATGCGGTTTCCTCCGCCGGGGCGGTGGGCCTCATGCAGGTCATGCCGTTCTGGCCCACCCAGCTCGGCATGACGAACGCGCAGCTCGTGCGCATCGGCGACAACGTGCGCATGGGCACAACCATCCTTGGCTACTACCTGCGCGTGGAGCGCGGCAACTACCAGCGCGCGCTGCAGCGCTACAACGGCAGCCTCGGGCGCACTGACTATTCCAATCTCGTGATCGACCGGCTGGTCTCGCGCTGGCGCTACACGTACTGAGCCCGGTCGGTCAGGCCGTGCGGAACCCCTCGTGTTCTGCGTCGGGTTCGAGCCCCTCCGCTTCCTCGATCTCCACCGACGTGACCTGCGAGGCAGGCGACCCGGTCCAGAGCCATTCGCAGAGCGCGCTCACGGCCGCGGACTCGCCGCAGGCGAGCACCTCGACCCGCCCGTCCGCGAGGTTGCGGGCGTAGCCCGTGACTCCAAGCTCAAGCGCACGCTGCCGAGTACTGGCGCGGTAGAACACGCCCTGCACGCGGCCGGCGACGAGACAGCAGCGCGCGACCCGGTCGCTCATGAGCCTGCTATGGACTGGGATTCGGGCTCGGGTTCGAGCTCGGGCCAGGGGCCGGGTCCGGGCCCTGCGTGGGCGCCTTCGCCTGCTCGGCGACGCGTCGCGCCTCGATGGCCTTTTCGCGCGCCTGGTTGTATTCGTCGCGTGCCGCGCGGTAATCGCCCTTGTTCGAATTCGCCTTGGCGCTCGCGAGCAGCTTCCGCGCCTCGGCCAGGGCCTCGGGCGCATACTGCTCCGCGCCCGCCCTCTCGGCCGCGGTGATCGCCTGCCGGGCATTGCTCATTTCCTGCACCGGCCAGCCCGCGCAACCCGACGCGAAGCTGGTAACCACCAGTGCGGCAGCGACGATCCGCAGGACGAAGGGGAGACGGGGCTTCATTTTGGTGGTCGGCTGGAAAATGCACGCTAACAACTGCACCCTGTACCGTCAAGGCTGGTGGACCTAGAATCCGCGCCCTCTGCAGGCGCGTCCACGAGGAACGATTTCCAGATGACCGAAGTGCTGGTGCTCTACTACTCGCGAAACGGCAGCACGGCCGAGCTCGCGCGACACGTGGCCCGTGGCGTCGAGTCCGTCGCCGGCGCAAACGCCAGGATCCGGACGGTTCCGGCGGTTTCTCCCGTAACGGAGGCGACCGAGGCCGCGGTGCCGGAATCCGGTCCGCCCTACGCGACCCACGACGACCTTCGCGAATGCGATGGACTCGTATTTGGCAGCCCGACCCGCTTCGGCAACATGGCGGCGCCGCTCAAGTATTTCCTCGACGGAACGAGCGCCCTGTGGCTCAACGGGGCGCTGGACCGCAAGCCAGCCGGGGTGTTCACCTCGACGAGTTCCATGCACGGGGGCCAGGAATCGACGCTGCTCACGATGATGATCCCGCTGCTGCACCACGGCATGTACCTGATCGGCCTGCCGTTCACCGCCGAGGCGATGCACCGCTCGCGCACGGGCGGCACGCCATATGGCGCGAGTCACTTCGCTGCGGGCAAGACCGACACGAAGCCGAGCGAGGACGAGCGCGAGCTCGCCCAGCTGCTCGGGCGACGGGTCGCGGAAGCGGCCGTCGCGCTCCGCGCGGCGGGCAGCTGAGTCGTGGCGGCCGACCAGGAACGGCACCGCGTACTCGCACGTCGCTGCGTACTGGCCAGCCTGTTCCTGCTGGCGGCGTCGAGCATCGCGGGAGTTCTCGTGTCGTGGAGCGGGACGCCGTCGGCGATCCTCGCCTGCGTGTTGCTGCCGCCCCTCCTGCTGCCTTTGCGCGGAATCGTCCGCGGCGATCGCCGCACCCACGCCTGGGCGACGCTCTGTATCGCGCCCGGATTCATCTACGGACTGACGGAAGTCATCGCGAACCCGGCCATCCGGCCACTCGCGGCCCTCATCCTGGGCTCGAGCCTCGTGTTCTTCTTCGCGCTCGTCGCGTACCTGCGCGTCACGCGGCCGCGACCGGTGGCTCAGGTCGAGCCGACGCCCTGATCCTCGAGCGCCTGGCGCAGGAACGGCACCGTGAGCCGGCGCTGGGCGACGAGCGACGCCTCGTCCAGGCGGTCCAGGACCGTGCAGAGCGTGTGCATGTCGCGCGGCAGGCGGTGGACCAGGTACCGGGCGCCCTCTTCCGAAAGCTCGAGCCCCCGCCGCGCGGCGCGCAGGCGCAGCGCCTCCGCCTGTCCCGCATCGTCGAGCTCGTGCAGCTGGTGCACCGAGCCCGCGAGGAGCCGCGAACGCAGGTCGGGCAGCCGGAATTCCACGGTCGCGGGCGGATGCTCGGTCGCCACGCACAGCCGGGCGGGCGTGTCCTGCATGAGCGTGTAGAGGCGGAACAGCGCCTCGTTCCACGCGGCGTCGCCGGACACGGCGTCGAGGCCGTCGAAACAGACGAGACCGAGATTCTCGCAGCCCTCCAGCCAGCCCGGCTCGGCGCCCGCGGACGGATCCAGGTAGCTCGCGGTTCCCCCCCTGTCAGCGACCGACGCGCAGGCGGCCTGCAGGAGGTGGGTCTTGCCCGTGCCGCGGCGCCCCCAGACCCACAGCACGCGCGGCCGGGCCCGGTCTCCGCCGGAGAGGAGCCCGACGAGCTCGCCATTGCGGCCCGGCACGAAGCTGTCGAGTCGCGCGGTGTCCCGCAGTCGGACGCCGAGGGGCAGCTGTCGCACGCGGGTCAGCCGGCGGCCTGTGCGCGCGCGGCCAGGACGGCACGCCGGGAATACACCAGCACGTAATCGAGTCCGCTCACTGCGGTGGTCAGGAATGCGAGCGCACCGAGGACCGTGATCGTCTCCTGCCCTGGCCACTGGTACGCGGCCTCGGCCACGACCGCGAGGCAGAACATGATCTGGCAGAAGGTGTTCAGCTTGCTCTGGGGGTCGGTTGGCCCTGGATCGGACCGAGCAGCACTCGGTAGGCGATCGCGCCCGCGACGATCAGGACGTCGCGCAGCAGAACTGTCGCGGTGAGCCACCACGGCGCGAGCTTCGCCAGGCTCAGGCAGACGAACACGGTCACGAGCAGCAGCTTGTCCGCGAGCGGGTCGAGGTGCTTGCCGAGCTCCGAAGACCACGCGAATCGCTTGGCCAGGAATCCGTCGAGCCCGTCCGTGAAGGCAGCCAGCGCGAAAACCGCCAGTACCCCGGCGTAGTGCCCGAGCAGGATTCCGTGCGCCACCGGATAGACCAGCAGCATCCTCAGGATGCAGAGCAGGTTGGGCAGGAACCGCAGGGTCATGGCAGGTACGTGAAGTCGGGCCCGGGCGCAGTTTCGGCCCCGGCCGCCCCGGCGGGCGTGAGGTGATTGTCCAGCGCAACGACCCGGCGCAGAAGCTCGAGGTCGCCGCGCAGCGTGAGGTCGAGGCTGACGACCCGGTCGGCGAGGCCTTGCACGACGACGGCGCGCATGATGCTGAGCGACTCGAGGTAGTTCACGAGACCTGCATAGGCCCGCAAGTCCTCGATGCCGCCGACCCGGACGGCGATCGTCGAGCTGCCGCGACTCGACGGCGGCGCGTAACGCGCAGCCAGCGTGTCGGCGGCCAGGTCGACCCCTCGTTTCAGGTCTCCGTCGGCCAGCGTGGATTGCCTGTTCTCGATGAACCGCCATGCGACGATCCCGCCCGATCCGGCCCCGGCGAGCAGCGCCTGGCCGCCCCAGGCCTCCGGCGCGGCCGCGCCCTGGGTTCCGGCCAGCACGGCGCGAACCTGCGCCGCAGCCACGGACTGCTGCGGCCAGGCGATCGGCAGGCCGCGGGCCAGCGCCGCGCGCTCGATTGCGATGCGCTCGGGCACGCGTTCGGATGCGAGCACCGCACGCTCCCCTCCGGCGACCGAGGGAACGACCAGCAGCACGACCGTGACCGGCCGCTCGAGCGGCCAGAAGGGAAGCCGCGCCTGTTGCAGCAGCTGGTCCATGGCGCGGGCATCGAAGCCCACCTTGAGCATGTGGTCCGCGGTCGTGGAGTACTGCTGGACGTAGCGCTGCGGGTCGGCGGCGGCGGCTGCAATGACGGGGCTCGATCCCGCGTCACTCTGGCCCGACGCACGCACGGCTGCGGTGCGCAGCGCGTCCCCGAACGCAGCGCTGCGGTCGGCCTCGGTCGCGCCGGCGAGCGGCACCACGGCCTGGTAGACGGCGACACCGGCACCGGCCTGCCACGGGAGGGCCAGGAGCATGATGCAGGCGAGGGCCCGGAGGGCCGGCCCGTCTTGCCTGACGGTGCTTGATTGTCTCTGCATGGGTCGGCGGGAGTTCGGCGTTGCCGGCGCACGTGTAAAATACCACAGCCTCGACTTGAGCTCCGGGGCAGGACCGCCCGCGGGAGACGATTCGATGGCCGATACCAGACCCACCACTTATCGCGACGCGGGCGTGGACATCGACGCGGGCGACGATCTCGTCGAACGCATCAAGCCTGCGGTGAAGCGCTCCATGCGGCCCGAGGTCCTCGGCGGCCTCGGGGGCTTCGGCGCGCTGGTCGAGGTGCCGCTGCATCGCTATCGCAGGCCCGTGATGGTCTCCGGCACCGACGGCGTCGGCACCAAGCTCCGGCTCGCCATCGAGACCGGCCGCCACGACACGATCGGCATCGACCTCGTGGCCATGTGCGCCAACGACGTGGTCGTGCAGGGTGCCGAGCCGATCTTCTTCCTGGACTACTACGCCACCGGCCGCCTGCAGGTGCCGGTTGCGGAGCGCGTGATCAAGGGCATCGTCGAGGGTTGCCTGCAGGCGGGCTGCGCGCTCGTCGGCGGCGAGACCGCCGAGATGCCCGGCATGTACCAGGGCGGCGATTACGACCTCGCGGGCTTCTGCGTGGGGCTGGTCGAGAAGGACGCCATCATCGACGGGACGAAGACTCGCGCGGGCGACGCGATCATCGGGCTCGCCTCCTCCGGGCCCCACTCGAACGGCTATTCACTGGTCCGCAGGCTGCTCGAGAAAAGCGGCGCGGGCCCGGACACGCTGCTGGACGGGACGCCGCTGTACGACCTGCTGCTCACGCCCACGCGCATCTACGTGAAGTCGGTGCTCGCGCTGCTCGCGGAAGTGCCGGTGCACGCGGTCGCCCACATCACGGGCGGCGGTCCGACGGGCAACATCCCGCGCGTGCTGCCCGAGGGCCTCGAGGCGGTGATCGAGGAACGCAGCTGGCAGAGGCCCGCGGTGTTCGACTGGCTGCAACGTGCGGGCAACGTCGAGCGCGACGAGATGCACCGCACCTTCAACTGCGGCCTCGGCATGACGGTCTGCGTGGCCGCGGCGGATGCCGACCGCGCGCTCGAAATCCTGCGGCGGCACGGCGAGACGGCGACGCTCGTCGGTGAAGTGCGCCGCGGTGACCACGGAGTCGTGATCGAGCGATGAGCACGACCGGCACACGCATGCCGGTCGTCGCGCTGGTCTCCGGCCGCGGCAGCAACCTGCGAGCCATTGCGGAGCGCGCGCGCGCGGGCGACCCGCCGATCGAGATCCGCGCGGTGGTGAGTGATCGCGAGGACGCCGCGGCCCTCGAGTGGGCCCGCGCCTTCGGCCTCAACTGCGCGACGCTGGCCCCGAAGAACTTTCCGGACCGCGAGCGCTACGACAACGCACTGGCCGCCCTGGTCGCGAGCTTCGAGCCCGAACTCGTGATCCTGGCCGGTTTCATGCGCATCCTCGGGCCGGTGTTCGTGGACCGGTTCGCGGGCAGGACCCTCAACATCCACCCCTCCCTGCTGCCCCGGCACCGCGGGCTGCACACCCACCGGCGCGTCCTCGAGGCGGGCGAACGGGAGCACGGCGCGAGCGTGCACTTCGTGACGCGTGAACTGGACGGCGGCCCGGTGGTCATACAGGCGAAGGTCCCGGTCAGGGACGACGATGACGAGGCCAGCCTTGCCGCCCGGGTGCTCGAGCAGGAACACAGGATCTACCCCCAGGCGGTCGGCTGGTTTGCGACCGGCCGGCTGCGCGTCACCGATGGCGCAGCGTGGCTCGACGGACGACGGCTGGACGAGCCGATGGTCCTGGAACCGGCCGATGCGAGCACGACCTAGCTACCTCGCCGCAGCGCTCGGAATCGTGCTCGCGGCCCAGTTCGCCGCGCCCGCGCGCACGCTGGGCGCGGAGCCACAGGCCACCGCACCGGCCGCTGCCCGGCTCGCGCAGTTCAAGGCCCGCTACCAGGTGAGCTATCGCGGCATCTCGGGCGGCCAGCTCGAGCAGTTCCTGCATCCCGGGGCGATCGCCGGCCAGTGGCTGTTCGAGTCGCGGGCCTACCCGAACCTGCTCGGCCGCATCGCGGTCAGCCCGGACGCGCGCCAGCGCAGCACGATGGAAGTGACCGCGTCGGGCGTGCAGGCCGCTGACCCTCGTCTTCGACGACGGCAGCGACAGCAGCGCCAAGGACGTCAACGTCGCGTTCGACTGGGCGACCGGTCACGCGCGCGGCCATGCCAGGGACAAGGTATTCGATCACGCGGTGGTGCCCGGAACGCAGGACAGCGTGTCGGTGCAGGCCGCGATGCTGCAGGAACTGCTGGCCGGCCGGGAGCCGAAGGCGTTCTGGATCCTGAACGGCGCGAAGCTCGAGCAGTATCGCTACTGGCCGGAAGGGCACGCGACGGTGGTCACGCCCTACGGGCAGTTCGACACGGTCGTCTGGGCGAGCCAGCGCGGCGGCTCGAAGCGGGTCAACCGCGTCTGGCACGCCCCGAAGCTCGGCTACGTGCCCGTGCAGGCGATCCAGTACAACAAGGGGCGGCCGGACGTGCAGTTGAAGCTGGTGGCCCTGGAACGGGGACTGTCCCCGCAGGGGACTGTCCCCGGAAAGGACTGACCCATTTCGGCCGGACAGGGACAGTCTCCTCCGGGGACAGTCCCTCGTCAGGCCCTGGGCAGCGTCACGCCCTTCTGTCCCTGGTATTTTCCGCCGCGATCCTTGTACGACACCTCGCAGACCTCGTCGGATTCGAAGAACAGCATCTGCGCGACGCCCTCGTTCGCGTAGATCTTCGCGGGCAGGGTCGTGGTATTCGAGAACTCGAGCGTGACGTGCCCTTCCCACTCGGGCTCGAGCGGCGTGACGTTCACGATGATGCCGCAACGCGCGTAGGTGGACTTGCCGAGACAGATGGTCAGCACGTTGCGCGGAATGCGGAAGTACTCGACGGTGCGCGCCAGCGCGAATGAATTCGGCGGGATGATGCAGACGTCGCCGCCGAAATCCACGAACGAGCCGTGGTCGAAGTCCTTGGGATCGACGATGGTCGAGTTGATGTTGGTGAAGATCTTGAACTCGGCGGCGCAGCGCACGTCGTAGCCGTAGCTCGACGTGCCGAAGGACACGATGCGCTGGCCGTTCGCCATGCGGACCTGGCCGGGCTCGAAGGGTTCGATCATGCCGTGGCCCTCGGCCATGCGGCGGATCCAGCGGTCGGACTTGATGCTCACGATCAGGTCTCCTCGACGGTGATGGTCGGCGCCGCTGCGGCGACGAGATGTGCGACGGACAGGCGCGCGGCCGTGCGGCGCGCCATCTCGAGGTAAGCGAGGCCCAGTGGACCGTCCGGGTCCGCGACGACAGTCGGGCAGCCGCCGTCGGTCTGCTCGCGGATGCGGATGTCGAGCGGCAGGCTCGCGAGCAGTGGTACGCCGTATTGCTCTGCCATGCTGCGCCCGCCGCCGCTTCCGAAGACCGGCTCCTCGTGGCCGCAGTTCGAGCAGATGTGGGTGCCCATGTTCTCCACGATGCCGAGCACCGGCACCGAGACCTTCTGGAACATCCTTAGGCCCTTGCGGGCGTCGAGGAGCGCGATGTCCTGCGGTGTGGTGACCACCACGGCGCCGCTCACCGGCACCCGCTGCGAGAGCGTGAGCTGGATGTCGCCGGTGCCCGGGGGCATGTCCACGACGAGGTAGTCGAGTTCGCCCCAGTTCGTCTCGGAGAGGAGCTGGGTCAGCGCCTGGGTCACCATCGGCCCGCGCCACACCATCGGCTGCTCCTCCTCGACCAGGAAGCCGATGGACATGACCTTGACCCCGTGGGCCTCGAGGGGCTCCATGCGTCGGCCGTCCGCCGAGGTCGGGTGTGCCCCCGAGAGTCCCATCATGCGCGGCAGGCTCGGGCCGTAGATGTCCGCGTCGAGAATGCCGACCCGGCCGCCGTCGAGCGCCAGCGCCAGCGCGAGGTTGACGGCCGTCGTGGACTTGCCGACGCCGCCCTTGCCGGAGGCCACGGCGATCACGTTCGAGATGCCCGGCAGCGGCGTCCGGCCGCCTTCGGCGGCATGCGGCGTGACCCTCCAGCCGACCGATACCTCCGCCGGCCCGATCCCGGGCCGGTCGGCCAGCAACTGCCCGAGACGGTCCTGCAGGACCCCTTGGCCGCGCCCGAGCGGAAAGCCCAGCTCGACCTCGACCAGGACCCGCCCGGCCTCGAACCTGACGGACTTCACAGCTTTCGCTTCGGTTAGCGGCATCCCGAGGCGGGGTTCGACATAATTCCCGACCACAAGGCGGGCTTCGCGGACGCGATCGTCGGTCATGTGAATGGTCAAACCAGTGGGAGGACGGCATGAGCCGTGAACGGGTGATTGTAGCGGAATCCGGGTCGTGGATTGGCACCCAAGGGGGCGCAACCGTACCCGGGCCGCATGGCATACTTCGGCCGGTCGCCGCGACCGTCGCCGGACAGCTGCGTTCTTGACTTAAGTCGTCCAGGAAATACGAGGCCCCAGCCCGCAGGCGCCGACCAGAGCCCATGAGTTTCTTCACCAACCTGAAGGCCGACCGCCTGATCGCCGACATCAAGGCGACCGGCGACAGCAGCGGCGCCGACGCCGGCAAGGCGCTGGACAGGCTCGGCAAACTCGGGCCGGCGGCGATTCCCCGCATCATCGATGCGCTGTCGAACGCCGACCGGCAGGAGACCGAGGCTTTCATCAGCGTGCTGACGGCGCTGATCGACAACAAGTCCCTGTTCCAGGTCGTCGAGGCGCTCACCGACGCCAACCAGCGCACGGCGGCGGCCATCGTCGCCGCCCTGTCGGCCGGCCGCGAGTACAACCCGCAGCTCCTGCTGCCGCTGCTCGACGACCCGAAAGCGCCGCGCGGCCCGATCGTGGCGGTCCTCGCCGCGCAGAAGTCGCGGCTCTCGGCACGCGACCTCCTGAGCCGCGCCTACAACCAGGAGGCGACGGAAAAGGCCGCGCTCTTCAGGATCATCGGCGAGATCGCCGACGCGAGCCTCGTACCGGAGCTCCTGAGCCGGCTCGACGGCAAGGACCCGGTCGCGCGCACGCACATCATCAACATCGTGTCGCGATTCAACCGCCAGGACGTGGCGGCGGCGCTGCAGGGGCAGCTCAAGGACACGAACAAGTTCATCCGGCAGGCCGTGCTGAGCGCGCTCACGCGCCTCGACGGCAACGTGGACCCGGCCATCCTCTGCAACCTGCTGCGCGACCCGGACGTCGAGACGCAGCAGAAGGCGATCGACGCCGTGGTGCGGGCCAACCACCCGGACACGATGCAGCACCTCGTGAACGTGCTGAAGGACGAGAACGAGGGCGCGCGCCGCGCCGCGGTCGAGGTGCTGAACGAGATCGGCACGCCGCAGCACGTCAAGTTCCTGCTGCAGTCCATCAAGGACGAAGACTGGTGGGTCCGCAGCCGCGCCGCGGACGCGCTCGCCAAGATCGGCGGGGCCGCGCGTGATCGACGCGTCGCTGGAACTCATCCGGGACAAGGACGAGGACGTGCGTCGCGCGGCCATCGAGATCCTGAACCAGACCAAGGACGAGCGGGCCGTGAGCCACCTGATCGAGGCCACGCGCGACCAGGACTGGTGGGTACGCGAGCGCGCGGTCGACGCGCTGGCCGAGATCGGCAGCAAGACCGCCCTGCCCGCCCTGCTCGACATGCTGGACAACTTCGACGACCGCTCCCTGCCCACCGTGGTGCGCGCGGTCGGCAAGCTGGGAGACGCATCGCAGGTGGTGCGACTCCTGCCGCTGCTCGACAACCCCTCGAAGGAGGTGCGGCTCGAGGTCATCGACGGCCCTCGCCCGGCTCGCCGACGACCAGTCGGCCGACACCATACGGGCGAAGCTCGAGGACGTGGGCGCCCTGGTCACCGATCCCGACCGTCAGCCACGCGGCGGTGCGCGCGATCGAGGGCCTCGCCAGCCGCTTCGCGGGCGGCCCGGTCGCGGCCCGCGAAGGCCAGACGCGCGACACGGCGAGCCGGCTCGCGGCCTCGGAATCGGCACGCACGCTGCTGGTCGAGCGAGCCGACATCGAAACGATCGTGCGCAAGGCCCGCGAGCAGCAGCGCCTCGACATCTCGACCCTGAAGCCGGGCGACGTGCTCGAGGGCCGCTACAAGTACGTGCGCAAGATCGGCAAGGGCGCCTTCGGCACCGTGCTCCTCATGGAAGACACGGTCGTCGAGGAGCAGCTGGTGCTCAAGTTCCTGAACCCGAACGTCTCCCAGGACGAGGAGATGATGAAGCGTTTCGTGCACGAGCTGCGCTACTCTCGCAAGATCACGCACCGCAACGTCATCCGCATCTACGATTTCCTGCACATCCGCGGCAACTACGCGATCTCGATGGAGTACTTCCCGTCGCACACGCTCGGCAACGAGGTGAACGAAAAGCCGCTGCCGCTCCCCAAGGCCGTCCGGTTCGCGATCGACATCGCGACCGGCATGACGGTCGCGCACCAGTCGGGCATCATCCACCGCGACCTGAAGCCCGCCAACGTGCTCATCAACGAGGACGGCCTCGTCAAGGTCGTGGACTTCGGCGTGGCCGCGGCGCAGCACCAGGGCGACACGCAGCTCACCAAGACCGGCTACGTGATCGGCTCGCCGAAGTACATGGCGCCGGAGCAGATTCTCGGCAAGAAGGTGGACGAGCGCGCCGACATCTACAGCCTGGGCGTCATGCTCTACGAGATGCTGACCGGCGAGCCGCCCTACCACCGCGGCGACCACATGGCGGTCATGTACCAGCACGTGCAGGGCAAGGCGAAGCCGCCGATCGACGTCAACCCGGAAATCCCGCCGGGACTCGTCCGAGATCGTCATGAAGGCGATGTCCGTGGACAAGGCGCGGCGCTTCCAGAGCATGGAAGAGATGCGCGGCGCCCTCGAGCGATACCTGTGAACGACGCCCAGCCATGGCACGCATAGACGCATTTCTCAAGCTCGGCTCCGCGCAGGGCTGCTCCGACATCCACCTCGCGGTCGGCGTCCCGCCGATGCTGCGCATGAACGGCGAGCTCATGCCGATCAAGTTCCGCGATCTCGCCGAGGCCGAGCTCGAGAGCTACGTGACCGAGATCCTGAGCAACTCGCAGAGCGAGCAGTTCTCGCAGGGTCACGACATAGACTTCTCCTACGTGTCGGCCGAAGGCGGCCGCTTCCGCGTCAACGTGTTCCGCAAGGAGACGGGCGTGGGCGCGGTCTTCCGCACCATTCCGAGCGACGTCCCGTCGCATCGACACGCTCGACCTGCCGGCGGTCGTGCCGCAAGTTCTGCGACTATCACCAGGGCATGATCCTGGTGACCGGCTCGACCGGCACCGGAAAGTCCACGACGCTCGCGGCGATGATCGACCTGCTGAACCGCACGCGGACGGCTCAACATCGTGAGCCTCGAGGATCCGATCGAATTCGTCCACCGCAGCAAGCAGTCGCAGGTCATCCAGCGCGAGCTGCACTCGCACCTGCCCTCTTTCGCCGAGGGCATGCGCGCCGCGCTGCGCGAGGACCCGGACGTGATCCTGGTCGGCGAGCTGCGCGACGCCGACACGGTGCGCTGGGCGATGACGGCCGCCGAAACCGGCCACCTGGTGCTCGGCACCCTGCACACCACGAGCGCGGTGAAGACCATCGACCGGATGGTCGACGCGCTGCCGCCGGAGGAGCGCGAGCAGACCAAGAGCTTCCTCTCGCAGAGCCTGATCGGCGTGATCACGCAGGTGCTGGTGCGCACGCCCGACCTGCGCGGCCGCCGCGCCATCTGCGAGGTCATGCTGATGAACCGTGCGATCGGCAAGCTCATCATGACCGACCAGACGCACATGCTTCCGTCCCAGCTGCAGACCGGCAAGGAGCCGGCATGCAGACCATGGACCAGGCGCTGCTCGCCGCGGTCCAGGCACGCGAGATCGACCCGGAAGACGCCTTCGGCTACGCGCAGGACAAGCAGCTCTTCACCCGCTTCATCACCGACGGCACCGCCATCCTCAAGGCCGACGTCACGCAGGGAATCGCATGACCGCCGAGGTGGAGCAGGCTCCGGCACCCGAGGCGCCGCCGCGGCGTATCGACGAGTACCTGCGCGAGGTGCTGGCAAAGAACGGCTCCGACCTGCATTTCGTGGCCGGCGACCCGCCGCGCATCCGCCTCTACGGCGAGCTGCAGTCCCTGCGCAACGAGCCGCTCAGGCAGGATTACGTGCAGGAGCTGCTCGCGGAGATCATGACGCGCGCCGCCACGCAGCGGCTCGCGGAGAAGGACGGCGCCGACTTCGCCTACATGATCCCCGGCGTGTCGCGCTTCCGCGTCAACGTGTTCCGGCACATCGGCGGCCTGGGCGCCGTGTTCCGCGCGATTCCCTCCAAGGCGCTGACCCTCGAGCAGCTCAACATGCCGCACGCGGTCCGCAGCCTGTGCCGGACCAGCAACGGCCTGATCCTGGTGACCGGCAAGACCGGCTCCGGCAAGTCCACGACCCTCGCGGCGATGATCGACGACATCAACGCGCGCATCAAGGGCCACATCCTCACCATCGAGGACCCGATCGAGTTCGTGCACGCGCGCCGCAACTGCCTGGTGAGCCAGCGCGAGGTCGGCGTCCACAGCCCGAGCTTCGCCGACGCGCTGCACTCCGCACTGCGCGAAGATCCCGACGTGGTGCTGGTGGGCGAAATGCGCGACCTCGAGACCATGAGCATCGCGGTCACCGCAGCCGAAATGGGCATCCTCGTGATGGGCACGCTGCACACGAACGGCGCCGCCGCCACGGTCGACCGCGTCGTGAACGCGTTCCCCGCCGACAAGCAGGCGCACGTGCGGACGATGCTGTCCACATCGCTGCGCGGGGTCGTCTCGCAGCAGCTGATCCAGCGGACCGACAAGCGCGGTCGCGTGGCGGCCCTCGAAGTGCTGATCAACACGCCGGCCGTCTCGAACCTGATCCGCCAGGGCAAGCTCGACCAGCTCGAGAACGCCATGCAGAGCGGCGCCCAGTTCGGCATGCGCACCATGGACTCGGCGATCCAGGAACTCCTCAGCAAGGGGCTGATCACCGGCCGCTCGGCCTACGAGAAGGCCAACAACAAGCAGCGCTTCGAGCAGCTGAAGGGCATGGGCTGATTCCCGGGCCCGGCGCCCGCCGCGGGGCGAGGGGCGCCCGGCGCATGGCATAATCCTGCGTCCCGCAGGCCTGCCGACGCTCCATGACCACACCCAAGCCCCGCACCATCCTCGTCACGAGCGCGCTCCCCTACGCGAACGGCGCCCCGCACCTCGGCCACATCGTCGAGTACGTGCAGACGGACATCTGGGTCCGCTTCCAGCGCATGCGGGGCCACGACTGCCTGTTCATCTGGGCCAGCGACGCGCACGGCACGCCGATCATGCTCAAGGCGCGGCAGGAAGGGATCACGCCCGAGCAGCTGATCGAGCGGGTCGGCGCCGAGCAGCGCCGCGACTTCGGCGGGTTCGACATCTCCTACGACAACTTCCACACCACGCACTCGGACGAGAACCGCGAAGTCACCTACGACGTCTATCGCAAGCTCGTCGCGGCCGGCCACATCCGGCGCGAGACGATCGTGCAGGCGTACGACGAGCAGGCGAAGATGTTCCTGCCCGACCGCTACGTGCGCGGCACCTGCCCGAAGTGCGGCGCGCTCGACCAGTACGGCGACAGCTGCGAGGCCTGCGGCGCCACCTACACGCCGGCCGACCTCGTCGACGCCGTCTCGGTGGTGAGCGGCACGGCGCCGGTGCAGCGTGAGTCCGAGCACCTGTTCTTCAAGCTCGGCGACTTCGAGCCGATGCTGAGGGAGTGGACGGGCTCCGGGCGCCTGCAGGCGGCGGTCACGGCCAAGCTCGAGGAATGGTTCGGCGCGGGCCTGCGCGACTGGGACATCTCCCGCGACGAGCCCTACTTCGGTTTCGAGATCCCCGGCGAGAAGGGCAAGTACTTCTACGTCTGGCTCGACGCGCCGATCGGCTACCTGTCGAGCTTCCTGCAGTACTGCCGCCGCACGGGCCGCGATTTCGACCGCTACTGGAATCCCGGCAGCGACGCCGAGGTCTACCACTTCATCGGCAAGGACATCGTGTATTTCCACACGCTGTTCTGGCCGGCAGTGCTCACGGGCGCCGGTTACCGCGCGCCCACATCGGTGTTCGCGCACGGGTTCCTCACCGTCAACGGACAGAAGATGTCGAAGTCGCGCGGCACGCTCATCTCCGCGCGCACCTGGCTCGATCACCTGCCGGCCGAGTACCTGCGCTACTACTTCGCGTCGCGGCTCGGCAACGGCGTCGACGACCTCGATCTCAACCTCGACGATTTCACCGCCAAGGTGAACTCCGACATCGTCGGCAAGCTCGTCAACATCGCGAGCCGCTGCGCCGGATTCATCGCGCGCGGCTCGGCCGGGCGCCTTGCGGACCGGCTCGAGGAGCCAGCGCTGCAGGACGAGTTCGTCGCCGCCGGCGAGCGCATTGCCGCGCTCTATGAGGAGCGCGACCTCCCGGGCGCAGTGCGCGAAATCATGGCGCTCACGGACCGCGCGAATTTCTACATCGACCAGCGCAAGCCATGGCTGATGGCCAGGGACGCCGCCCGCGCCGCTGAGGTGCAGGCCGTGTGCACGCAGGGCATCAACCTGTTCCGGGTGCTGGCCCTCTACCTGAAGCCCGTGATGCCGAAGCTCGCGGCGGGCGCCGAGAAGTTCCTCGGGCTTGCGCCGCAGTCGTGGATGGACGTGGCGCAGCCCCTGCTCGGCACCACGATCAACGCCTACGAGCCGCTCGCGACCCGCGTGGATTCCGCGGCGGTGAAGGCGATACTCGGGGCCTCGTTGGAGAGCCTGAAGCCTTCGGGTATCCCGCAGGCTGCGGCAACCGCGAGCCCGGCGGTGAAGCCGGCCTCCGCAGGCGCGCCCGCCGGGAAGGCCGCACCTGTGCCTGCTGCCGAAGGTCCGGCGGCGACGATCTCGATCGAGGAATTCGGCAAGGTCGACCTGCGCGTTGCCCGGGTCGACACCGCCGAATTCGTGGAGGGTGCCGACAAGCTGCTCAAGCTCGGCGTCGACCTCGGCAACGGCGAAAAGCGCACGATCTTCGCGGGCATCCGCTCCGCTTACGAACCGCAGGCCCTGGTCGGGCGCCACGTGGTCGTAGTTGCCAACCTCGAGCCGCGCAAGATGCGCTTCGGCGTCTCCGAGGGCATGGTGCTCGCGGCCGGCCCGGGCGGATCGGAAATCTTCCTGGTCTCACCCGACACCGGCGCACAGCCGGGCATGAAAGTGAAGTGAGCCGTTCCACTATCCGCTGATCACTAACCGCTATCCGCTCTCCCCATGACGGACCTGCTCCTGCTCGCAATCGGTGCGAGTCTCGTCAATGCCCACCTGCTGAGCGGGACGGCGGGGACGTGCCCACTCGCTGGCGTGAGCAGCCGCGTCAAAGTGACGACCGTACTCTCGCTCGCGACGCTGCTCCTCGTCGCGGTGGCCGCACCCGTGGCCTATGCCCTGCACGTGGCCGTGCTCGTGCCCACCGGCCTCGCGATTCTCACCCCACTGGCGCTGGTCGTGCTCGTGGTCGCTGCGACCGGTGTCCTCAGCGCCTGGACACGCCTGCGGCGGCCTGCGCTCTACGGACTGCTCGGCGCCCTGCCGGCGATCGTCGCGGCGAACGGCGCACTGCTCGGCATCGCGCTGCTCCCCATCGTCCGCAGCCGTGCGCCGCTGGACGCCGTGGTCCTCGCCAGCTCGGCGGCGCTGGTGTTCGGGCTGGTAGCACCGTGCGCCGACGGACTGCGGCCGCGGCTCGTCGCCGCAGACGTACCGTTGGCATTCCGCGGCCTGCCGATCGTGCTGGTCACTGCGTCGCTCGTGGCGCTCGCCCTCATGGGATACGGCGGGATCGTGACGCGATGAGCGCCGCGGACATCGCCGGCGCGGCGCTGATCGCTGGAGGACTCGCCGTCGCACTTGGCGCCGGACTGCGCCGCGCCATCGCGCGCGTGCCGGCGGACTCGGGCGCGCTCGCGACATGCATCGATGCCCTGCTGCCGCAGACCCAGTGCGGACGCTGCACCTACGCGGGCTGCCGGCCCTACGCAGAGGCGATCGCGCGCGGCGAAGCCGGCACCGACCAGTGCCCGCCGGGCGGTGACGACACAGCCCGCGCGCTGGCCGCCCTGCTCGGCCGCGAGCCGCGGCCCGTGAATCCGGACTACGGTGAAATCGGGGCGCCGCTCGTGGCGCTCATCGACGAGGCGCGCTGCATCGGCTGCGCCCGCTGCCTGCCCGCCTGCCCGGTGGATGCCATCGTCGGCGCGAAAAAGCGCATGCACACGGTGATCGCGGATCTCTGCACGGGCTGCGACCTGTGCCTGCCGCCCTGCCCGGTGGACTGCATCGCGATGGTGCCGGCGCCCTCGGTCGAGCCGCGGCGGGTCGCCTGAGGTCGCGAGCGTGGCGCCCTACCGCCCGCGTGGACTCGAGCTGCCGGCGCACAAGGCCGTCGCCTCGGCAGCGCCGATCAGCACCGCGCCCGCGCCTGCCGTCGCCGTGCTCGCCCTCGACCAGGGCAGCGGCCGGGCGGCACGCGCCGTCGTCGCGCCCGGCGACCGCGTGCGCGTGGGGACCCGCATCGCCGTCACGACGGGCGAGGCCACGACGCCGGTGCATGCGCCGGTCGCAGGCCGGGTGCTCGCCATCGAGACGCGGCCGATGCCGTCGGGCGACGGCCCCTGCGTCCTCATCGAGAACGACGGCAGCGACGATCGGGAGCGCGAGGCCAGGCCGCTGGCCTGGGCCGGCCTCGAGCCCATCGCCCTGGCCGCCGCACTCGGCGACGCCGGTGTGGCGGGCTACGGCGGTGCGGCGTTCCCGGCCGCAACCAAGCTCGCGGCAGCGCGGCGGCACGAGGCACACCACCTGGTGCTGAACGGCGCCGAGTGCGAGCCGTGGATCTGCTGCGACGACGCGCTGATGCGCACGCGTGCGCACGATGTCGTGCTCGGGGCGCAGGTGCTCATGCACGCCATGGGCGCCGCGCGCTGCACCGTCGCCATCGAGGACGACAAGCCTGAAGCCATGGCAGCCCTGCAGGCGGCAGTGGAGGCGGCCCGCGACGCGCGCATCGCAATCGCGGGCGTGAGCGCCTGCTACCCCGCGGGCGCGGAGCGCACGCTGCTGGAGGCGGTCACGGGCATCGAGGTTCCGCACGGCGCCTGGCCGCCCGAGTCGGGGCTCTTGTGCCACAACGTCGGCACGGCGGCCGCGGCCGCTGCGGTCGTGCGCGGCGAGCCCGTCACCTCGCGCATCGTGACGGTGACCGGCAGCGGCGTCGCGCGGCCCGGGAACTTCGAGGCACGACTCGGTACGCCGGTCTCCACGCTGGTCGAGGCCTGCGGCGGTTACACGGACCGGCCGCTGCGTCTCATCGCCGGCGGCTCGATGATGGGCCGCGCGCTGGCGACGGACGAGGTTCCCGTCACGCTGGCGCTCAACTGCGTGCTGGTCGCCACCGCGGGCGACCTCGTGGAACGCGGGCCCGAGCATGCCTGCATCCGCTGCGGCGACTGCGCGGACGTGTGCCCACCCCGGCTGCTGCCGCAGCAGCTGCTGCTCGGCGTGATTGCAAACGATCCCGAAACCCTCGAGCGCCACGGCCTCGCCGACTGCATCGAGTGCGGCTGCTGCGATTACGTCTGCCCGAGCGCGATACCGCTCACCGCGCGATTCCGCACGGCCCGCGCCGAGGCACGGGTCCGCGAGTCGGCACGGCGACGCGCCGACGACCTGCGGGAACGCCATGCGCGGCACGTGAAGCGCCTCGATGCCGCGTCGGAGGCCGAGCGTCGCGCCTTCGAGACCGCACGCGACCGCGCGCGCGGCCAGGGCGGCTGAGTCGTGCGATTCGCCACCTCGCCGGCGCCGTTCGTCTACGCGGGCTACTCCGTGCCGCGCGTCATGTTCCAGGTGCTGCTCGCGCTCGCACCAGTCGCCATGGTGCAGGTTGCGCTCTACGGTCCCGGGCCGCTGCTGCAGCTCGCCGTTGCGGTGCCAACGGCGCTCGCCTGCGAGGCGCTCGCGATGCGCCTGCGCGGCCGCGAGGCCGGGGCGGCGCTGCGCGACGGCAGCGTGCTCGTCACGGCCGCGCTCCTCGCGCTCTCCGTGACCCCGCTTGCCCCGTGGTGGCTCACGCTCGCGGGCGTCGCGGTCGCGGTGCTCCTCGGCAAGCACGTCTACGGCGGCCTCGGACACAACCCGTTCAATCCGGCGATGGTGGGCTACGCGGCCATGCTGGTCGCGTTCCCCCTCGCGATGAGCCGCTGGCCCGTACCGCTCGATGCCGCGGCCACGGACTGGCCGTCACTCGCGATCCAGTCGTGGCACGCATTCCTCGGCACGGCCTCGCGCGGGGACTTCGACGCCTGGACCGGCGCCACGGCGCTCGACGCGCTGCACAGCGGGCTCGCGCAGCGCTACACCATGGAGGAAATCGCCGCGCGAAGCGGGCTCGGCCCGCTCGCGGGCGCCGGCAGCCAGTGGGTGAACGTCGCCGCCGTCGCGGGCGGCGCATACCTGCTGCTGCGCGGCGTCGTGCGCTGGCACATCCCGGCGTCGATGCTGACCGGCCTCGCGCTGCCTGCCGTCGTCATGCACGCGCTGGACCCGGGCGCCTACCCGGGCCCGGTGTTCGAGTGCTTTTCCGGCGCCGCGATGCTGGGGGCCTTCTTCATCGCCACCGATCCCGTCACCGCGGCGGCCAGCGATCGCGGACGACTCGTCTACGGCGCCGGCATCGGCTTCCTCACCTGGGTCATCCGCCACTGGGGCGGCTACCCCGACGGCGTGGCCTTCGCCGTGCTCACCATGAACCTCGCCGCGCCCCTCATCGACCGCTGGACCATCCCGAGGATCCATGGACACCCGCGCTGAGGCGACGCCGCGCAGCCGCCGCGGCGCCGCGCTGGCCGTGCTCGCCGCCGCGCTCAGTGCCGTGGGGCTCGTCGTTCTCGTCCATCACTACGCCGCGCCGCGCATCGCCGCCAACGAGCACGCCGCGCGGATTGCGCGCCTCACGGCGGTACTGGGCGACGTGCGCTTCGACAACGACGTGCTTGCCGACGTCGTGATGGTGCGCGATGCGGAACTCCTCGGCACGGATCGTGCGCTGCCGCTCCACCGCGCGCGACTGGGCGGGCGTCCGGTTGCGGCCCTCATGGAAGTCGTCGCCCCGGGCGGCTACGGCGGCGTGATCCGCCTGCTGGTGGCCGTGAGACCCGACGGCTCGGTGATCGGCGTGCGGGTGCTGTCGCACTCCGAAACGCATGGCGTCGGCGACGCAATCGAGCCGCAGCGGTCCGGCTGGCTCGAGCGGCTGACAGGTCGCGCGCTCGGCAATCCGGCGCTCGAGCGCTGGGCGATCCGCAAGGACGGCGGGGACTTCGACCAGTACACGGGGGCCACCGTGACCTCGCGGGCCGTGGTGGGCGCGGTCCGCGATGCGCTGCGCTGGTACTACGCCCACCGCAATGAAGTCTTCGCCGCCCCGTCGGAACCGACGGCCGGCCACGTCTGAACGCGGCGCTGCACTACAATCGCAAACATGCACACGAGCCCGGATGACCAGCGGACCGTCCCGACGCGCCCGGCGCTGCTGCAGCTCGTGGCCGTCTGCGCGCTGGTCGGCGGCGGCAGCTCGCTCGCCGGTGCCGTGGCCCTCGCGGCCGCCCTGGCCCTCGTGATCGTCGCGGGCGGATTCCTCGCGCGGCTCGTCGAACGCGGGTCGCCCACCGCCGCAGGCACCGCTGTGGTGGTCCTCGGCACGGGCGCGCTCGCCGCATCGCTCACGTACACGATGAACGCGCTGTGGCCAGACCTGGGCGACGCTCCCGGCCTCTTCCTGCCGCTCGCAGTCACGAGCGCCCTGCTCGCCGCCCACGCCAGTGGCACGCTCACGCCGGGGCGAGCGATGCGCGCGTCCCTGGCGCAGGCCGCCGCGTTCGGACTCGTGCTGATCACCGTCGCCGTGGTGCGCGAACTGGCCGGGCGGGCGACGCCGCTTGTGCTCGAGCCGCCGGGCGTCTTCATCCTGCTGGGATGCGGGCTCGCGCTCTACAACCACTTCCTGCGCGGACGGTCGCGGCCGCGGACGGCCGCGGAGCCCGCCGCATGACGCCCCGCCGGGTACGCGCGATCTTCGAACGCCTGCGCGCGAAGAATCCTCACCCCACGACCGAGCTCGAATACACCACGCCCTTCGAGCTGCTGGTCGCAGTGATCCTGTCCGCCCAGGCGACTGACAAGAGCGTGAACCTCGCGACCCGCCGGCTCTATCAAGTTGCGAACACACCCGGGGCTATCGCCGCGCTTGGCGTCGAAGGCATCGCGCCCTACGTGAAGTCGATCGGCCTGTGGCAGAACAAGGCGAAGAACGTGGTCGCCACCTGCCGGGCGCTCCTCGAGAGGCACGGCGGCGAAGTGCCCGCCGACCGCGCGGCGCTCGAGGCGCTGCCCGGCGTCGGCCGCAAGACTGCGAACGTCATCCTCAACACCGCCTTCGGGCAGCCCACGCTCGCGGTGGACACACACGTGTTCCGCGTCGCGAACCGCACGGGCCTCGCCCGTGCCGACGACGTGCGCGGCGTCGAGGACGGCCTGCTCGCCGTCATTCCCCGGGAATTCATGCGCGACGCGCACCACTGGCTGATTCTGCACGGGCGCTACGTGTGCGCCGCGCGCAACCCGGACTGCGCGCACTGCGTGATCGCCGACCTCTGCGAATACGACGAGAAGGAACTGCCTGCGAAGCGCCGCGGAAAACGCTGACCCATGCCCGTCTTCCACGACCAGGACCGCTCCTCGCTCCGTCGCAGCTACGTGGACGCGTGGCGTAAGCTCCGCGAGCGCGCGCCCCTCGAGCCCCTCGAGCACCAGATCGCAACCGTGGTCGAGGAGCATCCCGAGTACCACCCGATCCTCGAGGCCGACGGCGATGCGGTGCTCCGCGACTACGCGCCCGAGGGTGGGCAGTCGAACCCGTTCCTGCACTTAGGGCTGCACCTCGCGATTCGCGAACAGGTCGCGACCAACCGGCCGGCCGGCATCGCCGCGATCCACGCGGCACTGGCGCGGCGACTCGGCTCCGCGCACGAGGCCGAGCACCGCATGATCGAGTGCCTCGGCGAGGCACTGTGGCGCAGCCAGCGCAGCGGGCTGCCGCCGGACGAGGCCGCCTACCTCGAAGCACTGCGGAAGATCCCCGTGCCGCGGTAGGCGGGATCGATCAGCCCGAACGCCTGTTGCGTTTGTCATCAGCCGCCAGGAAACGTCACGTGGAACTCATCGCCGTCATCACGACCCTGGAGAAAGCGGAAGATGCCAGGAGGCTTGCTCGCGAAGTTGTCGAATCCAGGCTTGCAGCATGCGCGCAGATGGAACGCATCGAGAGCACTTACTCCTGGAATGGCGCTCTTGAAAGCGCCGGCGAGACTCGCATTACGTTCAAGACGCGAGCCGGGCTCTGGCGGGAGCTGAAGACCAGGATTGCCGAACTTCATCCGTACGAGACGCCGGAGATCTGTTGTCTTGGGATCGTCGGCGCCAGCGAGCCGTACCTGGAATGGGTCCTCCAGAATACGCGGGAGCCAACGCCGTGCCCGGATTGCGGCACAGCGTGATCGATTGATGACGGGTGAAGGATGGCGAACGCTGCTGGCCAAGGCTCGCGTCGTGCGTGGTGGACGCTCCATCGCGTTCGCGGAAGGTGAATTGCGCGACGCGGACGGGATTCGGCGCGCAGCACGCCGTTCGTTGACAGGACGCCGCGTACCCGGCGCAACGCCACGAGGCAGATCGGCTCAGGTACGAGGGCAGGCTCTACCCGTAAGGGTCGGCGCTCACCACCCGAGCGTCCGCCCGAGCAGCGCCTCGAGCCGCCGGTTGTGCGGCTCGAAATAGGCCCTGAGCCGCGCCATCGTCGCTTCCTGCATCGGGGGATAACGGCGCGTGTTGCGTGCCTCCAGCTTCACCGAGGCGGCGGGCGGCAGCCCGAGGAAGGCGAGCGTGCCGTTCAACCCCGCAAGCGGTTCCCTCGCGAAGTCCTCGAGGCCCAAAATGTGGATGCGCTCGCGCGGATAAAGGTCGAACCAGCGCTCGAGCTGCTCGGCGTAGCGGCCACGCGCGAGGTACGAATGCCGCTGGTGCTCGCGGCTGCGCTCGAGTTCGCCGCGCGCGAGCAGCTCGGCGACGCGCCCGAGCCGCTCGGGCTCGGCATCGATCGCGGCTTCGAACGACAGCTTCTCTTCGCCCTTGTCGCGCTCGTGCCAGTAATGCGAGTAGGCGCGGCGCGCCGGGTCGCGCAGCAGCACGATCAGCCGCGCGTCCGGCAGCAGTCCGTGCATGCGGCGCGGCACCGCCGGGTGAAACAGGTAGTAGGGACTGCTGTCGAGGTTCACTCCCGGCTCGCCCTGGCGCCCGAAGTGGGCGCGATACCAGGCTTCGCCCCGCCCGTAGTTCAGGTCGAAGTAGTGCACTTCCTTGCGCAGCGGCGCGATCACGCCGGGATGCTGGGTCAGGTAGTTGTGCAGCGAACTCGTGCCGGATTTCTGCGCGCCCAGGATCACGGCGCCGGGCAACGCGCGGGGCTCGCGCATGCGCAGGCGCAACTCGACGCGGCGCCCGGCTCTCGAGCAGACCAAGGAACCGCAGCGTGCGCGTCAGGCCGGGATGCATGCGTGTACCCCCGGCCGGTTCAGGCGGGCTTCGCGCGCGACGGCTTCCGCTTCGGCAGGTACAGGTCGGTCAGCGTGCCTTCGAAGGCCTCGGCCGCCAACGCGACCGTCTCGGACAGCGTCGGGTGCGGATGGATGGTGAGCCCGATGTCGGCCGCATCGGCACCCATCTCGATGGCGAGCGCGACCTCCGCAATCAGGTCGCCGGCGTTGGTGCCGACGATGCCGGCGCCGATCACGCGGTGGGTCTCCGGGTCGAAGAGCAGCTTGGTGATGCCCTCGTCCCGGCTGAGCGCCAGCGACCGGCCGCTCGCGGCCCAGGGGAACACGGCCTTCCCGTAAGGCGATGCCCCGCGCCTTCGCGTCGGTCTCGGTCAGGCCCACCCAGGCGACCTCGGGGTCGGTGTAGGCGACGGACGGAATCACGCTGTGCGTCGAAGCGGCCTTCAGGCCCGCCGCCACCTCGGCCGCCACCTTGCCCTCGTGCGTGGCCTTGTGCGCGAGCATCGGCTGGCCGACGATGTCGCCGATCGCGAAGATGTGCGGCACGTTGGTGCGCATCTGCCTGTCCACGGGGATGAAGCCCCGCTCGTCCACCTGCACACCCGCGTTCTCGGCGCCGATGCGCTTGCCGTTCGGCGAGCGGCCGACGGCCACCAGCACCTAGTCGTAGACCTCGGGCGCGGGCGCTCCTGCCCTCGAAGGTCACGCGCAGGCCGTCGGTCGCGGGCTCGACGACTGCGCACCTGCGTGCGCAGCAGGATCTGCGTCGTAGCGTTCGCGATGCGCTTCTCCAGCGGCCGCACCAGGTCGGGGTCGCAGCCCGGCATCAGGCCGTCGGTCAGTCTCGACCACGCTGACCTTCACCCCGAGCGCGGCGTAGACCGTCGCCATCTCGAGGCCGATGATGCCGCCGCCGATGACCAGCATGCGTCTTGGGGAGGCTCGAGTTCGAGCGCGCCCGTCGAATCGATGATGCGCGGGTCGTCGGGCAGCCCCGGCAGGCGCACCGACTCCGAACCCGCGGCGATGATGCACTGGGCTGAAAGCGATCACGCGCTGCCCGCTGCTCGCCGTCGTCGACCGCAAGATGATGCGGCGACGGGAACGTCGCCGGTGCCGCGGACCACCGTGACCTTGCGCTGCCTGGCCAGCGCCTCGAGCCCGCCGGTGAGGCGCGCGACGACTGGTCCTTCCACTCGCGGAGCCTGGCCACGTCCACCTGCGGCTCGCCGAAGCGGATGCCGTGGTCGCGCCATCGTCGCGCGCCTCCTCGATGACCCTGGCCGCGTGCAGCAGGGCCTTCGACGGAATGCAGCCCACGTTGAGGCACACGCCGCCGAGCGTCGGCCAGCGCTCGACGAGCGCGACCTTGAGGCCGAGATCCGCGGCGCGGAAGGCGGCCGTATAACCGCCCGGGCCCGGCGCCGAGCACCAGCGAGGTCGAAGTCGTACGAATGCGGGCCCGGAACTCCGGACGGCGTCGCCGCCGGTCCGGCTGCGACGCAGCGCCTGCTCCGGCGCGATACTGCGCCCTGCCGCCATCGGCTTCACGGGCACCGTATCCAGGTACGGCTCGCCGCCGTAGGGCTCCGCGGCGCGCAGCACCGCGCGCGGCGCAGTCTCGTCCAGGGCGTGATCGCGCATCGACTCGAGCGTGGCGATCGGCCGAGCCCTTGCTGACCCTGTCACCGGCCTTGACCAGCACGCTCTCCACGACGCCCGCCGCGGGCGACGGCACGTCCATGGTCGCCTTGTCGCTCTCGAGCGTGACGAGCGGCGTCTCGCGCTCGACCCGGTCTCCGGGCTGACACGAGGACCTCGATGACCTCGACGTCCTTGAAGTCCCCGAGGTCGGGCACCGTCACGACCCGCCCGCCCATTGCCGATCCCATCGTGTCGCTCAAGCGCTCACTCCTTTCGCCCCCTCAGGAGCCGGCTCCCAGCAGTCCCTGCACGTCGGCCAGCGGCTGGCCGAGGAAACTCGTGAATCGCGCGCCGCGTGGCACCGTCGATCACGCGATGATCGTAGGACAGCGACAGCGGCAGCATCAGCCGCGGCACGAACGCGCCGTCCTGGTACACGGGCCGCTGGCTCGCGCTTCGACACGCCGAGGATGGCCACCTCGGGAGCGTTGATGATCGGCGTGAACGCGGTGCCACCGATGCCGCCGAGGCTCGAGACGGTGAAGCACCCGCCCTGCATCTCCGCGGCCGCGAGCTTCCCCGCGCGCGCCTTCTCGCTCAGCGCGCCAGTTCGCGCGCCAGCTCGAAGACGTCCTTCGGTCGGCATCGCGGATGACGGGCACGACGAGTCCCTGGGCGTGTCGGCTGCAAAACCAATGTGCACGTACTTGCTGTGAACACGAGTTCGCCGGCCGGCCGGTCCAGCGACGCGTAGAAGCGCGGAAACGCCTGCAGTGCCTGGACGCAGGCCCGGATGATGAAGGCGAGCGGCGTGAGCTTGATGCCGCGCTCCGCGGCTTCGTCCTTCAGTGCGTGCGCGGGTCGCCTCCATCTCGGTGATGTCGGCCTCGTCGAACTGCGTGACATGCGGGATGTTGACCCAGCTCGCGTGCAGGCGCGGCCCGGCGATCTTCTGGATCCGCGACAGCGGCTTGACGCTCCACGGGCCCGAAGGCCGCGAAATCCACCTCGGGCACGCGCGGCAGCGCGGAAGCTGGCGCCGACGCCGGTGTCGCGAGCAGGCGCTTCACGTGCGCCTTGACGTCCTGCTCCGTGATGCGGCCCTTCGCGCCCGTACCCGCCACCCGGCCAGGTCCACGCCCAGCTCGCGCGCGAAGCTTGACGGATCGACGGGCTGCGTGGGCGTGCGAAGGCGACTCGTGATCGGCCGGCAAGCTGCCGTGCGCGGCGGCGAGCCACTGGCGCGCGGCGGTGACGCTGCGAGGCGCTTCGGCCGGGCGCGGAGCGCGGCGTGGCCGGCTCTTGTCGAGACGCGACTGGGCACCGACGCCGCCTCGTCGGCCTCCACCACGGCGATCAGGTCGCCCTGCGACACACGGTCCGCCGCGCTGCACCTCGACCTCGACGCACCACGCCGGCCGCGGTCGAAGGCACGTCCATCGTGGCCTTCTCGGTCTCGAGCGTAATGAGGGTTGCGTCGATCGCGACGGACTCGCCGGCGCTGCACCGCGACCTCGATGACCTCGACGTCCTTGTAGTCGCCGATGTCTGGAACCCGGACTTCCATCGAGCTGTGCCGCCATGCCGCCCCGCCTACACCGTCACCGGATTCGGCCGTTCGGGATCGATGCCGAAGCGCTCGATCGCCGCTCGCACCGTCGCCGCGTCGAGGCTGCCGTCGTCGGCCAGCGCCTTGAGCGCCGCGACCACGATGTAGCGGCGATCGACCTCGAAGAAGTCGCGCAGCGCTGCGCGCGAGTCGCTGCGTCCGTAGCCGTCGGTGCCGAGCACGTGGTAACGGCCGGGCACCCACTGCCGGATCTGGTCCGGCACCGTGCGCATGTAGTCGGTCGCGGCGACGAACGGCCCGTCTGCCCGCCGAGGCAGGTCCGCACGTAGGGCACGCGCGGCGGGCTGTCGGGGTGCAGCAGGTTCCAGCGCTCCGCATCGAGTGCCTCGCGCCGCAACTCGCAGAAGCTGGTGACGCTGAAGACGTCGGCCGGCACGCCGAACTCGCCTTCCAGGATCTCGGCCGCGGCCAGCACCTCGCGCAGGATCGTGCCCGAGCCGAGCAGGTTCACGCGCACCTTGCCGCTGCCGCCGGACCGCAGGAGGTACATGCCCTGGAGGATGCCCTGCTCCGATCCCGCGGGCAGCGCCGGCTGCACGTAGTTCTCGTTCATGCAGGTGATGTAGTAGAAGACGTTTTCCTGCTCTCGTACATGCGCCGCAGGCCGTCCTGCACGATCACCGCCAGCTCGTAGGCGTAGCCGGATCGTAGGCGACGCAGTTCGGGATCGTCGTGGCTACCAGTTGGCTGTGCCCGTCCTGGTGCTGCAGCCCCTCGCCCGCGAGCGTCGTGCGTCCCGCCGTGCCGCCGATGAGGAAGCCGCGCGCCTGCATGTCGCCCGCGGCCCAGGCGAAGTCGCCCACGCGCTGGAAGCCGAACATCGAGTAGTAGATGTAGAAGGGCACCATCGCGACGCCGTGATTGGCGTAGGACGTGCCGGCGGCGATCCAGCTGCACATCGCGCCGCCCTCGTTGATGCCCTCCTCGAGGATCTGGCCCTTCATGTCCTCGCGGTAGTAGAGGAGCTGGTCGGAATCCTGCGGCGTGTAGAGCTGCCCCATCGAGGAGTAGATGCCGATCTGCCTGAACATGCCCTCCATGCCGAAGGTGCGCGCCTCGTCGGGCACGATCGGCACGACGTGCTGCCCGAGCCCCCGGTCCTTCAGGAGCATGGACAGGATACGTACCAGCGCCATCGTGGTCGAAATCTCGCGCTCGCCGGAAGATTCGAGCAGCGGCGCAAACGTTGCGAGTGCGGGCACCGCGAGCTTCGGCACCCTGGTCCGGCGCTGCGGCAGGAATCCTCCCAGCGCCTGCCTGCGCTCGCGCAGGTACTTGAGCTCCTCGCTGCCCTCCGCCGGACGATAGTAGGGAACTTTCGCGATGTCCTCGTCGGACACCGGGATGTTGAAGCGGTCACGAAACGCCTTGAGCGCCTCGTCGTCGAGCTTCTTCTGCTGGTGCGTGATGTTCTGCCCCTCGCCGGCGCGGCCCATGCCGTAGCCCTTGACGGTCTTGGCGAGGATCACCGTGGGCTGGCCCCTGTGCGCGACCGCGGACGCGTAGGCGCTGTAGACCTTGCGCGGGTCGTGGCCGCCGCGGTTCAGGCGCCAGATGTCGTCGTCCGACATGTTGGCGACCATTTCCTTGAGCTCGGGATACTTGCCGAAGAAGTGCTCACGCGTGTACGCGCCGTCCTTGGCCTTGAAGTTCTGGTACTCGCCGTCCACGCACTCCATCATCAGGCGCCGCAGCAGCCCGCGCGTGTCCCGCGCGAGCAGCGGGTCCCAGCGCGAGCCCCAGATCACCTTGAGGACGTTCCACCCGGCGCCGAGGAACGCCGCCTCGAGCTCCTGGATGATCTTGCCGTTGCCGCGCACGGGTCCGTCGAGCCGCTGCAGGTTGCAGTTGACGACGAATACCAGGTTGTCGAGCTTCTCGCGCACCGGCATCGTGATTGCGCCGAGAGACTCGGGCTCGTCCATCTCCCCGTCGCCGAGGAAGCACCACACGCGGCGATCGCCCGCGGGCACGATGCCGCGGTGCTCGAGGTAGCGCTGGAAGCGCGCCTGGTAGATGGCCATCATCGGGCCCAGGCCCATCGACACCGTCGGGAACTGCCAGAAGTCCGGCATCAGCCACGGGTGGGGATAGGACGACAGCCCCTTCCCGCCGACTTCCTCGCGGAAGTGCCGGAGCTGGTCTTCGGTGAGCCGGCCCTCCAGGTACGCGCGCGCGTAGATCCCGGGCGCGGAGTGGCCCTGGATGAACACCATGTCGCCCGGGTGGTCGTCGTCAGGCGCGCGCCAGAAGTGGTTGAAGCCCACCTCGTACAGCGTCGCGGCGGAGGCGTAGGTCGCGATGTGGCCACCGTACTCAGAGCTCTCGCGATTGGCCTGCACGACCATCGCCATCGCATTCCAGCGGATATAGGCCTCTATGCGCCGCTCGAGGGCCCGCTCGCCCGGGTACTCAGCCTCCTGTGCAGCGGCAATCGTGTTGACGTAGGCGGTGTTCGGCTTGAAGGGCAGGTGGGCGCCCGAGCGGCGCGCGTAGTCGATGACCCGCTCGAGCAGGTAGTGCGCGCGCTCCGCGCCGTGGACGCGCAGCACGGAATCCATGGACTCCAGCCACTCGCGCGTCTCGGCAGGATCGGAGTCTTCGAACTTCGAGGCTTCGAACATGGTGGGCGCCCGCAATAATGATTTGCGCGGCACGCCCTGCTAGCATGCCGACGCGCAATGATCTGCGCAGGTCCCCACAGGGTCAAGGCAGGCACTTGGCACATCTACTCCCTCCCGAGCTCAACGTCGACGTCCGCGGCCGCGCGGGCGCAGCCAGCGCATCCACGGTCGCGAAGGCAGACGGCGCCGTCTTCCTGCTCGAGGCGGGCAAAGCCGAGGGGGCGCTCGCCCGCCTGCCCCATCCCGAGCTTTGGCTGCGGTTCTACCGCGCGGCGAAGAAGGACCCACTCCTGCAGGTGTTGTCGGCGCGGCTGCCGAACGCCCGCAACACGCTCGCCGTGGTCGGTTTCGCCAAGCCCGGCGCTTCGGCGTTCGAGCGGCTCGAACTCGCGGGCAAGCTCGCGCACAAGCTCCTCGAGCGCGGCGTGGCGAGGGTCCAGTGCCACGTCGCGGGATTCCAGGGCGCGGAGTCCATGGCCTGGCGCGAGGCACTCGCAAGCGCCCTGCTCGCGGCCGCAGCTCCCATGCCGCAGCGCAAGTCGAAGGCGACGCCGCCCTGCGACCTGCGCGTCGTCGAGGTGTTCGGCGCAAAGACGCGGGACTTCGTCGCGTGTCGCGCCACGGCCGACGGCAACCACCTCGCACGCTGGCTGGCGACGTTGCCGCCCAACGAGCTCGACTGCCTCGCGTATCGCCGCGCACTGCGGGACCTCGCGCGCCGTGAGGGCTGGTCGTTCCGCTTCTACGACGAACGGGCGCTTGCGCGCCTCGGCGCGGGCGCGTTTCTCTCCGTCTCGCGCGCCAACGCCCATCGCGGCGCCGGCATCGTTCGACTGCGTTACCGCGGCCCGGGACGCGGCCCGCATCCGCGGATCGGGCTCGTTGGCAAGGGCATCTGCTTCGATACCGGCGGCATCAACGTGAAGTCGCACAAGAGCATGTACCTCATGCACGGCGACATGCAGGGCAGCGCGGTCGCCGTGGGCACCCTGCTCGCCTGCTCGCGCACCGGTGCACGCCTCGACGTCGATTGCTGGCTCGCGCTCACCGAGAACGAGATCGGCCCGCGTGCCTACCGCCCGCAGGAAATCGTGCGCGCGGCGAACGGCGTCACGATCCAGGTCGTTCACAGCGACGCCGAGGGCCGCATGGTGCTGGCCGACACGCTGGTGCTCGCCTCCCGCGCGCGGCCTCGGCTGCTCATGGATTTCGCGACGCTGACCGGTGCCTGCGTGAACGCGCTCACCGAGCGCTACAGCGGCACATTCACCAACCGCCCCGACCTGCACGAACCGCTGCAGGCCGCAGGCCGCGCGAGCGGCGAGCGCGTGTGGTGCTTCCCCATGGACGCGGACTTCGACGCGGAGATCGAAAGCACCGTCGCCGACCTGATGCAGTGCAGCGTGGAATCGAAGGGCGACCACATCCTGGCGGCGCGCTTCCTCGGGCACTTCGTCGAGAAGGGTGTGCCCTGGGTGCACGTGGATCTTTCCTCCGCCGAGCGCAAGGGCGGCCTCGCCCACGTGCCGACCGAGTTCACGGGCTTCGGCGTTCGCTACGCATCGACGCTGCTCGGCGACGATGCCTTCCTGTCGCGGCTCGCGGATCGGAAGTGACCACGCTCACGCTGCGCCGGCCCGACGACTGGCACCTGCACCTGCGCGACGGCGCCCACATGGCGGCCGTGCTGCCGTTCACCGCGGCGCGGTTCGCCCGCGCGCTGGTGATGCCGAACCTGAAGCCGCCGATGACCACGACGCAGGCGCTCGGCGAGTACCGGGCGCGCATCCTCGCCGAACTGCCGGCCGGCCCCGGCTTCGAGCCGCTCATGACGCTGTACCTGACCGACCGCACGCCGCCCGCCGAAATCGAGCGCGCGAAGGCAAGCGGATACGTCGTCGGCGCCAAGCTCTACCCCGCCGGGGCCACGACGCATTCCGACGCCGGCGTGACCTCGATCGAGAACACCTGGCCCGCGCTCGAGGCGATGGCCGAGCACGGACTCGTGCTGCAGGTGCACGGCGAGGTGACGGACCCGGCCGTGGACGTGTTCGACCGCGAGCACGCGTTCATCGACAGGGTGCTGTCCCGCATCGTGGAGCGCGTGCCAGGCCTCAAGCTCGTGTTCGAGCACATCACGAGCGCCGCCGCGGCTGAATTCGTGCGCGGGGCGCGCGCGGGCGTCGCCGCGACGATCACTCCGCAGCACCTGCTCATGAACCGCAACGCGATCTTCGAGGGCGGCATGCGGCCGCACCACTACTGCCTGCCCGTGCTGAAGCGCGAGCGTGACCGCGAGGCCCTGCTCGCGGCGGCCGCCAGCGACGACCCGCGGTTCTTCCTCGGCACCGACAGCGCACCGCACGCCCGGCACACGAAGGAGGCGCCCTGCGGCTGCGCCGGCATCTTCTCCGCGCACGCGGCCATCGAGCTCTACGCCGAGGCCTTCGAGCAGGCCGGTCGCCTCGATCGCCTGGAGGCTTTCGCGTCGGAGCGCGGCGCAGATTTCTACGGACTGCCGCGCAACGAGGGACGCATCGCGCTCAGGCGCGAACCCTGGACGGTGCCGGACCGCTACCCCTTCGGAGGCGATGAACTCGTGCCGCTGCGGGGCGGCGCCGAGGTTGCGTGGCGGCTGGTGTCCGCGTGAGCGGTGAACGCGAGGAACTCGGGATCGCCCAGCGTTTCCGCGGCTTCCTCCCGGTCGCGCTGGACGTCGAAACGGGTGGCTTCAACGCCAACACCGACGCCCTGCTCGAGATCGCCGCGGTCGTCATCGAGATGACGCCGTTCGGGGAATTGAGGCCGGGCCCGAATTTCCGCTACCACGTCCAGCCCTTCCACGGGTCGCGCATCGATCCCGCGTCGCTCGCCGTGAACCGTATCGACCCGCACCACCCGCTCCGGCCCGCGATGCCGGAGAAGGAAGCGCTGACACAGCTCTTCCGCGAGATCCGCAAGGCGGTACGGGACACGGGCTGCACGCGCGCAGTGCTGGTGGGCCACAACGCGTCCTTCGACCTCGGGTTCCTGAACGCCGCGGTGGTGCGCGCGGACATCAAGCGCAATCCCTTCCACCCGTTTTCGAGCTTCGACACGGCGACGCTGGGTGGGGTGGCGCTCGGCCAGACCGTGCTCTCTCGCGCGGTGGCGGCGGCCGGGCTCGACTGGCACGCGGATTCGGCGCACTCGGCGATCTACGACGCGGAGCGCACCGCCGCGCTCTTCTGCACGATCTGCAACCGCTTCCGGTTCATGTACGAGGAAACGCTCGAACGAGCGCCGGAACTGTCGGCGCCGGACGCGGGCGAGATACCGCCGATCGAGTAGCGAAACAGGGGAAATAGGGGACATTCCCCTATTTTCGAAAATAGGGGAATGTCCCCTATTTCCTGATTCGTCAGGCCTTGCTGGTGGCGCCCGCCTCGTCGAGCAGCGACTGCAGTTCGCCCTTCTGGTACATCTCGTTCAGGATGTCCGAGCCACCGAGCAGTTCGCCGCTGACGTAGAGCTGCGGGTAGGTCGGCCAGTTCGAGTAGCGCTTCAGCGCCTCCCGCAGTTCGGGGTCCTCGAAGATGTTGACGTGCGCGAACTTCGCGCCGCAGGCCTCGAGCGTCCGCACTGCGGATGCCGAGAAGCCGCACTGCGGAAAGTCCGGCGTACCCTTCATGTAGAGCACGACCGGGTTCGACTTGAGCTGTTCCTGGATTCTCTGGATGACGTCCACTCTTCTTTCACCTCGCGGCCGCGCCTGCGGCCGTCATCGCCCGCGCCTCGGCGGCGCGCGCTGCTTCGAGCCGTGCAATCACGGCCCACCTGTCCGACGCACTCATGCCGCCCCAGCCCGCAATCTCCCCGAGCGTCCGGCCACAACCCGTGCATCGCTGCACGGCGTCGAGGGCGCAGACATTGATGCAGGGCGAGGCCGGACCGGCCGAATCGATCACGCGAACTCCGGGCGGGGCGCAAGAGGCGTTGAATTATGCGGATGCGTAACCTATTCTTCAAACTCTTTGCGGGCGGCGCTATATCGCGCTAACCTACTGTCGCAAAACGACTTTTTACTTCTGGAGGAGTTTTCATGAACCCCTTGAACTCGGTTCGCGGCGCCATTACGACCGGATTCGTCGTCGCGCTCGTCATCGCCTTGCTGATCGCGCCGACGGGATTCATGGAGCTTGGCCTCGCGCGCTGGTTCCACATCCTCTCCGGCGTGATGTGGATCGGCCTCCTCTGGTACTTCAACGTGGTGCAGGTCCCGGCGCTTGCGGCCGCGGCGGCCGACAAGGGCGGCCCGGGCGGCGCAGGCATCTCGAAGTACGTCGCGCCGCGCGCGCTCCTCTGGTTCCGCTGGGCGGCGCTCGCGACCTGGCTCACCGGCGCGTGGTACCTGATGCGGGCCGGGAACTTCCCCGGCGCCTTCATGCTCGGAATGGGCGGCGATTCGGTGAACTACTACCAGCTCATCATCGGCATCGGCGCCTGGTTCGGCACCATCATGCTGTTCAACGTCTGGGTCCTGATCTGGCCGAACCAGAAGAAGGTGCTCGGCCTAGTGCCGGCGACGGACGAGGAAAAGGCCAAGGCCCGCAAGACCGCGCTGTACGCCTCGCGCACGAACTTCGTGCTCTCGATCCCGATGCTGCTCTGCATGGGATCGGCGACGCACGGCCTGCCGTTCTGAGGCGCGGCCCGGCTGGAGGGAGCGATGACTGAAGCGCCGGCGGCGGCACCGCCCCCGGACCTTGCCGAACAGGTCGCCCGCGCGCTTGCCGAAGACGTCGGCACAGGTGACCTGACCGCCGCGCTCGTCCCCGCCGGGCGCACCGGCCGGGCCACGGTGATCACCCGCGAGGCAGCGGTGCTCTGCGGCCAGCCGTGGTTCGACGAGGTGTTCCGGCAGCTCGATCCGTCCGTGCGCGTTGATTGGGACGCGGCCGAAGGATCGGCCGTCATACCGGATCAGCTGCTCTGCAGGCTCGAGGGGCCTGCGAGGTCGCTGCTCACGGGCGAGCGGACCGCGCTCAATTTCCTGCAGACGCTGTCCGCGACCGCGACCGTGGCCCGACGCTACGCGGAACGCCTGGCCGGGCTCCCCTGCCGCGTGCTCGACACCCGCAAGACGATTCCCGGACTCAGGCTTGCGCAGAAGTACGCCGTGCGCTGCGGAGGCGGCAGCAATCACCGCTTAGGCCTCTACGACGGCGTCCTCGTCAAGGAGAACCACATCATGGCTGCGGGCTCGATCGCCGCGGCCGTCACCGCGGCCAGGTCGCAGGGCGCCGCCGTGCCGGTGGAAGTCGAAGTCGAGACGCTGGACGAGCTCCACCAGGCGCTGGCCGCCGGGGCGGACATGGCCCTGCTCGACGAGTTCAGTCTCGACGACATGCGCGCGGCGGTCGCCATGAACCGCTCGCATCCACGGGGACCGATCAAGCTCGAGGCCTCGGGCAGCGTGACGCTGGAGACCGTGCGCACCATCGCCGAGACCGGCGTGGACTTCATCTCCGTCGGCTCGCTCACCAAGCACGTGCGAGCGGTTGATCTGTCGATGCGATTCGAGTTCGAGAGTTGACCTTCCGGCGGCGAGTCAGGTAACTGTCCCGGCTCGCGAAGACCGACATGCTCGCTGCGACAGTTACCTGACTCGCCCCGGGGGGTGGTTCCCGCCTCCCGAAGGCCGACAGGCTCGCCGCGACACCGATCGATTCTTCAATCCCTGACCGGGGCGCGAGCCGGTTGCAGGGCCGCGAAACGTTCAGCCATGGCAGTGATGGTCAGGCTGGGGTTGACGCCGATGTTGCCGGGGATGCTGGCACCGTCGACGACGAACAGGCCGGGGTGCCCGTGCACTTCGTGGCGCGTGTCGATGACGCCGTCCTGCGCCGACCGCCCCATCGGACACCCGCAGAGAATGTGCGCGGTGGACGACATGCCGCCGATGGACTCGAGCAGCAGATTCATCGGCACGCCACCGCTGACCGCCGCGAACTCGCGCGTGAGCCGGTTGGCGACAGGCAGGTAGCTCGGCGCCTCGTGCCCGGGACTGGACTCGCTGACGAGTCTCGGTTTTCCAAAGGGCCACCATGACCCACGCCGATACCGCAACCGGATGTGATTGTCTCGGTCCTGCATGATGGTGAAAGCCGTGATGCGTTTTTCCCATTCGCGGGCAAACAGGTTGGAGATCATCAACCGCGGCGAGCAGATGACGGCCACCAGCGTCCTGAGTGCGCGTCGCCAGGGCATCGGGTCGTCCATGATCGGCCCCATATAGAACCGCATGAAGCGGTAGCCGCGGTCGAAACGGTTCTGCGTGGCGTGGGTGAATTCGTCCGGATGAAAGTCCGTGGAGATGCCGGTGCCGTCCGTCATGTCCTGTCCGATCGGGATGAAGGACGGCGGTGATGGCTTCCGAATTGGTACGCACCACCTGGCCGAGCGTCGGTGATACGTTCGGCAAGGTTCCGTAGAGGTCACGGTTCCTGTAGAGAAGTTCGATCGTGCCGACGACTCCGGCGGAAAGCACCACGTTCTGCGCGGTCAGGGTCTGCAGCGTGCGGCCGCCGATGGCGTCGACCAGCGTAACGCGATAGCCGCCGCCGCCCGGGAGTGCCTCGATGCGGTCGGCCTTTCGTTCCGGCAACACCCGGACGCCACGCTTTTCGGCGAGGTACAGATAGTTCTGGTCCAGGCTGTTCTTGGCGCCGGTCGGACAGCCGGTCATGCAGCCGCCACAGAAGATGCAGCCTTCGCGCGCCGGCCCGTCGCCACCAAAGTATGGATCGGGTGAGTTCACGCCGGGCTGGCCAAAATGGATTGCGCTCGGCACTGGACCGAAGGTATGTGCGGCTCCCATGCGCTCGGCCGTCCGGCGCAGGAAGTGATCCTGCTGCGTCTGGCGCGGGTTGATCGTCACGCCCAGCATGCGCCCGGCCTCGGCCAGGTGCGGAGCCAGTTCGGCCTTGAGATCCAGGCCGAGCGCCTCGAGCCGGGGGTCGTCGTAGAACGCCGCCTTGGGTTCCAGCATGACGGCGGCCCAGACGATGCTGCCGCCGCCCACGCCCACGCCACCGACGATGGAGACGTGGCGGAAGACGTGCTGCGCCAGATATCCGCGCAGGCGGACGGCCGGCATCCACATCAGCTTGAACACGCTGTCCTTGCCGGCCTTGATTTCCGCTCTTCCGATGCGTCGGCCCTGCTCGACCACGGCGACGTTCCAGCCCTTCTCCGCAAGCCGCAGGGCGGACGCGGAACCGCCGAAGCCGGAACCTATGACCAGGTAGTCGTAGTCGAGCATGGGCGAAGTCCCTCGCAACCGCACCTGCCAGGAAGGCAAAGTCAGCGGTATTGTACGTCCAGGGCCTGACCGTCCGTTCAAGGCAGCGCTGGCTGGGTCTACGACGAGCCGAGGGCACGATGATCAGTCTGCATCACACACATCTCATGGCATCGGACATCGATGTCACGATCGGCTTCTGGCGCGACCATTTCGGTGCCGAGGTCGTCTTCGACGGGGACTTCGCCGGAGCCCGGAACGTATTCCTGCGAGTTGGGCAAGGGCGGCTGCACCTTTACGCGCAGCCTCCACGCCATCCGGGACCGGGGACCGTCCACCATCTCGGGCTGGAGACCGATGAACTGCCCGAAGTCGTGCGCCGATTGAAGGCAGCCGGCATTTCCGTGACCGATATTCGCCAGGTCCCCGAAGCGTCGTATGCCATGGTGCAGGGGCCGGATAACCTGCTGCTGGAATTGTTCCAGCCGAATCCCAATCGGGTTTCCGACGAACTTTCGCGAATGCACTACTTCGCGACTGTTGGTACAGGGTGAGGCTGTCCCTGTCGACTGGCGGATCCTGGTCGCTCTTGCTCCCTCGCGGATGTCCGCTCGTCGGACGCCGGCTCGGTCGGACGCAATTACTGACGCTGCCCTGCAATTGGCTTTGACACAGGCGCGCCCGGCAGTTACATCAAGCGGACTCTTTCCAACGCCACCGGGAGACACCGCATGAGCGGAGCAACGAATGCGCTAGAGCGGGCCCCGATCCCCGAGTTCAAGCAGATCATGGGCCACCCCGGCCCGCTCTGGATGTTGTTCATGTCGGAATTCTGGGAGCGCTTCGCGTTCTACGGCATCCGCTGGGCCCTGGTGCTCTACATCGTGGCGCAGTTCTACGGTGGTAATCAGTCCGGCCAGGCCGACGCCAACCTCACCTACGGCTCCTATCTCGCGCTGGTATATGCCGGTGCGATCTTCGGTGGCTACATCGCCGACAAGATCATCGGCTACCAGCGCTCGATCCTGATCGGGGCTGTGTTCATGGCAACCGGCCTGTTCACGATCATGTTGCCGGACCCGATGCTGTTCAAGTTCGGTCTCGCTACGATCATCGTCGGCAACGGCTTGTTCAAGCCGAACATCTCGACCATGGTGGGCAAGCTCTACTCGATAACCGATGAGCGCCGCGACTCGGGCTTCACGATTTTCTACATGGGCATCAACATGGGCGCGTTCATCGCGCCGATCATCACCGGCTGGCTGGCGAGTTCGCTGTTTGGCACCGACGCCGCGCCCGCCTACCAGTACGTATTCGGCGCGTCAGGCATCGGCATGCTGGTCAGCCTGGTGTGGTTCTATTTCGGTCGGCGCCAGCTGCAGGACATCGGCAGGCCGCCGGCGGACGCGCCGGGCCGCGAACGGGTGGCCTACGTGGCGATCGGCGCGCTGTGCGTGATCCCGCTGGTCTACTCGCTGCTTGCGCTCGGCGCAGAGACGCTGCAGTACGTGCTGACCGCGTTGTTCGTCGGTCTCGCCGCGATGCTGATGATCGAGGGCATTCGCACTGGCGCAGTAGCCCGCGACAGGACCATTGCGATGCTGATCATCTTCGCCTTCAACATCCTGTTCTGGATGTTCTACGAACAGGCCGGCAACTCGTTCACGTTCCTCGCAGACCAGATCGTCAACCGGGTCCTGGGAGGCTTCGTTTTTCCAACCGCCTGGTTTCAGTCAGTATCGGCGCTCGCTGTCATCGTACTCGCGCCTGTCGCCGCCTGGGTCTGGGTATTGATGGCGAAGCGCAACGTGAATCCCTCCATTCCTCGCAAGTTCGGCCTCGGCCTGCTGTTCAATGGGCTGGCTTTCCTGTTGTTGATGTTCGCTCTGTCGAATCTGGTAAGCGACGACGGCAAGATCCCGTTCTGGACCCTGCTCGCCACCTACATCATTCAAGTGGTCGGCGAGCTCTGCCTGTCGCCGATCGGCCTTTCGATGGTGACCAAGCTGGCCCCGGTACGCCTGGTCGGCCTTGGCATGGGCGGTTGGTTCCTCTCCACCGGCATCGGCAACAATCTCTCTGGCATCTTCGCCAGCGTGGTCAGCGGCGAGACCGGCATGACCACGGCCTCGGCGCTGTCGGGCTATACCTTCGGGTTCTGGGCCCTGGTCGGCTCTGGCGCCGTGCTGTTCCTGATCGCACCATTGATCCAGCGCCTGATGCACGGCGTCAAGTGACCATTCCCGACTGCGGATTCAACCGATCGCCGCAACCCAGTGCGGATATTCGCGCATCCAGGGCGGGACTATCGCTGTGATACCTGCTTGCATTCTTTTGAACTGCTTCCCCGATCTCATCGGAGGCAGTGCGCCCCGGTTACTCGACCTGCGCACCCGGCAGCACGCCCGACGGATCGTCGAACGCAGACGTGGCAGACGACATGCCTTCGTAGGGATCTCGGTAAGGCTCCGGCTCGACGACCACGCCTCTCGGATCCGACTACCGATGCAGCGATATCACGCAACTTGAGAGGTCTGCAGGCTGCGGGGGACTCGCCCACGCCGGCCATGCAGCGAGGATCGCCTGTGTATCGGGACGTAGAACGATGGACACTTCGGTCGCTTCGCCCTGCAGGATGTAATCGGAGTTGATCGGATCCCGGACCGCAATGTAATGGTCCACGATGGTCCCTGGCGCGGGAAACGAGTATTCCTGCCCGTCCTTGGTTTTGCCGGACAGCGTCATCGCAATCTCAGTGCCGTTCTGCTCGAACCGGACGGTCGTTCCCGGCTCGCCCGCCGCCTGCGCCAGCATGGAGCCAGCCCGCTCGCACCCAGTTGCATTGCCCGCCCAAGCCCCGGCGATGTCTGCCACGCCGCGCTTTTCGACCGCCGCCCGACACACCTCAAGTTGTGCTTCCATTTCCGCGGCAACGGCGTCCGCGTTGCGCGCCGTCACGCGTCGACCGCCGATGTTGACGGTTCCACCCGCGCGGGCAAGCTCGACGTATTTGCTGGCGACCGTGGCTCGATTGCAGGTCGCGGCGAGTTCTGCCGCCGGCATCGAGAGGGCCTTCTCGAGCGAGACCTCCGGCGATGGAACTTTCGCGGCGATCAATCCGGGTACCAGTGCGAACCCAAGTCCGGCCATCAATGCCCAATTTCGCATGTAGCCTCCTGGTCAGCAGCTATTACCCGCTTGCGTCCTCCACTTTTTGTATTTTCAACTCAAGACCAGTTGCCGAACATAAGGAATAGTGCAGCGCCACACGTCCAGTTCGCGTCCACGAAGACCGCTCCTGTCGAAAGCAGTCGCCACCTGCGACGGCTACGGCTTCGCGATCTGGCTCAGCTCCCCCCATCCCCCGCCCCGACCGATGGCGGCGTACACTGCATTGCGGCGCCGCATCCGCTTCAACCCAGGAGACGCTATCGTGCACGCGCTGAGGGCCGCGTCGTTCGTGGCTACCGTTGCCGTGCTAACGATTTCAACCGCCATGGCCATCGAGGAACCAGGCTTTCAGGTGCTCGAAAAGGACGGCAGCTTCGAGCTGCGCGAGTACGCACCTTATGTCGTCGCCGAGACCCGGGTCGAAGCCGACTTCGAGGACGCCGGCAGCATCGCCTTCCAACGCCTGTTCCGCTACATCGGCGGCAAGAACGTCGCGCAGCAGAAGATCGCCATGACCGCACCCGTGACCCAGTCACGCGGCGAGAAGATCGCGATGACGGCACCGGTCTCGCAGGTCGCCGACGGTCGCGCTTTTCTGGTCGCCTTCACGCTGCCGTCCACCTACACGCTCGCAACAGCACCTAAGCCGCTGGACCCCACCATCCAGATTCGCGAGGCGCCGGCCCAGGTCATCGCCTGCTGGCGCTACTCGGGTCGCTGGACAGTCGCCAACTATCGGCAAAACGAAGCGCTGCTTCGCGAGCGGATCAAGGCCCGCGGCCTGGTCGCGCGCGGCGACGCGACCCTCGCCCGCTACAATCCTCCTTTCACGCCCTGGTTCCTGCGCCGCAACGAAGTGCTGATCCCGGTCGCACGGCTCGCCAAGCGCTGACGCCTCCATCCGGAACCGCAGGCGCCGTTCTTGTCCTGGCGTGTCTGCCCTAGTCAGGGCGCAGTTCCCGTCGCAGAACCTTGCCGACCGGCGACTTCGGCAGCGAGTCCCGGAATTCCACATGTCGCGGGTTCTTGTAACCGGTCAACTGCTCCCGGCAGTACGCGAGCAGCTCCTGTTCGGTCAGCGACTGATCCTTGCGAACGACGAAGAGCTTCACCGCTTCCCCGGAGCGCTCATCCGGCACCCCGATGGCCGCACACTCGAGCACTTTCGGGTTCATGGCGACAACCTGCTCGATCTCCGTCGGATACACGTTGAAGCCCGACACGATGATCATGTCCTTCTTGCGGTCTACGATGCGCAACCTGCCACGCTCGTCCATGATCCCGATGTCCCCGGACTTCAGGAAGCCGTCCGGCGTCATGACCTTTGCGGTCTCCTCGGGACGCTGCCAGTACCCTGCCATCACTTGCGGGCCGCGAATTGCGACCTCGCCGGGCTGCCCGGGCGATAGTGCCTGACCGGATTCGTCGAGAATTGCGATCTCCGTATTCGGAATGGGCATGCCAACACTGTCGGTGAATTCGTGGGCCGGCAATGGGTCCATGGTTGCCGCCGCGGTGACTTCGGTCATGCCGTAGCCCTGACTGACCGCAAGTCCCGTCACAGCGCGCCACTTGTCCGAGACGGCCCGCTTTCCAGCCATGCCACCGGTGCCCACGATACGCACGCTGGAGAAATCGATGCTGCGAAATTCGGGCCGCTCAGCGATCGTGTTGAGCAACGTGTCGATGCCGTTAATGGTGGAGAAGCGGTATTTTCGAAGCACCCTCATGAGTCCGGCGATGTCGCGAGGGTTTGGAACGAGTACCGAGAGCCTGCCTTTGTGCATCCCCAGAAGGCAGATGAGCACCAGCGCCAGGGCGTGGTAGAGCGGCAGCGCGCAGAGACCGACGGGTTGCTCCGCCTCCGGATCCGCAGGGGTCACGCCTGCCGCGTCGCCCACCCATGCGCTTGCCTGAAGCAGGTTCGCAACGAGATTACCGTGCGTGATGATTGCCCCTTTCGACACGCCGGTTGTGCCACCGGTGTACTGCAGGAACCCGATATCCGTGCTCTTCAGGTCAACGCGCCGCAGCCCGCGACGCGCACCATCCCTAAGTGCATTCCTGAACCGGTGGTGCCCGGGCAGCGCGAACGGCGGCACCAGCTTCTTCACCCGGCGCACAACGAAATCGACGACAGCGCCTCTTGGAAAGCCGAGCATCTCTCCGGCGGATGCGACCAGCACGTGCTTGACGGAGGTCTGCGCAACCACCTGCTGCAGGGTCACGCAGAAGTTCTCGAGAATGATGATTGCTTCGGCACCTGAGTCCTTCAGTTGGTGCAGAAGCTCCCGCGGCGTGTAGAGCGGATTGACGTTGACCACCGTAAAGCCGGCCCGCAGGATTCCGGCAACGGCGATTGGGTACTGGATGACGTTCGGCATCATGATCGCCACCCGCGCCGCGGGCCCGATGCCCAGGCCCTGCAGCCACGCTCCCAGCGCAGCGGAGTGTCGATCCACTTGCGCAAAGGTGAAGTAGTGATCCATGTACGCGAACGCCCTGTGGCGCGCGTACGTCGCGAACGCCTCCTCGAGAACCTGGGTCAGCGACGAATAGCACGTGACATCAATGTCTGCGGGAACGTGCTTTGGGTAGTACTGCAGCCAATAGCGTTCCATCGCGCATGTCCCCCTGAAGCGTACGCTCACTGTAGACGGGCCCTCCGGGCAGCACAATCGACGCAAGGACCTGCGTCGGCGGGACGCTCAGCCCGTGTTTCGCCCAGTACAGGGCCCTCGCCCGAGCGCTGCGGGCAGGGGGGGGTCGGGCTTCCACACCCCGACCGCCAAAGTCACGTATGGCACCGGCCGGGGCATGGCGCGGACAATCCCCCATCGGTCGGGCACAGGACAAGGGGACTCACCATGACCCGCAACCGTCTCCGCACCCGCCCGGGTAGCGCCATGCGCCGCCCGCGCACGCCGCGTCACGCTCCGGTGACTCCGGCAGCGAGCTCGATGACGAAGCCCATTCCGCCGCTCGACCTCCTGTGGTTGCTGATCGAGTCGCCGGGCAGCACGACACACGTGGGCGCGCTGCTGCTGTTCAAGAAGCCCGCGGGTCGCCGGCCGGTCGTCCAGGAAATCGTGGAGGCGTATCGGGCCGCGAAGCCGGCGCCGCCCTTCAACTACGTCCCGGAGCTACTTGGTGGTGGGGCACCCCACTTCCGGGAGGTCGCGGGCTGGGACCCGCACTACCACATCGAGCACCTGGTCCTCCCCGCGGGAGCCAGCTACGACGACCTGCTGCACCTCGTGGCCGAGCTGCACGAACCGACGCTCGATCGCGACCGTCCGCTCTTTCGCTGCTGGGTAATCGACGGCGTGCCGGGTGGCATGTTCGCGATATACACGAAGACCCATCACTCCGTCATCGATGGCGCCTCCGGCATGCAGGTCCTCTACGCCGGTCTCGCCAAGTCGGCGCGTCGCAAGGTCCTGACCCCGGGCTTCGGGCTCGGCGTGCCGGCGCCGAAGCCCCGGCCGGCGCGGCCATTCATGGAGAGGATCTCCGCCCCGCTCCTGGCCGCCATCACGCAGGTCGGGGCCGTCAGCGACGTCTCGATCGGGGCGCTCCGCAAGACCGTGGCCGGACTCACCGGCGCGCACCTCGAGGGCAGCCTGCCATTCACCGCGCAGCATGCCCCGACGAACGAGCCGCTGCACATGGCACGCACGTTCGCAACGCTCTCGCTGCCACTCAAGGAAATGCACGAGGTCGGCCAGCACTTCGGCGCGACCTTGAACGACGTGGCGGCCACCATCGTCGATGCCGGGCTGCATCGCTACCTGAGCGAGACCGGCCGCGCCTTTGCGCACCGGTTCAATGCGTTCATTCCGGTGTCGCTGCGCGCGGACGGCGACACGGCGATCGGCACGCGGGTGTCGGCGATGTTCGTTCCGCTCGGCGATCCCGCGGCGCGGGCGCCCGAGCGCCTGCGGCAGGTCGTCGCCTCGATCGCATCGGGCAAGCAGGAGCTGCGCGCCATGTCGAAAGACGCGGCGATGGCCTATGCGGTCGGCATCGTCGGCCTCGCCGGGCTCGCGGCCTCCACGCACCTCGACCGGGTCGGCCACCCGGCCGCCAACCTCGTGATCTCGAACGTGCCCGGCGCGAAGGAGCCGCGTTATCTCAACGGCGCGCGCCTCGTCGGCATCTACCCGATCTCCGCGCTCGCGGCTTCGATCGGGCTGAACGCCACGCTGACCTCATACCACGACCGCATGGACTTCGGGTTCATCGCCAACGCAGTGCCGCTCTACGACCTGCCGCAGCTCGCGCGCCACACGCTCGCGGCCTACGAGGAGCTGAAGGCGGCCGCCGGCAAGTAGCGGGCCGTGCGCTCAACGTTCGCCTTCGCACCCGCTACAGCTTCCCGATCTGGCCCCACTCCCGCGCCACCTCGAACCGCGGCTCGAGTACGCCTCGCTCGTCCGATTCCCTCACCCGAAAGCAGACCCCGTAGGGCCGAGAACGACCCTGAACGGACTGTCGTGCCCGGACAAAGCAGACGCTCGCGGACTTCGCCAAGAGATCGGGATCAGGTGGTTGATTCTGATGGCGTCGCCGCAGCAGGCTCGATCCCTGAGCCTGCCGTCCTATCGGGCCAATCGGGTTCCATGGCACGACCATTGCCGATCGATCGGCGATTGCCAGACTCAGAATTTCATGTTGACACTCGCGTAGATCGAACGGCCTGCACCGGGTACGGGCGTGCCCCACTGCGGCTCGTTGGGCGGCATGGGGATCATCATGGTCGAGCCTTGGCCGACGTAGGCTCCACCCAGCGGCAGATCGTAATAGCGATCGAACAGGTTCTCGATGCCGAGTTCCGCGCTCCAGGTGGTTTGCTCGTAGCGGCTGCGCAGGTGAGCAAGTCCGTACCCCGCCGTCTGCATCTCATTGCGCGCGTCGGAGACATCGTCCTTGGCCGACACGAACTCGCCCTCCAGGGTATTGCGCCACGAGCCGATCTCCTGCGTGAGGGCCAGCTTGGCGTTCAGCGGCATGACGTTGTAAAGGTTGCTGTCGGTATCCTCGTTCTTGCCTCTCGTGTAGCTCGCCACGAGTTGGGCCGAGAACTTGCCGTAGTCCGTCATGCCCGTCAGACGATAGTCCGCCGCGAGGTCTGCGCCGTAAAGGCGGGCGGACTGGTTCACGTACCTGAGCACGGTGAAGTTGCCGACCACGGGCACGGCGCGCGGTGCGTTCGTCGCGGCGTCCCACTGCACCGCGTCGATGTAGTCCTGCACGTCCGTGTAATACGGCGTCACCTTGACACTCCATTGCTCCGAACTGGCATCGTGCCAGTCGGCAGTGATGCTCGCCGTGCGAGCCACCTCGGGCTTGAGGTTCACGTCACCCACGTAGCCGTTCCCGTCGCCGACGACGTTGTTCATGAACGCTGCCATCTGCCAGGTGGACCAGGTGTATCGCTCATACAAGTTGGGCGAGCGGGTCTTCTGCGCCAGGCCGATCTCGTAGGCCTGGGTGGCCGTCGGCGTGAAGCGGGCGAGCCAGGACAAGTCCCAGTTGTCGTCCGACTTGCCGCGTGACTCGGTGTTGAATAACGCCGCGTCGCGCGTCTGGTTGCCAGAGCCCCCGGTGCCGCTGGTCGGATAGGTGTCGAGGTTGTAGCCGTGAACCGGGCCCGCATTCATGTCCACGGTTTCAAAGCGGACGCCCAATATGTGCGTCCAGCGTTCCTTGCTGATCTCCCATTCCGCAAAGGCGGCATAGCGGTCACGCTGCCCGTCGTTCAGGTTCAGGAAGTCGTAGGGCCACATGCCGGAGCCGGACGGCGGCCACCAGTCGTCCAGCCGATTTTCCTGGTACTCGCCGCCGACGCGCAGCAGGCTCTGCTCGGCCAGCGGGATCGCCGCGCTGACTGTCACCCCCGTGTTCTTGCCGTCGGTCCTCATCGGCATGCCGGCGGCGCAAGTCGCGGAGATGGGCGAGCACGCCGAGCCATCCATGCCCATGCCACCGGACTGGGCCCCATACCAGAACCGCTTGTCGTCGCCGAAATCCATTTCGTGCTCGGTATGCTGGTAATAGGCTCGCGCCTGCAGGGTTCCCCAGCCGAGGCTGCCGGTGTAACCAAGATTGAACTGGTCGCTGCGGTTGTCCGTCATGTCCATGCGCTGGTTGGCATAGGCCTCGTACGGGATGTCCTGGACACCGTAAGTGAAGTCCAGCAGGTTACCGCCACTGCGCCAGGCGAGCCGGACGGCTTGGTTGCTGGATTCATAGGCAGAGGACCCCACTTCGTCCGTCGGCAGCGTGTGGCCCGGTCGACCGGTAAACGTGTAGTTCTTGAAATCGCCGCCGGCTCGATAGTTGTCGGCTTGGGTGTAGGCGCCGGTGTAACCGAGGCTCACGCTCTCGGTGGCAAACGTGCCGGAGAGGTTTCCGCCCCAACCGTCAACGTTGCTGCGATAGAACGTACCGGCTTCACCCTTCAGGAGATGGGCGCCGGGCTGTGCGAACGCCGGGTCCGCCGAGCGCACCACGATGCTGCCGCCGATGCTGTCACCGCCCACGCTCACCGGAGTGACGCCGGCGTAAACGTCGATGTTCGCTACAGCCGTGGGGTCAATGTAGGACAAGGGTGAATTCATGTGGTTGGGACAGGCAGCCACGAGGTCCATGCCATTCACCTGCGTGCGCAGGCGGTCGTCCGCAAGACCACGAATGGCCGGCAGGCTGGAAACGCCCCCGGCGCCATAGACGCTCACCCCGGGCAGGTCCGCGAGCAGACTGGCGGTGTCGCTGGTGCGGGCGCGCTTGCGGGCAATCTCGGCGCTGTCGAGGCCCATGGCGCCGAAGCTGGGGGTGAGAATCCGACGGGCCGTGACGAGGATTTCTTCGAGGGCTGTGCCATTGTCCGCCGCCACACCTTGGGCAGCGTAGAGGGCCAGGAATACGGCAACTGTGATCTGACGAGGTCGCATGTCTTCAAACTCCGGAATCAAATGGGTAATGAGCGCCGTGGCGAAATCCCGCCGGCTCGACGTCAAGCGCAGTCCGACGCTGAAGTGATCCGAACGTCGCCGGTTCATCGCGATGCGATGCGCATACGTGACGGTCGCCAACGATGCGGGCGGCCGCGACGAGGTTGCGAGCAAGACTTCTTGATACCCAACGGACAGATGTCGGCACGCCAGTGACGGCGTCCAACGTCGCTCGGGCAGTCGAGCCTTAGGCGGGGCTGACGATGGCGGGAGGTGCCCTGGGTGGGTTGGCGCGTCGCAGCGTCCGGTGGACTACGACGGATTTCGGCTGCGACGGAATCGCGTCAGGCGTTGCAGGGCCGTCGAGCACGGGCAACGAGATCGTCGGCGGCGCACCCGTGCCGGCGGCCGCGAAGACACAGGGAGCCTCGTGATGCGTGCGGTTGCCCGGCGCCTGTCCATCGCCCTTGGCAGGCGACTGTGTGCCCTGCGGCAGCGGCCCGGCACCATGGCACATCTGCATGGTGGGCGAGTGATCTGCGCCCGTGCCCGGCATGAAGCCGGGCGGCACCAGCAAGCGACACGCCAGAGCCGGCAATAGAAGCAG
>CAVPNH010000019.1:0-369187 GCA_963706755.1 uncultured Gammaproteobacteria bacterium
CGCTGCCGGGCTTCTGTCGTGGCGGGAACTCCTTGAAGCTCTGCAACCACTGCGAGACATAGAAGGCGGAGGGCGCGATCAAGAACATGCGTTCGGCATACCACCGGTTGTAGCCGAACCCTTCGTATTCGGCGCGCTCGAACGGGTCGCTCCGAAGGTTGGCAAGCATGGGGGCCCGCAGCTCCTCGAAGGGCTGCTGCCAGACTTCCATGCCATGGGCGTTCTGCTTCAGGAAGGTGATCTTCCAGTTCTGGTAGCGAAGCGCCGCCACGCTGCCGTCGTCGGTCCAGTAGAGGAACTCCTTCCGCGGCCACGGCGCCTCTCCCTTGAGCGCGGGCAGCAGGTTGTAACCGTCGAGGTGGACCTTGTAGGTCATGCCGCCGGCCTGTCGGCCGGTGAGCAGGTCCTGCTTGACGGTCGTGTCGCCCACGGCCGCCAGGAGCGTAGGTAGCATGTCCTCGTGCGACCCGATGTCGTTAACGACGGTGCCGGGCTTGATCACGCCGGGCCAGCGGATCAGGGTCGGAACCCGGTAGCCGCCTTCCCACTGCGTGTTCTTCTCGCCGCGGAACATGGTGGTGCCGCCGTCGGGCCAGCTCATTGCTTCGGCACCGTTGTCGGTGGAGTACATAACGATCGTGTTCTGGTCGAGGCCCAGTTCCTTCAGCTTCGCGAGCAGCTGGCCGACGTGGGCGTCGTGCTCGACCATGCCGTCGGCATAGATGCCGAGGCCGGTCTTGCCCTCCGACGACGGCTTCAGGTGCGTGAAGATGTGCATGCGGGTGGAGTTCCACCAGATGAAGAATGGCTTGTTTGCCTTCTTCGCCTCCCCCATGAACTCCAGCGTCCGCGCGGTGATCTCGTCGTCCACCGTTTCCATGCGCTTCCTGGTCAGCGGACCGGTATCCGTGATGCGGCCGTCGGCGTAGCTGTGGATGACGCCACGCGGGCCAAACCGCTTCTTGAAGTCGGGAAACTCCGGGGGCTTCGGGTAATCCGGATTCTCAGGCTCTTCTTCCGCATTCAGGTGGTAGAGGTTGCCGAAGAACTCATCGAAGCCGTGGGCCGTGGGCAGCATCTCGTCGCGGTCGCCGAGGTGATTCTTGCCGAACTGGCCGGTCACGTAGCCCTGTGCCTTGAGCAGCGTCGCGATCGTGGGGTCTTCCTTCTTCATGCCCTCCGGTGCACCCGGCAGGCCGACCTTCGTGAGGCCGGTGCGGATCGGGGACTGCCCGGTGATGAAGGCCGCGCGACCGGCGGTGCAGCTCTGCTGGCCGTACCAGTCGGTGAACATCGCGCCTTCCCGCGCGATGCTGTCGATGTTCGGCGTCCTGTAGCCCATCACGCCCTGGTTGTAGGCACTGATGTTGAAGCCGCCGATGTCGTCACCCCAGATCACAAGGATGTTGGGCTTGCGGGCCTCGGCCTGCGCACCGCCGCCGAGGGTCGTGAGCGCCGCGATAGCAGCCGCCCGCAGTAAAACGCTGGTGAATCTGTTCATTTTTCCCACCCCTGTTGTCTCGCCATTCGACGCCCGCCGTGATCTACGGCCGACCAGGACTGCGGTCCATCGTCAGTACGGCCCATCGCTCGTGGCGGTGCTACTGTAGCCTGTCCGTGTAGCATCCGGGAGCACTCATGCGAGCCTCCGCCATGCTGGCCTCTACGCTGCTGATCGCCGCCTGCGGTGGAGGCGGAGGATCGAGCGGCGGTGGATCCGGGCCGCCGCCCCCGCCGCCGGTGACTGGCGGCCTCGCAAGGACTTCCTGCGGCGACTACCAGGGCAATGACCGCGGCAGCACCTGGTCTTTCCTCGGCATTCGCTTCGCCGCGGCGCCCATAGGTTCGAAACGGTGGCGCTCGCCCGAAGCGCCGCCCTGCCCCGTCGCCACGGTCGCAGCGAACGCCTACGCACCGGTTTGCCCGCAGCTCGATCGCGCGACAGGCGCGCCGAAAGGAGACGAGGACTGCCTGTCGGTCAACGTGTTCACGCCGAAGGCAAGCTTCCCGGCGGGGCGCGCACCGGTGATGGTCTTCATCCACGGCGGCGGCAACGTCATCGGCTCGGCCCGAGAGGAAATCGATGCCGACCGCGTGTTGTATGACGGCGCGTCGCTCGCCGACGCCACGGGCAATGTCGTCGTCACCCTGCAGTACCGCCTCGGTCCGCTCGGATGGCTCGTACACCCGAGCCTCGACGCAGAGGCCCCGGATGCGCGCTCCGGCAATTACGGGCTCGAGGACCTGATCGCCGCGCTCACGTGGGTGCAGCGCGACATCGGGGCGTTCGGCGGTAACAAGGACCGCGTGATGATCTTCGGCGAATCCGCCGGGGGCCTGAATGTGTGTGCGCTCATTGCCTCGCCGGGCGCGGCCGGGCTCTTCAAGGCGGGGCTTATCGAGAGCGGGGGCTGCGTTGCGGACTCCCGCTCGACGGCGCTTGCAACCGGTGCGAGCCTAGCCGGGAACGCCGGCTGCAGCGGCGCGGCGGATGTTGCCGCGTGCCTGCGCGCGAAGACGCCCGCGGAGTTGCTCGCCGCGCTGCCACCGGTCGTCACTGTCTCTGGCGGACAGCCGCCCTACCAGCCGTCCGTGGACGGGTCGGTGCTGCCGGACGTCCCGCTCGAGGTCATCCGCAGCGGGCAACACAACCGCGTCCCCGTCGTCATCGGTGCGAACGCCGACGAAACCGGCCAGGAAGTACCGCTCACGTTCTCGGACGCGGACTACCAGGCGTTCCTCGCGAGCGCGATCGTGGATCCCGTCGTGCGCGCCCAGGTCGCGGCCATCTATTCGTCCGCGGCCTTCGGCTCATCGCGCAAGGCCTATGTCGCGCTCACCTCCGACGTGAAGTTCATCTGCCCGTCGCGGACGATTGCGCGTGCGTTGACGGCGACACAGCCCGAACCTGTCTACCGATATTTCTTCACCGAGGTGCCGGATGCCCCGGGCACCATCCCATACGGTGCCTTTCACGGGCTCGAGCTGCTGTTCGTGTTCGGCGTGCTGGACGTGCGCGGTTACACACCGACGGCCGCAGAGAGAGCGCTCTCCACTGCAATTCAGCGCTACTGGGGAAGCTTCGCGGCGACGGGCGAACCCGTCGCGGCCGCCGAGGCAGCGTGGACCCTCTACGACTCGGCCCGGGACAATCACCTCGTGCTCGAGTCCGGTGCCCTGCGGATCGCCGACGGCGTCAACACGGCGCGCTGCGATTTCTGGGCGACGCTCGGCCTCTAAGTCGCTCCCGCTGCGGCCGGAGCGGATCGAGGTTCAAACGTCGATGTTCGTCGCGTAGAGCGCGTTCCGCTCGATGAACTCGCGGCGCGGCTCGACCTGGTCGCCCATGAGCGTCGAGAAAATGTCGTCCGCGCCGAGCGCGTCCTCGATCCTCACCTGTACCAGGCGTCGCGTCTCCGGATTGATCGTCGTGTCCCAGAGCTGCTCCGGGTTCATCTCACCCAGGCCCTTGTAGCGCTGGATGGACTGACCCTTGCGCGCCTGTTCCAGCATCCACAGCATCGCCTCGCGGAAGTTCGACACTTCGTGCATTGCCTCGCCCTTGCGGATCGACGCCCCAGGACTGAAGAGCCCCGACAGCGTGCGCGACATTTCCGCGATGCGGCGATACTCGATCGAGCCGAAGAACTCGCGGTGCAGGTGCTTGTCCACCGTCACGCTGTGCTCGCTGCGGCTCACCAGCAGGTGCGGCGGCGTGCCCGTCTGCAGCGTGACGGTGTAGCGCCGGCCGGCGGGCTGCCCGGCGTTCAGCGCCAGCTCGAGCTGCGCGCCCCAGGTCGTGAGCTTGCCGGCGTCCTCGCGGTCCGCGACCGTGAGTTCCGGCAGCTGCAGCATCTGCTCGAGCACGTGCATGTCGTGACGCCGCGGCGAGCGCCGCGCCGCCGCCTGGAATTCCATGTATCGCCGCGCGAGCGTCTCGAGCGCGCTCGCGGGCATTGCGTCAGCACCCGCGCTCACGCGCAGCTCGGCGTCTTCGAGCGCCGAGCGCAGCAGCATCTGGTTCAGTTCGAAATCGTCCTTCACGTAGGTTTCGGACTTGCCCTTCTTCACCTTGTAGAGCGGCGGCTGCGCGATGTAGATGTGCCCGCGCTCGATCAGCAGCGGAATCTGGCGGTAGAAGAACGTCAGCAGCAGCGTGCGGATGTGCGAGCCGTCCACGTCCGCGTCGGTCATGATGATGATGCGGTGGTAGCGCAGCTTCGCAATGTCGAAGTCGTCCTTGCCGATACCGCAGCCGAGGGCGGTGATGAGCGTTCCCACCTCGGCGGACGCCAGCATCTTGTCGAAGCGCGCGCGCTCGACGTTCAGGATCTTGCCCTTGAGCGGAAGGATCGCCTGCGTGCGGCGGTCACGCCCCTGCTTCGCGGAGCCGCCTGCCGAATCGCCCTCGACGATGAAGAGCTCGGAGAGCGCAGGATCCTTCTCCTGGCAGTCTGCGAGCTTCCCAGGCAGGCCCGCGATGTCGAGGGCACCCTTGCGGCGGGTGAGCTCACGCGCCCTGCGTGCGGCCTCACGGGCGCGGGCGGCGTCGATGATCTTGTTGACGATGCCTTTGGCCTGCGCCGGGTTCTCGAGCAGGAACTCGCCGAGCTTCTCGGCAACCAGGGACTCGACGACGCTCTTGACCTCGGACGAGACGAGCTTGTCCTTGGTCTGCGATGAAAACTTCGGGTCCGGCAGCTTCACGGACAGGACGGCCGTCAGGCCTTCGCGGGAATCGTCCCCGGTCGTGGGGACCTTGTCCTTCTTGTTCGCAAGTTCGCGCTCGATGTAATCGTTCAGGGTCCTGGTGAGCGCGCCACGGAAGCCGGCGAGGTGGGTGCCGCCGTCCTTCTGCGGGATATTGTTCGTGTAGCAGGACATCGTCTCTGCGTACGAATCGTTCCACTGGAGAGCAAGTTCGACGACGATGCCGTCACGTTCGCCGCGGAACCAGAAAATACTCTCGTGGATCGCGGTACGGCTTCGGTTCAGGTAGCGGATGAATTCGCGGATACCGCCTTCGTGGTGGAAATGCTCACGGCGGTCATCGCGTTCGTCGACCAGATCGACGCGGACCCCGGAATTCAGGAATGACAGCTCACGAAGCCGCTTCTGCAGGATCTCGAACTTGAAGTCGATGTTGCTGAAGATCGTGTCGCTGGGCTTGAAGCGAATCGTCGTGCCCCGCTTGTCGCTGGGGCCGAACTCGGCCAGCGGAGATACCGGCTCGCCGAGGCGGTACTCCTGGCGGTACTCCTTGCCGTCCCGGTAAATCGTCAACAGCAGGGTTTCGGACAGGGCATTCACGACCGAGACGCCGACGCCGTGCAGGCCGCCGGAAACCTTGTACGAGGAGTCGTCGAACTTGCCGCCCGAGTGCAGCACGGTGAGGATGACCTCCGCTGCCGAGCGGCCCTCCTCCTCGTGGATATCCACAGGAATTCCACGGCCGTTGTCCGTGACGGTGACGGACTGGTCTTCGTGGATGGTGACGGTGACGTCCGTGCAATGGCCGGCCAGGGCCTCGTCGATCGAGTTGTCGACGACCTCGAAAACCATGTGGTGCAGCCCGGTCCCGTCATCGGTGTCACCGATGTACATTCCGGGGCGTTTTCGGACGGCGTCGAGACCCTTTAAGACCTTGATTTTACTGGAGTCGTAAACGTCGGCGCCGCTCATGGGATACCTGGCGTGGGAGGACGCGGGATTATATCAGACGGCTGACTGCGCCGTGTTCCACGTGGAACCTTCGCCCTGCCGGCAGGCTCGCCAGGACCGGGTTTTTCGGATCCAGGGCGGTGATGAAGAGCTGCGCGGGCAGGCCCAGAACCTCCTTGAGCAGCCGTTCCAGGTTCGCGCCGTCGAGCTCCGCCGCAGGATCATCCACAAGCAGGGCTGCCACGCTGGAGCCCTGCGCGGCATCGTTCTCGAGCTGCCCCAGCAGCATCGCAGCGGCCAGCAGTTTCTGCTGCCCGCGCGACACGCGATCCCGGGCCGGCTGCCCGGAAATTCGCACTGACAGGTCCGCCCGGTGGGGCCCGACGTGGGTCAGGCCACGCTCCCGATCCCGCGCGAGGGAATGCTGCAAAGCCTGGGCCAGACGACGCTCAACCGACCAGCCCTGGTGAAGGCTGATCTCGATTTCCGCATCCAGCAGCCGGCGACCCGCAGCCTGCACGGCCAGCTGCAGCCCCGTAACATACCGCCGGCGGTGACCCGCGACCTCCTCCCCGGCTTCGAGGAGCTCAGGATCCCACGCGCGAACCAGGGCTTCCGATTGGCCCGCCCTCAAGCTGGCATTGCGTTGCCGGAGCGCGCGCTGGTATCGGCGCCAGTGCCCCACGAAATCTGGTTCCACGTGGAACACACCCCAGTCCAGGTATCGGCGCCGTTCCTGTGGGCCGCCGTCTACCAGGCGGTGGACCTCCGGATCGATTGCCTGCACGGGCAGCCGGGTCGCCAGCTCGGCAAGCCCGCTCACCGGTCGGCTGGCGAACCGGGCCTCGATCCCGTCCGCCCCGAATCGCATGCCGAGCGGCTGCGAAACACCGTTCTGAGGCGTCCTGCCAACAAGGCTGAACTGCGCGGCGCCCGTCCGGATGAGCGCTTCATTACGGGTTGACCGAAACGAACGCCCACGGCCCAGAAAGAAAATCGCCTCGAGCAAGCTTGTCTTGCCCGAGGCGTTTTCGCCCGTGATCAGGTTACAGCGGCGGTCGAACTCCAGATCCGCCCGCTCGACGCACCGGAAGTCCTCGATTGAGAGCCTCTCGAGGCTCATCGAGTCGCGGTCATTCGCTGGCCACCGCGATCAGAGGCGCATCGGCATGACGACGAAGCGCGCGCCCACATCGGCGTTGGAACGGATCAGGCAGCTGCTGTTCCCGTCGGTCAGGCCAACCTCGACCTCCGGCCCGTCGATGGCCGCCAACGCGTCAAGCAGATAATTGACGTTGAATCCGATGTCGAGCTCAGCGCCGTCGTAGACGACCTCGAGCTGTTCTTCCGCTTCTTCCTGCTCGGGATTATGCGACTGGATGACCAGCGTGTTCGCCTTCACCGCGAACCGGATGCCGCGATACTTTTCGTTCGAGAGGATGGCTGCCCGCTGCAGCGCCTGGCGCAGTTCCTCGCGTCCGGCCGTAACGATGAATCCTGGGTTGTTTGGAATTACCCGCCCGTATTCCGGGAATCGTCCATCGATCAGCTTTGAAGTAAAGCGAATGTCGCCGATCTGAACTCGAATGTGATTACTACCGATGCCAAGTTCCAGAATCTGGTCCTCGGCGGCAAGGATCCGCTGCAATTCCAGCACGCCCTTGCGCGGTACGATCACCTGCTGGCCTGATTTCGAGGCTTCCGAGAGCTCAACCTCGCACAATGCGAGACGATGGCCGTCAGTCGCTACCGATCGAAGCACTTTCGCCGACGTTTCAAGCAACATCCCGTTCAGGTAATACCGAACATCCTGCTGTGCCATCGAGAAATGCGTCTTGTCCAGCAGGCGCTTGAAGTCCTTCTGCGGCAGCTTGAGCGTCTGCTGCGCGTTGATCTCGTCGACCGTCGGAAACTCCGACGCCGGCAGCGTCGAGAGTGTGAAGCGGCTCTTGCGAGCACGGACCACCATTCGCTCGCCTTCGAGCGTGAGCGTGATCTCGACGCCTTCCGGCAATGCCCGGCAGATGTCGAGGAGCTTGCGCCCAGGCACCGTGACCTCGCCCGCCCGCTGCACGTCCACCTCCGAGCTCGCGACCAACTCGACTTCGAGATCAGTCGCCGTCACGGACAGCCGGCTGCCCTTCGCCGCCAGGAGGACGTTGGCCAGGATCGGCATGGTCTGCCGACGCTCGACCACGCCAATCACGGCATGCAGGGGCCCGAGGATCGCTTCTCGCTTCGCAATGATCTTCATCGTGATGATTCCGGAATTAATTCTGTTATTTAATATCTCTATTACTACTGTTATTAGCACGCCCGCAAGCGGTGCAGAACCCTTCTTTCCTCAAGTACCACGGCGGCTTGCAGCAAGTACAAACCAGCCGACAACCCCCGCGCACCCTGTCGGCAGCCTGTGGAGGAATTGTGGAGCCTTTTCCATGCACCGTTTCTCCACAGCTTGACCACATCACCCAGCGAGAGTTCTCAACAGGTTCTGATAATCCTCGTTCATGCGTGTCTGCGACGTGCGTAACTCCTTGATCACGCGACACGCGTGCAGCACCGTCGTGTGATCGCGCCCGCCGAATGCGTCGCCAATCTCCGGCAGGCTGTGATTGGTGAGCTCCTTCGCGAGCGCCATTGCCACCTGGCGCGGACGCGTGATGGAACGGCTGCGGCGCTTCGAGAGCAGGTCGGCGACGCGGATCTTGAAGTACTCTGCGACCGTCTTCTGGATATTCTCGATCGTGACCAGTCGCTCCTGCAGCGCGAGCAGGTCCTTCAGCGCTTCCTTGGCAAAATCCAGCGTAATCGGGCGGCCGGTGAACTGCGAATTCGCGATCACGCGCCGCAGCGCGCCCTCGAGCTCGCGAACGTTCGAGCGGATGCGCTTGGCGACGAAAAACGCTACTTCTTCCGGCAATTCCACGGATGCGGCCGAGGCCTTGCCCATCAGGATTGCCACGCAGGTCTCGAGTTCAGGCGGCTCGATCGCAACCGTGAGGCCCCAGCCGAATCGCGACTTGAGCCGCTCCTCCAGCCCGACGACTTCCTTCGGATAGCGGTCGCAGGTCAGGATGACCTGCTGCTGTCCCTCGAGCAGCGCGTTGAAGGTGTGGAAGAACTCTTCCTGCGATCGTTCCTTGCCCGCGAAGAACTGGATGTCGTCGATGAGCAGCGCGTCCAGTGAACGGTAGGCGGTCTTGAATTCGTTGATCGTGTTGTGCTGCAGCGCCCGCACCATGTCGCCGACGAACCGCTCGGAGTGCACGTAGGAAATGCGTGCGTCCTTGTTGCGCGTGCGGATGTGGTTGCCGATCGCGTGCATGAGATGCGTCTTGCCGAGGCCGACGCCACCGTAGATGAACAGCGGGTTGTAGGCCCGGCCCGGGTTTTCCGCGACCTGCACCGCCGCCGCGCGAGCGAGCTGGTTGCTCTTGCCCTCGACGAAGTTGGCGAACGTGAACTCGGGATTCAGGCGGCCGCCAATCTGCGGCAGCGGCGTGGTGCGCGTCGGGCGCAGTTCCGGTCCCCTGGCCGGCGCCGGCTCGGCCTGCTCCGTGCGGCGCGAGCCCACCTCGACCAGGACTTCCGGGGACGGCGCGGGCACGAGCTCGTCCACGAGTTCCAGGATGCGCTGCGTGCAGTTCTGATTCACCCAGTCCACGACATACCGGTTCGGCGCGAGCAGCCGCAGGCGACCCCCGTCTTCCACCGCCTGCAGCGGGAGGATCCAGGTGTTGTAATGCTGGGCCGGGAGTTCCTCTTCGAGGCGGCGCAGGCACTGGTTCCAGAGAGTCGTTTCCACGACCGGCAGCCTCGAAAGTGACGGCGAAACAGCGGGCAGACGGGAAAGGGGCCGGAGTGTATACCGCCGCGGGACCTGTGGATATCTTCGCTTTTGCGACCCTTGCCGGACCCGCCGGGCAGGCCGGCCGCAGGCTGTTTCCGGCCTCGCGGAAGTTGACGCTGGGCCCGTCCCTGCGTATCCTTTCCGGCTCTTTTACGGGACCAGGGCATGTCGTTGTTTCTGGTCTAGTTTCCGGCAGACACGGAGCCGCACATGAAGCGCACTTTTCAACCGAGCAACCTCCACCGCAAGAGGACCCACGGCTTCCGTGCGCGCATGGCCACCAAGGGCGGCCGTCTCGTGCTCGCCCGTCGCCGCGCCAAGGGCCGCAAGCGTCTCGCGGTCTGACCATCGGACCCGCAGTTCCCGGATCGCCACCCGCCGCCTTCAGCCTGCCGCGGGAGCGACGCCTCACCGACAAGCCGCAGTTCGATGCCGTGCACCGCGCCGGTGTTCGTGCCTCGGACCCCCTCTTCATGGTGATTGCACGGCCGAATGGCCTCGAGCACGCGCGCCTGGGCCTCGCTGTGGGCGTCAGGTCCGCGGGCAATGCCGTGAACCGCAACCGCATCAAGCGTCTCGTGCGTGAATCGTTCCGTCACCGGCAGCAGGAACTGCCCGCCGTTGACCTCGTCGTGAACGCGCGGCCGGCGGCCGGCAAGGCCGCGAACGCCGAGATAGCGGAGAGCGTCGGCGTGCTCTGGAGCAGGATTGCCCAGCGATGCGCACGATCCTGATCGCCTTCATCCAGCTCTATCGGTGGTTCGTGAGCCCGCTGCTCGGCCCGAACTGCCGCTTCTATCCCACCTGCTCCTGCTACGCGCAGGAGTCTCTGCAACGACACGGCGCCCTGCGGGGCACGTGGCTCGCGATTCGTCGCATCGGCCGGTGTCATCCCTGGCACGCGGGCGGCTACGATCCGGTGCCCGACTCCCTGCCGCCACTCTTCAAGCGACCGTCTCATGGATAACCCACGCATCTACCTGTGGATCGGCCTCGCCCTGCTGGCCTGGATGAACCTCGTCCAGTGGAACCGCGACTACGGCGTCGCGCCGACCCCGGCGCCCGCCGTGACTGCGCCCGTATCGAGCGGCAGCTCGGCGACCGGCGGCACGGCCGCCGGACAGTTACCGACGTTGCCCACGGAGTCGGCAGCCACGCCGGCAGTTGCGGCTGGAGCAGCACCGGCGGCGCCCACGATGCCGGCGGCGAGCGTTGCGGACCAGCCGAGCGTGCGCATCGTGACCGACGTGCTCGACGTCGAGGTGAGCCTGCAGGGCGGCACGATCGTCCGGGCGGACCTGTTGCAGTACCCGCAGAACAAGACCAAGGACAGCCCGTCGGTGCGGCTGCTGACGACGGCGGACGGAGCCTTCCAGGTGGCAAGGAGCGGGCTGCGCGCTGCAGGCGGCCGTGCCGAGCCCACGCACCTCGCGATGTTCACGGCTGCGGCGCAGGAGTACCGCCTCGCGCCCGGCGCCGGGGAACTGCGCGTGCCGCTCACCTGGACCGACGGCCAGGGGCTCGTGGTCACCAAGACCTACGTCCTGAAGCGCGGCAGCTACGCCATCGACCTCACCTACGACGTGACGAACGGCACGGCGGCCGACTGGAAGGCGGCGTCCTATGTCCAGTTCGAGCGGCACATGTATGCGCAGAAGCGCTCGATGTTCGACGTCGAGAGCTACGCCTACCGCGGCCCGGCGGTCTTCAACGGCACCAAGCCACTCAAGCTGGACGTCAGCGACGAGGAAGACTCGAAGTTCTCGCAAAGCATCGCCGGCGGCTGGATGGCGGAGATGCAGCATCACTTCGTGACGGCCGCAGTGCCGCCTGCGGCCGAGCAGTTCGACTACACGCTGGGCCTCGAGGGTGATCACTCGCTGCTGGGCTTCCGCGGGCCGCTGAAGAGCGTTCCGGCGGGTACGACGGCGCAATTCGCCGAGAAGCTTTTCGTCGGGCCCAAGCTTCAGGACCAGCTCAAGGCGGTCGCTCCGAAACTCGAACGCACCGTCGACTACGGCAAGCTCACGATTCTCGCGGAACCGCTGTTCTGGGTGCTGCAGAAGGTGCACCGGTTCGTGGGCAACTGGGGCTGGTCGATCATCATCGTGACCATCCTGCTGAAGCTGCTGTTCTACAAGCTCACCGAGACCAGCGGCCGCTCGATGGCGAAAATGCGCACCATTGCTCCACGCATAAAGACCATCCAGGAGCGCTACAAGGACGACCGGGAGCAGCTCGCCAAGCAGACGATGGAGCTCTACAAGCGGGAGAAGATCAACCCGGTCGCCGGCTGCCTGCCGATCGTGGTGCAGATCCCGGTGTTCCTCGCGTTCTACTGGGTGCTGCTCGAGAGCGTCGAGATGCGCCAGGCGCCGTTCATGCTCTGGATCCAGGACCTGTCGGCCAAGGATCCGTACTTCATCCTGCCCGCGATCATGGGTGTCGCGATGTTCGGCCAGTTCAAGCTGAACCCGGCGCCGCCCGACCCGATGCAGGCGAAGGTCTTTGCCTTCATGCCTCTCATCATGACGGTGATGATGGCGTGGTTCCCGTCGGGCCTTGTGCTCTACTGGATCACGAACACGGCGCTGTCGATCGCGCAGCAGTGGAACATCAACCGCGTCGTCGAGCGCGAGGCGAAGAAGGCGCACTGATCGCCCCCCGGTTTGCCTCCAGGCCGCTGCAGGACTAGATTCCGGCGGGCGGCGACGGCAGCAGCAGCAGCAGCTCGCCGCCCTGCAACAACACATGGGGGGCTTGAGCATGAACGCGAAACTGATTGTGCTTGGCGGATTTGCCTTCTACGTAATGACGTGGCTGATCTCGTTCGTGACCGGGCCCCTGATCCACGAAGGCGTCCTGGCCGAGACCTACGCCGCAACGGCTTCCTTCTGGCGGCCCGAGCTCATGCAGGAGCCGCCCGACATGGCGGCACTGATGCCGCGCTGGATCGTGACCGGCCTCATCTTCGCGTTCGTCGTGGCCGGACTCTACGGATGCTTCGGGCGCGCCATCGCGGGCAAGGGCTTTCTCCATGGAGCGAAGTTCGGTCTCCTGCTCTCGATCTTCGCTGCCGCCCTGATGGGCACGTGGACCGGCATATTCAACCTGCCGGACCACATCTGGTTCTGGTGGATTGGAGAAACCGTCGTGAGCTTCGCCATCTGCGGCGGAGCGCTCGGCTGGGTCGCCGACAGCTGGTGCGCGCCGGCCCCCACCGCCTGATTCGAAGGTGACTTCTCCGCTGACAGGGGGCGCGACGATCGCAGCGATCGCCACGCCTGCCGGTCGCGGCGGTATCGGCATCGTCCGGGTCTCGGGTCCTGCTTGCCGGACGATCGCCGAATCCCTGCTGGGCGAGATCCCGCCGGCACGGGTCGCCACGCTGCGGCCGTTCGCGGACGCCGCCGGCGAGCCGATCGACGAAGGTCTCGCGCTCTATTTCCCGGCGCCGCACTCGCTCACCGGTGAGGACGTGCTCGAGCTGCATGGCCACGGCGGACCGGTGGTGCTCGATGTGCTGCTGCGTCGCGTGCTCGAGCTCGGCGCGCGCCAGGCCGGGCCCGGCGAATTCACGCAGCGCGCCTTCCTGAACGACAAGCTCGACCTCGCGCAGGCGGAGGCCGTCGCCGACCTCATCGACAGCGGGTCCGCGCAGGCGGCGCGTGCGGCGCTCAGGTCGCTGCGGGGCGAATTCTCGACGCAGGTGCACGAGCTCGCCGAGGCCATGCTCGAGCTGCGCATGTGGGTCGAGGCTGCGATCGACTTTCCCGAGGAGGAAGTCGACTTCCTCGCGGATCGCGCGCTTGGCGAGCGGCTGGACGGCGTCCGCCGCCGCTTTGCGGAACTATCCGAAAGTGCACGGCAGGGCGCGTTGCTGCGCGACGGGCTCACGCTCGTGATCGCGGGCCGGCCGAACGCCGGCAAGTCCAGCCTGTTGAACCGTCTCGCCGGCTACGACGCCGCGATTGTCACCGCGACGCCGGGCACGACGCGCGACGTGCTGCGCGAGCGCATCGAGATCGACGGCCTGCCGCTGCACATCCTGGACACCGCGGGGCTGCGCGATTCGCCAGACGAGATCGAGGCTGAGGGTATCCGCCGGGCGCACCGGGAGATAGCGCAGGCCGATCGCGTGCTGTACGTGGTGGACGCGTCAGATGAGGCGGCGGTAAAGGCCCTCGAGGCAGATCTCGCGGCCCTGCCCACGCAGGCCCCCCGCACCGTGGTGCTGAACAAGATCGATCGCGTCGGTTGTGAGCCGCGGATCGAGAGCGGTGGGGCAGGCGGGACAGCGGCGACCGGGGCGGAGCTGGTTCGCCTGTACCTGAGCGCGACCACCGGCCAGGGCCTCGATCTTCTTCGGCAACACCTCAAGGACTGCGTCGGCTTTCACCCGGCGACCGGCGGCGCACTCTCGGCCCGCGCACGGCACCTCGACGCCTTGAGGCTGGCGAGGGTGCACGTCGAGGAAGCGCACCGGCTGCTGGTTGAGCGCCACGCCGGGGAACTCGTCGCCCAGGAGCTCACCGACGCCCAGCGCGACCTCGGCGAGATCACCGGCGAGGTGACGAGCGACGACCTGCTCGGGCGGATCTTCGGCAGCTTCTGTATCGGGAAGTGACCTGAGTCCTGCGTACGAAAGTGCCGCTCAGCGGCTGTTCGAATCCACGAACGCGGCCAGGGTGCGCGCGAACTTCTGCATCGATGCGGGATGGACGTACATCATGTGTCCGGCGTCGTAGTACTCGACGGCGACGTTCTTGCGGAGCTCCTCGCTGACGCCGAGGTGATCGATCGCGTACTCGACCGTCCGGTAGGGACAGGCGAGATCGAAGTACCCCTGCTGGACCAGCACTTTCATCTTCGGGTTCACGGTGATGGTCTGCGAGAGGTCCACGATCGTATTGGGATACGGGACCTTGAAGCCGCCCAAGTCGGGCTGCTCGTGGCGATTGTCCCAGTCCTTCTCCAGGTCGCCGGACAGGACGTATTCGCGGTCGGATTCGACGTCGAGTTCACGCCGGTAGTAGTCGTTGAAGGTGGCGACGACCGCGGGACCCACCGCGCTGCCATACGGGTCGTACTTCATCACCTCCGCGATGCGACTGATGTCGCCACCGACGTATCGGGTGTCCACGCGCCCGACGACCTCGCCCTTGCCGCGCAGCAGTTCCTGAAGAAAGCGTGGCTCGTCGAGACGAAGGTTCGCCTTGTCCCAGTAAGCGGCGCTGACGCCGGTGTAGCGCGCGAGGCCGTCCAGCACGGTCTGGCGCTCCGCCGCGGTTGCGCGCGAGCCCTTGAACAGCACGCGGGCATATTCATTCTCCGCGAAGGCCTCGGCCTCGCGCAGGAACGGCTGCAGCTCGGCCGGGCGATCGGCAAGGGCGCCGTGGTACCAGGCAGTCGCGGCATAGGTCGGCAGGAAGTTGACGTATCCCACGTCGCCAAGCCCCGCCCAGCCGGAAGCGAGGTCGAGGTAAGGCGACACCAGGATCACGCCGTTCAGACTCACGTTGTGCTCGGACAGCAGCGTGTAGGCGACGCCTGCAGCGCGCATGCCGCCATAGCTTTCGCCCAGCACGAACTTCGGTGACGCCCAGCGGCCGTAGTCGCCGAGGTAGCGCACGATGAAGTTCGTCACCGAGTCTATGTCCTGGTCCACGCCCCAGAAATCCTTGCCTTCGGCCTTGCCGACGGGGCGCGAGAATCCCGTGCCGACCGGGTCGAGCATCACGAGGTCGGCGCGATCGAGGATGCTGTATTCGTTGTCGACGGTGCGGAAAGGACCCCGCGTGTTCGACTCCAGGTCCGCAAGCTCGGTGCGCCTGGGCCCGAGAATTCCCATGTGCAGCCAGGCCGAGGCCGACCCCGGCCCGCCGTTGAAGGCGAATACGATGGGGCGACTCGCCGGATCGGCGCCGTCCCGCGTGTACGCCGTGAAGCCGAACAGCGCGATCGGCTCGCCCTTCTCGTTCTTCATCAGGATCGTGCCGGCCGTCGCGGTGTAGGCCACCATCGCGCCGCCGATACGCGCCTTGTGGCGGGTCACCCAGACCTTCGCCTCGGGAACAGGCTTGGCCTCAGGCGCGCCCGACGCGTCGGCAGTCGTTCCGGGCACGGGAGGGACGGCGGCGTCGCTCGCTCCCGCCTGCGGTATCGACGCGAGCAGGATCATTGCCAGGCCGGCGAGTCGGGCGGTGCATTTCATGCTCGGTTCCAGGGCTGATGACGGGCGCCCAGTATAGGTTGCAGGCGCGGGGAGGGCCCTGCCGCGATATCGAGCGGCGTCCGCGGGTCCCGGCGGTGGACGCGCCGCGCCTCGGCCAGTAGTCTCACTTCCCCTTTTCAGCAAACCGGCCGCCGGGTGATCCGGCGGCGACACGCACATGAAACAACTCTCCGGCGCCGACTCGATGTTCCTGCAGTTCGAGCACGGCAACAATTTCATGCACGTCGCGTCCCTCGCGATCTACGACCCGTCCACGGCGCCCGGCGGCGGCGTGCGGTTCAAGGACGTGCTCCGGCACTTCACCTCGCGGCTGGAGCGATTCCCGCAGTTCCGGCGCCGGCTCGTGACGGTGCCGCTGTCGCTGGACCGCCCGTACTGGATCGAGGACCCGAGCTTCGACGTGGAGTTCCACGTGCGCCACGTGGCGCTGCCGCACCCTGGTGACTGGCGACAGCTCTGCATCCAGGTAGCGCGCATCCACTCGCGCCCGCTCGACCGCAGCAAGCCGCTGTGGGAGGCCTACGTCATCGAGGGCCTGCACAACATCCCGGGCGTGCCCAAGGGCAGCTTCGCCCTGTACTGCAAGATGCACCACGCGATCATCGATGGTGAATCCGGCACGGAACTCCTGAAGGCGCTGCATTCGATCACGCCGGACGGCGCAGACTTCGATGCAGGCCTGGAGCCGCCGCGTTTCCACGCCGATCGCGAGCCGACGGCGATCGAGCTCTACTCCCGCGCGCTCATACACAACGTCGAACGCGTGCCCGGTCTCGCGAAGTTCTCCCTCGGCTCCGCGGGCCGGCTGGGTGCGCTCGGGGCGGGGGCCATCATGAAGATGGCGGGAGAGGGCGCCTTCAGCCTGAAGAGCCTGCGCGGCCTGCTGTCGGGCGACCTCGGGTCATTGCTGCCGAAGCTCGGGCCAGAGACGCGCTTCAGCGGCGACGTTTCGGCCCATCGGGTATTCGAGGCCGTGGGCCTGCCGCTCTCGGAGTTCAAGGTCGTCCGCCAGCAGGTCGGTGACGTGACGATCAACGACATGTTCCTCTGCATCGTGGGCGGCGCGCTGCGCAAGTACCTGCAGAGCAGGAAGGAGCTGCCGGACGAGGCCATGGCGGCCATGATTCCGATGACGCTTCGGGGCGCCGAGAAGGGCGCTGACATGGGCAACCAGGTCGGCTTCACGATGATGTCCGTGTGCACGGACATCGCGGACCCCGTGAAGCGCCTGCTCGCGATCCGCGACGGGGCCCGCAAATCGAAGCGCGTCTCCGATGCGATCGGCAAGGAATTCGCGCGCGACCTGCTGGAGTTCGTGCCGAATCTCGTGTCCCAGACGCTGGCCCGGTACGTGAAACCGCCGCGCATCGGGCTCATCGTCTCCAATGTCCGGGGACCCGACGTCCCGCTCTACATGGCAGGGGCGCGGCTGGTGAACTACTCGCCGATCAGCATCCCGACCCATGGCATGGGCCTCAACGTCACCGGTTTCAGCTATGCCGGGACGATGTGGATCTGCGCCGTGTCCTGCCGCAAGATGCTGCCCGACCCTGCGTTCTTCGCGGATTGCATGCGTGAAAGCTTCGAGGATCTCAAGGCGGCAGCCGCACGCGTCAGCACGGTCGAGCACCCGAAGGCACTGCCGCGCCTGCCCGGTGGGAAGGCTCGCAAGGGACCGAGGAAGCGCACCGCCAAGCCGCGGGCGCGGCGCAAGGCCGCGTGACGTCAACGGCCGGGCTGCGCGTGGGTAATGGCTCGCACGCGTGAACTCCTGCCGGCCGCCGAGCGGGCGGCCCTCGAGCGGCTGCTCGGCGGACCGGTGGACGACGTCGTGGTCGTCGAGCATTCCTGGTATGCGCGCCTGCACCCCGGCGCCCGGGCGACGACTCGCCGCAACCGCATCCTCCTGCGCGGGTCGGCGCGTGACTTCGTCGCCGACCGCGCGCTCATGCTGCACGAGTACTACCACGTGCTGCGGCAGTGGAACCGCGGCCGCCTGACCGTCTGGCGGTACCTGGTCGAGTGGCTGCGGCGGGGCTACATGGGAGAATCGCTACGAGCGCCACGCGCGCCGGTTCGCGGCGTCGCGGCTCGTCGCCTTCGAGCGGCTGGTTCCCCGCCCGGCGGATGCGCGGGAGTCCATGCGCTTACAATGAGCGCCCACCCGGGATGCGACCCATGCGATTCGCGGAACACTTCGACGTCATCGTAGTCGGCGGCGGCCACGCCGGGACCGAGGCGGCCCTCGCCGCCGCGCGGATGGGCTGCCGTACGCTGCTCGTGACGCAGAGCATCGAGTCGCTGGGCCAGATGAGCTGCAACCCGGCGGTCGGCGGTATCGGCAAGGGCCATCTCGTGCGAGAGATCGACGCGCTGGGCGGTGCGATGGCCCGCGCCACGGATCGCGCCGGCATCCAGTTCCGCACGCTGAACGCGAGCAAGGGTCCGGCGGTGCGTGCCACGCGCGCGCAGGCGGACCGGCAGCTCTACAGGCGCGCGGTCCGGAGCCTCCTCGAGAACCAGCCGAACCTGAGCCTCTTCCAGCAGGAGGTATCGGACCTCAAGCTCGAGGGCGATCACGTCACCGGCGTGGTCACGCAGGTCGGCGTCGAATTCACCGCGCGCGCGGTGGTGCTCACCGTCGGCACCTTTCTCGGCGGGCGCATCCACGTCGGGCTCGACCAGTACGCGGGCGGGCGGGCGGGCGATCCGCCCTCGAATCGCCTCGCGGAAAAGCTTCGCGCGCTGCCATTCCGGGTCGGGCGGCTCAAGACCGGCACACCGCCGCGCCTCGACGGACAGACGATCGACTACGCCGGCCTCACGGTGCAGCACGGTGATGAGCCGCGACCGGTCTTTTCCTTCCTCGGCCGGCGCGGGGACCACCCGCGGCAGGTGCCCTGCCACATCACGGCGACCAACGAGCGCACGCACGAGATCATCCGTGCGGGCACCGACCGGTCTCCAATGTTCACGGGCGTGATCGAAGGCGTCGGCCCCCGTTACTGTCCATCGGTCGAGGACAAGGTCGTGCGTTTCGCGGGCCGGAGTTCCCACCAGATCTTCGTCGAGCCCGAAGGACTCGACACGAACGAGATCTACCCGAACGGAATCTCAACGAGCCTGCCATTCGACGTGCAGGTCGAGTTCGTCCGCAGCATTCGCGGTTTCGAGCAGGCACGGCTCACGCGGCCGGGCTACGCGATCGAATACGACTTCTTCGATCCGCGCGACCTCCGGCCCACGCTCGAGACCCGCCACGTGCAGGGCCTCTACTTTGCGGGCCAGATCAATGGCACGACCGGCTACGAGGAAGCTGCGGCGCAGGGCCTCGTCGCCGGCGCCAATGCCGCGCTGGCCGCGCTCGGGCGCGAGCCCTGGTGGCCGCGCCGCAGCGACGCGTACATCGGCGTCATGATCGACGACCTCATCACGCGCGGCGCACCGGAGCCCTACCGGATGTTCACGAGCCGCGCGGAGTACCGCCTGACGCTGCGCGAGGACAACGCCGACCAGCGCCTCACGCCCGCGGGCCGCGAACTCGGCCTCGTGGACGACGAGCGCTGGAGCTGCTTCGAACGCAAGCGTGAGGCCGTCGAGAAGGAACTCGCGCGATTGAACGCGACGTGGGTGCGACCCGGCACGGAGGAGGCCGCTCGCCTGGAGCCGTGCATCGGCCCGCTTACCCGCGAGCAGCGCGCGTTCGATCTCCTGCGGCGCCCCGAAGTCTCCTACGAAACCGTTACGGCAGCCGTGGGGCAGGGCGAGGGCGGCTGGAACGAGGACGAACGCCTCGCGGCGCAGGTGCCGCTCGCCGTGGACGTGCAGGCGAAGTACACCGGCTACATCGACCGGCAGCACGAGGAGATCGAGCGGCAGCGGCACCACGAGGAGACGGGCCTGCCGGCCGAACTCGATTACGCGGAAGTGCGCGGCCTGTCGAACGAAGTGCGCCAGCGCCTCCTGGAGCATCGCCCGGCCACGCTGGGACAGGCGGCCCGGATTCCCGGCGTCACGCCGGCGGCGGTATCGCTGCTGCTCATCCATCTCAAGCGCAGCGCGGGCGCCGCGGCACGGACGCCGCGCGCGATGCGGGGTCGCTGAAGCATGAAACACATCGATCGCGCGTGGCGGGCCGCAACCGTCGCCGTCCTGCTGCTTGGACTCGCGGCCTGCGGGGGAGGCGACGGCAAGCCGCAACCTGCCGGGCAGGGGCCGGTGGCGACTGCTGCCACCATGCTCAAGCGCGGCAACGGGCCCGAGCCCGACACGCTCGATCCGCAGAAGGCCCGCACCGACGGCGCCTTCAACATCCTGCGCGATGCCTTCGAAGGCCTGACGGCCGTCGGTCCGGACGGAGGCGCCGTGCCGGCTGCGGCCGATTCCTGGACCGTGTCGAGCGACGGCCTCGAATACCGGTTCCACCTTCGTGACGGGCTGCGCTGGTCGAACGGCGATGCGTTGGTTGCCGGCGACTACGTCGCGGGCATGCGTCGCCTCGTGGACCCGGCGACCGCGTCCCCGTACGCGCAGATTCTCGAATCCGTGGTGAACGCGGCGGCGATCACCCGCGGCGAGCGGCCCCCGGCGGACCTTGGCGTCAGTGCGCCCGACGACCGCACGATCACGATCCGGATGCAGAACCCGGCGCCCTACCTGCTCGGCCTGCTCGCGCAACCCGGCACCTTCCCCGTCCACGGGCCCTCGCTCGCGAAGCACGGTGGGGCGTACGCGAAGCCGGGAAATCTCGTCTCGAACGGCGCCTTCATCCTGTCGGGCTGGGTCATCGGCTCGCACGTCGAGCTCGCCCGCAACCGCCACTACTGGAACGACGCCGCGACCCGTATCGAGCGCGTGCGTTTCGTCCATCAGGCGGACCCCAGCACGGAATTCCGCCTCTACCGCGCGGGCCAGCTGGACGTCACCTACGTCGTGCCCCAACAGCAGTTCGAGTGGATCCGGAAGAACCTGCCAGGCGAACTGCACATCTCGCCGCAGTTGAGCGTCTACTACTACGGCTTCAACCTGGCGCGCCCGCCGTTCAAGGACCAGCCGGGCCTGCGTCGCGCGCTGTCGCTCGTCATCGACCGCGACCGGCTCGCCACGGCCGTGACGGGGCTGGGAGAGGCCCCTGCCTGGGGCTGGGTGCCGCGTGGTGTCGCCGACTACGCGCCGCAGCAGTTCGACTACGCCTCGCGGCCGTACGCGGAGCGCGTCGCCGAGGCGCGCGAGCTGTATCGCAAGGCCGGCTACTCGGAGGCCCGGCCGCTCGAGGTCGAGATCCGCTACAACACCGGCGAGGTGCACAACCGGCTCGCGGTGGCCGTAGCGTCCATGTGGAAGGACGCGCTGGGCGTGAAGACCACGCTCTACGCGGAGGAATTCCGCGCGCTCCTGCAGAGCATCCAGGCCCGCAAGGACACCGAGGTGTTCCGCTCGAGCTGGGTGGGCGACTACAACGACGCCTATACGTTCCTGCAGCTCCTGCAGACCGGCTTCGGCATCAACCTCACGGGCTATTCCAACGCGCGGTACGACGCCCTGCTGGCCGACGCCACGCGCCAGCCGGATCCGGCCCGCCGCCGGGCCCTGCTCGAGGAGGCCGAGCGGGTCATGCTGATGGACACCCCCGTCCTGCCGCTCTACTTTTACGTCAACAAGCACATCGTGAAGCCGTACGTGCATGGCTGGAACGACAACGTGATGAACGTGCAGTACAGCAAGGACCTCCGGCTCGGGGAGGTCGAATGAGCGGCGCGTCACAGAACACCGCCGGCCGGGCCAGCTTAAGTTGAGGGCCATGCCGCCCGTTTGGCACCATCAGCGTCCCTAGAAGAAGTCCTGCTCCATGTTCTGGTTTGCACTATTCGCAGCAACGGTGTTCGCCCTGTACTTCTGGCGCGAATACCGCATCCAGCAGCGCGACCAGCAGAGTTCGGGGGCCCCCTATCGGGCCGGCCAGCGCTACATCGGGCGCGTGCTGACACTGACCGACGGCATCCGCGAAGGCGAGGGCCGGACGAAGCTCGGGGGCCGTCGCTGGCGGCTGCGTGGTCCGGAACTGCCGAAGGGTGCCAGGGTCCGCGTCACCGGAGTGGATGGCAGCGTCCTGATCGTGGATCGCCTGCCGGACTGATCCATACCCGGTGAGCGGGGGATGGTTCTCCCCGGTCCAGAGACAGGCACTTCGTTAGTCAATTAAATGTGACTATTCAGGCCATAAAGCGCCAGTTCTATAGCGTTTTACTAAACCACGATTAACTACTGGACCGCCAGGTCGTACTCGACGGAAACGTTCGCGGCGAACTTCATGTCCGCCGCCTGGTAGGTCGCCTCCGGCGGCGCGGCTGCGTCGGCCATGACGGCCGACATGCGGTACATCGGCATCGGCGGCGCCGACCCAGAAGCGTTCAAGGTGCGCACTGCACCGAGCTGCGCGCCTGCGGCACGGGCCAGGGCCTCCGCGTTCAGGCGCGCATCCTGGACCGCGAGGGCCATCGCCTGCCGCTCGAGTTCCTTGCGCCTGGTCGAATCCAGCGAGGCGTCTCCAACCTGGTTCGCGCCTGCGTCCACCGCCCGCTCGAGCAGGGCGCCGAGCTGGTCGAGATCGCGAAGCTCGACCTCGACCTGCCGGCTGACCACGTAGCCGAGCAATACCCGCTTCCGGTCCTTCTCGTTCCAGTTGTACTCGGGCTGCACCTGCAGCCGTGTCGCATTGACGTACTTCGGATCGATCCGGAGATCCCGCGTGAGGGCGAGTACGCGGTCCAGGGTCGAGGTGACCGTCGAGCGCGCCTCAGCCAGGGTGCGACGCCGAGCCTCGACGCCCAGGGTGACGCGGGCCATGTCCGGCTGGGCCGAGACCTCGCCTTGCCCGGACACGCTCACGGTGCGGGCGCGGCCCTCGTCGGCCAGTGCTGCGCCGGCCGGGATCAGCAGGGAGACCAGCACCCCGGCCAGGATGACGTCACGCATCGCCATGTTCCGCTCCTCGTTGACGGCGGGCTTCAGGCCCGAGTTCTGACTATGACATGCGAGACCCGGGTTCGTGCGCGGCCCCCGCCCATTCGACTCCCTAAACGCTTTTGATTAACATGCCCGCCCTTCGGCCCGGGGGAGGCCGACTTCTGCATGGAGTTCCAAATGACCTCGAGATCGGCCTGGCTCGCCTTGAGCCTGACCATCGCTGCGCTTGCTGCGCCCGGCCTGGCTTCGGCCGCCGACGTGGCTCGAGGCGCCAAGCTGGCGTACACCTGCCACGGTTGCCACGGCATACCGAACTACCGGAATGCCTACCCCGTCTACAGCGTGCCCAAGCTCGGCGGGCAGCACACCGCTTACCTGGTCGCGGCGCTCAAGGAATACGCGTCCCAGGACCGTCCGCACCCGACGATGCACGCCCAGGCCGTGACGATGTCGGACCAGGACAAGCAGGACATCACGGCCTACCTGAGCGGCCAGGAACTGAAGACGACCGGCCGCGCGGTGGGCTCCGTGCCGAAGGCCGGCCAGACCTGCGTCGCCTGCCACGGCAACGACGGCATCGGCATCATGCCGGAGTATCCGAACCTCGCCGGCCAGCATGCCGACTACATCGAGCAGGCCCTGAAGGCCTACCGCGCAGGCCAGCGCAAGAACCCCATCATGGGCGGCATGGCCGCGCCGCTGAAGGACGCCGACATCAAGGTGCTCGCGCAGTACTACTCGAGCCAGCGCCCGGGCCTGTGCTCGACGGACGAGATCCGTAAGGCCGGCAAGTGCCCGGGCACGTGAATCGCGGTAACCGGCCGATCTGACGCAACGAGGCCGGGTTCGCCCGGCCTTCTTGTTTTCGGCGCATCGAGACCGCAGTCTAATCGGCTGAACCCATCGAGCCAGCGCCCGACCCGATGTCCACGTCCCTCGCCATGCCCAGCGCCGCGCCCCTGGCCGTCCCGGTCGGCGTAGGCGTGTACCTCATCGACGCCATGTATGGCCGGCCGGGCCTCGCGGCCAGTCACCTCGTCGTGGACGGCGGTCGCGCGGCCTTCGTGGACACGGGGACGGCACCGTCGGTGCACCGGCTGCTCGGCGCGCTCGACGAGCTCGGGCTTGGCCGCGAGCAGGTGGACTACGTCTTCCTGACCCACGTACACCTCGACCACGCGGGCGCCACCGGGCAGCTGATTCAGGCCCTGCCGAATGCGCAGGCCGTGCTGCATCCGCGCGGGGCGCCGCACCTCGTCGATCCGGCGAAGCTCATCGCCGGGTCGATCAAGGTCTACGGCGAGAAGATGTACCGCGAGCTCTACGGGGAGATCCTGCCGATCCCGGCCGATCGTGTGCTCACCACCGAAGACCGGCAACGTATCCGGCTCGGTGCCAGGACGTTCGAGTTCATCGATGCGCCGGGCCACGCGAAGCACCACCACTGCCCGATCGACCTGGACCACCGTGCGGTCTTCAGCGGCGACAACTTCGGCATCTGCTACCGCGAACTCGACACCGCGGCCGGGCCGTTCATGCTGCCGACGACCACGCCGGTGCACTTCGACCCGGACGCCCTGCACGCGACGATCCGCCGCCTGATGTCCTACGGCCCGAAACGCATGTACCAGACGCACTTCGGGCCGGTAGACGACCTCGAGCGCCTCGAGCGAGACCTGCACGAGTCAATCGACGAACTCGTGCGCATTGCCCGCAAGCACGCCGGGACGACCGGGCGCCGCGCCCGCATCGCCGCCGACATGTACGCCTGTTTCGATGCCCGCCTCGACGCCCACGGCTGCACCCTTCCTCAGCTCGAGCGGCACCGCCTGATCGACGACGACGTGCGTCTCAACACCGACGGCCTCGAGGTCTGGCTCGACCGCTCGAAGGGCGCGTAGCGCCTCCTTCTACCCCCTACCCCCTGATCATTACCCCCTATTCCTCATGTCTTCCTTCCGCGCCTTCCGAATCCACGAAATCGACCGCCGCATCGTCGCCCGCTTCGACGAGATCACGCTCGACGACCTGAGCCCGGGCGACGTCGTAGTGCGAGTCAGCCACTCCGACATCAACTACAAGGACGCGCTCGCCGCGACCGGCAAGGGTCGCATCCTGAGGCGGTATCCGCTCGTGGGCGGCATCGACCTCGCCGGCGAAATCATGAGCTCGACGGACGCGCGCTTCGCGCCGGGCCAGAAGGTGCTGGTCACCGGCTGCGGTCTCTCCGAGACGCAGGACGGCGGCTACGCGGAATTCGCCCGTCTCCCAGGCGAAGCCGTGATCCCGCTGCCGGCGGGCATTACCGAACTGGACGCGATGAAGCTCGGCACGGCCGGCTTCACCGCCGCGCTTGCCGTGCACCGCATGGAGCAGAACGGCCAGAAGCCCGCGAACGGCCCGGTGGTGGTCACGGGTGCGACAGGCGGCGTCGGCAGCCTCGCGATCAGCATGCTGGCCGGACGCGGCTACGAGGTCGTGGCGGTGAGCGGCAAGTCCGAGGCGGACGCTTACCTGCGTGACATCGGCGCTCGCGCGTGTGCTGCAGCGCGAGGGACTGGACCTCGGTTCAAAGCCGATGGAGAAGGCGCTCTGGGCCGGTGCCGTGGACAATCTCGGTGGCCCGATCCTCACCTGGCTCACGCGCACCGTGGACCAGTGGGGCAACATCGCCAGCATCGGGCTCGCGGCCGGCCACGAACTCAACACGACCGTCATGCCGTTCATACTTCGTGGCGTGAACCTGCTCGGCATCAACTCGGTGCTGACGCCACGCGAAGTCAGGCTCGAGGTCTGGCGGCGCATCGCGACCGACTTGAAGCCCGCCGCGCTCGACCGCATCTGCACGAAGATCGTGGGCTTCGACGAGCTGCCCGCGCAATTCGACGCTTTCATCCAGGGCCGCGTGACCGGCCGCACCGTGGTGAGGATTCCGTGACCAGCACCGACGCCAAGGACCTGCATCCGCGCACGCTCACGCACCTGGAGCGCCTCGAGGCCGAGGCCATCCACATCATGCGCGAGGTGGTGGCCGAGTGCGAGAAGCCGGTGATGCTCTACTCCATCGGCAAGGACAGCGCCGCGATGCTGCACGTCGCGATGAAGGCGTTCTATCCCGCCAAGCCGCCATTCCCGCTGCTGCACGTGGACACGCGCTGGAAGTTCCGCGACATGTACGCGTTCCGCGAGCGCATGGCGAAGGAGCTCGGCTTCGACCTGATGATCTACACGAACCCCGAGGGCATCGAGCAGGACATCAACCCCTTCACGCACGGCTCGGCGATCCACACCGACATCATGAAGACCCAGGCGCTGAAGCAGGCGCTCGACCTCTTCGGCTTCGACGCGGCCTTCGGCGGCGCGCGCCGCGACGAGGAGAAGAGCCGCGCCAAGGAGCGCATCTTCTCGTTCCGTTCCGCGCAGCACCGCTGGGACCCGAAGAACCAGCGCCCCGAGCTCTGGCACATCTACAACGCCCGCAAGCACAAGGGCGAGTCCATCCGTGTGTTCCCGATGTCGAACTGGACCGAGCTCGACATCTGGCAGTACATCTACCTGCGCGACATCCCGATCGTGCCGCTGTACTTCGCAGCCGAGCGGCCGGTGGTGGAGCGCGACGGTGCGCTCATCATGGTGGACGACGAGCGCATGCCGCTGCGTCCGGGCGAGAAGCCGATGATGAAGAAGGTGCGCTTCCGCACGCTCGGCTGCTACCCGCTTACGGGCGCGATCGAGAGCGAGGCGGACACGCTGCCCGCGATCATCCAGGAGATGCTGCTCACGACGAGCAGCGAGCGGCAGGGCCGGGTCATCGACCACGACCAGTCGGCGTCGATGGAGAAAAAGAAGCAGGAGGGGTACTTCTGATGGCCCACGTATCAGACCTCATCGGGCAGGACATCGAGGCCTACCTCGACCAGCACGAGCACAAGAGCCTGCTCAGGTTCATCACCTGCGGCAGCGTGGACGACGGCAAGTCCACGCTGATCGGCCGGCTGCTCTATGACTCGAAGATGATCTTCGAGGACCAGCTCGCGGCGCTCGAGGCCGACTCGAAGAAGGTCGGCACGCAGGGCGGCGAGCTCGACTTCGCGCTGCTGGTCGACGGCCTCGCCGCCGAGCGCGAGCAGGGCATCACCATCGACGTGGCCTACCGTTTCTTCTCGACCGACAAGCGCAAGTTCATCGTCGCCGACACGCCGGGCCACGAGCAGTACACGCGCAACATGGTCACGGGCGCGTCCACCGCCGACCTCGCCGTGATCCTGATCGACGCGCGCAAGGGCGTACTCACGCAGACGCGGCGCCACAGCTATCTCGTGTCGCTGCTTGGCATCCGCAAGGTCGTGCTCGCGATCAACAAGATGGACCTCGTGGGCTTTTCGCACGGCATCTTCGACGCCATCGTGTCCGAGTACCGCGAGTTCGCGAAGCAGATCGAGCTGACCGACGTGGTCGCGATCCCGGTGTCGGGCTTGAGGGGCGACAATATCAAGGACCGGAGCGAGCACACGCCCTGGTACCACGGGCCGACGCTCATGGCATATCTCGAGACCGTCGAGATCGAAGACCGGGTGCAGCAGCAGCCGTTCCGCCTGCCGGTGCAGTGGGTGAACCGCCCCAATCTCGACTTCCGCGGCTTCGCCGGGACCATCGTGAGCGGCACGCTGTCGCCCGGCGAGAAGCTGCGCGTGCTGCCCTCGGGCCGCGAGAGCCGCGTGGCGCGCATCGTCACGCTCGACGGCGACCTCGAACGCGCGGTCGCCGGCCAGGCCGTCACCATCACGCTCGAGGACGAAGTCGACGTGAGCCGTGGCGACGTGCTGTCAACGACATCGTCGCTGCCGGCGGTTGCCGACCAGTTCGACGTGACCATCATCTGGATGGCCGACGAGCCGATGCTGCCGGGGCGTCCGTACTGGATGAAGATCGGCACGCGGCAGGTGGCGGCGACGATCACCGAGCCCAAGTACAAGGTGAACGTCAACACGCTCGAGCACCTCGCGGCGAAGAAGCTCGAGTTGAACGAGATCGGCGTGTGCAACCTCTCGCTCGACCAGCCGATCGCATTCGATCCCTACGCGGAGAACCGCGACACCGGTGGGTTCATCCTCATCGACCGGCTCACGAACGCGACGGTCGGTGCCGGGCTCATCCACTTCGCGCTGCGCCGCTCGCAGAACATCCACTGGCAGGCGGTCGACGTGCACAAGGCTGCGCGCTCGGCACAGAAGGGCCAGAAGGCCTGCGTGCTGTGGCTCACGGGTCTTTCCGGCGCCGGCAAGTCGACGATCGCAAACCTGGTCGAGAAGCAGCTTCTCTCGCTCGGGCGCCACACGTATCTCCTCGACGGCGACAACGTGCGCCATGGCCTGAACCGCGACCTCGGCTTCACCGACACCGATCGCGTCGAGAACATCCGGCGCGTCGCGGAAGTCGCGAGGCTCATGGCGGATGCGGGACTCATTGTCATGGTGTCCTTCATCTCGCCGTTCCGCGCCGAGCGCCGCATGGCGCGCGCACTCTTCGAGCCGGGGGAGTTCTTCGAGGTGCACGTGGACACGCCGCTCGCGGTGGCCGAGGCCCGCGACGTAAAGGGCCTGTACAAGAAGGCGCGCCGCGGCGACCTCAAGAACTTCACCGGCATCGACTCGCCGTACGAGCCGCCGGAGAAGCCGGAGATCTACATCGACACGACGCACGCGCCCGCGGAGGAGTCCGCGACCGCGATCGTCGAGGAGCTGCGCAAGGCGGGGATGCTGAAGCCGGCGGGATGATGCGACCGCGCAGCTGGCGGTGGCCGCCCTGGGGCGCCCTGATTGGTATCCGCCCCGCAAGTTGCTACGCTCGCGCCGTCCTTAAGCCGCGAGAGGCGCGCCTTTGTCCCTGATCGCAGAGCTCAAGCGTCGGAACGTCTTTCGGGTGAGCGCCGCGTACCTGGCGCTCGGCTGGATCGTCACGCAGGTCACCACGACCGTGGCACCGATGCTGCACCTGCCGGCGTGGGTCGGGCCGGTCGTCCTCTGGATCGGCGTGATTGGTTTTCCCTTCGTGGTGATGTTCGCGTGGATCTACGAGCTCACGCCGGAAGGCCTGAAGCGCGAGAGCGAGATCGATCCCTCGGCGTCCATCACGCACCACACGGCCCGTCGGCTCGACTTCGTGATCATCGCGCTGCTCGTCGTGGCGATCGGGCTCTTTGCCTTCCACGAATTCCGCCCGGCCCGTGACACGGGCGTGACGCTGGTGGCGAGGCCGACGGGCGGCACGGCATCCCCGGCCGCGGGCGTGGACCGCTCAGTCGCCGTGTTGCCGTTCGTGGACATGAGCGCCGGCAAGGACCAGGAATACTTCGCCGACGGCATCTCGGAGGAACTCCTCAACCTGCTCGCGAAGGTCCCGCAGCTCAGGGTGATTGCGCGCACCTCCTCGTTCTCGTTCAAGGGCAAGGAAGTCGACATCGCCGAGATCGCGAAGAAGCTCAATGTCGCCAACGTGCTCGAAGGCAGCGTGCGCAAGTCCGGCGATACGCTGCGCATCACCGCACAGCTCATCAGGGCCTCCGACAGCTCGCATCTCTGGTCGCAGACCTACGACCGCAAACTGACCGACGTGTTCGCGGTGCAGGACGAGATCGCCGCAGCCGTGGTCGAGCAGCTCAAGGTCACGCTGCTCGGTGCCGCGCCGAAGGCGACGGTTACCGACCCGAAGGCGTACGGAGTATTCCTGCAGGCTCGCGAGTTGAGCCGGCAATACAGTGCCGCTTCGCTTGAGCAGGCGATCGCGCTCTACAGGCAGGCCCTGGCGATCGACCCATCCTATGCGCCCGCGTGGGACGCCATGGCACGCGCGTACTTCGGGCAGATGGACCTCGGCGTGCTGACGATCGAACAGGGGCTGCCGCTCGGCAAAGAGGCCGTCCGGAAGGCGCTCGAGCACGACCAGTCCTTCGCGCCTGCGTATGGGACCCAGGCCATCTTCGACGCGATCATCGGACGGGATTACCCGGCGGCGGTGCAGCACCTGGAAAGGGGCCTGGCGCTGGATCCGGCCAACATCGATATCATCGGCATCGCCGGTGTAGTCGCCCGCCGCCTGGGCCGGCTGGACCTCGCCATCGCTCTCGGCCAGTACAAGGTTGCTCATGATCCGGTGGCCATCGAGGGCTACGATGACCTTGGTCTTGCGTACCGCTACAACGGCCAGCTCGACGAGTCCATCGCCGCCTACCGTAAGTTGCTGAGCCTGGCGCCGGATGCCGGGTGGGAGCGCACGGCGCTCGGCAGCGTGTTGCTCCAGAAGGGCGACGCGGAGGCGGCGCTCGCGGAATTCCAGAAGGAGCCCATCGAGGTGTACCGCCTGAGCGGTCTCGCGATGGCATACCAGGTCCTCGGTCGGAAAGCCGAGTCGGACGCCGCGTTTGCCGAGATGATGGAAAAATACCCGGATACGAAGCCATTCTCTACGGCGGTCGTCATGACGTATCGGGGTGACGTCGACGGGGCCTTCGAGATGCTGGACAAGGCCGACCGTATTCACGACATCGACGTGGGTGCGACCGCGGCCTTTCCGACGTTTGCCCCGCTGCACAAGGACCCACGCTGGCTGCCGCTGTTGCGCAGGCTGGGGCTCGCGCCGGAGCAGCTCGCGGCGATCAAGTTCGACGTGAAGGTGCCGCAGTAGCGGGCTGCGCCCGCGGCAGGCAGGGGCGCTGGAGCGGAACCCGAACTCGAATTAGTTCTTCGTTGCGGCACTCAACCGGCCGGACAGGGATTGGTCCGCGCCGACCTCGATGTCCACGCCCGGGCCGTCCACGGTCACGCGACCGGTCTGCTTCCCGACAGTGAAGTTCGTGGAGATGCGGGCCGGCGTGCTGTCGGGCAGCCGCGCGGCCTGCGCGGAACTGGTGGCTGCGTCCTGCTCCGCCACAGCCGCACCCGAAGCGAGTGCACCGCCCGTCTGGGCGAGTCCCGACTGCACTTTCTCGCCGAAGCTCGCGTTCTGTGTCTGCTTCGACGACGTAACGGTGAAACGGTAGTTGCCGGGTTTCAGCCCGTCGAAGCGGAACGAGCCATCGCTCGCAATCGGCACCGTGACCGGATTGCCGCCGGCAGCCGGCGTGAGCTGGGCGAACTTCGCGCTTATGATCGCGCCGCCGGGAAGCGCGCCACCGACCAGGGTCGCCGACCCGGCGGGCGGAGTGGCCTTCTTTGCGTCGTCGCCTGCGAGCGCGGGCTGCGCCGCCGCTGCGACGACTGTTGCCACACCGGCCAGGAGCCGGACCATGCGACCCATCTTGCGGTTGTTCATGGGGTGGGACTGATACACGGCGTTCGCATGCAATGCAATGTCCCGCGCTGCCGAAGGAACAATCTCGCCAGCCGAGCCGTGGGCGGGGCGAGGGCTCCGATCAGGGACTCTGCGATCCCGCGTATGCCGCGACCGCGATCATGTCGTTCAGCTCGAGGTGCGCCACGACCGCCTGCATCGGCATTGCCGCCGTTGTGGCGCGGGCGCCGGTCCTGAAGGCGAGGAGCTGGCGCAGCAGGTAGGTCGGCGACCGCCCCGCGATCGGCGGTACGAGGCCCACGCCGCGGAGATCCACGCCATGGCAGGTTCCGCAAGGCAGCGTGAGACCGCCCGCGCCCGAAACAACGAGCTGCCCTCCGCGCGCGACGCTGCCTGGCGGGACGTACGCGATCGCGCCGTTCCTCGAGTCACGCAGCTCGTGGCGTTCCGGGTCGCGGGCCACTTCGACGATGCGCTCGCCAAGGGGCTCCTCGCCCGCGCCTTCCGTCCGTACGTAGAGCCAGCCCGCGGCGTGGGTGACAGGGATGCGTGCGGCCTCGACGACCTCCACGTGACTCGCGAGGCGCAGCGAAGAGAAATACTCCGCTGCCCTGGCGATCTCCGCTTCGCTCGCGCTCTCGGCGCCCTTCCGCATCAGGTCGGACGGCAGGTAAGGCCCGTCCCAGGCGCTGTGTCTTGCGCCACTCGCCATGTCGCGGACCTGCTGGACGATGTACTCGGCAGGGAGTCCCGCCACTGGGGCGTTCTCGGGCCGGCCGCTGCCGTCCGGCAGGTGGCAGTACGCGCAGGCGTAAACGGACGGCTTGCGTCCGCGCGCGACGACTTCCGGCATCGGAGGGTGATCGTCGGGATGCCAATCCGGCGGTGCGAACAGGTCCTTCACCTGGGCGCGGGTGTACGCCGCCTGGCTGCCGGGGAGGCGCAGCAGCGATCCGTCGTCGCTCGCTAGGGCGGGCACCGAGCCCAGGGGTGGATTTGTCGGATAGGCCCATGCCGGGACGACGAAGCCGTTTGCTTCGGGAGCGGAGCCCTCCGCAAGTACGCATGTCGGGAGGATGCAAGCCGCGGCCGCGAGCAACGGGATCGCACGCCACCGAAGTCGCGCCAGGGAAGTCACGCGATGGGCGACGGCGCCGAAGCCGCTGCCCGCGTCTTGACCATCATCAGTGATCGAAGCTTGAGCACCACCGTGCCGTGCTGGTTGGCGAGCACCCCATCGAATGTCATGAGTCCTCGGTCCGACTTGGATTCCGAAACCCGCTTTTCGACGCAGGTCATGGTGAGCGTGAGCTGGTCGCCCGGGCGTGCCGGGTTGGGCAACTCGATCTCGTGCTTGAGCGATGCAATCCCGGCGACGGGATCCATCCGGCTGAGCAGCAGCGCGGCGACGGCGTAGCTGTGCACGCTCGACGCAGTGAGGCCCTTCATGGGCGAGCGCGCGGCGGCCGCCTCGTCCACGTGCCAGGGCTGCGGATCCCACTGCCGCGCGAAAGCGATGATGTCCTCGGCGCGAAGCTCGTGAACGCCTGCCGTCCGGGACGATCCGATGTCGAAGTCTTCGAAGTAGCGCATGGTTCCCCCGGGGCGGCATGCTACCTGTCGGGCCGAATCCGATCACCCGCGGCGCGGGATCGAATACCCTGCGGTCCTGGGCCGCCCGCCCGTGGGCCGTGCGGGCGCGCCGGGCTGACGCACCCGCGGCGAGGGCGCCGGATGCGGCCGTCTGCGGTATTATTCCCAGCCTATCTTGCGCTGCGAAAAAGGGTCCAACCATGACCGTACCCGCCTCCGCCGGTGCCCGCCTCCGGGCCGCGCTGGCCAACGAGCGTCCACTCCAGGTCGTTGGCACGGTCAATGCCTTCAGCGCGCTCCTGGCGGAGCGGGCGGGGTTCCGGGCGCTGTATCTCTCGGGCGCCGGTGTGGCGAACGCGTCCTTCGGGCTGCCGGACCTCGGCATCACCAGCCTGAACGACGTCTGCGAGGACGTGCGGCGCATCTCCTCGGCGAGCGACCTGCCGCTGCTCGTCGATGCGGACACCGGCTGGGGTGCTGCATTCAACATCTCGCGCACGATTTCCGACCTGATCCGTTCCGGCGCGGCGGGCTGCCACCTCGAGGACCAGGTGCAGGCGAAGCGTTGCGGCCACCGCCCGGGCAAGGCGCTCGTCGGCCGCGAAGAGATGGTGGATCGAATCAAGGCCGCGGTGGACGGTCGGACCGACGGACAGTTCGTCATCATGGCGCGCACCGACGCGCACGCGGTCGAGGGCCAGCAGGCCGCGATTGACCGGGGCAGCCGGTACGTCGAGTCAGGGGCTGACATGATCTTCGCCGAGGCGCTCACCACGCTCGACGAGTACCGCCAGTTCACGGCAACCGTGAAGGTGCCGGTGCTCGCCAACATCACCGAGTTCGGCAAGACGCCGCTCTTCACCGTCGCGGAGCTTGCGACCGCGGGCGTGCAGCTCGTCCTGTATCCGCTGTCCGCGTTCCGCGCCATGTCGAAGGCCGCCGAGGCCGTGTACGGCGCAATCCGTCGCGAAGGAACGCAGAAGAGCGTCATGGACGGAATGCAGACGCGCGCAGAACTCTACGACGTGCTCGGCTACCACGACTACGAGCGCAAGCTCGACGAACTCTTCAGCCGCGAAGGCGCGGAGAAGTAACCGCCCGCCATGCGGGCCTGCGCACTTCATGACCCGGGCCCCGACGGCGAGTAATTACCGGTTCCAACAGTGACGAGCAGCAAGACATGAGCACTGACAGCACATCCGCCGCAGGCTTCAAGCCCAAGAAATCCGTCGCCCTCTCCGGCGTGACCGCCGGCAACACGGCGCTCTGCACCGTCGGCCGCAGCGGCAACGACCTGCACTACCGCGGCTACGACATCCTCGACCTCGCGGACGGCTGCGAGTTCGAGGAGGTTTCCTACCTGCTGGTGCACGGCAGGCTGCCGAACCAGGCAGAGCTCGACGGCTACAAGACGAAGCTGCGGCGGCTGCGCGGCCTGCCGGGCGCGGTGCGCGCGGCGCTCGAGGCGCTGCCCGCGGCCAGCCATCCGATGGACGTGCTGCGCACGGGCGCCTCGGTGCTCGGCTGCGCGCTCCCGGAGAAGGACGATCACAACATGGCCGGCGCGCGCGACATCGCGGACCGTCTCATCGCGAGCTTCGGCTCGATGCTCTGCTACTGGTACCACTTCAGCCACTCGGGCCAGCGCATCAACGTCGAGACCGACGACGATTCAGTGGGCGGTCACTTCCTGCACCTACTGCATCGCCGCCCGCCGCCGGCCTCGTGGGTCAAGGCAATGCACGTGTCGCTCAACCTGTACGCCGAGCACGAGTTCAATGCGTCCACCTTCACGGCGCGCGTGATCGCGGGCACGGCCTCCGACATGTATTCCTGCATCACCGGCGCGATCGGCGCGCTGCGCGGCCCGAAGCACGGCGGCGCGAACGAGGTCGCCTTCGAGGTGCAGAAGCGCTACGAGAACCCCGACGAGGCCGAGGCGGACATCCGCAGGCGCGTCGAGGCCAAGGAAGTGATCATCGGCTTCGGTCACCCGGTCTACACGATCGGCGACCCGCGCAACAAGGTGATCAAGGAAGTCGCGCGCGGCCTCTCTGCGGAGGCCGGCGACATGAAGATGTTCGACATCGCCGAGCGGCTCGAGAGCGTGATGTGGGACATCAAGAAGATGTTCCCGAACCTCGACTGGTTCAGTGCTGTCTCGTACCACATGATGGGCGTGCCGACCGCCATGTTCACGCCGCTGTTCGTCATCTCGCGCACCACCGGCTGGGCCGCGCACGTCATCGAGCAGCGCATCGACGGCAAGATCATCCGTCCAAGCGCGAACTACACGGGTCCCGAGGACCAGGAGTTCGTGCCGATCGCCAGGCGCCGCTGAGGGCCATGAACGAGGCGTACCGCAAGCCCCTGCCGGGCACGGCGCTCGATTATTTCGACGCGCGTGCCGCGGTCGAGGCGATCGAGCGCGGCGCGTACGACAGGCTGCCGTACACCTCGCGCGTGCTGGCGGAGAACCTCGTGCGCCGCAGCGACCCGGCGACGCTCACCGCCTCGCTCGGGCAGCTCGTCGGGCGCAAGCGCGAGCTCGATTTCCCGTGGTTCCCGGCTCGAGTCGTGTGTCACGACATCCTCGGCCAGACCGCGCTCGTCGATCTCGCGGGACTGCGCGACGCGATCGCCGAGCAGGGCGGCGACCCGGCCAAGGTCAATCCCGTCGTGCCGGTGCAGTTGATCGTGGACCACTCGCTCGCGGTGGAGTACGGAGGATTCGACAAGGACGCGTTCGCGAAGAATCGCGCGGTGGAGGATCGCCGCAACGAGGACCGCTTCCACTTCATCGACTGGACGAAGAAGGCGTTCAGGAACGTCGAAGTGATTCCGCCGGGCAACGGCATCATGCACCAGATCAATCTGGAGCGGATGTCGCCGGTCATCCACGCGAAGGATGGCGTGGCCTTCCCGGACACGCTGGTCGGCACCGACAGCCACACGCCGCACGTGGACGCGCTCGGCGTGATCGCGATCGGCGTCGGCGGGCTCGAGGCCGAGAACGTCATGCTCGGACGCGCCTCGTGGATGCGCCTGCCGGACATCATCGGCGTTGAGCTCGCCGGCCGGCCCGGGCCCGGCATCACCGCGACCGACGTCGTGCTGGCGCTGACCGAGTTCCTGCGCAAGGAGAAAGTGGTCGGCGCCTGGCTCGAGTTCTACGGGGCCGGCACGTCGGCCCTCACGCTCGGCGACCGCGCGACGATCTCCAACATGGCCCCGGAATACGGCGCCACGGCGGCGATGTTCTTCATCGACAGGCAGACCATCGACTACCTCAAGCTGACCGGCCGCGAAGACGCGCAGGTGAAGCTGGTCGAGACTTACGCGAGGGAAGCCGGCCTCTGGGCGGATGCACTCAAGACCGCCGAGTACGAGCGCGTGCTGAAGTTCGACTTGTCCACGGTGGTTCGCAACATGGCGGGCCCGTCGAATCCGCACAAGCGCCTGCCCACCTCCGACCTCGCCTCGCGGGGCATTGCGGGCGCGTGGGAGGAAGTGCCGGGCCGGATGCCGGACGGCGCAGTGATCATTGCGGCGATCACGAGCTGCACAAACACCAGCAATCCGCGCAACGTGATCGCGGCCGGACTGCTGGCGCGCAATGCCAACGCTCGTGGCCTGACCCGCAAGCCCTGGGTGAAGTCGTCGCTGGCACCGGGCTCGAAGGCCGTGCAGCTCTATCTGGAAGAAGCGAAGCTGCTGCCTGAACTGGAAAAGCTCGGGTTCGGCATCGTCGCGTTTGCCTGCACCACCTGCAACGGCATGAGCGGCGCGCTGGACCCGGCGATCCAGAAGGAAATCATCGATCGCGACCTGTACGCGACGGCCGTGCTTTCGGGCAACCGCAACTTCGACGGCCGCATCCATCCGTACGCGAAGCAGGCCTTCCTCGCCTCGCCGCCGCTGGTGGTCGCGTATGCGATTGCCGGCACGATCCGCTTCGACATCGAGAAGGACGTGCTGGGCACGGACGCCGCCGGAAAGCCGGTGCGCCTCAAGGACATCTGGCCGAGCGATGCGGAAATCGATGCGATCGTCGCCTCGAGCGTGAAGCCCGAGCATTTCCGCAGGGTCTACGAGCCGATGTTCAAGGTCAGCGTGGCGGCCGGCGAAAAGGTGAGCCCGCTGTACGACTGGCGTCCCCGGAGCACCTACATCCGCCGTCCGCCGTACTGGGAAGGCGCGCTGGCCGGTGAGCGTACGCTCACGGGCATGCGCCCGCTCGCCGTGCTGCCGGACAACATCACCACCGACCACCTCTCGCCGTCGAACGCCATCCTGCTGGACAGCGCTGCCGGTGAGTACCTGGCGAAGATGGGCCTGCCGGAGGAGGACTTCAATTCCTACGCGACGCACCGCGGCGATCACCTGACCGCGCAGCGCGCCACTTTCGCCAACCCGACGCTGGTGAACGAGATGGCGGTGGTCGACGGCAAGGTGAAGAAAGGCTCGCTTGCGCGCATCGAGCCGGAAGGCACGGTCATGCGCATGTGGGAAGCGATCGAGACCTACATGGAGCGCAAGCAGCCGCTGGTCATCATTGCCGGCGCCGACTATGGCCAGGGCTCCTCGCGCGACTGGGCGGCCAAGGGCGTGCGCCTCGCGGGCGTGGAGGCGATCGTCGCCGAAGGCTTCGAGCGCATCCACCGCACCAACCTGATCGGCATGGGCGTGCTGCCGCTGGAGTTCAAGCCGGGCGTGAACCGCATGACGCTCGCGATCGACGGCACCGAGACCTTCGACGTGATCGGCGAGCGCAGGCCGCGTGCCGAGCTGACGCTCGTGATCAACCGCAGGAACGGCGAGCGGGTGGAAGTGCCGGTGACCTGCCGGCTCGACACCGCCGAGGAAGTGTCCATCTACGAAGCCGGCGGCGTGCTGCAGCGCTTCGCGAAGGACTTCCTCGAGTCGGGCACGGAAAATAGGGGACATTCCCCTATTTCTTCGAAGAAATAGGGGAATGTCCCCTATTTTCCCTATGGCCCACGTACCCCAGACCAGGATTCCCGCCACCTACATGCGTGGCGGCACGAGCAAGGGAGTGTTCTTCCGCCTGCAGGATCTGCCCGAAGCCGCGCAGGTGCCGGGTGCGGCGCGCGATGCGCTGCTGCTGCGCGTCATCGGCAGCCCGGACCCGTACGGCAAGCAGATCGATGGCATGGGCGGGGCGACCTCGAGCACCAGCAAGACAGTCATCCTGTCGAAGAGCACTCGGCCCGATCATGACGTCGATTACCTGTTCGGCCAGGTGTCCATCGACAAGGCGTTCGTGGACTGGAGCGGCAACTGCGGCAATCTCTCCGCCGCGGTCGGGCCGTTCGCCATCGCGAACGGGATGGTCGATGCCGAGTCGTGTACCGCAAGACGGCATTGCGGTCGTGCGCATCTGGCAGGCGAACATCGGCAAGACCATCATCGCGCACGTGCCGGTCACGAATGGCGCGGTGCAGGAAACCGGCGATTTCGAGCTCGACGGCGTGACCTTCCCCGCCGCCGAAGTGCAGCTTGAATTCATGGACCCTGCGGCGGAGGAAGAAGGTGCCGGCGGCGCGATGTTCCCCACCGGCAATCTGGTCGACGACCTCGAGGTGCCGGGCGTCGGCACGCTCAAGGCCACCATGATCAACGCCGGCATTCCGACGGTCTTCGTGAATGCGGACGCCATCGGCTACACCGGCACCGAACTGCAGGACGCCATCAACGGCGATGCGAAGGCGCTCGCGATGTTCGAGGCCATTCGCGCCCATGGCGCGGTGCGCATGGGCCTGATCAAGCACGTCGACGAAGCCGCAAGGCGCCAGCACACGCCCAAGGTCGCCTTCGTCGCGAGACCTGCCGATTACGTATCCTCCAGCGGCAAGCACGTCGCCGCGGCCGACATCGACCTGCTGGTGCGCGCGCTGTCCATGGGCAAGCTGCACCACGCCATGATGGGCACGGCGGCCGTTGCCATCGGCACTGCTGCGGCGATTCCGGGCACGCTGGTGAATCTCGCCGCGGGCGGCGGTCCGCGCAACGTCGGTGCGCTTCGGTCATCCCTCGGGCACCTTGCGGGTCGGCGCGGAAGCGACCTAGGTGAAGGGCGCACTGGACCGTGACCAAGGCCATCATGAGCCGCAGCGCGCGTGTGTTGATGGAAGGATGGGTGCGCGTGCCCGGCGATGCATTCTGAGGACACCGGGTCCGTCGCGCGCCGCGACCCGGACCTCGTCCGGGGCGACATCGCCACCTACGTTTCCGAGCAGCAGGTCTGCGGCGACGTCGCATACGAGACGGCGTTCTACTGGCTGATGGACTCGCTCGCCTGCGCGTTCCAGGCACTCGAGCACCCTGAGTGCAGCCGGCTCCTGGGCCCGGTGGTGCCGGGCGCCACGATGGCGGGCGGCGCGCGGGTGCCGGGCACCTCATACGAACTCGACCCGGTGCAGGCGGCGTTCAACATCGGCGCGATGACCGGCTGGCGGGACGCGATCGACCCGTCGTCCGATGCCGGGCCGGGTCATCCGTCGAGCAACCTGGGCGGCATTCTCGCTGTCGCGGACTATCTTTCACGCAAGGCTGTCGCCGAGGGCAAGGCCCCGTTGATCGTGCAAGACGTGCTCGCGACCATGATCAAGGCGCATCAGGTCCAGCGTTTCATCGCGCCGGATCGCGGATTCGACGCACTCGACCGCGCGGGCCCCACGCGCGTTGCCGCCGCGGCCGTCGTCACCGCGATGCTCGGCGGCACCAGGGAGCAGGTGCTGAACGCGGTTTCGAACGCATGGGGCGACGTCGGCGCGGCGATCCCCGATCGTCACCCGCCCGACACCGGTGAGTACATGAGCCGGGCCGCGGGCGATGCCACGAGCCGCGGCGTGCGTCTCGCGCTCATCGCCGTGACCGTCGGCCCGGGATACCCGCCGCCATCTTCGACCGCTGAGTCAGCAGCCCGGCAGCAGCCGCAGGCGAAGGACGAGATCGGGCGGATCGCAGCGGAAGCCATCGGGATGCAGGAGCCGGGCCCGCGGATCCTCGAGCGATTCACTGCGAGCACGGCAGCGCACTTCCCGCCCGCACAGGCCTCGAGGATCAAGGCGCTGTTCGCCGATCGCGCGAGGTTCGAGGCCACGCCGGTCCACGAATTCCTGTCGTCGCTGGTCAGGAACCACTAGGGGACATTCTCCTTTTTCCTGGCAGGGGCCGGGCGACGCTTCTTTCACGCAGTGGGTTGAATTCGTGGCGCTTTCTTCGCCGCAATCCGCGAAAATGGAGAATGTCCCCGATTCCTGACGTTCTCGTCGACGGCGCCCGCGAGCTCGGCATCGAACTCTCGCCGCAGCAGGCCGCGACGCTCGTCGCCCACCTCGACCTGCTCGACGAGTGGGGCGAGCGCATGAACCTCACCGCCATTCGCGATCGTGGGCAGCAACTGACGAAGCACGTCCTCGACAGCCTGAGCGTGCTGCCCTACCTGCGCGGCACGCGCATCGCCGACGTCGGCAGCGGCGCGGGATTCCCGGGCATCCCGCTCGCGGTCGTGGCGCCCACCGTGCACTTCGCGCTGATCGAGTCCACGGGCAAGAAGTGCCGCTTTCTCGAGCATGTGCGCGATACGCTCGGGCTCGCGAACGTCGAGGTCGTGCAGGCGCGGGCCGAGGCGCACGCACCGGCGGTCCGCTACGACACCGTGCTGGCCCGGGCCGTCGGGCCGGTGGCGGACCTGGTCAAGTTCGCCGGCAAGCTGGTCGCGGGCGATGGGCGGCTGCTGGCGATGAAGGGACGTTTCCCGGAGGACGAGCTGGCGAGGAAGCTGAACGGCTGGAAGGTCGCTGCCGTCCACAAGCTCGCCGTCCCGGGGCTCGCGGAGGAGCGCCACGTCGTGGAACTCTGTCGTTCGCACGACAAGACCGTCTGATCGCGGCTATCCTTCCCGGCCCATGAAGCGCGTCATCGCGGTGGCCAACCAGAAGGGCGGCGTCGGCAAGACGACCACCGCCGTGAACCTTGCTGCGTCGCTGGCAGCGACCAGGCGCAAGGTGCTGCTCGTCGACTGCGACCCGCAGGGCAACGCGACCATGGGCTGTGGCGTGGACAAGCGCGGTCTCCGTTACTCCATGACCGAGGTGCTGCTCGGCGACTGCGAGCTTGCCGCGGCGCTGCAACCGGTCGACCCGGGTGGTTTCACGGTCGCACCCGGCAACCAGGACCTCGTCGCGGCCGAAGTGCAGCTCATGAGCAAGATCGGGCGCGAGCTCCGGCTCCGGAACGCGCTCCGGCCGGTGCGCGGCCTGTACGACGTGATCATCATCGACTGCCCGCCGGCGCTGAACCTCCTCACGCTGAATGCGCTCGTCGCGGCCGACACCGTGCTCGTGCCAATGCAATGCGAGTACTACGCGCTCGAAGGGCTCTCGGCCCTCATGGGCACGGTCGAGCAGATCCGCGCCAGCGTGAACCCGGACCTCAGGCTCGAGGGCATCCTGCGCACGATGTTCGATCCGCGGAACAACCTGTCGAACGAGGTTTCCGCGCAGCTCATCATGCATTTCGGCGACAAGGTCTTCCGCACGGTCATCCCGCGCAACGTGCGCCTCGCCGAGGCGCCGAGCTTCGGCAAGGCCGTCATGTTCCACGATAAGGATTCGCGCGGCGCGCTGGCCTACCTCGCGCTGGCCGGTGAACTGATCCGCCGGGACGAGGAAGACGATCTCGCGAAGGCTGGTCAGTTGCCGGCCAACTGATAGCCCGCTGCCCCCCCCCGGCGGCGCCTCGGTCGCCGCGCCTTGAGGCTGACAAAAGCCAGTCATGCCAAGTACTTCCAGCGACTCGGGCCGCAACGGTTCGGCGTGTCTTGAAGAAATAGAATAACGTACTAGAATACTCTTCTAGATTTTACTCGACTCGGATAGCCATGCTCCCAGCACCGGCATCACGCCGCCACGCCCGTTCCGCCCTCCGCCGCCGGCAGGTGCTGGACGCCGCGCTCGCCTGCTTCGTCGAAAAAGGGGTCGAGGGCACGGCGATCGAGGACATCTGCACCGCGTCGGGTGCGAGCGTCGGCAGCATCTACCACCAGTTCGACAGCAAGACCGGCGTGGCCGCCGCCGTGTACCTCGATGCGCTCGCAGACTTCCAGGAGGCAGTGACCCGGCAGATCGACCCCGCGGCCGGTGCGCGGGAAGGAATCCTGGCCATTGTCTCCGCCCACGTCAGGTGGGTCGAAGGGAGTCCCGCGCGGGCCCGCTTCCTGCAGCAGGCGAGGCACGCCGAAGTGGTCGTGGCCCATGCGGCCGACATCGCGGACCTGAATCGCGGCTTCGGGCAGTCGGTCGCGAGCTGGATGTCGCCTCACGTTGCTGCGGGGAGATTGCGGGCCCTGCCGATCGACCTCTTCATCGCGCAGCTCCTCGGGCCGGCGCAGGAGTACCTGCGCGGAAGACTGTCCGGGCGCAGCGGCGCGTCACCGGACACCGCCATCGAGTTGCTGGGCGATGCGGCCTGGCGAGCGCTCGGCTGCGGCGAGGGCGCCGACGCGCCGAGCCGTGACGGAGGCGAAGGATGAGCACGATCCACAGGACCTATCGCTCGGCACCTTTCGCGCCGGCGTACATGCTGAACGCATTCCGGCCGTCCCCCGGCTGGAGTTCCGAGCGAGGTTGCCCGGACCTGCGCCTTGCCTGGCACGGCTACCGCATCGATTCTGTCGCCGTCGATCAGCTGCGAGCCATTTCCGGACTCGGCACGGCAGACTTTTTTGGCAAGCTCGGCGTCCTCTATCCGCAGGTGACGGGGTTTCGCCTGGTCATGGCGATGCTTACGCATCCCGCCTGGCCCCTGCCGATCTGGAATGCGCTGCAGGTTCGCAACCGCCTGCGGCTGCACGCTCCGATCGAGCCGGGCGAAGACTACGACCTCGAGCTGCGCGCGTCCGGCTGGAGGGTGCTGGCCAAGGGCGTCGAGATCGATCTCCACGCGAGCCTTGCACGGCGTGGCGCACGTCGCTGGGAAAGCACCGTCACGTTTTATTACCGTGGCCGCTTCGGCGCCGAGGCCGAAGACGGAAAGGCGCTGGGCGCCAGTCCGGTCGCGCCCGTCATGCAGGACGAGAGCCTCGAGACCGCGCACTGGCGCGTCGGCGGTGAGGACCGATGGAGCTTCGCGAAGCTCACGGGCGACTACAACGGCCTGCACCAGTGGGACCGGTACGCTCGCCGCATGGGATTTCCTGCGGCATTTCCACATCCGCAGCGTGTCCTCGCGCAGTGCCTTGCGCGCCTGCCCGTAGCGGGTCCGGCGCCACTGCAGCTCGATCTCTGGATCAAGGGTCCGGTGTTCTTCGGTCGCGACGTCACGATGCGCCACCGGCCCACGGTAGTCGGCCGCGAGTTCGGCCTGTGGCTCGACGACGACTCCCGCCCTGCGCTGGTCGGGATCCTGGCGGCCACCGCCCGCCCGGTGGATCAGCTCGCCGCCTGATCCGCCCCGAACTCGCAGCGAGTGCCGCGGGTCGATCCGCTAAACTTCCGCTCCTATGGCAAGCAAGCGACCCTCGCTCGGCCGGGGCCTCGAGGCCCTGCTCGGCAGACCGACCACGGCCCCGGACCAGGAGACGGCGGTGCCCGCGCAGCGCCCCGACGAGGAGCTGGCCCACATTCCCGTGGACCTCCTGCAGCGCGGCCGCTATCAGCCGCGCCTCGACATGCGTCCCGAGAGCCTGCAGGAACTTGCGGACTCGATCCGCGCGCAGGGCGTCGTGCAGCCGATCGTCGTGCGGCCCCTGGCCGCTCAGCGTCCCGGCGAGGAACAGCGCTACGAGATCATCGCCGGCGAGCGTCGCTGGCGCGCCGCGCAGATGGCGGGCCTGCACCACATTGCAGCCGTCATCCGCCATGTGCCGGATGAAGCCGCGGTGGCGATGTCGCTCATCGAGAACATCCAGCGCGAGAACCTGAACCCGCTCGAGGAGGCCCGTGCCCTCGATCGCCTGATCCGCGAATTCGAGATGACGCACCAGACCGCGGCGGACGCCGTCGGCCGTTCACGGGCCGCGGTGAGCAACCTGTTGCGCCTGCTCGAACTGGCCGACGAAGTGAAGTCGCTGGTGGAACAGCGGCAGATCGAGATGGGGCACGCCCGCGCGCTCCTCGGCCTGTCCGCCCCGCGCCAGCAGATCGAGGTCGCGGCGCTCGTGGCGCGCAAGGGGCTGTCGGTGCGCGAGACAGAGGCGCTGGTGCGCCGCATCCTGACCCGCAAGGACGAGGAACCGGAGCACGAGGCCCCTCGCAAGGACCCGAACGTCGAGCGGCTCGAGCGCGACCTCGCGGGCAAGCTCGGCGCGAAGGTGCACCTGCAGCACACGGCCAAGGGCCGCGGGAAGCTGGTCATCAGCTACAACAGCCTCGACGAGCTCGACGGCATCCTCGAGCACATCCAGTAGCAGCTTCTCATGAGGCGGCGCGAGTGCCTCGCGCACACGCGTCTTCACTGCGCAGCGCGCAGCAGCCGGGGCTTTCGATAATCAATAAATAGTGTCTAGAGGAAAGCCGGCTTATCTAAAGTAAAGACGACTTCGGCAATTTAACAACTAATAGTTGATTGACGATGTCGCCGAAACGACGCTTCTTGCCACGCCCTGCACGTTACCGGACCGACCCCGGACCGACCCCGGAACCGACGCCACTCCGTGCGCCTTTCGGGGTGCGGCGCACGTCGCGAACGACTGCCGACGCCTCGTCGCGCGCGCAGGCAAGCCTCGGTTTTCCGCAGGCCTGCGCTTGATTGAAGCACTGCAAAAAGACCAGATATAATCGTCGGCCTTCCGGAGGCCGCGCGCTGAGGTGTGGCCGGCCCGGGCAACGGTACGAACGCCACCCGTGGCCGGAGCGCCCGGCACATGACGTGGCTTTTTTGTTGCCCGGAGATCTGGTGAGGACGTGAGCAGCCTCGACGTCCAGAAGGGCCGGCGCCAGGCGCTGGCCGTCGTGCTGGGCCAGGCCCTGATCGGGGCGGTCGTCGCGATCGCCTGCCTCGCCGGTTGGGGTGAGCGAGCGGCTGTATCGGCGCTCGTGGGCGCCGGGATCGGCACGGTGGCGACGGGCCTGATGGCTTTCGCGATGCTGCGCCACGGGGACGGAGCAGGTGTCGAGCGGGTGGCCCTGAGTTTCTTCTCGGGCTGGCTCGTGAAGGTGGGATTCACGATCGCGGCGCTGGTGGCGGCGCTACGGTCACCGAAGGTCGAGGCGGTACCGCTGCTCGCGGCGTACGTGGCGACCTTCCTGGGTTACTGGTTTGCGGCCGCCCGGGCGGGCGGACGAAAAACGAAACGAACGGTCGGAGTGGCAGACTGAAATGGCCGGCGAAGCCCCAGAAAGCAGCACCGCATACATCACCCACCACCTGACTCACCTCACGGTCGGCAAGGGGTTCTGGTCCTTGCACGTCGACACGATGTTCATGTCGGTGCTGCTCGGCATCGTCACGCTGGCGCTCCTCTATTCCGCCTCGCGCAAGGCCACGCCGGGCGTCCCCGGCAAGTGGCAGGCGTTCGTCGAAATCCTGGTCGACTTCATCGACAACACGGTGAAGGAAGTCTTCCACCTCGATCGCAGCTTCCTCGCGCCGATGGCCCTCACGATCTTCGTGTGGGTGTTCCTGATGAACGCGATGGACCTGCTGCCGCTCGACCTGCCGGGCAAGGTCGCGGGCCTGTTCGGCATTCACTACTGGCGCGCGGTGCCCACGGCGGACGTCAACACGACTTTCGCCATGTCGCTGACCGTCTTCGTGGTCGTCATCGCGTTCGCGGTCAAGGCGAAGGGCGCCGGCGGCTACATGCACGAGCTCTTCACGGCGCCCTTCGGTGCCCATCCGCTGCTCTGGATCCCGAATTTCGTGCTGAACCTGGTCGAGCTGCTGTCGAAGCCCGTTTCACTCGCGATGCGACTGTTCGGCAACATGTACGCAGGCGAGCTGGTGTTCATGCTGATCGCGCTGCTCGGCGCCAGCTTCTTTACGTTCACGGTCGGCAGCACGGTCGGCATGCTCGGCCAGGTCGCCATGGGCGCCGCCTGGGCGATCTTCCACATCCTGATCATCACGCTGCAAGCGTACATATTCATGGTGCTGACCGTCGTGTACAGCGCCATGGCCACTGAACACCACTGATACGAACCCCTTAGTTAAGGCAACCGCACTTCCGCCAGGAGTAGACAGATGGAAAACCTCGCCCTCATCGCCCAGGTCCAGAGCTACACCGCAATCGCACTCGGCCTGATCATCGGCCTGGGCGCGATCGGCGCCTGCATCGGCATCGGCATCATGGGCTCGAAGTTCCTCGAGGCGGCCGCGCGCCAGCCCGAGCTGATCCCCACTCTACAAGGACGCATGTTCCTATTGGCGGGCCTCATCGACGCGGCGTTCCTGATCGGCGTGGCGCTCGCGATGTTCTTCGCCTTCGCCAACCCGCTGCTCGCCCGCTTCGGCTGACCGGCCCTGACGCGAGGACGTCGCCATGGAAATCAATGCGACGCTCATCGGGCAGATGCTGGTTTTCGGGATCCTGTACTGGTTCTCCTGGAAGTTCATCTGGCCGCCGCTGACGAGGGCCGTCGAGGACCGCCAGAAGAAGATCACCGAGGGACTGGCCGCCGCCGAGCGCGGACAGAAGGAGCTGCAGCAGTCGCATGGCGACGCTGCGGTGATCGTGAACGAAGCGCGCGAGAAGGCGCTCAAGATCGTCGACCAGGCGAATCGCCGCTCGAACGAGCTCGTCGACGAGGCGCGTGCCACGGCGATCACCGAGGGGCAGCGGCTCGTCGGCGACGCGAAGCAGGAGATCACGCTCGAGCAGGCCCGCGCGCGCGACGCGCTCCGCAAGGACGTGGCGAAGCTTGCCGTGGCCGGTGCCTCGCGGCTCCTCGAGCGCGAAATCGATCCCAAGGCGCACGCCGACCTGATCGAGAAGCTCGCCACCGAAATCGAGGGCGCCAAGGCCTGACGGCCGTGGTTCCCGCGACCAGGAGTACCGACTGATGGCCGAGAGAGCCACCGTAGCGAGACCCTATGCCAGGGCGGCTTTCGCGCACGCGCGCGAGGCTGGCCACGTGGCGCAGTGGTCCGGCTGGCTTGCGACCGCGCGCGACGTGGTGGCGAGCGAGGAGTATCGGAAGCTTGCGCACAGCCCCGGCATCACGGGCGCCGACCTGTCCGGGCTCGTCACCGGCATCTGCGGCGACGCGATCGACGCGCACGGCGGGGCCTTCATGGCACTGCTGCGCGAGAATGGGCGCCTCGAGTTCCTGCCGGAAATCGCGGCGCAATTCGAGGAGCTCAAGGCCGAGGCCGAGAACGTCGCGGACGCGCAGATCGTGTCCGCCGCGGCACTCGACGACCGCCAGAAGGAGCGGCTCGAGGCGGCGCTCCGCAAGCGGCTCAGCCGCGACGTGCGGCTGCACTGCAGCGTCGACCCGTCGCTGATCGGCGGCGCGGTCGTGCGCTCGGGGGACCTCCTGATCGACGGCTCGCTCAAGGGCCGGCTCGAACGGCTCGAAACAGAACTGACCGGCTGAGAATTTTTTCAGGCCCCGCCGCGCGAACGGCCAGGGCCCGCAGAGGAAAGCAGAAATGTCCATCAAGGCTTCCGAGATCAGCGACCTGATCAAGGCACGCATCCAGAACTTCACTGCCGCGACCGAGGCGCGCAGCGTCGGCTCCGTCGTGACCGTGACGGACGGCATCTGCCGCATCCACGGGCTGCAGGACGCGATGCAGGGCGAAATGCTCGAGTTCCCGGGCAACACCTACGGCCTCGCGCTCAACCTCGAGCGCGACTCGGTCGGCGCGGTGATCATGGGTTCCTACGAGCACATCACCGAGGGCGACACGGTCAAGTGCACCGGACGCATCCTCGAAGTGCCCGTGGGCCCCGCGCTGATCGGTCGCGTGGTCAATGCCCTCGGCCAGCCCATCGACGGCAAGGGGCCGGTCGAAACCCAGGAATTCGACGTCATCGAGAAAGTGGCGCCGGGCGTCATTGCGCGCAAGTCCGTGAGCCAGCCGGTGCAGACCGGGCTCAAGGCCATCGACGCGATGGTGCCGATCGGCCGCGGCCAGCGCGAGCTGATCATCGGCGACCGCCAGACGGGCAAGACCGCGGTGGCGGTCGACACGATCATCAACCAGAAGGGCAAGGACCTGTTCTGCATCTACGTCGCGATCGGCCAGAAGGCCTCGACGGTTGTGAACGTGGTGCGCAAGCTCGAGGAGCACGGCGCGATGGATTACACCGTCGTCGTCGCGGCTTCGGCCTCGGAGTCGGCGGCGATGCAGTACATCGCCCCGTACTCGGGCTGCACGATGGGCGAGTACTTCCGCGACCGCGGCCAGGACGCGCTCATCATCTATGACGATCTCACCAAGCAGGCCTGGGCGTATCGGCAGGTGTCGCTGCTGCTGCGCCGCCCGCCGGGCCGCGAGGCGTACCCGGGCGACGTGTTCTACCTGCACTCGCGCCTGCTCGAGCGCGCCGCGCGCGTGAGCGAGGAGTACGTGGAGAAGTTCACCAAGGGCAAGGTCAAGGGCAAGACCGGCTCACTCACCGCACTGCCGATCATCGAGACGCAGGCGGGCGACGTATCCGCGTTCGTGCCGACCAACGTGATCTCGATCACCGACGGGCAGATCTTCCTCGAGACCGATCTCTTCAACGCCGGCATCCGTCCGGCCATCAACGCCGGCATCTCGGTGTCGCGCGTGGGCGGCGCGGCCCAGACCAAGGTCATCAAGAAGCTCGGCGGCGGCGTGCGCCTCGCGCTCGCCCAGTACCGCGAGCTCGCGGCCTTTGCGCAGTTCTCCTCGGACCTCGACGAGGCGACCCGCAAGCAGCTCGACCGCGGCAGCCTCGTCATGGAGCTCATGAAGCAGCCCCAGTACTCGCCGCTCTCCGTGGCCGACCAGGCCATCACGCTGTTCGCGGTCAGCAAGGGCTACTTCGACGGCATTGAGGTGAAGAAGGCCCTGGCATTCGAATCGGGCATGCGCGCGCACCTGCACGCGAAGTTCAAGGCGCTCGTCGATCGCATCGAGAGCACCAAGGACCTCTCCGCGGACGACGAGAAGGCTCTCGTCGACGCGATCGAGGACTTCAAGAAGAACGGCGCGTACTGACCGGACTTCGGGAGCACTCATGCCAGGCACCAAGGAAATCCGCCTCAAGATCAAGAGCGTGCAGGGCACGCGCAAGATCACCAAGGCGATGGAGATGGTCTCTGCGTCCAAGATGAAGAAGGCGCAGGACCGGATGCGCGCGGGACGCCCGTACGCCCAGCGCATCCTTTCCATCGCCATGCACGCGGCGCGCGCCAACTCCGAGTACCGGCACGACCTGCTGTCGAACCGGGAGAAGGTGAACCGCGTCGGCGCGATCCTGATCACGACCGACAAGGGCCTCTGCGGCGGCCTGAACACGAACCTGCTGCGCGTGATGCTGAACCAGCACAAGGAGTGGCTCGCGCAGGGCATCGAGGCCGAGTACTGCACCATCGGCAACAAGGGCTTCGGCTTCGTGAACCGCATGGGCGGGAAGATCGTCTCGCAGGTCGTGAACTACGGCGACCGCCCGTCGCTCGAGCGCCTGATCGGCCCCGTGAAGATGCTGATCGACGGCTACCGGGAGGGGCGCCTCGACGAGGTGCACCTCTACTCGAACCGCTTCGTCAACACGATGAAGCAGGAGCCGATCCACGTAACCATGATCCCGATCCCGAAGGAGTGGCAGACGCCGGATGGCAGTTCGCTGGCCGACGAGAAGATCGGCGAGGGGAACTGGGACTACCTCTACGAGCCCGACGCGAAGACCGTCCTCGACGAGCTGCTGGTGCGCTACCTCGAGACCTTCGTGTACCAGGCCGCGGCCGAGAACATCGCCTCCGAGCAGTCGGCGCGCATGGTCGCCATGAAGGCGGCGTCCGACAATGCGCAGAACATCATCGAGGAGCTGCAGCTCATCTACAACAAGACCCGCCAGGCTGCGATCACCAAGGAACTCTCGGAGATCGTCGGCGGCGCGGCCGCCGTGTAGTGCAACGCAGTTCTTACTAACCGCTAACCGCTAATCACCTTCTTCAGGCAAACGTCATGTCACAAGCTCACGGCACCATCGTCCAGACCATCGGCGCGGTCATCGACATCGAGTTCCCGCGCGACGCGATGCCGCACATCTACGACGCGCTCGTCCTCGAGGACAGCGGCAGCACGCTCGCTGAAAAGGGCCTCACCTTCGAGGTCGAGCAGCAGCTCGGCGACGGCATCGTGCGTACCATTGCGCTCGGTTCCTCCGACGGCCTGCAGCGCGGCATGAAGGTGCGCAATACCGGCGCCGCGATCTCCGTGCCCGTAGGCCCCGGCGTGCTCGGCCGCGTGATGGACGTGCTCGGGCGCCCGATCGACGAACGCGGCCCGATCCAGGGCAAAGAGCGCCGCGCGATCCACCAGCTCGCACCGAAGTTCGAAGAGCTGTCGCCGTCGGTCGAGCTGCTCGAGACCGGCATCAAGGTCATCGACCTGATCTGCCCGTTTGCCAAGGGCGGCAAGATCGGCCTGTTCGGCGGCGCTGGCGTCGGCAAGACCGTGACCATGCTGGAGCTGATCAACAACATCGCGACGCAGCACTCGGGCCTGTCGGTGTTCGCGGGCGTCGGCGAGCGTACCCGCGAGGGCAACGACTTCTACCACGAGATGTCCGAGGCGAAGGTTATCGTGCAGGAAGACTTGAGCCAGTCGAAGGTGGCGATGGTGTTCGGCCAGATGAACGAGCCGCCGGGCAACCGCCTGCGCGTCGCACTCACCGGCCTCACCATGGCCGAGAGTTTCCGCGACGAAGGGCGCGACATCCTGTTCTTCATCGACAACATCTACCGCTTCACGCTGGCGGGCACCGAGGTGTCGGCGCTGCTCGGGCGCATGCCCTCCGCAGTGGGCTACCAGCCGACGCTGGCCGAGGAAATGGGCCGCCTGCAGGAGCGCATCACCTCGACCAAGGTGGGTTCGATCACCTCGATCCAGGCCGTGTACGTCCCCGCGGACGACCTGACGGATCCTTCTCCAGCGACGACGTTCGGGCACCTCGACGCCACCGTCGTGCTGTCGCGCGACATCGCGGCGCTCGGCATCTACCCGTCCGTGGACCCGCTCGACTCGACCTCGCGCCAGGTGGACCCGCACGTCGTCGGCGAGGAGCACTACGAGACGACCCGTGCAGTGCAGGCCGTGCTGCAGCGCTACAAGGAACTGCGCGACATCATCGCGATCCTCGGCATGGACGAGCTGTCGCCCGAAGACAAGCTCGCGGTGGCCCGCGCGCGCAAGATCCAGCGCTTCCTGTCGCAGCCGTTCCACGTTGCTGAAGTGTTCACGGGCTCGCCCGGCAAGTTCGTCACGCTCAAGGACACGATCCGCGGCTTCAAGGCGATCGTGGCCGGCGAGTACGACCACCTGCCGGAGCAGGCGTTCTACATGGTCGGCAGCATTGAAGAGGCCGTCGAGAAGGCGAAGAAGCTGCAGTAGGAACCACGATGTCAACCATCCACATCGATGTCGTCAGCGCCGAGGAGTCCATCTACTCCGGCGAAGCAGAGTTCGTGGTGCTGCCGGGCATCATGGGCGAGCTCGGCATCTACCCGCGCCACGCCCCGCTGATCACTCAGATCAAGTCGGGCACGGTTCGCATCAAGGTCCCGGGCAAGGAAGAAGAGGAGATGGTTTGGGTGCAGGGCGGCATCCTCGAGGTGCAGCCCCACCACATCAACGTCCTCTCGGACACGGCAATTCGAGCCGCTGACCTCGATGAGGCCAAGGTGCTCGAGGCCAAGAAGGCGGCCGAGGAAGCCGTCCGCGCCCGCACCGAGAAGCAGGAAATCGCCACCGCCGAGGCCGAGCTCGCGGTGATCAGCGAGCAGCTGAAGGCGATCCAGAAGCTGCGCAAGAAGCACGGCTAGGGACTGTCCCCGGAGGGGACTGTCCCTGTATTGGACAAGCAAAAAAAGAAGGGCCCGCACTGCGGGCCCTTCGCATTTCAGGCCTGCGTAAGGCCTACTTGAGCACGAGCTCGCGGATCAGCTCGGTGCCGAGCACCGTCCGAATCTTGCCGCGCTCGACGTTTGCCTGGCTCTGCTGGTCCTGGGAGCCGAACACCTTCTCCATGATCGGGTCGACCCTGTCCTGCATGCCGTCGAAGGCAGCCATGTTCCTGTAGGTTATGACGAGGTAGACGTCCGGGTCGTCCGGCGTGCGTGCCCGGGTCCCGTAGACGCGGTAGTCGAGGACGATGCCGGCCGCCTTCTGCGCCTCCATGCCCTTCTTCCAGCCGCTCTGCAGCCAGTTCATGTAGGCATCCATCTGGCCCGGCACGACCTTGATCGAGGAAACGACCGACACGGCGCCCTGGGTGTAGGCGTGGTCCGCGGCGATCGCGGATCCAGCGAGCGACACCATCGACAACAGGCCGGCGAGCGCGCCAAGCGCGCGATTTCTGAGCTTCGTTCTCAATACCCCTTAAGTTAACGCGCGAGACGCCCCGCGCTTGTTGTTGCGGGGAGTCTCGTCCCCGTGGGGCGGACATTGCACGGACGGAAGCGCCCGGTCACCGTGCGGGTCATCGGCGCCCGGGCGCCCGGGGCCGCCTTCGGTACAATGGCCCCTAACGCACGGCCCCGGATCCATACATGACCCTTTCCGTGGTGATCCTGGCCGCCGGCCAGGGCAAGCGCATGAAGTCGGACCTGCCGAAGGTGCTGCAGCCCCTGGCGGGAAGGCCGCTGCTCAGCCACGTGCTGGACGCCGCGCGCGGCCTCGAGGCGGCGGCGACCTGCGTGGTCTATGGCCACGGAGGCGAGCAGGTGCCCGCGGCGTTCCCGGGCACGGATGTGCGCTGGGTGCTGCAGGCCGAGCAGCACGGCACCGGCCACGCCGTCGCGCAGGCCATGCCGCAGGTGCCGGACGACCACCTCGTGCTGGTGCTCTACGGGGACGTGCCGCTGGTGCAGGCGGAGACGCTTGCACGCCTCATCGCCGAGGCCGACGAGGGCGCGATCTCGATCCTGAGCGTCATGCTGCCGGATCCCACGGGCTACGGCCGCGTCGTGCGCGACGGGGCGGGAAACGTCGTGCGCATCGTCGAGCACAAGGACGCAAACACCAAGGAGCGCGCAATCCACGAGTGCAATTCCGGCGTGATGTGCGCGCCGGCGGGCCGGCTGCGCGGCTGGCTGGCCGCGCTCAAGAACGACAACGCGCAGGGTGAGTACTATCTCACCGATGTCATCGTCGCGGCGGTCAGGAGCGGCCTCAAGGTGCACGCCGTGATTGCGCCCACCGCGACCGAGGTGCTCGGCGTGAACGACAAGATCCAGCTCGCGGAGCTCGAGTCGGCCTACCGCCGCCAGCGCGCCGTCGAGCTGATGCTGGCCGGCGCGACCATCGTGGACCCGGCGCGATTCGATGCGCGCGGGCCGGTCAGCGTCGGCCGCGACGTGACCATCGACGTGAACGCGGTGTTCGAGGGTACCGTGAAGCTCGGCGATCGCGTGCGCATCGGGCCCAATGTCGTGATCCGCGATTCCGAGATCGGCGACGACACGCAGGTCTTCGCCAACTGCGTGATCGACCGCGCGCTCATCGGGCGGAACTGCAACATCGGGCCCTTCGCCCGCTTCAGGCCCGCGTCCAATCTCGCCGCCGGCGTGCACATCGGCAATTTCGTCGAGGTGAAGAACAGCGTCCTGGGCGCTGGCAGCAAGGCCAACCACCTCACCTATCTCGGCGACACGACGGTCGGGGAGAAGGTGAACGTCGGCGCCGGCACCGTCACCTGCAACTACGACGGCGCGAACAAGTGGCGCACCGAAATCGGTGACGGCGCGTTCATCGGTTCGGGCACCATGCTCGTGGCACCCGTGAAGGTCGGCGCGGGGTCCACCATCGGTGCCGGCTCGACCATCACCCGCGACACGCCCGAGGACAAGCTCACGCTCGAGCGCGCGAAACAGTTCACCGTCCCCGGCTGGAAGCGGCCGGAGAAGAAATAGGGAACCCCCATGTGCGGAATCGTTGGAGCCGTTGCCGGCCGTGACATCGTCCCCGTCCTGATCGAGGGACTGCGGCGCCTCGAGTACCGGGGCTACGACTCCGCGGGTGTCGCTGTGCTGAGCGGCAGCGGCGAGATGCAGCGCCGCCGCACGGTCGGGAAAGTCCGCATGCTCCAGGACGCGCTGGAGGCGGAGCCGACGCAGGGCGGCCTCGGTATCGCACACACGCGCTGGGCGACCCACGGCGTGCCGAGCGAGCGCAATGCCCACCCGCACATTTCGCGGGACGGCATCGCCATCGTCCACAACGGCATCATCGAGAATCACGAGGAGCTGCGCGACGAGTTGAAGCGCCTCGGCTACGAGTTCTCGAGCGAAACCGACACCGAGGTCATCGCACACCGCATCCACTACCACCGCAAGGTGACCGGCGACCTCTTCAAGGCCGTGCGCGCTACGGTCGCGGAACTCGAGGGCGCCTATGCGCTCGCGGTGATCTCACGTGACGATCCCGACCGCATCGTGCTAGCCCGCCAGGGCTGCCCCGTCGTGGTCGGCCTCGGCGAGGGCGAAAACTTCGTGGCCTCAGACGTGGCGGCCCTGCTGCCCGTGACGCGCCGCTTCGTGTTCCTCGAGGAAGGCGACGTCGGCGAGATCCGCAGGAACTCCTTCCGCATTATCAACCACGATGGCAATACCGTGCAGCGCCGCGAGTGGCTGAGCGAGCAGTCGGCCGACGCCGCGGAAAAGGGCGAGTTTCCGCACTACATGCTGAAGGAGATCTTCGAGCAGCCGAGCGCCGTGGCGCACACGCTCGAGGAGCGCGTCGCGGGCGGCAAGCTGCTCGAGGCGGCGTTCGGCCCGGCCGCGCAGGCCGTGTTCGCGAAGACCGAGGCGGTGCGCATCGTGGCCTGCGGCACGAGTTTCCACGCGGCCACCGTTGCGCGCTATTTCATCGAGCAGATCTGCCGGCTGCCATGCTGGGTCGAGATCGCGAGCGAGTACCGCTATCGCAACCCGGTGGTGCCGAAGAACACGCTGTTCGTCAGCGTCTCGCAGTCCGGCGAGACCGCCGACACGCTCGCGGCACTCAGGCTCGCGAAGCAGGCGGGCTATCTTTCGCAGCTCGCCATCTGCAACGTGCCGGAGAGCTCGCTGGTGCGCGAGTCGGAGCTCGTGATGCTGACGCGCGCCGGTCCCGAGATCGGCGTCGCCTCGACCAAGGCCTTCACCACGCAGCTTGCCGCGCTCGGCATGCTGGTGGTCGCACTCGCCAAGTTCCACAGCGCCGATGCGGAGCGCGAACGCGGGCTCGTGCACCGGCTGCTCGGCATCCCCTCGCTGATCGAGAGCACGCTCGCGCTCGACGGCACGATCCGCGAGCTGGCAAAGCGCTTCGCTGACAAGCAGCACGCGCTCTTCCTCGGCCGCGGCGCCATGCACCCGATCGCGATGGAGGGGGCGCTCAAGCTCAAGGAAATCTCCTACATCCACGCCGAGGCGTATCCGGCCGGCGAGTTGAAGCACGGGCCGCTCGCGCTCGTGGACGCCGACATGCCCGTGATCGCTATTGCGCCGAACAACGACCTGCTGGAGAAACTCAAGTCCAACCTGCAGGAAGTCCGGGCGCGCGGCGGCGAACTGTACGTGTTCGCGGACCCCGAGTCGGGTATCGAGCCCTCCGAGGGCGTGACCGTGATCCGGATGCCGCGGCACGTGAGCTACTTTCAGGCGCCGGCCGTTTACACCATTCCGCTGCAGCTTCTCGCGTACCACTGCGCGATCCTGAAGGGCACGGACGTGGACCAGCCGAGGAACCTGGCGAAGAGCGTGACGGTGGAGTAGGTCGTCTCCGCGCGGCCTGCTTCCTGCGCACCGCAGTTTTTTCCGGAGCGTCCCGAGGGGCGCACGGTCGCCGTCGCAAGGCCGTGTCCTGGCAGTCCGCTGCGGATTGAACAGCTGCGGAGCGGCCCGAGATTCGGGGGCTCCCGCACATCGTTCGGCTGACGAAGGCTGGGCGAAATGTCAGCGGCTGAACGGAACGATCAAGCTCACGTTGACCGAGCTGTACCAGTAATCGGGAGAGGTCGCAAAGCCGGCTGAGCTGCTGTACACGAGGCCGACGGCGAGGCGCATATCCCCGGACAGCGGACCCTCGGCGCGAAGCTCTGCGAGACCGGTTGTCTGCCACGAAGCGTTGTCTGCGCGTTCCTGGCCCGCGCCTGCGAGGCCCGAAACGACCCACGTGCCGATGTGTCGACGCAGCGACAGCCCCGCATCCCAGTTGCGATAGCGCCCGGGATTGTAATAGGCCGTGGTTCCGTCCTCGCTGCTCGTGTATTGCCGCCAGCGGACCTGGGCCGACAAGCCCTGCTCGGGCACCACCGACAGGATCAGTCGCGCCCGAAACAGGGTGCGGGAGTTGCTGTCCGTGAATGGCTGCCAGCCGACGAGGGCGATGCCTGTCAGCCGCTCGCCGAACTGCTGCTCCACGCTCGCGGCCAGGAGGCCGTAGCTGATGCTTCGTTCGATGGCTTCGCGGGTTCCGACCACGTCGCCTGCGGCGATCAGCTCAAAGCCAGTCGACTCGCGCGGACGCAGGCTCCAGGTGATATCACCCACGGGACGCGCGCGACCGGCCACCGACACCACGCCCGCCTCCGCGCGAACGCCCTCCATCGTGTCGCGTTTCTGGCTGCGGTAGACGCCAATGACGCCCGGCACGTCCTCGCTCCAGCTGCCTTGCGAATAATGCGTGTCCTGGACAGCGAAACCGCGATTCTCCAGGTGCGACTCGTAGTCCAGCAGCAGTCCCCCGCGGAGCAGCAGGGCGTCGAAATCGTCCGCGTCACTTTCAAAGCGGGACTCGGCAAGCACGCCCGCGCGTTCGACCTGATCATCCTCCGCGGCCGTCGAGACCGAGGGCGCCAGGGACAGGACGGCAAGCGTCGCGAGTGCGGCTCGAATCGGGAGATTCACTTCGAACCCCAGGTCTTGCGCAGCCCGAGCAGCTCGGAGAAATGGCCCGCGACGCTCGCCGGCTGGAGGATGAGGCTGTACGCGAACGCATACAGCAGGAAGCCCACAGTGTTCTTCCTCACGATCAAGCCCTGCGATGCGAACATGCGCCGGCCGATCCGGTACATCAGGTAATTCATGAGCAGGGCCATCGGCAGCAGCACGAGCGTCAAGGGGCCGGCGATCCAGAAGATGCCGAAGAGTGCGAGGACCACACCCGGAATGAAGAAGAACGTGTAGGCGAGGTCCAGCCACGGGAAGAGTACGTTCCACCAGACGAACAGCGTCGTCATGCGGATTGCAACGAGGACCCGCGGGTGCTGCCGGAACGCTTCCATCATGCCGCGGCTCCAGCGCTGTCGCTGGCGGACGAACTGGCGAAGCGTGTCCGGCACGTTCGTGAAGCAGCAGGCATCTTCGGCGTGACCGACCCGCCAGCCGCGCTCCAGCATGGCCCAGGTCAGGACGATGTCCTCGCCCACGCAGGGCTTCCAGCCCCCCACTTCGCGCAGCGCCTCGCGGTCGTAGATCGAGAAGGCGCCCTGGGCCACCATCGTGCCCTGAAACAGGGACTGGACCCGCTTGATCGCAGAGATGCCGTGGAAGTAATCCCACTCTTGTGCGCGCGTGATCCAGTTCTTGCGCGAATTGCGCACCAGCATCGTTCCGGCCACCGCGCGCGTCGACACCGGGTCGCTGAAGTACCTTTCCACGAGCCGCTCGAGCGCGTCGCGGTACAAGTAGGAGTCCGCGTCGAGCGTTACGACGTAGTCGTGCCTGGCTTCCGCAAGACCGCGATTCAGGGCGGCCGACTTGCCCATGTTGCGCGGCTGGCGCAACAGGCGCAGCCAGGGGCGAGGGTTCGCCTCGACGACAGCCGCCGTGGCGTCCTTCGAGCCGTCGTCGATCACCAGCACCTCGAATTCACCAGGGTAGTGCTGCTGGGCGATCGAGTGGAGCGTATCGGCGATAGAGCTTTCCTCGTTGTAGGCGGCGACCATGATCGAGATGCCCGGGTACTCGACGAGGGTCTTGCGCGGCGGGCGCCGGTCCAGCAACAGCGCCACGACGAGGAAGGCGTTCATCATGCCGGGCAGGATTGCGATCCCGGCGACGATGAAGATAGAGACCGGCCAGCCGGCGAGCCGGGCGAGGTCCTGCAGCCACGGCAGGGACAGGAAGGTCGAAAACGCGGTCCAGGCAGTGCTCACCACGAGCGCGGCCGTGAACTTCATTCGAACCGACAGGTAAGGTGAGCGCCTTCGCCGGGCAAGGCCCGGCTCGCCGTCGTGTGGCGCCGCCGTGGTAGCGGGGCCGTCCACGCCCTGCACGATGAGCCGTTCGACGTCGGCAGGCCGTTCGTGCCGCGTGGGTGGGGTCGTGGGGCTGTGAATCAGCGGCTTCAGCATGATTGGGGCGCGGTGATTTCGTGTCGGACTTGGCTGGACGTTGCGTCCGAGTGCCCCGCGCCGCATGCCGCCGGGGCCAGGCGTCCTTTGCTGGTGGCGGAAATGCTAGGGCGCCGAACGACATAAGGCGTGGGAGCAGGTCGTGGTTTCCCCGGGGAATGTGGCGTAAACGCGAACCGGGTCGCACTTTCCGCAGGCAGCTCGCCCGTATCAGGTTCGAGCTGCCGCTGCCGCGGCAGCGGCGTGGGCGACACGAGACTTGACCCCGCAGCCCGATGCCGGCCGTTTACAGGTACGCACACCCTGCAAACGGAGACGGAGCCATGAGCCAGACCATCACACGCCGCACGCTGCTGGCCGCCGCAACGGCGGCAGTCCTCGCGATTGCGATTACCCCCTTTGCCGTTTCACGCGCGGACTCGCTGGGACGCGTCGACATCTACGACCGAAACATGGGCGAGGCATTGCCGATGTACCGCCATCACGGCCGCCGGTACGTCGTGGGTCAGCCGGGCAACGAGTACGCCATCCGCATCCGTAATTGCTCCGGCCGGCGTCTGCTGGCGGTGGTGAGCGTGGACGGAGTCAATGCCGTGACCGGCGAGTCCGCCTCGCCCGATCAGTCCGGATATGTGCTGGAGCCGGGGGGCTACGTGAACATCCAGGGCTGGCGCAAGGACCTGAGTCGCACGGCCGCGTTCTACTTCTCGGATCCGGCGGATTCCTACGCCGCGCGAACCGGACGGCCGGATGACCTCGGCGTCATCGGCGTGGCGTTGTTTCGCGAGGTCGAGCGGACTGCGTGGCTGGGCAACGAAGGCATGCCGGCGCCGCAGGCTTCGCGGGAACGAGCGGAGGCCGACGCTTCCGGAGAAGCCAAGGCCAGCCGCGCAGCAGGCGACACTGCGTCCGCTCCGGCCATGCAGCAGCCATCGCTGGGGACGGGACACGGACGAGGGGAGTACTCGCCGGTCGAACAGGTCGCATTCGAGCGCGCAAGCTCGCAGCCGGACGAAATGATCGCCATCCGTTACGAGCGACGTGAAACGCTGGTCGCCATGGGCGTGCTGCCGGAGCGATCACATCGTACTCCGCGCCGCGAGCCTGACCCGTTCCCGGCCGCGCTCGGCTTCGTCCCGGATCCCTGACGCTCGCGATTGCCGCATCCGCCGCGCAGGTCGATACTGCGCGGCGGATGCAACCTACGGACGCCGAGCAGGAACAACGCGCCGACGAGGCATTGATGCGTGCCTACGGTTGTGGCGAGGCGCGTGCATTTGAGTCGCTCTATTCGCGGCACAAGGCCGCCACCTACCGGTATTTCCTGCGTCATGCGGGCGGCGACAGGGCCACGGCCGATGAGCTGCATCAGGACCTGTGGCTCAAGGTGATCGGCGCGCGTGAGCGCTACGAGGCGCAGGCGAAGTTCTCGACCTGGCTGTACACGCTCGCGCGGCACCGGATGGTCGACCACTGGCGTTCCCGCCATGGCGTCACGCTCGCGTCTCTCGATGACGAGGCGACCGTCGCGCAGGCGGAGGAGTCCGTGTCGGCGTTGCGTGACGGCAGCGACGATCCGCTGTACGCGAGCATCGACGAACAGGCCCGCCGCCGGCTCGTCGCGGCGCTTACCGGCATCCCGCCACTGCAACGGGACGCATTCCTGCTGCACGTCGAGGGAAACCTCTCGTTGGAGGAGATCGCGAGCCTCACGTCTGCATCCGTCGAGACGGTAAAGAGCCGGTTGCGTTATGCGTACCGCCGACTGCGCGCGGCGCTGGAGGACCTGAAATGAGCAATCACGAACGCGATGGTCCGCAGTCGCGCGACCAGGGCGCCGTCCAGGATACGGCCCAGGTCACGGCGTTGAAGCGCGCGTGGCGACAGGCGTCGGATGAACGGCCGCCGTCCGAGCTCGACGCTTCGATCATCGCCGCAGCACGGGAGTCCGTGCAGGATCACGGCCAGGCGACAAAGACCGTCCCCGCCAGCGCCCGGCCACGGAATCGATGGATGCAGTGGCAACCCCTGGCCGCCGCGGCGACGGTGGCCGGTCTTGCGTTCGTTCTCGTGCAATTGCTGCCGCGTGACCGCGATGTCGCGCCGTCGATCCGGATGGAAGAATCGGTACCTGCACAGGCTGCGAAGGAAGTACCCGTGCAGTCTGCGGAGGAAAAGGAGGCGCCGGACAATCAAGGTCAGGGCGCGACCGTCCCGGCGCCGGGCGCAGCAGCCCCCACGGTTTCTATTCCACAGGCTGCGGCCGGGGCCACGGCCAAGGCATCCGAAATTGATGCCACGGCCGACGGCGCGGTGGCGATTGATGCAGCCGAAGCAGGCGAGCGGCAGGCAGTGGTGCCGGAGATGGCCGGCCGAGCGGCGTCGGCCGAAGCGCCTGGGCCCGCACTGGAGCGAAGCCTGGGCAATGCAGCACCACCAGGCGCCGCAGACCGCGCTGCAGGAATCGCAGCGCTGTACGCTGCGGGCGATGTAGCCGGCGCGGCGGATTCACTGCGTGCGTTTCGCGCGGCCGATCCGGACGCCGATACCTACCTCCCGGACTCACTCCGCGGCTGGGCGCGGACGGTAAAGTAACGATCCCCGGGAGCCACTCGACCGGGTCGCCAGGGCAGGCGCCGATACTTGCGCGCCGCGCTTTCGCTGATCACCGCGAGCGACTGCGCACGTAGGCCTTGCGGAGCTCCTCGAGGAGGCCGAACGCCAGTCCCAGCACGATCATCAGCAGCCACGGCTGCGTGGTCAGGGGCGCAGTGCCGAACGCCGCGTGCCCGGGCGCCGTGTACACGATGAGCAGGACCAGGACGATTTCGACGGCCACGCCGATCAGCAGGAGCGGATTCGTCCCCAGGCCGAATCGCAGCACCGATTCCTCGGGTGGCGGCAGGCGAACACGTTGACGACCTGCGCCACGACGATGGCGGCAAGACAGGCCGTCGTCGCCTGCAGGTAGAGCGGATCGATCGTGCCAAGCGCCTCGCCGTACTCCCAGCCGCCCTGCCGCAGGACGAAGAAGAACGCCGTCATGGCCACGATGGCCTCGAGCATTCCCAGCCACAGGTAGGCCCGGGCGAGCATCGGCCACGACAGCAGGCGCTCACCGGCCGGACGCGGCGGCTGCCGCATGAGCGATGGATCCGGGCGTTCGGCGCCCAGCGCGAGGGCTGGCAGCATGTCGGTGCCGAGGTCCACCGCCAGGATCTGGATGATCGTGAGCGGCAGGGGAATCCTGAAGATCACGAAGGCGAGGTAGGGAATCAGCTCGGGAACGTTGGAGGTCAGGATGTAGGTCAGGAACTTGCGGATGTTCGCAAAGACCGCGCGCCCTTCCTCGACTGCATTGACGATGCTCGCGAAGTTATCGTCGAGCAGGATCATGTCGGCAGCGTCCTTGGCCACGTCGGTGCCCGATATCCCCATGGCAATGCCGATGTGCGCCGCCTTCAGCGCCGGGGCATCGTTCACCCCGTCGCCGGTGACCGCAACGATGTGGCCCTTGCCCTTGAGACCATTGACCACCAGCATCTTCTGTTCGGCGGTGACGCGCGTGAAGAGTATTTCCGGGCTCTCGAGCGCAATCTGCAGCTGCGCCGGCGTCATCTTGAGGAGGGCCTCGCCCTGGACCACGACCGGGTTCGCGGTCGTCACGAGACCGATCTCGCGGGCGATGGCCACCGCGGTGTGCGGATGGTCGCCGGTCACCATGATCACCCTGATGCCGGCCGAATGGCAGCGAGCAACAGCCTCGGGCACCTCGGGTCGCGGCGGATCCTGGAGTCCGATGAGCCCGGAAAACACGAGGCCACGCTCGACGGGTTCCTCGCCTTCGTCCAGTGCCCGGTAGCCGAAGCCCAGCACTCGCAACCCCCGCCTTGCCATGTCGTCGTGGGCACGGGTGATGTGCTGCCGCCTCGAATCGTCGAGCGCCGCTTCCACGTCGCCTTCGTAGACGCGGTCGCACAGGGGCAGAACCGCCTCCGGCGCACCCTTGCAGTACAGCCAGCGCGTTCCATCGTGAGCGACCACAACCGACATGCGCCGTCGATCGCTGTCGAAGGGGATGTCGCCTACGACCGACACATCGCCGAAATCCCGGCAGTCCCTGCCGAAATCGGCCAGCGCGATCTCCATCGGGTCGCCCAGCCATGAATCCTGGCCGTCGTTCCGGCTGCGCTTCAGGTTGTGGCAATGCTGCGCATTGCGCGCCAGGTGGACGTCTGCGGCGATGTCGGCGGCATCGTCCGTGACTCGAGACAGGCCGGCGAGGTACACCTCCTGCACGGTCATCCTGTTCTGCGTCAGGGTGCCCGTCTTGTCGCTGCAGATGACGGTGGTCGAGCCCAGGGTCTCGACGGAGGGCAGGTGGCGCACCAGGGCGTTGCGCTTCGCCATGCGCTGGGTCGCCATGGCGAGCGAGAGCGTCACGGTCGGCAGCAGCCCCTCTGGAACATTTGCCACGATGATGCCGATCGCGAACATGGCATTGCTCCAGAACGGCAGGCCGATGAGCGCGCCGATGCCGAAGAAGAGCAGGCCGAGCGTCGAGGCAAATACGGCGACCAGCTTCGACAGGCGGGCGATTTCGCGCTGGAGCGGCGAGCCGACGTCACCCACGGTCTGGGTGAGGTGGGCGATCTTGCCGAACTCCGTGCGCATGCCAGTTGCGTACACGACGGCCTGTCCGCGGCCCGAGACCAGTGACGTGCCCGCGAGCAGGAGGTTTTTCGCGTCCAGGGGTCGACCGTCGGCGACAGCCTCGGCAAATCTCGCCTTGGCCAGGGACTCGCCAGTGATCGTCGAGAGATTGACCCGCAGGCCGGACGCCTGGATCAGGCGGCAATCGGCCGGCACGTTGTCGCCCTCCTCGAGCAGGACGACGTCGCCCGGTACGAGCAGTTCCGCGTCGAGCGTGACGAGGTCGCCGTTCCGCATCACCTTGACGCGCGCCGGGAGCAGCTGCCGCAAGGCGGCGATCGCACGCTCGGCGCGATACTCCTGCAGGAACGAGAAGATGCCGTTGATCAGGATGACGGCCAGGATGGCCGCGCCCAGCTGCCACATGCCCGTGCCGGGGCCGCGGGATTCCGCGAAGAATGCCAGTGCGGCCGCGACCCACAGGATCAGGGCGAAGAAGTGCGTGAACTCGCGCAGGAAGCGCAGCCACAGCGGCGTGCCTTTCACCTCCTCGATGCGGTTCGGGCCGAATTCGCGCAGGCGCTTCTGCGCTTCCAGGTCGTCGAGGCCGCTCGAGGTGGTCTTGAGGCTCGTCAGGACGTCAGCGGCCGGCAGCAGAGTGACCTGCATCCGGCAGAGACTACCCCCGGGGCCGGACTTGCGGTCTAAGGCCTTACCGAACCCCCACCAGGGGTACGAGGCCGGCGCCGGACAGAATAGAATCGCCCGCTACCCAAGACCCGAGGCCCACCGATGCTCAAGCTCCACGGATTCCCGGTCAGCAACTACGCCAACATGGTCCATCTCGCGTTGCTCGAGAAGGGGATTCCCTTCGAGTACGTGCTGGCCTTTCCGGACCAGAATCCGGACTTCCTGGCCAGGAGCCCCCGCGGCAAGGTGCCGTTCCTCGAGACCCCGCAGGGCTACCTGAACGAGACGAGCGTGATCCTCGATTACCTCGAGGACACCGGCAAGGGCAGGCCGCTGCTGCCGTCCGACCCGTACGAGCGGGCGACGGTGCGCGCGCTCATGAAGGAGATCGAGCTCTACATCGAGCTGCCCGCGAGGTCGTGCTTCGTGGAGGCGATGTTCGGCGGCAAGGTGGCGGACGCAATCAAGGCCAAGGCGCGCGACGACCTGCCCGCCGGATTCGCAACGCTGAAGCGTCACGGCAGGTTCGCGCCGTACGTCGCTGGCGACACGTTCACGCTCGCGGACATCGTCTTCCTGTATTCCGTCGACCTGGCGGCCATGGTTGGCAAGCGGCTGTTCGACCTCGACCTGCTCGCCGATATCCCGGCTGCGCAGGCGCTGCTGCAGCGGCTCGGCGAAAACCCGAACGTCAAGGCCATCGCAGCCACGAAGGACGCGGCCATGCCGGCGTTCGTCGCGAAGATGCGCGCGAGATTCCAGGCGGCGGGGTAGCCGAACTAGCGGGGCTTGCCGCGGCCGGCCATCAGCCGGCCGGAGTCGCGATTCAACCGGCCGCCGCCGCGGCTTTGAGCGCCGCGACCTGTGCCTTCGCCGCCCGATTTGAGATACTGCGCGGCAATTTTCCGCCGCCGCACAGCAAGGATACAGGCATGACCGAAACCACTCCGGGCGCCGCCGCTCCCGCCGCACCCGCCGCGTCCGCCGGCCCGCCGCCGTCGCTCGTCAGCTACACACACTGGATGTACGCGCTGCACGCGGCGAGCGCCCTCATGGGAGTCCTCACTGGGGCCGCGATCGTCACGCAGTTCGTGTTCGGCATTCCCTCGATCGTTGCCGTGGTCATGAATTATGTGAAGCGCGACGACGCGCGCGGCACCTGGCTCGAGTCGCACTTCAGCTGGCAGCTGCGCACGTTCTGGTCCGCAATGCTGGCGTTCTTCGTGATCGGGATCTTCTCGGCGCCGCTCGTGCTGCTGCTCGGCCTCGGCATCGTGACCTGGATCCTCGGCGCGTTCATCGTCGGCATCTGGATCGTCTATCGCGTCGCCCGCGGCTGGTTGTGTCTCAAGGACGGCCGGGCCGTCTGACACCGGAGTTCCTCATGCTCATTGCACAGGATAAGGTCGTCCTCATTCACTACACGCTCACGAATGACGCGGGCAAGGTGATCGACAGTTCGTCGGGAGGCGAGCCGCTCGCCTACCTGCACGGGCAGGGCAACATCATCTCCGGCCTCGAGAAGGCGCTGGATGGCCGGCAGGCCGGCGACAAGTTGAACGTGCGCGTCGAGCCGGCGGACGGCTACGGTGTGCGCGATGACGAGCTGGTGCAGCAGGTCCCGCGTCGTCAGTTCGGCGGAGCCAACCTGAAGCCCGGCATGCAGTTCCACGCGCAGAGCCCGCAGGGGCATGCGCGGGTGGTGACGGTCACGCGCGTCGTCGGCGACATGGTGACCGTGGACGGAAACCACCCGCTCGCAGGCGAAGTGCTCAACTTCGACGTCGAGGTGGCCGAGGTTCGGGATGCCACCCAGGAAGAACTCGAGCACGGGCACGTGCACGGGCCGGGCGGGCACCACCACCACGGCTGAGGCGGCGCGCGTGCGGCCCCCGCGGGGGCCGTTTTTCGCGGCCTACTGTAGCGGCTGGAGCTTCTGGTTGAGTGCCGCGAGCGTCGGCGGGTCGCGTCCGTAGACGTCGTTCCTGAAGATCACCCGCCCGTCCGGGGTCGGCTGCGCGGTCCAGTAGAGGAGCAGCACCGGCACCGGTTTCGCGAGATTCACGGTCTTCATCGCCTTCGCTGCCACGACTTCCGCGATGGTGGTTGCGTTCCACTGCGCCGGGTCGTTCAGCACCAGTTCCGCCAGCTCGAACGCCTTCTGCACCCGGATGCAGCCCGAGCTGAACGTGCGCTCGTCCTGGTCGAAGAGGGACTTCGTCGGCGTGTCGTGCAGGTACACGGAGTACCGGTTCGGGAACATGATCTTGACGAGCCCGAGCGCGTTGTCGTCACCCGGGTCCTGCCGGAGCTGGTAGGGCGGCAGCCGTCCCGCGCCATACGCCTTCCAGTTGACCGAATCGGGATCGACCTCGCGGCCGCCCCGGTCGATGACCCGGATGTGGTTGCGCTTCAGGTAGCCGGGATCCTTCTTCAGGATCGGCAGCTTGTCCTTCACCAGGATCCCGGGTGGGATGGTCCAGGTCGGGTTGAACACCACGTACGTGATAAGCGACTTGAAGACCGGCGTCTCGCGATAGGGCCTGCCGACGATGACCTTCGACGTCCAGACCGCCTGGTCGTCGCGGAACCAGGACACGTCGAAGCCGGCGACGTCCACCAGCACGAAGTCACCCTTGAGCTCATGCATCACCCAGCGGGCGCGCTCCATGTTGACGCGGAGCTGATCGATTCGCGCGGACACCGGCACGTTGAGCGCGGCGAGCGTTCCCGGGCCGACGACGCCGTCCGCGGTAAGTCCGTGCCGATCCTGGAACCGCTTCACGGCGGCTTCGAGCTCCGGGTCGTAGGTCGTGTCGTAGGGAGGAAGCGGGGCCTCGTACGCGCTGACTCCCGGCGCGCCGCCAGACGCCCGCTCTGCAGCTGCGAGGTCCCCCGTCACCGTGAGGTGCTGCCTCAGCGCCGGCACGCGCGGATCGATCATGCCGGGCTTCATCGTCGGCCCGTCGCTGAGCCGTGACCATCCACCCGCGTCGCGGATCGCGTAGTACTCCTTCAGCCGCTGCCTTCCGCGTTCGTACCACGCGCGCTGCGGCCGTGCGCGCTCGAAAAAATCGCGTATCTGTCCCGCCGCGACTGCCGCGCAGCAGCTCGCGCCGGCCTGCGTCAGGTCGAACGGTGGCGCCGGATAGTTCCACTGCGGGCTCAGCTTCGCGGGATCCACCTTGCCAAGGTACAGGTGATACAGCGCGAGCATCATCGCGTCCGTCGCGAGCAGTTCGAGGTCGGCCTGGTCCTGGGACGCCGACAGCTTCTTGCTGCGCAGGTCCGAGCGGAACGACTGCAGCGCGGCGACGTGGTAGTCCTCGGCATTCAGGCCGTCGTACTTGAGATCGGCGATCGCGGCAATCAGTTCATCGAGGCGCGCTGGATCCTGCCACTGCGGCTCGAACCGCGAGGCTTCGTAGAAGCGCGCGACACCCTCCGGGAGCATCAGGGGGGCGCCGCGCACGACGCTGCCCTGGGCAGCCCGGGCGTAACGCAGGCGGTCGACCCGCTCGCGTATCTCTTCCTGCGCCGGTGTCGCCGCCGGTGCCTGGGCAATTGTCTCGCTGCGCGGCGCGGAGGGCGCTACGGCCTGCGGTTCCGCGTGCGCCGCGAACAGCGGCACACCGCAGGCGATCACCAGGACGGCGAAGAGTCGTTTCATGCGTTGAATTGAAATCCAAATGGCGACGGCGCGCCAGTTTACGCGCGGCGTGGGCGTGACCGGGTCATGCCGGGCGCTACCGACTGTGGACGACGCTGGCGTTCAGGTCGTAGGCATCGGCGCCGGTGATCTCGACATCCGCCCAGTCGCCGGGCTCGAGGTCGCCGGCGTCGAGGATGCGCACCACGCCGTCGATTTCGGGCGCGTCGGCCGTCGAGCGTGCGATCGCGCCCTCGTCGCCCACGGCATCCACCAGCACGCGCATCCGTCGACCGATCTTGGCTGCGAGCCTTTCCGCGCTGATCTCGGCCGCGAGCTCCATGAAACGATCGTGGCGCTCCTGCTTCACGTCCTCGGGCACGTGGTGGGCCAGCGCGTTCGCTGCTGCACCCTCGACCGGCGAGTACTTGAAGCAGCCGACGCGGTCGAGCCGAGCCTCGCGCTGCCAGTCGAGCAGGATCTCGAAGTCCTCGTCCGTCTCGCCGGGGAATCCGACGATGAACGTGCTGCGGATAGCAATGTCGGGGCACACGCTGCGCCAGGCGCGGATGCGCTCGAGCGTGTTCTCCGCGTGCGCCGGACGCTTCATGAGCTTCAGGATGCGCGGGCTGCCGTGCTGGAACGGCACGTCGAGGTAGGGCAGGACCTTGCCCTCGGCCATGAGCGGGATGACCTCGTCCACGTGCGGATAGGGATAGACGTAGTGCAGGCGCACCCACGCGCCGAGCGATCCCAGCGATCGCGCGAGGTCGGTGAATCGCGCCCTGACCGGCTTGCCGCCCCAGAAGCCCGTCGCGTACTTCAGGTCCACGCCGTACGCGCTCGTGTCCTGGGAGATGACGAGCAGTTCCTTCACGCCCGCCTTCACGAGGCGCTCGGCTTCGAGCATCACCTCGCCGATCGGGCGGCTCGCGAGGTCGCCGCGCAGCGAAGGAATGATGCAGAAGCTGCAGCGGTGATTGCAGCCCTCGGAGATCTTGAGGTAGGCGTAGTGCCGCGGCGTGAGGCGGATGCCCTGCGGCGGCACGAGGTCCACGAACGGGTCGTGCAGCGGCGGCAGCTGCTCGTGCACGGCGTTGACGACTTCCTCGTAGGCGTGCGGCCCGGTGACCTTGAGCACGCTCGGGTGGCGGTCGGTGATGGTCTCGGGCTTCGCGCCCAGGCAACCTGTCACGATCACCTTGCCGTTGCGCGCGACCGCCTCGCCGATGGCCTCGAGCGATTCGTGTATCGCGTCGTCGATGAAGCCGCAGGTGTTCACCACGACGAGGTTCGCGTCCTCGTAGGAGCCGACGACGTCGTAGCCCTCGGCGCGCAACCGCGTCAGGATGCGCTCGGAGTCTACGAGTGCTTTCGGGCAACCCAGGGAGACGAAGCCGATCTTGGGAGGAGCGGACAACGGAAGCGGTTCGTGATCAGCGGTTCGCGGTTAGTGGGGCGCGCTACTCGAACGAGCAGCCGCCGCCACCACACACGGGCGTGCCACAGGGACCGGTGTCGCAGGGACGCTCGTGGCTGCTGCCGAGCGCACCGGTGAGCACGTTGCCGCCGGTGATGAGCCTCTCCACCTTCGCCTTGCCGGACGTACCGGCTAGCGGGATGCCTGCCTTGCGGCAGAGCTCGCCCCAGGTGGCGACGCTCTCGGCCATCTTGTGGCTGACTTCGACGACGCGGCCGTTGACGGGGCAGTGGTAGTCGTAGGTGGGCATGGCGGTCCAGGCGAATGGATCGAAACGGACGCGTATTCTAGCGGAAACCCCGCAGTCCCATACCTAAGGGCTGGAGCAGATGAGATTCAAGGGCACGCTGACGAAGTGGAATGACGAGCGAGGCTTCGGATTCGTCCGACCGGCGGAAGGCGGTCCCGAGGTCTTCGTCCATATCTCGTCATTTCCAAGGGACGGCCAGCGGCCGCGCCTGAATGAAGTCGTCACGTTCGCGCTGGACCAGGCGGCCAGCGGAAGAACGCGAGCGGTCGAAGTGCGTCGCGCCGAAAGCGCGGCAGGACGTACCGGTCGTGACGACACGAGCCGAACGAGACAGGGCAGGAGCCCCTCCTTCGGCGTCGTCTCCCTGCTCATCCTGTGCGCATTGGGTGCTTATGGCTACGCGCAGTATTCGCGCCGCCATGCGACCTCCGAGGAGGCCATGGGAGTGGTATCCACAGCCGATCGCGCCGATCAGAAGAGTTCCCGGTCCCCGTTCAGCTGTGACGGTCGGACGCACTGCTCGCAGATGACGTCCTGCGCCGAGGCCCGTTACTTCCTCGAGCACTGTCCCGGTGTCCAGATGGACGGCAACCATGATGGAGAGCCCTGCGAGCGGCAGTGGTGCTCGGCCTCCATCAACGACTGATGTTCGGTCGCCGTCATCGCGAACGGCCGCGAATCGACAGCTCTAGTGCAACGCGTACAGATATCCGTCCATGCTGCCCACGTACAAGACGCCGCCGTCCACGGTGGGCGAGCCCATGATCGCGCCCACTGAAATGAAGCGGTAGAAGTCGAGGTACATGTCCTCGAAGTCGCCGAATACCGGCGCGAAGGCCTCGGGCTTGAGGCGACCGTCGGCGTCCTGGATCTGCATCGGATCGTGCTTCGAGGCCTCCGTCTGGAATTGCCAGGCCAATTGGCCCGTCGTCGCGTCCACCGCGTAGAGCCGCCCGTTGTGGCTGCCGAAGTACGCGAGCCCGCCTGCGAGCGCCGCTGACGAGAAGACGTAGGCTTTTGCATCGAAGTTGAACCTGAGCCGCCCGGTGCGCGCGTCGATCGCCATGAATCGCGAGCTGTCCGAAGTGCCGGCGTATACGATGCCGTCGCGGACGGCGGGCGTGCCGTTCACCCAGGACTTGCTTGTCGGATAGTCCCACTTCCTGCGGCCCGTTGCGGCGTCGAGCGCGTACACGTGCGCGTCGCGGCTGCCGACGTACACCGTGCCGTCCACGACCGCGGGCGACGATTGGAAGCCGACCTGGTTGTGGATGGCGGGATCCTGGCCGCCGCGGAAGACCCACTTCTGCTGCCCGCTCCCGGCGTCGATCGCGTACATGCAGCCGTCCCAGCTGCCAACGTACACCGTGCCGTTCACGACGGCCGGCGAGGCATGCACGACGTCGCCGGTCTTGAACTTCCATTGCAGCACGCCGCTCTTCGCATCCACCGCGTAGACGCCACCGTCGCCGCTGCCGAAGTACACCTTGCCATCGACCACGGCGGGCGAGGAGGTGAATACGTCCCAGGCGTCGGGGATCGTCTGTGCCGCGGACGGGTATCCGTGCAGGTTCTTCGCCTCGTACTTGCGCTCGTACTCGGTCGCGAACACCCAGCGCGGCTGGCCGGTCGCCGCGTCGATGGCGGCAAGGGAGCCGGCCGAGGAGACGAAGTACACCGTGCCGTCCGCCACGGCGGGCGACGATGCAATGGGCATGCGCGACTTGAAGTTCCACTTCTCCCTGCCTGTCTGCTTGTCGATTGCATGCAGGTGGCCGCTCATGCTGCCGATGTAGACCACGCCGTCGGCAATCGCGGGGCTGGTCACGATCGGGCCGGAGGTCTTGAAGGCCCACATCACCGTCGGCGCCGAGGTCGGGCCGGCGGAAGGGTAAACGCCGGTGCGCGCGGCGTCGCCGTGGAAGGTCGCCTGCGCATGCGCGTGGGAGGTAAGTGCCGCCATCAGCAGCGTCGCCGCGAAACGAAGCATCGAAAATCCTCCTCCGGCCGCTCGAAAGGCGGGCGCTCGACATCATAGCGTCCGGCACGCCGCGGATCCCGGTGCTCTCCATGGGCCCAGATGCCATCCGGTCTGGCGCAATGCAGCCGCTGCAACTAGGATCGCGGCCATGTACACGCTCTACTACTCTCCCGGCACCGCGAGCCTCGTCGTGCACCTTGCCCTGCTCGAGACCGGCGCGGCGTACCGGCTCGAGATGGTGGATTTCGAGAAGAACGCGCAGAAGAGTCCCGAGTACCTGCGTCTCAACCCGCTCGGCAGGGTGCCGACGCTCATCGTCGACGGCAAGCCGCAATTCGAGTCCGTGGCGCTGCTGATGCTGCTCGCCGAACGCCACCCGGAGGCGAGGCTCGCGCCGCCGCCGGGCAGCGCGGCGAGGGCCGCGTGGTACCAGTGGATCGCGTTCCTGGCGACCTCGCTCGGCTCGACGTATCGGTTCTGGTTCTACCCGCCCGATCTCGGCGCGGCCGAGCATCCACCGGCCGTTCGCGAAGCGTTGCGGCAGAGGATCGAGGACGCGTGGTCGGTGGTGGATGCGCATCTCGCGGCGAACGGCCCGTACATGCTGGGCGCGGGATTCTCGGGCGTGGACCTGCTCGCGCTCATGTACATGCGCTGGTCGCGCAACATGCCCCGGCCCGCGACCGAGTGGCCGGCGTTGCGCAGGTTCGCCGATCTCATGCGCGCGCGGCCGAGCTGGGCGCGGCTCTACGAGATCGAAGGACTGACGGACTGGCGCGGCTGAGAGCCCGCTAGACTTTCATCCGCCGCCACGCGTCCGAGCGCCAGCGCAGGTAGAGCGCGCCGCCGAGCAGGACCACGTAGGTCAGCATCGCGAGCCAGCCGCCGACGGCGCCGAGCCCGAGCTGGGGCACGCCGGTGAACCATCCCTGTCCCGGCGCGAACGACAACACGTACGCGAGCGGCACGAATACGCCCGAGGCGAGCACCAGGAAAATGACCGCGGGAAACCGCACATCGCCGGCGCCGCGCAGCGCGAAGCCGGATCCGAGGTTGAGTCCGTCGAAGATCTGGTAGCCAGCCGCGATCCACAGCAGCACGGTGCCGAGCTGCACGACCGCCGCTCCCTGCGCATCGCCGATGTCCACGAATGCCGGCATCACCCACGGCCCGAGCGCCGCGAGGCCGAGCCCGACGACGCCCATGTAGGCCACGGTCAGCCTGATCACCGCGTTGCCGAGCTGCCGCGCCCATTCACGGTCGCCCGCGCCGATCGCCTGGCCGACCAGCGTGGTCCCTGCGAGCGCGAGCCCGACGCCGGGGAGATAGGAGACCGAGGTCAGCATCACCACGACCTGCGTGGTCGCGCCCTCGACCTCGCTCAGCCGCACCTGCATGAGCTGGAAGAGCGCCATGCCGAAGAGGTCGGCCGCGTACATCGCGCCCATCGGCAGCCCGAGCCTGAACTCGCGAATCATGTTCGAGAGGTCGGGCCGCCAGGTGAGGTGGGTCCGGTAGTCGCGGCGCAGGTCGGGACGCAGGAACATCCAGAGTGCGAACGCGACGCCGCAGGCCATGCTCGCGTTCGTGGCCCATGCGGAGCCGGCGATTCCCCAGCCGAGCTCGAAGATGAACACCTGGTTCAGCGCCGCGTTCGTGATTGCGACCAGTGCCGTCGTCATCACCGTCACCCGCGGTCGCGAGATGCCGTTGAAGAATCCGAGCACCGCCCACAGCGCGACGCCAATTGGCGCGCCGAGCATGCGCGGCGCCCAGAACTGGAGAGCCAGTCGCCGCAACTCTTCATCCAGGCCGAATGGGGCGAGGAGCCAGTCGCCGCACCATGCCAGCGCCGCGAATACTGGTGCGGTCAGGAGCGCGCCCCAGAGCGCGACCCAGGTGGAGTGGCCCGCTCGCCAGCGTCTCCGGCTTCCTTCCGACTGTGCGACGAAGGTCTGCACGGCGAGACCGATCCCGCCGAGCAGCACGATGAAGAAGAACACCATCCAGTAGATCGAGGCCATGGCGGCCATCGCCGTCGTGGAGATGTGGCCGACGAACCACGTGTCCGTCAGCCCGATGATTGCCTGCACGCTGCTGTTGAGCATGAGAGGCAGCGCGAGCGCCGCGACCGCACGGTAGTCCACGCGCACGCGACCGTCCGCACCGACGCGCCGCGCCGGCAGGGCGCTTCGGCTGGCTGCGCCCTGCGCCTCGACCCCGGGATTCCCGCCCGTGTCCGGCATGAGCGCGGCCTCAGCGCCGCATGTGCCGGTGCACGAAGTAGTAGTAGAGGCCCCAGAGGAAGATCATCAGGCCACCGCCCCACAGCGTGATGCTGTGCAGGCTGCCCTCCATGAGGGCCTGGTCCTTGCCGGCGGTCACCCCGAGCCACACCAGGACGGTGCACCAGAGCGCCGAGCCCATGACGGTCGCCAGGGAGAACTTCCAGTAGTTGAGCCGCACCACCCCGGCCGGGATTCCGATCAGGTGGCGGATCACCGGGAGGATGCGCGCGACGAACGCTCCCATCGCGCCGTAGTGCGCGGCCCAGGCCTCCGCGCGCTCGATCTTCTCGGGCGTGATCGTCACGTAGCGGCCGAAACGCATGAGCAGGGGCCGGCCCAGCAGGCGTGACAGCCAGTACATCGCAGTTGCCCCGATCCAGGAGCCGAGCGTGCCCGCGATCACGATGCCGGTGAGCGAAAACGTGCCGCGCGAGTGCGCGAGGTAGGCGGCGGGCGGGATGACAAGCTCGCTCGGCACCGGTATGACCGAGCTCTCCGCGGCCATGAGGGCGACGATCAGCAGGTACCCGCCCTGGTCGAGGGCGCCGAGGTACCAGTGCAGGATCGAGGCAATGAATTCGCGCATCTGCGGGGGGTGTCCGTAACGTGTTCCGCGAGTTCCTTCGTGGTCCCGCGGCAGGGCATTCTGCCAGATCGAGCACCCCGGACCGCGGCGGATCTCGGTGTCGCACCGTGGTCCGTGATGCGACAATGCCCTGTCATTTCCGCCCCGACACGGGATTGGGTGTCCATGCGACGCTTTTTTCGCCTGATTGCCTGCCTGCTCCTCGCCGCCTCCCCGCTGGCGGCGCTCGATGCGACTGGCGCATCGCTGGCTATTGCCAAACCCGCGCCCACGCCCGAGCCGGCCGCAACGGCGCCAGCAGCCATCGAACCGTTCGCCGCGGTCGATATCCCGATGCGCGCCGACGCCGACGAGCGCTTCGTCCAGGAAAGCATGGCTCGCGCCCGACAGGCCGATCCGGCGGACAAGCTGGTGCCGCAGCTCGATGCGATAGCAGTCGGCATACGCAAGCTGTCCGAGACGTTCAAGCGCGACGAGTTGCAGTCCCTGCCGGCCATCCGGCTGCAGAGCCTCGAGCGCCACTGGAAGTTCTACGACACCAGGCTCGCGGCATGGCGCGGCCAGCTGCAGCGCATCACGGCCCGCTATTCGGAGGACGTCGCGGAACTCGCCAGGAGGCGCGCGACCTGGGAGGCGACGCGCGCGACGGCCGGAAGCCTCGCCCCGGCCTTGAGCGAACGCATCGACTCGATCCTCGCGGAAATCGCGCTCGCCGAGCAGGCGCTCTCGGGTCCCCTGGACAACCAGCTCAGGCTCGCCCGGCGCGGCAATACGGTGCAGCAGGCCGTCGATTCGGGGGAGAAGGCGGTGGCTGCTGCGATCGCGTACTTCGACCACCGTCTGCTCATGATCGACTCGCCGCCGCTCTGGGAGGAATGGCGCCACTGGACGCCGTCCAATGCGCCGTTGTCGACGCTCCTCGTTGGCCTCGAGATCGAACGTGGCTTCCTGGTGGAGTACAACGCCGCCCACAAGGTCCGGCTGCAGGTGCTGCGCGTCGCCGCGCTGCTGCTGCTGCCCCTGTTCATCTGGTTGAGTCGCCGCAGCCGCAAGCTGGTGTCCGACGACCCGGAACTGCTGTCATCGGCGCAGGTCCTGCTGCGGCCGATTTCCTCGTGGCTGGTGGTCGTGCTCGTTGGCGTGCTGTTCTTCGAGCCGAACGCGCCGATCCTCCGCCACCAGTCCGCCCTGCTGCTGGCCCTCGTTCCCGTGCTGCGCCTGCTGCCACGCAAGTTGTACGCGGTCCTCGGCCCGTGGCCGTACGTCGTGACGGCGCTCTACCTGCTCTACCAGCTGAGCTTCCTGCTCGTGGGCGTGCCGCTCGTGCTCCGGCTGCACCTCATGGTGATCGGAGTGCTGACGCTCGCAACCTTGCTCTGGCTGCTGCTGCGGCGCAGGGGTGATGGGGCGCGGACCGCCCAGCCAAGGCCATACGCGTTCGTCCGGGCTGCTGCCTGGGCCGCCGCCGCTGCACTGCTGGTGGCGCTGGTCGCGAACCTTGTGGGCAACCTCTCGCTCGCCGAAGTGCTCACCGGTGGCGTGCTCGACAGCGGCTACGTGGGCCTCGCGCTCTACGCGGGCGCCTCGGTGCTGAACGCGATCCTCGCGCTGCTGCTTGCGCGTCGTGGCCAGACCCGGTTCAGCGTGGTGACGCAGCACGCCGGCCCGCTGCTGCAGGCGGTCGGCCGGCTGGTGAACGTGGTCGCCTCCGTCACGTGGGTCCTGATCGTGCTGAACGAGTTCCGCGTCTATCGGCCGATCGAGCACTGGGCCAGGGTCCTGCTCACCTACCCGATCGGAATCGGCGCGATATCCATCACCCTCGGCAGCGTGCTCCTGTTCCTGGTCTCGGTGTGGGTCGCCTTCTGGCTCGCGAAGACCCTCCGCGTGGTGCTGCGCGACGAGGTGCTGCCGAGGATGGAATTGCCGCGAGGCGTCGGCAACAGCGTGTCCACGCTCACCTACTACGGGGTGCTCACGATCGGCGTGATGATCGCGCTCGCGGCCGCCGGCTTCCGCCTGAGCGAGCTGGCCTTCGTGGTCGGTGCGCTGGGCGTCGGCATCGGCTTCGGCCTGCAGAACGTGGTGAACAACTTCGTGTCCGGCCTGATCCTGATGTTCGAGCGCCCGATCCAGCCCGGCGACGTGATCGAGGTCTCGGGCACGTCAGGCAAGGTACGCGAGATCGGCATGCGGGCGACCACGCTCACGACCTTCGAGGGTGCGGACGTGGTCGTGCCGAACGGCACCCTGCTCTCCGAGAAGCTGATCAACTGGACGCTGAGCGACATGAACCGCCGCCTCGACGTGAATGTCGGCGTGGCATACGGCAGCGACCCGAAGCGAGTGCTGGCATTGCTCGAGGAGGTTGCGGTGACGACTCCGGGTGTTTCGCGGGAGCCGGCGCCGGCCGTGATCTTCACTGGGTTCGGCCCGAGCTCACTCGATTTCGGCCTGCGCGCCTGGACCAACGACTTCGACAACTGGGTGGCGATCCGCAGCGCGCTCGCCGTGCGGGTGCACGACGCGCTGGTCGCCGCGGGGATCTCGATTCCCTTCCCGCAGCACGACCTGCACCTGAAGAGCGTGTCGCCGGAGGCACGCGAGGCGCTCAAATGAACCAGTCCCTGGCGGGAAAGATCGTCGTCATCACGGGGGCCTCTTCGGGCGTCGGTGAAGCTGCCGCGCGCGCCTTCGCCCGCACGGGCGCGACCGTGGTGCTGGCCGCGCGCTCGGCGGCGAAACTCGAGAAGCTGGCGGGAGAGGTCAAGGGACTCGCGGTGCCGACCGACGTCAGCCGCACCGCCGATCTCGCGGCGCTCGTCGCGCGCACGATTGCAGCCTATGGCCGGATCGACGTGCTGGTGAACAACGCGGCGGCGAATGCGCGGGGCGAATTCGACTCGCTCGACGCCGAGGCGATTGCCACCGTCATCGATACCAACCTCAAGGGGCCGATGCTGCTCACGCGCTTCGCCCTGCCGCACCTGCGGAAGACTCGAGGCGTGGTGGTCAACGTCGCGTCCATCGCCGGCCACGTGCCCCTGCCGCACGAGGCACCGTACTGCGCATCGAAGTGGGGCCTGCGCGGGTTCACGTTCGCCGTTCGGGAGGAGCTCAGGGACGCGGGCGTTTCGCTGTGCGTCGTCTCACCGGGGCCGATCGCGACGCCTTTCGTGCTCGATGATATCGATCACGTGCCGGACCTGGTGTTCTCGCAGCCGATCCTCACGGCCGGGCAGGTCGCCGATGCGGTCGTCGCGTGCGCGATCGATCGCAAGCGCGAGCGCGCCATGCCGCGCTCGACACTGCTGCTCGCGAAGATCTCCCGGTCGATGCCGTGGCTGCAGGAAATGCTGCGGCCCGCGCTCGAGGCCAAGGGGGCGAGGGTGAAGGCGAAGCTGAAGGCGGAGATGAAGAAGGAATAGGTCAGGCCGCGCGGTTCACCGCGGCGCCGCCGATCGCATTCGCCACGGCGTCGTCCACCCGCTCCAGCCACACGAACTCGACTTCGCGCTTCACGCTGTCCGGGATGTCCTCGAGGTCCTTGCGGTTGCGCGCCGGCAGCAGCACCGTGCGGATTCCCGCGCGGTGCGCGGCAACCGTCTTCTCCTTGATGCCGCCCACCGGCAGCACGAGCCCGCGCAGGCTGATCTCGCCGGTCATGGCGGCGTCGTTCCGTACCGTTCGGTTGGTGAGCAGCGACACCAGCGCCGTGTAGATCGCCACGCCCGCGCTCGGACCGTCCTTGGGGATCGCGCCCGCGGGCACGTGCACGTGGATGTCGCTCTTCTCGAACAGCGCCGGGTCGAGCCCGAGCGTCTCGGACTGCGACTTCACCAGGCTGAGGGCGGCCTGTGCGCTCTCCTTCATCACGTCGCCGAGCTGGCCGGTGAGGATGAGCCGCCCGGCGCCCGGGACGCGGGTCGCCTCGATGAACAGGATGTCGCCGCCGACCGGCGTCCAGGCGAGCCCGGTCGCCACGCCGGGCAGGCTCACGCGCATCGCCACCTCGTTCTCGAATCGTGGCGCGCCGAGGATCTCGGCGACGTCGGCCGCATCGATCCGGACGGCGGTGGCCTTGCCCTCGGCGACGCGTACCGCGACGTTGCGCAGCACGGCGCCGATTTCGCGCTCGAGGCTCCGGCAGCCGGCTTCCCGCGTGTAATCGCGTGCGATGCGGCGCAGCGCGTCGTCGGAGACCGACGCCTGCTCGGCCTTGAGTCCGTTGGCCTCGAGCTGGCGGCGGACGAGGTAGCGGCGCGCGATCTCGACTTTTTCTTCCTCGGTGTAGCCCGTGAGCTCGATGATCTCCATGCGGTCGCGCAGCGGACTTGGAATCGTGTCGAGCTGGTTCGCCGTCGCGATGAACAGCACCTTCGACAGATCGAAGGGCACGCCGAGGTAATTGTCGCGGAACGTGGAGTTCTGCTCGGGGTCCAGGACTTCGAGGAGGGCGGACGCGGGATCTCCCTGGATGCCGTGACCCAGCTTGTCGATCTCGTCGAGCATCAACACGGGATTACGCGTGCCGGCCTTCTTCAGCGCCTGCGCGATGTTGCCCGGAAGGGCGCCGATGTAGGTGCGGCGATGGCCGCGGATCTCGGCCTCGTCGTGCGTGCCGCCGAGGCTGGTGCGCTGGAACTTGAGCCCCAGCGAGCGCGCAATGCTTTGCCCGAGCGAAGTCTTGCCCACGCCCGGCGGACCGACGAAGCACAGGATGGGGCTGCGGCCCTGGGGGTTGAGCTTCCGCACCGCGAGGTACTCGACGATGCGCTTCTTGATCTTCTCGAGACCGTAGTGGTCGGCGTCGAGGATGCCGCGCGCCCGCTCGATGTCGATGGATTCCACGTCCAGCTTCGACCAGGGCATCGCGATCAGCGTGTCGAGGTAGGTGCGCGCCATCGAGTACTCGCCGCTCGCCTCGTTCATGCGCTCGAGGCGCCTCAATTCCTTGCGCGCATGCTCCTCGACCTCCGGCGGCATGCCGGCCTTGGCGATGGCCTCGGCGAACTCCGCGTTCTCGTCCGTGTCGCCGTCGCCCAGCTCCTTCTGGATCTGGCGCATCTGCTCGCGCAACAGGATCTCGCGCTGGCGGTCGTCGATCGCTTCCTTGGTCTGCTGCTCGATCTGGCGCGACAGCTTCAGCACCTCGACCCGGTGGGTGAGGTGGCCCGAGACGGCCTCCAGCCGGTCGCGGACGTCCGTGATCTCGAGCAGCGCCTGCTTCTGGGGCGGGCCCACGTCGAGGAAGCTTGCGATCATGTCGGCGAGCGCCGAGGGCGACTCCATGGCCTGCACGGCGTTTGCGATCTCCGCCGGGGCCTGGGGCAGGAGCGAGACGGCCTCGACCGCCTTCTGCTTGAGGTACAGGGTCCGCGCCTCGACTTCGGGGTGGTGTGCGCCGGAATCGGGCAGGTACTCGACCCGTGCCACGAGGTACGGGAAGCCGGTGACATGGTCCAGCACGCGGAAGCGCCGTTCGCCCTGGCAGACGAGGTGGTGCGTTCCATCGGGGGTCGTGACGAACCGCGCCACGGCCGCGGCCGTGCCGATGCGATGCAGGTCGTCGAATCCGGGGTCCTCGGTTTCCGGGCTCTTCTGCAGCAGGAACCCGACCTTGCTCTGCGCACGGATCGCCTCCTGCGCGCCGGCCAGGGTCTTGTCGCGCTTGATCGCGACCGGCAGCGCCACGCCCGGGAACAGGACGAGGTTGCGCACCGGCAGGATGATCAGCATGTCGTCGGGCAGGCTGGGCGCCGCCGCAGTGGTGGCTTCCGGGGTCCGCTCGCTGTCGTTCGCGCTCATCGTGTACCTCTGCCGGGATGCCCGGCCAATGAACCGGAGGTTGGGGCGCGAGGTGCAGGTCTCAATGCCGGTCCATCGCCCGTTCCACCCGAACTCGCGAAAACCGACATGCTCGTCCGGATGGAAAGGGCGATGGACCGGCCCACGGCCGCACGGCTGCGCATGGGAGAACGTGGGCCCCGGTTCCCGTTCTGGCGCCGCCGCCATTAGTCACAGATAATTGACAAATACGCAGCGTGAGCCTTTTAATGAAACGGATCCATTCAGATAAACTTTCCGGATGAAGACCCCAACGAAAGAGCGCTTCGGCCCCGAGTTCTATCGGCGTCACTACACTAACCCTCGCACGCGAGTCGTGACCAGGGCCGAAATGTCCCGCCGAGCCGAACTCGTCGCGGCCTTCGTTCGTCACGGCGAGCTCGGCGTCCGCTCGATCCTGGACGTCGGTTGCGGCCTCGGCCTCATGCGTGCGCAGCTGCTCCAGCGGTTTCCACGGGCGCGCTACGTGGGACTCGAGGCGAGCGCCTATCTCTGCGAGCGCCACGGCTGGGAACACGGCTCGGCCGCAACCTTCGACCCGGGCCGGACGTTCGACCTCGTCGTCTGCTACGACGTGCTCCAGTACCTCACCTCGCGGCAGGCTGCCGCGGCGATCCGCAACCTCGGTCGGCTCTGTGCCGGGGTCCTGCACTTCGGTGCACTGACCAGCGAGGACTGGGAGCTTCATTGCGACCAGCGGGATACCGACCGGAACGTCCACCTCCGGCCCGCCGAGTGGTACCGGAAGCGGCTCGCGCCAGCCTTCATCAACGCGGGCTCGGGCATGTTCGTCCGCCGCGGCGCGCCCGTGCACCTGTGGGAGCTGGACCGGGTCGAAGTCCTGCGCTCGCGCCGCTAGGCATTGCTCACGGCTTGACCTCGGCAAGGCACAATTGTTGCGCCTCATCGGGAGGCGGATACAGGGAGGACAGCAATCCACGGAGGGCTGTCCATGAAACTTCGATCCCTGTTGCTCGGCGGCGTTGCCGCCGTCCTCGCCAGCGGTCCGTCGACCGCACAGAGCTGGGAGGCCCTGCCGACGGCGGCTCCCGCGCCTGCAGACAACCCGACGTCGGTGGCGCGCGTGGACCTTGGCAGGATGCTCTACCACGATCCGCGCTTCTCCGAGACCGGGACGATCTCCTGCGCCTCGTGCCACAACCTGATGGAAGGCGGCGACGACCACCGGCCGACGAGCATCGGCGTGCACGGCGTGAAAGGCGGCCGCAACGCGCCCACGGTCTTCAACGCGGCGTTCCTCAGCTCCCAGTTCTGGGATGGTCGCGCGCCCACGCTCGAGGCACAGGCCAAGGGCCCGATCGTGAATCCGGTCGAGATGGGCATGAAGGACCTGGGTTCCGCCATTGAGCGGATCCGGCGCATCCCGGGCTACGTCCCTTATTTCAGTGCCGCCTTCGGGGCGGGCGACACGGTGACGATCGACAACGCAGCCAAGGCCATCGCAGCGTACGAGCGGACCCAGATCACCCCGGGCAGCCCGTACGATCGCTACGTCGCGGGCGACAAGGCGGCTCTCACCGCCGAGCAGCAGCGCGGAATGACGGCGTTTGGCAAGGCCGGCTGCAAGGCTTGCCATTCCGGGGTCGTATTTGCCGGGCCGCCGCTGCCGATGGGCACGCCGTTCCTGCAGAAGTTCCCGACCTTGACCGACAACCCGTACGTTGCGAAATACGACCTGCTGGCCGACAAGGGCCGGTTCAACTCGACCAAGGACCCGGCGGATGAGCACATGTGGCGGGTGCCGCAGCTCAGGAACCTGCCCTACACGGCTCCTTACCTGCACAACGGCAGCGTGAAGACCATCCCCGAGATGGTCCGCCTGATGGCCAAGGTGCAGCTCGGGGAAGACCTGCAGGATGCCCAGGTGGCGGACATAGCCGCGTTCCTGGCCAGCCTGACCGGCGAGTTCCCGAAGGAGACCATGCCGCGGCTGCCGCCGACACCGGGTGATCTGCTCGAGTAGGAGGCTGGCTACCGACCAGCGGGGTTCCGCATGCCGGTGGCCGGGGGCTGTACAATGCGCGCCTCCCGCATGGCTCCCCGGTAGCACTGATGCGTTCAACCCCGCTGCGTCTGCTCCTGCCCGCACTCTCGCTGCTCGTTCTCGCGGGCTGCGCGACCACCACGACCTCGTGCGGGGGCGATGAGCAGTACCTGCAGGCCCAGGAACGTCCGCACCTCGATCTTCCGCAGGGCGTGATGGGCAGCGAGCGCATCGCACCGGTGGTGATCCCGGCGGCCGCGCCGAATCCGCAGAAGCTGGATCCGCAACCGCGCTGCCTCGACTATCCCCCGCAGTTTTTCGCCCGTCCGCCCGCCGCGCAGGGCTCGCCCGAGGCCGCGGTCCGCGCCTGGGGTGCCGCCTGGGCCGAGCGCAAGCCGGACGCGGTCATACAGGCCTATTCGCCGTCGTTCCAGGCGTCGGGCCAGGGTGGCTCGGTGGCGTTCCTCACCGAGCGCGAGGAACAGGTCGCGACCGGCAGCGCGCCATCGCCGGTGCTGCAGAACCTCACCGTGACCAACGATGGCGCGGACCGGCGCGTGGTGACGTTCGTGCAGGCGTTCGGCACCGAACTGGTCCGCCGCGAGCTCACGCTGGTGCGCGACGGCCAGTCATGGCGCATCGTGGCGGAACGGACCCTCGGCGCCCCGTGAGCCGGTTGCCCGGGTCCACGGCGGCACCAGTCCCGCGGCGGCCGTGAGAAACAACGCGCTCCTGAACGGCATCAGCCTCGGCCCCGGCACGCTGCGGGCCGTGCTCCTCGACCGCCTGACGCGGTCGCTCGGCAAGCATCCCGACACAGCGACGCAGCGCGACATCTACGACGCGCTCTCGCTCGCCGTGCGCGAGGAACTCGCCGCACGCTGGCTCGCGACGCAGCGGCGCGTGTCACAGGCGGGCGTGAAGCGCGTCTGCTACCTGTCGGTCGAGTTCCTGCTTGGGCGCACGCTGGTGAACGGCCTGTCTTCGCTCGACGGGGCACTGGTACAGGAGGCCCGCGACACGCTCGAGGAGCTCGGTTTCGACCTCGATCGCGTTGCGGCGGAGGAGATCGACCCCGGCCTCGGCAACGGCGGCCTCGGCCGGCTCGCCGCGTGCTTCCTCGACTCGCTTGCCACGCTGCAGTACCCCGCCGTCGGCTACGGCATCCGCTACGACTACGGCATCTTCACGCAGGCCATCGACGAGGACGGCCGGCAGCGCGAGATCGCGAGCAGCTGGCTCCGGCAGCGCAATCCCTGGGAAATCCCGCGTGACGACGCACGCTACGTGATCCGGTTCGGCGGCCGCTGCGTCGCGGCCCAGGATCCGCAGGGCCGGACGCGTTACCGCTGGGTCGACACGCATAATATCTGGGCTGCGGGCTACGACCTGCTCATCCCCGGGAATCGCAGCCAGACGGTCAATCACCTGCGGCTCTGGGCGGGACGCGCGATCGCACCGTTCAACGTCGAGACCTTCAACGCCGGACGACACGCTGAAGCCTCGGCCGAGGAGGTGGACGCCAAGAACGTTTCGCGCATCCTCTACCCGGACGACACGACCCCGCAGGGCAAGGAACTGCGCTTCAAGCAGCAGTACTTCTTCGTGAGCGCGAGCCTGCAGGACATGCTGGCGCAGCATCTCGCGGAAGGCAGCCCGCTCGAGACGCTGTCCGACTCGGTCGCGATCCAGCTGAACGACACACATCCCGCGCTCGCGATCCCGGAGCTGATGCGCCTGCTGGTGGACGAGCACGAGCTCGAGTGGGACCGCGCGTGGGACCTCACGCGCCGGGTGTTCTCGTACACCAACCACACGCTGCTGCCCGAGGCGCTCGAGGTCTGGCCCGTGGCGTTCTTCGAGCGCATCCTGCCGCGCCACCTGCAGATCATCTATCTCCTGAACCGCGCGCTGCTCGACCAGATCTCCGCGCGCTATCCGCAGGACAACGACCGCCGCCAGCGCATGTCGCTGATCGACGAGGGCCATGGGCGGATGGTGCGCATGTCGCACGTCGCGGTGGTGGCGAGCCACACGGTCAACGGCGTGGCGAAGCTGCACTCCGAGCTCATGACGCGGACGATCTTCAAGGATTTCGCCGAGATGTACCCGGGCCGTTTCACCAACGTCACGAACGGCATCGCCGTGAGGCGCTGGCTGAAGCAGTCGAACCCGGGGCTTTCGGCGCTGCTCACCGAGCGGCTCGGCCACGCATGGGAGAACGACCTCGAGGAACTCGAGCGGCTGCGCGGTGCCGCGGACGACGCGGATTTCTGCGAGAGCTTCGCGGCCGTCAAGGCGGAGAACAAGCGAGTCCTCGCCGACACCATCCAGCGGAGGATCGGGATCGAGGTGGATCCGGCCTCGCTCTTCGACGTGCAGGTGAAGCGCATCCACGAGTACAAGAGGCAGCTCCTGAACCTGCTGTACGTCGTGACGCGCTACAACCGTATCCGCGCCAACCCCGACGTGCCGGTCGTGCCGCGCACCGTGATCTTCGCGGGCAAGGCCGCGCCCGGCTACACGATGGCGAAGGGCATCATCAAGCTCGTGAACAACGTCGCGGGCGTCGTGAACAACGACCGCAGCGTGGGCGGGCGGCTCAAGGTCGCTTTCCTGCCCGACTACGACGTGTCGCTGGCGCAGCGCATCATGCCGGCGGCGGACCTGTCGGAGCAGATCTCGACCGCGGGCATGGAAGCCTCGGGCACCGGCAACATGAAGCTCGCGCTGAACGGCGCGATCACGATCGGCACGCTCGACGGCGCCAACATCGAGATCCGCGAGCAGGTGGGCGCGGACAACATCTTCATCTTCGGCCTGACCGCGGACGAAGTCGCCGAGCAGCGGCGGCGCGGCTACTCGCCGTCCGCGGTGGCGGGCGCGAATCCCGAGCTCGCGAACACGCTCGCGATGATCGACTCAGGATTCTTCACGCCCGGAAATCTCGCGGACGGCAAGCCCGTCGTGGACCGGGTGCTCAGCGACGGCGAGCCGTTCTTCGTGCTCGCGGACTTCGCCGCGTATTGCGCCGCGCAGGACGCCGTGGACGAACTCTATGTCCGGCCCGACGACTGGAACCGTCGTGCGGTGTTGAACACCGTCGGCATGGGCATCTTCTCGAGCGATCGCAGCATCCGCGAGTACGCGGAGCGCATCTGGCGCATCAAGCCCGTTATGTAGGGTATGTAGGGGACATTCTCCTTCTTCCGAATGCAGGGGACATTCTCCTTCTTCCGAATGCAGGGGACATTCTCCTTTTCCCCGTGTTTTCTGTTCGATTTCAATAGGTTCCGTTGAGCGCGCACGTCTCCCGAAAAAGGAGAATGTCCCCCTTTTCCGCTAGACTGAACCAGTGACGGCCCGACAGAAGCTGACTGCCTCCGAGATCGACGCGCTGGTCCAGGCGCGGTACCCGGAGCCGCGTTCGCTGCTCGGTTATCACGAGATTCCGCGCAGGAGCGGCCCGCCGGCCTGCGTGGTACGCGTGCTCGAGCCCGACGCGGAGCGCGTCGAGGTCCTGTGGGAGGGCGGCGCGGCCGCGAACCCGCTCAGGCGCGTGCACGAGGCCGGGCTCTTCGAGGGGCTCGTGCCCCACGTGCGTCCGCTCTCGCCCTACCGCCTCAGGATCCGGTACCGCAACGGCGTCGAGCTCGAGAAGCACGACGCCTATTACTTCTCGCCACAGCTGACGGATTTCGACCTGCACCTCTTCGGCGAGGGCAACCACCACGGCATCTACCACAAGCTCGGCGCCCACCCGTCGGTGCTCGACGGACTCTCGGCACGCGCTTCGCCGTCTGGGCGCCCAACGCGGAACGCGTGAGCATCGTCGGGCGGTTCAACCTCTGGGACGGGCGCAGGCACGCGATGCAGATGCGCGGCCGTTCGGGGATCTGGGAACTGTTCGTGCCCGACGTCGGGCCGGGCACCGCGTACAAGTACGAGATCCGTGCCCGCGGCGGCCGCACGCTGCTCAAGTCGGATCCCTACGGCTTCGCAATGCAGCTGCGGCCGGAGAACTGCTCGGTGGTGGCAGATCTCGAGGGCCACGAGTGGCAGGACGACGCCTGGATGGAAGCCCGCCGCCACGCGAATCACCCGACGAGGCCGATCAGCATCTACGAGCTGCACCCCGGATCCTGGCGTCGGCGCCACGACCGCAACCCGCCGTTCCCGAACTGGCGCGAGCTCGCCGACGAACTGATCCCGTACGTTCGCGACCTGGGATTCACGCACGTCGAACTCATGGGCGTGGCGGAGCATCCGTTCGACGGATCGTGGGGCTACCAGGTCGTCGGGTACTACGCACCGTCGTCGCGCTTCGGCTCGCCACAGGACTTCATGCATTTCGTCGATCGCTGCCACCAGGCCGGCATCGGCGTGATCCTCGACTGGGTGCCTGCGCATTTCCCGCGCGACGAGAACGGTCTCGTTGAATTCGACGGCACGGCGCTCTACGAGCACGCCGACCCGCGGCTCGGAGAGCACGCCGACTGGGGCACGAAGATCTTCAACTACGGCCGCCACGAGGTGCGCAATTTCCTGGTGGCGAATGCGCTCTACTGGCTGGAGCACTACCACGTGGACGGGCTGCGCGTGGACGCGGTCGCATCGATGCTGTACCTGGACTACAGCCGCAAGCCCGGCGAGTGGCTGCCGAACCGGCACGGGGGCCGCGAGAACCTCGACGCGATCGACTTCCTCCGGCACCTGAACGTCGCGGTCGGCCGCTACCACCCTGGCGCGATGACGATCGCCGAGGAATCGACTTCCTTTCCGGGCGTTACGCAGCTCGTGCACCTCGGCGGCCTCGGCTTCCACTTCAAGTGGAACATGGGCTGGATGAACGACACGCTGCGCTACGCGGCGATGGACCCCGTGCACCGGCGTTTCCACCACCAGCTGGTGACCTTCTCGTTCGTCTACGCGTGGTCGGAGAAATTCATGCTTCCGGTCTCGCACGACGAGGTCGTGCACGGCAAGGGCTCGCTGCTCGGCAAGATGCCGGGCGACGACTGGCAGAAGCGCGCGAATTACCGGTGGTTCCGCGCCTACATGACCGCGCACCCGGGAAAGAAGCTGCTCTTCATGGGCTCGGAATTCGGGCAGTGGCGCGAGTGGCGGGACGACGAATCGCTCGACTGGCACCTGATCGATGACGCGCGGCACCGCGGTCTCCTGGATTTCAACCGCGACCTGAACCGCATCTACGCGGACTTCCCGGCGCTGCACGCGGGGGATGCCGATCCGGCTGGCTTTGCGTGGATCGACCTGCACAACGCCGACCAGAGCGTGTTCGCGTTCCTGCGTCGCGATCCGTCGCGTCCGGAGGCTCCGCCGATCGTGTGCGTGTTCAACGCGACGCCGGTACCACGCGACGACTACTGGGTCGGCGCGCCGGAGGGCGGCACGTACCTGAAGGTCCTCGACAGCGACGCGGCACGCTACGGCGGTGCCGCACACAACGGCGCGGAGCGGGTGAGCGCGGACGCGCACGCGACCCACGGCTGGCCGTTCCGCCTGCGGGTCGACCTGCCGCCACTCGCGGCGCTCTTCTTCCGGCCCGATCGGTGAGGCCAGCGGTGCATACCGTTGCGGAAACGCGCAGGCGAGGGCTCGCCTGATGCCCGGGTCGCGGCCATTTGCGGCCGACGAGGCGCCGGTCCTCGAGGCGGGCTCCGCGCAACCGCTCGGGGCCAGCTGGACCGGGCGCGGCACCAACTTCGCGGTGCTGTCGACCAGCGCGACCCGCGTGGAACTCTGCCTCTTCGACGCATCCGGTCGTGGCGAGACGGCGCGCCTCGCGCTGCCGTCCCGCACGGGCGACGTCTGGCACGGGTTCCTGCCGCCCCGCTTCGGTGGCCCTGGCACGCTGTACGGATACAGGGTCCACGGACCCTACGAACCCGCGGCCGGGCATCGCTTCAATCCTGCGAAGCTGCTCGTCGATCCCTGTGCCGCCGCGCTCGCGGGAGATCTCGACTGGCACCCTTCGCTGAACGGTGCGGAGCCCGGCAACGACTCGGTCCCCGATCCGCGGGACAGTGCGGACCACGTCCCGAAGTGCCGCGTCGTGGACGCGGCGTTCGACTGGGGGCACGTGCGCTCGCCGAGCGTCCCGTGGCGCGACACGATCATCTACGAGCTGCACGTGAAGGGATTCACGCAGCGCCATCCGGCGGTGCCGGCGCAGCTGCGGGGCAAGTACCTCGGCCTCGCGGAGCCCGCGGTACTCCAGCACCTGCAGCGCCTCGGCGTCACCACGATTGAGCTGATGCCCTGCCAGGCGTTCGCGTCGGAGAAGTTCCTGGTCGAGCGGGGGCTCTCGAACTACTGGGGATACAACCCGCTCGCATGGTTTGCGCCCGACGCCCGGTACGCGGTCGAAGACCCGGTCACCGAGTTCAAGACCATGGTGCGGGCGCTGCACGGCGCGGGCCTCGAAGTCGTGCTGGACGTGGTGTTCAACCACACCGCGGAGGGCAACGAATCGGGCCCGACGCTCGGCCTCCGCGGCCTCGACAACGCCCTGTACTACCGGCTCTTCCCGCACGACCAGGCGCGGTACAAGAACTTCTCGGGCTGCGGCAACACGGTCAAGTTCGACAATCCCGAGGTGCGGGAGTTGGTCCTCGACTGCCTCCGCTACTGGGCGACGGAGATGCGCGTCGACGGTTTTCGCTTCGACCTCGCGCCCGTCGTGGGCCGCGACAGCAGCGGTTACAGCGCGAGGGCGCCTTTCTTCGCGGCGCTGCACGCGGACCCGGTGCTCGCGTACACGAAGCTCATCGCCGAGCCCTGGGACGTGGGTCCCGGCGGTTACCAGCTCGGGCACTTTCCGGCCGGATGGTCGGAGTGGAACGACCGCTACCGGGACACGATGCGCGCCTTCTGGCGCGGCGACCGCGGGCTCGTCGGCGCGTTTGCGGAGCGCTTCGCGGGATCGAGTGACCTGTTTCGCCAGCACGCGCGCAAGCCCACCTCCAGCGTCAACTTCATCGCCTCGCACGACGGCTTCACGCTCGAAGACGTCGTGTCCTATAACGGGCGACACAACGAGGCGAACCTCGAGAACGGCGCCGACGGGCACGCGCACAACCTCAGCTGGAACTGCGGCGTGGAAGGGCCGACGAGCGACCCCGGCGTGCGCGCACTGCGCTCGCAACAGGCCGCGAACCTGCTCGCGACGCTCTTCCTGTCGCAGGGCGTGCCGATGCTCATGGCCGGCGACGAATTCGGGCACACGCAGGGCGGAAACAACAACGCCTACTGCCAGGACAACGAGATCGCGTGGCTCGACTGGAGCCTGCTCGAGCCGAACGGAGCGCGGCTGCGCTTCGTGCAGTTGCTCACCGACCTGCGTCGCTCGCGGCTGTGGCTGCGTCGTGACACGTTCCTCAAGGGAGCGCGCCGGGGCGCACACGCGAAGGACGTCACCTGGCTGCACCCGTCGGGACGCGAACTCACTGACGAGGACTGGCAGGATCCGGGCCTGCGCTCGATCGCCGTGCACATGAACGGCGTGCCGGCCCACGCGGCGGGGCAAGGCGACCTGCTCGTCGTATTCAATGCCGACGACGCGCCGATCGAGATGGTCCTGCCGCCGCCACCGGAGGGCGCGACGTGGCGACTGGTGTTCGACACGGGCCGCGAAGGCACCGGCAGCGACCGGGGGGAGTTCGCGCGCGGACACGTGCTTCGCGCGGAGCACCGGTCCACCGTGCTGCTGGAATCGCGGGCCACCACGCTGGACCAGGGACATGACTGACGCCGCCCTCGATCGGCTCGCGCGACAGTGCGGCATCGGAGACACCTATGAGAACTATCGTGGTGATCCGACGTCGATCAGCGCAGGGACCCGCAAGGCGATCCTCGGGGCAATGGGATGCCCGACGGACGACGCTTCCGCGATCGAGAGCTTCAGGCACGAGCGCGAGGTGGCACGCTGGCGCTCGCTGCTCCCGCCGGTCGCGGTGGTCCAGGCGGGGAGGCCGTCCGTCGACGTGTCGGTGGCGGAGGAGGACCTGGGCCGCGCGCTCGAGTGGCGCATCGTCCTGGAGGACGGCGGCGAGATCGCAGGGCGCGTGCTCGGCCGCGACCTCGCGGAACTCGAGCGCTACGATCTGGACGGCCGAACGCACACGCGGCGTTCGCTGGTGCTCCCCGCGGACCTCGCTCACGGCTACCACTCGCTGCGCGCCGGTCTCGCGGGCGGCGCCGGCGCGGAGTGTGCGCTGATCGCCGCCCCGCGCGGCTGCTTCGAACCGCAGGCGCTGCGGGACGGGTGCCGGCTCTGGGGCGTGGCCGTGCAGCTCTACACGCTGCGTTCGCGGCGCAACTGGGGCATCGGCGACTTCGCGGACCTCGAGGAAGCCGTGCGCAGATTCGCACCGGCGGGAGCCTCGTTCATCGCGTTGAGTCCGCTGCACGCGCTCTTCCCCGCCAATCCATGGCACTTCAGTCCCTACAGCCCGTCGTCGCGACACTTCGTGAACGTGCTCTATATCGCGGTGGAGCGCGTGCCGGAGTTCGCGGAGTGCGCCGAGGCCCGGGATGCCGTGGCAGCGCCGGAATTCCAGGCGGAGCTCGAGCGCCTGCGCGTCACGGCCTACGTCGACTATCCCGGCGTCGCCGCGGCGAAGCTGGCGCTGTTCAGGATGCTGTTCGGGCATTTCACGCGCGAGCACGTCCCGCGCGATTCCGCCCGCGCGACGCAGTTCCGCGCCTGGGTGGCAGGGCGCGGCGAGCCGCTGCGCCTGCACGCGCTGCACGATGCGATCGACGGGCACCTGCGCTCGCTCGACGCGCATGGCTACTGGGGCTGGCCCGCCTGGCCCGCGGAACTGCGCGACCCGTCGCAAGCGGGCGTGCCGGCATTCGAGCGGGCGCACGCGGACGAGGTCCGCTTCCATGAGTGGCTGCAGTGGCTAGCCGAGGAACAGCTGGGCGCGGCCCAGCGGCTCGCGCGCGACCTCGGCATGGCCATCGGTCTCTACGGGGACCACGCGGTCGGCGTGAACCCGAGTGGCTCTGAGACCTGGTCCGACCAGGCCCTGTACCGCAGGAGTGCCGGGGTCGGCGCCCCGCCGGACGCGCTCGCGCTCAAGGGGCAGGACTGGGGCATCCCACCGCTGGACCCGAACGTGCTCAAGGCGGAGGCGTACCGTCCGTTCCGCGACCTCATCGCCGCCAATATGCGTCACTTCGGCGCGCTCAGGCTCGACCACATCATGGCGCTGTACCGTCAGTGGTGGGTTCCCGTCGGCCTCGGCGCCGCGGACGGCGGCTACGTGCACTACCCGCTCGACGACCTCATGTCGGTGCTGGCGCTCGAGAGCGAGCGCCGTTCCTGCCTCGTCATCGGCGAGGACCTCGGAACCGTTCCCCGCGAGATGTCGGTCGCAATGGACGAGCGCACCGTCTATTCATACCGCGTGCTGCTGTTCGAGAAGCACGCGGACGGACGTTTCCGACGGCCTGACGAATACCCGCGCCGCGCGATGGCGGCGGTGACCACCCACGACCTGCCGACGCTCGCGGGGTACTGGTCGGGCAACGACATCGAACTGCGCGAGCGACTTGCGCTCTATCCCAGCGAGCAGGTCCGCCTGCACGTTTTGAACGAACGCGCACGCGATCGCGAGGCCCTGCTCGCCGCGCTCGCGTCGGCAGGACTCGCGCCCGGGGGAACCGACGCGCTGCGAGGAGAGGCGCCGTCGCGCCCGGTTCACATCTATCTCGCGCGGAGCGCTGCCGCGCTGGTTGCGCTGCAGATCGAAGACCTCGCGGGCATGACCGATCCGGTGAACGTACCGGGCACCAGCGACGAGTACCCGAACTGGCAGCGCAAGATGAATTGCGGACTCGAGGAACTCCTCGCCCGGGAAGGCGTCCGCCAGCTCCTGGCTGAAGTGCAGGCGGCACGGGCCTGACGCGGGCCCGCAGCCCGGTTCAGCGGCGCGTCATCCTGGCGTCCGACGCGAGCGACCACACGCCGTCGTCCCCCGGGCAGGCCGTCGCGCGGCCCTCGCTCAGTCCGAAGGGTCCGGTCGCGATGAGCCTGAATCTCCGGCAGCCCTCGCTCGAGGGTGCGCGATCGGCCGGCGTGAGCTGGTAGGTAATCCCGCGGGACGGATTGCGCCACGTGACGCTGCGCCCCGGTTCAGCGAGTTCCAGCGCATGGCCCGTGCAGGCGCGATCCGTGCGATCCATGCTGCGACCGATTTCCGAGCCGACGGCAGCCCCGATGACCGTTCCGACGGCGATTGCGACGGCCTGCGCGCCGTCCTTGCCGGCTTCCGCCCCGATCGCGCCGCCGGCGACGGCGCCGAGCAGTGCACCGACCTCCTCGCGATTGCAGTGACCGGACTGGATCCCGTAGTCGTGGCTCCACGTGCGGCCACTGTAACCCGCGTAGGTCGGGTCGTTCTTCCCGCGCCAGCCGTGCGCAGGCGCCCACGATGGCGGCGCCGCAAGGGCGACGCAGGGCAGCAGGGCGGCCCACAGGAGCATGCCGTTGGCGAGGTGCCGGCCGGCCCCGGGGCCGGCTCTTCGGGTCGAGACGTTCATACAGGTCTCCTTGCCACCAGGCCGCACGCGCCGGCCACCCGACCAAGCTAGGCCACACCCGGTCCCGCCGCGCCGTCATTGCCGCGGATGGTGAAGAGGGTCACGAAAACATGCAGTCGGCGCCGCGTTCCGTAGCCGCCGTGACATCACATAAGATGACGTCCGGTACCGGGAGGGCTGCAGCATCACGACCCAACAGCGCCGGTCGGTTTCGTGGATCACAATCTGCGCGGCCCTGCTTTTCCTAGGCGCCGCGTACGACCGCGACGCCTGGGCCGCCGGGGAGACCGGCGAACTCCGTGTTGCCGTCGCATCCAGTTTTTCGCAGACCGCGGATCGGCTCTGCCGGGCGTTCTTCACCCATCGCCCCGGGCGCTGCGTGCTGACGCCGGGCGCGAGCGGGCTCCTCGCATCACAGGTCGCGCAGGGCGCGCCGTTCGACGTGTTTCTCTCGGCCGACACCAGGCGTGCCGAGCGACTGGAGGTCGAGGGGCTCGCGGTCCAGGGCACGCGCCGCACCTACGCGATCGGCCGGCTGGTGCTGTGGGCGCCGGGCCGCGGCGGCATGACCTTGAAGGCGACCCTCGCGGACGGATCGCTGCGCACGATCGCGATCGCGAATCCCGACTCGGCGCCCTATGGTGCGGCGGCGCTCGAGACGCTCCGCGCCCTCGGTATGATGTCCAGAGAAAGGCTGCGGATCGTGCAGGGCGAGAACGCGGCGCAGGCGTTCCAGTTCGTCGCGAGCGGGGCCGCGGACGCCGGGTTCGTCGCCCTGTCGCAGGTGCTGGAATACGAGGCGTCGTCCGGAACGAGCATCGCGCACGAGATCGTCGCGGTGGAGCCGGCGCTGCACGCGCCGATCGAGCAGCAGGCCGTGCTGCTCGCGGGTGCGGCCGCGAATCCGGACGCACGTGCCCTGCTCAAGTTCCTGCGTTCCGACGAGGCCGGGCGCATCATCCGGTCGGCGGGGTATGCCGTACCGACGCGCTGAGCGGCGACTGAGAGGATCCGGAGCGCCATGGACCTGATGCCCTTCTGGCTGAGCCTGCGACTGGCGTTCACGACGACGCTGGTTCTCCTGGTCCTCGGCACGCCGCTCGCCTGGTGGCTTGCGCGCACGCGCTCGGCAGCGAGGCCGGTGGTCGAGGCGCTCGTGACCCTGCCGCTGGTGCTACCGCCGACGGTGCTCGGCTTCTACCTGCTGCTGCTGCTCGGACCGCGCGGACCGCTCTCGCCGCTGTTGCAGCTGCTCGACCTGCGGCTCGTCTTCAGCTTCACCGGGCTCGTGATCGGCTCCGTGCTCTTCTCCGCGCCGTTCGTGGTGAACCCGCTCAAGGACGCGTTCGAGGCGATCCCGCGCGGACAGCTCGAGACCGCGGCGACGCTGGGGGCGGGACCGTTCGACAGGATGCGCAGCGTCGTGCTGCCGCTCGCGGCTTCCGGGTTCGTCACGGCCTCGGTGCTCGGCTTTGCGCACACGCTGGGTGAGTTCGGCGTCGTGCTGATGATCGGCGGCAACATCCCGGGCGAGACACAGGTCCTGTCGATCGCGATCTACGACCGCGTCGAGCAGCTCGACTACCACGCGGCGCAGCTGTACTCGCTGGCGCTGGTCGCGTTTTCCTTCGTGGTGCTGGTCGCGCTCCACTGGTCGCGGCGCTCGCGTGCGCTGGTGCGGCCGTGAACCGTCTCAGCGTTCGCTTGTCGCTTGCCCGAGGCAATTTCGGGCTCGCGGTCGCGTTCGAGCTTGGCGACCGCGGCGTCACGACGCTGTCGGGTCCGTCGGGATCCGGCAAGACGACACTGCTCCGGTGCATCGCGGGGCTCGAACGCCCACGCGATGGGCTGATTACGTGCGGCGAAGAGATCTGGTTCGACCCGGTCGGCGGCATCGAGCTGCCGACGCACCGTCGCGCGATCGGTTACGTGACGCAGGAAGCGCACCTCTTTCCGCACCTCTCGGTGCGGGGGAACCTCGAATACGGTGCGAGGCGGGCAGGCTCCCGGGCGGGGGCCGCGGATCCGGAGCGGCTGGCAGCCGATCTCGGCATCACGCCGCTGCTCGGCAAGCGCGTGGAACACCTCTCCGGCGGCGAGCGGCAGCGAGTGGCCATCGGCCGTGCGCTGCTCGGCCGCCCGCAGCTGCTGCTGCTCGACGAGCCCGTGTCGGCGCTCGACGAGGCCGGCACCGCTGAAGTGCTCGAGACGCTGGAGCGCGTGCTCGCGGTCCTGCCGATTCCCTGCCTGTACGTGAGCCACGACCTGCGCGAGGCCTCCCGTCTCGCCGATCGCATGATCTGGCTGCAGGGCGGGCGCATCGCGGCGGACGGAGGGGCGCGCGAGGTCATGAGCGATCCCTGCCTGCCGTTCGCGCAGGCGGAGGACGCGGGGAGCGTGATCGACGGCCGGGTCGAGTCCGTGGACCCGGGGCTGGGGCTCGCCCGCGTGAGCTTCGACGGCGGCGAGCTCTGGATCGAGTCGGGCGCGAGCACCGTGCCCGGGCGATCCGTGAGGGTGCGCATACGTGCGCGCGACGTGAGTCTCGCGCTCCGGCGACCTGAGGCCATCAGCGTGCTGAACGTCCTCGAGGGCCGCGTGCTCGACGTGGCCGACGCGCAAGGATCGCCGTCGCAGGCGCTGGTGCGCGTGGACGTCGGGGGATGCCCGCTGCTGTCGCGCGTGACGCGGCGGTCGGTCGCCGAACTCGGGCTCGCCCCAGGCCTCCGGGTCTGGGCGCTGGCGAAGAGCGCGGCCATCGTGCGATGACGGTCGTGTGTGCGTACCCGGCGCCGCGCGGTATATTCGGTTCGTGACAACGACGATCACGATCGGCGGCGACCTGACGGTAAACCGCCTCGGCTTCGGCGCGATGCGCGTCACCGGCCCCGGCATCTGGGGCGACCCGCCGGATCCGTCCGCGGCCCGCCGGCTGCTGCGGCGCGCCGTCGAACTCGGCGTCGATTTCATCGACACCGCAGACTCGTACGGTCCCGAAGTGAGCGAACGCCTGATCGCCGAGGCGCTGCACCCGTATGCACAAGGTCTCGTGATCGCGACCAAGGGCGGCATCGTACGGCCCGCGGCGGACCAGTGGGTTCGGGACGGGCGCCCGGCGCACCTGCGCGAGGCCTGTCTCTCAAGCCTGCGGCGCCTGCGGCTCGAACGCATCGACCTCTACCAGTTCCATGCGATCGACCCGCAGGTGCCGCTCGAGGAATCACTCGGCGAGATCGCCAAGCTGCAGCAGGAGGGATTCATACGTCACGTCGGCGTGTCCAACTTCGACGTGGCCGAGCTCGAGCGCGCGCGCAGGATCGTCCGGGTCGTGTCGGTGCAGAACCGCTACAACGTGTCCGACCGCTCGTCCGATCCGGTGCTCGCGGTGTGCGAGCGCGACGGCCTGGCGTTCATCCCGTGGTCGCCGCTGTCGCTGACTCCACGCGATGCGCGCGCCGGTGCACGCGCCGCACTCGAACGCTGGGCTGCGCAACGCCGCGTATCCTTCGCGCAGGCCGCGACCGCCTGGCTGCTCGCGCGCTCGCGTGCCATGCTGCCGATCCCGGGCACATCCTGCATCGAACACCTCGAGGACAACGCGGCGGCCGCGTCACTGCGGTTCACGCCGGGGGAACTTCTGGAGATCGGTTGACTGTTTCCAACGGAGGAGCACGCCATGAGCAAGGGCATGAATCAGAAGAAGGAAGGCAAGAAGAAGCCGCAGAAGACCAAGGAAGAGAAGCGCGCGGCGAAGAAGGAAAAGCGCAAGGGCTGAGTCGCGCGGCAGCGGCAGCGCTTCCCCCGGTGGCACGGCGCTGGTCTAATGCGCCGCCATGACGAAGCGAAACTGGCTGCGCGAGCCGCTGCTGCACTTCCTCCTGCTCGGCGCGGGCTTGTTCCTCCTCTACCACTGGGTAAGGGGCGGGGAGACCAGCGCGCCGGGTGAGATCGTGGTGACCGAGGCCCGGGCCGAGGCCCTGGCCGAGAATTTCGCGAAGACCTGGATGCGGCCCCCGTCGGCACAGGAGCTGCGGGGACTCGTCGACGATTACGTGAAAGAGGAGGTGTTCTATCGCGAGTCGATCGCGATCGGCCTCGATCGTGACGACACGGTGATCCGCCGTCGCCTCCGCCAGAAGATGGAGTTCGTCTCGGAGGACGTGGCCGAGTCGCGCAAGCCGACCGAAGCAGAGCTTCAGCAGTTCCTCGACGCGCACGCCGACAAGTTCGTGGCGGCGCCGATGCTTTCGTTCCAGCAGGTGTTCCTCAGCACCGATCGCCGTGGGAACGCCGCGCGCAGCGATGCCGAAAAGCTGCTGGCGGAATTACAGTCGGGCAAAGGCCCCGCCGATCCGGCGGAGGCCGGCGACCCGACGATGCTGCCGCCGTCCATGGAACAGGCGACACCGCAGGAAATTGCCAACACTTTCGGCGAAGCGTTTTCGGCCGATGTGGAGAGCGCGCCGCTCGGCCAGTGGGCCGGGCCGTTCGAATCGGCCTATGGCCTGCACCTGGCCCGGGTCAGCACGCGTACGCCGGCGAAGCAGCCGACGCTCGCGGAGATCCGGCCGTCGGTCCTGCGCGAATGGCAGGCGGCGCAGCGCCAGCAGGTGAACGACGCCTTCTACCAGTCGCTGCGCAGCAAGTACGAGGTTCGCTACGACGGCGAACTCGGCAAGCTTCTCGCGCAGGTGCCGGTTGCGGCGACGGGCGCTCCCGCCGCGAAGCCGTGAACCGATTCCTGCAATTCGGATTCCTCGCGTGGCTCGCGTGCTTCGCAGGCGCGGCCGCTGCGCACGAGGTTCGCCCGGGCTACCTCGAGATCCGGGAGGTGCAGCCCGGCGCCTACGACGTGTTGTGGAAGGTCCCGGCGAGCGGCGATTTCCGTCTCGGGATGTACGTTCGTCTGCCGGTGGACTGCAAGGGCGCCCCGAAGTCCGGCGCGATGGTGGGCGGCGCGTTCGTCGAGCGCTTCCGTGCGAGCTGCCCCGGCGGCCTGACCGGAAAAGTGGTCACGATCGACGGCTTGAGCGCCACGCGCACGGACGTGCTCGCGCGCGTGGAGCGCTTCGACGGCACGACGCAAACCACCCGTCTCACCCCTGAATCGCCGTCCTTCGAGGTGACCGCCGCGCCGGACACCTTCGAGGTCGCGAAGACGTATTTCATGCTGGGCGTCGAGCACATCCTGCTCGGCGTGGATCACCTGCTCTTCGTGCTCGGCCTGTTGTTCCTGGTCGGCAACTGGAAGCGCCTGGTCGCCACGGTCACGGCGTTCACGGTCGCGCACAGCATCACGCTGGCCGCGGCAACCCTCGGGCTCGTGCACGTCGCGCAGGCGCCGGTCGAGGCCACGATCGCGCTCAGTGTCGTGTTCGTCGCCGCGGAGATCCTGCACGCCGCGCAGGGCAGGCCGGGGCTCACGGCGCGCGCACCGTGGGTCGTCGCATTTGTCTTCGGGCTGCTGCACGGGTTCGGTTTCGCCGGCGCGCTGCGCTCGATCGGTCTGCCCGAGCGGGACATCCCCGTCGCACTGCTCTTCTTCAACGTCGGCGTCGAGGCGGGCCAACTGCTCTTCATCGCAGCGGTCATCGCCCTCCTGTCGTTCGTCGGGCGGCTCATCGCCCTGCGTCGCGCCGGGGATCGCGGGCCCTGGCACACGGAAGAACTGATCCGCACGCCGATCGCCTATCTCATCGGCGCGACGGCCGCATTCTGGGTCGTGCAGCGGGTCGTCGCGTTCTGGGCGTAGCCGGCGCGCAAATCCCGCAACGCGTGACGTGGTTGAATGGCTCGATGCAGGCGATCCCGTGCTGGTACACGACCAGGTTGTGACGAAGCCCCGATCGGGTAAAGCGTGTCCGGCTGGCCTGCACTGCGTAGAATCGCGGGACAATCGGGATCCCCCTGAGTCCGACCGTCGAGGGCCATGATGCGAACGATCATCCGGCTGTGCCTGCCGCTCGCGGTCCTGCTCGTCACCGCCTGCGCGGAATTGCCGCAGCGGCCCGAGCTTCCGCCCCAGGTCGCAGTGCCGGTCGGTTCCGGCACAAGGCTCGACTCGCTCATCGCACCCGAGGAGGAGAAGCACCCGGGCGCGGCAGGATTTCACCTCGTCAGCACGGGACCCGAGGCCTTCGCGGTCCGGGCGCGCACCGCCCACCTCGCGGAACGCAGCCTCGACGTGCAGACCTACATCTGGAACAACGACCTCACCGGGAAATATCTCGCCTACGCGCTGCTCACCGCCGCAGATCGTGGAGTGAAGGTGCGCCTGCTCGTGGACGACATGGACGCGCGCGACAAGAACTACGGGTTCGCGGCGCTCGATGCCCATCCGAACATCGAGGTCCGCATGTTCAATCCGATGCCGTCGCGCAGCGGCACGCTGGCGTTCATCGGCGACTTCCTCGGCAGCGGGAAGCGCCTGAATCACCGGATGCACAACAAGACCTGGATCGCGGACAACCGCATCGCGATCGTCGGCGGTCGCAACCTGGGTGACGAGTATTTCGGTGCCAGCGAAGACGTGAACTTCGTCGACCTCGATTTCGCGATGGTCGGTCCGGTCGTGCGCGAGGCGTCCGCATCATTCGACAAGTACTGGAATTCGCGGGCCGTTTACCCGATCGCGCTGCTGAGCCCGGAAGGCGTGACTCCGGAGGTGCTCGAGAAGCTGCGCAAGAGCACAGGCCAGGCGGCCGACGAGGGCAAGACCAGTTCCTACGCGGAACTGCTGAAGCGGGACGACGCCGTCGAACGGCTGGTCGCGGGCGACCGGCCGTTCGAATGGAGCACTGAATTCCAGTTCGTGTCGGACGACCCGCTCAAGGCGCTCAAGGAGATGGGCCTCGAGAAGTCCGACGTGCTGAGCGTACTCGTTCCGGTGCTCAAGTCGGCGCAACGGTACGAGACACTGGTCTCGCCGTACTTCGTGCCTGGCAAGAGAGGAACCGATTTCTTCGTGGAGAGGGCGCAGGAGGGCAGGCAGGTGCGTATTCTCACGAACTCGCTCGCCGCGAACGACGTGGCTGCGGTGCACGGCGGCTATTCGCAGTACCGCAAGGACCTGCTGAAGGGCGGAGTCAAGCTGTGGGAGTTGAAGCCGCTGCCGGGCTTGAAGAGCAAGGCAAGCATGTTCGGTTCCAGCGGCGCGAGCCTGCACACCAAGGCGCTGGTGGTCGACGGCCAGAGGCTCTTCGTCGGCAGCTACAACCTCGACCCGCGTTCCACGGCACTCAATTGCGAGCAGGGCGTGCTGGTGACCAGCAGCGCGCTTGGTGGGCAATTCGAGCAGCTCTTCGAACAGCAGTCCGATGGCGCCCGGGCGTGGCGGGTCAGCCTCGTCGACGGCGACCTGAGCTGGACCGACGGGAAGACGACCTACGACCGTGACCCGCTGGCGACCGCAGGCCAGCGGTTCCAGGCGTGGCTGGCGCGAGTGCTGCCGATCGAGTCGCAACTCTAAGCGGCTTGTCGGCGTCGGCTTTGGCGTTGACAACGCCGGCTGCCAGCGGCACCGCTTCGGTCAGAGCCCGCCACCCCATCGATACTGCCACACGATCCCGGCCGCGTCGTAGTTGTTGCCGGTCCGCGCCGAGACACCGCTGCTGGCGTATACCTTGACGGAGTTGTAGGTGTTCACCGGGAACGCCAGCGTCGCGCCGACCCGCCAGTTCTGCTGCAGGTCGCTGTTCAGCGTGCCGTTCAACGTCGTGCGGCCACCCGCGAAATACGTACCGTCGAGCGAGCCCCAGATGCCCGACCGGAAACTGTAGATCGCGTGTGCCCCGAGCGAGTAGAGGGGATCCTGCGACCTGGTATTGCCCCCATAAAAGTCGTTGTTGTCCGTGAACAGGGTAACCGCCGCCGTGCCTTCCAGCGTCCACCTGCCCAGCGCCTTGGAGACTCCCACCTGCGGCTTGAAGGACCAGCGGTTGGTGCCGAGGTTGACGATCCGGGTGTCGTCGTACTGGCCCATGGGCGCGGTCACCCGCAGGCTCACGCCGACGATCAGGTCCTGCTGGTAACTCCCGAACTCTTTCAGTCCGAGTGCCGGAGCGCCGTAAAGGTTGACCGACAGACGGAACGCGGGATCGTTGAAACCGGATACGTTGCGCTGCAACGGCTGCCCTTCGTAATCCGCGGAACCGGACAGCCAGCTGAACGGGGCGATGACGTCGAACTTTGCCGACTTGCCCCAGAAATCGAGCACCCGCGCATATGCGAGCAGCGCGTTGGACGTCTGCAATTGCGGGTTGGTCAAGGGCAGGGAACTGTCGAACGACACGCCGCCTTCGGTGTACACGTACCCCGCGATCAGGAAATTCACGCCCACCGGCGCATTGGAGTAGGCCCGCGGCTCGATGTCCTGGGCCCGAGCGGCGGGGGCGTGCGCAATGAGCGCGCACAGGGCGAGCGCGGCAATCGCAATCGCCTTGAGCCGACGCCCTGTCAGATTGGGAAATGAGCTCATTCGTGACATGCCGGGGCGATTTTACAGCGAACCCGTCCCGACACGCGGGGAGTGTCAGCTGCGTCCCTTGCGTTGCGTCCGGGGGCGACCCTTGCCCGGCGGCGTGGACGGTACGCGCGGCAGCCCGGTGTGCTGGGTGCGGAAGGGTTGCGCTTTGGCGGGCAGTCGCTTGCCCTCGTGGGCGCCGCCCGTGCCGATCGGCTGGTAGCTCGGCACGAGTTGCTGCTTGCCGTTGCCGATCAGGTCGGCGCGGCCCATGTGCCGCAGCGCCTCGCGCAGCAGCGGCCAGTTGTTCGCGTCGTGATAGCGCAGGAAGGCCTTGTGCAGGCGGCGCTGACGAATGCCCTTCGGGATGAACACCTCTTCGGAGTTTCGCGCGACACGATGCAGCGGGTTCTTCCCGGAGTAGTACATCGCAGTCGCGGTTGCCATCGGCGACGGAAGGAAGGCCTGCACCTGGTCGGCGCGGAAGCCGTTCCGCTTCAGCCATAGCGCGAGCTCGAGCATGTCCTCGTCCGTCGTGCCCGGGTGCGCGGCGATGAAGTAGGGAATCAGGTACTGCTCCTTCCCGGCTTCCTTCGAGTACTTGTCGAACATCGCCTTGAAGCGGTCGTAGCTGCCCACGCCCGGCTTCATCATCTTCGACAGCGGACCTTCCGCAATCGCCTCCGGCGCGATCTTGAGGTAGCCGCCGACGTGGTGCTGGGCCAGCTCCTTCACGTACTCCGGGGACTCGATGGCGAGGTCGTAGCGCACGCCCGAGGCGATCAGCACCTTCTTGATGCCGGGCAGCGCTCGCGCGCGGCGGTAGAGGCGGATCAGGGGCGAGTGGTCCGTGTTGAGGTTCGGGCAGATGCCCGGGTAAACGCACGATGGCCTGCGGCAGGCCGCCTCGATCTCGCGCGACTTGCAGGCGATGCGGTACATGTTCGCCGTGGGTCCGCCCAGGTCCGAGATCACGCCGGTGAATCCCGGCACGGTGTCGCGGATCGACTCGATCTCGCGGATCACCGAGTCCTCCGAGCGATTCTGGATGATGCGTCCCTCGTGCTCGGTGATCGAGCAGAACGTGCAGCCGCCGAAACAGCCGCGCTGGATCGCGATCGAGTGGCGGATCATTTCGTATGCGGGGATCTTCGCGGCGCCGTAGGACGGGTGCGGCACGCGCCGGTACGGCAGCTCGTAGATCGCGTCCATCTCCTTCGTCGTGAGCGGGATGGGCGGCGGGTTGAGCCACACGTCCGCATCGCCGTGCTGCTGCACGAGGCAGCGCGCGTTGCCCGGGTTCGACTCGGCGTGCAGGATCCGCGACGCGTGCGCATAGAGCACCGGGTCGCCGGCGACCTGTTCGTACGACGGCATGCGGATGACGCTGCGCTCGCGGTCGGCGTTCCTCGGCAGACGGCGGTGGAATCTCAGCACGGCTTCGGGCTTCGCGGCTGCGACGTCGCCCCGATCTGCCGGAGCGGTCCGGGAGGACGCCGTGAACCCATCCATGGGGGCTCCGGGCGCGGCGTCCCTGCCGCGCACGGCCTCCCGGACCGCTCCGGAAGACCGCGTCGCCGTCGCGTCGGCTGAAGTGGCAGCGCCGGCGCCCGGCTCCATCGCGTACGGATCGGCCGGCGGGTTGAGCCGCCCCGGCTCGTCCACGCTCGTCGAATCGATCTCGGTCCAGCCCTCGGGCGTCTCCCGGCGCACGAACGCCGTGCCGCGCAGGTCGCGGATCTCGGAAATAGGCGTACCCGCCGCGAGCCGGTGCGCGATCTCGCAGATCTGGCGCTCGGCGTTGCCGTAGACGAGCAGGTCGGCTTTCGCATCCAGCAGCACCGAGCGGCGGACTTTCTCCGACCAGTAATCGAAGTGCGCGATGCGGCGCAGCGAGGCCTCGATGCCGCCCACGACCACCGGGACGTCCTTGTACGCCTCGCGAACGCGCTGCGAATACACGATCACGCAGCGGTCGGGCCGGGCGCCTGCGACCCCGTGCGGCGTGTAGGCGTCGTCGCTGCGGATGCGGCGGTCCGCCGTGTAGCGATTCACCATCGAATCCATGTTGCCGCCGGTCACCCCGAAGAAGAGGTTCGGGCGGCCGAGCTTCATGAAGTCGCGCGTCGAGTGCCAGTCCGGCTGGGCCACGATGCCCACGCGGAACCCCTGCGCCTCGAGCACGCGGCCGACGATGGCCATGCCGAAGCTCGGCAGGTCCACGTAAGCGTCGCCAGTGACCAGGATGACGTCGCAGGAATCCCAGCCGAGCTCGTCCATCTCCGCCCGCGACATGGGCAGGAAGGGCGCCGGGCCGAACCGATGCGCCCAGTGTTTGCGGTAGGAAAAGAGGTCGCGGGCGGGCTGCATGGCACGCAGTTTAGACGGCTTGCTCGCCAGCCCATTCGCCGGGACGGTCAATCTGTTCGCATCGGGGCCAAATTCAGTTGGCGGGAATCAGCTGGGGAGCGGCAGCATCCGCCAACGCTTGCCCATCACACGGACAGGTGGCACCATAACGGCACCACAACGGTGCCAATGTAAAAACCCATGCTCAACATGACACTGAAGAACATTCCCACCGCCCTGCACCAGCGACTCAAGGCGCGTGCGGAATCGAACCATCGCAGCCTGAACCGGGAAGTCCTGGCGCTGCTCGAATCCCACCTGGAAGCGCCCTTGGTGGACGTGGCTGCTGAACAGAAGGCACTGGAGGATTTCGTCAGTTCCCTGCCGCGCGTGGACCACGCGCGGGTCCGACGCTACCGCAACGCGGGCAGGGCATGATCGTCGTCGACAGCAACGTCATCGCTTATTGCTGGATTCACGGAGAGCGAACTGCACTGGCGCATCGCCTGCGCAGGATCGATGCCGATTGGCACGCCCCAGTGCTGTGGCGATCCGAGATGCGCAGCATCCTGACGGGCTATCGGCGCGACGGCAGCCTCGATGACTCACAGGTTCGCCAGATCATGGCCGCGGCCGAGGTAGGTCTTGCGGGCCATGAGCACTACCTGCCCAGCGACAGAGTCTTCGAGGTGACGGAGCAAAGCCGACTGTCGGCATACGATTCGGAGTTCGTGGCGCTGGCGGAAATTCTTGGCGTTCGGCTGGTGACCGAGGACCGGGCCATCCTCGTGGCGTTTCCAGCGCTTGCGGTTGATGTCGCGGGTGCTGTCGAGGCGCTGTGAGTGAGCAAGGCGCGCAGACACGGCGCGGCTGCGAAGGTCTCGGTTCGGCCAGGAGCAGTCTTTCACGCCATCAGATCAGCGACCTGTCAGCGCACACATCGTCCACAGGCTACGCTGCCCTGTGGGGCCCGCTTGAATCGTCGCGAACCCTTCGCATTCAACCGCTATGAACCCCTCCGTCGGGCAATCCCGCTACACTCGGATCCCGAGGGAGCACGGACGTGACCGAGCCGACCGAACAGGGGGGCGACAACCTCTGGACCCGACTGCGCCGCCGCAAGGTGGTGCAGTGGAGCCTCGCTTATGCTGCCGCGGCCTGGACGCTGCTCCAGGTCGTCGAGTACCTCGGCGACACCTACGGCTGGCCGCCGGCGATCCGCCAGATCGCGACGCCGAGCTTCGCACTCGGGTTGGTCTTTGTGCTCGTCCTCGCGTGGTACCACGGGGACAAGGGCGAGCAGAAGGTCTCGCGAACCGAGCTCGCCATCCTCGCCACGCTCCTCGCCGTCGTGGGCGGCACGATGTGGTGGTATGCCTCGCACCTCGACGAGCGTGCCTGGCTTACCGACACCGGCGTGCCAGACAAGACGCGTACCTTGCCGGCTGACGCTGCGTCCATCGCGGTGCTGCCGTTCCTGGACATGAGTCCAGGCAAGGACCAGGAGTACTTCGCCGACGGCATGTCGGAAGAAGTGCTGAACCTCCTGACGCAGCTCCCGCAGCTGCGGGTGATCGCGCGCACGTCGTCGTTCTCGTTCAAGGGCAAGGAGGCGGACATCGCGACCATCGCGAATACGCTGAATGTCGCGCACGTGCTCGAGGGCAGCGTACGCAAGTCGGGCGACACGGTGCGGATCACGGCGCAGCTCATCCGCGCGTCGGACAGCACGCACCTCTGGTCGCAGACCTACGACCGCAAGCTCACCGACGTGTTCAAGGTGCAGGACGAGATCGCGCGGGCCGTGGTGGCGGCGCTGCAGGTGAAATTACTGCCAGCGCAACGGCTTGCCGCTGCGCCGACGGTCGATGCCGAGGCGTACGACGCATACCTGAAGGGCCTGTATCACTGGTACAAGCTGACGCGCGAGGACCTCGACGCCGCCGAACGCTATTTCGATCTGGCGCTCGCCAAGGAGCCGGGCTATGCGCGCGCCTACGCCGGGATCGCGCTGCTCTGGATGGGCAGGAACCAAATGGGATTTTCCTCGCCGGCGGAAGGCGTGCCAAAAGCCAAGGCGGCCGCACTCAAAGCGGTCGAGCTGGACGATTCGCTTGCCGATGCGCATTACGCCCTGGCCATTGTTTACGCCTGGGCCGACTGGAACTGGCCGGCTGCTGAGCGGGAATTCAGGCGAGCCATCCAACTCAAGCCCGGTTTCGCGGATGCCCATGCCTACTACGCGCACCTGCTGAACAATGTGCACCGCCCGGACGAGGCCATGGTCGAAGCCCGGCGCTCGTTGGAACTGGATCCATTCAATGGGCTGTTTCGATCTCTATTCGGCGTGGACCTCAATTTTGCCCGCCGATTCGACGAGGCGATCGCGCAGTTTGACGCAGCCCTGGTGACGAACCCGAGGGACCTCGTGGCGCTCACGGGTTTGATTTCGGCGCGTCATCACAAGCGGGAGTACAAGCAGGCGCTCGAAGCGTTGAGTCGGTACGCAAGCGCCTATGGGTACAGCGAGGTGACGACTTTCCTGGCTCAAACTGCGGCCGACGCAGACTATCGCGCGACGATGCGCAAGGCCGCCGAGACGCTCGCGGCGCGGTCCCGCACGACGTTGGTGCTGCCCTGGGACGTCGCCAGCTGGTACGCGTATGCCGGCGATAAGGATCGGTGCCTGGAGTGGCTCGAGCGGGCCTACGAGGGTCGGGACCCCAACCTGCCCTATCTGTGGTACCCGGACTTCGACGGCGTGCGAAGCGACCCGCGTTTTCGTGATCTGCTGAAGCGGATGAATCTGCCCGACTGAGAAATAGGTGCCTAGCAACAGGTGCCTGGCACCGAAATTCGGTGCCAGGCACCTATTTCTCACGCGAGCGTGTGGTACACCTTCTGCACGTCCTCGTCCTGCTCGAGCTTGTCGATGAGCTCGAGCACTTCGGTCGCCTGGTCCTCGGGCAGTTCCGTCGGGGCCTGGCAGATGTACTCGTGCTCGGCCGAAATGGGATTGATGCCGCGGTCCTCGAGCGCCTTCTGCAGCGTGCCGAAGTCCTCGAACAGGCACCGCGCCACGAGCTGTGGCTCGCCCTTCTCGCCGGTGCTCTCGCCAAACTCCTCGAGCCCGTGGTCGATGAGGTAGAGCTCGAGGTCGTCCTGGTCGATGCCTTCCGGGTTCAGCCTGAACACTCCCATGCGCTTGAACTGGAACGCGACGCTGCCGGTCGTGGCGAGGTTGCCGCCGTGCTTGCCGAAGGCGTTGCGCACGCTTGCGACCGTGCGGGTCGGGTTGTCGGTCGCGCACTCCACGAGCACAGCGACACCGTGCGGTGCATAGCCCTCGTACATCATCTCCTCGAAGTTGGCCGCGTCGCGTCCGGAGGCGCGCTTGATCGCGGACTCGACCTTGTCCTTCGGCATGTTCACGGCGCGCGCATTCTGGATGCAGCGCCGGAGCGCCGGGTTCGAGTTCGGATCGGTACCGCCCTTCTTCACCGCGATGGTGATTTCCTTGCCGATCCTGGCGAACTGCTTCGCCATCCGGTTCCAGCGCGCGAACATCACGTGCTTGCGGACTTCGAATATGCGGCCCATGGGAACTCGACCTTTCTGGCAGGGCGCGCAATCTACCTGAGCGCGCGGCGCGGGCCAATCGGCTCGCCCACGCATCATAACAACTGGCAAAATGAACCCGTTGAAACGCCTTGTGCGGGCGGCACCATTATCAACTATCACTGAATACAGGTTTCACTCGCTGACGGCGTCTGGATGGCCACCCGTTGGACGGTGCAACATGGTCCGCAGGAGTCGCCCCGGATGAGCGTCTACCGCCACTATATTTTTCCGAAGCTGCTCGATCTCGCGATGTCGAGCCGCGCCTATCGCCGCCCGCGAGTGCGCACCCTTGCGTCGGCCAGCGGCCGTATCCTCGAGATCGGCTTCGGCACCGGCGCGAACCTCGAGCACTACCCGCCTGGCGTACGGGGCATCGAGGCCATCGACCCGGACCCCGATCTAGACCGGTACTCGCGGCCCCGCATCGCGGCGTCGCGGATCGCGGTGGATTTCCATCACCTCGATGCCGAGCACCTGCCGTTCGAGGATGACCGCTACGACACCGTGGTGAGTACGCTCACGCTGTGCTCCATCCCGGACGTGGCGCACGCGCTGGCCGAGGTCCGGCGGGTGCTGAAGCCCGGAGGCCGTTTCCTGTTCATGGAGCACGGGCGCGCACCGCAGGAGTCGGTTGCCCGCTGGCAGGACCGGCTGACGCCGGCGTGGCGGCCGGTCAGCGGAGGGTGCCACCTGAACCGGCCGATACTCGAACTGATCGAAACCGCCGGCCTCGAAGCCGGCCCCGTGCAGTCCGGCTACCTTCGTGGCGTGCCGACGCTCATCGGGTATGTGAGCGAGGGCGTCGCCCGCAAGCCCTGAACGGTACGCAGCGCGGCCGGGTTGCCCTAAACTGCCTTCGGTGGCCTGTAAACCCGACGACGCCCGCCGCAATGCGGGTGCCGCCAGCGAGGAGTCGCCTATGAAAACCTTCGTTCCAGTCGCGGTACTCGCGACCCTGGTCGTGCTGGCCGTCAGCGGCTGTTCAGTCAACGTGGACGGCGATGACGCCGTGACGCACCAGTTCGGGTCCGACTATTTCGGCGCGGGCGGGTTCCTGAGCCTCACGGATCCGGTGGAAGGCGATGCGTTCCTGGCCGGCGGCCAGGTGGCCACGGTCAGCGAGGTCAAGGGCGACCTCGTCGCGGCCGGCGGCGAGGTGTCCATCGCCGGCAGCGTGGGCGACGACCTGTATGCCGCGGGCGGCGATGTGAAGGTGGACGCGATCGTGCAAGGCAACGCCCGGGTTGCGGGCGGCGACGTTGCCGTCGGGCCGGCCACGGTGATCGCGGGGTCCGCGACCTTGACGGGTGGCCGGGTCAACTTCGAGGGAAATACCCACGGTTACCTCAAGGCCACCGGCGGGAGCGTGACGATCGCGGGCCAGGTGCACCGCGATGCCGATGTCCGTGCCGAGGAACTCGTGATCAGCCCCGAAACGCAGATCGGAGGGCGGCTCATCTACCACGGACCGACGGCACCGGTCGTTCCCGAAGGCGCGGTCATCGCGGGTGGCGTCGAGTTCCACGAAGTCAGCCACGGAAACTACATGCACGACGACCACGGTCCGGTGCACGAGACCGTGCATTGGGTCGGCTCGGCGCTGTGGCATGCAGGCGTGTTCTTCGTGGGGGCGCTGTTCCTCATACTCTTCCCGGGGTTGTCCTCGCGGGCCGTTGACGCGATCGGCCGCGACCCGCTGCGGTCTATCGGCCTGGGCCTCGCAGTCCTCGTATGCGTGCCATTCGTCGGGGTCGTCCTCCTGATCACGATCATCGGCATTCCGCTCGCGCTGCTACTGGTGCCGCTGTACCTGCTGCTGCTGTTCCTGGGCTGGATCGTCGCTGCGCTCTTCGTCGGGCAACGCGGCCTCGCGCTCATGCACGGCGCCGGGCCCGTGACGACCGGCTGGCGCCTGCTCGCCCTGCTGCTCGCGCTCGTGGCACTGTCGCTCATTCGTCACGTTCCCTACATCGGCGGCCTCGTCGCGTTCCTTGCGCTCATCGCGGGCGTCGGCGCCCTGGTCTGGCAGGGCTGGGCCCGGCGCGATGGCGCACCTGCAGCGGCCGGCTGATCGCGATGAATTACTGGCCGCACCTGCTGGCTGTGCTCGTCGGTGCGGGGCTCACCCTGCAGGTCGGCATGAACTCGACCGTGCGCATGGCGATCGGCTCCCCGGTCGTCGCGACCATCGTCAACTTCGCGGTCGGTCTGGCCGCCCTGGGGCTGGTTGCGGTGGCGAGCGGCGCGCGTGTAGTGCCGGGATCGACGGCCGCGGTGCCGGCGTGGGCGTGGTTCGGCGGGCTCCTCGGCGCGGCCTACGTGGCTTCCACCACGGTGCTCGGGCCGCGGCTCGGCGCCACGGCCCTGCTCGCACTCACGCTCGGCGGGCAGATGCTCGCGGCGCTGGCCGTGGATCAGTACGGCGTCATCGGCTTCCCGCAGAGCCCGGTGACGCCCGCGCGCCTGCTGGGCGCGGTACTCGTGATTGCCGGCGCGCTGCTGATCGTTCGTCGCTGAGGGCACCCTGCAGTGGCCAGGACACCCTCAACGATGCTCGCTCTCGGCACGCCGGCGCCGGCGTTCGATCTGCCGGACTTCGACGGAAGGCGGCACGCGCTCGCTGACTTCGCCGGTTCCCGGGCGCTGCTCGTCGTCTTCACCTGCGAGCACTGCCCGTTCGCGCGGCACATCCGCGGCGCGTTCGCGCAATTCGCGCGGGAGTACGCGCCCCGCGGCCTCGCAATCGTCGCCGTCAACTCGAACGACCTCGACGCCTACCCGCAGGACGGCCCCGATGCCATGCGCCGGGAGGCGGAGTCGTCGGGCTACGTCTTTCCCTACCTGCTGGATGCCGATCAGTCGGTGGCGAAAGCCTTCCGCGCCGCCTGCACGCCCGACTTCTTCCTGTTCGACGCGGCCCGTCGGCTCGTCTATCGAGGGCAATTCGACGACAGCCGGCCCGGCGACGACCGGCCCGTGACCGGGGTGGACCTGCGCAGGGCCGTGGATGCCGTGCTCGCGGGGTTGCCGGCGGACGCGGACCAGCGCCCGAGCGTGGGCTGCAACATCAAGTGGAGGCCCGGCGCGGAACCGGACTACTTCACCGGCTGAGCGATCCCTGCCGGGAGGCCGCGGCCCGCCCGCGAGAACGGCTCAGGGGCCTGCGCTTCTCGCCGGGAACGACTCGATGATGCCGGCCGCCATGTCCGCGACCGTGTGCATGGCCTGCTCCGAGGATGACGATCGGGTCTCCGCCGTGACCGCACCGCGCCAGATGATCTGGCCGGACGCAGGATCGGCCACGAACACGATCACCGAGCCCTCGGTCACGCGGCGTTCGCGCGGCAGTTCGGACGCCGCCGGAAGCTGCGGATTGCTGGCCATGAGGACGTCGTCCGGGTTGGGCGTGTTGAACCTCGGAGCCGAGGAAGTCACGTACTTCCTGGTTCCGGCGACCTCGTAGCTCACCAGCATCTCAGGCTTGTCCGCGTCCGGCACTTCCTGGTAGCCCTTGCGCACGAGCGCTGCAACGACGACTTCGCGGATGTGCTGGTCGGTAGCGGTCACCGTGGCGGGGTTTACCGCAGTCACCGAGCCGAGCTCGCCGCCCGTCCACGCGAAGCTGCGGCGGGCCGCGAGACCTGCACCCGGTGCTTCGAAGGTCTCGACAGGCCAGGTGGTGGCACAGCCGGCAGCCAGTACGAGCAGCAGTGCGGCGAGGTGGTGTCTCGATCCCATGGTCGTCTCCGTGGCCCGTTCGTCGAGTGTATAGGAACCGCGGAAGCCCGCCGCCAACCGCGACTGCCACATTCCACCATTGCGCGGGTCGCCGGCCCGGCGCAACGTGAAAACACACCCGAGTGCAGGGAGGCTGACATGAGCAGGTATCGAATTGTCGTCGCCGACCAGGCTGAAGCGATCTTCTACGACGCCCCGACGCTGCGCGCTGTGCCGAAGGAGGTGGCCCGGATCAGCGATCCACTGGCGCGTCTTCACGATCGCGATTTCGGGACCGAGCGCCCGGGGCGCACCCACGAGAGCATGGGCGCGACTCGCCACTCGATCCAGCGGGAGGAGACGCCCCGCCGCACGGAGGCAGTGCGGTTCGCGCGCCGCATCGCCCGCAGGCTCGACGACGCGCGGAGGAATGACGAGTTCGACCAGTTGGTCGTCGTGGCGGGCCCGCCGTTCCTCGGGCTCATGCGGGAGGAGTTGTCCGGCCCGACCCGCGCGCGAGTGACCCGGGAGATCCGCAAGGACCTCGTTCACAGCACGCCCGCGGTGCTGGCGCAGCGGCTTGCCGCGAGCGTGAACCCGTAGCAAAAGGGGGGGGGTCACACCGGGATTCTGTGACCCGCATCCCGCGGCAGCGCGGGATGTTGGTGCCTGCGCCGCGTCCGGGCATACTTGGCGGGGTCACGGGAGCGGTACGATGGAACGGCGTATGCGTCGATCACGCGGCTGGTCGCTACGAGCGGAGGCTGTCTCGCGCCCATGAGTTTCATCCTTCTCGTCTACGAACGTGACCAGGACCTCGCAGCGCTCGAGACGCTGCTGCAGTCGCGCGGCCATGTCGTGACGAAGGCGCGCAACGGGGTCGAGGCGCTCGACGTCGTCAGGCACGAGCCCCCTCACGCGGTCGTGAGCGACGTCCTCCTGCCGCTGCTGGACGGCTTCGCGCTCTGTCGCCGATTGAAGGAAGACCCGGCCACGCGGTACCTGCCGGTGTTCCTGCTGTCGTTCCGCGTGGAAGGGCCCAAGTACGAGGCATTTGCGGCGGAGGTGGGCGCGCAGCGCTTCTTTCCACGCGGGTCCACGCTCGAGGAACTCTCGACGGCCATCGATTCACTGAAGACTGGATCCGACACGATGCGCATCCCGGCGCTCGTGCCGGAACTGCTGGATCGCCAGCACCAGGACCGGCGTCGCGTCGCCGAACTCGAGCGCGAGGTACGGGGGCTCAAGTACACGAACAAGCTGCTTGCCGCCGCCGAACGCGCCGCGCGCACCAAGCTGGATCGTGACGGCAGGGAGCGCGCCGACGTCGTTGCCGCGGATTCGGACAAGGTGCGCGAGCTGCAGCAGCGGATAGACGAGCTCGAGGCGTTGCAGCAGGATCTGTCCGCGGCAGAGTCCCAGGCCAGGGAGCGCGCAGACGTCGCTGCCGCGGATGCGGACCGGGTGCGCGAGCTGCAGCAGCGCGTGAACGAACTGGAGGCGCGGCAGCAGGAGCTGGCCGCAGCCGAGTCGCAGGCCCGGGAGGCCGTGGAATTGCAAGCCCGGAACGCGGCGGAGGAAACGCGCGCGGGACTTGCGCGCGTGGGAGTGCTCGAGGCGCGGCTTGCTGAGCTGCAGTCGAGTCGCGCGCAGGCCCATGCGTCCTCGGTCGATGCCGAGCGCGCATTCGGCGCGCAGCCCGTGCCGACATTGCTGTCGGACATGGAGACCCACGAGATCCGGGCGGTAAGTGACTCGGCCGCGGCGTCCCTCGGCATCGCGCCCCACGAGCTGCGAGGCCGGTCACTGGTGGAAATCCTGCCGGGATGCGTGCCCGGGAATGACCAGGCGTCTCCGGCGGACATCGACTTCGTGAAGCCAGACGGTTCGCGCGCGGTGCTGGAGCCGCGATGCACGTCGGTTTCCTATGCGGGGCGGGCGTGCTGGCTCACGTCGCTCGTGGACGTCACGGCCGAGCGGGCGGGCCGCGAGGGGCAACGCCTGGCGCGCGCGCGCGCGGCGGCGCTCGACGCCTCGCCCGTGGCCACCTGCCTCGTGGACGAACAGGGCCGGCTCAGTCATGCGAACGCGGCATTCAACGCGCTCATGTCGCTCGAAGCGGGCAGGACCGGCGACCTGACGCTGCAGCAGTTCGAACCCGGGGAGGCCGGCGCATCTGCCGGCAGCCTGCCGGCAGCGGCTGGCGGCACGCCTCGCCATGCAACGTGGCGCCGCGCCGACGGGTCTACCTTCGACGCCGAGATTTCGGGTGCTGCGGTCGCGGATTCCCCCGGTGCGCGCATCGTCACCGTGCGCAACCTCACGGAGCAGCGCCGCGCCGAGGAGCGGACCAGGCGCGAGCAGCGCCGGCACACCGCCCTGCTCGATCTCGCGCAGCACACGCACGCGCTGACCGAGACCGAGATCCCGGCACGCGCGGTCGACCTTGCGCGGCAGCTCACCCGCAGCGAGCAGGGATACATTTTCCTGGCGACGACGGACGCCGGGCAGCTGGAACTCTCCTCGCGCAGCATTGCCGACGCGGAGCCGGGCCAGGCCCTTCCAATCCGCTGGCGAGGATCGCCGCCGGCCGAATCGGCTCTCTGGGAGTGCATGACGTCGCAGCGTGTCACCGAGCGCACGGACGCGGAGGGCACGGGCGGCTTGCGGCAGGCCGGGTTGCCCGGCCGGCTTGCCCGCCAGCTTGCGACGCCGATCCTGGACGGCGGACGCCTCGCCGGGGTCCTGCTGCTCGCGAACAAGCCGGAGGCTTTCGACGACGAGGACCGCGCTCACGCGGCGCAGGTGGCCGACGGGCTCTGGAAGGCGCTCCGCCGCCGCCGCTCCGACGCCGAGATCGTGAGCGTCATGGATCACATGGAGCGCGTGATGCTGGGCGCGATCGAGGCGATCGGCTCGCTCTCGGAGGCGCAGGACGGCTGCAAGACCGGCCGCGCGAAGCGCGTGGCGGACCTCGCGGCGGGGATCGGCACGGCCATGGGCCTGCCGGGGCACACGGTGCGGGGGCTGCGAGTCATCGGCCAGTTGATCGACGTCGGCATGCTGCACATTCCGCGCGAGATCCTCTGGCGACCGGCGCCGCTCGGCGCGGCGGAATTCGAGCTGGTCAGGACGCACGCGGATCGCGGCCACGAAATACTGCGCCACATCGACTTTCCCTGGCCGGTCGCCGAAGCGGTGCGTCAGCACCACGAGCGGCAGGACGGGTCGGGTTATCCCCGCGGCCTCAAGGGCGACTCGATCCTGCTCGAGGCACGCATCGTCGCGGTCGCCGACGCGGTCGAAGCCATGCTGTCCCCGCGGCCGCAGCGCCAGGCGCTTTCGATGGCGGCCTGTCTCGATGAACTGCAGGCCCAGGCGGGCCGACGCTACGATGCGGCGGTGGTTCGGGCCTGCGCAAGGCTGCTTCGCGAGCGGCAGGCCCAGGCGGAACCGGAGGCCCACGCAGGACAGCGGATCGCCTGAGGCGCCGATGCACCTGCAGTTCTTCGGTGCGGCGGGGGAAGTCACGGGCTCCTGCCACATCCTCGAGGTCGGCGGCCGCAGGCTGCTGCTCGACTGCGGACTCATCCAGGGCGGCGCGGCACCCGCCGAGCGGAATCGCGCGCCGTTTCCGTTCGACGCGGCGGGCATCGACGCCGTCATCTTGAGTCACGCGCACATCGATCACTGCGGGCGGTTGCCGCTCCTGCACAAGCGAGGCTTCCGGGGCCCGGTCCACGCGACCGCGGCCTGTCGCGACCTTGCGCGCATCCTGCTGCTCGACAGCGCGGCCATGGCCGCGCGCGATGCGGAACGCGAGCAGCGAAAACGCCGTCGCGGCGGCGACCGGCACGCAATCGAGCCGCTGTTCACGACGGACGACGCCGAGGCGGTGCTGCGTACGTTCCGCGCGGTGCCCTACGGACGCGCGATCGGGGTCCTGCCCGGCGTCGAGCTCACGTTCCGGGACGCCGGGCACATCCTTGGATCGGCGAGCGTTTGCGTGCGCCTGACGGAGGGCGATCTCGAGCGGCGCCTCGTGTTCAGCGGCGACCTCGGCCAGTACGACACGCCCATTCTCCGCGACCCGGAGTCGGGACTTGCTGGCGACGTCGTGGTGATGGAGAGCACCTACGGTGCGCGCCAGCACCGGGACAGGGAAGCGACGCTTGCCGAGTTCGGCGAGATCCTGCGCCGGGCGCGCAGGGACGGCGGCAACGTCCTGATCCCGGCCTTCGCCGTAGGGCGCAGCCAGGAAGTTCTCTACGAACTCGGCACCCACTTCGACGAGTGGCAGCTCGGCGACTGGCAAATCTTCCTGGACAGCCCGATGGCGATCGAGGCGTCGGACGTCTACTGGCGCCACGCGGAACTCTTTGACGAGGAGGCGCGCGAACTGCGCCGGCGCGGCGGGCCGATGCCCCAGCTGCCGAACCTGAAGCTCTGCCGGACGGTGGACGAGTCGATGGCGATCAACCGCGTTGCCGACGGCGCGATCGTGATCGCGGGCAGCGGCATGTGCACCGGTGGGCGCATCGTGCATCACCTCAAGCACAATCTCCCGCGCCGGCAGTGCGACGTGGTGTTCACGGGATTCCAGGCGGCGGGCACGCTGGGACGCGCGATCGTAGACGGCCGCGACGAGGTCAACATCCACGGCTTGCCGGTGAGGGTCGAGGCGCGCGTGCACACGCTGGGCGGTTTCTCGGCGCACGGCGACCAGGCGGATCTGCTGCGCTGGTATTCCGGACTCAAGGGCCGCCCGCCCGTCTGGCTGGTGCACGGCGAGCGCGAGTCGTCGGACGCGTTGCGCGAGGCGCTCACCCGGCAGGGTGTGCAGGCGCACGTCGCGGAACCCGGGCTGCGGCTGGACCTGGGCAGCCTGTCGGCGGTCGGGCCGCGCCCTGGACCTGCTCCCGACTGAGTTCAGCGGTCGACGTTGAATCGCAGCGTAAAGGTGGAGCGACGCGCCACCGGCTGTCCGTTCGCGAGCCGCGGCCTGAAACGCCAGGCACCCAGCGCCTCGCTCGCCGCGGACTCGAATACCCCGCGCGGCTCGGAATCGACGACCTCGATGTCGCGTACTGCGCCCGTCTCGGTGATCGTGAACAGCAGTTCCACCCAGCCCTCGACGTGATCACGCAGTGCGGCGGGCGGGTACACGGGATCGGTCGAATGGACACGCCCGAACTCGTCTGCCGGCATCGCGAGCGCTTCGGCCGCTGCCGGGTCTATTCCTGACGCGGACGCGACCGGTGCCGGTGGTTCGGCCCGGCGCGGCTTGACGTAGCCCGCGGTCGGAAGTCCGTTCGAGATCGGTGCCCCGAAGTTCCTGGGAGCGCGTCGCGCGAGCGCCGCGCTGGCCCGCAGCTCGTCGGCGTTCACCACCCTGGGCGTGAGCGGATCGGGTCTCGCGACCGGCGGCGCGGTCGCAACGGGACGATGGTCGAGCGCGCTCGTTCCCTGCGGTGCCCGGGTAGCGGGTGCGGGCTCCGTCGGTCGGGAGCCGGTGGTTGCGGTGGTTTGCGTGCTGCGGACCGTCGCCTGCGCAGCCTGGCGTGCGGTGTTCTCGGGTGCTTTCGGCATGGCCGGGGGGCTCGCAGCGGGAACGCCTGGCGGCGGCGCGATGGACTTCGGCATCGGCCGCGCGAGTTCCGCGGCGAGGTCCCGGACCGCGAGGTTCAAGGCATCGGCCGACTCGACGCGGGCGAGCAGCCGGCGGGCTTCCGCGTGGTTGCCGTCGGTTTCTGCGCGTCTCGCCAGGCCGACGATGCGGTCGATCGTATCGTCGAGGCCGGAACGGGCTTCAGCCTGGTCTGGCCGGGCCAGGAGGACGGCTGCATACAGGTCGAGCGCATTTCGTCCCGCCGGCGCCTCGTAGCGGGCCGCGGCAAAGGCCGCGCGCGCTCGTGACAGCACGGGATCGGCCTGTCGGGCGGGGGTCGCGACAGGTGCTGCCGTGTGCGGAGCGGCGGAGGTCGCTGCTTCCTCGACGCGGCTCGAGCCGTCGCCGCCGAGAAACCAGAGCAGCGCGACGAACAACGCCAGGCCTGCGGCGACGAACAACCACTTTCCAAGGTCGAAGCGCCTCGGCATGACGCCGGCGAGCGGCGTGAACGGCTGGGTCGCGCGCGACTCGCGGAGCTCGACGTGACGACGGATGGCCGCGTGCAGGAACATGCCGGCCCGCTTCGCTGTCAGCGGCTTGTGCATGAACCGGTAGACGAGTCCGTCGCTGATCAGCCGGCCGAGCAGGCCTTCGTCCTCCTGGCGTCCCGCGACGACCACGACGACGTCCGGGAACTGCTCGACGATCTGGGCAATGAGGGTGTCAGGCCCGGTGGACATGGCGGCCATGTCGACGAGAAGCACGCCGCATCGCCCGGTGAGCAACAGGTCCACGGCCTCTTCGGCGGAGCGCGCGCGCCAGACCGGGTTGCGCTCGCCGATCGCCGCGCGGGTCGCTTCGAACAGCAGCAGGTCCGAGGACAGCACGAGCACGTCCACGAGCAGCGCGGAATCGCGCCACTCGGCCGCGGACCGGGGCTGGGGTTGCGAGACAGGGTTTGGCACTTTGGAGATTCAGCAGTACCGGGCCCGAAACGTCCATCTCCTCTGTCCGAAAACCTGAGGCAATTCAAAGTTCAGCGTCATGCGGCGGGATGCTCTGGATCAAGTCCAGATATCTGTCATCCGGCGACGCCCGACCGGGCGTTCCGGCCCTCTCGACACGGGTCGGCCGCGCGAGCATGATCGTTCCCCTGTGCATTATGTGCATTAGAAGACCGGTGCACCGGTCCAGTCGGAGCATGAGGACACCGGTCAAATACACGTCGCGGATCGCGGCCGAGCATCGGCCTGTGCTCGAGCGGCTGCTGTTTTTCAACGGTTGCCAGAACCGCGTGGCGGACAGGATCGTGGATGCGATCGACAAGTACGGTCCGCCCGAGATCCACGCGGACTCAGGCTGGCTCCGCGTCAGGATCGCCGAGCTGCCCGACGTGCAGTCGCTGTTCGTGGTGGACGAGGCGACCGGCGAGCCGTTCGGCGTGGCGGTCTATACGCGCCCGGATCTAGAGCACATTACCGTGCTGCACATCGGGCTGCGCGAGGAATACTGCGCTGGCGGCGAACGCGAGAGCCTGAACCTGCTCCTGCGGCTCATGCAGGAAATCCGGCGCTCGGCAAGGCGGGTCAAGGGAGTTCGTCGCCTGAGCGTGCACTATGGCGCGCAGCGGCCCCGTGCGCAGGCCTGAGCGCCCGGCGAGGCGGACGGCAACCCTCCTGTTCGCGCTCCCGGCCGCACTCTGCGTGGCGACCGTGCTCGCGCTCGCCGCTCCGCTCGGCTGGCCCTTCGAACTCTTCGTTCACTTCCGGGTGCAGTACGCGGCCGCTGCCCTCGTGGTGGCGGCCATTCTCTTTTCGACCGGCAGTCGGCGCACGTCCCTGCTCCTGACCCTGCTCGCGGCGTTCAACGCGCTGCCCGTCCTGCAGCGCGCGCAGGCCGGCCCGCCGTCCGGCGCGTGCGCGGGCCCCGGGTTCACCGTGGTCACCGCCAACGTCCAGTACGGCAACCACGACACGCGCCGCTTCCTCGACTGGCTGGCAAGGCACCCGGCCGATCTCGTGGTCGTGCAGGAGGTCACTGCATCGTGGGCTGCTGAACTGTCCCGGCTCGGGGCCTATCCTTACCGGGCGCTGCTCGTGCGGGAGGATGCCTACGGCATCGGCGTCCTCAGCCGCTGGCCGCTCGGCGCCGTCCAGCCGGAAGACTTCGCCGGCGACGGACTGCCCTCGATCGCGGGCCGCGCCCAGCTCGCCGGACGGTCGCTCCGTTTCCTGGGACTGCATACGCGCTGGCCGGTCTCGCTCGGCCTGGCGCGCGCCCGTGACCGCGCGCTCGATTCCGCGGCGGGCTCGCTCACGGCAGGAGCCGGTCCGGCCGTGATGCTGGGAGACCTGAACGCGACGGCGTTTTCGCCCGTCTATGCGAACTTCCTGCGGGCCTCGGGGATGCGCGACGTGGCGCAGGGGTCGCGCTGGGAACCGACATGGATGGCGGGGTTCTGGCCGCTCGCGCTCAGGATCGACCACGTGTTCGTGTCGCCCGGACTGTGCGTCGAGGCGGCCGAGGTCGGCCCGGCGATCGGGTCGGACCATCGGCCCGTGCTGGCGCGGCTGCGGTTCGAGACGTAATCACTCCGCCGCGAGCGTTTCTCCGGTCGGCGGCGCGAATTCCCGGCAGCACTCGACGATCCAGGCGCGGAAGCGCACCACCTTAGGCAGTGAGAAGCTCTCCGGCGGCGCGACCAGGTGCCAGGCATTGTGCTGCTGAACGCTCGGCATCATCGGGCGCACGAGCCGCCCGGCCGCGATGTCCGCGGCCACCAGCGACCAGCGTGCGAGCGCCACGCCCTTGCCTTGCTCGACCGCGGCCAGCGTCGCGGCGGAGTCCTCCGCCATGGGGATGGTTTCCGCCCGCGAGGTGTCGCCGCCGACGCGACGCAGCCAGGCCACCCAGGGCTCCGAGCGGCTGTGCACCAGCGGGTAGCGCGCGAAGTCGTTCAGGGTGTCGATGGGTCCGAGCTTCGCGAGCAGCGCCGGGCTGCAGACGGGGAACACCCACTCGTCGAGCATTCGTTCCGACTTGAGCCCCGGCCAGGCGCCCGAGCCGTACAGGATGGCTGCGTGGAAGTCGTCACGGCTGAAGTCGAGCGCCGCCCGCGCGGGACCGAAACGCACCTCGATCTCGGGATGCTGGCGCGTGAACTCGCCGAGGCGCGGCAGCAGCCAGCGCTGGAGGAACTCGCTCGGCACGCTCAGGTTCAGCATGCCGCCGACCCGCTCGCGGCGAATCCGGTCCACCCCGCGGCGCAGCTCGTCCAGCCCTCGCCGCACGCCCGGCAGGAGCTCGGCGCCCTCCTGGGTCAACGCGACCGCGCGCGTGTGACGACGGAAGAGCGGCACGCCGATGTCGGCCTCGAGCGACTTCACCTGGGCGCTGACCGCGGCGGTCGTGACGCCGAGTTCCTTCGCCGCGGCGGTGAAACTCAGGTGCGTCGCGACGGCCTCGAAGACCCGCAAAGCGTTCAGGGGGAGCCGGCTGGATTCCGCCGCCATCGTCGCAGCCTCGAGTAAACTATTGGTTGACAATACTGGCGAACTTGCCCGATCGCAAGGCGTCGTCGTCATGTCTGTCGAAGGAATCTGAAAAAAGGAGCCGGCATGACCGAACGCGTGAACTTCTCGACCGGTACGCCCTGGGAGCCCGTGGTCGGCTATTCCCGCGCCGTGCGCGTCGGGCCCTTCGTGTGGGTTGCCGGCACGACTGCCACGGGGCCGGATGGGCGCATCGTCGCGCCCGGCGACGCCGCGGCGCAGACGCGTCAGGTTCTCGAGAACATCCGCGACGCCCTCGAGCGGGCGGGAGCACTGCTCGACCACGTGGTCCGCTCCCGCATCTACGTGCGCAATGTTCGCGACTGGGAGGCGGTCGGCCGCGTGCACGGCGAGTATTTCAGGGCCATTCGCCCAGCCGCTACCATGGTCGAGGTCAGCGGCCTGGTGGACCCGGACATGCTGGTGGAAATCGAGGTGGATGCCTGCGTCACGGACTGACCGGCAGGTGCGGGCACGATCACTAATCAGGAGACGAACATGCACAGGATCTTCTTTGGCTTGCTGAGCGCGCTTGCGATTGGCCCGGTGCTTGCGCAGTCGCCTCAAGTCGCCAAGCCCACACCCGCGGCGCAGGCGCCGTCGGCCGCCGCGGCCCCGCACGTCATTCCAGCACCACAAACCACCCAGGCGGCACAGGGTGCCCCGGCCCCGCCGGTCACCCAGGTCTCGCAGCAGGCTCTGCTCGACATGCAGGCGAACAAGGACGCCTCGCTGTTCCTGCTCGACGTGCGCAGGCCCGACGAATTTGCGGCGGGGCACATCCCGGGCGCGGTCAATATTCCTTACGACCAGGTCGCGGCCCGCCTGGGCGAGATCCCGAAGGACGACGAGGTCGTGCTGTATTGCCATTCCGGCAGGCGCGCGGGACTTGCGGCCGAAGTGCTTGCAGCCAACGGCTACACGAAGCTGGCGCACCTTCAAGGCGACATGCAGGGATGGCAGAGTGCCGGCCGACCGGTCGAGGCTGCGGCCGGGCCGGCCGTCGCGAAATAGCCGTCTCGCTGCGACTTGCCCTGCCGTGATGCGACCGGGCGCGATGCGCGTCCGCCGGGCGTCAAGCGCCTCCGCCCAGGGCCAGGTCCAGGTCGGCGATCAGGTCCGAGTCGTTCTCGAGGCCCACCGATAATCGCAGCAGATTCTGAGGCGTGCGGCTCTGCGGACCTTCCATCGAGGCCCGGTGCTCGATCAGGCTCTCGACGCCTCCCAGGCTCGTAGCGCGAGTGAAGAGCCTGGCGCGCGCCGCGACCGCCATCGCCTGCGGGGCGCCGCCTGGCACCTGGAAGGACACGACCGAGCCGAAACCGTCTCTCATCTGCTTCGCAGCGAGCGCGTGACCCACGTGGTCCGCGAGCCCAGGGTAATACACGCGCTCGACGCGGCGGTCGTCGCGCAGGAAGCGTGCCACCGCGGCCGCATTGGCCGCCTGTGCGCGCACCCGCAGCGGCAGCGTGGCCAGGCTGCGCAGCACCAGCCAGCAGTCGAAGGGCGAGGGGACGCCGCCCGTGGTTCCCTGGAAGTCGCGCAGCCGATCGAGCACCGATCCTGCCTCGCGGGCCACCAGCACGCCGCCGAGCACGTCGCTGTGACCGCCCAGGTACTTCGTCGTGCTGTGCATGACCAGGTCCGCGCCGAAATCGAACGGTCGCTGCAGCACCGGGCTCGCGAAAGTGTTATCGCATGCGAGCAGCGCGCCGCACGCGTGGGCGAGGCGGGCGAGCCCCGCGATGTCGCTCACTTTCAGCAGCGGATTCGACGGCGTCTCGACCCACAGGAGCGACGCGGGCGACTCGAGCGCGCGGGCGACGGCCGCGGTGTCGGAGGTGTCGACGAATTCCGCGCTGATCCCGAAGCTCGCCAGCTGGCCGCGTAACTGCTTCGCCGTGCCGTGATAGCAGTCGGAAGAGCACACGATCCGCCCACCGGGGGCCGCGAGCGAGAACGCCGCGAGCGTGGCGGCCGAGCCGGACGCGAAGGCGACGGCTTCTGCGCCGCCCTCCAGCGCCGCGACCGCTCGCTCGAGCGAGCCTCGGTTCGGATTGCTGGTGCGTGTGTAGTTGTGGCCGTGCGGGTAGCTGCCGTCCGCGTGTCGTTCGAAGGTGGTCGAAAGGTGGATCGGCTCACGCACCGCGCCGGTCCCCGGATCCGGTGCGCGGCCCGCGTGGACCGCGAGTGTCTCGATCTTCATGGCGCGCTCAATTGTGGGTCAGCAGGTAGGAGCGCCCTTTGTACTCGAGGACGGCGCCCGCCGGGGTGATCTGCCGGACCACGGGCCCTTCCTGCATCGTGTCGCCCTCGCGATACTTGCGCGAATTTATAAAGACCAGCCGTTCCGACGGCGTGGTCGAGTACACGTGCAGGTCGAGATTGAGTGCCGGCACGGCGCCGGACCCGGACAGTTCGTCCGCCCCGGGAAGTCCCGTCCCGGAGTTCGCGGCCGGCCGGCCCGCGCCGGGCTGTGGTGCGTATTGCGGGCCGCCGAGCGTCGCAGAGTCCGGCAGCGACTCGTAGACGACCGATCCGCGCGATGCTGGCGTGCGCGTCACCGCCGGAGGGCCGGGCGGCGGGGCCGCTGCCTGCGCCGCCATCCCGGGATCGAGCATCGGCGGCCCGTCGGCCGTTTCTGCCTCGAGCGGATTGCCCGCTCCGTTCGCGCCGGCCGCCGCCACGGATGGCGGAGGCACCGCTGGTGGCGAGGCGGGAGCGGATGCGGCAGGTGGATTCAGGGACGCGATCGGAGGCTGCGCAGCCGGCGCAGGCCCGGCCGATACCGGTGCCTGCGCGACATCCGCGATCGCGGCTGCGGGCGGCGATGTCGTCGGATCGCGCATCGACTTGCGGATCATCAGCACGCCGACCACCACGAGATTCACGAGCAGGAGCGCAATCGTAACGGGAGCCCAGACATTGCTTCGCGGCTGATGCGCGGCAACCGCTGCCTCGGCGAGCGCCGGGCCGCTCTGCCGCTGGCGCTCGTGCTCGGACTTGCGCAAGGCGTCGAGGATGAACGACATGGCTCAGCTCCCCGCCGTCTGCGACACGATGGTGGGCGAGCCGGTCGCGCGGATGACGGTGTCGAGCACGATCTGCGTCTGCACGCCTGCGACGCCATCGACGACGAGCCGGTGCTGGCGCTGGAAATCCTGCACGAGGCGGGTGAGATCCGCGTCGTAAGCATCGCTGCCCGGAGCCGCCGGCAGGCCCTGCGCCGCGCGCAGGCCGTCGCGCAGCCATTTCACGTCCTGGCCGCGCATGCCGGGCCCGAGTGACTTTGGAACCGCCATCGGCGGCCGCCAGAGCAGCAGGAAGTCGCCGAACCAGTAGCGCGAGGCCTGGGCGATCGGCACGGCGCGCGCCTGTCCGCCGAACTGGAAAGTCGCCGTCTCGTCCGTCAGTCCCGCAAGCACGACCTGGTGGGTGCGGCCTGCGTCGTCGGTGAGCGTGAGGATCGCCGGCCGGTTGAGCGTGCGGAGCTGCGCCCACGAGCCCTTCTGGAACAGGCACTCGAGGCCCTGGCCGCCCGCCTGTTCGCAGCCCCGGCCCTTCGCCGGGTCGTAGGTGACGCCCCAGAGCGTGAAGAGCTGCGCGAGCGCGGCCTCGGTCGTCGTGTCGCCGGCATGCTGTGCCAGCAGGTCCTCGAGTTTCACGGGCTCGCCCGCAGCGGCCGGCGCCACGACACCCGGGGTTGCGGGCGTTGGCGCCATTGGAGCCACCGTGGCCGACGTTGCCGCGGGCGCATCCGCAGCCGTCGGCCCGGGCGCATTTCTTTTCGCGGACCACAGGCTCACGAGTCCCACGGTCACGAGCGCGACTGCGACGACGGTCGCCCCTGCCGTGGCCCACTTGAGCCAGGGCGCGGGTATCGGCCGGCCGTAGACCTCCGAGGCCGCCTGCCGGACCAGCGCTGCCCCGGCGCGGTGCTCTTCGCGCGTGAATGCGCCGAGCAGCGCGCGGTCGCAGACCACGTTGATGACGCGTGGCACGCCGTGGCTGAGGCGCTGGATCTCGCGCAGCGCCGACGGCGTGAAGACCTCGGCCGTCGCGCCGGCAATGCGCATCCGGTGGCGCACGTAGCCGGCCGACTCGTCGGTCGTGAGCGGGTCCAGGTGATAGCGCCCGGTGATGCGCTGCGCGAGCTGCCTGAGTTCCGCGCGATCGAGCAGGTCGCGGAGCTCGGGCTGCCCGATCAGGATGATCTGCAGGAGTTTCGCGGTCGCGGTCTCGAGGTTCGTGAGGAGCCGCACCTGCTCGAGCGTCTCCGTGCTCAGGTTCTGGGCCTCGTCCACGATCAGCACGACGCGGCGGCCGCGCGCGTGCGTGTCGAGCAGGTGCCGACCGAGCAGGTCCATGAGCGTCTTGGTGCTGCCGCGGCCCGGCTCCGGCACCGGGATGTGCAACTCTTCGCAGATTGTGAGCAGGAACTCGGCCGGCGTGACGCGGGGATTCAGGATCAGGGCGACTTCCGCGTGACCGGGCAGCTGCTCGAGCAGGCTGCGGATGGTGGTGGTCTTGCCGGTGCCGACCTCGCCTGTGAGCTGTATGAACCCGCCCGCCTCGTTGATGCCGTAGAGCAGGTGCGCGAGCGCCTCCGCGTGCCGACCGCTCAGGTACAGGTAGCGCGGGTCGGGGGTGATGGCGAACGGCTTTTCCTGCAGCCCGAAAAAGCTCGTGTACATGCGGGGTTAGCTTCGGCAAGGGCCCGTGGGTCGGGTCGCCAATCATGCCTGCCCGGGACGGGCATGGCTAGCGGCGCTCGCCGCCGCCGCATGCCTCGGTCGCCGGGCTGCCACGCCGGGTGCTACCTTGCGACCTCGGGCCGGCGGGGAGATTTCAAAAATGTCGTTTCGAGCGCTACTGGCGCTTCTCGCCGTCACGCCCATGCAGGGCAATGCGGCCCCGGAGCCGGCGCTCCCGCGCCAGCGGCCGCTCACCGACGTCAGGTTCGAGGCCAGCGCCGGCCGGGTGGACCGTGGCCGGTATCTCACCGAGCACCTGCTGCAGTGCTTCCTCTGTCATTCCGATCGCGACTGGGCCCAGCCCGGCGCGCCACCGATCCCCGCACGCAAGGGCGCCGGTGCGGTCCTGAGCGAGCAGGGTGAGCGGAGGATCGTCGCGCCCAACATCACGCCGGATACCGAGACGGGCGCCGGCACCTGGACCGACGACATGCTGGCGCGCGCGATCCGCGAAGGCATCGGGCACGACGGCCGCGGCCTGTACTGGGGCATGTGGTACCAGTCGTTCGCAAACCTGTCCGACGAGGACCTTGCCTCCGTGGTGGTCTATTTGCGCAGCATCCCGCCGGTGCGCAACGCGTTGCCGGCCACGCGACTGCCTGCCGACGAGCTGGCCGAGAACGCGGCCAACCCGAAGCCGATCACAGCACCGGTCGCGGGCCCGCCCCCCGGCGATCGGCTTGCGCGTGGCCGTTACCTGATCAGTCTCGCGGACTGCGAGGGTTGCCACACGTCGTGGTACTCGTCGAGGATGCCGGGACTTCTTGCCGGGGGAAACCTGATCACGCGCGGCGCCCGCACGGCGTTCAGCACCAACATCACGCGGCACGCATCCGGCACCGGCTATCCCACCGACACTTTTGTCATGGTCATGCGCACCGGCAAGGGCGGATCACTGAGCCCGATCATGCCCTGGGTCGTCTTCGGCGGACTCACCGACGACGATCTCGCGGCCATCCACGAGGCACTCGGCGGCGTGCAGCCGGTGGCGCACTACATCGGGAACGTCGGCGTCCCGCGGCACTGCGCGGTGTGCGGCCAGGAACACCCCCTGGGCGAATTCAATCACCTGGAGACTCCTGCGCGCGTGCCAGTGGAGACCGGGCGGCTCGAGCGGCTCGCAGGCCGCTACCACTCGGGCGAAGTCCAGGTCACCCTGGCGATTCGCCGCGAGGGCGACCGGCTATATGGGCGCGAGAACGACGGCCCCGAGATCGAGTTGATCGCGCAGTCCGACACGCGCTTCCTCGCACCGGGCTGGTCCGCGCCGATCGAGTTCGTCGTTGGAATGGACGGGCAGGTTAACCGCCTGAACTCGATGGAACTCGAGCCGCTCGCATTCGATCGCCTGCCCTGACCGTCCGCTCCGCGTCACGTTTCCCGTTTGCGGGAGGAATCACCGGCCGGGCGGGCAAGGGCCCCATCCCGCGCCTTCGATTCGAGTGAACTCGCGGGCTTGAGTGCCACCTTGCCGAACTTCTCCCGGATCCGGTCCACGGCGGCATCGAGCTGCCGGTTGCGCCCCGACTCCGCCGCCGTGAAGAGATCCATCTGCACGGCGGGCTTGAGCTCGCTTACGCCGACGCCGAGCAGCCTGAGCGCGGCGCGCGGTTGCAGGGCGAGCCATGCACGCATGAGGTCGAGCGCGATTGCGGTCACGACCCGGGTTTCCTGCGTCGGCGGCTCGAAGCGCCGCTGGCGGGTGTAGGTCGTGAAGTCGCCACGGCGGATCTTTACGGTTACGCAGCCCGCGCTGAGTTGCTGCGCGCGCAGCCGGGCGCAGGCCTTGTCCGCCAGCCGGACGATCTCGGCCGCGAGCGTGGCGTGGTCGGCGATGTCGGTCTCGAAGGTTTCCTCGGCGCTGATCTGCTTCTCCTCCACGTCGGGACTCACCGGCCGTTCGTCGATGCCCGCAGCGCGTTCGAGCACGCGCTCGGTGTGGCGGCCGAAGATGGGCCGGAGCCGCGCCGGACTCGCACGACTGAGTTCGCCCAGGGTGCGGATGCCGAGCGCCTCGACCCTGGGTGCGGTCTTGGCGCCGAGGCCGAAGAGCTTGCGGATCGGCAGCGGGTCGAGCAGCGCCCGGACCTCGTGCGGGGCTACGACCACGAGTCCGTCGGGCTTGCGCAGGTCCGAGGCGATCTTTGCCACCAGCTTGTTCGGCGCGACGCCGACGGACGCGGTGAGCTGCGTGCGCTCGCGGATGCGTCGCTTGATCTCTCTCGCAATCTGCTCCGCTGGCCCGAAGATGGCGACGCTGCCGGTCACGTCGAGGAAGGCCTCGTCCAGCGACAGGCCCTCGACCTGCGGCGTGAATTCGTGGAAGACGGCGAAGATCCGTTCCGACTCGGCCGCGTAGTGGGAGATGCGCGGCGGGACGCAGATCGCGTCGGGGCAGCGACGCATCGCTTCCCGCACGGGCATCGCCGAGTGCACGCCGTACTTCCGCACTTCGTAGCTCGCGGCCGCGACGACGCCCCGGCCGCCCGTGCCGCCGACGATTACGGGCTTGCCGCGCAGCGCCGGATCGTCGCGCTGCTCGACCGACGCGTAGAACGCGTCCATGTCCACGTGCAGGATGAAACGCCCGCTGGTCATGGGCGTGGCGCCGACGCCGCTCAGAGCGTGAGCGCCGTGTAGAAGAGCAGGCCCACGGCGGTGATCGCCATGCAGACGAGGTAGGCGATGCCGAGCGCCGAGTACTTTGCGAAAGTCACGAGGCGGCCCTGGCCGTAGACGCGCCTCATGGCGACGTACAGGTACAGGGGTGCGTAGACCACCAGGGCCGCCGTGAGGATCCCGCCGACGACCTCCCCGCCCCTGGCGAATGCCGTTCCCGGAGAAAGCCAGGACGCGCGTTCCGCCAGGAGGATCGCGAGGCCGCCGAGAAAGAAGAACGCGTGGTAGTGGACGACGAACAGCAGGTGCTCGACGTAGTAGCGCCCGGAGCCGATGTACAGCACGTACATCACCATCCCGATGAGGGGCAGGAAGAGGAACATCATCTTCGGGATGTTCTGGAACAGCGCCCGGCCGAAACTCGGCGTGTCCGTCCAGATCTTGTTGCACGCCTGGCGCAGCTGGGGCTCGTAGCTCTTCCCGAACACGTGGACCTTGAACCCGAGGTCCTTGTCGTTGCACGGGTTGTCCATGAGCTTCTTGACCGGCGCGAGTTCGGTCGCAGGCACGGCCGCGAGATTCTTCGTGAGCTCCTTCCTGGCCCGCGCGCGATCCTTTTCCGGCAGGCGCTTCACGATCGCCTCGACCAGCCGGGTCGTTTCCGCGTCGAGTCGTCCAGCGGCCGGGGCGGTGGCGGGCTTCGCGCTGCCCCCCGCTGGCGAATTCGCGGGCGGCTGCCCGGCCCCGCCATCCGCAAGCTGCAGGTTGGCGTTGCCCTTGTCGTCGAGGTTGAAGTGCAGGTCCGAGCCGGGGTCGCTGCCCAGTGTCGCCAACAGGAAGAACGCGACGCTCAGGATGAGGTACATCCGGAACGGTGGCGTGTAACTCGCGCGGCGCCCGCGGAGATATTCCTGCGTCAGCTTCCCCGGACTGAAGGCCAGCGGGCGCAGCGTCCGCCAGATGCGGGAATCCCATTCGAGGATGTCGCCGAGCAGGTCCCGCGTCATGCCCCAGAGCGACAGCACGCGCACCTTCGCCCGCTGCCCGCAGTGCGCGCAGTGCTGGCCCGTGAGGACTTCCCCGCAGTTCAGGCAGTTCTCCGTCGAGACTGCGCCGCGGATGAACTCCTCGCGGCGCGCGAGCACCCGGCGCGTGGCGCCGAACCGATCGCCGAAGAGCGCTACGCCCTGCGCCCGCATGCGCGGTGCGTGCTTCTCGAGGTAGTCGTCGAGCGCCGCGCGGTCCCGCAGGCGGTATTGCACGGTCCGCCGGACTCGGCCCGGGAGCGGGGCCGCGTCGGCGAGCACGTCGGCCGACAGGAACCCCGGGAACTGCAGCATGTCCGCGATGTGATCGCGCAGCCAGGTGTCGAAAGGTCCCTCGATGGCCGCGTCGGCGTCGAGGTCCACCTCGTAGATCACGTCCCCGGCGCTCGGCAGGATTTCGCTCACGGGGCCTAGGGTATCAAATGGCGCGTCGGGCCCGCGCCTGCCGTCTCGCGGCTACGCGGGACTGGCCCGCAGCATCACCGGCAGGATGACGAGTTCGATGCCGCGCTCGTTCAGCATGCGCTGCATTGCGAGCGGCGTGTGGCTGTGCAGCCAGCGGTTCCACCAGTGCTCCTGCTCGAGCACCACGCGGCTCGAGAAGAACACGCAGTTCGGGAACTCCTCGCGGACCATGATCGCGAGCCGCTCGAGCTCCGCGCGCCGGTCGCTCGCGTAGCCGTCGTACCACCGGGCGCCCTTGCCCTGGTGCTGCGAGTGGTTGACGAGCGCGTCGAGCGTGGCGCGGGTCTCGTACTGGAGCGTGCACAGCGCCTGCTCGCTGCCGTAGGACTCGGTGTCCACCGTCCCTACGCTCACGAACACGTGGTTGCGGAAATGGCCCGGCAGCAGCGCCTCGACGCGCTCTACGGTGTGGACGCCGAGGCCGCGGTTCGCGCTCACCAGGAACACGGCGGTGGGCGCCGCGGGGTCGAGCGGCGGCGGCGCAACGTCGAGCGGCTTGATCTGCCAGCGCTGTCCGCGTCCGATCGCCTCGGTCAGCTTCCGGACGTGGGCGTAGTGCCGTCGTATTAGGATGCCGGTGACGATCACGCAGGAGGTGATGCCGAGCGTGACGATGCCACCCTGCAGGAAACGCTCGATCACGATGATCACGAGGATCGCGGTGGTAACCAGCAGCGCGAACCCGGACAGCACGAGGCGCCGGGTGGCCCCGGCGACGTCGCGCCGCTGCCGCCACCAGAAGAGCGTGAGTCCCGCGAGCGAGAGCGTGAAAGTGATGAAGACGTTCACCGTGTAGAGCACGACGAGCAGCCCGACGTAGCCGCGCGTCCACAGCAGGATCGCGAGCGCCGCGATACCCATGAGCAGCACGCCGTTGCGGGTCACCAGCCGCGAGGACAGCGCGCTGAACTGGTTCGGCGCCCACCGGTCCACCGCCATGTTCGCCAGCACCGCGGGACCGCCGAGGAAGCCCGTGTTGGCGGCGACGAAGAGCAGCGCGCCCTCGAACGCCAGGGTGACGATGAGCAGCGCATGCGACTGGGTTCCGGACAGCCCGATGCTCGAGATGATCTCGCGGAACACGACGGCGTTCAGCGTCTCGTGGGTCTGGACCGGCGCGACGTCCCACAGCAGGTAGAGCAGGATGATGCCGCCCGCGGTGATCGACAGCGAGACCGCCATCATGAACATGGTCCACTTGCCGGTCCGGACCCGCGGCTCCTTCAGCATGTTGACGTTGTTCGAGACCGCCTCGATGCCGGTGTAGGTTCCGCCGCCCAGCGAGTACGCTTTCAGCATCACGGCGATCACGAAGAACCAGCCGACCTTTCCGCCGAACTCGCCGAATTCGCGGAACGACTGGGAGACCTCGGTATCCAGCTCGTAGCCGTGGCTCGCGATGCCGTAGGCGATGAGCGCGAAGTGCGTGACGACGAAACCGAGGAAGATCGGCGCGAGGATCTTGATGGACTCGCGCGTCCCGCGCAGGTTCAGGTAGATGAGGAGGATGAGGACCACGACCTCCACCTCCAGCTTCACGGCGTGGTGGACCGGCGGAAGCAGGCTGAAGAGCGCGTCCACGCCACTCGCGACCGAGATCGCGATCGTGAGCACGTAGTCCACGATGAGTGCCGATCCCGCGACCAGGCCTGAATAGGGCCCGAGCAGGCGGGACGCGACCTTGTAGCCGCCGCCGCCGTTCGGGAACAGCTCGATCACCTGGTTGTAGGCGAGCGAGATCAGGAACACCGTGAACGCGGTGGCGACGGCGAGGTAGAGCGCGAGGTCGCTGTAGCGGCCGAGCGCCATGAAGGCCTCGGCGGGTCCGTACGAGGAGGAGGACAGGCCGTCGGCGCCGATGCCGATCCAGGCGAGAAATGCCGCGAGCGCGATGTGCTTGCGCGTCTCCGGGGACAGCGGGTCGCGTGGCGGCCCGAAGACGACGTCACGCAGGCGACGCTTGCTTGCAGCGGACATGGTCGTGTGAGGAAACCGGGCGGCGCGGCTGCCCGGCCGCCCGCTCGGCCAGTCGGATCAGATCAGATCAAATCCTTGACGCCGTCGCGCTCCTCGAGGAGCTCCTTGTAGGTCGCGTCCATCTTTCCGCGGCTGAAGTCGTTGACCGCCAGCCCCTGGACGATCTGGTAGTCCCCGTTCGAGCATGTCACGGGATAACCGTAGATGACGCCGGCAGGTATGCCATAACTTCCGTCCGAGGGCACGCCCATGCTGACCCAGTCGCCGTCCGGCGTTCCCTTGACCCAGGTGTGCATGTGATCGATGGCTGCCGAGGCCGCCGAGGCCGCGGAGGAAGCACCACGCGCCTTGATGATCGCCGCGCCGCGCTGCTGCACGGTCGGGATGAACTGATCCTTGTACCAGGCGGCATCCACCAGCGAGAGCGCGGGCTTGCCCGCGACAGTGGCGTGGTGCAGGTCGGGGTACTGGGTCGCGGAGTGATTGCCCCAGATGATGATCTTGCGGAGCTCGGTGGTGTGCGTCCCGGTCTTCTCGGCAAGCTGCGACAGCGCACGATTGTGGTCGAGCCGCACCATTGCCGTGAAGTTGCGCGGGTTCAGGTTCGGCGCATTGCGCTTCGCGATCAGCGAATTGGTGTTGGCCGGGTTGCCGACCACCAGCACGCGAACGTTGCGGTCGGCGACCGCATCGAGCGCCTTGCCCTGCGCGGAGAAGATCTGCGCGTTCGCGAGCAGCAGGTCCTTGCGCTCCATGCCCGGGCCGCGCGGGCGTGCGCCCACGAGCAGCGCGAAATGGCAGTCCTTGAACGCGACAGTCCCGTCGTCCGTCGCGACGATGCGGTTCAGCGTGGGGAACGCGCAGTCGTTCAATTCCATCACGACGCCCTGCAGCGCACCCAGCGCGGGAGTGATCTCGAGCAGGTGCAGGTTGACGGGCTGGTCCGGGCCGAGCATCTGCCCGGAGGCCACGCGGAACGCGAGGGCATAGCCGATCTGGCCCGCGGCACCGGTGATGGCGACGTTGACTGGGGTCTTCATGAAGTATCTCCGCTGGTGATCCTTGAGCCGCGGGCGGGCGAGGGTCCCATTTCGGGGTTCGGCGTCCGGCGGGACGGCGATTTTAGCGCGCGGCCGGCTGCGGCCATGTAGGTGTCTGCCGCCGGCCCCGCGGGCGCTTGCAATTATCTTAGTGTTGTAGTTAACTAGAACACCATTACAAGTCCTTAGCGATACAGGCCAAGAGAATGAGCGCGGGGAGCAGGTTTCTGGCAACAGTCCTGGCAGGGATCGTCTGGATTTTCGCCGGTTTCTCGATCGCGTCGGGGCCGCTGGCGGCGAAGGCCATCACGCCAGCGGTTCTCGGCGCGGCCGTGAAATGCAGCCTCCCCACGCAACGTTGACCGCCGGAGGCCAGCGCCCGGTGTTCTGCTACAGTACTCCAGCACAGCACCGAGCCACTGCCGAATGGATTCACACTGGAACGACGGCCAGCCGATCTATCGCCAGCTGCGCGACAAGGTCGTAGCGATGATCCTGGAGGGCGCGCTCGCCGACGGCGATGTGTTGCCGTCGGTGAGGAACGTCGCGGCCGAATTTGCCCTGAACCCCCTCACGGTCCTGAAGGGCTATCAGCAACTGGTGGACGAAGGCCTCGTCGAGAAGCGGCGAGGCCGGGGCATGTTCGTCACGGCAGGCGCGAGGACGCAGCTGCTCAAGGGCGAGCGGCAGAAGTTTCTCGAGCACGAATGGCCGCGGGTCGCCGCCACCATCGAGCGCCTCGGGTTCGATGCCGCGGACCTGCTCGGCCGCAAGAAAAGCGACTAGTGAGTGGCCGCTCTCTTCCCGCTATCCACTAATCGCCACTCACTGTCTGCGTCGTCGCGCCCGCGGGCCACTTCGGCTTGATCGACGGCGGCAGCACCTTGTACATCACCGGCGTCACGAGCCGCCCGATCAGGGTGGACGAGATCAGTCCGCCGATGATCACGATCGCGAGCGGCGAGTAGAGCCCGGAGCCCTGCACGGCAAGTGGCAGCAGGCCGCCGATCGCCGTGGCCGAGGTGAGCAGGATGGGCAGGAAGCGCACTTCGCCCGCGCGCTCGATCGCCTCGTCCAGCGACACGCCCTGCTCGCGCAGCTGGTTGGTGAAATCCACCAGCAGGATCGAGTTCTTGATCTCGATGCCGATCAGCGCGACGAGGCCGATCGCCGCGGTGAAGGAAAGCGTATATCCGGTCGCAAGGAGCGCTATGAGCCCGCCCGCGACGCCGAGCGGGATCACGCCAGCGACGATCAGCATCGAGCGGAAGCTGCCGAACTCGAGGATCAGCACCGCGAGGATCCCGAACACTGCGACGAGCACGGCGGTGCCGATGCCCCCGAAGCTCTCCTGCCGCGCCTCCGCCTCGCCACCGGCACGCAGCCCGTAGCCCGGCGGCAGGCCCATCGCCTCGAGTCGCTTGAACACGACGCGCGTGACCTTGCCCGTGTTGTAGCCCGCAGCCGGGTAGGCGGAGAGCAGCACCTGCCGTTCGCGGTCGTGGCGCTCGATCACGCCCACCGCGGACGTGAACCCGGGCGACGAGATCTGTCGCAGCGGGACTGGCCGACCCGACGCGGAGGCCACCTCGATCAGATTCAGGGCGTCGAGTGTCTGGCGACCTTTCATGGGAAGCCTGAGGGTGATGTCGTACTCGTCGCCGTCCGCCTCGCGGAACTTGCCGGCGTTCAGTCCCGCCACGGCCGCACGTACGGTCCGGTCGGCCTCGACGGGCGCGACGCCGAGCAGCGCGGCCTTCTGCGTGTCGATCCTGAGGTCCAGGTCCGTGCGCAGCCGGCGCAGGGGATTCTCGACGTCACGCGCTCCCGGCGTGGACTCGATGATCGCCTCGGCCTTCGCCGCCAGGTCACGCAGCTGCCCGAGGTCCGGTCCGGAGATCGCGACTTCGATCGGGGCGTTGATGGGCGGCCCGTTCTGGAACGACTCGACCAGGATCCGCGCCCCGGGGTATTTCGCGAACCGGCCGCGGAGCTCCTCGTAGAGCTGCGGGCTGCGACGTGGCTCGAATTCGTGGAGCTCGGCGAACACCTCGGCGACGCTGGCGTTCGTCTCCTCGGGGAAGATGTTGTAGTAGACACGCGGATTCCCGCGGCCGAGGTTGGCGAACCAGTGCCGGATCTCGGGATGCCGCGCCAGTTCGTCCTCCACGAACCTGAGCGCGCGATCCGTGTCGGCGAGGCTCGCGCCGCCCGGCGTCTCGATCGTGATGCGGAACTGCGGGATGTCGGCGGGCGGGAACACGCTCACGCCGATCAGCGGCACCAGGGCGACCGACGCCGCGACGAACGCGAGCGCCGCGAGCAGCGTGCGGCGCGGGCTCGCGAGCGCCACCCTGAGCGCCGGGGAATAGACGCCGTGGATGGCCGACATCAGGGCCTTGAAGACCCGGTTGCCCTCGCCAGCCTCTCCCTCGGGACGCAGGATGCGGCTCGCGAGGAACGGGATGACCGTGAGCGCGACGAAGAGGGAGGCGAGCACCGTGTAGAGCACGGCGGCCGGCAGCGACTTGATGAACTTTCCGGCGCCTTCCGGCAGGAACAGCAGCGGCAGGAACGCGAAGAGGAGCGTGGCGGTGCAGCCGAGCACGGCCAGCGCAATCTGGTCCGTGGCGGCGATCGCCGCCTCGAACCGCGAGTGACCGGCGCGCAGGAAGCGCGCGATGTTCTCGACCACCACGATCGAGTCGTCCACCAGCAGGCCGAGTGCCAGCACGAAGCCCGCGATCGACAGCTGGTTGAGGGAGAAGCCGGTGAAATAGAGCAGCGACAGGCCGATCGCGAGCGAGAGCGGGATCGAGATCATCACCACCGCGGAGGCGCGCAGCCCGAGCGGGAGCAGCGTCAGGGACACGAGCGCGATGGCGATCAGGAAGTCGATGCCGAGCCGCGTCAGCCGGTGACTCACGTTGCGGCCCTGGTCGAAGCCGCGCTCGATGGATATTCCCTTCGGCAGCTGCCGCGCGAAGGCATCGACCTTCGCGTAGATCCCGTCGCGCACCTCGAAGACGTTGACCGCGTCCTTCGCATTCGCGGTCACGAACACCGCGCGGCGCCCGTTGAATCGCCCGACGTAGCCTTCCTCCGCGGTCTCCCAGCTCACCTTCGCCACGTCGCGGAGCTTCACGATCCTGCCGCCGCGGCTTGCGACCACCGTCTCGGCAACCTCGTCGAGCGAGTCGTAGCCGCCCGAGGTCTTCAGGTTGTACTTGCGCAGGCCCACGTCCACCGCGCCGCCCGGCACCGTGGCGTTCCCGCCGCGGATGGCCTGCTCCACCTGCGCCAGCGTCACGCCGGAGCGCCCCATGCGCTCGAGATCGATCGCCACGCGCACCTCAGGCTTCGGTATCGCCCAGACCTCGCTGCGGCGCACGCCGGGCACGGTCTCGATGGAGTCGCTGAGGTCATTGGCGAGCTCGTCGAGCTCGCGATAGCTCGCGCGCTCGCTCACGAGCGCGAGCTGCACGATGTTCACCAGGCCTGAGCCGGCTTTGCGCACCTCGAGGGACGCGAGGCCGGCGGGCAGCTCGGCGCGGATGCGGTTTACCTCGCGCACCACCTCGTCGTACTTCTCGTCCGCGTCGGTGTCCCAGCTGAACTCGGGACGGATCACGCCGACGCCGTCCATCGAACGGCTTTCGATCTTCTTGATGTCGTCGAGCTCGTTGATGGCGTCCTCGATCGGCTGCACCACCAGCCGCTCGATGTCCACGGGATCGGCCCCGGGGTACACGGCCACGACGGTGGGGATCGGCACGTGGAACTCCGGATCCTCGGACCGCGGGATGTTCATGAGCGAGTTGACGCCGACCGCGGCCAGCAGCCCGAACAGCACCAGCGTGAACTGCCAGCGCCTTACGCTGAAGGCCCAGATGCGCACGCTGCTCGCCTCAGCCTGTCGGGCCGGCCAGTCGCACGGGCTTGCCGTCCGTGAGCCAGGCCGCGCCGTCGGTGATGACCTGCTCGCCTGTCGCGAGTCCCTTCACGATCACGACCCGGTCGCCGGCGATCGGTCCCACCGTGACCTCGCGTCGTCGCGCGACGCCTGCTCCGGTATCGAACACGTACACGGTGGCCGTGCTGCCTTGTGCCTCGACGAGCGCCGTCACGGGCACGACGGTCTGCCGGTTGGCAGCGCCGCTGCCGTCGCCGATCGCGAGCGAAATCCTCGCCACCAGGCCGCGAGCGAATCGGGCGCCATCAGCCGCGACCTCGATCTCCACGTCGAAGGTGCCGGTCACCGGGTCCGCGCTCGAACCGACGCGCGTCACCCGGCCCGCGAACTCGCGCCCGGGAAATGCGTCGAAGGCGATCTTCGCGACGTCGCCGGCGTCGACACGCACGGCGTCGCGATCGGAGAGCGCGGTGCGGACGATCCAGCCGCCCGAGGTGCCTCCGAGCACCAGCACCGGCTGCCCGGGCTGTACCAGTTCGCTGGCCTCGGCCAGCCTCTGCTGCACGACGCCGTCGTCCGGCGCCTCGATCCTGGCGTAGCGGGCGTTGAACCGCGCGGCGTCGAGGTTCGAGAGCGCGACGCTGTATGCCGTGGCGAGGTCCTGCACCTGTTCCTCGGTCGCGACTTCGTCGGCCTTCAGCCGTCGCGCGCGTTCGAGGTCGCGGCGAGCCTTCTCGGCGGCTTCGCTCGCCTGGCTGACCGCTGCATCCACTTCCGCGCGCTTGATGGTCGCGAGCAGCTGGCCGCGGCGCACCCTGTCGCCCACGTCGACGGCGACCGAATCGAGCACGCCGCCGACCTTGAACGAAAGCCGCATCTCGTCGCGGGGCTCGAGGACCCCGACCGATCGCACCGAACCCGAGAGCTCGACGCTCTCGGCAGGCGCGATGCGCACCGGCTCCGCGTCCTGCGACGCCGTTTGGGCGGGCGCCGGGCCGCGGCCACAGCCCGAGAGCAGCAGGCCAGCGATTGCGAGCGAAACCACGATTCTCGTCACTTGAACTCCTCGTCGGCCGCGCGCGGGTCGCCGATTGCGAACTCGAGTTCCGCGAGGCGCGCCAGGAATTCGGTGCGCACGCGGTTCAGGTTGAGCTGGGCGTCGGTGAGCGTCCGCCGGGCGTCGATGAAATCCGCCTGGTTGATCTGGCCGAGGTCGCGCTTGCGGGCGGCGATGCGGAAGCCGGCCTCGGCGGCTTCGGCGCGCTTCTGCGCCGTGCCGACCGAGCGCGTCTGCGACCTCGAGCTGCTCGAGCGCGCGCTGGACCTGGAGGCGCACCTGCTGGGCCGCGAGGTCGCGCGTCGCGCGCAGCTCCTCGGTCAGCGCGCGCGCCTCGTCGAGCGCTGCCTGGTCCGCGCCGCCGCGGAATGCGTTCCAGCGCAGCACGAGGGAGGCGAGCACGTAGCGCTCGTCGGGACCGAACCCGTAGTCCTCGCCCTGGATGCCGGCCTCGGCGCCGATGGCGAGCGTCGGCTTGAACGCGGCCCGTGCCAGGTCCTGCTGCGCCAGGCTGCCGGCGATCGCGGCGTCGAGGCTCTGGAGTTCCGCGCGCCGCTCGGTGGCGACCTGCTGCATGACGGGCACGTCGAGGCTCCGGCCGGCAAGGCGACGCAACAGCCGGCCGCGGAAGCGCTCGACGGTCGGCCCGTCGATGCGCGCGTCCGGCACCGGCGCCGACAGCGGGAAGTTGCGCAGCAGGTTGACGTAGCTCTGCGCGATCCTGACGCGGCTCGCGGCGGCGAGGCGGTTCTGCTCGATTTCGAGGAGGTCGGCCTCCGCGCGGTAGACGAGGTCGCGCGTGATGCGGCCGTTGCGGTAGAGGCTCTCGTTGGCCGCAAGGTTCGCCCTCGCGAGCTCGAGCGTCGCGTCGAGCACCTGCGCCTGCTGCTGGGCGGCGAGCCATTCGTAGTAGGCCTGCTTGGTGTCGCGGATGACGCGGGTGCGCAGCCCGGACAGGTCGGCCTCGACGCGATTCAGGTCCTGCCGCGTGCCCTCGACGGCCGGCGCGAGGCGCGGCTCGTAGACGGGCTGGGCGACCACGAGGCGCGTGTTCTGCTCCTGTGGCAGCAGTAGCCGTATCTCCTGGTTCTTCACCCGCGGAAACTGCGCGGGCTGCCCGGACTGCACGAGCAGCTGGTCGAGGGTCTCGTAGACCGGGTTCAGCAGGTCGCCGACGGGAAAGTCGATCGTCCGCCCGCCGTCGGCGACCGAGTAGCGTGCGTCGAAGTCGAGCACCGGCAGGTAGTGGGCCCGCGCGCGGTCGAGTGCGGCGACGCGCTGCTGCACGCCCGCGGCGCCTGCGCGCAGTTCGAGGTTCGCGGCGAGCGCGTCGTCGAGCACCTGACGCAATCCGTCCTCGACCGTCGCCGCCGGGGGCGCAGCCGCCGGCCCGGTTTCAGGTATCGCGGGTGGCGCGATCGCCAGACCCCGGGCCGCCGGGGCCGACGGCGTGGAGGGCGGAGCGGCCTGCGCGGTGGCGCGGCCGGCCGCAAGCGTCGCCACCGCGACCGCCAGCCAGGGGCCGGCTTTGAAGGCTTGAGAACGAGGGCGGGTTGCAGCGGGCATGGGCACGGGTCCGGCGCGATCAGGGACGCAGCGAGCGCAGCGCCAGCCCGAGCGCATGCTCGGTGAACTTCGGGATCGGCACGCCGTCTTGCTCGATCTGCCCGCCCTTGCTCGACGCGATCTGGATCACACCGTGCGTGAAGGCCCAGAGCGCGAGCGCGGTCGCGAGGAGGTCGCCCAGGTCGCCGCGAATCGAGCCGTCGGCCACGCCGCGCGCCAGCGCATCGACGATGCACTGGTGGACCCTGCTTCCGGCAGCGAGGCAGACGGCCTCGTTCGGATCGATCTCGCCGTCGCCGACGGGGCGCGCCTGGTAGCGCACGCAAGCATCGAAGTAGTGCGGCAGTTCCGATGGGAAAGCGACATAGGCGCGACCGATAGCCTCAACTTCCTCGAGGCCGCTCGTCGCGCCGGCGCGGGCTGTCTCGAACCGTTGCCGCAGAATCCCGAGCGCGCGCTCGACCAGCGCGAGGTGCAGGTCCGACTTGTCCTTGAAGTAGACGTAGACGAGGGCGCGGCTCAGGCGGGCGCGCCGCGCCACCTGGTCCATGGTGATCGAGTCCCATCCGGCCTCGGCGTAGAGCGTGTCAGCGGCATCCACGATCTCGGTCCGGCGTCGGTCGCGCTCTTCCTGCCGGCGTTCTGCGATGTACGACATGGCGCCATGATGTGGAGAGACTGACACGGTGTCAATAACTACACGAATGTAAGTATCGTCAGTGCGAGCGTGCCTCGAGCCGGACGCGCCCGGCGCGACCCTGGCCGTGAAGAATCGTCATAACTTGTTGTTTTGCTAAAAGTTTAAGGCCGAGCCGCGACGGCAACTCACAGGCAGGAAGCGGATAGCCAGGACTGGTCGCCCCTCCGGAAGGTCCACTTCCTGCTGACTGCCAACCGCTGGTCACAAGCCGCTTTCTTACGATCCGCCACCCGCTGTCCCGCTCAGCCCATCAGCAGCCGGCTCTCCTCCTGCTCGAGGTCCTCCGGCGCTCCCCACAGGATCACGACGTCCCCCTCGCGGAGCCGTGTTTCCGGATCCGGATTCCTGCCCACGATGCCGTCGCGCCGCAGCGCGTTGACGAGCACCTTGCCCTGGTCGAGCCCGAGCTCCCGGATCGTGCGACCCACGGCATGGGCCCCGGGCGGAAGCACGACGGTGCGCAACTGCTGCCTGAGTGGATGGTCCTCGCCGAGGTGGCGCGCGCCACGCTTGCGAAACACGCTGCGCAGGATCGAGTAGCGATCGTGGCGGATCTGCTCCGTGGTCTCGAGCACTTCCTGTGCCGGGACGTCCAGGAAGAGCAGGACGTGGGCGACGAGCGACAGGCTGGTCTCGAAGGTTTCCGGGATCACCTCGGTCGCGCCCGCCGACTGCAGCGTGTCGAGCTTCGAGTCGTCCTCGGTCCGCACCAGGACGGGCACGTCGCTGCGCAGCTGCCGCACCGCGCGAACGATCCGCAGCGCCGTCTCGGTGTTGTCCACGGACACGACGAGCGCGCTGGCGCGCTCGAGCCCGAGCGCGCGCAGCACCTCCAGTTCGGCCGCATCGCCGTAGACCACCGGATCGCCGGCCTGGCGCGCGTCGCGCACCCGGAACGGGTCCAGGTCGAGCGCGATGAACTCGAGCCCCCGACCCTCGAGGACGCGCGCGAGGTTCTGGCCGACCCGGCCGAACCCGCAGATGATCACGTGCTCGCGCTCGGCGAGCTGGCGCGTCGCGGCCGTCTCGAGCGCGACCTCGGAGGGCACGACGGTCCGGCGGCCTAGAATGCGGTCGGCGATGCGGCCGTTGTAACGCACCAGCAGCGGGCCGAGCAGCATGCTGAGCGCAATGGCCGTGAGCACGGGCTGGACCTCCGCCGCGCTCACCATGCGGCCCTTGAGCAGCAGCGTCAGCAGCGCGAAGCCGAACTCGCCGCCCATGGAGACGACGATTCCCGCGCGCAGCGCCTTGCGCGTGTTCGGCACGAACTGACGGACGACGAGCGTGACGATCGCTGTCTTGACGAGCAGCAGGCCCGCCAGCAGCAGCAGCACGAGCGGCAGTTGGGTCACCAGCAGGCCCAGGTCGAGCAGCATCCCGACCGAAACGAAGAACAGCCCGAGCAGGATGTTCTGGAACGGCCTGATGACGGCCTCGGTCTGGTGCCTGAACTCGGTCTCCGCGAGCAGCATGCCGGCCAGGAATGCGCCCAGGGCCATGGAAAGACCGAGCGCGTTCGTCGCCCAGGCCCCGCCGAGCGCCACGAACAGGACCGTGAGCGTGAAGGTCTCGGTGCTCCGGTGCCGCGCGATCTCGTGGAACAGTGGCCGCAGGACCCACCGGCCGAGCACCAGCACCACGAGCAGGGCGACGATCGCGCGCCCGACCATGCCGAGGAGCCATGCCGGACCGGGCGCATGGCCGGCTTCGCCGATTGAGGTGGCCAGCGCGAGCAGCGGCGCAAAGGCGAGGTCCTGGAACAGCACGATGCCGACTGCGAGCCGCGAATGCGTGCGGTTGATCTCGAGCTGGTCGCCCAGCTGTCGAAGGATGATGGCCGTGGAGGACATCGCGAGCGCGCCGCCGATCACGACCGAGACAGCGGGATCGAGGCCGACTGCCCACGCCGTCGCGCCGATTGCCGTCGTCGTGAGCAGCATCTGCAGGCCGCCGACGCCCAGCACCTCGGCCTTCATCGCGATCATGCGCGCGAGCGAGAACTCGAGTCCCAGCGTGAAGACGAGGAACACGACCCCGATCTCCGCGAGCAGCGCGACCGCGGCGGCATCGGTCGCGAGGCCGAGCGCGTGCGGCCCGAGCAGCATCCCCACCAGCAGGTAACCTAGTATCGGTGGCAGGGCGAAGCGGCGCACCAGGCTCAGCACCAGCACCGAGCCCGCGAGAAGGATCAGGATCTGAGAAAGTACGTTTCCGGCCATCGCCCTAACCACGCATGCCGGCCGATGCTAGCATCCAACGACCGCTCCGGATCGCGATGAGCAAGTGAACTTCCAGGCAATCCTCAGCGACACGTGCGACCGCCTGCGACTCGCGGGCGACTGCCGCATGGATGACGTGCGGGAGCTGGAGTCACGGCTGCGCGCACTGTGCGACGCCGCGCCGTCCGCGCTCTCCGTGGACCTGACCGGCGCGGGGGCGTTCGACATCGGCCCGGCCTGGCTGGTACACCGGGCAATCGCAGAGCTCCGTGCGCGCGGCACGAGCGTCACCGTCGAGGGCGCGGCGCCGGGGCACTTTTCCTACCTCGATGGCCTCGTGGCGGGAGAAGCGCCCGCGGAGCCCGTGCCCGCGGATCGCGGCGCACTTCGCTGGCTCGTGGACCTCGGGCAGCAGCTCGAAACCCGCGGAAAGACCTGGTACGAGGCGCTCATCTTCGGCGGGCGGCTGATCTACACGGCCGGCACGCGCTGGGCCCGGCTCGAGGGCCTGCGCGTGCCGTCGGTCGTGCGCCACGTGTACGAGACCGGCGTGCGCGCCATTCCCGTGGTGGCAGTCATCGCCTTCCTCATCAGCGTCATCGCCGCCTACATCGGTGCACAGCAACTGCGTCCGTTCGGGGCCGAGATCTACACCGTGGACCTGGTGGCGATCGGCGTGCTGCGCGAGCTGGGCGTGCTGCTCACGGCGATCATGGTGGCGGGCCGTTCCGGCAGCGCCTACGCGGCGGAACTCGGCGTCATGAAGCTGAACGACGAGGTGGACGCGCTCGAGTCGATGGGCTTGAACCCGCTCGAGGTCCTCGTGCTGCCGCGCGTGCTCGGCCTCGTGATCGCCATGCCGCTGCTCACGGTCGTCGCCGACGCCATGGGCCTCGCGGGCGGCGCCATGCTCACGAACTACCTGTTCGACCTTTCGTGGCCGCAGTTCGTCACGCGGCTAAACGACGCGCTCGCCGACACGACGTTCTGGGCGGGACTCGTGAAGGCGCCGGTCTTCGGGCTCGTCATCGCGCTCACCGGGACGCTGCGCGGGCTGCAGGTGCGCGAGTCGTCGCGCGAACTGGGGCGTCTCACGACCGTGGCGGTCGTGCAGTCCATCTTCCTCGTGATCCTGGTGGACGCGATGTTCGCGATACTCTTCCTCGAGATCGATTTCTGAGGGCCACCGTGCAGCCAGTCGTCTCCGCCCGTGGCATCGTGAACAGGTTCGGCCCGCAGCTGGTGCACGACGACGTGGGCTTCGACGTGCATGCGGGAGAGGTGTTCGGCATCGTCGGCGGCTCGGGCAGCGGCAAGTCGGTGCTGCTGAAGACGCTGCTCGGGCTCAGGCGTCCCGACGCCGGCACGGTCCGCCTCGAGGGTCGCGAGATCACGGCGATGGGCGACGCGGAACTGCGCGAGGTCAAGCGGCGCTACGGCGTGACCTTCCAGCAGGGCGCGCTCTTCACGTCGCTCACCGTGGCCGAAAACGTCGCGTTGCCGGTGATCGAGGCGATGAGCCTGCCGCCGGCGACGGTCGCGAGCCTCGTCGAGTTGCGATTGCGCATGGTGGGCCTGCCGCTCGACGCGGCGGCGAAGTTCCCGGCCCAGCTTTCCGGCGGCATGGTGAAGCGTGTCGCGCTCGCCCGCGCGCTCGCGCTCGACCCGAAGCTCCTGTTCCTCGACGAGCCGACGGCCGGGCTCGACCCGATCGCGGCCGCCGCCCTGGACACGTTGCTCCTGTACCTGCGCGAAGCGCTCGGGCTGACGGTCGTGATGGTCACGCACGATCTGGACACCCTCGCGCGGACATGCGACCGTGTCGCCGTGCTCGTGGACGGCAAGGTCATCGTGGACACGCTCGAAGGCATCGTCGCGAACGACCACCCGTGGATCCGCCAGTATTTCCACGGCGCCCGTGGTCGCGCCGCCCTTCCACAGCTGGAGTCGTACCGTGGAACGTGACGCGAAGTACGCGGCCGTCGCCGCATTCGCCCTGCTCGTGGTCGCCGCGACGGTCGCGTTCGTGCTCTGGTACTCGGGGCACGGCGACCGCCGCGAGTACGTCCGTTACGAGATATATTTCGACGGCTCGGTCAGCGGCCTCGCTCGTGGTAGCCCGGTGCGTTATCTGGGCGTGGACGTGGGTCGCGTCGACAGGCTGTCGGTGGACCGCAAGAACCCGGGGCGCGTGAAAGTCCTCGCGGACGTGGATTCGCAGGCGCCGATTTCCGGGGCGACCGTGGCCAGGCTCGGGCTCCTCGGCCTCACGGGACTCCTGTACATCGACCTGCAGAAGGATCCCCGGGGAAATCCGGCGCAGGCGCTCGTGAAGGGCGAGAAATTCGACGTGATCGCCTCGCGCCAGGGCGACATCGAAGCGTTCCTGGCCAAGCTTCCGGACCTGCTTGGGCACGCCGCCGGCGTGGCGGAGCGCCTCGAGCTGCTGCTGGCGGACAAGAACCTCGACGCCGTGTCCGAGACGCTGAAGAACATGCAGGCGGCGTCCCGTGACCTGCCTGCGATCACGCGCGAGGCGGCGTCGCTCGCAACGGAGTTGCGCCGTGCCTCGACTGAAGTGAGCGAGCTTGCATCCAGCCTGCGAGGCGTCTCGGATCGCGCCGGACCGCAGCTCGACGTGACCCTCACCGGAATGCAGACGGCGGTGGGCAAGCTCGGCAGGACGGCCGACAGCCTCGACCGGATCGTGACGGGCAACGAGGCCACGCTCGCGCAGTTCGCGGGCAGCGGTGTCGCCGACCTGCAGCAGCTGATCGGGGACCTGCGCGAGACGAGCGAGCAGATGCGCGCGCTTGCGGGCAGCCTGCGTGACAACCCCTCGAGCCTGGTCATCGAGCGGAAGGAATCCGGCCTGGAGATCCCACGGTGAAACGCATCGCGACACTGCTGGCGTTGGCCAGCCTCTGCACGGCCTGCGTCGGCGGGGCGTTCCGGTCCGACGCCGACGCACCGGACCGGTACCGGCTCGCCGGGCCCGCGGCAGAGCCCGGCGGCGTGCCGCTGCCGCTCGCGGTCGTGGTTGCCCGCCCGCGAGCGCCGTCCTCGCTGGACACGGACCGGATCGCCGTCTCGACACCGGGCCACGGTTTCGATTACCTCGCCGGCGCACGCTGGGCCGACCCCGCGCCGCAGCTGCTGCAACAGCTCCTGGTCGGCGCGCTCGTGGCCGACGCGCACTTCGCCACGGCGGTCGCGGCGCCGAGCCGCGTGCCGGCCGACCTGCTGCTGGACGTGGAGGTCGGTCGCTTCGAGGCCGTCTACTCGACGCTGGACGCGCCGCCCACGGTCATGGTCGAGTTCGGCGTGAATCTCGTGGACGGACGCCGCGGCCTGCGCATGGCGAGTTTCCGGTCCGCCGCGTCGGTGACCGCGGTGCGCAATGACCGCGGCGCGGTGGTGGCTGCATTCGAGCAGGCGGCGGGCCAGGCGGTGCGCGATGCCGCGACACGGATCGCGGCTGCGGCGGTGCAGAAGCCCTGAAACACCGGCGGGCGGGCGACTCAGCCGAACTGCGCCCGCCACTGCTCGAGCTTGGCGCGATTGTCGTGATCCCAGGGGTGGAATCCCGGCCGGAACCAGTCGCGATAGCGGGGCCCGAGCTTGCGGAAGATCCCCGGCCGGCCGAACAGGAACCACAGGACCCGTCGACGCGCCGTGAAGCCGCCCACGCCGTCCGCCTTGAGCAGGGCCGCCGCGTATCGACTGATATTGACGGTGAAATGCACGCTCACCAGCGCCATCACGCGGGCGCGGAACAGGTAGCGCCGACGCGGCGACCACTCTTTCGTCACCTCGCTGAACACGTCGAAGGCGACGGCCTTGTGCTCGGTCTCCTCCATGGCGTGCCACCGCCACAGCCGCAGCATCTCCTCCGGCGTGCCGTCCCAGAGTTCCGGATCGCCATCGAACATGTCGGCCAGCATGGCCGTGAAGTGCTCGAGCGCGATGGTCACCCCCAGCATCTGCATCGGACCCAGGCTGCGCAGGAAGGCGATGCGGCGCCGCACCGAGGCCTCGATCCAGTCGACCGGATAGTGGCGGCGATCGAGACCCGCATTCAGGGCCGCGTGCTCGCGCGAGTGTATGGCTTCCTGGGCGATGAACGCCCGCACGTCCTCGACGAGCCGGCCCTGCAGCTGACCCCGGAACTTGCGCACCGAGTCGATGAACAGGCGCTCGCCGTCGGGAAACGTCAGCGACAGCGCGTTGAACACCGCCGTGGCCACCGGATCGCCACCCAGCCACGCCGCCCCCCGGGCGCACTCCGTCCGGAAGTGAACATCACGCGGAATGACCGAAACGTCAGTCGGGGTCTGCATGGTTGTGTAGGGTACACGGCCTCGCCGCCCGACGAGTGTGCTGAGCGCAGCGCCCGGGGATTCCGAGGGGGCGCGCGGGCCATCGGATCGCGGTCGCTTGTGAAGAACGGGATTTCCATCCTATGCTCCGCGGCCATGAGATCCGGACACTGGAACCGAAATCCCCTTCTGTTCACAGCGGCGCTGGGACTGGTCCTGTCCGCGGTCGCTTGCCAGGGATCCGTCGAAGCCCCGCCGCTCAAGTCCGTGCCTGCCACCCAGACGGTCGTACCGACGCCCGAACCGAGTGCTCCTGTTGCCGCGGCGGCCGACGCAGGCAAGAGCCTGGACCCCGCCAGGAATACCGCCACGGCCCCAGCGACCTTCGAGGGCGCGCTTCAAGACCTCGCAGGGCGACTTTGTCATCAGGTCAATCGCGAGTGGGCGCCCAACGGCGCCGATCGCTTCTACAACCTCGTGAAGAACGGGTTCTTCGATGGCACCCGGTTCTTCCGCGTAATTTCCGGCTTCATGGTCCAGTGGGGCATCCACGGCGATCCGGCGATAAGCCAGGCATGGAGCAGCGCGAACATTCCGGACGATCCGCCGCAGCAGTCCAACACCCGCGGCATGGTCTCGTTCGCGACCGCGGGTCCGGACACCCGCACCACGCAGCTGTTCATCAACTTTGCCGACAACAGCCGCCTCGATGGCATGGGCTTTGCGCCCTTCGGCAAGGTGGTGCAAGGCATGGAGGTCGTGGACAAGCTGTATGCCGGTTACGGTGAGGGTGCACCGGACGGTCGCGGCCCCGATCAGGGTCGTTTGCAGGAGCAGGGCAACGCGTATCTTTCGGCCGACTTCCCGTTGATGGATTCCATCAACACCGCGGTCATCGAATAGCCAACGCCCCACTTGGCTTTCGCACGCCATGCGCATACCGTTCGCATTGCGGCCAGAATCGTCCGGCCGTGCATTCATCAACTCACGAGGTCAAATGGTCCCCGATGGCAAAAGCTAAGAAATCCGCGAAGAAGCCTGCGAGGAAGCCCGCCCGCAAGGCTGCCCCGAAGGCCCCGCAATCGATCAAGAGCGTGCTGACCAAGTCCGCACTGGTCGCTCACCTCGCAGATGCAGCGAAGGTCGCCGCAAAGGACGTGCGCGCACTGCTCACCGCACTCGAGAACGCGATTCGCGCTTCGATCGGCAGGAAGGGCGCCGGCACCTTCATGCTTCCGGGCCTGCTGAAGATCACCGTCACCAACGTTGCGGCGAAGCCGGCGCGCAAGGGCATCAATCCCTTCACCGGCGAGCCCACGATCTTCAAGGCCAAGCCGGCGACGGTGAAGGTGAAGGTGCGTCCGATGAAGAAGCTGAAGGACGCCGCGAAGGCCTGAGCCTTCACCTGCGTCGGATCTCAGTGGGCTGTTGAAGAACAGCCTTCAACAGCCTGCTGTCCGGCCAAGGATGGCCCGGCGAGCAATCGTGGCGTGACGATCATGAGCGCCAGTGCGCGGTGATGCCTGCAACACGGTCGCGACACTGGGCAGGGCAGCCGCGTCACTCCTTGCCCCCGCAGCCGTGCAGGTCCGTCAGGGCAGGTTGCGCCAGGAACCGGCATTGAGCAGTCGATTGAAGCCGAGGCGGCGCAGCTTCCGGCCGGCCATCGCACTGCGCGTGCCCGGCGAAGAATTCCTCGGGACTCCGCACATCCACGACCTGAGCGCCTTCCTTGAGCAGGGCAGGGATGCGACGCCGCGCCAGGAACGCTGACAGGATCCGCCATGCGAAAAACGCGATGACGAGCCCTGGCAGAATGTAGTCAGACACGGCTGATCTCCTCGTCAGCCCCGGCAGGCAGCCACCGGCACGATGATTCTCAGTGCTTCATCGCCGGCTCGGCCACCCAGTCCCGATCGTCGAAATACTTCCCATAGGCAATCAACGCACCGTGCACCAGCGCCGCCCCGTCGTGCCGCGTGCGGGCTGGATCCTGGCCCCGCATCAGAAGAGTCCCTTGGGAAAGATCGACAATCACGTAATGCAGGTTGGCATCGGCCTCTGCCGGCAGATGGCAGTCTGCAACGATCGAGTTCACCTGCGACTGGATGCGATCCGCGAGCGCTGCGTACTGTGCGTCGGTTTCCTCGCCGGCGTGAATCGCCGGATGGTCCGCATCGAATTCGCCGCGGATGCCCGCCATGCCTGAGCGCAGCGAGGCGTCGGTCGCCCATTTGCGGCCAGCATCGAGCTGAAGACTGGCCACGGCAGCACCGGCGTGCTGGTGCTCGTGTGCGGTCTGGGCCACGGCGAGCGGCTCATAGGCCAGGCACAAGAGGCCCGCGGGCAGCAGCACGGTCGTCACGAAGCCAACACGGCTGATCCACGGCGCGACGCCTGGAATGTGCAGTGCCCGGGCGATGACTGTGTGGTCCATGATTCGAAAGACTGGAAAGTCTCGCCCCGCTGCGTCGTGGACTAATCCCGTTGTTGATGAGATGCGACGCAGCGGAGCGACCGCGCGCGATTGACCGCACGCGTGGCGCGCATTGTGATGAGATCGCAACGCGCCGTCCAGCGATACACTCCTCACGACCTGCCACCTGACAACCCGAACCGCGAGTGCCTGCCATGCGTCACAGCATTCTCATCGCGGCCGCGCCGCGTGGAAGAACTAGCTGATCCGGCTCTGAGGGAATCGGAGCCGGCCCGGCTCGCTGCGGGCGCGTGCCTGGACCCTAGCGCTGCCGCCAGCATCCCGGCAAACTCGGCTGCGAAACGGTGCGCGTCCCCCGGCCACCGCGCCGAAAGATACTGGCCGTCCCGCACCGTGAACCCGACCTCGAGGCGATCGGGCGTGTCCCGCTTCGAGCTCGTGGGCCCGCGGGTAAAGTCCCCGGGCGCCGCGAGTGCGCCCGCGACCTCGTCCTCGACCGTTGTCGGATACGTGCGGTAGTAATTGCCGAGCCAGGCGCAGGTCAATGACCACGCCGTGAGCTCCATCGGCTTCGTGAGCGCAGTGGTCCTCAGGCCGTAGAGCACCGACCGATCACCGGCCGCACGCGATCGCGCCGCAAGCACCACGCCGTGACAGATGGCGGCCACCGGCAGCCGTGCGGCAAACGCGGCCGCAACCAGGGATTGCAGGACTTCAGACTCGAGATAGGGTTTCATTCCGGGAGCGTGTCCACCCGGGAGCAGGAGTCCCTGGACGTCGGAGACCCGCGCCTCGGACCAGCGAATCGGATGCAGAAACTCCGGACTCGACGCCATCTCGGAATACGCCAGTCGACCGTTCGCATCGGCCATCAACACGCGCGCAAGCACGCCGAACCCCCGACCCGTGAGGACGCGCTCGTCGGCCCGCCCGGGTTTCCCGTTGGGTGTCGCAAACACGACTGTGTGTCCGAGCGCGCGAAGTGTCTTCCACGGCACCGCCGCTTCGGTTGGATCGAAGTCCTGACTCGGTATCGGAATGAGCGCCGTGGGCATCCAGGATCGCACTCGCCATTCGTGGGCCGAACGCCCGGGATTCAGCCGGTCGGTACCGAGTTGGCCCTCAGGCCGGGATGCGCAGGACGGGATGCTGTCCCGTGGATTGCCTCAGCATGGTCTCCAGGAAGTCGTCGGCCGTCATCGGCTCGCCGAACAGGCGTCCCTGTCCGTATTGACAGCCGGCCCGCAGCAGGAACGCCCGCTGCTCCTCGGTCTCGATGCCTTCCGCCAGCACCTGCAGGCGGAGGCTGCGTCCCATCTCGATGATCGTCCGCACGATCGTCGCGTCGTCCGGGTCGGTGGCCGCGTTGCGTACGAATGACTGGTCGATCTTGAGCGTGCCGATCGGGAACTGCTGCAGCGCGCTCAGGCTCGAGTAGCCCGTGCCGAAGTCGTCGATGGACAGGTGCACGCCCATGGCGCGCAGCTCGCCGAGCAGCGGCAGGGTGCGCTCGGCGTCCATCATCAGCGTCGTCTCGGTGATCTCGAGTTCCACGCGGCTGGGCGACACGCCGTGCTTCTCGAACACCGACCGGCAGCGCGGGATGAAGCTCGCCTGGCCCAGTTCCTTGAGCGAGAGGTTGATCGCCACGAGTCCGGGGTCCGCCACGCGCCGCTGCCAGGCCGCGTAGTCGCTGCACACCTGGTTCAGCACCCACGCGCCGATGTCGAGGATCAGGCGCGATTCCTCGGCCAGCGGGATGAACTGGGCCGGCGCGATCTCGCCGTGTCCCGGCAGCCGCCAGCGCAGCAGCGCTTCCGAGCCGACCACCAGCCCGCTCGCGAGCTCGACCTTGGGCTGGTAGCGCAGCACGAACTCGTCACGCCCGAGCGCGCGCCTGAGCTTGCCCTTCAGCAGCAGCCGCTCGACCGCCGCCGCGTTCATCTCCGGCGCGTAGAACACGTGGCAGTTCCGGCCGGCGCGCTTCGCGTGGTACATCGCCGCATCGGCGTTGCGGATGAGGTCGATGACGTTGTCGCCGTCCGCCGGGCACGCGGCGACGCCGATGCTCGCGGTGACCTCGAGTTCGTGCTCGTCGACGTGCTGCGGCCGCGCGATCTCCGTGAGCAGCATCCGCGCCAGCGACGCGGCCTGTTCGTGCCGGTCGCGCTCGACGTCCGACGTCTCGGCGAACACGGCGAACTCGTCCCCGGCCAGGCGACCGACGACCGACTCTCCCGGCAGGATGCGCCCGAGGCGTTCGCTCAGCGTCTCGAGGACCCGGTCCCCGGCCTCGTGGCCGAAGGTGTCGTTGATCTCCTTGAAGTTGTCGAGGTCCAGGTACAGCAGCACGAGCGACCGGCCCTGGCGCAGCGCGCGCGTGATCGCCTGGTGCAGCAGGTGCTGGAACTGCATCCGGTTCGGCATCTTGGTGAGCGCGTCGAAGCGCGCCAGGTAGCGTATGCGCCGCTCCGACCGCTTGCGATCCGTGATGTCGCGCAGCGCGAAGATGCCGCCCTGGAAGCGCGGATCGTCGCTCGAGATCGCGGAGGCGGTCACGGACACCGGGATGGTCTGTCCGCGCGAGCTGCTCACCACGGTCTCGCCGGGTGCGGTGAGGATGCGGGCCGGGTCGAAGGCCGCACGGTGCCCGTCCGCAATGAGCGAAGCGAGCTCGAGCCCGGCGAGCTGCCCGGATTCGTATCCGAGCAGTTCCTCGGCCGCACGGTTCGCGGTACGCACGCGGCCGTCGGGCCCCGTGACCAGCACGGCGTCGCTCATGCTGTTCAGCAGGATGCCCAGGTAGTCCCGCGAAATCGTGGTGCTGGCGAGCTCCTGGCGCATGCGCTCCAGGGCGTCTTCGATGTCGGCGATCTCGCGCACGCCGCTCGCCGTGACTGCACCCGCCTGGTGCCCGCCGCCGATGAGCTCAGCGCTGTGTACGAGGGATGCGATCGCGCGCTCGATGCGCGAGATGAGTTTCCAGGTAATCGATCCGGCGAGCAGCGTAAGCAGGAGGCCCGCAACGACCACCATCAGGATCCGGCCCGGGTGGACGTCCGCGAGCAGGTACTCGCCTTCGCGCTGCATGACGGCGAGCGCAGCGGCGGGGTCGGTCGCCTGCAGCTCGGCCGCCTGCGCCAGCGACGCGCTTATGTGCTGCGCTTCCTGGCGCTCGGTGACAACCACGACCGTCGTGGCGGCCGCAGTGAGCAGCACGCCGACCATGACGATCGTGAGCACGTAACGGTGCCTTAGACGAATCCCGCGCATGTGCCGCCTGGGTTTCCCGCCAGCTCAAGCCTGCCCGACCGAGTTCTTGTTCTGCCTGCCCCGGCCTCCTCGGCATCATAGACCCGGCGCGGCGCCGCGGCGATAGCCGAGGCGACGCCAAGCGCCTGAGAAACTGGAAAATTTTCCGACACTTCGGGGGCCTGGCCGCATCAGCACGGTGCCGGCTCCGGTATGCTTGCGACCCGGGGGCCTCGCGCATGAATGAACTCGAACTGACCGGCCGCGCCCGGACGCACGTGGTGGAGCTCGAGCACCCGCGCTGCGTGCTGCACGTCGAGGCCGTCACGTCCTTCCTCGCGATGCGCGACGCGGCCACCGTGGCCGGCATCGACCTGGTCGCGGTGTCGAGCTTCCGGGACTTCGACCGCCAGGTGCTCCTGTGGAACCGGAAGTGGCGCGGCGAGCGCCCGCTGCTGGACCGCGGCGGCCGGCCGATCGATCCGGCGGTGCTCGACGATGCGCGCAAGATGGATGCGATCCTCTGCTGGTCCGCGATTCCGGGCGGTAGCCGCCACCACTGGGGCTCCGACCTGGACGTGATCGATGCGGCCTCGATGCCGCCCGGATACCAGGTGCAGCTCGTGCCGGCCGAGTACGCCACGGACGGGGTGTTCGCCAGGCTCGACGGATGGCTCGACGCAAACATGGCGCGGTTCGGCTTCTACCGGCCGTATGCCTCGGCCGGCAGCGGCGCCGGGATCGAGCCCTGGCATCTCAGCTACTGGCCGGTGTCGTCCGTTGCGCTCGAGGCACTCACACTGCCCGTACTGCGCAGCGCCGTTGCGGCCAGCGACATGCTGGGCAAGGCCCAGGTGCTCGAGCGACTGCCCGAGATCTACACGCGCTTCGTGCTCGCGGTGGACGGGCCTATCGCGGACGCGCGCGGGGCAGTAAGGTGTCCCGCGTAGGCCGGCGCATCGGCCGGCCGGCAGCGGCAGCACGGCCCGGGACATGAACGCACTGGACTATCACTCTCTCGCCATCGTCGGCGTTTCCACGCTGGCGCTGGCGATCGCCTGCGTGCTGCTCCACTACGAGGCGCTCTCGCAGCTGACCGGGCGGCTGAAGCGCATCCGCATCCGCCCGCGGCCGCGCATCCTCGTCATGATCTTCACGATCCTGGTGATCCACTCGGTCGAGATCTTCGTCTTCGGCCTCGGGTACTACGCGCTCACCCGCGACCCGACGCACGGCCAGCTCGTCGCATCGCACGCCCTCGGCCTGTTCGACCACGTGTACTACTCGGCCGTGTGCTACACGACGCTGGGCCTGGGCGACATCACGCCGATGGGCAACATCCGCTTCCTGACCGGAATGGAGAGCCTCACCGGCTTCGTGCTGATCGGCTGGTCGGTGTCGTTCACCTATCTCGAGATGGACCGGTTCTGGCGCGGCTGAGCGTCCTCGCCGCACGCAATGCGCAGGGTCCATACCGCCGAATCCGCGATCGAGATTGCGCACCTGCGCAACCTGCTCGAGAGCGAAGGGATCGCCTGCATCGTCAGGAACGACCGGCTGTCCGGCGTGATCGGCGAGATCCCGTTCGTCGAGTGCTGGCCGGAACTGTGGATCCGCGAGCCGGGCCAGGAACTGCGGGCGCGCGGGCTCCTTGAAGTTGCGCTCCAGGCGCGGCCGAGCGGCGACGCGTGGACCTGTCCACGCTGCGGCGAACGGATCGAGGCACAGTTTTCCGAATGCTGGAACTGCACCGGGCCTGCGGAGCCCGGTCCGGGGGACCCGTGAAGACTCTCACGATAGAGCATCGCTACAACGGGCCGCCGGGTTCCGCGAACGGCGGCTATACCTGCGGCGCGCTTGCCGTGGCCGCCGGCGCGGACTTGAGGGTGCGGCTGCTCGCGCCGCCTCCGCTCGACGAGGCGCTGACCCTCTCCGCGCGCGAGGGCGGGGAGTGGGAGCTCGCGTCAGGCGCCGGCCCGGTTGCGCTCGGCACGCCCGCGCGGCTCGTGCTCGAGGTGCCGCCGCCGCCGCCGTATGTGCAGGCGGTCTGGGCGTCCCAGCACTATCCCGGGTTCAACCACCACCCCTTTCCCGACTGCTTCGTGTGCGGGCCGCATCGCCGGCGCGGCGACGGGCTCAGGATCTTTCCGGGAATGCTCGAGACCGGCATCGTCGCAGCGCCGTGGCTTCCGGCCGACGATCTCGACGCGGGCGACGGCAAGGTCGCGGTCGAATTTCACTGGGCTGCGCTCGACTGTCCGGGCTACTTCGCCGTCTGCGCGGGCCGCCGCACCATGGTGCTCGGGGAGATGCACGCGCACGTCGATCGCCGCGTTCACGTCGGCGAGTCCTGCACGGTCATCGGCTGGAAACTGACTTCCGAAGGACGCCGGCACCGCGCTGGAACCGCGATCTTCGACCAGGACGGCGAGCTTTGCGCGCGGGCGCTTGCGACGTGGATCGAACTACGGAGAGCGGATAGTGAATAGTGAGTAGCGGATAGGTGAAGAAGCAGGCCGCACCGGCCGCTCTTCACTCCGACTATCCGCTATCCGCTACTCACTACCCGCCTTCCTCAGTTCCTGCGCGCCACCATCGTTCCCATCAGCCCTGCCGCGCAGAGCACCACGCCGGGCCACGGCGAGACCCCGATCGCGAGCCACACGAGGCCGCCGAGCAGCGCGGTCGCGGATACGATCGTCGCGTCGCGTCGCCGCGCGCTCGCGCGAATCTCGGCGCGTACGTGCTCGATGCCCGGCTGCTCGATCTTCAGGCGGAACTTGCCTTCCGAGGCCTGCTGCAGGAACTGCTGCAGCACCTGCGGCAGCGTGCGCAGCGCCTCACTCAGGTCCGGCAGTTGCCTGCGCAGCTGCTCGGCGAGGGTTCGCCCGCTCAGCCGGTCCGCCGCCCAGTCCCGGAGGATCGGCTGCGCCGTCTTCCACAGATCGAGCTGCGGATAGAGCTGGCGCCCGAGGCCCTCGATCTGCAGCAGCGTCTTCTGCAGCAGGATGAGCTGCGGCTGCACCTTCATTTCGAACCGTCGTGCCGTCTCGAACAGCCTGAGCAGCACCTGGCCGAAGGAGATCTCCGACAGCGGCTTGTTGAAGATGGGTTCGCACACCGTGCGCACCGCCGCCTCCAGCTCCTCGACGCGCGTTCCGGCGGGCACCCAGCCCGAGTCCACGTGCAGCTGCGCGATGCGGTGGTAGTCGCGATCGAAGAACGCCAGGAAATTCTCGGCAAGGTAGTGCTGGTCGCGCACGTCCAGCGATCCCACGATGCCGAAGTCCACCGCGCAGTACTTCGGGTACTCCGGGTCCTCGAGCTGCACGAAGATGTTGCCCGGGTGCATGTCGGCGTGGAAGAAATTGTGGCGCAGCACCTGCGTGAAGAAGATCGTGACGCCGTTTTCCGCGAGCCGCTGGATGTTCGTGCCGCGGCGTCGCAGTTCCGCGAGGTCGCTGACGATGACGCCGTGGATGCGCTCCATCACCATGGCCTCGGGGCGGCAGTAATCCCAGTACACCTCGGGCACGTACAGCAGTTCGGAGCCGGCGAAATTGCGCTTGAGCTGCGCGGCGTTCGCCGCCTCGCGCATCAGGTCGAGTTCGTCGAGGATCGTCTTCTCGTACTCCTGCACGACCTCGACGGGCCGCAGGCGATGGCCGTCGGCGGCGTAATCGAGCGCGAGGCGCGCGATCGCGTACATCACTTCCAGGTCGCGCTCGATCTTCTCGCGCACGCCCGGACGGATCACCTTGACGACGACCTCCTCGCCGGTGCGCAGCTTCGCGAGGTGGACCTGCGCGACGGAGGCGGCAGCGAGCGGCTGCTCGTCGAATTCCTCGAACACCTCGCTGAGCGGGCGGCCGTAGGCGCGCTCGGCGATCGCGCGGGCTTCGATGCCCGGGAACGGCGGCACGCGGTCCTGCAGCTTCTCGAGCTCCTCGGCGATGTCGCCCGGCAACAGGTCGTGGCGCGTGGACAGCGCCTGGCCGAACTTCACGAAGATCGGCCCCAGCTCCTCGAGTGCGAGCCGGATGCGTTCGCCACGCGAACCGCCGCGGCGGCGCTCGAACCACGTCGCCGGCGACAGGTAGAAGACGTAACGGAACGGCCGGAAGAGGTGCGTCGCGAGGACGATCTCGTCGAGCCCGTGGCGCACGAGCACGCGCTGGATCTGGAGCAGGCGACCGATGACGCGGAGACGCATGGGGAAGTGATCAGTGACTGGCGGTTAGCGGTTAGTGAAGAGGCGGGTGGCGCGGACCGCCACTAGTCACCCTGGCCTTGCCGGCGAGCGCGCTTCGCGCCGGGCGCCGCGCCGCGGGACTCCTGGCGCGCCAGGCGGGCTTCGAGGCGCTCCACGTCGTCGCGCAGGCGGTCCACGTCGGCGAGGAATTCCTCGGCTTCCGTGCGCGTCGGCAGGTCGCGGCCTTCCTCCTGCAGGTACTCCGAGACGTTTCCGGCGAGCGACTGGCCGGCCTTGCGGCCGAAGTCGAGGAATCCGCGCGCGAGGTTCGCGAGGTTGCGGGCCGCGACGTCGCCGATCACGCGCGCGAGTTCCTCCTCGACGTCCGGCTGCGCGTGCCCGAGCAGGTCGCGAAACTTCTGCGCGACCTCCGCGTCGCCCTCGATGCGCACGCCGCCGCCGCGCAACGCACCTTCGGCGCGCGGGCCCGCGAGGGCGAGGAGCGCGATCGGCGTTCCGGACAGGCTCGCGTCCGCCGTGCCCTCGTGCCGCGGCGACAGCGACAGCCGCCCGTCCTGCGCCTTGAAGTAGAACTCGAGCGGCGTGCCCGTGACGGCGAGCGACACGACCCGCCCGTCGAGCTGTCTGCACAGCGCCTGCGCCTTGCGCGACTCCGCGACGTTGCGGTTCAGGGCTTCCTCGAGGCGCTCGAGCAGCATGTCAGTAGCGGAATCCGCGGTGCAGCGCGACGATGCCGCCGCTCAGGTTGTGGTGACGGCAGTCCTCGAGTCCCGCCTCGCGCATCATCGTGAGCAGCGTCTCCTGGTCGGGAAAGCGGCGGATCGACTCGGCGAGGTAGCGGTAGCTGTCCGGGTCCCCTGCCACCCTGCGGCCGAGCCAGGGCAGCACGTTGAAGGAATACACGTCGTAGACGGGCTTCAGCCCCGGGAAGACGGGCTTCGAGAACTCGAGCACCAGCACCCGTCCGCCGGGCTTGAGCACCCGTCGCATCGACGCCAGCGCCGCGGGCTTGTCGGTCACGTTGCGCAGCCCGAAGGCGATGGTCACGCAGTCGAAGCTCTCGTCGGCGAAGGGCAGGCGCTCGGCGTTCGCGAGCGAGAAACGCACGTTGCGGATCAGCCCGCGGTCGAGCAGCCGGTCGCGGCCGACCTGGAGCATGGCGGCGTTGATGTCCGATAGCACGACGAGGCCTTCCTCGCCGACCTGCGTGGCCATGCCCGCGGCGATGTCGCCGGTGCCTCCGGCGACGTCCAGCGCCGACTGTCCCGGCCGCAGGCCCGTCTGCGACAGCGCGAACCGCTTCCACAGGCGATGCACGCCCGCGGACATCAGGTCATTCATCAGGTCGTACTTGTCCGCGACCGAGTCGAAGACCTCGCGGACGCGGACCGCCTTTTCGGCGACCGGGACCTGCCGGTAGCCGAAGTCCACGGAGCCGGGCGCGCCCGGGGCCGGCGTCTTGGGGTCTGCTTCGCTCATGGGGCCGCCATTCTACGCGGTCGGGTGCGGGCCGTTCGCGGCCCGTTCGCGCGCTCCACGTGCCGGGCGGGACTGGCCGGAGTGCGGGTCGTGCCGGGCAGGGTGCGGCTTCCTGAGGAGCGCCGTGCCGGCTGGGGTTCTACTTCCCGGGGGACGCCGTGAACCCATCCCTGGGGGCTCGCGCGCCGCGTCCCTGCGGCGCGACGCCCCCGGGAAATAGAACCCCGGCCAGCGCGCCCCCCATTCCGGCAGATCCTGCCCGGCACGACTCGCGCTCCGGCCAGTGTGACGCTCCCGGGACGCGGCGCCCCGTCCGGCGCGACGCCCTCAGCCCGGCCGCTTCGCCGGCACCGGTGTCGGATAGGGAAGCCCCAGCTTTGCCAGCCGGTCGAGGTAGCGCTGCCACTTCTCCGCGCGCGTGCGGCCCAGTTCCTGCAGGTAGCCCCAGGTGTAGAGGCCGGTGTCGTGCCCGTCGTCGAAGACGATCCGGACCGCGTAGCTGCCGACCGGTTCGACCGCCTTGACCCCGACCTCGTGCTTGCCGAGTTGCAGCGTCTCCTGGCCCGGCCCGTGGCCGCGCACCTCGGCCGAAGGCGAGTACACGCGCAGGTATTCGAATGGCAGCTCGTGCCGCTCGCCGTCGTCGAAGGTGATCTCGAGCACGCGCGATCGCGTGCGCAGGCGGATGTCGGTGGGGCGCGGGTCGCTCATGGGCGCGTCAAGGCTCTCGTCGATGGATCGGGTTTCAGCGGGCTGGCCCTGCGACTACGGGCTCTTCCTTCTCGCCCGCGGGTGGGCCGCGTCGTAGGTACGCGCAAGGTGCTGGAAATCCAGGTGCGTGTACACCTGCGTCGTGCTGATGTTGGCGTGGCCGAGGAGTTCCTGCACCGCGCGCAGGTCGCCCGACGACTCGAGCAGGTGCGAGGCGAACGAGTGGCGGAACATGTGCGGGTGCACGTGCTCGGGCAGGCCCTGCAGCCGTGCCCACTGCGCGATGCGCCGCTGCACGATGCGCGGGCCGAGGCGCCGGCCGTTCTGGCCCACGAACACGGCGGTCTCCCCGACATCCGCGAGGGTCGTCCTCTCGCGCAGCCAGCGCGACAGCGCCTCGGCCGCGTGCTTGCCGACGGGAACGATGCGCGTCTTGCGGCCTTTGCCCAGCGCCCGCACGGTCCGGTCGCGCAGGTCGAGGTCCGTGAGGTCCAGCCCGAGCAGCTCGGAGAGACGCAGCCCCGACGAATAAAAGAGCTCCATGATGGCCTTGTCGCGCACGCCGAGGCGGTCGTCCGTGCGGAACTCGAGCAGGCGGGCCATTGCGTCGGCGTCGAGCGTGACCGGCAGGCGCTTGCGGGCCTTGGGCGCCTGCACGTCGGCGGCCGGGTCGCGGGCGAGTTCGCCCTCGCGGATCAGGTAGCGGAACAGGCTCCGCGCGGCCGAGAGGCGACGCTGCACGCTGCGCGGCGCCAGCCCGCGCCGATGGCACTGCGCGGCGAAGCTGCGCACGTGCTGCGGGTCGAGTCCGTCCCAGGCGGTGATTCCCTGTTCGCCGCAGTATTCGAGCAGAGTTGCGAGGTCCCGGGCGTAGGCGGACCCGGTGTGCGGCGACAGCCGCCGTTCGTGGCGCAGGCTCCGCAGGAAGCGGGTCACACCGCCTGCGAGCGCCTCGCTCATTGGGCGCGGGCCGTGATTGCCTCGGTGACGATTTCGCCGATGCGCACCAGGAAGTCCGTGCTCATGGTCGGCAGGTACCGCTCCGTGTCGTTGCTCGCGATGGCGAGCAACCCGAACGAGGCGCGCTCGCCCAGCGGGATCAGCACGGTCGAGCCCACGGGCCCGCCGTCGCCGCCGAACAGGTAATCGCGCTGCGTGTCGCGGATCTGGCCGCTGCGCGGCCGCCCCGACTCAAAGAAGGACTCGAAGATCCTGAGTTCCGCGCTGCCCCTCGGCACCACGCGCACGTGCGGGTTCTGGTGGCCGGACAGGCCGGGCACGGTGGCATCGGTCAGGAGCACCAGCCAGCGCGAGGCGCCGAAGTCCTCGCGCAGGGAGGCCTCGAGCCCGACGAGCGTCGAGGCGAGGTCGCGCGCGCGCAGCAGGCGGCGCGTCAGGCGATGCATGCGGTCCGCGATGGCGTCATTGGTGCGGCCGTTCTCGATGAGCTCGTGGAGCTTCTGCTCGAGCGCGCCGTGCTTGTCGCGGAGCACCAGTACCTGCCGCTCGACCAGCGAGACGGCGGCGCTGCCGCGCTGGTGCGGGAGCCGCAGGCGCGCGAGCACGCCGGGATGGCGCTCGAAGAACTCCGGGTGCGCCACGAGGTAATCGCCGACCTGCTCGTCGGCGATCGATTCCGGCTCGACGCCGCGTATCGGTTGCTTGTTCACGTTGCTCTCCCCTGCGCGACGTCCGGGACGTCCACCTGGCCTTCGAAGGCCGTCTCCGCCGGTCCCGTGAGCCAGATCGGTTCGCCCGGACCCGGCCACTGCACCGTAAGCCGACCGCCGGGCAGGTCCACGCGGACTTCCTCGGCGAGCGGTCCATGTCTTCGCGCGACCGCGACGGCCGCGCACGCTCCCGTGCCACAGGCCTGCGTTTCGCCGGCGCCCCGCTCGAACACGCGCAGCCGCACATGGTCAGGCGCGACGATCTCCAGGAAGCCGACGTTCACCCGCCGCGGAAAGCGCGCGTGATTCTCCATCGCGGGTCCAACGCTGTCCACCGGAGCATCGTCCACGGATCTCACGCGAATCACGGCGTGCGGATTGCCGATGGACACCGCGCCGAACTCGACCGGCCCCGAGGGCAGGTCGAGGTGGTAGCTCGGCGCCTCGTGCTCGGCCGCGAACGGCAGCGCCGCCGGCGCGAAGTCCGGCACGCCCATCGCGACCGAGACCGACCCGTCGCGCCGCAACCGTGCCTCGACGAGGCCGCCGGGGCTGTCCATCAACAGCGGCCGGTCCCGGCGCGAGGCCCGCGTCGCCACGAGGCGCGCGATGCAGCGCGCACCATTGCCACACTGCTCGACCTCGGAGCCGTCGGCGTTGAAGATGCGGTAGTAGAGGTCCGTTCCGGCGCGTCGCGGCGGTTCGAGGACGAGCGCCTGGTCAAAGCCGATGCCCGTGCGACGGTCCGCGAGGCGGCGCAGGGTTGCGGAGGAGGGCACTTCGTCCGGGCCGGCGGCGTCGAAGACGATGAAGTCGTTGCCGAGTCCATGCATCTTCGTGAAGGCGAGCCGCATACGCGCAAGGATATCCGACGCTCAACGCGCCTGCGCGCGCATTTCCTCGAGACTCGCCGCAATTCCTGATGCGAGGCTCGCGTAGCGCGGGGCCACGCCGAGTTCCTCGCGCATGCGCCGCGTGAGGACTCGGCGCGACTCGACGAGGAACTCGAGCAGCCCCGGGTTCACCTGGCCCTGCGCCTCGGCCAGCGAGACGAGGCGGGGCGGCGGCAGGCCGGCGAGGCTCGCTGTCTCCTGCAGGAACCCGGTCGTGCTCGCGTGATCGCCGTCGCCCACGTTGAAGACACCGCTCACTGGCTGCTCGATGGCCGCGATGCAGGCGGCGACGAGATCGTCCACGTGGATGCGGTTGCCGGGCCCGCAGTCTTCCGGACGGAGCGCGGGCTCACCGCGGCCCAGCCGTTCCAGCGGCAGTCGGTGGGGCCCGTAGATTCCGGGAACGCGCAGCACCACGGAGCGCACGCCGCGGTCGCCGCACCACGCGGTCGCGGCTCGTTCGGCCGCAAGCCGGCGGCGCGAGCGGTCGTTCGTGGGTGCGGCCGGGCTCGTCTCGTCGACCGCGGCACCGCCCGTGTCGCCGTAGACGCCGGTCGTGCTCATGTACAGGAGCACCGATGGCAGCGCAGGCCCCAGTGCTGCGAGGAATCGCTCGAGACGCGGGTCCGCTGCGCCGGACGCGGGCGGAGGTGCGAGGTAGGCCACGGCGGCACCCGGGGGAATCCGGCGCAGGGCCGGGGATGGCGGGTCCGCGTCGAGGTCGGCACAGATCGTGTCGCTGCCCTGCGCGCGCAGCTCCGCGAGCATCGGCGGTGATCTCGCGAGCGCAACGACCTGCCACGACTCCAGGAGCCGCATCGCCAGCCGGCGACCGACGTAGCCGCAGCCCGCGATGAGCAAGGTGCGATCCATGCCGCCTAGGATACGCGGCGCGTGCGGCGCCGCGCGGCCCGGATCTTCGTGGCATCCTTCGCACATGCCGCAGGTCACGCTCGTTCCGTCGGGCCAGGATTTCACCGTCGAGAGCGGCGAGCCGGTACTCGCCGGCGCGCTGCGTGCCGGGCTCAACCTGCCGCACAGCTGCAAGGGTGGTCACTGCGCGTCCTGCCTCGCGCGGATCCTGGACGGCGAGGTCGCGTACGCGGGCGAGCGGCCTCCGGGGATCACGGCGGAAGAGGCGGGCGCCGGTTTCGCGCTGCTCTGCCAGGCTCGGGCGCTGTCGGACCTGCGCGTCGAGGCGCGGGAAGTCCGCCCTGCGCCCGAGGTCGAGGTGAAGAGCCTGCCGTGCCGCATCGAGCGAAAGGAGCAGCTCGCCCCGGACGTGATGGCGGTCTTCCTGCGACTGCCTGCGGTCGAGGAGCTGCACTACCGTGCGGGGCAGTACCTGGACGTGATGCTGTCGGAAGGCCGGCGCCGAAGCTTCTCGATCGCGAGCGCGCCGGCGGACGGCCGGCTGCTCGAGCTGCACGTGCGTCGCGCATCCACGACCGGGTTCACGGCCCGGCTCTTCGACAGCCTGCGTCCCGGTGCGCTGCTGCGCATCGAGGGGCCGCTCGGGCAGTTCTGGTTGCGGGCGGAATCCCCACGACCTGCGCTCATGGTGGGTGGCGGCACGGGATACGCGCCGCTCAGGGCCATGCTGCGGCAGCTCGTGGCAACCGGCGACCGGCGGCAGGTGACCCTTTACTGGGGTGTGCGCGATTCCGCCGGGCTCTACGAGCACGAGTGGCTGCGCGGCCTGGAACGGGAGCGCCCCGGCTTCCGCTATATCCCGGTCCTGTCGGACGCCGCCGCTTCGGGCGCGGGCATGCGCGCGGGCTTGGTGCACGAGGCAGCGCTCGCAGACCACCCGGACATTGCGCGCTTCGACGTCTACGCGAGTGGCCCGCCCGCGATGATCGACGTCATCCGTTCGCGCACGGTGGCTGCCGGCCTGCCGCGTGAGCAGCTCCACTTCGACTCGTTCGACTACGCGCCGGACACGCTCGCGAAAATGGGCGCGAAGGGCGCGCGATCCTGACGGGTCTTCAGCGCCGCCTGAGCCGCACCCGCGGCACGTTGGGCCGGCGACCCACCGACAGGGTCACGGCCTTGCGCAGGCACTCCGCGGCCCTCGCGCCCTCGCCGATCTGCTCGAGCAGTTCGGCGAGGATCAGGCTGTTCTCGGAGCTCGGTCGTCGAGCGAGGCTGGCCTCGAGGTAGCTGCGCGCCTTGCCGACGAGGTCCGCGCGCAGGCAGAGCCGCGCGCAACTCGCGAGCAGCTCGGCGTCCTCGGGCCGCTTGCGCAGCCAGGCCTCCGCGCGCTCCAGCGGCACGAGCGGGTCGGGGAGCACCAGTTCACCGTACAGCCGGACGGCCGCCGAGTCCGGCTGCTCCTCGATGAGTTCGCGCAGGACTTTCTCGGCCGTCGGGTGATCCCTGCAGGTCATCGCGGCCCGCGCGTAGGTCACGATCGACGACGGCAATTTCCGCACGCCGCGCGACAGGCCCGACCACGCCTTCTCGAGGCGCGACTGGTCGGCAGCATCGCCCGCGGCGCGGATTTCCTCGAGCTGCACCTGGGCCAGGAGCTCGTTCACCTGTGCCGCGGGCAGTTCCTTTGCGCTCCTGAGGCGCGGTGCGAGCGCCAGCAACCGGTCGCCGCGACCGAGCTTCGGGTAGAGATGCCCGAGGAGCTCGAGGCCACGCGAGTTCAGGTCGCCCGACGCGTCGAGCTGCTCGAGTGTCTGCACGGCCGCTTCGTTCTGCCCACGCCTGATCTGCATCTCGGCCAGCGTGACGAGTGCCGCCGCCCGTTCCTCGGGCGCGTTTTCCTGCGCGTGTGCGAGCCACTTGTCGCGGCGGTCGATGGCGTCCTGCAGGTCCGCCGCGCGCGCCGCGACCAGGTAGTTGGCGGTCGGCGAATCCGCATCCGTCGCGGACCGCGAGAGAAGTTCCTCTGCGCTGCGCCAGTTGCCGGCGGCGAGGTCGAGGAGTCCGCGCCCGGTGTCGCTGCGGGCGCGTCGGCGGCGTCTCTCGGTGCGCAGGTCCGCGAGCCGTCGGCGGGCCCCCGCCGCGCGGCTGACGACGCGCGCCGTGAGGTGGGCGGCGCCGAGCAGCAGCAGGAACATGGGCAAGGTCGTCTCGACCAGCGACCGGCCCGCGCGGATGGCCACGTAGCCCGGGTCATCGAGCAGGAACTGGGCGAGCAGCCCTCCGCCCACGAGCGCCAGGACCACGATCACGGCGCCCTTCATGGCACCGTCGCGCCCCCGTGCGTCACCAGCTGCAACTGGCGGGCCGCCGCGCCGATCGCCGGTCGCGCCGGCTCGACGTTCGCGCTGCGCAGCGCTGCGATTTCCGCCTGCGCGGCCACGACCCCGGGCGAGGAGGGGTCGAAGAATTCCGTGAGCCAGGTGCCCGCGGCCTGCAGTGACTGCGTATAGGCCGCACCGTCGGGTTGCATGGCCGCGACGCGCGCGGCGAACAGCAGCAGTTCGAGGTGCTGCTTGCGCAGGGACTGTTCTACCGGCGTGACCAGCCGCGAGGTCGCCGGATCCACTCTCCTGAACGACACGAGGCCGGCCAGCGCGTCGGCAATGCGATGCAGTGCGCGCCGGAACGCGCCGGTGGGCTCCGGTGCCGTGTCGGCCTGCGATCCCCTGGTCACGGGCACGCCGAGCACCGGCAGCGTGGGCACGGTGTCCTCGAGCGCCGCGATCCGCGCCAGTATGGCGGGCATGTCCGGCAGGGGCACCGCGCGCAGTGCCGCGAGGTCCTGGGCCAGGAGGCGCCGCACCTCGGTCATCGCCGGGTCCTTGAGCGCCGCGAGCCGCGCATCGGCCGCTTCCATGGCCGCGATCGCCGTGCCCACGTCGCGATCCAGGTAGAGCTGTCGCTCGGCGAGGTCGAGCAGGTACAGCGCCTCCGCGCGCGCCCATGCGCGCTGGGGCGCCTCGGTGCGGGCTTTCAGCTCCTCGACGCCGCGCCCGAGCACCGCGAGCTGCGCGGGCAATTCCTTCAGTTCGCGCAGCTCGGAACGCAGCGCGTTCTGCGAGGTGTCGAGTCGGGCGTTGAGCGTCGAGACCTGGCCCGCCAGGCGATCACGCGACGCACGCAGCTCCACTGCCTGCCGGCGTACGCGGTCGATGCGGTCGTCGAACTGGCTGAATCGCCAGTGTGCGTAGATCGCGAGCAGCAGGGCCAGCACGGCCAGCACGAACAGCATCGGGCTCGCGCCGCCGCCCGTGCGGCGGGAGTTCATGTCACTGGACAGGGATTCGATTTCGGCGGACATCGGCTTCGCGCGGGCGCGCCCCGGACTCCCGCGGATCGTATCACGCAGGCGCTATCGCGCCTTCGCCCGGAGGACGAAGTTTCAGCGCATCGAGCATCGCCTCGTCCTCGGCGCTTCGGGCGACGACTACCTGGCCGCGCCACCCCAGGCGGCGAGCTTCCGCCGCGACCCGCTCGCCCGGCACGAGCAGCGGGACGTCGCGCAGCCACGGGTAGCGTGCGCCGGGCGCGATGGCGAGCAGCGATTCGAGTACTTCCACGCTGGTCACCGACACGACGACCGACGCGGACTCGCGGGCATGGTCGAGCGCCAGCAGTGCTTCGGCCGACGGCACCGGCTGCGCGCGGCGGTAGACCTCGGCCGTGCGCACCACGGCGCCCCGCTCGGCGAATCCCGCGCGCAGCGCGTCGCGGCCGCCGACGCCCTTGACGATCAGGATCCGCCGCGCGCGTACCTCCGCGAACTCCGGCAACGCGAGCAGGCTCTCGGAGTCGGCGCCCGACGCGGGCACTGCGTCCACCCGGATGCGCGCGTCCGCGAGCGCCCGTGCCGTCGCACGGCCGATTGCGGCGACCCGGGCCCGCTCGGGCCGCCCGATCTGCGGGAGCGAGTGCTCCACAGCATTTGCGCTGGTGTAGACGACCCAGTCGAACGCGTCCGGCACGAGCGCGGTACGCGCCGCGGCATCGAGCGTCGCGGGTTCGATCATGAGCGCCGGGAAGGCAATGCCTGCGGCTCCGTGTTCACGCAGCCGCTCGATGAAACGCGCCGCCTGGCGCGCAGGTCGCGTCACGACCACCGCGAGGCCTGCGAGCGGCAAGGTCACGGTGGCGGAACGGCCTCGAGTCGCAGGCGCTCGAGCAGCGCGCCGGCACCCGCGGCCTGCATGCGGCGGGCGAGCGCGAGGCCCAGATCGTCCGCGCTGGCGGCCGGACCCGCGATGCTGTCGCGGTACACCTCGGTCCCGTCGGGTGCGCCGACGAAGCCGCGCAGGGTGAGCGAGCCCGCGGCCAGCGTCGCGTGCGCGGCGATCGGCGAGTGGCAACTTCCGTCCAGCGCCCGGGCGAAGGCGCGCTCGGCCGAGAGGCGCACGAAGGAGTCCTCGTGGTGCAGCGCCGCCAGCACGTCGCGGCTGCGGGCGTCGTCCTCGCGGCACTCGATGCCGATCACGCCCTGTCCGACGGCCGGCACGCAGAGGTCGGCGTCGAGCACCTCGGTAATGCGATCGCCCAGGCCCAGCCGCTCGAGACCGGCGCAGGCGAGCAGGATCGCGTCCAGGCCGCCCTCCCCGAGGCGGCGCAGGCGCGTGTCCACGTTGCCGCGCAGCAGCTCGAGCGCGAGGTCCGGTCGCGCGTGGCGCAGCTGCGCCTGGCGGCGCGGGCTCGAGGTGCCGACACGCGCGCCGCGCGGCAGGTCGGCGAAGCGCCGGAACCTGAGCGAGAGGAATGCGTCGTTCGGATTGGCGCGCGGCAGTGCGGCGGCGATGCGAAAGCCCGGCGGCAGTTCGCTCGGCACGTCCTTCATCGAGTGCACCGCGATGTCGGCGCGGCCTTCCTGCATCGCGACCTCGAGTTCCTTCACGAACAGGCCCTTGCCACCGACCTCGGCGAGCGCGCGATCCAGCACGCGGTCGCCCTGCGTGCTCATCGGCAGGAGTTCAAACGGGACCTGCGGATGGGCGGTTCGGAGCAGCGCCAGGACGTGTTCGGCCTGCCAGAGCGCGAGCTTGCTGCGACGGGTAGCGATGCGTATCGGGTTCGACAAGCGGGACTCCGGGATGGTCGTGGTCACTTTCAGGTTCCGAACAGGGAGTCCTTGAGCCGGAACAGTGTCGAGATGTCCTCGTCGCCGTGCCCCTGCTCGATGAGCAGGCGGTATTGCGGCAACGTCGTCTCGACGATCGGCAGCTGCACGCCGTGGCGCGCCGCCATGTCGCGGCAGATGCGCAGGTCTTTTTCGTGCAGCCGCACGCGAAAGCCGGCCGGGTAGGCCCCGCGCACCATGTTCGGGGCGCGGTTGACGAAGTACCAGCTCGAGCCGGCGCCCTTGCCGAGCGTGTCGATGAGTTTCTCGAGCGGCAACCCTTCGGCTTTCGCGAAGGCCATGGCTTCCGCGACCGCCTGGATGATGCCGGCGCACATGATCTGGTTCGTGGCCTTCGCCGCCTGCCCCGCGCCGCTCGGCCCGAAATGGGTGACCGTCCGGCCCATCGCCGCGAGCACGGGCCCCGCGCGCTCAAATGTCGCGAACTCGCCCCCGACCATGATCGCGAGCGTGCCGTCGCGCGCTCCCTCGACGCCGCCGCTGACCGGCGCGTCGAGGAATTCGGCGCCACGTTCGGCAAGACGGGCGGCCGCAGTGCGCGCCGTGTCCGAGCTCACGGTCGAGCAGTCGATGACGATCGTGCCCCGACGCAGGCCGGGCAGCATCGCGTCCACCACCGCCAGCACGTCCGCGTCCGCGGAGACGCACAACACGATGACGTCGCAGGCCGCGGCCAGCGCGGCGGGGCTGTCGGCCGCGGCGACGCCGAGTTCGGCCGCGAGTTCACCGGCCACCGACGACGTGCGGTTCCAGACGCCCCCGAGGAGCCCGGCCTTGTGCAGATTGCGGGCCATGCCCCGGCCCATGGCGCCGAGGCCGACGAATCCGGCGGCGAGGCTCACGTCACTGGCCGGAGCAGAACTGGTCCATGACCTGTTTTGCGTTCGCGCGCGCCTGGTCGATTTGCTCGCTGGTGAGGTAGGTGCGCTCGCCGTTCGGGCCTTCGTCGTAGAGGCGCCAGGACGTCATGAGCTTCTGGTACTGCTGCCGCGCCTCGGCGCAACGCTGCGCACGGTCGTCCGCATCAGCCTGCGTGGCCTGCGGCGTGGCGGCCGGGGCGCTGGCCTGGGACGGCTGGCTGGGTTGTGTCGCCTGGGGCGTCGTGCCCTGCGCGGCCGCCGTCGAGTCCCCGCCCTGGACGTGGATATCGATCCGTTCCGCCGGCATCGTCAACGGCGTGTCGGTATAGACCGGGCGGCCCTGGGCGTCCTTGGTGACATACACGTCGCCCGCGGCGGCGGTGCCGCCGAGGAGGAGGCCGGCGAGGAGCAATGCCATCGGTTTCATGCCAAGTGTCTCCATAGCTACTTTCCGAGTGTATCAGGACGGTCCCGCAAGGCGGCAGGATGCCCGTCCGGCCGCGCCCGGACTGCGTACTTCTCGACAATTCTGTGAAGCGGAACCGCTCCGGGGTCGGCGACCCGGATGGTCCGCCGCCCACCCCTCGGCGATCACGTCCCGGCACACCCAGAAGAAAGGGCGGCCGAGACACGCTCGGCCGCCCTTGGTCTGCTTCCCCTGGGGCCCGCGCCCGCCGGGGGCTTTTCTCAGTTGTACGCCCGCTCCCCGTGCGACACGGTGTCGAGCCCCTCGCGCTCCTGGTCCTCGGCGACCCTGAGTCCGACCACGAGGTCCACGATCTTGAACGAGACCGCGGCGACCACGCCCGACCAGGTGAGGCTGAGAAGCACCGCCCAGAGCTGGGACTTGAGCTGCGTGAGGATGGAGTAGTCGCCCACGGCGTTCGCCACGTAGTCGTACACGCCTGTGCCGCCGAGCGCCGGCGAGCAGAACACCGCCGTGAGCAGCGCGCCCAGGATGCCGCCCACGCAGTGCACGCCGAACACGTCGAGCGAGTCGTCGTAGCCGAGCTTCTGCTTCAGGCTCGCCACCGCCCAGAGGCACACGAGGCCGGCGATGAGCCCGATCGCGATCGAGCCCATCGGTCCCACCCATCCGCAGGCCGGGGTGATCGCGACCAGGCCGGCGACGGCGCCGGAGGCACCGCCCAGCATCGTCGGCGTGCCGCGGTGGATCCACTCCGCGAACGACCAGGCGAGCGCCGCGGCCGCGGTGGCGAGGAAGGTGTTCGCGAACACCTGCCCGGCGAAGCCCGAGGCCTCGAGGTTCGAGCCCACGTTGAAGCCGAACCAGCCCACCCACAGCAGCGCGGAGCCGATCATCACCATCGGCACGTTGTGCGGCGCCATCGACGCCGAACCGTAGCCGACGCGCTTGCCGATCATCAGTGCGCCCACCAGGCCGGCGATGCCGGCGTTGATGTGCACCACCGTGCCGCCCGCGAAGTCGAGCGCGCCCTTCTGGAACAGGAAGCCCGCCGTGGACGCTGCGGCCGCGCCCGCGGCGGCGTCCGTGTACGCGTCAGGACCGGCCCACCACCAGACCATGTGCGCGATCGGCAGGTAGGAGAACGTGAACCACAGGACCATGAACAGCAGCACGGCGCTGAACTTGATGCGCTCGGCGAAGGCGCCGACGATCAGGCAGGGCGTGATGCAGGCGAAGGTCATCTGGAACACGAAGTACACGTACTCCGGGATGTAGACGCCTTTGCTGAAGGTGGCCGCGACCGAACTCGAGGTCATTCCCTGCAGGAACAGCCGGTCGAACCCGCCGATGAACGCGTTGCCGTTGGTGAACGCGAGGCTGTAGCCGTACACCGCCCACAGGATCGAGATCAGGCAGAACGTCATGAAGACCTGCATGAGCAGCGACAGCACGTTCTTCGAGCGGACCATGCCGCCGTAGAAGAGCGCGAGGCCCGGGATCGTCATCAGGATCACGAGCATCGTCGAGGTCATCATCCAGGCCGTGTCGCCCTTGTCGGGCACCGGGTCGTCCGCGAATCCGAGCGAGGGCGCGAGAATGGCGCCCAGGGCGAGCGCGATGGCCCAGGGACGGCTACGCGCGGCGGTCAACGTGTTCACTGGCGTTCTCCTGTCGGTCGGTCTGTCTGAATCAAATCTTTGCCGATGGCAGCCGGGTCAAACAGCCTCGGCCCCGCTCTCGCCCGTGCGTATGCGCACGGTCTGGTGCAGTTGCGTCACGAAAATCTTCCCGTCGCCGATCTTTCCGGTGCGCGCCACATTGGTCATGGCCTCGATCACCTGCTCGGCCACGTCGTCGTCCACCGCGATCTCGACCTTGGTCTTGGGGAGGAAGTCGACGCTGTACTCGGCACCGCGATAGAGCTCGGTGTGGCCGCGCTGCCGGCCGAAGCCGTGCACCTCGGTGACGGTCACGCCCTGCACGCCGATGTCGGCGATGGCCTGCCGCACTTCATCGAGCTTGTACGGCTTGATGATCGCGGTGATGAGCTTCATCGGCGGCGGTCCTCCGGCCGGGGGGGGCGGTTGCGAGGACCTCAATGCAGGAAGCGTGCCACCGGTGGACAGGGCAGAGTGCCGCGGTTTCGCGTGCCCGGGGCCGGGGGCCGCATTGGCGGCTGCACCATCCTGGGGCGGCTCCCAGCGCCCGCGCCTCTCGACGGAGCGCGGTGCTTGGATCGCCGTGGTCTTCCTGTCAACCGCTGACCGCTAACCGCTGCTCGCTATCCGCTCCCTTCCTCTTAAACTACCCGCCCACCGCTGGTCACTAACCGTTTCCCCATGGCTTTCGACCCACGACTCATCGACGACCTCGCCCGGCGCCTTGCCGGATCCGTGCCCGAAAGCGTCTTGGCGTTGCGCCGCGACCTCGAGCAGAACTTCAAGGGCGTGCTCTCCGGCGGCCTCGCAAAGCTCGACCTCGTGACGCGCGAGGAGTTCGACGTGCAGGCCGCTGTGCTGAAGCGCACGCGCGCAAAGCTCGCGGCGCTCGAGAAGCGGCTTGCGACTCTCGAGGGACAGGAGTAGCCCGCAGGGGCCACGGGTTCGGCGGCGCACGGGTGTGATTCGCTGCCCGCGATGCCGGGCGGGTCAGCGCATCAGCTGCGGCGCGACGTCTGCGGCGATGAAGAGTCCCATCAGCACCAGGAATACGCCGAACATCCGGCGCAGCACGGCCTCCGGCAACCTTCGTCCGAGCCTGTGTCCGGCGAGGCTGCCGACGATTCCGACCGACGCGACCACGAACAACACGTGCCATTCGAGCGCCAGGCCCTCGTGCTCGAGGACACCGAGGTATTTTCCGAAGCCGCTGAAGGAATTGAGGGTGATGACGGCCAGGCTTGTGCCGACCGCACTCGCCATCGGCACGCCGGCCAGCAATACGAGCGCGGGCACGATCAGGAAGCCGCCGCCGACCCCGACCAACCCGCTCAGCAGGCCTACGCCCGTACCGCCGGCGATCACCGCGGTTCGTCGCGGCTCCCGGCCGGTACTCGCGATCGCCGGGCCCCACAGCATGCGCACGGCGGCGAGCAACATCACACCGGCGAAGACGGCGAGCTGGACCGGTCCAGGGACCCAGTGGGCGAGGGTGGCGCCGGCCCAGGCGCCGACCATTCCCGGCAGGCCGAACCAGGCGACGTTGCGCCAGTCGACTTGGCGCCGCAGTGCGTAGGGAACGCAACCTGCCGCAGCGATCAGACCCACGACCAGTAGCGAGCCGCCGATAGCCAGCTTTTCAGGCTGGCCGACCAGGTAGTGCAGGACCGGTACTGTGAGGATCGAGCCGCCGGAACCCAGCAGCCCGAGGCTGAGCCCGATCGAGAGGGCTCCGAGCAACGTGAGCAGCAGCGCCGGCACCCGGTGTTCAGGCCGGGCAGGGCCCGGTTCCGCGACGGCGACGCCCCGCCCCGGCGGCGGGCGCGCAGTACATTTCCTGCAACAGCGTCAGGACCCGCGTCACCGGACCCGCGGGCAGCGAGTAGCGGATGGACTGCGCCTCGCGCCGGGTTTCCACGAGCCCGCCCTCACGCAGCAGCGCGAGATGCTGCGACAGCGCGGACTGGCTGAGCGCCACGCGCGCATTGAGTTCCCCCACCGTCATCGGCCCCTCGAGCAGGTTGCAGAGGATCAGCAGCCGCTGCTCATTCCCCAGCGCCTTCATGAGCTGCGCGGCGTCCGAGGCGTGCGCCTTCATTTCGTCGGCCGACATGAGCGGCTCGGGCGTCTCGGGTCGGCGGCGTGCGGCAGGCGACATGGTCGGTCCGTGTGCTTCGAGTACGCGAATTGTATTTCAGCATTGACTACATTAGCAAGAGCTAATATGCTGTCACGCAATAGCCGAGGAGGAAGACTCCCATGCGACCAGCGGTCACCCCTTTCCACCACCCGTCCACGGGCACCTGGACGTACGTCGTAGCGGACGAGGCGTCACGCGATGCGGTCATCATCGACCCCGTCCTCGACTACGACTGGCGGTCGGCGCGGACAGGAACGAAGTCGGCGGACCAGGTCTTGCGGCACTGCGAGGAGCGCGGGCTCAAGGTGAGCTGGATCCTCGAGACGCACGCCCACGCTGATCACATTTCCTCCGCGCCCTACCTCAAGGCCCGCCTCGGCGCTCGCGTTGCGATCGGGCAGGGCATCCGCAAAGTGCAGGCGGCCTTCAAGAAGATCTTCGGGCTCGGCGACGACTTCACGCCCGACGGCCGCCAGTTCGACCGGCTGCTCGAGGACGGCGAGGCGATCGACGCTGGCACGGTGCGCGGCCGCGTCATCGCGGCGCCCGGTCACACGAACGACAGCGTCGCGTACCTCTTTGGCGACGCGCTGTTCCTGGGCGACACCATATTCATGCCGGACAGCGGCTCGGCGCGCTGCGACTTCCCGGGCGGCGACGCCGCCGAACTTTACCGCTCCGTCCAGCGCCTGTACGCGCTCCCGGAGGACACCCGGGTCTTCGTCTGCCACGACTACTCGCCGGGCGGCCGCGAGGCGCGCTGCGAGACGACCATCCGCGAACAACGCGCGGCGAACATTCACGTCCGCGACGGCGTGAGCGAGCAGGAGTACGTCGAAATGCGCCGCAAGCGCGACGCCACGCTCGACGTGCCGAACCTGCTCATCCCGTCCGTGCAGGTGAACATCCGCGGGGGCGTGATGCCGCCCGCGGAGGCGGACGGCGTGAGCTACCTCAGGGTCCCGCTGAACGTGCTCGGCCGTCCCCTATGACCAATTTCCGATAACCGCTGATCACGAGTTACTTTCCATGAACGATATACATGTCATCGAAGCCACGCCCGAGCAGGTCAGCGCGTGGCTCAAGGCGGGAGAGATCCTCCTCGTCGACGTTCGCGAAGCGAACGAGTACGCCTTCGAGCGCATCCACGGAGCGCTGCTCTATCCGCTCTCGACGTTCGACGCGACGACGCTTCCGACCGAGGGACGGCGTCTCGTCCTTCACTGCGCCGGCGGCAAGCGCTCGCTCATGGCAGCCCAGAAGCTCCAGGCCGCCGGGCGTCGCCAGGTGACGCACCTTGCGGGCGGACTCCAGGCGTGGAAGACGGCGGGACTGCCGTTGATCCGCATCGACCCCCAGACCGGCCGCGTCATCGACGACGGCAGGCACTGATCTTCTTCTACGGAGAACGACCATGAACATCGACCGCGCCGTCGTTGCCTTTGCAGGCACCATGATCCTCCTGAGCCTGCTGCTCGGGATCTACGTGAGCCCGTATTGGTTCTGGTTCACTGCCTTCGTCGGCGCGAACCTGCTCCAGTCCGCGTTCACGGGCTTCTGCCCGATTGCGATCCTCCTGAACAAGCTGGGCGTGAAGCCCGGCGCCGCGTTTCGCTAGCCCGGAGAAGGTGATGAGGCCAGACGCGACCGCTGCGAGGGTGATCAAGTCGCTGTGCCTGGTCGCGGCACTCGGAGTGGCGGTCGCGGCAGGTGCAAAGGATGCGCCGGCCGCGGCTCCTGCAGCGCTCGCGACGTTCAAGGTCGTCGCAACGCCTTTGCCCGCCGAGCGCCTGCTCGACGGCACGGTCGAGGCCGTCCACCAGGCCACTGTCTCGGCGCAGACCGCGGGACGGATCGCCGCGATCGCCTTCGACGTGAACGACCAGGTGCCTGCGGGCGCGGTCATCGTCAGCATCCGAAGCACCGAACAGGTCGCGGGATTCACGCAGGCGCAGGCCGCGCTCAAGGAAGCGACGGCGCGTGAGGTCGAAGCTCAGGCGAACTACCGGCGCATCGCGGACATGTACCAGCGCAAGGTCGTTGCGCGGGCCACGTTCGACGATGCGACGACCACGCGCGATGCGGCGGTCGCGCGACTCGACTCCGCGCGGGCCGGACTCGACGCCGCCCGCGAGGGCGTCGCGTACACCGAGATCCGGACTCCCTACGCCGGTGTGGTGACCCGCAAGCTCGTCCAGGTCGGCGAATCCGTGGCGCCCGGCATGCCGCTCATGGTCGTCGCGTCGCTCGACGCGCTCAGGGTCGTCGCGGAGGTACCACAGAGCATCGCCGCGCAGGTGCGCACGGCGCGAAAGGCCGTCGTGTACGTGGATGGCAGGCGGGTGGAGGCAAGCGGCTTCACCATGTACCCGTCTGCCCAGCCCGACACGAACACCTTCGGTATCCGGCTGGACCTGCCGCGCGACATACGCGGTGTGGCGCCCGGCATGTTCGTGAAGATCGGCCTCGTGACCGGCGAAGCCGACGTAATGCTCGTGCCAAGGCAAGCGATCGTCGAACGCAGCGAAATGCGTGCCGTGTACGTCGTCGGTGCGGACGGGCGCGTGTCCCTGCGACAGGTCCGCCTGGGCCGCGCGCGGGGCGACTCCATCGAGATTCTTGCGGGCATCGCAGCGGGCGAAGCGATCGCGGTCGATCCCGCCGCCGCGGCGGTGCGGATCCGCCAGCAGGCCACGGCGCATGACTGAGAAGCTCGGCTTCAGCGGGCGGGTCGCGCGGCTCTTTCTCGACAGCGAACTCACCCCGCTCCTCGGCCTGACGGCACTGCTGCTCGGCCTGTTCGCGGTGCTCGTCACGCCGCGCGAGGAGGAGCCGCAGATCAACGTGACGATGGCCAACGTCATCGTGCCGTTCCCGGGTGCGAGCGCCCAGCAGGTCGAGAACCTCGTCGCCACGCCGATGGAGAAGGTGCTGGCCGAGATCTCCGGCGTGAAGCACATCTACTCAGTGTCGCGGCCGGGCGCCGCCGTGCTCACTGTGCAGTTCGAGGTCGGGCAGGAACGCACCGACGCGATAGTGCGCCTCTACAACGCCATCTATTCGAACCAGGACTGGCGTCCGCCCGGACTCGGCGTGCTGCAGCCGCTCGTGAAGCCGAAGGGCATCGACGACGTGCCGATCCTGAGTCTCACGCTGTGGACGAAGGATCCCGCCCGTGGCGCGCACGAGCTCCGACAGGTGGCGCACGCGATCGAGCCGGAACTGAAGCGCGTCCCGGGCACCCGCAACGTCTACTCGATCGGCGGCCCCGACGAGACGGTGCACGTGACGCTGGACCCGCAGCGGCTCGCCGGCTACGGATTGACCCTGACCGAGCTCGCGGGCGCACTGCAGGCCGCCAACCTGGCCGGGCAGGCGGGCTCGCTGGTCGTGCATGGCGCGGACGTCCCGGTGCAGGCGGGCGAGTTCCTGGCGAACCGCGACGAAGTCGCGGGCCTCGTGGTCGCGGTGCACGAGGGTCGCCCCGTGTACCTGCAGGACGTGGCGACGGTGAGCGAGGGTCCCGACCAGCCCGAGCAGTACGTGAGCTTCGGCGCGGGACCGGCCGCCTCGCAGAAGGGGATCGAACTCGCGGGCACCGCGCCCGCGGTGACGATTGCGATTTCGAAGAAACCCGGCGAGAACGCGATCGACGTCACGCGCTCGGTGCTCGAGCGGGTCGGGCAGCTCCGCGGCACCTTCATACCCGACGGGGTCGAGGTGACGGTCACGCGTGACTACGGCGTGACCGCCAACGACAAGGCGCAGAAGCTCATCCAGAAGCTCGCATTCGCCACCGCATCGGTCGTGCTGCTCGTGTGGCTCACGGTCGGCTGGCGCGAGGCCGTCGTGGTCGGCGCCGCAGTGGTCATCACGCTGGCCGCGACGCTGTTCGCGTCCTGGGCGTGGGGCTTCACCATCAACCGCGTCTCGCTCTTCGCGCTCATCTTCGCGATCGGCATCCTGGTGGACGACGCCATCGTGGTCGTGGAGAACATCCATCGTCACATGGCGTTCGGGCAGGGCGGTCTCGGCGAGATCATTCCCCGCGCCGTGGACGAGGTCGGCGGTCCCACCATCCTCGCGACCTTCACCGTGATCGCGGCGCTGCTGCCGATGGCGTTCGTGTCGGGGCTCATGGGGCCCTACATGAGCCCCATCCCGATCAACGCGAGCATGGGCATGCTGATCTCGCTCGCGATCGCGCTCACGTTCACGCCGTGGCTGTCGAAGCGGATGCTGTCGCACTCGCACGTCGTGCAGGCGGACACCGCGAGCGGCACCCGCCTGCAACGGTTCTTCGAGCGCGTGATGTCGCCGTTCCTGCGCGGCGGCGACGCAAGGCGCAACCGGCACCGGCTCTACCTGGGAACGCTCGCCGCGATCGTCATCGCCGTGTCGCTGGTGGCCGTGCAGTGGGTGGTCATGAAGATGCTGCCCTTCGACAACAAGTCGGAGTTCCAGGTCGTGGTGGACATGCCCGAGGGCACCGCGCTCGAGGACACTGCGCGGGTGCTCGACGAGCTCGCGGCCAGGATCGCCGAACTCCCCGAGGTCACCGACTACCAGGTCTACGCGGGCACGTCGGCGCCGATCAATTTCAACGGCCTGGTGCGGCAGTACTACCTGCGCAGCGGCCCGGAGCTCGGCGACATCCAGGTCAACCTGGTGGACAAGCATCACCGCGACCGCAAGAGCCATGAAATCGCACTCGCGATCCGGCCGGCGCTGGCGGAGATCGGCCGGAAGCACGGCGCCTCGGTGAAGGTCGTCGAGGTGCCTCCGGGGCCCCCGGTGCAGGCGCCGCTCGTCGCGGAGATCTACGGGCCGTTCCGCGACGTGCAGCAGCGGCTGACGAGGGTCGTGCGCCACGAATTCGACGTGCAGCCCGACATCGTCGACGTGGACGACAGCCTCGTGGCCTCGCGAACCCGTATCGTGGTTGCGATCGACCGCCAGAAGGCGGCGCTGCTCGGCGTCGACCAGGCCGAGGCGGTGAGGGTCCTCACGGCAGGACTCGCGGGCCTCGACGCGACCTACATCAAGGCAGGGCACGAGACCGACCCGATCCCGGTACGGCTCGAACTCGACGTGCCGGAGAAGGCGCGGATTGCCGACGTGCTGTCCCTGCAGGTGCGCTCGAGGAGCGGGGCCCGTGTCGCACTCTCCGAGATCGCCGTGGTCGAGAAGAAGCCGTGGGACGGCGCCATCTACCACAAGGACCTGCTGCCCCTGACCTGGGTCAGCGGCGATGCCGTGGGCGCGACCGACAGCCCGCTTTACGGGATGTTCGAAGTGGTGGGCGCGCTCCGCAAGGGCCTGCCCGCGGGACTCGAACTCGAGCAGCGCTTCTTCAGCGCGCCCGAGGACCCCTACACGCCGACGCTCAAGTGGGACGGCGAGTGGCAGATCACGTTCGAGACCTTCCGCGACATGGGGCTCGCCTATTCGGTCGGGCTCGTGCTGATCTACCTGCTGGTGGTGGCGCAATTCCGGTCCTATGCGGTGCCGCTCGTGATCATGGCACCGATCCCGCTCACGATCATCGGGGTGATGCCGGGCCACGCGCTGCTCGGCGCGCAGTTCACGGCCACCTCGATGATCGGGATGATCGCGCTGGCGGGCATCATCGTGCGCAACTCCATCCTGCTCGTGGACTTCATCAACGTCGAGATCGCGAGGGGCCGCAGCCTTGCCGACGCGGTGATCGGCGCCGCGGCGGTGCGCGCACGCCCGATCGCGCTCACGGCGGTCGCCGCCATGATCGGCGCGTTCTTCATACTCGACGACCCGATCTTCAACGGGCTCGCCGTGTCGCTGATCTTCGGCATCCTGGTCTCGACGGTACTCACACTGGTGCTGATCCCGATCCTGTATTTCAGCTATCGCAGCAGGCAGGCAAAGGCATGAACGCGATGCGTCGTGGAATTCGATGGGCACTTGCGACGATCGCGTTCGCACTCGCGCCGGCCGCGGGAGCGGAGACGCTTGCCGAGGCCTGGGCGCTCGCTGACGCGCAGGACAATGGACTTGCGGCAGTCCGCAGCCAGGCCGAGGCCGCCGAGTTCGACGCCGCCGCTGCCCGCGGGCAGCGCTGGCCGTCGCTTGCCGTCGGCGGTGCGTACACGCGGCTCGACAGCACGCCCGCGTTCGACTTCGGCAACACGGGCATGCCGATCGCGGCGCCGGAGCTCTTCGGCGGTAATGATTTCTGGATGGGTGCCGCGACCTTGACCGTGCCACTGTTCACCAGCGGCCGAATCTCATCGGGCATCGCTGCGGCAGAGGCGCGCGGGCGTGGGCGCGGGTGCGCAGGCCCTGGGCGCCCAGGAGGACGTGAAGCTCGCGGTCGCCGAGGCCTACGTCGGGGTGCTGCGCGCGCGCAAGGCACTCGCGGTCGCCGAAAGCAACGTGAAGACGCTCGAGTCCATGGAGAGCGACGTGAGCGCGATGTTCGAGCGAGAGCTGGTGCCGAAGAACGACTTGCTGGCGGTGCAGGTCTCGCTCGCCGACGCCCGCCAGGGCCGGCTCAGGGCCGCGAATGCGGTCGAACTCGCTGTCGCGTCCTACAACCGCCGGCTGGGTGAGCCGATGTCCCGACCCATCGACCTCGAAGAGAACCTGCCCGCGCCGCAGGGACTGGCGGCCGACCCCGACGAACTGATCCGCGAAGCCGTGGAGCGTCGAACCGAACTCAAGGCCCTGGACGAGCAGGCGACGACCTACGGTCAGCTCGCGAAGGCCGAGCGGGCACGTGGCCTGCCGCAGTTCAACGTGACCGGAGCCTACAACTACCTGGAGAACACCTTCCTGAACGACGCAGGAATTCGCCTCGGTGGGCATCGGCGTGCAGTGGTCGGTGTTCGACGGCGGCCAGATCCGCAAGCGCGCCTCGGCGCTGGACCGGTCGAGGCGCGCCACCGAGCAGCAGCGCGCCGACGTGCAGTCCATGATCGCGCTGCAGGTGCGGCAGACGTGGCTGGATGTCGGCGAAACGCGAGAGCGCCTGGTCGTCGCGACGGGTGCGGTCGAGCTGGCCGAGGAGAACCTCAGGATTGCGCGCGAGCGCTACGGCGCGGGGCTCGGCACGCAGACGCAGCTGCTCGAGGCGGAGAACCTGCGCGTGCAGGCGCTGCGCAATCGCGACGACGCGGGACTGGACGCCGGGCTTGCGAAGCTCAGGCTCGCGCGGGCGGTCGGAGCCCTGTAGCGGAGCAGCGGCCTTGGTGCCACGCGTTGCCGAGGGGAGTCGCGCGGCATGCTCCGACGTGCATCATGCCGATTGATGGCGCGGGGACGCCGTGAACCGTTGGGGCTCCGCGCGGCGTCCCTGCCGCGCGACGCCCCGCGCCGCCAATCGGCATGACGCGCGCACGCCGATCGGCCGTATCTACGCCGCCCGCACCGCGCGCGTAACGCCTGCGGTCAGCGCCCGCCCGAGCCTGCGCGTGCCGAGCGCGGGCGTGGCCTCGCGCCCGTCCCACACCTGCTCGCCCGCGATGAACACCGCCGTGACCACGCCGTCCGAGCGGTTCACGAGCTGGTCGTGATCGAAGATGTCACGGCGGACCATTCGGCGGTTCGCGTCGGTGTCGTAGCGCTTGAGCGCCTCCGGATCGACCAGCACGAGGTCGGCCTGAGCCCCCGGATCGAGGCGGCCGGCGTCTATACCGAAGAACTCCGCCGGCTCGCGCGTCAGGCGCCGCACGGCGCGAGCCACGAGCTCGACCGACTCGCGCGCGGCAACCTGCAGTGTGAGCAGGTTGCCGTCGAAGAAGGCGAGGTTGATGAGGTGCGCTCCGCTGTCGTTGAAGCCGGGCAACATGTGTTCGTGGAACAGCAGTTTCTTCAGGACCCCCGGCCGGTCGTTCGCGACCACGAACCACCAGCGAAGCTCACGGTCATAGCTGCGCAGCAGGTGCAGCAGGAACTCGCCGTCGCGGCTGATTGGAGAGGGGAACGAGCCCAGCGCCGCCGCTTCCGCGTTGCCGCGTGCCGCACCCGTGCGGCCCGACTGGAAATCGCGCAGCCGTCGCAGGATCGCGCCGAATGTCTCGCCGCGCCATTCCGGCACGGGGCAGCGCTCGACCCGCAGGGCGTCGAGGTCCCGGTTGAAGGTCGAGACCGCCCCCGCGTCGTGCCACTCGCGCACGAAGACCGCGCCGAATTCCTCCGTCGCCATGATCGCGCGACGCCCGGCCGCGTCCTCGATGTCGAGCGCCATGAGCTGCCGCGACGACTCGAATTCCTCGAAGATCGGGCAGATGCCGCCTTCGGCATACATGCGGAACGGCGTGCCCAGCACCTGGAAGTGAAAGCGTCCGTCCACGAGCTTCGAATTCAGCAGGTTTGCAATTGCCGGGAACAGCTTCCAGGTTTGCCGCGCGTGCGTCAGGTCCACGGCCGTGAGCGCCGACGTGCGCAAGGGTTTGCCGAACAGCCGCCCGCTGGTGAAGAAGAAGCGCAGGAACGTCGCGACACGGTTCGCGACATCGGGCGTGCACTGCCAGACGCGGTCGTGCCGCCGGACGATCTCGAGCAGCGAGCGCAGTTCCCCCAGTGACGCGTGCTGCGCGGGAATGCGCTTGTCGGTGTGCGGGGCGTTCGCAAGGTAGTGGAACGGGATGGCGTCGGTCGAGAACCCGGCATAGCCCTGCTGCATCGCGCCCTCGAGCAGCTCGCGCATCCGTTTCAGTTCCGCCTCGGTGGGCGCGCGGCTCACGGCCGCATCGGTGCCCATGACCTCGATGCGCAGCATGGAGTGGGGAATGAGCGGAACCACGTTCGGGCCGAGCGGCAGCGAGTCGAGGTGCGCGAGGTATCCGGCGGTCGTGTCCCAGTCGATGCGGTCCACGACCTTGCGCAGCACGGACTTCGGGATGTTCTCGACGCGCGTGAAGCAGTCGAGGATCGGGTCGTCGTCACCCCTGCGCTGCGAGCCGAAGGCCGTGCCGAGACTGCAGTTGCCCACGACCACGGTCGTCGTGCCGTGCCGAACCGATTCAGGGAGACCGGGCGCGAGTTCCAGCTCGAGGTCGAGGTGGGTGTGGATGTCGAGGAGCCCCGGCATGAGCCAGAGGCCCCGGGCGTCCACGACGCGTTCAGCCTGCGACGCGTCGAGCGAGGGCCCACGAGCGGCGATGCGGCCATTGCGAATCGCGACATCCTCGCGGGACGGCGGCGCGCCCGTGCCGTCGAAGACGAGCGCGTTGCGGATCAGGAGGTCGATGCCCAGGGTCATGTTTCGAGCATATCCAATGGGCGGAGATCGGCGGTCATGCTTGTAAATACACGAAGCCAGTGTAAAATTCAAAACAGGCACAACTGGAGTGCGGCCGCATGAAGAACGTGACCATCACCATGGATGACGCCACCGGCGAATGGATCCGGCGGCTCGCCGCCGAGCGGGGAGTCAGCGTCTCACGCTGCGTGGGCGAGATCCTCAGCGAGCGGATGCAGAAAGAAAGCCGCTACGAGATCGCGATGCGCCAGTACATGTCGCTCAAGCCCAGGCCTCTCGGCGCACCCGGCCAGAAATACGCAACCAGGGAAGAGTTGTATGACCGGTCTCGTTTTCGTTGACGCCAAAATACTGCTCTACGCAGTCGATACAAGGGATCCGATCAAGCACGCCAGAGCCAATGAGTGGATGGCGCGCTTGTGGCAAGAACAATCCGGACGCACCGGTGTCCAGGTACTGAACGAGTTCTATGCCAACGCCACCCGGGTGCTGGACCCGAGCTTGACGACACACGAAGCCTGGGGCCACGTCGTCGCGTTGATGGGCTGGAATCCTCAGCCCGTAGACACCGAAGTACTTGCGCTCGGCTACCAGATCCAGACGCGCTACAAGCTCAGTTGGTGGGACAGCCTCGTCGTGGCGGCTGCCAACAGGCAGGCGTGTGCGCTGTTGTTGACCGAGGACCTGCAGCACTCGGCGGTCTATGCCGGAGTCACCGTGCTGAACCCGTTCCGCTCCGGCATCCAGGAGCCGGCCGGAGTCTATGCGGCACAGATTCGTCCGGCTCCAAGGCGCGGCCGTGGCAGGCCGCGCACGCGTCCCGTGCCCGCCTGAGCTTCCCGGCGTCCGCGCCGATCAGTCCGCGGCGAGCCGTCCGGCCGCTTCAAAGAAAGCCCGGGACAGCGCCTCGACCTGTTCGTCGCTCGTGGCCGGGCTCGTGAGCATCATGTTGTGGAATGGCGCGATCAGGCAGCCGCGATTCAGCAGCGCGAGGTGCATCGCGCGCTCGAGCTCAAGCGCATGCGCCGCCTCGGCCTCGCTACCGTTGCGTAGCGGACCCGGGGCGCAGATGAACTCGATGCGCGCGCCGACGCGCACGACGTGCCAAGGCAGCCGGTGCCTCGCGATCGAGGCCTCGAGGGCGGCCGCGAGCGTGGCCGCGAGCCTTTCCATGTGCGCGTAGGCGTCAACGGTCATCACGTGTTCCAGTGTGGCGCGCATGGCCGCGAGCGCGAGAGCGTTCGCCGACAGCGTCGTGCCCATGCCTGAATGTCCGGGCGGCATCGAAGCACGCACCGCGTCTAGCCGTCGCGCAACCTCGTCCGTGAATCCCCAGACGCTCGCAGGGACGCCCCCCGCGATCGGCTTGCCCAGTACAAAGAGGTCGGGTTCGAGCCCGTGGGCGCGTGTGTAGCCGCCGGGGCCCGTGGAGATCGTGTGCGTCTCGTCGATGAGGAGCAGCGTCCCGGCCTTGTGCGTGAGGCGTCGCAGCTCCGCGTGGAAGCCGGGCTCGGGCAGGACCATGCACGAGTTCGTGAGCACGGGCTCGGTGATCACGCAGGCCACATCGCCGTGTGCGAGCGCGGCCTCGAGGGCAGGCAGGTCGTTGAACTCGACGACGCGAGCGAGCTGCGTCAGGTCCGTCACCTGCCCGAGGAGCCCCGGGCGATTGACCGCACGACCGTCGACGAGCCGAACGAAGGTTTCATCCACCGTGCCGTGGTAGCAGCCGTTGAAGACCAGGATCTTCGGCCGCCCGGTCACGGCCCGCGCAACCCGCAGCGCGAAACGATTCGCGTCCGTGGCCGTCGTCGCGACCTGCCAGTGCGGCAGGCCGAAGCGCTCGGCGAGGAGCCGCCCGACCGCAATCGCGTCCTCGGTCGGCAGCATGTATGTAAGGCCGCGTGTCGCCTGGCGCGCGATGGCCTCGGCCACGGCGGGCGGCGAGTGCCCGAACATCGAGCCCGTGTCGCCCAGGCAGAAATCCGCGTACTCGTTGCCGTCCACGTCGCGCAGCGTCGCGCCGTGCGCTTCCTCGACCAGGAAAGGGAAGGGCATGGGCCAGTCGCGCATCCAGTGCATGGGCACGCCGTCGTAGAAACCGGCGACACCACCGCCGATGCGCTCCTTCGAACGCGGGTGCGTCTGCACGTACACGTCCCGCTCGGAGTCGAATACGGCGGCGATGCGCTCGAGCGGAATGCCGCCCAGGGATGATTGCGACACGATGCGAGTCCGTGGCTGGCCTGTGTAGCGGGGATTGTAGGCCGGAGCTCACGCCGCCGCCTCGGGCCCGAGAGGGCGAGCGGCCACCCTCAGCCTTCTCTTCCTAACCGCTAACCGCTATCCCATATCCGCCATCCGCCCTCCCCATCCGCCACTCCCCATCCGCTTCTTCCTTGACGCTCCCCGGTTGCCCGTGGATACTGCAATGCGACATGAATGCGCACCCGGAAAATACGCTGAATCGCCGCTGGTGGTGGCGCCACTCCTAGGAGTGGGCCCGGACGCGCACGTCTCGTTCGCAGGATTCTAGGGACCCATCTCCGCGAGCCGCTCGGGGATGGGTTTTTTTGTGCGTCCCCGGGTCCTCGCGCCAGAGGAACCGTTAAGTGACGACCGCAATGTTCGATATCGCCGCTGACCTCGACACCCCCGTGTCGGCGTACCTGAAGCTGAAGCCGTTCCATCCGCGCTTCCTGCTGGAAAGCGTGGAGGGCGGCGAGCGCCTCGCCCGATACTCCTTCATCGGCTTCGGTGACTGCCTCGAGTTCCGGCTCGACGACTCGGGCCTGCGCCTGGGCGAAGACCGCCTGCCACGTCCAGCGAACCAGGGGGAACTCCTGGCCGTGCTGCGCCGGGCGCTGGCCGCCGCGCCGCACCCGGACCTGGCGGGCCAGGGCTTCCCGCTGCTCGGCGGCCTGGTGGGCGTGGCGAGCTACGATCTCGTGCGCTATTTCGAGCGCCTGCCGTCGCTGGCGCGCACCGACGACGACTGCCCCGACGCGCATTACGTCGCGCCGCGCTCGCTGCTCGTGTTCGACCACCTCACGCGTCGTGCGGCGCTGCTGCACGCGGGTTCCGAGCACGAACGGCAGGGCCTGCGCCGCGAGGTCATCCGCGCGCTCCGCGGCGGCCTGCCTGGGCCGGCCTGGGCCGCGAAGTTCAGCGCGCCCGATGCGAGCCTGTCCGAGGACGAGTTCCTCGGGCGCGTGGCGCGGACCAAGGAGTACATCGCCTCCGGCGACGTCTACCAGCTCGTGCTGTCGGTGCGCTTCTCGGGCCGCTGCGACCTCGATCCCTTCGAAGCGTACCGGGCACTCAGGCTGCTGAACCCCTCGCCCTACATGTACTACTGCGAGCTCGGCGACCGCGTGGTGGTGGGCTCCTCGCCCGAGGCGCTCGTGAAGCTGAACGGCCGCGAGGCGCAGATGCGCCCGATCGCGGGTACGCGCCCGCGCGGCGCGGATGCGGCCGAAGACACCGCGCTCGAAGCCGAGCTCCTCGCCGATCCGAAGGAGAATGCCGAGCACGTGATGCTGGTCGATCTCGCTCGCAACGACCTCGGGCGTGTGGCAACGGCGGGCAGCGTGAATGTGCAGCCCTATCGCTCCATCGAGCGATACAGCCACGTCATGCACATCGTGAGCGGCGTGCGGGGCGAACTCGCGCCGGGCAAGGACGCGTTCGACCTCTTCGCCGCCGCGTTTCCGGCGGGCACGCTGGTCGGGGCGCCGAAGGTGCGTGCGATGGAGATCATCGACGAACTCGAGCCCGTGCGCCGTGGCTTCTACGGCGGCACGGTCGGATATTTCGGTCACGGCGGCGACATGGACCAGGCGATCGCGATCCGCACCATGGTCTTCCACGGCGACACCTACAGCTTCCAGGCGGGCGCCGGCATCGTCGCCGACAGCGTGCCGGCGAGCGAGTACCAGGAGGTTTTCGCCAAGAGCGCCGTGCTGCGGCGCGCGCTGGAACTCGCGCGGGAGGGGTTGTGATGAGCGCTCCGCGCCTGCTGCTCGTCGACAACTACGACAGCTTCACCTACAACCTCGTGCAGGCGTTCCTGGTGCTCGGCGCCGAGGTGCTCGTGCATCGCAATGATGCGATCACGGGCGCTGAAGCCGAGGCGCTCGCGCCCACGCACCTCTGCATCTCCCCGGGCCCGGGCACGCCGCGCGATGCCGGCGTCTCGATCGAAATGATCAAGGCCTTCGCGGGCCGCATCCCGGTGCTGGGCGTGTGCCTTGGCCACCAGTCCATCGTCGAGGCGTTCGGCGGCGACGTCGTGCGCGCGGGCCGTCTCATGCACGGCAAGGTCTCGATGGTCGAGCACGATGGCCGCGGGATCTTCGCGGGAGTGCCGCGGCCCTTCGAAGCCGGCCGCTACCACTCGTTGATCGCGAAACCCGAGACGCTGCCCGCCGTGCTCGAGGTCTCGGCCCGGACCGCCGAGGGCGAGATCATGGGCGTGCGGCACCGGGAACTCGCCGTGGACGGTGTGCAGTTCCACCCTGAGAGCATCCTCACTCCCGACGGACCGACCCTGATGGGGAACTTCCTCGCGATGCGGGGCGGACGGCGAGAACCAGGCGTGGTGGCGCGCGGTGGCTGAGCTCCGCGACATCCTCGAGCGCCTGCTCGAGCGGCAGGACCTCCTGGAGGCGGAAGCGGGCGACCTGCTCGTCGCGCTGACGCGGGGCACGGTCGCCCCCGCGATGGCGGGCGCGCTGCTCGCGGCCCTGCGTTCCAAGGGCGTGACGGCGGGCGAGGTGCGCGGATTCGCGGCCGCGATGCGCGGCCTCGCGCGCCGTCCCCAGCTTCCGCCGGGTCCGCCCGCGATCGACATCGTCGGGACGGGCGGCGACGCCTCGGGCAGCTTCAATCTTTCGACGGGTGCGGCGCTGCTCGTGGCTGCGATGGGTGTGCGTGTCGTGAAGCACGGCAACCGCTCTGTTTCGAGCCGCGCCGGCAGCGCGGACATGCTCGAGGCGCTGGGCCTGCCGCTGCCGCTCGACGAGCGCGCAGCCGGCGACTGCCTCGTCGCGACCGGATTCACGTTCCTGTTCGCGCCGCACTATCACCCGGCGATGAAGGAAGTGGCCCCGGTGCGTCGCGAGCTCGGCGTGCGCACGGTGTTCAACCTGCTCGGCCCGCTGACGAATCCAGCGGAGCCGCCCTTCGCCCTGATCGGCGCCTACAGCCTGGACGCGGCGAAGCTCATGGCCGAGTCGCTGGCTGGCATGCCGATCGAGCGCGCATTCGTGATCCACGGCGCGGCCGGGTGGGACGAGGCGACGCCGATCGGGCCGTTCGAGCTCTTCGACGTGCGGCCGGGCCGCGTGACGCGTGAGCAGCGCGATCCGCGCGATCTCGGCTTGAGCCGCTGCACGACCGCAGACCTTGCCGGAGGCGACCCGGGGCAGAACGCAGCCGCACTCAAGGCCGTGTTCGAGGGCCGTGACCGCGGGCCGCACCGCGAGGCGCTCGTGCTCAACGCAGCACTCGCACTCGAGGTGCTGGGCAAGGTGGCGTCCCCGACGCAGGGCCTGCAGGCCGCGCATGCGGCGATCGACCGTGGCGATGCCGAGAGGCTGCTAGATCGCCTGGCCGAATTCGGGCGCCGGGCTGGATAGCGGATAGCGGATAGTGAATAGCGGATAGCGGATAGCAGGAAATCACGGCCATGCGAGCGCTTCAGGACAGACGTTCTTACTCTTCACTATCCGCGATTCACTAATCACTATCCGCTACTCCTCATGGGCCTTCTCTCCGACATGGTTCGCTCGAGCATCCGCCGCGTTGCGGAGGCGCGCGAGCGCGTGCCGGAAGCCGGGTTGCGTGCGGCGGCGCTGGCCGCGCCCGCCCCGCCACGACTCAGGCTTGGTCGCGAGGGATTCGACCTCATCGCCGAACTCAAGCTGCGCTCGCCGTCCATGGGCGACCTGTCGGCCAGCACGCTGGATCCACTGAAGCGGCTCGAGGCCTATGCGGAGGGCGGCGCCGCGATCTGCTCCATCCTCACCGAGCCGACACGCTTTGACGGGAATCTCGATCACCTCCGGATGGCGGCCGACGTGCTGCAGCCCTACGGCGTGCCTGCGATGCGCAAGGATTTCATCGTGGATCCGTACCAGGTGCTCGAGGCGCGCGCCTACGGAGCGTCGGGCGTCCTGCTGATCGTGCGCATGGTTCCGCGCGAGCGACTGGTCGCGATGCTGGACTGCGCCGCCGATCTCGGGCTCTTCGTCCTGCTCGAGGCGTTCTGCGCCGGCGACCTGAAGGTGGCCGGCGAGGTAGCGCGCGAGCGCGAGGGCCGCGAGGAGCAGGTGCTGATGGGCCTGAACTGCCGAGACCTCGAGACGCTCGAGATCGAATTCGGGCGATTCGCCGAACTGCGCGGCCGCATGCCACGCGACTGGCCCTGTGTCGCCGAGAGCGGCGTGCAGACCCCGGAGGATGCTGCGCGGGTCGCCTCGCTCGGATACCGGCTCGCGCTCGTGGGTACGAGCCTGATGAAGCGGGGCGATGCGAAGCAGGCCGTGCGGGAACTGGTCGTGGCCGGCCGCGCGGCGCGGAACTGAGGCGGGCGTGGAACGGCTCTGGATCAAGATCTGCGGCCTCAAGTCGCGCGAGGCCATCGAGGCTGCGGCGACCGCGGGCGCCGATGCCGTGGGATTCGTGTTCCACGAGCAGTCGCCGCGCAACCTGTCGGTGGCGCAGGCGTGCGAGCTGCAGGGCGCGGTGCCGCCGGGCGTCGAGCGCGTCGCGGTCTTCCTGCACCCCGCGCAGTCGCTGGTGGATGCCGTCATTGAAGCGATCCGGCCGGATCACATCCAGGTGGATGCCGGGGACCTTTCCGCGCTGCGGCTGCCGCGCGGCCAGGCCGTGCTGGCGGTCGTGCGCGGTGGCGAGACGCCCTCGGAGCCCCTGCCGCCGCGTCTCCTGCTCGAAGGTGCGCAGAGCGGGGCAGGCGAGAAGGCCGACTGGGCCCATGCCGCCCGGGTCGCGAGGCGCACGCAGCTCGTGCTGGCCGGCGGCCTCGATGCGCGAAACGTCGCGGAAGCCGTGCGCGCGGTTCGTCCGTTCGGCGTGGACGTGAGTTCGGGCGTGGAATCGAGCCGCGGCGTGAAGGACCTGTCCAGGATTCGTGAATTCATCGGGGCCGCCCGCGCGGCGGAGAAGGCCCTGGCCGTCGAGGAGAGTCGCTGATGAGAATCGAGGCATTGAAGGTGGACCGCGATGCGTTGCTCGCGCAGGCGCTCGCAGGCGCTTTTCCGGACGAGCGCGGGCGCTACGGTCCGTTCGGCGGACGCTACGTTCCGGAGACGCTGGTGCCGGCGCTCGACCGCTTGCAGGAAGGCGTGCGCAGCATCCTGCCGGACCCTGCATTCCGAGCGGAACTCGAGTCGGAGCTGCGCACCTGGGTGGGCCGCCCGACGCCGCTCACCTGCGCGCGCGAACTCTCGCGCCGCTGGGGCGCCGAGGTCTGGCTCAAGCGCGAGGACCTCGCGCACACGGGCGCGCACAAGATCAACAACGCCATCGGCCAGGCGCTGCTCGCGAAGCGCCTCGGTGCGAAACGCATCGTCGCCGAGACCGGGGCGGGGCAGCACGGCGTCGCATCGGCCGCCGCCTGCGCTCGACTCGGCCTGCCCTGCGTCGTGTACATGGGCGCCGTGGACATGGAACGGCAGGCGCCGAACGTCGGGCGCATGAAGCTGCTCGGCGCGGAGGTGGTGCCGGTGACGGGCGGCGACCAGACGCTGCGCGCCGCGATCGACGAGGCGCTGCGCGACTGGGTGTCGGACCCGGACGGAACCTACTACCTGCTCGGCTCGGCGGTCGGCCCGCACCCCTATCCGTACATGGTGCGCGAGTTCCAGTCGGTGATCGGCGTGGAGGCCCGTGCGCAGATGCTCGACCAGGCGGGCGCGCTGCCCGACGTCACGATCGCCTGCGTGGGCGGCGGCTCGAACGCGATCGGCCTCTTCCACCCGTTCGTCCGCGACCTCGGCGTGAAGCTGCTCGGCCTCGAGGCCGGCGGTACCGGCACCGGCCTCGGGCAGAACGCTGCGTCGATCGCCTATGGTCGGCCCGGCGTGCTGCAGGGCTGCTACTCACTGCTGCTGCAGGATGAGCACGGGCAGGTGCAGGAGACGCAATCGGTGTCGGCGGGCCTCGATTACCCAGGCGTCGGGCCGGAGCACGCACTGCTCGCCACCGTCGGCCGCGTCACCTACGAGGCCGCGGAGGACGAAGAGTCGCTCGCGGCGCTCGCCGAGTGCTGCCAGGCCGAGGGCATCCTGCCCGCGATCGAAAGCGCGCACGCGTTCGCGGGCGCCAAGCGCTACGCGAAGACTCATCCTGGCAGCCGCATCCTCATCGGCCTCTCGGGACGCGGGGACAAGGACATGCCGACGCTGCAGCGCACGCTGCTCAAGGGGAAGCTGTGATGGGCCAGCCGCGTGACACGATCAGCGTCGCAATCCGCGCGCGGGCGGCCTCGGGCGCGCCTGCCATCGTCGGCTTCATGACCGCAGGATTCCCGGACCGCGCGAACTTCACGCACAACCTCCTGGCCATCGGCGGAGCCGCGGACGTGGTCGAGATCGGCGTGCCGTTCTCCGATCCCATGGCCGACGGCATGACCATCCAGAGGGCGAGCCATGTGGCCCTGCAGGGGGGGGTCACCTTGCCGTGGCTGCTCGGGGAATTGCGCGCCATGCAGCCCAGGCCGCAGGCGCCTCTGCTGCTCATGAGTTATCTCAACCCGCTGCTCGCCTACGGGCTCGACCGGCTGCCCGAGGCAGCGGCTGCATCCGGCGTCGCCGGCTTCATCATTCCTGACCTGCCATACGAGGAGAGCGCGGAGATTCGCGAGGCCCTCGACCGCGCGGGACTCGCGCTGGTGCAGATGGTGACGCCGGTGACGCCCGCCGCGAGGCTCAGGATGCTGTGCGAGGCGAGCCAGGGCTTCGTGTACGCGGTCACAATGACCGGGACGACCGGCAAGAGCGTCGCCGTGCCCGACGAAGTGCTCGAGTACATGGATCGCGTGCGGGCCGTCTCGCCTGTCCCGGTCTGCGCAGGATTCGGCATCCGCGGCCGCGAGCAGGTGGCCCGGATGACGGGGCATGTGGACGGCGTGGTCGTCGGCTCTGCGCTGGTCGAGGCGCTGGAGCGCGGCGAGGATCCGGCCAGCTTCATCCGCGGCCTTCGCCCGTGAGCGTGCCGGGCGGCACGCCGGCATCGCTGCGTGCGACGAACGGGCGCGCTCGCCGGCAGCCGATCACGTGACCGCGGTCGCCGTCTTCTGCGGGTCTGCCCACGGCACGGATCCCGAATTCGCCGCCGCCGCGCGCGCGGTGGGCCTCGAACTCGCGCGCCGCAAGTGGACTGTGGTCTACGGCGGCGGCAAGGTCGGGCTGATGGGCGTGCTCGCGGACGCGGCGCTCGCCGCCGGCGGGCGTGTCGTGGGCGTGATCCCCCGGTTCCTGTACGAGTGGGAGGTAGGGCACGACGGCCTCACCGAACTCGAGATCGTCGCGACGCTGACGGAGCGCAAGGTCCGCATGGGCACGCTAGCCGACGCCTTCCTCACGCTGCCCGGGGGAATCGGCACGATGGACGAGCTCTTCGAGGCGCTGAGCTGGGCGCAACTGGGGCTCGAGGCGAAGCCGAACGGGCTGCTCAACGTGAACGGCTACTACGACGATTTCGTCGCCTACATGGATCGCGCGGTGGCATCAGGTTTCGTGAAGCCGCAGCACCGCGCGCTGCTCAGGGTTTCCAGCGACTACGCTTCGCTACTGGACGAGCTGGCAGGGTAAATAGGTGCCACGGGAAAATAGGTGCCAGGCACCTATTCCACCTGTCCCCTATATTCCGTGAATAGGTAAATAGGTGCCTGGCACCTATTTTCCCGTGGCACCTATTTACCTAGGCTGCGGCTACCGTCGCCATCAGGCGATCGATGACGAGTGTCCGCATGTTCTGCAGCGGGTTCTTTTCCCACGTGAAGCACGGCGGCTCGCGGCGCAGCATGGACCAGCGCCTGGTCTGCAGCACGTGCTTCAGGTACGAGAGGTTGCTGTCGATCGCTTCCATGTATGGATTGCGGCCGCCGAAGAGCGGCTCGACATAGCGGTACGCGCCGCCGAACTCGCCGTCGAGCCGGGTGCGCATGGTTTCCGCCACGAATTCGGGCGTATGCCTCAGGATGTCGAGACCCGAGCCGTAGACGACCTTGAGGCCGCCATCCTCGCTGCTCGACAGCGCGACGCCGCCGAGCACGAATTCCGGATACAGCCGGTCGCGGCACTTCTCCAGGTAACAGCGGTCGGCCATCTGCGCCATCATGTCCGCCGTGCCGAGCAGGTGGCCGACCTTGCGGTCGAGCGGGTCGTCGAGCCGGATCTGGTCGAACGGCAGCTCGTAGCCCGTGAAGTGCACGATCTGCGTCGCGACGGGGACCCACTCGGCCATGCCGATGGTCGGCAGGTAGCGCGCCAGGAAGCGCGCGCTGCGACCGACGTGGGTCAGCGTGAATTCCGCCCCGTTGCGGTGCTGCGTGTCGTCGGTCTGCCGGATGTAGCCCGCGTCGTGGAACAGCGCGACGACGAGTCCCATCGCGGCGCGCTCGGGACCCATGCGCTGCTCGGGCGCGTGCGAGCGGTCGTAGCCCGCGAGCAGCCGCGCCATCGCGAGCGTGTCGTCCAGCGTGTGCTGCAGGTCGTGGTAGACCGTGTCGCAGCCGAAGTATCCCGGGAACTGCCCGGTGAACAGGCGTTCGAAGTCGCCGAACGCCGCCGAGACGCGATCGAGCGGAACGGAGGGCCACGTCTGCGAGAAGATTTCTTCGACTGCGCGCCGCACCGACGCGACGGAACTCACCTGCACGGTGTTCGTCACGTCGTAGTCGCTGCGCCGATATCGCATGTCAGATCTTCTTGTTCTCGGGGGCACCGTTCGCCGCGCTCACCCCCAATGCGCGCGAGTTTAGTCCTTCGCGACGGGAACGCCAGAGTAAAGAAATCCGACACCGCGCACGACGCGCCTATATGTCAAAAGCAGCGAGCACCGGCGTGTGGTCGGACGGCCGTTCGAGGCGTCGCGGGGCCTTGTCGATGCGACTCTCTCCACACTTTCTCGCGAGTTCTGCGCTCGCGAGGATCAGGTCGATTCTGAGACCTGCGTTGCGCCTGAAAGCCATCATCCGGTAGTCCCACCAGGAAAAGGACTTCTCGGGCTGGTCGAAGAGCCGGAAGCAGTCGGCGAGCCCGCATTCCTGGAGCGCGCGCAGTGCGGCGCGCTCGGGTTCGCTCACGTGCACCGAGCCCTCCCAGGCCTTCGGGTCGTGGACGTCGCGGTCGTCGGGGGCGATGTTGTAGTCGCCGAGCACCACGAGCCGCGGATGGCGCGCGAGCTCCGCGGCCACGTAGCCGCGGAGCGCCTCGAGCCAGCGCAGCTTGTACTCGAACTTGTCGGAGCCGACCACCTGGCCGTTCGGCACGTAGACGTCGATCACGCGCACGCCCGAGACCGTGGCCGCGATCACGCGCCGCTGCTCGTCCTCGAAACCCGGGATGCCGGCGACGACGTCGGCGGGTTCCTGCTTGGACAGGATGGCGACGCCGTTGTAGGTGCGCTGGCCGCTGTACACGACGTGCATCCCGAGGGACTCGATTTCCCCGTGCGGGAAGTCCGCGTCGGGCAGCTTGGTCTCCTGCAGCGCCACGACGTCCACGGGATTCGCCGCGAGCCAGTCCTTGAGCTGCTGCAGCCGGACGCGCAGGGAATTGACATTCCAGCGTGGCGATGATCACGCCGCCAGCCCCATCTGCCGGAGCAGCGGTTCGATGTCGGGTTTGCGGCCGCGGAACTCGACGAAGGCCTCCATCGCGTCGCGGCTGCCGCCGCGCTCCAGGATCGAGTGCAGGAAGCGCCGCGCCGTCGCGCGATCGAACACCCCGCGTTCCTCGAAGGCGCCGAACGCGTCGGCGGACAGGACCTCCGCCCACTTGTAGCTGTAGTACCCGGCCGCGTAGCCGCCCGAGAAGATGTGCTGGAAGCTGTGCGGAAAGCGGTTGAACGGGGGCGGGCGCACGACGGAGACTTCGCTGCGCACCTCCGCCAGCGTCTCGGCGATGCGGGGCGGCGACGCCGGCGAGTACTCGGCGTGGAGACGGAAATCGAAGAGTGCGAACTCGAGCTGGCGGACGGTCTGCATGCCGGCCTGGAACGTGCGCGTCGCCTGCAGCTTCGCGAGCGTGGCGGCCGGCAGCGCCTCGCCGGTCTCGACGTGCGCGGAGATGAGCGGCAGCACTTCCTTGCGCCAGGCGAAGTTCTCCATGAACTGGCTGGGCAGTTCGACCGCGTCCCAGGGCACGCCGTTGATGCCGGATACGCCGGGGTAGTCCACGCGCGTCAGCATGTGGTGCAGCCCGTGCCCGAACTCGTGGAACAGCGTGAGCACGTCGTTGTGCGTGAGCAGCGACGGGCGCTCACCGACCGGGCGGCGCGAAATTGCAGACCAGGTAGGCCACCGGCAGCGCGGTCGCGCCGCCCAGCCGGATGCGGCCCACGCAGTCGTCCATCCACGCGCCGCCGCGCTTCTTCGCGCGGGCGTACAGGTCGAGGAAGAACCCGCCGCGCGGCGTGCCGTCGCGGTCCGAGCGACGTCGTAGTAGCGCACGTCCGGGTGATACACGTCGGCGTCGGCGCGCGCGACCATGCGCACGCCGTAGAGCTTCGTGACGACCGTGAAGAGCCCGGCGAGCACGCGCGGCAGCGGGAAGTAGGGCCGCAGTTCCTCCTCGGAGACGTCGAGCCGCTCGCGCTTCAGGCGCTCGGAATGGAACGCCACGTCCCAGGCTTCCAGCGTCTTTCCCGCGAAGCTCTCGAGTTCCGCAAACTCGCGCTCCGCGGCAGGGCGGCTCACGCGCGCGAGCTCGCGCAGGAAATCGAGCACCTCGCCCGTCTCCCGCGCCATCTTCGTTGCGAGCGAATACTGGGCGTAATTCGCGTAGCCGACGAGGTTAGCGGCCTCGTGCCTGAGCGCGAGGATCTCGGCCATCAGCGGCGTGTTGTCCCAGCGCCCGGCGTGCGGGCCCTGGTCCGACGCGCGGGTCGTCCAGGCCTCGTAGAACTCACGGCGCAGTGATTCGTGCGCGGCGTGGGTCATGACGGCCTGGTAGTTCGGCGCGTCGAGCGTGAGCAGCCAGCCTTCGTGACCGGCGTCTGCGGCGGCCTTGCGCGCGCGTTGTACGGTCGTCCCGGGCAGGCCCTGCGAGTTCCGCCGCATCATCCACCCGCCGCGACCAGGCGTTAGTGGCGTCGAGCACGTTCTCGTCGAACCTGGACTGCACCGTGGCGAGCCGTTCCATGACCTCGCCGAAGCGCCGCTTGCGCTCCTCGGGCAGGGAAACGCCGGCCAGCCGGAAGTCGCGCAAGGCGTGCTCGATGAGGGTCCTCTGCGCCGGGTCGAGCCGTTCGCCGTCGTGGTCCGCCACCCGCTGGTAGGCCGCGCACAGCCGGGCGTTCTGCGCGAGTTCCGTGTGATACGCGGTGAGCAGCGGCAGGCAGGCGTTGTAGGCCGCGCGCAGTTCGTCGCCGTTCATCACGCCGTTCAGGTGGCCGACGGGCGACCAGGCGCAGGCGAGCCTGTGGTGCATGCGCTCGATGGGTGCCACGAGCCCGTCCCAGCCTTCCGCGCCGCCGTCGAGGAGCGCGGCGAGCTCGCGACGGTTCTCGCTCCAGCAGCTGCCGGATCGCCGGTTCGACGTGCGCAGGCTGGAAGGCCGAAAAGCCGGGCAGCGGGGAGTCCGTCAGCAGGGGGTTCGTCATCGGGCCCGTCCGGTCCACTTCAGCGAGCGGCTATTCTAGGCTCAGCCGAGCGTCCCCTGCAGCAGCCAGCCGAGCGCGCAGGTCGCGGCCACGAAGCCCGCGAAGGCGAGCATTGCGCGCCGACGATAGCGCCTGGCGACGGCGCCTTCCGGGAAGGCCGCGATGAGGAAGAGCTGGCCGCCGTCCGGCCGGCCGAGCACGTGGAGCGCTGGCGTGGACGGGCGCTCGGCCTCGTGCTCGGCGACGGTTCGCTTCGCCTCGGCGCGGGCGCGCTTCCCACTCGCCCATGCTCACGCGACCGTCGTGGTCGCTGTCGAACCGCCCGGCGAGCGCCACCTGGTCCTGCTTCCACTCGGCGAGCAGGGCCACGACCTCGGCTTCGACGTCGGTTCCCGTCGTTGTGGTGTGCGACCTGAACTGCCCGAGCAGGCAGAGCTGCTCGTGCTCGTAGACCCGCTCCTCGAAGTAGCGGTAGCGTTGCTCCTGGAAATGCACGAGACCGGCGCCCGCGGCCTGGGTCGGCCAGGGCGTGCTGCCGTACCAGGTCGTGGACTCGTCGGTGAGCACCTCCGCGCCGTCCGGCTGCACGATGCACTCGCCCGTGCCGTCGTCGAGCAGGAACGGCAACCCGGAGCGGCCGGAGTTGATCGTCGTCCAGGACTCGCGGCGGCCACCACCGGATTGCTTCTTCTGCTCGACCCTGTAGCGCCACCATACGCAGGGTCGCTGCGTGAGCGGAGCGAGGTTCCGGCTGCCGTCCATCGTGCGGCAGCGCCCCGAGAGCTCTACGTAACCCTGGGCGGCGGAGCGTATGCGCGAGGTCGGCGTGTCCTCGAGCATGCGCGCGATCCTGACCCAGCGCAGCGAGAGCCAGCCGCCGCCCGCAGCCGCGATCCCGAGCGTCAGGAGCCAGGGCCAGGCGTCGGACGGATCAGGCAAAGAGCCGGCCCAGGTCCACGTCGCGCTTCTGCTCCTCGGCGAATTCGAGCAGCGAGGCCGGTTTGAAGTCGAAGTTCCGCGCGATGAGGAGGTCCGGGAAGGTCTGGATGCGGATGTTGTTCAGGTTCACGGCCTCGTTGTAGAGCTCGCGCCGGTCCGCGATGCCTTCCTCGAGCTGCGTGATGCGCCCCTGCAGGTGGCGGAAGGTCTCGTCGGCCTTGAGGTCCGGGTAGCTCTCCGCGACCGCGAACAGGCGGCCGAGCCCCTCGCGCAGCAGCTGCTCAGCGGCGCCCACGGCCGCGACGTCGAGCTTGCCCTGCGCCTGGAAGATCGCCGCGCGGGCGTGCATGACCCGCTCGAGCGTCTCGCGCTCGTAGGTCATGTAGCGCTTGCAGGTCTCGACGAGCTTCGGCAGCTCGTCGTGCCGCTGCGTGAGCAGCACGTCGATGTTGGCCCAGGCCTTGCGCACGTTTTCGCGGAGCGCCACGAGCCCGTTGAAGATGCGCACGACGTAGACGGCCGCCACGACGACGAGCGCGAGGAAGAGCAGCAGGGCGAGGATCATGTTGCGGGCTCCCGGGCGGCATGGAGGCCGCCACGCCGCAAGCTTGCAGGCTCGGGCCCCCGACCGTCTAGACTACGCGTCCCAATTCCGCGAGCCAGTCCACATGCCCGTCCAGCCCTATCTCGGGGTGTACCCGAAGCTCGGCAGCGGCGTCTACGTCGACCCGACGGCGCTCGTGATCGGCGACGTCGAGCTTGGCGACGACGTGTCGATCTGGCCCATGGCCGTCGTGCGCGGGGACGTGAACCAGATCCGGATCGGCACGCGCAGCAACGTGCAGGACGGCAGCGTGCTGCACGTGTCGCGGCCGTACCCCGGCAACGACAGCGGCTGGGCGCTGATCATCGGCGAGGACGTGGTGATTGCCCACAAGGTGGTGGTGCACGGCTGCACCATCGGCAACCGCGTGCTCGTGGGCATCGGCGCGATCGTGCTCGACGGCGTGGTGGTCGAGGACGACGTGACGATCGGTGCGGGCGCCGTGGTGACGCCAGGCAAGCGCCTGGAGTCCGGCGGGCTCTACGTAGGCAATCCGGCGCGGCGCGCGCGGGAACTCACGCCGCTCGAGGTCGCGCGGATCCCGATCATGGCCTCGTGGTACGTCAACCTGAAGAAGGACTACGAGCGGGCATAGAGGCGCGCGTACGCAGCGCCTTCAGGACCGGCGTCGTGTCCGGCCGGATTCCCCGCCAGAGATGGAAGGCCTCGGCCGCCTGTTCGACCAGCATGCCCCAGCCCTGCTCGGCGCGGCCGGCGCCCAGGCGCCTCGCCCAGGTGACGAAGGCCGTGTCGCCGACCCCGTAGGCCATGTCGTAGCAGGTGGTCATCGAGTCCACGACCCCGATCGGGATCACCGGCACCTCGCCGCGCAGGCTCGCCGACGTCGCGTTCACGACGAGGTCGAAGCGCTGGTTCTCGAGCGTCGAGAATGCGCAGCCGCGCACCGGGCCGAGATCGCTGAAGTCAGCAGCGAGTTCCTCGGCCTTGGCCACCGCACGGTTCGCGATCATGAGGAGGCGTGGCTTCAGCGACAGCAGCGGCCCGATGGCGCCGCGCGCAGCGCCGCCCGCCCCGAGCAGCAGGATCCGCGGCGACGACCACTTGAGGCCCAGGTTCACGGTCAGGTCGGTGAGCAGCCCCGCGCCATCCGTGTTGTCGCCGAGCAGGCCTTCGTCGCGGCGTACGATGGTATTGATCGCACCCGCCATCTGGGCGCGCGGCGTCAACTCGTTCACCAGCTCGGTCGCGGCCTGCTTGTGCGGCAGTGTGACGTTCGCGCCGTGACCCTCGCCGCTCAAGAACCCGAGTACCTCGCTGCGGAATCGCTCCGGCGGCGACTCGAACAGGCGGTAGGCCATGTCCTGCCCGGTCTGCTTCGCGAACATCCCGTGGATGAACGGCGACCAGCTGTGCTGGACGGGGTAACCGAAGAGGCCGTAGATGGCGGGCATGGTTGTCTGCTAACCGCCGGCCACTAACCGCCTTCCTTCAGCCACGTCGCCGCTTTCCTGGCGAAATACGTCAGGATCCCGTCGGCGCCGGCGCGCTTGATCGAGGTGAGGGACTCGAGCACGACGGCACGCTCGTCGAGCCAGCCGTTCTGCGCGGCGGCCATCAGCATCGCGTACTCGCCGCTCACCTGGTAGACGAAGGTCGGCACGCCGAAGCGGTCCTTCACGCGCCGCACGATGTCGAGGTAGGGCATGCCCGGCTTGATCATGACCATGTCGGCGCCCTCGTCGAGGTCGAGTGCGACTTCGCGCAGCGCCTCGTCGGAATTCGCCGGGTCCATCTGGTAGTTGTACTTGTTGCCCTTGCCGAGGCTGCCGGCGGAGCCGACGGCGTCGCGGAACGGGCCGTAGAAGCTCGAGGCGTACTTGGCGGAGTAGGCGAGAATCTTCGTGTGGACGTGGCCCGCGTCCTCGAGCGCGTCGCGGATCGCGCCGATGCGGCCGTCCATCATGTCGGACGGCGCGACGACGTCCGCGCCGGCCGCGGCGTGGGACACGGCCTGCTTCACCAGCGCCTCGACGGTCACGTCGTTCACCACGTAACCGGTCTCGTCGATGATGCCGTCCTGGCCGTGGGTAGTGAACGGGTCGAGCGCCACGTCGGTGACGACGCCCAGTTCCGGCACCGCCTTCTTGAGCGCACGCACGGCGCGCTGCGCGAGGCCTTCGGGATTCCACGCTTCGCGCCCGTCGAGGGACTTGGCCGCGGGGGGCGTCACCGGGAAGAGCGCGATCGCTGGCACGCCGAGCTTCGCGATCGCCTCGGCGTCGCGCACGCAGTTCGTCCACCGTCACGCGCTCGACGCCCGGCATCGAGGGCACGGCCACCCGCTGCTTCGATCCCTCCATCACGAACACGGGGTAGATGAAGTCCGCGGCGGTCAGCGTCGTCTCTCGCATCATCCGGCGGGAGAAGTCGTCGCGGCGCATGCGCCGCATGCGTACGCGCGGGTATTGCGAGGGAGTGTGGTGATGGCTCATCTGCGAACTCCGGGCCGGGCGGGCCCCGTTTGCTCCAGCGCGGCGCCAGGGCTATGGTGCGGGCCTGCCGGCGCCGGGATCGGGCCGGTGGCCAGCGCCTTGCGCCAAGCCGAATCAACACGGTCATTTGCCCGTTCTTTATACAGGAACGTGCCGATTGGCGGAAAGCGAGGGGAATCCGAATTCGTCCAGCGGGGCCAACCGGGACATTCCCCATTTTTCCCGAGCGGAAATAGGGGAATGTCCCCTATATAGAGGATCCAGCGTTGGCAGAGAAGCATCCGTTCGCGCCCGACTCCCGCCCGCGCTGCCAGTGGACCTTCGGCGGCATGAGAGAGGCCTACGTCCGCTACCACGACGAGGAGTGGGGCGTCCCGGTCCACGACGACCGCAGGCAGTTCGAGTTCCTCATCCTCGAGGGCGCGCAGGCGGGCCTCAGCTGGTCCACGATCCTCAATAAGCGCGAGGGCTATCGCGAGGCGTTCGCGGACTTCGACGTCGAGACGGTCGCGCACTTCGACAAGCTCAAGGTCGAGCGGCTGCTGCAAGTTCCCCGGCATCGTCAGGAACCGGCTCAAGGTCGAGTCGGCGATCGGGAACGCGAAGGCGGTGTTGAAGCTCCAGGACGAGGTGGGGTCGCTGTCGGAGCACCTCTGGTCCTTCGTCGGCGGCAAGCCGATCGTGAACAAGTGGACTTCCATGAAGCAGGTGCCGGCCACGAGCAAGGAGTCGGACGCGCTCAGCAAGGACCTGAAGCAGCGCGGCTTCAAGTTCGTGGGCTCGACCATCATCTACGCCCACATGCAGGCGACCGGGATGGTCAACGATCACGCGGTGGGGTGCTTCCGGCACGCGGAGTGCGCGAAGCTGGCATCGGTCGGCTCGCCAAGGCGCCAAAGGCGCAACACCCGATGCTCGCTCAAGGGAATCGGCACGTCGAAGGCCTGACATTTCTGTCAGATCGCGCACGATTCATACGTTTCGCGCGGTCACCGTCCCAATCACGCTAGGGGTCGCTCCGGGAAGTGCTCGCCCGTTCGAGCCGCATCCGGTCCAGCCTGGGGTAGCCGCCTTCCACAGCGGGCGATGACAAGAGGCATGCAATGTCATACGCTACGCGCGACAAGCTGTTTCGCTGGAGTGAGACGAAGAACGAGCGACTCAAGGTCGAAAGGCGGGTCTCGTTCGAGGACGTCGTCAAGGCCATCGAAGATGGCGACCTGCTCGACGTGCTGGAACACCCAAACCAGGTTCGGTACCCCCATCAACGGGTCTTCGTTGTCGAGTTCGAAGGATATGCGTATTTCGTGCCTTTCATTGAAGCCGCTGAATGTTGTTTTCTGAAGACCATCATCCCAAGCCGCAAAGCAACGCGGGACTATCTGCACAAGGGCGAGTCCGATGACCAAGCGAAAGTTGACCGAAGATGAGCAACTCCTGCAGGACTACGAGGCGGGCGAGCTGAAATCAGTACCGAACCTAAGGGCGGAAATCAGGAAGTTTCGGGATGCCGCTAGAGCCACTCTCGCCAAAGACCAGCGCGTCAATGTCCGGCTGTCGTCCTTGGTGCTCAACGGGCTGAAGGCACGCGCAGCCGAAGAAGGCCTGCCGTATCAGACGTTGATCGCGAGCGTTCTACACAAGTTCGTGACCGGCCGGCTGGTCGAGCAGTACGACTTGCCCAAGGCCAGGCGAGCAAAGGATGTGCCTCACCTGGCACGACTCCAGGCCGCAGGAAAGGCAGTCCGGGCCGGCTCGCGGCGGTAACGCCGGCGAGCTACTCCGCCACGACCCACTGAACCGCGCTTCCACCCAGTCCCTCCGGCGACAGCAGCCGGTGCAGTTCCGGCAGCAGCTCCTTCAGCCGCTCATCGAGCTGCCACGGCGGATTCACGATCACGAGCCCGGCGCCGCTCATGCCGACCTGCGCGTCCGAAGGCAGGACCTCAGTGAGACGTCCAGCACCTTGCGGATCCCCGAGCGCCCGAGGTCGCGGTGGAATCGCGCCGGGCCCGGCGCGGTCGGTGAGGGGATACCAGACGCAGTACGTGCCGGTCGGCCAGCGCTCGTGGGCGAGCTCGAGGCCGGCGAGGACGCGGTCGAACTCGAGGTCCGACTCGTAGGGCGGGTCGATCAGCACGAGGCCGCGGCCCTCGCGCGGCGGGAGGTTGGCCTTGAGCGCCGCGTAGCCGTCGCCCTCGATGACGGACACGAGCCGCTGCCGACCGAGCGCTGTGCGCAGCGCGTCGGCCTCCTTCGGCAGCTTGTCGACCAGCACCATGCGGTCGGTGGCGCGCTTCAGGCGCGACACGATGACGGGCGACCCCGGGTAGGCGGTGATGGCGCTGCGGCCCTTGCCGGCCACGTCGCGCACCAGCCGCACGTAGGCAGCGACCTCCGCCGGCAGCGACGGCTCGCGCACCTCGAGCAGCTGGCCGATGCCCGCCTTGTACTCGCCGCTGCGCTGGGCCTGGGATTCGCTCAGGTCGTATAGACCGCGCCCTGCGTGCGTGTCGAGGAAGAAGAACGGCGCAGGCTTCTTCTTCAGGTGCTCGACGAGCATCATGAGCACCACGTGCTTCAGCACGTCCGCGAAGTTGCCGGCGTGGAAGGCGTGGCGGTAGTTCATGGGAATGTTCGTACCAGACCGGAGGTCATCCGATGACGAATAGGTTACTCGATCGGGGTCCGCGCGACGGGATTCGCCTGCAAACGAGGCTTGCACTCGGCCTTGCCGCGATGGGACTGTTCGCTGCCTGCGCTACGGTTCAATCACAGACTCCGCCGGCAATGGAGGTCACCGTGGCTGTCGTATACCTGCAATCCGTCACCGAGGCTGCGCTTGCCGATGCCACCCGGCAGACGGGAATCGAGCGCGCCAGGCTGACCGTCCTCGAGGCGCAGGCCGTCACCTGGCAGAACGGCTCGCTCGGCTGCCCAGAGAAGGGCATGGCGTACACCGATGCCCTGGTGCCGGGGTACCGCGTCCGGATCCAGGCAGGCGCTCGCGTGCTCGACTACCACGCCAGCGCCCGCGGCGGCCTGACGCTGTGCCCAGAGGGGCGCGCGGTGGATCCTCTTCCGGGCGACTCGATGACCTAGCAGACTGTTGAAACACGTCCCACATGAGGTACGGTTAGGCATCGCTGGATAGCGGAGCAGTTGCGATGCGTGGAGCCGATGTGCAGCAGGGCGGGCTGTTCAGTGACGTGTCGGTGGAGAGCCGGGTACCGGCCAGCCGTCCGTTGCGAGCAGTGCGACATGGAGCAATCGCACGCTGGCCCACCCCCCGCTTCCGCGACGTCCCTGTCGGCAATGATTAGCGGCCGGCGGATCGTGGCACAATGGGCAGCGACATCACCATGCCGCGTGAACCCGCACAATCACCCGTATGTACTGCATATAGGCTTGGTGGTGGACGAGCAATGAATAGAGACATGATCAGCAATCTTGGCGCCGCGGCCTCGATCGCACTGCTGGCCGGCTGCGCCGCGTCGCTGGCCGGCCCGGCCGATTCGATTGCGGTTGCGCCGATCGCCAACGCGGCGCCGAACGACCTTCAGCCGCTTGCCGAGGACGCCGACTCCGAGCGTGCTCGTCGCCTGCTGGCTGGCTACGGAGTTCATGTAGACGAATACCGTCTCGTGTTTCGCGAAACGACGCAATGGAGCGATTCGAGCCTCGGTTGCCGCAAACCCGGCCAGATGTATACGCCGGCATTGGTCAGTGGCCAGACGCTGCGGTTTTCGAACTCCACCAGCACGTACGAGGTTCACGTCGCGGGCGATAGTGCCGTGCTCTGTCCAATGATCGCCGCGGGCGGCCTGAAACAGCCGCGGCGTGCCATGCCCGCACGCAATCTCGATCTAATGGCCGAACAAGCGCGCTCCGACCTGGCGAAGCGCCTAGGTGTCACGCCCGCAGACATCGAACTGAGAGACATGGCGGAGGCCGCCTGGGCGGATACCGAGCTCGGCTGCGCAGATGGATCGACTGCGCCCGCCGGGCCGGTGCATGGCTATCGACTGCTGCTGTCGGCTCGCGGTGACCTGTACACGTATCACACGGATCTCACCCGGGTCCTGGCCTGTCCGCCGATCGAGTCCCGCTAGCGGCACAAAAAAACAGGGCCACGCATGCGTGGCCCTGTCGTCAGGCTCGGCTGACTTCAGCGGTTCGTCACGGGCTCGGCGCCGCGTACACTGTATCGTCCTGGTCACCCAGAGCGTCGTTCGGGAAGACCCAGAGCATCTTGCCGCGGCCGCCACTCACCGTGATGTGCGCACTCTCCCCGCGCGCGAGACCAAAGCTGTTGAGGTCCGGCTTGATCTCGTTGGCAAGGTCGATGCTGCCAGTCTGCGTGTCGACCCCGCCCTGCCGGTTGGTGACCACGAGGCGGTAGTTGAAGCTCGACGGCACGAGGCCGCCGTCCACCGTGGTGGTAAACGGCAGGACTGCAACGCGATCGTTGTAATCCCAGCCACCGACGATCCAGTCGAGGAAGCCGGAGCCGCCCGCAAACTGCGCGGTTACGTAGGTGCCGATGGTTCCGGTCGCGCTCAACGACGAATAGTCGGCCGCCACCAGCTCAACGTCGTCGATCCCGTCTTTGTCCGTATCGAGGAACAGACTGATTACCAGGTTGGAGATGTGCTGGTAGGGCTTGTTCAGCGCGACGCCGAACTCGACCACCGAATACCCGAAGTAGAAGTTCGGGTCCGCCGTCCGCACGCCCAAGCGCGCGATCAGGCATGCGTCCCCACTGTCGTCGTCACCCATGTCGGGATTGCGACCGTCCGAGTCGTTGGCGTTCGAGCCCCGGTCGCCCTCCTGGCTGCTGTCGCAGGAGTGATGCCTGCCGTTCGACCATTCGCGATCCCGCTGCGCAAGCGTGAATCCTTCCGCAAAGCCGATCGCGGGACCCTGGTTGCGGACGTCGATTCCACCGGAGCCACGTGAGCTTCTGACCTGCAGGTCCGATGCGGGATCGACCACCGCCAGGTAGCCGATACGCAGCGAATCCTTGCCGTCATTCAGGACACACCAGCCATCGACTTCGGTCTGGCTTACCGACGCCTGGTCGAAGGCGCCGGCCGCGGCGGCCGCTGCCGGGTCGAAGCGCAGGCGGACCGTGAACTTGCGATCACGGCGCCCTTCGACGGACACCGAGCTCGGGCATGACACGGTCACGCCCGGATAACTCGTGTGCGCTACATGGGTTACCGAGAACGTCCGCGAGCTGCGCGACATATTGGTCAACGTGACATCCTCGGTCTCGGTGACCGGGGAGCGCGGATTGATGCGACCGAACGAGATGCCGCCGGGGGAGGCGTAGCTCGACAGCGCCGCGGCCCGGTCTACCCGGATGACCCCGGTGCCCAGGCGGGCGAGGCTCGTGTCACCCGACGAGTTGCCATTGACGGTCGAGTTCTGCAGCAGCGCCTTGATGGCGCTCGGGCGCAGATCAGGATGCTCCTGGCGCAGCAGCGCCGCGGCGCCGGTAACGTGCGGTGCGGCCATGGACGTGCCCGACAGGTTGGCGGCACCGGTGCCGGAACCGACGGCGGTCGACACGATGGAGTCGCCAGGCGCTGCCAGATCCGGCTTGAAGCCAGACTCGCTATCCGAGCTCGGACCGCGGGAGGTGAATGTCGCTGCCCGATCCTCGCGCGTCAGGTCCGGCGCCGTGTCCAACGTGGCGCTCACCGGGCTGTCCGCAGCCGTCGTTGCAGACGCGTTGATCGCATTACCGTCGGCAAGACTGACCATGACGCCCGGAATGGTGACGGCACTGGTCAGGCCGCCCATGACGATCGGGGCACCGGCGGCGTTGTTGAAGACCAGGATCGCCCTGGCACCGGCCGTTGGGCAGCGAGATACTTGACGTTAAACGTGCAGGTTCCGCGCTGGATGAGGGCGATCTTGCCCGCAATGGCGGCCGCGTTGGTAGAGACAGGCGAGCACAACCGTTGAGCGGCGCCGCTTCCACCACGCCGGCAGCGATCGTGCCTGTGTTCTTCAACTGGATCGGGCCGGCGCCCTCGAAATTGGTCTTGAAGCCCGCCAGGCTCGCGGGGGCCGTAACGTTCACGCGGGAGTAGACACGGCCGCCCGGAGTGGTGGCGGCGACGGAGATCGCGCGAGCGGCGACCGCCGGCGCTCCGGTGACGTACGGAACGTTGCCTTCGTTGCCGGCCGACGCGACCACGATGATGCCGACCTTGACTGCGTTGTTCGACGAGATCGCCGACGGATCTGCAGGCTCGCCGAAAGGTGAACCGAGGCTCATGTTGATCACGTCGAGGTGATCCGACATGCAGCCGTCGCCATTCGGATCCATGGCCCATTCGATCGCATCCGACGTAACGTCGGTCGACCCCGATCCATCATTGAAAACCTTGAGCGCGTACAGCAGGGCATCCGGCGCCACGCCCTGACCGATGGAACCGGCGACGCCGAAGCCGGCGGTGGTTCCGGCAACGTGTGATCCGTGACCGTTGCCATCCAGCGGATCAGGATCCGGAACGGGCAGGTCGTTGGCAGGATTTGCATCCGTGCGCGCGTCATAGATGGCGCCGACGAAGTCCCACCCACCGACGACCTTGGCCGTCGGGAAGGTGCCGGGTTCGACGATGTTCTTGTCGTTGCTGGCGTAGTCGCCGGGAACGCCATCCTTGCGGAAATTCGCGTGCAGATAGTCGATGCCGGAGTCGATGATGGCGATCTTGACGCCCCGGCCGGTCAAGCCATTCGCTTGCGCGGCGCGCAGGGCACCAATCCAGGGCACGCTTTCGGCGTTGTCCATGCTGTGAATTTCGACTCGCCCGACAGACAGCACGCCCGGCAGGGATCTCAGGTTCTCGATCTGGCTTGCCGGAACACGCATGCGCAGCCCGTTCGCACCGACCCGCAGCGAGGACAGTTCCTGGGCCCCCAGCCCGGCCACCTGGCTGCGGAACGCGGCCTGCTCGGCCGTAACGCGAGCAGCTTGCGCCAACTGCGCCTGGTTGCTGGCCATCGCGCCGGTCGCAGCAATGGCCGTGGCGTTGAGTTCCGATACCGCTGGCGTCGACAGCCGAACGAATACCTCGACCTGCCCGGCGTTCGAATCCAGCGATTGCCTATGCAAGCTCGCGGCGGCCATGGAACCCATTGACGCCACGCCGAGACACAGTCCGGCGGTCAACGCAGCGGCCCGACGATAGAACGGACGTTCAGTGAAATTCATGAGTACATCCCCAGGATTACGATTCTTCTTGAACGTACGACAAAGCCGACGATCGGCCTCGCGCACGCGGCCCTTCGCTAGTCGACTACTTCGTTATGCGCTGAGGCTCTGCATCCCCGCCTCGCGCTCGGTCGATTCGTGACTGTTAGCGTGACCTCAAATTACTCCCCATCCTCGCGGAACTCAATCCTCTAGACCGCTGCAACGCGATCAGTTCTTTCCAGCCAGTTCCTTCAGCCAGTCCCTCGGCCGCAGGAAATCCTCGTACAACCGCGCCTCAGGCGTTCCCGGCTCCGGTTTGTAGTCGTACTCCCAGCGCACGAGCGGCGGCAGTGACATGAGAATCGATTCAGTCCGGCCCCCGGTCTGAAGCCCGAACAGCGTCCCCCGATCGTAGACGAGGTTGAATTCAACATAACGTCCCCGCCGGTAGAGCTGGAAGTTCCGTTCCCGCTCCGCGTAGGGCGTGTCCTTCCGTTTCGCGACAATGGGCAGGTAGGCGGGCGCGTAGGCGTCACCGACGCTCCGCATGAACGCGAACGAATTCTCGAATCCCCACTCGTTCAGGTCGTCGAAGAAGAGGCCACCGACGCCGCGCGTCTCGTTGCGGTGCTTGAGGAAGAAGTACCGGTCGCACCAGTCCTTGTACTTCGCGTACACGTCCGGCCCGAACGGATCGCACGCAGCCTTCGCCGCGCGGTGCCAGTGCAGCACGTCCTCGTCGAACGCGTAGTAGGGCGTCAAGTCGAACCCACCGCCGAACCACCACGCCGCCGGCTCGCCGTCCTTCATCGCGACGAAGTAACGCACGTTCGCGTGGGAGGTGGGCACGTAGGGGTTGCGCGGGTGGATCACCAGCGACACGCCGGTCGCCTCGAAGCTCGCGCCCGCGAGCTCGGGCCGCTGCGTGGTGGCGGACGCCGGCAGCTTGCCGCCCATCACGTGCGAGAAGTTGATGCCGGCCTGCTCGAAGACCGCGCCTTCGCGCAGCACGCGGCTCTCGCCACCGCCGCCCTCGGGCCGCTGCCAGGAGTCGCGACGGAATGTGGCGCCGCCGTCGGCCTGCTCGAGCGCGCTCGTGATCGAGTCGTGCAGCGAGCGGAGGTAGGTGATGACGGCAGTTGTCGATGGTGCTGGCGAGTTCATGGTGATGGCGGCAGGGGATCCGTTGTCGGCGCGAGGATACCGTCAATATCTCCAATAATTCGCTCGAAATTGGCGCGGCAACTCGCAGCCGCTCGTTGCAACATGGCTGCCGCGACAAGCGTGGCCTTGCGCCGCCAAGAGTGGCACTTTAGTATCACTTAATGCGTACCGAGCTCGTGACCACTCTCAAGCGCAAGGCCACCGAACTCCTTTCGGACCTCGAGCGGGAAAGAAAGCCCATTCTCATTACCCAGCACGGACTGCCAAGCGCCTACCTCGTGGACGTCGAGACCTACGAACTCCAGCAGAGACGCATGGCGCTGCTCGAGGGGATTGCACGTGGCGAAATGGCAGTCGCGGAGGGCAGGGTTGTGCCGCATGCCGAGGCCAGGACCCGAATGGCCCGATGGCTGAAGTAGTCTGGACGGAGCCGGCCCTCTCGGATCTGGATGCCATCGCCGACTATGTCGCGCTGGACAATCCGGCTGCAGCGGCTGCCCTGGTGCAGCGTGTATTCGCCCATGTCGAGCAACTCGAGGCCCATCCTGACAGCGGAAGCCGACCGGCGGAACTCGGACGCTCCCGGTATCGACAGATCGTCGAGTCGCCGTGCCGCGTGCTCTATCGCTACGACGGCCACCGGGTCAACATTCTCTGCGTGATGCGGTCTGAGCAGTTGCTGCGCTTGTCGAGCATCGAGTCGCGCGACGAGACCTGATCAATAGCCCGGGGACCTACGGTCTCTTCTTCGCCGCCGTCTTCTTCCTGGCTGCGGTCTTCTTCTTCGGCGCGGCCTTCTTCTTCGCCGGCTTCGCGACCGGGCTTCCCGCGGAGTCCGCATCCGCCGCTGACTTCGCCTTCGCAGCCGGTTTGGTCTTTGCAGCCGCCGCAGTCTTCGCCGGCGCAGCCTTCTTCCCCCAGCGTCCCTTGCGCTCCGGTGCCGCGGCGATCAGCGCCTGGCATTCCTCGAGCGTCAGCGACGCCGGCTCCCGGTCCTTCGGGACCTTTCCGTTCTTCTTGCCGTCGGTGATGTACGGGCCGTAGCGGCCGTTCAGCACCTGGATGCCGGCTTCCGGAAAGTCCCGGATCACGCGTGCGGCCTCGATCTCGCGTTTCTCGCGGATGAGCTGCAGGGCGCGCTCGAGCGTAATCGTGTACGGGTCATCTTCTTTCTTGAGCGACACGTATTTCTTGGCGCCGTACTGCGCGTACGGGCCGAAGCGGCCGACCGCGACCTTGATCGGATACCCGTCTTCCCACTCGCCGACCGTCCGCGGCAGCTTGAATAGCTCGAGCGCCTGCTCGAGCGTCAGGTCGTCCATGTGCTGCCCCGGCCGAAGGCTGGCGAACTTTGGCTTCTCCACGTCGTCGCGCGTGCCGAGCTGGACGAAGGCGCCGTACCTGCCGTAGCGCACGCTCACCGGCCGCCCTGACACGGAATCAACCCCGATGTCGCGCGCCATCGCGACGTCGGAGCGCGTGACGTTCGCTTCCACCTCGTCGATCTGCTTCTTGAGCCCGATCCAGAACCGGTCGAGCACCCCGAGCCAGTCTTCCTCGCCGCGCGAAATGTTGTCGAGCTCGTCTTCCATCCCCGCGGTGAAGTTGAAATCGACGTAGCGCTCGAAGTTTCCAGTCAGGAAGCGATTGACGATCTTGCCGAGGTCAGTCGGCACGAAACGCCGGTTCAACAGCTCGCAGTACTTCTTGAAGAGCAGCGTCTGGATGATGCTGGCGTAGGTCGAGGGCCGGCCGATGCCGTACTCCTCGAGCGCCTTCACGAGGCTCGCTTCCGAGTAGCGCGGCGGCGGCTCGGTGAAGTGCTGTTCCGGCTTGATGGCCAGCAGTTTCACGCGATCGCCGGCCTCGAGCGCCGGCAGGCGCCGGTCGTCCTCGTCGTCGAGCGTGACGTCGTCGAAGCTCTCGCGATACACGGCGAGGAACCCGGGCGTCACCAGTGTCGAGCCGTTCGCGCGCAGCGTGTGCCCCTTGCCGGCCGAGAGGTCCACCGCGACCGTGTCGAATACCGCGGCCTCCATCTGGCTCGCCACCGCGCGGCGCCAGATGAGCGTGTAGAGCCGGTGCTGGTCGGCGTCGAGACGGCCGGCGAGTTGCTCGGGCGTGCGCGCGGCCGACGTCGGGCGGATGGCCTCGTGCGCTTCCTGCGCGTTTTTCGACTTCGTCTTGTACATGCGCGGCGCGTCCGGCAGCGCCTCGGCGCCGTACAGCCGGCCGATGGTGCTGCGGATCTCGCGAATGGCCTCGATGCCGAGGCTCACCGAGTCGGTGCGCATGTAGCTGATGAGGCCGACCGGGCCCTCGCCGAAGTCCACGCCTTCGTAGAGCCGCTGCGCGGTGCGCATCGTGCGCTGGGCGCCGAAGCCGAGCTTGCGCGCGGCCTCCTGCTGCAGCGTCGAGGTGGTGAAGGGCGGGGAAGGGTTGCGCTTGCGCTGCTTCTTGTCGACCGCGGCGACCGTGAGCGTGCCGCCGGCCGATGCGTCGAGCTTGCGGCGGATCTCTTCGGCCTGCGCCGCGCTCGTGATCGTGAACTGCTCGACCTTCGCGCCTTCGTACTCGGTGAGCCGCGCGTTGAACGACGTGCGGGGACTTCTCGGCCTCGGCGTCCACGGTCCAGTACTCGCGCGGCTTGAAGGCCGCGATCTCTTCCTCGCGCTCGCAGATCATGCGCAGCGCGGGGCTCTGCACCCGGCCGGCGGAGGCGCCGGAGAGGCCCGCCTTCTTCCACAGCAGGGGCGAGATGTTGAAGCCGACCAGGAAGTCGAGCGCCCGGCGCGCGAGGTAGGCCTTGACCAGTGCATCGGCGATCTCGCGCGGCTGGCCGATGGCTTCCTGCACGGCGCTCTGCGTGATCTCGTAGAAGACGCTGCGGTGCACGGCCTTGCCGTCCAGCGCACCCGCTTCCTTCAGCAGCTCGTAGAGGTGCCAGGAAATCGCCTCTCCCTCGCGGTCGGGGTCGGTCGAGAGGTAGAGCGCGTCGGCCTTCTTCACGGCGCGCGTGATCGCCTCGACGTGCTTCCTGTTCTTGTCGATCAGCTCCCAGCGCATGGCGAACCGGCGCGTGGGGTCGACGGCGCCTTCCTTGGGCACGAGGTCGCGCACGTGGCCGTAGGACGCCATCACCTCGAAGTCCTTGCCCAGGTACTTCTTGATGGTCTTCGCCTTGGCCGGCGACTCGACGATGACGAGATTCCTGCTCATTTAATACGGCGATTTTCCCTTGCCCCAGAAACGATCATGCCGCGGGGGTCCGCGGCATCGGTCCCGGCCCCGTTCCGGGCGGCCTCAGTGGACCGCACCGGAGTGCTCCTCGAACACCAGGTCCTCCATGCGCGAGAAGGCGGTTTCCTGCCCCGGCTGGGTGAAGAGCACCATCAGCACCACCCACTTCAGCCGCTCGATGTCGATGTCGTCGCCGTCGAGCGCCATCAGTTTCTCGATCACGAGTTCGCGCTGCATCGGGGAGAGGATCCCGACCTGCTCGAGGTGCACCAGGAAGCCGCGGCAGTCGGTGTCGAGCCGCGCCTGCTCGAGCGCGTCGAACACGCGGATCGCGCGCGCCGTCGGCGCGGGACCGGAGCGCGACGGATCGCCGGCGAGGTCCTCGAGCCAGCACAGCGCGCGCTCGATTTCCCCCGCGGGAAAACCGGCATGCTCGAGTTCCTGCTTCAACGTGTCGCGATCGGGCTCTTCGCCCTCGTCCAGCTCGCCGTCGAAATAGTTCTCGAAGAGGTAGATGAGGATGTCGAGGACGCCTTCCTTCATTCCTTTTTCCCCGGCAGGCGCCGGCAGAAGAGTCCGCCGGGCTGCTGTGCGATCCGCCCCTCGAGTTCGAGGATGAGCAGCATCGAAGCGACCGCGCCAGCTTCAAACCCGGTGCGAGCGACCAGCGTGTCCACGCCGGCAGGCTCGAAGCCGAGCGCATCTAACAGGATTTCGTAGTCCTTGTCCAACGCGTGCCCGGAATCTTCTTGCGGCTCAGGAGCTTCGGCGGAGGCGCCGGGCCTCATCCCGTGGAGCAACGCGCCCAGCTCCGTGAATATGTCGTCTGCCGTCTCGACGAGTTTTGCGCCCTGGCGGATGAGGCGGTGGCATCCGCGCGAAAGCGGGCTGTGGATCGAGCCGGGAATCGCGAACACCTCGCGGCCCTGCTCGGCGGCGAGCCGCGCCGTGATGAGCGATCCGCTCTGCAGCGCCGCCTCGACCACGAGCGTCCCCACCGACAGCCCGCTGATCAACCGGTTGCGGCGCGGGAAGTGCTGCTTGAGCGGCGGCGTGCCGGTCGGAAGGTCCGAGACCAGCGCGCCGCTCGCGGCGATTTCCTGCGCGAGCCCCGTGTTCTCGCGCGGATAGACGCGGTCGAGGCCGCAGCCGAGCACGGCGATGGTGCAACCGCCCGCGGCGAGGGCCCCGCGATGCGCCGCTGCGTCTATGCCGAGCGCGAGCCCGCTCGTGATGGCGAGTCCCGCCGCGGCGAGATGGCGGGCGAAGTCCTGCGCCGTGTCGCGCCCGATGGGCGTCGGATTGCGGCTGCCGACGATCGCGAGTTGCGGCAGATGCAGGGCCGACGCCGCTCCCTCGACGAAGAGCACCAGCGGCGCGTCCGGGATGGAGGCGAGCAGCGCGGGATAGGCGGGCGAGCCCCAGGTGACCAGCTGCCGGCCCGGGCCGGCGAGCCAGCGTTCATCGGCCGCGAGCCCGTCGGGGTCGGGATTCCGCAGCGCGTCGATGACGGCGGCGCCGAGCCCGAGTGCGGCAAGCGTGGCCGGCGACTCGCGCGGCAGGAACTGCGGCGGGATGGTCTCGCCGGTGGTCCCGGGCAGGTTGCCGGCGTGCAGCCCCTGGGCGCGGGCGAGCGTGAGCCACGGTTTCGGGTCGTCCATGAGGAAAGAGCCTACCGGGATTCCTCCCGGCAGGCTCTCCTTCAATGTCACGCGTTCGCGCCGATCCGCGCGGACGACTCAGCGGATGAAGTCTTCCATCCCCGTGTCGCTGTGGCCGAAGTCAGGGTGCTTGATGAAGTCGCCGATGCGCATGGGCTGCGTGGACTCGACCACGAGCCCGTAGCTCATGCGGTCGTGAACCGTGAAGAGCAGCAGCGTTCCGTTGCGCTCGTCCGGCAGCGTGACCTTGTCGTAGGTCGCCGTGAATTTCGTCCAGTCCTGTCCGCGGCTGTAGCGGTCGCGCCACTTCCACGCCGCGCGCGAAAATGGCCACCACGTTGCCGGGTGCGAGGCCGTCGCGCTTGCCGCGGTTGATCGCGAGGACCTGGTACTTGCCGGCCACCGCGAGCCCGTCCACCACCGCAAGCACCTGCCCGTTGAGCTTCCGGTCCTTCGGGGCGCTCAGGACCAGGTCGTCGCCGAACTTGGCGTCGGCCGGGAAGACCTTGTCTCCCTGCTGGATCTCGCGGCCGTTGTCCAGGACCGTGAGGTGCGTGAGCCCCTCGTCATCGCTCCTGTCCGTCGTCGTGATGGTCCGCGCCGTGGCTGCGTAGTGGCCGACGTAGCCGAGCAGGTCGCCGTCATCCGGATCGCGCAGCGCAGTGCCGACGTGGACGATCGTGTACTCGGAGCCTACCGGCGGGCTGCCGAGGCCCTTGACGTAGAGTTCATTGGCGGTCGAGCCGAGGATGTGCCGGCTGCGGAAGCCGACCACGCGAGGCGCCTTGTCCACCTGTTTCCTGGTGAGCAGGCTCGGGCGCTGCACGAAATTCATCAGGATGTCGTACGGGATCGTGCGGATGGCCTGCGCGAGCGGGGTCACGCGCACTTCCGGCGAGAGCCGGACCGCGCCGGCGGTGCCCAGGGTGATCCGCGGCTTTCCGTCCACGTAGACCAGCCGGAGAACGTCGCCCGGGTAGATCAGGTGCGGGTTCTGGACCTGCGGATTCACGTACCAGATTTCCGGCCAGTACCAGGGGTACTTGAGGAATACGCCGGCGATGTCCCAGAGCGTGTCGCCCGTCTTCACGACATAGGTGTCGGGAGCGTTGGGCGCGAGCGGCACGGACATCGACTGTCCGGAGGCCTGCTGCGCCGCGGCAGGGGTTGGGACTGCCGCCCACATCGCCAGGCCGGTACCGGCGACGGCGAGCGAGACGGCAATGGCCCGGGTCCAGCGGCTCCGGCCGTTGGACAGGTTCGAGGCAGCGCGCAGCTTTCGATCCATCCCTTTCTCCATCGGGTGTCGGGGTCGCGACCGTCGCCTTATAATCCGGCAAGCCATCCGGCCGCTGCCGACCACGTCTCAGTCGCATCACGCCGCTGGACGGCGACAGTGGGTCCAGGGCGGTCCAGCAGTTGTTAAATCGAAGCCGGGCTTAACTTTAGCAGCATTTCCCAAAGAATGGCGAAGCTCACCATCCTCGAATTCCCGGACCCGCGCCTGCGCACCCGGGCGCAGCCGGTCGCCGCCGTGGACGAAGGCGTTCGCCGGCTGATCGACGACATGCTCGAAACCATGTACGCGGCGCCGGGCGTGGGCCTCGCCGCGACCCAGGTGGACGTGCACCGGCGAGTGCTGGTTGCCGACGTGAGCAAGGAGCAGGACCACCCGCTGGTATTCGTCAATCCCGAGATCGTGGCGCGCGATGGCACGGTCGAGGCCGAGGAGGGCTGCCTTTCCGTGCCGGGCATCTTCGACACGCTCACGACCCGCTCGGCGCGCGTCAAGGTTCGCGCGCTGGGTCGCGACGGAAAGCCTTTCGAGATGGAGGCGGACGGACTGCTTGCGATCTGCGTCCAGCACGAAATGGACCACCTCGAGGGCAAGCTCTTCGTGGACTACCTGTCCGACCTCAAGCGCACGCGCATCCGCAAGAAGCTGGAGAAGGAGCGTCGTGAGAAGGGCACGGTGCCGGGCCGCCGCGAGCGCACGTCCGTCCCCGTGATCTAGCGCGGCGTGCCCGCCGCCGGCGGGCCGCGCTCACCACCAGCCATGACTCCCCGGTTGCGCATCGTCTTCGCCGGCACGCCGGAGTTCTCCGTTCCGGCCCTCGAGGCCCTGCACGCCGCAGGCCACGAGATCGCGGCCGTCTACACCCAGCCGGATCGGCCCGCGGGCCGCGGACGCGCGGTGGGTAGCGGACCCGTCAAGCGCCGCGCACTGGCACTCGGCCTCCGCGTCGAGCAGCCGGGCACGCTCAGGTCCGCGGACGCCGCGGCAACTCTCCGGTCGTTCTCGGCGGACCTCATGGTCGTGGTGGCCTACGGGCTCATCCTGCCGCAGGCCGTGCTCGACCTGCCGCGGCTCGGCTGCCTCAACATCCACGCGTCGTTGCTGCCCCGCTGGCGCGGCGCCGCGCCCATCCAGCGCGCGATCCTCGCGGGCGACACGCGCACCGGCATCACCATCATGCAGATGGACGCCGGCCTCGACACCGGCCCGATGCTGCTCGTGCGCGAGACCGGGATCGGGCCCGAGGAGAACGCGGGGAGCCTCCACGACCGGCTCGGTGCCCTCGGGGCGGAGGCGATCGTCGAGGCTGTCGCGGAGTGGTCGGAGGGCCGCATCGCGCCGGCCGCGCAGCCCGCCGAAGGCGTGACCTACGCCGCGAAGATCCGCAAGGAAGAAGCCGCGATCGACTGGTCGCGTCCCGCCGTTGAAATCGCGCGGCAGGTGCGCGCTTTCAATCCCTGGCCCGTGGCGGAAACGCGCTGGCAGGACCGGCAGCTGCGCATCTGGGAAGCCGTGCCCCTTCCTGCGGGAGACGCAGGGCCTGGCGCCGGCGCCGGGATTGTGGCATCCGCACCCGGCCGCGTGATCGAGGCCGGGCAGGGCCGTCTCGTCGTGGCGACCGGCGACGGAGTCCTTGACGTGCGCCGGCTGCAGCTTGCCGGCCGCAATGCCATGCAGGCGGCGGAGTTCCTGAACGCGAACGCGCTTGCGGACGCGAGCCTGGGCTGATGTCCGCGCAATCCACTCCTGCGGAGGTCCGCGCGTCGGCAGCCCGCCTGGTGTCCCAGGTCATCGATCGCGGACGATCGCTCGACGATCTCCTGGCCGCCGACACCGACGAAGGGTCTGCCCGCGGACTGAAGCGCTCGCTCTGCTACGGCACGCTGCGCTGGCATTATCGGCTCATCGAAATCCTGAAGCGGCTCTGCGAGCGTCCGCCGGACGGGATCGCGCCGGAATTGCGCGCGCTGCTCGAGGTGGGCCTCTTCCAGCTGCTCTCGGGCGAAGTTGCCGAGCATGCGGCCGTCGCGGAGACGGTCGGCGCCGCGAAGGTGATGGGGCAGGCGAGGGCCAGCGGCTTCGTGAATGCAGTCCTGCGTCGATTCCAGCGCGAACGCGAGGCCGTGCTCGCCGCGGTGGACCGCGACCTCGCGGTCCGCACGGCGCACCCGCGCTGGTTCGTGGAGGCGCTGGGACGCGAGTGTCCCGAGGCGCGCGAGGCCATCCTGGACGCCGACAACGCGCACCCGCCGATGTGGCTCAGGGTGAACCGCATGCGCGGCAACCTCGAGTCCTGCGCGGCCGAGTTCGAGTCCGCGGGCTGGAACGTGCACAGGCATCCGTTCGCGCCGGATGCCCTCCGCATCGATCCGCCCGCGGAAGTGCGCTCGCTGCCCGGATTCGTCGAGGGCCGGGTGTCGGTGCAGGACGCCGCGGCCCAGCTTGCGATCGACGTGCTGGCGCCGCTGCCGGGCGAGCGGATCCTGGACGCCTGTGCCGCTCCCGGCGGCAAGACCTGCCACCTCCTCGAGCGGCTGGGCGGACAGGCCGAGGTCACGGCGCTCGACGTATCCGGGGCACGGCTCGAGCGGGTGCGCGAGAACCTGCGGCGCCTGGGCCTCGAAGCCCGCGTGGTCGCTGGCGACATCGGGGAGGCCGGCCAATGGTGGGACGGGCGACCCTTCGACCGCATCCTGCTCGACGTTCCCTGTTCCGCCACCGGGGTGATCCGCCGTCACCCCGACATCAAGTTGCTGCGCCGTGCCAGGGATATCCCGGCCCTGGCACGGAGGCAGGGGGAACTGCTGCGCCGCGCCTGGAGCCTGCTGCGGCCCGGCGGCACCCTCCTGTACACGACCTGCTCGGCCCTTCGTGCCGAGAACGAGGACGCGGTGGCTGCCTTCCTGGCGGCCAGCAAGGACGCCCGGGATGACACGCCCGGCCGGTGCGCCGGCTGGCCGGCCCCACCCCCCGGGGCGGGGCCGGGATACCGGGTGCACGCCGGGGACGCCGACATGGACGGCTTCTATTATGCTTGCCTGACGAGGCATCCCTGACGTTGGAAATGAGCAACAGCCCTGGCCCGTCCTGTCGTTGCGCCCAGAAAATCCTGTGGCGCGGCGCGATGCTGCTCATGTGTTTTCTGGCAACGATGGGCGCGACCGCGGCCCTCGCCGAAACGCAGGTGGCCGTCCGCAGCGCATCGCTCGGCCTGGACCAGGACGTCTACGAGCTGGATGCGCGTCTCGACATGCACCTGCAGGACGACGCCCGCAAGGCCATCGAGGCCGGGCTCACCATGCGGCTCGACTACGAGATCGAACTGTCGCGCGTGCGGAACTACCTGCCGGATGCAACCGTCGCTGAACTCGTGCAGAGCTACGAGCTGAGCTATCACGCGCTCAGCCAGCGCTACCTGGTCCGCAACCTGAACAGCGGTGAGCAGCAGGACTTCGGCACCCTGCAGGCGGCGATGGACCGGCTCTCCGAAATTCGCGGGCTGCCGTTCATCGACGCCGCGCTCGTCGACCCGGGCCAGAAATACGAGGGCCGGGTCCGGGCCGTGGTCGACCTCAATTCGGGCTCCCAAGCACTCAGCTGGATCCTGTTCTGGACCGACGACTGGAGCGTGACGAGCGAGTGGTACGAATGGCCGCTCCTGCCTTGAAACGGGCATTCTCGACCGGCCTGATGGGCCTGGGCGGCCTGCTGTGGCTGGCCGCGATCCTGTTCATGGCCCAGACGGCGCAGAACTCCGAGCAGTTCAGCCGCCTGCATCCCTGGATCCTGGGGATCAACGTCGCCGGTCTCGTGATGCTGGTCGGGCTGCTCGCGACCAAGCTCGCGCAGCTGGTCCGCGACTGGCGCGGCCACGTAATCGGCTCGCGGCTCAAGGCGCGCATGGTGTGGATCTTCGGCGTGCTCGCGACGCTGCCGATCCTGCTCGTGTACTTTTTCGCGGTGCAGTTCCTGAACAAGGGCATCGACAGCTGGTTCAACGTCGAGATCCGCAAGAGCCTCGACGACGCGCTGGTGCTCAGCCGCTCGGCGCTCGAGACACGCATGCGCGAGCACCTCGCCGACACGCAGCTCGTCGCCGACGAGTTGATGGCGAACGGCGGGCCGATACCGGGGCTGCTCGAACCCCTGCGGCAGCAGGTCGGCGCACTGGACATCGTCGTGGCATCCGAGGGCGGCACGGTGATCGCGGTCAGCAAGGGACTGTCTTCGGAAGTCGTGCCCGAGGAGGTGCCGGGTGAAGTCCTGCTGCAGATGCGGCAGGGCCGGCCGTTCGTGAGCCTCGAACCGCAGCCCGAAGGCGGCTACCTGGTGCGCACGGCCGTGCCGATGGCCGGCGCATATCCGGGACGCGAACGCCTGGTCGTACAGGCCGTGTATCCGGTGGCGCAGCGGCTCGGCGCGCTCGCCGACACCGTGCAGGCGGCGTACAAGCAGTTCGGCGAAAAGGACTACCTGCGCGCCCCGCTCAAGGCGAGCTTCATACTGACGCTCACCGTCGTGCTGCTCCTGTCGCTGCTCGCCGCGTGGTACGGCGCGATCTTCACCGCGCAGAAGCTGGTGCAGCCCATCCAGGACCTGGTGAAGGGCACGCGCGCGGTGGCGGAGGGCGATCTCGACATGCGCCTGCCGCTCACGTCGCACGACGAGATGGGTTTCCTCGTGCAGTCGTTCAACGACATGACGAAGCGCCTGCGCCGCGCGCGCGAGGACCAGCTGCGCGCGCAGCAGGCGGCGGAGACGGAGCGCGCGAATCTCGCGGTCATCCTGGCCCGACTGTCCACTGGAGTCGTCTCGCTCGAGCCCGACCTGCGCGTGCGCACGGCGAATCGCGCGGCCGGCATGATCCTCGGGGAAGATCTCGAACCCAGCGTCGGGCTCAGGCTGGACGAGCTCGCCGAGGGGCGCCCGGACGATGGAATGCTGCGCCAGTTCGTCGATTCGTGCCGCGCGCGGCTGGCAGCTGGCGAAGTCGAGTGGCGCGAGCAGCTGACATTCAGGGCGGGCTCCGGCCGCAGGGTCGTCATGTGCGCGTGCACGCCGCTGCCCGGCGAAGGCGAGGCGCCGGGCGGCTTCGTGCTCGTGTTCGACGACATCACGACCATGCTGCAGGCGCAGCGCGAGGCGGCCTGGGGCGAGGTGGCGCGCAGGCTCGCGCACGAGATCAAGAATCCGCTGACTCCCATCCGCCTCTCGGCCGAGCGCATGCGGCTCAAGCTCATGCCGTCCATGAGCGAGAAGGACGCGCAGCTTCTCGATCGCGGCACGGAGACCATCGTGCAGCAGGTCGAGGCGATGAAGGAAATGGTCAACGCGTTCAGCGAGTACGCGCGCGCCCCGCGCTTCGAGATGGCGAGCCTCGGTTTCAACAAGCTGGTGACCGAGGTGACCGATCTCTACCGTGCGCAGGTCACGGGCAGGGGCGTGCGGCTCAAGGTCACGCTCGACCCCGCGCTGACCACCGTCGTCGCCGACCAGGGCCGGCTGCGCCAGTTGCTGCACAACCTGCTCACCAATTCCGTCGAGGCGCTCGAGGGCCAGCCGGACGGCGAGATCACCGTCGCGACGCGACGCGCCATCCCGGAAGAGGGCGAGGGCGCCGAGGTTGCCGAGGTCGTGGTCGCGGACAACGGGCCCGGGTTCCCGCGTGAGCTGATCGGACAGGTGTTCGATCCCTACGTCACGACCAAGGCGCGGGGCACGGGCCTCGGGCTCGCCATCGTGCGCAAGATCGTCGAGGAGCATGGCGGCAGCATCATGGCCGACAATCGTCCCGAGGGCGGCGCGCGCGTGCGCATCGGCCTGCCGGTGAATGAATCAACGCGTGGCCAGGCACGGCGCGAACAGCACCGGCCCGAGCCAAGGAGAGAGCGGGCATGAGTAACGTGCGGATACTGGTCGTGGACGACGAGGCGGACATCCGCGAACTGGTGCAGGAGATCCTCACCGAGGAAGGCTACTCGGTCGGCGTGGCGTCCAATGCGGCGGAAGCCCGGGCTGCCTGCGCGAGCCAGCTGCCGGACCTGGTGCTGCTCGACATCTGGATGCCGGGCACCGACGGCATCAGCCTGCTGCGCGAGTGGCAGCAGACGTTCGGCGCTTCGCTGCCGGTCGTGATGATGTCGGGCCATGGCACGGTCGAGACCGCCGTCGAGGCGACGCGCCTCGGCGCGATCGACTACGTGGAGAAACCGCTGTCGCTCGCGAAGCTGCTGCGCACGGTGCGCAGCGCGCTCGAGGAAGGCGGGCGGCGCCGGCAGGCAGCGCGCTCGCTCGTTCCGCCGCTGATTGCCCCGGCAGGGCGCAGCCGCCTCATGCGCGAGTTGCGCGAACACGTGAAACAGCTCGCGCCGCACGATGCGCCGGTGCTGATCGTCGGGGAGTCCGGCACGGGGCGCGAGGCATTCGCGCGCTACATCCACTCGCTCGGCCCGCGCTCGAGCGGGCCGTTCGTGACCGCCGTGGCCGGCGCATTGAACGGCGAAGGCGCGGAAGCGGCGCTCTATGGCTCGGAGTCGGGTGGCGTGGTCCGCAAGGGACTGATCGAGCAGGCGGAGCGCGGCGTGCTGTTCCTGAACGAGCTTGGCGACCTCGGGCGGGACGCGCAGCGGCTGCTGTTCGCGGCTGCCGATGCAGGCAGCTTCAATCGCGTCGGCGGGAGCACCCCGGTTCGCTTCGAGGCGCGCGTGATTTCCTCGGCCCAGCCCGGCTTCGAGGCGCGCGGCGCGGAGCCCTTCCGCGTGGACCTGCTGTCGCACCTGAACGTGCTGGTGCTCAGGATTCCGCCGCTGCGCGAGTACGCGGAGGACGTGCCGGAACTCCTGCGCCACTACGTGGACCGGCTGGTGGACGACGAGCGCCTGGCATTCCGCCGCTTCGGCGTGGCGGCGCAGAACCGCCTGCGCAACTACCCCTGGCCGGGGAACATCCGCGAGCTCAAGAACCTGGTGCATCGCCTGCTGATCCAGGGGGGGCAGCCCGAGGTCAACCTCGAGGAGATCGAGCGCGAGATCGTGTCGCAGGCCGCGACCGACGAGCCGCTGGTCAAGCAGGACCTGCTGTCCATGCCCCTGCGCGAGGCGCGCGAGCACTTCGAGCGTGCCTACCTGACGCAGCAGCTGCAGCTCTGCGGCGGTAAGGTGGGCCTGCTCGCGAAGCGCGTCGGCATGGAGCGGACGCATCTCTATCGGAAGCTGCGCTCACTGGGCGTGGACTTCCGGCAGACGGAGGAATGACCGGCCGTCAGCGGCGGTAGACCGGGTACAGGAGGTAGCGCTCGTCCCAGGACGGGTGCCGGCGCTGGAAGAACTCCAGGCGCGCGGCGGGGTCGGCCGCAAACGCCGGATCCTCGCGCAGCCTCCGCTCGAATTCCGAACGCAGCGCCGGGTCGGAGGCGAGCATGTCCCGCGCGACGGCTTCGGTTACGTAGCCTTCCATGTACTCCTTGGACTCGAAGGCCGTGTCGAACAGTCCCCACGAGACGTAGGAATCCGGCGCCTGCGGTTCGAGCAGCGACATGACGAGCCGTGCCTCGGGCTGCGCGATCGGCACGAAGAGCGAACCGGCCGGCACGTCACGCCGCTCATCGCGCCACGATCCCGTGACCTTGAGCGCGACGCGTCCCTCGAAGCTCGCTTCTGCCTGCTCGACGCTGTCGGCCCGGAACGCCTGCACCGCGAGTCCCGGCTGCGGCGCAGCCGTGACCTCGAAGCGGATGCCATGCGTCTTCAGGCGCTCCGACATCAACGCCGCGTATGCGACCGGCACGATGTACCCTCGAACCGGCGCGACGACTTCGAGATCGGGGACGACTTCGTACTTGAGCGGCACGTGCCACACCTGGGGCGCCGTCTCGTCGTAACGGATCCAGGGGCGGCCCGAGATCTCTGACTCCTCGCGCACGTACGCGTAGCCCGGGAAGTCGATGCCGCGCACGGCGCCCGAGTTCCGATACGACAGCGCTACGCCCCGGCCTGCGAGCTGCGAGGCCCGGGCATCCGCCTCGCGAGCCTCCGCGAGCCAGGTGGTGCCGTCCCGCGCCGCGAGCCGGACCATTGCGAGGATCGTGGCGCGCGTCGCAGCGACCCGTCGCGCATAGGGCTTCCACGAGTGGGTCTCGACCAGGGACGAGAAGCGGTTGTGCGTCGCCCAGTAGCTGGTCGAGTACCGGGGCTCCGCGACCTTCGCCTCGAATCCGGACTCCGGCTCGTCTTCCCGTGCGAAGGACGGGTAGAACGGCAGGGCAGTGAACCCCTGCCGCTCGAGGTCCGCGAGCACGGTGTCGCGCAGCGCGCAGCCAGTGCGCCGCAGGGCGGGGTCCCAGCCGAGGCATGGCTCGATCTCGACCGAGATGTCGGGCTGGAACTGCGCGCCGTCGGTCACGTGCAGGTCCACGTACAGGATCGGATCCCAGGCGCCGAGCAGGCCGAGCATCGCGCGCGTCTCGGGCGCCTCGGCCTTGGTGTAATCGCGGTTGAGGTTCAGGTTCTGGGCGGTCGTGCGCCAGCCCATCTCTTCCGGGCCGCGCTGGTTCGGGCGGTTCCAGCGGCCGAAGCGCTCGTGGCCGTCGACGTTGTATACGGGCACGAACACGACCGTGACGTGCTCGAGTGCGCCGGGCTCGACACTTCCGTCGAGCAGTTCGCGGAGCGCGAGGAATCCCGCATCCTTGCCATCGATCTCGCCAGCGTGGATGCCGCCCTGGAAGAGCAGCACCGGCCGGTTGTGCTCGCGGGCACGCGTTGGGTCGAGGACGCCGTCCGCAGATGCGACCAGCGCAAGCATGGGCCGACCCTCGGGCGTGCGGCCGAACTCGGTACAACGAACCTTCGTGGGCCAGCGTGCCGCGTAGGCCGCGCACAGGCGCTCGACTTCGTCATAGCGACCGGTGCGGGTGAAACCGGATTGCTCGCCGACCGTGCGCAGGTCGTCCGCGCCGGCCGGCGCGGCGGCGGCTCGGGCCGCGCCGATGCAAAGCGGGAAGAGGCAGAGCGCGGCGAGCGACGCTCGCGCTGCGCGGGTGATCACTTGGCCGCGGCGACCATGTAGTCCACGCCGTTCATCACCGACTGGTCGGTGAAGTCCGTGCGGCCGCCCTTGGGCGGCATGAATCCGCTCTTGCCCTGGAATCCCTGCAGCGCGTGCTGGTGGAGCGTGTCCGTGCCTTGCGCAATGCGCGGCGCCCAGGCCGCCTTGTCGCCGAACTTCGGCGCGCCCGCGACGCCCGCCCCGTGGCAGGCCGCACAGGCCTGGTTGAACACGGCTTCGCCGGTGAGATCGGCAGCCACGACGGGCGCCGCCGCCGGGCCGGCGAGGGCGGCATTGTCCTGGCCCGCGACGGCGTCCCGGGCAATGGGCTGGATCCTCGCCTCGATCTGCTTCGAGTAAGCCGGGTCGTCCTGGCGCCGGGCCACCGAGGTGTTGGCCGAGATGATGCGGGCGACGAAGATCAGTGCGATCGCGACACCGACGAGGATGCCGAGTATCAGCAGGAAGGTGTCGAAGAACTTGCGGTCGTGCGAAGCGCTCACTGTGGATCCCCGGCAAAGGCGCTGAAAACGAGGCCGCGAAGTATACCTTGCGGTGCACCGGGCCGCGCCACCCCGAGTCGCTCCCGGCCGGGCCCCAGGGCCATGATCCGGGCCGGCTTTCGGCCAATGGATGGACGCCCTTTCCGCCGGCGGTCTATCATCCGCGCCCCAGCGACGCGCCCGTAGCTCAGCTGGATAGAGTACTGCCCTCCGAAGGCAGGGGTCACAGGTTCGAATCCTGTCGGGCGCGCCAACCGGTTTCTGCCTCGATCGGGGCGGCGAGTGAACGCCCTTCCCGCGCTCCGCGTCAGCCGGGCACGGCCCTCACGAGGTAGCCGCCCGACTTCTCGTCCTTCTCGAGCTCGATCAGCTTCCGCGCCTGCGCCTCCTCGAGGAGCTGGCTGAAGCTGCGGAAGCCGTGGTAGCTCTCGTTGAAGCCGGGGCGCTGGCGCTTCAGCGCCTGCTTGATCATCGAGCCCCAGATCCGCTCGTTTTCCTCGCGGTCCTCCGCGAGCGCCTCGATCGTGGCGAGCACGAGCTCGAAGGCCTCCTGCTTCCTTTCCTCGTCCGACGAGGCCGCGGACTTCCGCGCGGGTGCCGGCTCCGCCGGTGCGTCCGCCTCAGCGGCCGATCCCGACGGCGTGCTGCCGGCCTGGCCCTGGGACGCCTGCCTCGGCGCAGCCTGCTTCGCCGGGGCCCTCCGCCTGCCGCTGCGCTGCTCCTCCTTGCGCACGAGGTCGTCGTAGTAGATGAACTCGTCGCAGTTGGCGATGAGCAGGTCGGACGTCGAGCTCTTCACCCCCACGCCGATGACGATCTTGTTGTTCTCGCGCAGCTTGCTCACCAGCGGCGAGAAATCCGAGTCGCCGCTCACGATGACGAACGTGTCCACGTGCGACTTCGTGTAGCAGAGGTCGAGCGCGTCCACGACCATGCGGATGTCGGCGGAGTTCTTGCCGGACATGCGCACGTGCGGGATCTCGATCAGCTCGAAGGACGCCTCGTGCATAGGGCCCTTGAATTCCTTGTAGCGCTCCCAGTCGCAGTAGGCCTTCTTGACCACGATGCTGCCCTTGAGCAGCAGTTTCTCGAGCACCTTGCCGATGTCGAACTTGGCGTACTTCGCGTCGCGCACGCCGAGCGCCACGTTCTCGAAGTCGCAGAACACGGCCATGTTGTTGATGGTTGGTTTTGCCATGGCCGAATCCTACACCCGCGTCGCCACAAGCGCCGCCGCGGCGAACATCAGCGTGCCCGCCACGCGGTTCACCGCCCGCATGGCGCGCTCGTCGGTGAAGAACCCGCGCGCGCGCGCGGCCAGGAGCGCGTAGCCCAGGTTCACTGCGCCGATGATCACGACCAGCATCGCCGCCACCAGCGCGAGGTCCGCGAGGGTGAGGCTCGAGAAGTCCACCACCCCCGGCAACAGCGCCGCGTAGAAGAGTATTGCCTGCACGTGGCCCATCATGAGCAGCAACCCGGCACCGTAGTTGCGCCAGAAGTGTCCCTCGTGGGCCGCGCCGCCGATCCTGGATGTCCGTGGCCGGGCCCGCCAGAGGACCATGCCCTGCCACGCGAGGTAGGCCGCGCCGGCCCACCGGAGCGCGGTGAAGAACTCGCCCATCGAGTGCGCCGCCGCCGCCATGCCGGCCGCTGCGAGCGCGAGGAAGATGAGGTCGCCGGTGAGCACGCCGGCCGCGAGCGCAAGTGCCGGCCTCAGGCCGTCGGAGATGGCGCGCGCCACGATCGCGGTGGCGGCCGGACCCGGGGTTACGGCCGCGACGAACACCGTGGCGGAGATCATGAGGAACGCCGCCGGCGTCATGGACGGCTAGAGCCAGCCCTTGCGGCGGAAGTAGAGGTAGGGCAGGACGGCCGACACGACCATCGCGAGCAGGGCCACGGGATAGCCCCAGGGCTTCTCGAGCTCCGGCATGAAGTGGAAGTTCATGCCATACACGCTCGCTACCAGGGTCGGCGGCATCAGCATGACCGCCGCCACGGAGAAGATCTTGATGATGTTGTTCTGCTCGAGGTTGATGAGCCCGAGCACGGCGTCGAGCAGGAACTGGATCTTGTTGCCGAGGAAGGTCGCGTGGTCCGAGAGCGACTGCACGTCGCGCAGCGTGGACTTGAAGCGTCCGCGCTGGTCCTGGGAGAGCGTGACGCTGTTCGCCTGCTGCACGTACATGAGCAGGCGCTGGAAGCTCACGAGGCTTTCGCGCGCCTTCGACACCAGGTCGCCGTTCGCGCCGATTTTCTGGATCATCGCCTGCAGGTCGCCGCTGCTGGGCGGCGAGTTCTTCTGCGGACCGGCGCCGTTGCTGCGTGTGAAGATCGTGTGCGAGACGGCATCGAGCTCAGCCTGCACGCGCTCGAGCAGGTCGGCGATCCGCTCTACGAACGACTCGAGCAGCCCCGCGAGCAGCGTCGCCGAGGAGGTGCAGGCCGCGGGCGAGCGTTCCACGTACTGCATGAAGCGCCGCACGGGCGTCGGGTCGACGTAGCGGTTGGTGATCAGCCGGTCGTTGGCGAGGATGAACGTGATCGCGCTCGACTCGGGCGTCAGCGTGTCGAGCTTGCTGCCGACCGTGGCGGTCATGTAGATGGCGCCGCCCTCCTCGTAGAGGCGGTTCGAGGTCTCGATCTCCTTCATTTCGTCCCGGGTCGGGACGTCCACCGTCAGCAGCGATTCGACGGCTTTTTCCTCGGCGACCGTCGGCTCGAACAGGTCGGCCCACAGGAATTCATCGGGGAACGGCGTCGGGGGCGCGTGTTCCACCCAGGTGTAGCCGCTGCCGGTCGGGATGAGGAGTCGAAGCATCGCGCGGAGCCCTTCGGGTAGGGCGATCTTTTAGCACAATGCCGGCGCGGGAGGCAGGCGGCACGAAAAATGAAAAGGGCCGCGCGGCTGTGCCGGGCGGCCCTGCGGATGAGCGGCGTCCCCGGGGCGAGACTCAGTGCGCCGGTTTTTGAGCCGGTTTTTGAGCCGGCTTTTGAGCTGGTTTTTGAGCTGGTTTTTCCTTCGCGGCGAGCGCGTTCACGACCTGGAAGAGCGCGTCCTCGGGATCGCTCGCCGCACCGGGTGCGGAGCCGACCAGGGTCGCGGCCATGGCGACTTCCGTGACGTACTTGCCGGCGACCACGAACGTCGGCGTGCCGGTGATCTTGTAGCGCCGGTTCAGGTCCTCGGCGCGGCGCACCTTCGACTCGACGGCGAACGACGCGAAGGCCTTCTGGAAGTCCGCCCTGGACACGCCGTGCGACACGAAGAACGCCTCGATGCTCGCGGGCGTGTCCATGCGGTTACCCTTGAGATTGATCTCGCGGAAGATCTCCTCGTGGAGCTGCGGCAGCTTGCCGAGCAACTCGGCCGTGTAGAAGACCCGGGCGTGGGTCTTCAGCATGTCGTTCCAGGTCGCGGGCACCCGGACGAAATCCACGTAGGCCGGGCGCCCCTTCTTGATCCAGGCCTCGATCTTGGGCTCGATCGTGAAACAGTGGGAGCAGGCGTACCAGAAGACCTCGACGACCTCGACCTTCCCGGGCGCGGCGAATTCCGCTGGCTGGGCGGGCTCCAGCAGCTTGTACTGCTCGCCTTCAACGACCTCGATGGCCGAAGCGCCGCGCGCCGCGAGGAGGAGGATGCCGGCGGCGAGGAGCGGCCGCGCAAAACGGGTGATCTTTTCGTTCATGGATGGCTCAGACCAGTGGAGTGCGGCGCGGGTTCAACGCAGGCCCTGGACGTAGGAAGCGACGGCGTCGATTTCCTCGTCCGACAGCGCGGCGGCCATCTCGCGCATCACCTGGTTCGTGTCCGTGGTCCGCGTCCCGGCCTTGTAGGCGCGCAGCTGCGCGGCGACGTACGTCGCGTGCTGCCCCTGGATCGACGGGAACACCGCCGGCGCGTTGCCGCGTCCGGTCGGGCCGTGGCAGCCGGCGCAGGCCATGACCTTGCCCCCGACGTTGCCGGAGCGGTAGACGCGCTGGCCGAGCTTGGCCCTGGAGGGATCGGTCTCGCCGCCGCGGATGGTCTGCGAGGAGAAGAACGCCGCGAGGTCGGCCATGTCCTGCTCGCTCAGGATCGCCGCCATGGGCGACATCAGCGGGTTCTGCCGCTGTCCGCCGTGGAAAGCGGTGAGCTGCTTCAGGATGTAGGTCTCGTGCTGCCCGGCGAGGTTCGGCCACTCGGGGTTTACGCTGTTGCCATCCATGCCGTGGCAAGCGCCGCAGGTCGCGGCCTTGGCCTGGCCGGCGTCCTTCGAGCCCGCGGCGAGCGAGGGCGCGGTCCAGCCGAGGGTAACCGCCAGGGAGAGGGCGGCGACGAGCTTCGCGGTCATATAACCACTCCGAGCGAGGGGCAGGAGAGCCGCAAATTGTACACTACGACCCCTTCGGCGAATCGCGGCGGTCGTATCCAGTGTCCACGTATCCGCTCGTTAAATTCCTGACCAGCGCCGACGCGGCAGGGCAGTTTCCCGGGGACGCCGGGGTGGAAGTCTCGGTGGCCGGGCGCTCGAACGCCGGCAAGTCGAGCGCCATCAACGCGATCACCCGGCGCAAGGGGCTCGCGCGAACCAGCAAGACCCCGGGCGCGACCCGTCTCATCAACTTCTTCGAACTGGAGCCCGGCCGACGCCTCGTGGACCTGCCGGGCTACGGGTTCGCCGCCGTGTCCGGCGAGATGCGCCGGCATTGGGGCCAGCTGATTTCCGCCTACTTCCAGCGCCGGCAGTCGCTGCGCGGATCGGTCGTGGTGATGGACGTCCGCCATCCCCTGACGGAGAACGACTGCGACATGCTCGAGCTTGCCGTTTCGCGCAAGGTCCCGGTACACATCCTGCTCACCAAGGCCGACAAGCTCGGCCGCGGGGCGGCGCGGCAGGCGCTGGCGGGCGTGCGCCGGGAGGTCGGGGAGGGCGTCGGCGTCCAGCTCTTCTCCGCCCTGGGCGGCGAAGGGGTGGACGAGGCAAGGCGGGCGATCGAGCGAATGCTCGACGGGCGGGCCGCAGAAAAAGAAACCCCGGTTGGACCAGCGGATCCAACCGGGGAAGTTGACCCGGCGTTGGGGGACTGACCGGGCGGGTGCGGCGCCCAGGGAGGTAGGCGCGGCACCGAGCGTCGAAATGTCGCTCACGAATAAAGACCGGGCCCGTGCGCCAAAGTTCACGACCCCGGCGACAAAAAGATCGTTGCGAGGCAAGTGCCTGTCTGGAAAAGAAAAATGGGCCCACCCGCAAGGGTGGGCCCATCCTGTCACGTCGCCAGGGGCGACGCGGCAATCAGCGGTGGATCAGAACTTGTAGAGCACCGAGAAATTGATGTTGTTCCAGTTGCCGGAGCCCGTATCGTTGTTGCCGAGGCTGGGCATGGCCTGCCACTCGAGGCGGGCAGTCCAGGTGTCCATGAAGTTGAAATCGATGCCCACGCCGCCGATGAACTCCGTCGAGCCGTCGGACTCTCGTGCGCCCTGGCGCAGCTGTTAACGCCGCAGACCAGGCGCCGTCGCGGAGTCCACGATCTTTGCCGTGACCTTGACGTCGCCAATGAAGACGCCGACGCGGCCGAACACCGACCAGGTCGTCGTTGATCGGCCAGATGCCGAGCACCGACACCGGCCAGCCCGTCACATCCCACTGGGCCTTGGCCCTGCCCGTTGTCAGTAGACGCCGGGCCCGCGCAGGCAAGTTCGGTGTCGCAGGAGACGCTGGCCTTGTAGTTGGCGTTGCCCAGGTCGATATAGGAAATTTCGGTGGCGAGGTACTTCATCCACTTGTAGCCGACCGTAGATGGTGTACGGCGTCGAGTCCTGGCTGACGCTCGCCCTATCCACGGAGTAGTCGGGGAACAGGAAGGCGTTAAGGTTGTTGGTGAGCTTGTCTTCGTTGACGTTGATCTTGCCGTAGCCGAGCCCGAAGCCGGCGTAGAAGCTGCTTCGTCGGCAGCGACGGCCGAGCCGGCGACCAGCGCCAGGGCGGTAATGAGAGCAATTCTTGACTTCATTTGTTTGGTCCTTCTTGTGGGGTAAATGACTGATTTCTCTGCCGTACCGGCGTGCGGCCGGACCGGGGGAGTGCATATGCTACGCTGCAGCAATGCAAAAAAGCAACTCGTGGAAAGTTCTCGCACAGCACTGAATCCCGCAAAAAAAGACACTTTCCCGAAAAAAAAGTTCCAGTCGTTGCTAGAAAGCAACGACTGGAATGTGACACCAGCCGCCAAGAAGAGTCGACCCGGCAGAGCCACTGGGAGATGCGATCGGCGGGGAGCTGCCCGCAGGAAAGAAAACGGGCCCACCCCAGGGGATGAGCCCGTCTTCTCGCCGCCTCGGGCAGCGCAGCCGTCAGTCGACCGCAGGTCGACCGTCAGAACCGGTACAGCAGCGAGAACTGGATCCCGTTCCAGTCGGCTTCACCCGTGCTGCTGTTCCCCAGGCTCGGAATGGCCAGCCACTCGAAGCGCGCGGCCCAGTTCTCCATGAATTTGCCGTCCACGCCGATGCCGTAGAGGAACTCGCTCGAGCTTTCGCTGTAGTGCGACTTGCCGACGCCGGTATCGACCGTCACGCGCAGGTCCCCGCTGACATCGCCGAAGAATCCGCCGACGCGACCGAAAACATCCCAGCTGTCATTGATCGGCCAGATGCCGAGGACGCTGGCCTGCCACCCGGTCGCGCCCCATTCCAAGGTGGCCTTGGTCGGCACGGACTCGACCAGGGTTGCGGGTGGGGGGGTGGGATTCGCGACCGTGATATCGGCCAGTCCGCTGCCCGTATAGGACGCGTTGCCAGTGTCCATGTAGCCCGCTTCGACTGCGACGTACTTCATGAAGCGATAGCCGGCGAACGCGCTCCACATGATGTCGCTGTCGTCTGTCTTCGCCGACCACGCCGTGAGCGGCGCATCGAGCGAGCCGAATATGTACGCGATCTCGCTGGTGATATCCGACCTTGGAAGCGACATCTGGCTCCAGCCGGCGCCCGCGCCGGCGTAGAAGCCGTTGTCGTCTGCGACGGCGTTCCCCGCGACCAGGGCCGACGCTGCGATCAATGCTGCCGTGAGTTTCATGTGCACGTCCCTCGTTGTTTGGCGCCCTGGCGGGTCGCGACGGCCCCTCGTCGAACCCGAGAACCGGGTCCGCGGAAGGAACCCTACGCCATGGCCGGCGTGGGCTCAAGTCGCGGCCATTTCGTGGACGTGCATTCTTCCCGCACGGATGCGCCCGAATCACTTCCGGGTTACGGACAAGGCAGCGGACCCCGTCACCCGGACGGAGTCCGCCGGCCCTTGAAGGGAGCCGCAGCCGCTCAGAAACGCCAGACCGCGATCGCGATCCAAAGTGACGAGGAATCCGTGTCGGCGATCCGAATCCTTGGTACTCAGCACTAACGGTTTGGAATCATTTAGTGCTGGGCGCCGCCCCGCCGAACAGGCAAGTGGGGGAAGTGCTCATGCCGCATGGCCGAGTGCGGCAACGGGCCGGATTCGGTAGCGGGCGTGAACTGTGGCGGGCCCGGTCCTCAGTGGGCCTCGTCCCAGTTCAGCCCGCGCCCGACTTCGACCTTGAGCGGCACCCTTAGCGCAGCCGCCGCCGACATGTGCTCGCGCAGGCCCTGCTCCACGCGCGCGACCGCGCCCTCCGCGACCTCGAGTACGAGTTCGTCGTGCACCTGCATCACGAGCCTTGCCCCGGCGTCGCCCGCGAGCCAGCGGTGCACGTCGATCATGGCCCGCTTGATGATGTCCGCTGCCGTGCCCTGCATGGGCGCGTTGATGGCGCTGCGCTCGGCGTACTGCCTGAACTGCTGGTTCTTCGAGCGGATGTCCGGCAGGTGCAGCCGCCGGCCCGCCACCGTTTCCACGTAGCCCTGCTCGCGGGCCGATGGCGCGGGTCTCGTCCATGTAGCGCTTCACGCCCGGGTAGCGGTGGAAATAGAGATCCACGTACTGCTGCGCCGCGCCGCGCTCGATGCCGAGCTGTCGGGCGAGCCCGAACGCGGACATGCCGTAGATCAGGCCGAAGTTGATCGCCTTGGCCGCCCGTCGCTGTTCCAGCGTCACCTGCGGCTCCGCCACTCCGAATACCTCGGCTGCCGTGGCCTGGTGGATGTCGCGATCCTCGGCAAAGGCCTTGAGCAGGCCTTCGTCGCCCGAGAGGTGCGCCATGATCCGGAGTTCGATCTGCGAATAGTCGGCGGCTACCAGCAGGTGACCGGGGGGTGCGACGAATGCCTGGCGGATGCGGCGTCCCTCGGGCGTGCGGATCGGGATGTTCTGCAGGTTCGGGTCGGTCGATGACAGCCGGCCCGTGGCCGCCACCGCCTGGTGATAGGAGGTGTGCACGCGTCCCGTGCGCGGATCCACCTGGCCCGGCAGCTTGTCGGTGTAGGTGGAGCGGAGCTTCGCCATGCCACGGTAGTCGAGCACGATGCGCGGCAGCTCGAAGTCTTCGGCGAGTTCCTCGAGCACGTCCTCGGCAGTCGAGGGCTGGCCCTTCGCGGTCTTGCGCCGCGCGGGCAGGCCGAGCTTGCCGAAGAGCACCTCCTGCAGCTGCTTCGGAGAGTCGAGGTTGAACGGGCCGCCCGCGGCCGCGTGCGCCTTGCCCTGCAGCTCGAGCAGTTTCTTCGACAGTTCGTGGCTCTGCTTCCTGAGCATCGCGACGTCGATCAGCACGCCCGTGTGCTCCATGTCGAGCAGCACCGGCACCAGCGGCTGTTCGATCTCCTCATAGAGCCTGCGCAGCGCCGGCAACTCACCGATGCGCGGCCAGAGCGTGCGGTGCAGGCGCAGCGCGACGTCGGCGTCCTCGGCCGAGTACTCGCCGGCGGTCTCGACCGGGACCTCGGCGAAGGGCAGCTGCTTCGCGCCCTTGCCCGCCACGTCCTCGTAGTGAATGGTCTCGATGCCGAGGTAGTGCCGTGCGGTGGAGTCGAGGTCGTGGCGTGTCGCGGTGCTGTCCAGCACGTAGGACTCGAGCATCGAGTCGTACTTCATCCCGCGGAGTTCGATGCCGTGGTTGCGCAGCACGTGGGCGTCGTACTTGAGGTGGTGCCCGAGCTTGGCGCGCGTCTCGTCTTCGAGCAGGGGCTTCAGGCGCGCCAGCACCTGTTGCCGGTCGAGCTGGTCGGGTGCGCCGGGATAGGTGTGCGCGAGCGGCACGTAGGCCGCGCGCCCGGGCTCGACGCAGAACGAGACGCCCACGATCTCGGCCTGCATGTAATCGAGCGAAGTCGTTTCCGTGTCGAAGGAGATGATCTCCGCGGCATCGAGCTGTTCCATCCAGCGCTCGAATTCGCCCTGGTCGAGGATCACCTCGTAGTCTCGCGGGCCAAGGTCCGACGGCGCCGGTGCAGCCGACTCCGGTCCGCGACGGAACTGCGTCATCCCGGCGCCCGTCTCGGCTGCCGCGTGGACCCGCGCGGCCGAGAGCTCCGAGGCCGGGACGGTGGCGGGCTCGCCGCCGGGCAGTTGCTTCAGCAGCGACCGGAGTTCGAGCCTTGAATAGAGGGCGCGCAGGCGCTCGACGTCCGGCGCCGCCGGCACGAGTTCGCGAGGCGCGAGCGGGAGTTCGAGCTTGCAGTCGATGGTCGCGAGCCTGCGCGACAGCGCGAGGTCGTCCGTGTGCTCGCGCAAGCTCTCGCCCACCTTGCCCTCGACCTCGTCCCGGTGCGCGAGCAGGTTGTCCAGGGTCGAGTACTGGTTCAGCCACTTCGCGGCCGTCTTCGGTCCCACCTTGGGCACGCCGGGAATGTTGTCCGAGGCATCGCCCACGAGCGCGAGATAGTCCACGATCTGCTCGGGATACACGTCGAACTTGACCTTGACGCCCTCGCGATCGAGCGACGACCCCGTCATGGTGTTCACGAGCGAGACGCGCCCGTCGACCAGCTGCGCCATGTCCTTGTCGCCGGTCGAGATCACGACCTTCAGGCCCTCGTCCGCCGCGCGGCGGGCGAGCGTGCCGATGACGTCGTCGGCCTCCACGCCCTCGATCCGCAGCAAGGGCAGGCCGAGCGCCTGCACCGCATCGATCAGCGGCGCGACCTGCGCGCGAAGGTCGTCCGGCATGGGCGGGCGATGGGCCTTGTACTCGGCGAAGATCTCGTCGCGGAAGGTGCGCCCGGGGGCGTCGAAAACGACCGCGATCAGCGCCGACGGGAGCTCCTTCTCGAGCTTGGCCAGCATGTTGAGCACGCCGAGCACGGCCCCGGTCGGCTCGCCCTTCGAATTCGAGAGCGGCGGCAGTGCGTGGAAGGCCCGGTAGAGATACGAGGAGCCATCCACCAGTACCAGTGTTGGCGATTCAGCCACCCGGAGGGGTTCCTTCGGGCGCAGGCGCAGGCGGCTTTTTCGGCTGAGGTGCCGTCGATTGGGGGGTCGTCGCCTGGGGAGTCGGCGGTGCAGTTGCCGGTGATTGCGTCGACGGCTGCTGCGATGCCGGAGTCGGAGATTCGACGGGCTGCGGCGCCGGCCGGATGATCACGGGGCCCGTGTCCTCGGGCAGCGTGAGCGGGCCCTTGTACCCGCAGCCCGCAAGCAGGGCTCCCAGCATCGCTACGGCCGCGCAGGTCCGGGGCGTCATGCGCGTGCACCGCCGGCGCGCGCCTGGGACGAGCCTTCCAGCACCATGACCGTCAGGCGTGAGATGCATGTCAGCCGCCCCTTGTCGTCCTCGATGCGTATCTCCCAGACCTGGGAGCGATTCCCTACGTGGATCGGTCGCGCCGTGCCGGTGACCCGTCCGCTGCGTGCCGACCGGACGTGGTTCAGGTTGATCTCGAGCCCGACGCAGTAGTAGCGGCTCATGTCCACGCAATGCGTTGCCGCGACGCTCCCGAGCGTCTCCGCCAGCACGGCGGACGCTCCACCGTGCAGCAGTCCGAACGGCTGGATGGTGCGCGAGTCCACGGGCAGCGTGGCCCGCAGGAAATCCGCGCCGATTTCCGTGAAGCGCAGGTCGAGGTGCTCGACCATGCTGCCGCGTGAGTACCCCTGGATATCCTCCAGGGTGAAGGGCTGAAACCAGATGCTCATTCCAGGGTCGTCCAGGTCGGGAAAGGGAGGGCCAAGGCGGGTCCGGACCGGGATTGTACCCGTCGCCTCGCCCGGGACCGCGCGGAGCTTCTATTGGCCACGGGAGCGCCGATAGAGCAGAATTCCTGCATAGCAAAAGCCAGTTCCGGAGCATTCCGATGACCGATTACCAGGCCCCCCTCAAGCAGATGAAGTTCACGCTCGAGCACCTCGCCGACTTTGCTGAGGTGAGCGCACTTGCGGACTTCTCGTCGGTCGACGCGGACACGATCGAGGCCGTGCTCGAGGAAGCTGCGAAATTCGCGAGCGGCGTGCTGGCCCCGACCAACGTCATCGGGGATCGCCAGGGCGTGAGGGTCGTCGGCGACGGCGTGGAGGTGCCGGCCGAATTCACCGACGCCTACGCCAGGTTCTGCGAAGGCGGCTGGCCGGGCATCGCGAGCAATCCCGAGTTCGGCGGCCAGGGGCTGCCGAAGACCCTCGCGGTCGCCTGCGACGAGATGTGGGCGGCGTCGAACGTCGCGTTCGCGCTTTGCCCGGAACTCTCGCAGGGCGCGATCCTTGCCATGGACCGCCATGGCGCGGACGACATCAAGGCCATGTTCCTCGAGAAGATGGTCTCCGGCCAGTGGGCCGGCTCGATGTGCCTGACGGAGGCGCAGGCGGGATCCGACCTGTCGAGCCTTACAAGCCGCGCCGAACCGAAGGGTGACCGTTACCTCATCACCGGCCAGAAGATCTTCATCACCTGGGGCGACCACACCATGGCCGAGAACATCGTGCACCTCGTGCTGGCGCGCCTGCCGGACGCGCCGCCGGGCACGAAGGGCATCTCGCTCTTCGTCGTGCCGAAGTACATGGTCAACGACGACGGCACGCCTGGGCCCGCGCAACGACAACTTCTGCGTCTCCGTCGAGCACAAGATGGGCATCCACGCGAGCCCGACCTGCGTCATGTCCTTCGGCGACAAGGGCGGGGCCGAGGGTTTGCTGGTCGGCAAGCCGAACGGGGCCTGGCCGCATGTTCACGATGATGAACTACATGCGCGCTCGCGCGTGGGCGTGCAGGGCGTCGCCTCGCCGACCGCTCGTACCAGGCGGCGGTCGCCTATGCGCGCGAGCGCGTGCAGGGCCGCGCGCCGGGCGAGAAGGGCAGGGTCGCCATCATCCGCCACCCGGACGTGCGACGCATGCTGCTGACGATGCGCGCGCTCACGCAGGCGGCGCGCGCGATCTGCTACTACACGGCGTTCGTGCCTCGATCGCGCGCGGCGCACGGCACGGACGCCGAGGCCGTGCGCATGCCGCCAGGACCGTGCCGACCTGCTGACGCCGATCGCCAAGGCCTGGTCGACGGACCTCGGCTCGAGGTCGCCTCGATCGGCATCCAGGTCCACGGCGGCATGGGCTTCGTCGAGGAGACCGGCGCGGCGCAGTACTACCGGGACGCGCGCATCGCGCCGATCTACGAAGGCACGAACGCATCCAGGCGATCGACCTCGTCGGCCGCAAGCTGGTGCGCGACGGCGGCGCCACCGTGTCCGCATTCGTCTCCGACATGCGTGAGGTCGACGCGCCGCTCGCGAACGCGGGTGACGAATTCGCCGTCGTGCGCAGCGCGCTTGCTCGCTCGCTCGACGAACTCGTCCAGTGCTCGACCTACATCCTGACGAACGAGAAACGCGACCCCGAACTCACCGGATCCGCGGCGTTCAACTACCTGATGCTGCTCGGCACGATCATCGGCGGCTGGCAGCTCGCACGCGGCGCGCTCGTCGCACACCAGCAGCTCGGGGCGGGCGGCGACAAGGCCTTCCTCGAGACGCAGGTGGTGATGGCCCGGTTCTATGCCGAGCAGGTACTGCCGAGGTGCACGGGCTACGCTGCGGCGATTCAATCGGGCAGCCGTTCGACCATGGCACTTGCCGCGGACGCCTTCTGACGGGGCGATGACCGGCCGCGCCCAGGGTCCGGCGCACGTACCCGTGGCTGACGCGGGCGATCCCTGGGTGCGCCTGGACGATTGCCTGGATCGCGCGCCGCCGGGACTGCATCCGTGGCTCGCCGAGCCGGGCCTGCTGACGGCGCTGGTGCGCCGGACCTGCGATGGCGACACGAGGTTTCGCCTGCTGCGCGTCGGACGGGCGCCGCTCGCTGCGGCGCTCGCGCGGCGCATGGGCGTGGCGGACACGGGCTGCGTGCTCCGCGAGATCGAGTTCGCCTGCGGCGACACGCGCTGGATCTTCGCGCAGTCCGTGTTCCCGGATTCCACCGTCGAACAGCATCCGTGGCTGGCGGAGCTCGGCAACGTCGCGCTCGGCGAGTCGCTGCTCGGCCGGCCGGACGTGAGCCGGCAGCCGCTCGAGTACCGCGAACTCGCGGTGAATGACGAACTCGCGGTCGCCGTCGGCGGCCTCGAGACGTCGGCATGGGCGCGCCGCGCCGTGTATCACCTGTCCGAGGCGCCGATCCTGGTCCAGGAAGTCTTCCTGCCGGCGCTTTGTGTTGACGGCCGGACGTCGAGCCGGCCGGGGAGTACTGCATGAACTATGAATTCGCGCCGCCGATGGCGCCGACCATCGAGATCGCGGGCACCACTGCGCGCTTTCCCGTGCATCGGATCTACTGCGTCGGGCGCAACTATGCCGCCCACGCGCGCGAGATGGGCATGGATCCGGAGCGCGAACCGCCGTTCTTTTTCTCCAAGCCAGCCGATGCGGTCACCGCGAACGGCGCGGGCGTTCCGTACCCGCCGCGCACGTCGAACCTGCACCATGAGATCGAGCTCGTGGTCGCGATCGGCGAGGGCGGCCGCGACATCCCGGTCGCGAACGCGCTCGCGCACGTGTTCGGTTACGCGGTCGGCAACGATCTCACGCGCCGCGACCTGCAGTTCGCCGCGCGCGAGAAGGGCCAGCCCTGGGACGTCTCCAAGGGCTTCGACCACTCGGCACCCGTGACCGCGATCCGCCGCGTCGCGGACGTCGGGCACCTCGCGCGCGGGGCGATCTGGATCGAGGTGAACGGAGAGACGCGGCAGAGGGCCGATCTCTGCGAAATGATCTGGAACGTCCCGGAGATCGTGAGCGAACTCTCTGCGCTCTTCGAGCTCATGCCGGGCGACCTCATTTTCACGGGCACGCCGGCGGGGGTGGGTCCAGTGGTTCGCGGCGACAGCCTGGTCGGTGGCATCGACGGGCTCGACACGCTGCGCACGACGATCGTCTGACCGCGTGGAATAAATCATGGCCCTCAAGCTCTACACCTACTGGCGGAGTTCTGCGGCGTTCCGCGTGCGCATCGCGCTGAACCTCAAGGGGCTCGCTTACGAGTCCGTGCCCAGGCACCTGATGCGCGACGGCGGCGAGCAGCGAAGCCGCGAATACCTCGCGCTCAACCCACAGGGACTCGTCCCTGCGCTCGACCACGACGGAACGCTGCTCACGCAGTCGCTCGCGATCTGCGAGTACCTCGATGAGATGCATCCAGAGCCGCCGTTGCTCCCGGGCGACGCAGTCGCGCGTGCTCAGGTCCGCGCGATGGCGCTCGCGGTCGCCTGCGACATCCATCCGCTCAACAACCTGAGGGTGCTCATGTACCTGCGCGGCGAGCTCCACAGCAAGACGAGGCCGTGAACCGCTGGGCGCGACACTGGATCGGCCGCGGCTTCGAGGCGCTGGAGCAGTTGATCGCGCGTCACTCTGCCGACGGCCTGTACTGTTACGGACCGGACGTGACGCTCGCCGACGTGTTCCTGCTGCCGCAGGTGTTCAACGCGCGGCGCGTCGATCTCGACCTTGCGCCCTACCCACGCATCAAGGCGGTTGCGGCGCATCTCGAGGCGCTGCCGGCGTTCGCCGCAGCCCGGCCGGAGCGACAGCCCGACGCCGAGTGACCCGGCAATGGCCATTGCGGCGTGGCCACGCCGCGCTGCCTGTCGGCTCCGGAGTCGGGTCCAGAGGGCCCTGGGAAACCAGCGGAAAGCGTTCTAGTTCTTGCCCGTAAAGCCGAGCTCGCGCATCAGCACGTCGAACCGCGGATCGGAACGCAGGTTGTCGAGCGATGGATCGACGTACACCTGCCCCATCAGTCCCGGATCGTGCACCCGCCGCGCGGCGGCGAGCGAGCCGAAAGCTTCGTCACGGTTGCCCAGCGCCGCGTGGATCTGCGCGTACTGATAGGACGCTGCGTCGCCGAAGGCCTTGTGCATGGCCGCCATCTCCGCGCGGGCGAGGTCGGGCTTGTCCTTGCGTGCGAAGGTGAACGCGCGCCCGAACATTCGCTGCCAGGAAATGGTCTCCAGGTCGAACTCCGCCAGCGCCTCGTCGTTGCGACCCTGCTGGAGCATGACCAGACCAAGGTAGTAGTGCGACGCGGGGCGCCCGGGGGCGAGTGACATCGCGTGGCGGATCGCGCGCGCGGACTCATCGTATTGCCGCGCAAAGTAGAGCGCATTCGACAGGTTTACATGTGCGCTGGGCGCGATCGGATCGAGTTCGACGGCCTTGCGCGCGGACGCAATGGCGCGCTCGCTCTCGCCCAGGCTGTACTCGAAGCCCGAATAGGCGAGCTGCACGTCGTAGCTGCCCGGGCTCAGGCTGAGAGCGCGTTCGGCGGAGGCTTTCGCCGCGGCCGGGTCCAGGTCCACGTTGAACTGGACGAACCCGAGTGTCAGCAGCGCGTCCGGCAGGTCGGGCGCGAGTTCGAGCGCGCGTTCCGACGCCTGTCGCGCCTGCTGGAAGCCGACGTCGAAAGGCATGTAGGCGTTCGAAGCCAGCGCGTTCAACGCGTCGGCCTTGCCGGCGTAGGCGCGCGCGTAGCCGGGATCGAGCCGGATCGCCTCGTCGAATGCCGCGAGCGCGTTGCGAAGCGTGGCTTCGGCTTCCCCTTCATGACGCGCGTGCTTCCCCCGCAGGTAGGCCTCGTAGGCGGCCGGGACCTGGGTGCCGCCGGACTCTCCCACGGCCGCAGGCTTGAGCAGCTTGAGCTTGAGCGCGTCCACGACCTCGTTCGAGATTTCGTCCTGCACCGCGAAGATGTCGTTCAGGTCGCGGTCGTAGGTCTGGGACCAGAGGTGCGAGCTGTCCGCGGAGCGGATGAGCTGCGTCGTGATCCGCACGCGATTGCCGGACTTCCGCACGCTGCCTTCGAGCACGTTGTCCACGTTGAGATCGCGCGCGACGTCCGCGATCCTGACCTCCTTGCCCTTGTAGGAGAACGACGAGGTGCGCGCGATCACGCGCAGGCCGGGCACGTTGGCCAGTACGTTCAGCAGTTCCTCGGTCAGGCCGTCGGAGAAGTACTCGTTCGCCTTGTCGTCGCTCATATTGACGAAGGGGAGGACGGCGATCGAGGCCTCGGCCGCCTCTCGCGGCGCAGACGTGCCGGCAGGCGCCGAAACGCCCGTGGCCTCGCCCTGTGCGGCGGTCGTCGCGGGTGCTCGACGGAGGACGAAGCGGTCCACCACGACGAGCCCGATGGCCACGACCAGCAGCACGGCGATGAGGACATTCAATTTGCCCGCGGTCTGGTGAGTGACCGACACGCCGGGCTCGACGTCGCGCTCCCGCTTCAGGCCCTCGGGCGTGAGTTCGTAGACCCACGCGAACACCAGCGCCATGGGGAAGCCCAGCAGCAGCAGGCCCAGCAGGAGCTTCAAGCCCCAGGCTGGGACGCCGAGCGCGCCGAACAGCAGGTCGCCGACCTGGAGCAGGACCCAGGCCGCCACGCCATAGAACATCGCCACGCGAAAGACGTTACGGCGCCTGAGTTCCGCGACGAGCGACATTTGTTCCCCTGATGACCCTGGTCGCCCGCAAGGATGACCTCGGCGGCGCGAATGTCAACGCTGCGCGTCGTATGGGCTGGCTGGCCAGGAGCGCGACGCCGCCTGTCGACGCCGTTACCGGCCGAGTTGCGCCAGCGCCATGCGCATCGGCGCATCGGAGACCCTGACCCATCCTTCGAACGGACTGTCCAGCTCCAGGACGAGGAATATCGCCAGCGTGGCGCAGGTGGCAAACGTGAACAGCGCCGACATCATCATTGCGTGGCGGGGCGCAAACAGTCCCCAGCCGAAGAAGATGACGCACAGCCAGGACACCAGCACCGCGAGCACCGGAGTCGAGATGGTGCCTGCGTGCTGCAGGACGAGATACCAGCGCTCCCCGCCCGCGTCGTATGCGAGATCGAGCGCCCTCGATCGCAACTCGCGCTGCTCGTCGGTTCCGGGAGAGAGACGCCGGATGCCGGCCTGGACCTCGTCCTGCCTGGAGGCGGCATTCGGATTGAGCATTGCCTCGTGCTGCGCCGGGTCGCGGGAAAAAATGAATTCGACCGTGGCCCCGAAATTCTTTGCAAGGAGCCCGCGGACCTCGTTGGCCTCGGGCCCGTACTGATAGAGGAGATGATCAAGCTGGAGGACCTTGACGGTCACGGTCGTCAGCTCGTTGCTGACGGTATTGAACGACGCGCTGGCGGACGAGATGAGCAGTCCCATCACCAGCGCCGCAAGCGTGCCGATCAGGCTGAGGCCGAGCTTGACGATATCCTTCGCATCGTCGCCCACGTGGCGTTCGGGCAGGATCTTGCGCAGCCCGATCCCCAGCAGGGCGCTGCCGAAGATGCACGCGACGACGATCAGGCCGATTTCCCTGGGGGTCATGCTGCAATCCTGTCCAGGTGAGCGCCCTGCACGCGATCTCGCTACGGCTGCCGGGAGTGAAGACTCCGCGGCGGATAGTGCCTGAGTTACCTCGCCCGGGTCACTCCCGGCGCAGCCTGGCGCCGATCCGGCGGTAGGCCTCGCGGAACGGGATGCCTTCTCTTGCCACGAGTTCGTTCGCCTCCGCGGCCGCATGGATGTCGGGATCCAGCCGGATCCGGTCCGGCCGGAAGCGCAGCTGCGGAATGGCCGCCGCCATGATGTCCAGCGACTCGTGGCAGATGTCGAGCGAGCGGAAGAGCGGCGCCTTGATGAGCTGCAGGTCGCGCTGGTAGCCCGAGGGCAGCTTGGCCGTGATCCCGAGCACCTCGACGAGGCAGGCCTGGGCCGTGGCGGTCCGGCCGCGCACGAGCTCGAACACGTCCGGATTGCGCTTCTGCGGCATGATCGACGAGCCGGTCGTGAATGCGTCGGGCAGGTCGACGAACCCGAACTCGCGCGTGTAGAAGAGCAGCAGGTCCGAGGCGAGGCGACCGAGGTCCTGCATCAGGATCGCGACCTGGAACAGCAACCTCTGCCTCGGCCTTGCCGCGGGAGAGCTGCACGGCCGTCACCGGCTCGTGCGTTACCGGGAACCCGAGCGCGGTCGTCGGCCTCGCGGTCGATGCGGCAGGTTCGGCGTGCCGTAGCCGGCGCGCCGACCCGAGCGGGTTCTTGAGGATGCGGCGATGCGCGTGGCGCAGTGCCGTCGGCATCGTCCAGGATTTCCGCCGCGAATCCGCCGGCCCAGAGCGCGACCGAGCTCGGCATGGCCTGCTGCATGTGGGTGTAGCCCGGCAGCACGATCTTGCCCTGTTCCGCGGCCAGCGACTCGAGTGCCTCGGCGACCCGGCGCGCGTCGGCGGCGAGCGATTCGACCGCGTCGCGCAGATAGAGCCTGAGCGCCGCCAGCACCTGGTCGTTGCGCGAGCGGCCCGCGTGCAGGCGTGCGCCCGCCTCGCCGACGCGCTCGGTGAGCAGGGTCTCGAGGGCGGTCTGCCCGTCCTCGAGCTCGAGCGTCACCGACCACTCGCCGCGCGCGTGAGCCTCGCCGATTGCGATGAGTCCCTCGCGGATGGCAGCGAGCGACGGGGTGTCGAGGAGCCCGCAGTCGTGCAGCGCCTCGGCGTGCGCGATCGACGCCTGCACGTCGTAGGCGACGAGACGATTGTCGAGCGCGTGATCTTCGCCCGCCGTGTAGCGGAGCACTCGCTCGTCGAGCGGCCCGCCTTTGTCCCAGAGTCGACTCATCAGCCTCGCTCCCTGCTCCGCCGCGCTGAGCGCCTTGGTGTCCGCCACGACCAGCGTGCCCGTGCCCTCGTTCGTGAAGATCTCGGCGAGCAGCGCGTCCGGTGCCGCATACGAGATGACGTGGACGCGCTTCACGCCGCCGCGGATCGCCGCCTCGATCGCGCTGGACTTCGGCAGCATGCCGTCGGAGATCGCGCCTTCCTCCCGCAGCCGGCGCAGCCCCGCCACGTCCGTGTAGGAAATCAGCGAATGCGGATCGTCGAGCCGCTCGAGGATGCCGGGTGCGCCGGTGCAGTCAGGATCAGCTTCTCCGCGCCCATCGCGCCGCCGATGGCCGCGGCGACCGTGTCGGCGTTGATGTTGAGCAGGTGACCCGTGGCGTCGCAGGAGAGCGGGCTCACCACCGGCAGGAAGCCCGCGTCCAGGAGCCGCGTGATGACCGAGCCGTCCACGCCGTCGATGTCGCCGACCATGCCGTAGTCCACGACTTCGCCGCTCGCGAGCGTCGACCGGCGGGCGCTTGTGGGCCCGGACCAGTCCCGCGTCCACGCCGGAGAGGCCGATCGCATCGATGCCGAATTCGCGGCACAGGCCGAGCAGGCGCGTGTTGATGAGACCGTTCAACACCATGCAGGCGACGTCGATCGCGCCACCGTCGGTGACGCGGCGTCCCTGCACCATGCGTGTCTCGACGCCGAGCTTCTTCGTCACCTCGTCCAGTTGCGGGCCGCCGCCGTGCACCAGCACCACGCGAATGCCGAGGTGGTGCAGGATCGCGACCTGCTCCATGAAGCCGCGCATGGCCGCGCCGTCGCGGAATGCGCCGCCGCCGGTCTTGATGACGAAGACCTTGCCCTTGTACATGTGGATGTACGGCGCCGCGCCCCTGAGCGCGCGCACGGTCACGGCCTGTTCACCCTTGTGTCCGATCATTCCGAGTACCCCTTGAGCAGTCTGTACAGCACCGCCATCTGCACGGTCATGCGGTTGGCGGCTTCCTGGACCACGCGGCTGCGCGGTCCGTCGAGAACCTCGTCGGCGACGGCGACGTTGCGCCGCACGGGCAGGCAGTGCATGAAGTGGCAGTCCGTCCGCGCCGGGCGGAACCAGTCCTCGCGGACCTGCCACCCGGCGAGCGGCTCGCGCAGCTTGGCCTCGGCCTCCGCGTTGCCGTAGCACGCGGCCGATCCCCACTCCTTGGCGTAGAGCACCTGGGCGCCGGCGAGCGCGGCCTCGCGGTCGCTGGTCTCGCTCACCACGCCGCCCGAGGCGGCCGCGGCCGCGCGGGCCCTGGCCATGACGGCATCGGGCAGGGCGTAGCCCTCGGGACGCAGTACCACGACCTCCATGCCGCGCTGCGCGGCCATGTGCACGGTGGCCGCAGGCACCGCGAGCGGCAACGCGCGCGGGTGATGAACCCAGGAGAGCACGAACTTGCCCGCTGCGCGGCACCTTGATGTCGTCCATCGTCTTCCAGTCGGCCAGCGCCTGGCAGGGATGGTTCATCGCCGATTCCATGTTAACGAACGGCTTGTCGCACAGCTCCGCCATGGCGAGGAACTGCGTCTCGGCGAGATCGGCCGCCAGGTCCTTGCCCTCCGCGAAGGAGCGGATGCCGAGCGCGTCGCAGTAGGACGCAAGCACCGGGATCGCCTCGCGCACGTGCTCCGCCGCGCCGCCGTTCATCACGGTGCCGTGCCGCGTCTCGAACTGCCAGGTGCCCTGTCCCGGTGTCACGACGAACGACGTCCCGCCGAGACGCATCATGCCGGCCTGGAACGAGGCGAGCGTGCGCAGCGACGGGTTCATGAACAGCAGCCCGAGGATCTTGCCCGCGAGCGCCCCGGGCTCCGGATGCTCCTCCAGGCGCCGCGCCAGGGCGACGAGGTCATCCACCTGGTCGCGGGTAAAGTCGGCGAGGTCGAGGAAACGTTTCATTGGGATCGGCTGGTCAATTTCGCCAGCGGTTCGTGACTTGCGGATAGCGGATAGTAAGACGGGGCGGCGGCACTGTTCACTGCACTGCTCACTCGATCAGGCGGGGAGGGAAGAGAGCGCGTCGCGGAGCTGCGCGATGTGCGTCTCCTCGATCACATAAGGTGCGAGCACGCGTACCACGTGCGGGTCCGCGCTCGTGCCGGTCAGGATGTTGCGCTCGAGCAGTTCGCGCTGCACGTCCTTCGCCGGCCGTCGCGTGCGGAGTCCCGCGAGCAGGCCAGCGCCCTGCACGGACTCGACCGGGCCCACGACGCAGCTCTCGCGCAACTGCTGCGAGCGCCGGCGCACGTTGCCGAGGAGTCCCTCGCTCTCGATGATGTCCACGACTGCCTCGATGAGGGCGCAGGCCATCGGGCCGCCGCCGAAGGTCGTACCCAGGTCGTCGGTCGCGAGGTGAGCGGCGACGTGGTCGGCCATGAGCAGCGCGGAGCAGGGAAACCCGGCGCCCAGCGCCTTGGCCATCGTGATCATGTCGGGTGCGATGCCGTGCATGTTCGCCGCGAACGGGAAGCCCGTGCGACCCATGCCGCACTGGACTTCGTCGAGGACGAGCAGTGCGCAGGTCTCGCTGCACCTTGCCCGGAGCGCCGTCAGGAACTCGCTGCCCAGGTCCACTGCGCCCGCGACTCCCTGCACAGGCTCGACGATCACCGCCGCCGTGTCGGTACCGACGGTGCGGGCAATCGCCTCGAGGTCGCCGCGCGGGATGAACTCCACGTCGAAAGGCGCCTGCGGAAACCCGTACCACTTTTTCGCGGCCCCCCAGGTCACCGCGCCCGCGGCCGCGGTCCGGCCGTGGAAACTGCCTTCGACCGCCACGACCTTGCGGCGGCCGGTGATCCGGAGCGCGAGCTTGAGCGCGTTCTCGTTCGCCTCGGCGCCGGTGTTCACGAAGAAAACCGTGTTGAGCCCGAGGCCCGCGAAACGGGCGAGCCGCGTCGCCGCGCGCGCGCGAACCTCGAGCGGCACGGCATTGCTCTGGAAGAGCAGGGACTTCGCCTGCTGCTCGAGCGCAGCGAGCCAGCGCGGGTGCGAGTAGCCGAGTGCGGCGACCGCGTGGCCACCGTAGAGGTCCAGGATCCTGCGGCCGTCACGGGTGTGAAGGTGCACGCCCTCGGCGCCCGTGACGTCGAGCGGCCATTGGGCGTAGACCGGCGCGAGGTGGTCGGCCGGCGGCGCCCACGCGGCGGGCGCGGCGGAAGTCGGGGTCGCTTCGGTCATGCGGTCACGTCCATCCGGCCGCGGGGAGCATCAGCCCGGCGGTCTCCTCATGCCCGAGCATGCGGTTCATCCATTGCACGGCGCCGCCGGCCGCACCCTTGGTCAGGTTGTCGATCGCGCACATTACGACCACGTTGCGGCCGCGCGCGACCCCCGAGAGCTCCGCGAAGTTGCTGGCCACCACGTCCTTGATGCGCGGCGGCTCGCCGCCGACGCGCACGAACACCGACTGGTCGTAGTACTCCCTGAGCGCGGCCACCAGCTCGTGGGTCGTGAGTGGTTCGCGGACGACCGCCTGCACCGTGACGTAGATGCCCCGGGCGAAGGGTCCCGAGTGCGGCACGAAGTTGAACTCGGCCTCGACGCCGGTGGCCGCCAGTGCCAGCGCCGTGATCTCCGGCACGTGGCGGTGAGAGAGCGCGCTGTACGCGTACAGGTCCGAGTGCCGCTGCGGGTGGTGCGTCCCGGCGGTCGGCTGGCGGCCCGAGCCGGTGCTGCCGGTCACGCCCGTGACGAAGACGCGTGGCTCGGCGAGTCCGAGCGAGAGGAGCGGTACGCTCGCGAGCAGCACGGCGGTCGCGAAGCATCCGGGATGCGCGACATGTGGCGTCGCGAGGGCGTTCAGGTGCTCGGGCACCGCGCAGGTGAACTCCGCGAGGCGCGAGGGCGCTCCGTGCGGGTGCTTGTACACCGCTTCGTACGCGTCCGCGGTCGCGTAACGGAAGTCGGCCGAGATGTCCACGACGCGCGGCCGTGTCCCCGCCTGCTCGGCCGTGGAGAGCAGCCGGTCCACGAGTGCGGCAGACACTCCGTGCGGCGCGGCCGAGAACACCGCCGTCACGGGATTGGCGGCGACGTACTCGAGCACCTCGTCGTGCCCGGCGAACCGCAGGTGCGGCAGCACTGGCTGGAGGTGGCGGAAGAACTGGGCCACCGGCTCGTCGGGCTGGCTGTCGGATGCGACCGCCGCGACGTCCAGGTAAGGGTGTCCGGCGATGAGGCGCAGGAGCTCGCCGGCCACGTAGCCGGTGCCGCCGAGCACCACGGCGGGGATGCGCGCGCTCATTCCGACGCCACTCCCGTGGCCTGTGCCCCGAGGCCGAGGCTTTCGATGATGTGGTCGCCGAGTGCCGCGCCGGAGGACATCGCGTTCAGCGCGCGCACGCCCATCTGTTCCTCGATGATCTTGACGCCGACCGCGTTGTCGGTGGCCGGGCCGGTCACCGCGCAGGGCTCGATGCCGAAGCGCTCGCGCAGCAGCTTCACGCCGCCCCAGGCCGCCACGGGATCGTTCGCCGAGAGGATCACGGCCGAGAGCGCGCGGCTGATGTCCTCGGAGGCGAGGATGGCCTCGACGCCGTAGGCGCCGAGGATGCCGTCGCCGAGTTCGAACACGACGACGTCGGGCCGGCCCTGCGTCATGTCGGTCAGCATCGTGCGCGTGAGCGCGGGCCCCGAGGCGGCGGTGGTGGTCACGATCCCGAGGTCCGTGAAGATCATGCTGCGCCGTGCGCCCGAGTCCTCCATGGCGAGGATGTCACGGCGCAGCGACACGCCCGTCGCCTTGAAGGCGTGCACCGCGAGGCCGCGGTGGCGCATGCGGCTCACGATCGCGCAGGCGGCCGCGGTCTTGCCGGCCTCCATGCAGGTGCCCGCGAGCGCTACGACCGGCACGCCGTGCGTGTCGAGCGGGGCGGCATAGTCGAGCCTGCGGTGCCCGGCCCTGGCCGGCACGCCGATGCGCTCGCCCAGGAACGGGAACTGCAGCACGCAGCCGATGACGCGGCAGTCGAAGGGCTTGCCCTTGTCGGGGTTCGCGGAGTCGCAGATACCGAGTACGCCGCCGATGTTCAGCACCTGCAGGATGTCGCCCGCCTCGACCTTGTCGGGGATGTGCCCGGAGTAGCCGAACAGCGCCTGCCGGTGGCCGAGGGCGCCCACGATCACGTCGCCGCGCGACACCTTGGCCATGCGGCCGCTGGTGAGCTCGAGCTGGTTGTAGGTGGACTTGTTCGTCAGGATCTCGACCACCAGCACGGTGCCTTCCTCGCAGGGGATGTCGGTGGTGGCGACCCGGATCTCGTGGCTCAGGCCGCAGGCCTGAGCGATCGAGGCGATCTTGTCGACGACGACGGCGCGCGTCTGGGCAGCCATCAGCCTTCTCCCCGCTGCCGTCCGGCGCGCGTGTAGAAGATGCCGGGCAACGCCAGCATCTTTGAGAACCCGTGGGCTTCAGCCGCCGTCCACTCGCCGGCCGACTCGCCGTAGGCGCCCTTCGACGCCTTCATGAGCGAGTACTTTGATGCGACGCCCTCGACGAACAGGCTGCCCGGCCGCAGGAGCAGGTGGACTTCGCCGGTCACGCGCTGCTGCGACGAGACGAGGAACGCCTCGATGTCGCGGCACACGGGATCGAGGTGCTGTCCCTCGTGGACGAGGTCGCCGTACGGCGCGGCGAGCGTGTCCTTCATGCGCGCCTGCCGCGCGGAGAGCACCAGCTTCTCGAGCTCGCGGTGCGCGGTGAGCAGCACCTCGGCCGCCGGCGCCTCGAACGCCACCCGGCCCTTGAAACCGATGATGGTGTCGCCGAGGTGTATGCCGCGGCCCACTCCGAACCTTGCGCCGATGGCTTCTGCTCGCTCGATGAGAGTGACGGGATCGAGCGCCTCGCCGTCGAGCGAGCAGGGCACGCCCGATTCGAACCCGATCGTGTGGCGCTCGGGCGGCTGCGGGCTCATGAATGCGTCTTTCGTGGTCACCCAGGCGGAGTCCGGGATGCTGCCATCTGAGGTCAGCGTCTCCCTGCCGCCGATGGTCGTGCCCCAGAGGCCGCGGTTGACCGAGTAGGCAGCGCCGAACGGCGGCACGGGGAGCTTGCGCGCTTCCAGGTATTCGAGCTGCGCGGGGCGCTTGAAGGCGCGGTCGCGCACCGGTGCCAGGATTTCGAGCTCGGGAGCGAGCGTGCGGAGCGCGACCTCGAATCGCACCTGGTCGTTGCCCGCGGCAGTCGAGCCGTGCGCGACGACGTCCGTGCCGAGCTGCCGTGCCCACTGCGCGACCGTCTGCGCCTGCAGCACCCGCTCGGCGCCGACGCAGAGGGGGTAGAGCCCGCCGCGGCGGATGTTGCCCATGACGAGGAAGCGGATCACCTGGTCGAAGTACGCGCGCCGCGCGTCCACGAGGTGGTGCGCCACGGCGCCCAGCGCCCGCGAGCGCTCCTCGAGCAGGGCCGCGGCCGCGGCGTCGATGCCGCCCGTGTCCACGGTCAGGGTCACGACCGGGCGGCCACAGGTTTCCGCGAGCCACGGCACCAGGAACGAGGTGTCGAGGCCGCCGGAAAATGCGAGCAGGATGGGCATGGCGCCCTTTGGGGTCTGGGTCATGGGAGTCTCAACGTCCGAAGGTGGAACGGAGGTGCTGGTGCAGCCGCCGCTGCGCGCGGGGGCTCTCCGTCGCGATGAAGATGGTGTCGTCGCCGGCGATCGTGCCGACGATCTCCGGCCAGCGGGCCTTGTCGATGGCGAGCGCGACGCTCTGCGCGGTCCCGGTCGTCGTGCGCAGCACGGTCAGCGTGGCGCCCGAAGCGCGGTAACCCTTCACGAACGCCTGCACGTCCTCGAAGTGGCTGGGGGTCAGCGCGTCTTCCGCGGCCGGCAGCAGGTAGCGGTCCGCGCCCTTGACCACGCCGATCTCGCGCAGGTCGCGGCTCACGCTCGACTGCGTGGCCTCGAGTCCCTCGCGGTGCAGCAGGCGCACGAGCTCCGCCTGGCGGCCGACCGCGGTCTGCCGCAGGATGCGGACGATGGCGTCCCGCCGCATGGACTGCGCGTTGAGGTCGGTGGACAAGGCGTCGCTGCTCGCATAGGTGAATAAAAACACCGCTAATGTGCATAATTATGCAAAGCGAGTCAAGGGTCGCCGTTCGAGGGAGTCACGCCCGTCCCGTCGTCAGCGCTCGATCTTGAATTCGACGTCCGCGCTCTGCTCGAGGCCGGCCTCGGCCTTGAGGGCCCAGCGGGGGTTCAATGTGTAGCGCAGCTTGATCGTGTTGATCGCCTCGGCGATCGAGACGCCGTAGCTCACGAAGAGCTTGGGCGAGAGGAACTTGCCGAGTACCACCTCGGTGTCGTTGTCCTTGGTTCCCCCGACCGAGACCTCGTCGAGGCCGATCCGCGAGCCGACGCTGCCGAGCAGCAGGCCGCCGCCGCTCACCGCGAGGCTCTCGGCGGCGCGATTCACCGAGGTGGCCTCGCTCGACTGCAGCGTGTTGATCGACCGTCCGGTCAGGAGGTAGGAGAGCGCCTCGTTGTTCGGCATCGCCGGTTCGGAGCTCAGGGTCACGAAGGGATTGTCGATGCGCCCGCGGACGTTGACCGTCACGATCACGTCGGAGTCCTTGATCTCGCGCTGCGCGACGAGGTCGAGCATCGGGCGGGAGAGCGGGGCGTCATGGTAGGAGAGCACGCCCTTGACGATCCTGACGTATACGCCGAAGGCCTTGTATTCGCCGTCGAGCACCCTGATCGCGCCGTTCCCGAGGGCTTCTTCGCCCGGCTCCGAGGACACCACGACCTCCCCGCCGAGGTGCGCCTTGAGCCCGTAGGTCTCGACACGCACGTCGTCTCCCAGCGCGACGCGTACGCGTGCGTGGACCCGCCGCTCGACGGGCGGGGGCGCCTCCGCGGCCTGCGCGCCCACGATGCGCTCGTCGGCCGAGGCGCCCACCGACGTGCTCAGGTCCTTGGGTGAAATCCGCGCCCAGGGGATCAGTACCTGCCCGGTCACAGTGTAGTCGCCGCCCCCCGCGGTGACGGTCAGGTCGGGCGACGCGTGGATGCGGTAATCCGGAGTGTCGGCGACGAGGAGATTCTCACCCGTGAGCCGCATGCTTCCGGTCATCACGCCGTCCGGCCAGCTGAACCGGCCCGTGAGCGCGACCGGGCCCTTGCGCGTGGTGGCGTGTCCCTCGAAGGTGAGCGACTCCCCGGCGAACTGGCCGTCCAGGTTGGCGGCCGTGAGCGACAGGTTCGTCCGGTACAGGTCGAGCCGGCCGTCGCGCAGGTGGAAGTCGCCGTCGAATCGCGGATCGCCGAGCGTGCCCCCGATCCGCACCGCCGCCGCGAGGCGTCCATCCGAGTGGTCGATCTCCGGAATGAAAAGCGGCAGCGCCGTGAGGACCGCCGACTCCGCGCGGATGTCACCCGTGAGCGGCAGCTCCGTCACGGGCAGTCCGCGGTGGCGCTCCGCCGAAGCGTGGCCGACGAGCCGCGTGCTGGCCGCCAGGTCGAGATCGGCCGTCGCGCGGATCACGTCCTCGTCCGCGTACACGTCGACGCGGCCGCCGCCGATTTCGACGCGGTCGGAACGGGACCGGTTGCGGCGGATCTCGAGGGTCGGCTTGTCGATCACCACGGCGACCCCGCCCACCCAGTCGTGCCCCGGCTGCTGCTCGGCCCAGCCGCTCGCCTGCAGCAGGCCGCCGAATTCACGGCGGCCCAGCAGCCGCGTGAGCAGGCGCTCGAGCGGCCAGTCCTGTGCGCTGAAGAGCACGCGCCACGACGACGGGGTGCCGTGCCACTCGCCCTCGGCGCACAGGCGCGCGTCGCCCGTGACGAGGCAGAGCGGCGTTGCGCTCGCGAGGTCCGGCCCGAGTTTTAGTGCCACCGGGCTCGCGAGGCGCGCCGAGCCGTCGACGAAATCGAACGACGCGTCCGCGAGCGTCCCGGCCCACGAGCGGTGCGCCACATCCGCGCTTCCGGAGGCGGCGAGTCTCGCGGCGAACCCCGGCACGTCTCCCCCCTCGCTGCCCGGCGAGGCGAGCGCGACCGAAATGTGGTGATCGGCCAGGCGGCCCGAGGCTTCGAGTCGCGCAGAATCGAACTTCAATCCGTCGGCCGTCACGTCGCTCGTCCGCAGCAGGAGCCGCGACTCGCGCCGGTCCGCGAGGTCCAGGTCGACGTCGGTTTCCGCGGAGCCGGCTTCGAGCCCACCGACGCGCAGCCGACGCGCGTGCAGCTCGCCTTTCACCTCGGGCCGGGACGGCTGACCGCGCACCGTGCCGCTGGATTCGAGTTCGCCGCCGAGCGACGGATGCAGCAGACCGAGCGACGTCAGGTGGGCGTCCCACCGCAGGTCCATGACCGCTCCGTAGCGCCCGTCGATCGCGAGGTGCGAGCCGGCGTTGACCACGCGCACGCCCTTGAAGTCGAGCGTGCCGCCTCCGCGGGCGACCGTGCCGCTGCCCGTGAGGGCGTGTCCGCGCAGCGTGCCCGAGAGCCTCGTCAGTCGAGCGGTCCAGGGACCGTCCGCCGAGTATCCGCGGCCCTCGATCTGGCCCGCGACGTCGATCCGCCCGCGCAGGTCCTTGCGCAGCCCCGAGAGATCCAGGCCGCGGCCGTCCACCGTCGCCTGCCAGGACTGGTCGCTGCCGAACGACAGGCGACCCGATCCCGAGAGCCGGCCACCCAGCACGCTGCCGTCCACGCGGCCCACGGTCAGCTGGTCGCGGTCCACCATCCCCGACGCCGCGAGGTCCGCAGCAGGCAGGGCCGGGCCACGCACCCGGGTCTGCAGTTCGAACGTGTACGGCATCGCGCCCGCGATCCGGCCGGATCCCGATGGGCTCTCGACGATCGGCTCGCCCGCGAGCGGCCATCGCAACCGGGTCCACTCGGCCAGGATCGATATCTCCGGGGCGTGGTCGCCGAATCGCATGGATCCCGACGTCGTGAGCGACGCGCCAGGCCTCGGCATCCAGGTGCGCAGGGAAACGATATCGAGCGTTCCGTCGGCGTATCGTGCCGATCCATGCACGCGTATCGCCTCTGGGCCGGCCGCGGGCGAGGTGAGCGTGCCGTCCACGCCGATGCCGGCCGCGCTCGCGTCCACCGAGATCGAGCCGCTCAGCGCCGGCAGGCGTCCCGGCGGGAGCCAGGGCGAGCCGTCGAACCCGATCGCACGCAGGGTCCCGACCGCGCGTGGCTCGGCGTCGAGGTGGACCGCATTGCCCGAGAAGGAAATCCGCGCTGGGGCCGTGAACGCCACGTCGACGCCGAGTCGATCCAGCTTCCCGCGCGTCGCGGCCGTGAAGCTGTAGAGGTGCCCGTCCGTAAGTCGCCAATGCCCGGCCACCTTGCCGCGCAGCCCCAGCGGGCTCGTCGCGCGCAGGACCACCTCCCCGTCGAGCCGTCCGGCCGGGTCCTCGATTGCGAACGGGGCGAGGTCGATGCGCCAGCGCGTCATGCGCAGGTCGGCGCGCACCGTGGCCGCGTGCAGGCGCGTGCCGTTCGTGAGCCGCACGCCGACCTGTCGCAGCGTCGCGCCCTGCGCCGTGATGCCGAGCCATGCGGGCAGGAAATGTATCTTCGTCTCGGGCTGCGGCCCGCGGTCCTTGAGCGTGACTTCCACGCGATCGATGCTCGCCTGCTCCAGCGCGAGCCTGCCTGCGAGCAGGTTTGCGATCGCCACGTCGCCGCGCACCCCGTCCGCCTCGATGCGCACGGCCTCGTGATCCACGACGACGCGGCCGAACGACAGCGGTCCGGCGAGGATGCCTTCGGCGCCGCGCACTTCGATGCGCACGCCTTCGATGCGTTCCAGGCTGGACAGCAGGTACTCGAGGCCCTCGTGCGAGTAGAGCAGCCGGTGCACCAGGACCGCGGGCACCGCGAGCAGCACGACCAGGGCGGCGGCGAGGACGACGTGTCGCCGCTTCATCACAGCACCTGGGTGATGTTGAGGTGCAGCCGCGGCTTCAAGCCGGGCTCTGACAGCGCCTGCGCGACGTCGATGCCGATCAGCAGCATCGGCAGCTTCAGGCGCAGGCCGATGCCGACGGAGTACTCGAGCGGCGTGCTCCAGTCGTCGAACGCGTTGCCGGTGTCGAAGAACACGGCGCCGCGCAGGTCGCGTGGCAGGTCGCGCTCGAATTCCACGCTGGCGACCAGCTTGTGCTGGCCGCCCACGCCCTTGTTGTTGCTGCCGGGCGGGGCGTTGGGATCCTGCGGGCTCAGGGAGTCGAGCGCGAAGCCCCGCACGCTGCGGTCGCCGCCGGCGAAGAAGCGCTGCGACCCCGGCAACTGCGAGAAGTCGCTCACCCAGCTCGTGCCGAGCTCGCCGCGCAGGCGCAGGTACCACGGTCCCTGGGCAATCGGCCACACCCGCTCGCCGCGCGCGTAGAAGCGCAGGTACGAGGCGTCCGAGCCCAGGGCCGCGGGACTGCCCGAGAGTTCGGCGTAGTAGGCCGCTTCGCGCACCCACCCCGTCAGGAAGTTGGGCGGCTGCGTGGCAAAGCTGATGCCCGGGATCAGGAGCGTCGCGCGCGTGTCCTTGCTCTCCGGGAACTTCGTGAGTTCCTCGCTCAACTGCAGGAAGAGCACGCGCTGCCAGTGGCCCATCGCCTGGGTGAGCCCGCTGCCGAGCTCGTAGCGCTCGCTCTCGAGGCCGCCCAGCGTCTGGTTCACGTAGCCTGCGGAGAATTCAAGCTTTTCCAATGAGGGATCGCCGACCGGGATGATGTAGGTCGCGGTCGCGTCCTGGAGTACCTGCGAGAGCGTCGTCTGCAGCCGCCAGCGGTGGCCGTCGTCGTTCGCCAGCCGCCGGTCCCAGGTGAACTGGCCGCGCGGCCCGGTGTCCGTGCCGAATCCGACGCTCGCGGCGTAGCGGTCGCGCTTGATGCGCTCGGCGCGGATCGTAACGGGAATGGTGAGCGTGGCCGGGTCGCGCTCGCCGGGGGTGACCGTGACGCTGGAAAAGTAATAGCTGTCCTCGAGCGCGAACTGCGTGCTGCGCAGCTGCGTGCCGGAGAAGGGCTCGCCCTCCTTGAAGCGCACGAATCGCCGGAGGAGGTCGGGCTCGATGGCGTCCTGCTCGATCGTCACCGCGCCGAAGCGGTACAGGCCGCCGGTGTCGAGCGTGAGCCGGGCGTCCGCGGCGTGTTGCGGCGGATCGACCTCGAGTTCATGGCGCGTGAGCTTCGCGTCGACGTAGCCCTGCTCCAGCGCCGTCCTGACGAGATCGGTCTTGAGCTTCTCGTAGGTGGCGTGCTCGAGGCGCGTGCCGGGACGTAGCGGGTTGCCCTCCACGACCGCGCGGATGTCGCCGTCGTCGCGGCCCGCGCCGACGATGTCGACCTGCACTTCCCGCAGGTGCACGGGTTCGCCGGGCTTGATGCGCAGGCGCACGATCCACGTGTCGTCGTCGCGCGTCGTTCGGCTGCGCACCTGCGGATCGTAGTAGCCGAAGGGACGCATCGCGTCGGCCGCTTCGTCCACGGCGCGATCCGCGAGGCGGCGCACCTGGGGATCGGTGAGGTCCGTGCGCTGCACGTATCGTCCGAGCGACAGGTAGGCGCGGATGTTGTCGGCGATCGGGCGGTCCACGCCGTCGATCTCGAGGCGGATGGTGTCCCTGGCGCCCGCGGCGGAGGCTGCCAGCAGCATCGCGAGCCAGCCGCAGGCACGCAGGCGCCTGTCGCGCGGGCCCGTCCGCGTGCTGGACCACGTCATTTCCGCGGCTCGTCGCCGATGAATTCGATGCGGGTCGCGCCAGTCTGCCGGCCGGCGGCGTCGAAGCGCCGCTCCGCCGCAACGATCCGGCCGTCGCGCCCGGCGAGCAGCACCGTCGAGCAGCGCGTGCCGTATCGCGGATGCAATACGAAAGCCGAGGACAACGCGCGTTCCATCTCCGGGGGCAAGCCGGTATCGGGCTGCGTCCCTACGTCTGCCGGCGCACGATCCGCAAGCAGCTCGAAGAGCGCCGCCACGCCCGGTTCGTCGCTCGTCGAGCTCGGCGGCAAAGCGCGCCCGTGTTTTCAGGAGCTTCGGCCAGGGCGAGTCCAGCTCGTGATTGGAGAGGCCGTATATGCCGGGCTCGAGTTCACGGGGGACAGTGCCGCCGCGGTTTGACAGGTAGCAGAGACTCCGCGACCCGCCCGCGATCACGTTGAAGCCGGCAAAGCGCGCTGCGGACTCGCGCAACCGCTCCATGAATTCGACCGGCTCGGCATCCCCGGCGAGGAACTCCGGCACCAGCGTGCCGCGCGACGGCGCATCCGTGGCCGGGACGTGTTCCAGGTCCCTGAAGTTGGTCACGGCGCCGAAGCGGCCCGCGCGCGTGATACCCATCCATGTGCCGCCCGCTGCAAGATCGCGCCCGGCCAGCATGGGCGCACCGTCGCCCCACCACGCGAGCGGGGCCGCCGGGCGGTCGTGGAATTCATCGCGATTGGCGGCCACCACGAGACGGTAGCGAGGATGCGACATCCAGGCGAGCACGAGCAGGCACATGGGCACTATTGTATGCGGGCCACGCTCGCCGAACGGCGACACGCGCGATGGCGTCAGTTCGGCGTTGTCCCGGATTCGCGGCTGCGGCCGAAGAGCAGCCGGCCGGCCTTCCTGGTCGCCCAGTACAGCAGCGCGACGATTGCGGCGAGACAGAGCAGGGGAACCACCACGGCGAGGATCGCGATGCCCGTGGCGCCCACGGTCTCGACCGCGGCGACCAGCGGATTGGCCAGCCCGGCCGTCATCACGCCGGATTTTGCACGCAGCAGCGCCGTCGTGCCCTTGGTGAGGCCCGCGACACCGCCCCCGGCGATGATCGCGACCGGCCACATCACCGCCTGCGGGATGTCCGCCATGACCGACGCACTGGCGATCACGCCGGCGCCGATGGCCGCCGGTCCCGCGACGAGGTCGAGCACGTGGTCGACGCCTGGAATGAAATAGGCCAGAGCTTCAAAGACGGCGGCCGATCCGAGCGTCAGCAGCGCGGGCGTACTCGCGAGCCACTGGAAGCCTTCCGTCAGTGGCAGGAATCCCGATCGCGCGGCGATGCCAGCGACCAGCAGCGGCACGAAGATGCGAAAGCCGGCCGCGGCGGCGAGGCCGATTCCGAGCGCGATGCTGAGCAGCGATTCCATCGGCACATCCATCGATCACCCTCGAGTTCTTGCTGCGCGGACAGTTGAAACGATCCTGCCGCATCCGGCGGCAGCCGACAAATCACTGCGGGAGTTGCAACGCGTCCCAGGCCGTCTTCGCGATCAGGCAGGACACGACGACGATGAACACGGCGCGGACGAATCCGCTGCCGTGGCGGATCGCAAGGTGGCTCCCGATCTGCGCGCCGGCCACGTTGCAGGCCGCCATCGCGAGTCCGAGCAGCCAGAAAATCTGGCCGGTCAGGCCGAACAGCAGGATGGCGGCGAGGTTGGCCGCGGCGTTGACGACCTTGGCCGACGCCGACGCGTGCAGGAAGTCGAGGCCGAACACCCGCACGAACAGGAACACGAGGAAGCTTCCCGTGCCGGGACCGAAGAAGCCGTCGTACAGGCCGATCACGCCCGCGCCAGCGGCCGCCAGTACGCGACCATGCCGGCCGTTCCGGCGTGGCTGGTGCTCGCGGCCGAAGTCCCGGTGCACGAGCGTGTAGAGCAGCACCGCCGCGAGCAGCACGGGGACCATGGCTCGGAATCGCAGCGGCGGGACGAGCGTCGCGATCCACGCGCCGGCAAGCGCCGCTACGAATGCCCCCGCGGCTGCCGCGAGGACCAGCGGGCGGTCGAGGCGCACGTGGCGCAGGTAACGCGCGGCCGCGCTGGTGGTGCCGGCCAGTCCCGCCAGCTTGCCCGTGCCGAGCAGCGTCGGGTGCGGCGTCGACGGGAATGCCGCGAACAGCGCCGGCAGCTGGATCAGTCCGCCGCCGCCCGCCATCGCGTCCACGATGCCGGCGCCGAACGCAGCCGCCAGGACGAAGGGGATCTCGAGTGACACGCGCGTCCGGGCGCGGCTCAGCGGTCCGGCCGGCCCCAGAGCTTGACGCCCGGGGTACTGCGGAGCGGCACGCTCGAGCCGGAGTCGTACCAGTCCTCGATGAGCCGGAAGGAGATCGATTGCGGGAACGGCAGGCCCGGAAATCCGCTCGCGACGTCTTCACGCGAGAACCAGCGGACGTCCTCGAGCTCCTCGTCGGCCTGCGCGATGGCGGCTGGGGACGCGGTGGCGGTGAATCCGATCATGAGCGACGAGGGAAAAGGCCAGGGCTGCGAGGAGTGATAGGTCGCGCCCTGCACCGAGACGCCGGTCTCTTCGAGCACCTCGCGCGCGACTGCGTCCTCGAGACTCTCGCCGGGCTCGACGAAGCCGGCGATGGTCGAGTAGCGTCCTGCGGGCCAGGCGGCCTGCCTGCCGAGCAGGGCGCGCTCGCCGTCCGTCACGAGCACGATGATTGCAGGGTCGAGCCGCGGGAACTGTTCCGCTCCACAGGCCTCGTTGCTGCACTTCATGACGTGCCCGGCGCTCGTGCTCGATGTCGGGAACCCGCAGGCGCCGCAGTGCCGGCTGCGCTGCCGCCACGACACCATTGCGCGTGCGTAGGCCAGGAGCCCCGCTTCGTCGTCCGGAAGCGCGCCGGCCGTGCGGCGCAGGTCCTCATAAGACGTGTCGCCCGCCGCTGCCGGCCCCTCGTCGTGGTTCGCATCGCAGGCAAAGCACAGCCTGCCGCCGAAGCGGCCGAGCAGGATCCAGTCCTCCGGCTGGCCGTGGCTCGCGTGCCGGCAGCACGCCTCGACGAACTCCGCAGCCCAGCCCTGCGGCGTCCGCCGCACGAGGTTGCGCGATTCGAGCACCGGCAGGATCCACGCCCCCGGGTCGGCGCGGGCCGCCGCCAGCCCGGCCGGGTCCTTGCGGAGCTGGGCGGCGCGATCGAGGTACTGGCCGGCAAATACGTTGGGCGGTCGCAAGGGCGGTCTCGCTCGCTGAAAGCCGGGAGTCTAGCAATCCGCGCGCGCGGGTTCGGGCCTCGTCGGGCCGGGCGGCACGACGCGCCTGCAGTTCGCGCAGTTGTCAGGCAGGAGGTCCAGCGTGTCGCGGATCCAGGTGGCGAAGCAGCACGGGCAGCGGGCGAGCACGAACTCGTCCCGGCGCGCGAGGGTCTGCCCGAGGTACCACGCGTGTTCGAACGAGATGACCGAGAATGGGCACACGCAGAGAAACGCTTCGTAAACGTCGCAGAACCGGGCGACGTCCTCGATGCGCGGGGCGGGCAGGCGCTGTGTCCGCCGCAGCAAGCCACAGCAGGACAGCAGGGTGGCGAGCGTGGCGGCCTGGATCTCATGCTCCACAGAGCGCCGGAAATAGGACATCTGGCGGGGTGACTTGCCCCGTCGCCGGCGCACGCGCGGACCTGGGGTGTCGAGCGCGTAGGTCCGGTACAGCTTTCGGATGCGGTCCCCGGACAGACCGGTGCAGTGGCGGATGGTGTGGGTCCGGGCCTCGTGGGCAATGAGCCTGTAGGCGACGGCGAGCCTCAGGCGGTCGCGGTCGTAGCGACAGTCCGTGATGCGCATGGCGATCCCCCTGAATTTGTCTGTTTCCGCCATATATGGTCCAACAGGACCATATATGGCAGTCTATAACCAAATATGGTCCGTTTGGACCATATTAGGAGGACCTGTTCATGACGAACACCCTTGGAGAGAACCAGGGATGGGCCCCTGCCGCCCTTGCCCATGAGGGAATTTTCACGCGTTCCGTGCGGCGCGACCTGACGGACCTGAACCGCAGGTACCTGGAACTCGGCCTGCGCCCGGACGCCGGGGCCGACCCGATGCTCGCCTGGTCGGAGGCGGTCCGCCGCGAGGTCGAGGCTGCCGATCCTGCCGTGCGCGACCGGATGGCGTGCTGCCCTTTCGCGCTCTTCGAGATCTACCTGCCTCCGGAGAATTCGGTGCCTGGCACCGAATCCTGCGCCGAGCTGGACCGGGTGGAGGACCGGGGGCAAGGTGAGCCCGGTGCTGCGCGGGCCGCCGCGTGCGTGGCTCTCGCGCACGGCGCGCTCTTCACGGCGTGGCGGCTGGCGGGCAGCGCACCACTCGCGGCCCGCATCGCCTTCGGCCTGACGCCAGCCACGGAACTCGAGCTGAACGAAATGTGCCCCACCCGGATCGCACAGCTCGCGACCTGTCCGGGCGTGGTCAGGGCCCGCTGGCCCGAGCGGCCTCGATTCTGGGCGATGCTGCGCGCCGCCGCGAATGCCGACTGCACCCACTCCCTGCAGTGGGCGCACTGCTTCGGCATCTGCCTCATGGACGGGGAACGCGGCGGAGCACGTGTCGAAGACGTAGTGGCCCCGGATGGCCCGCCGCACCGCTGAGCCGCCGATTCTCCTTTGTTGCCGCTTCCGGGCCGCCCCGCTACGCTGCGTTCCCCCTTTCGCGCCCCCAGCCCATGAAAGCCCTTTCGCTGCGCAAGCTCACCAAGACCTACAAGACCGGCGTCCAGGCGCTCAAGGGCATCGACCTCGACGTCGAGCAGGGCGATTTCTTCGCGCTGCTCGGGCCGAACGGCGCCGGCAAGACCACGGCCATCGGCATCGTCTCCTCGCTGGTGACCAAGACCTCCGGCAAGGCGTTCGTCTTCGGTCACGACATCGACACCGAGCTGGAGACGGCCAAGGCGTGCATCGGACTCGTCCCGCAGGAAATCAATTTCAACCAGTTCGAGAAGGTCTCCACCATCCTCGTGAACCAGGCCGGGTTCTACGGCATGCCGCGCGCCGCGGCGAAGGATCGCGTCGAGCACTGGCTCAGGAAGCTGCAGCTGTGGGAGAAGCGCGAGGCCGTGTCGAGGACGCTCTCTGGCGGCATGAAGCGGCGCCTGATGATCGCGAGGGCCCTGGTCCACGAGCCGCGGCTGCTGATCCTCGACGAGCCCACGGCCGGCGTGGACATCGAGGTGCGACGGTCGATGTGGGAGTTCCTCAGGCAGATCAACGAGGAAGGCACGACCATCATCCTCACGACCCACTACCTGGAAGAGGCCGAGAACCTCTGCCGCAACATCGCGATCATCGACGAGGGGCGGATCATCGAGCACGACCGCATGACGACGGTGCTGCGGAAACTCCACAACGAGGTGTTCGTGCTGAACCTGCGGCGGCCGCTCGACGTGCTGCCCGATCTGCCGGGCTTCGCGCTCGCGCTGACGGACGACGGATCGCTCGAGGTGGAGGTGAGCAAGGAGCAGAACCTGAACGACCTCTTTGCCGCGTTGTCCGCGCTCGGGATCGTCGTGGTCAGCATGCGCAACAAGGCCAATCGCCTCGAGGAACTCTTCATGCGCCTCGTCGAGGGCCGCGACGCGGCCACTGGGCAGGCCAGGCCGGCGGTGGTGGCATGAGCGGTACCACGGATCGCATCACGGGCGGCGTGGCCGTTCCGAGCGCGGGGAACCGTCGCTGGGTCGGCTTCCGCACCATCGTCATCCGCGAATTCAGCCGCATCGTCCGCATCTGGGGTCAGACGATCGTGCCCCCGGCGATCACGGCGACGCTGTACTTCGTGATCTTCGGCAGCCTCGTGGGACGTCGCATCGGCGAGATGGGCGGCTTCAGCTACACGCAGTACATCGCGCCCGGGCTCATCATGATGTCCGTCATCACCAACAGCTACGGCAATGTCGTGTCCTCGTTCTTCGGCGCCAAGTTCGGGCGGCACATCGAGGAACTGCTCGTCTCGCCACTGCCCAACTGGCTCATCGTGCTCGGCTACGTCGCGGGCGGGCTGGTGAGGGGCCTGCTGGTCGGCCTGGTGGTGACCATCATCGCGCTCTTCTTCACGCATCTCCACGTCGAGCACCTCGTGCTCGTCTGCGCCGCGGTGCTGCTCACATCGCTCGTGTTCGCGCTCTGCGGCTTCATCAACGCCGTGTTCGCGAAGAACTTCGACCAGATCACCTTCATTCCCACCTTCATCCTCACGCCGCTCACGTACTTCGGCGGGGTGTTCTACTCGATCACGATGCTGCCCGAGTGGGCGCAGCACGCCTCGCGCGCGAACCCGATCCTGTACATGGTCAATGCATTCCGGTTCGGCTTCCTCGGCGTGTCGGACGTGGACGTCAGATTCGCCTTCGCGATCATGGTGCTCGCGGCCGTGGCGCTCTTCGCGGCGAGCGTCTGGCTGATGGACAAGGGCATCGGGACGCGGGAGTAGGACGACGCGTCCGCCATTCGCCATCCACTTTCCTCATCATGTGCGGTCGTTTCGCCTTCTATTCCCCCCACGAGGCAGTGACGCGGCTCTTCGGAGTCGCCGGTGCACCCTCGGTCGAGCCGCGCTACAACATCGCGCCGACGCAGTACGTCGCGGCGGTACGCCCGGGCTCCACGGGTAGCCGCTCGCTCGCCATGCTGTACTGGGGCCTGGTGCCGTCGTGGGCGAAAGAAAAGGCGATCGGCGCGCGCATGATCAACGCCCGCGCCGAGACCCTCGGCGAGAAGCCCTCGTTTCGCAGTGCCTACCGGCGACGGCGTTGCCTCGTGCTCGCCGACGGCTGGTACGAGTGGCAGCGCAAAGGCGCGGTGAAGCAGCCGTACTTCATCGCGTTCGCGGATCGGGAGCCCTTCGGCATGGCGGGGCTGTGGGAGTCGTGGCGCGACCCGGCAGGCGGCGAGCCTCTCGAGTCCTGCTGCATCGTCACCACGCAGGCGGCGCCCGAACTCGCCCGCATCCACGACCGCATGCCGGTGATCGTTCCCACGGAACGGCACGATGAATGGCTCGACCCGGGCAACGATGCTGCCGGCGCCCTGGACGGTCTTCTGGTTCCGTGGGCCCGCGGGGGCCTCGAGGCCCGGCCGGTGAGCCGGCGCGTGAATTCCGCGCGCAATGAAGGCGCCGACCTGGTCGAGCCGCTTGGCACGCCGGCGGACCACGCCTAGAGTCGCGGGCCATGGGTCCTGCAACGACATCGATTCGACGGCCGACGACGCGGGTTCGGTGGCGGACGGCCGTTGCGGCGCTGCTCGCGCTCGCGCTCACCGGCTGCGGCCTCGGGCTTGTCTATCCGCGCCTCGATACCATCGGCGCGTATTACATCGAAGGGCTGGTCTCGCTGGACGACGCGCAGTCCGAGCAGCTCGACCAGCTGCTCGGCGCGAGCCTCGCCCGGCATCGCGCATCGGAGCTCGTTCGCTACGCGGCGTTCCTGCGCGGGCTGGCCGGGTCCGTCGAGGGCGGCGCGGATGCCGGAGAGTGGCAAGCGGCTGCACGCCAGGCCGATGTGTTCTGGCGCGACATTGGCGCGGCGCTGGCGCCTGCCGCGATCGAGATCGGGCGCACGCTCACCGACGAGCAGGTCGCCGAGCTGCTCGCGAACCTCTCGGAGCGGGACGAGGAGGAATGGCAGGAGTTCGCCGACCGCACGCCTGCCGAGCAGCTCGAGCACCGACAGAAGACGCTGCGGCGCGCCCTCGAGCGGTTTACAGGCCGCCTCGACGCGCGGCAACGGGCGCTGCTCGACCAGCATGCCGCGAGCACCGGTTCCTTCATGGCGGAGTGGCGCGAAAATCGCCGCACCTGGCGGGAAGCGCTCGCGGCGGCGCTGGCAGTGCGCGGCTCGGGTGAGGAGTTCGCGCGGCGCATGACCCTGCTGGTCGCGCGGCCGGACGAACTCTGGACGCTGCAGTACCGGGCTGCGATCGAGCGCAGCCGTGCGGAGACGATCGGGCTCCTCGCTGCACTCGACGTCACCCTCACGCCGAGCCAGCGCGACACCGCGCGTCGCAAGCTCGCCTCGCTCGCCGACGAGCTCGCGCACCTCGCGCAGCCGGACGAACGGAAGCGGCGCGCATGACCCAGTACGACGGCAAGATCTTCGGCATCGGCTTCTACAAGACCGGCACGACTTCGCTCTTCGAGGCGCTGCGCATCCTGGGCTACGACACGGTGAACGGCGATACGCCGGACAGTTACCCCGGCGCGGACGACGGCGCGACCCTGATCCGGCAGATCGACGCGGGGGACTTCCGCCTGCCGACGTTCGAGATGTTCGACGCGTTCACCGACAACCCGTACTTCCGGATCTGGCGCGAGATCTACGCGATGTACCCCGAGGCGCGGTACATCCTCACGACACGCGAGGAGTCCGCCTGGATCTCGAGCTGCGTGAAGTTCTTTCGCGACCGGCGGATCCGGCCGATGCGGGTGTGGATGTTCGGGGCGCACGCCGATCCCTCGAAGGACGATGCGAGCCGGCAGGCATGGCTCGACGCGTACCGCGCGCACAACAGGGCGGTGCGGGAGTTCTTCGCCACCCGTCCTGAGCAGTTTCTCGAGTTCGACCCGACGCGCGAGCCGGGCTGGGACCGTCTTTGCGCGTTCCTCGGTGCACCGATACCCTCCCGGCCGTGGCCGCACGCGAATGCCGGCAAGCGGAACCGGCCATTGCGGCACCTCTGGCGGGGGTTGCGCCGAGCGCTGGGGCTGGAACTGCGCCCGCCCGACCCGCGCGCGCGCGGCGGCGACTCGAAGTGACCAGCCCGACCGACCTCATCGCCTACATCCACGTCATGAAGACGGGCGGGCAGACGATGTGCGACATCCTCCGCCAGTCGTTTCCGGGGCGGCACTGCGACCTGCAGGTCAAGGGCGTTGCCACGGCGGAGGACCTGCGCTTCGCGAGGCACTTCTACCCGCGCATGAAGAGCATCGCGGGCCACGCCGTCGTGCCGCTCAGCAACCTCGCGGAGGCCTGCGACTCCATCCGGTTCTTCGCGTTCCTGCGCGATCCGGTGGAACGTTGCGTCTCGCACTACCAGTACCGGCGCAACAAGGACGAGACCTCCGACTTCGAGCCGTGGCTCGCCAGGTTTGCGAACTACCAGACCCGCTTCCTCAGCCGTACGCACGACGTGCAGGACCCCTGGGCCACCAGGCCGGACGCCGATCGCGCGATCGATGCGATCGAGCGCCGGGTCGGCTTCGTCGGGCTGCAGGAGCGGTTCGACGAGTCCCTGGTGCTGCTCGCGCGCTGGGCCGGGGATCCCGCGTTCGATGTGGCCTACCGCTCGCGCAACGTGGCCTCCTCCACCGCGATCCGCAAGCAGATCCTCGCCGATCCGCGCACGGTGGAAATGATCCGGGAGCACCACCGGGAAGACGAGAAGCTTTATCGTCACGTGCGGGACGTCGTGTACCCCAGGCAGGTAGAGCAGTACGGCCCCACGCTCGCCGCGGACGTAGCCGCGCTGCGCGCGCGAATTCCGGCTCCGCAGAGCAGGATACTGTCGCGCTCGCTCGCGGCTGTGAAACGCGGTGTGTTCTATAAGCCCCTCGCTCGTGCGCGCCAGCTCAGTCCGCTTCCTCCTGCGGCTTGAACGCTGCCGCCAGCTCCTGCTGCCTGCGCGCCGGCACCGGGTCGTAGTGGCTGAGGTCCATGGTGTAGGTGCCTTCGCCGCCGGTGATCGCCTTGAGCCGCGAGAGGTAGTCCTGCAGCTCGGCAAGCGGCACGAGCGCAGAGATCTGCGAGCGCCCGCCGGGCAGCGTGTCCTGGCCGCTGATACGGGCGCGGCGCGTGGACAGGTCACTCGTGACGTCGCCGATCGAGGCCGAGGGCGTGCTGATCGCGACGCGCACGATCGGCTCTAGCACGATCGGGCCCGCTTCCTTGATCGCGCTCACGAAGGCCTTCTTGCCCGCCGCCACGAAGGCGACCTCCTTCGAATCCACGGCGTGGTGCTTGCCGTCATAGACGCTCACTCGAACGTCCTGCAGTTCGAACCCGGCGATCGCACCGTCCACGAGCACCTGGCGCACGCCTTTCTCGACCGCGGGAATGAACTGTCCCGGGATCGCGCCGCCCACGACGTCGTCCACGAACTCGAAACCCGCGCCGCGCGGCAGGGGCTCGACTCGCAGGTAGACCTCGCCGAACTGGCCCGCACCGCCGGTCTGCTTCTTGTGGCGGTGGTGGCCTTCGGCCGGCCGCGTGATCGTCTCGCGGTAGGGGACGCTCGGCGGGCTCGTCTTCACGGCCACGCCGTAGCGGTCGGTCATGCGTTGCAGCATCACGCGCAGGTGCAGGTCGCCGAGGCCGTAGAGCACGGTCTCGTTCTGCGCCGTGTGATGCTCGACGCGCACGCATGGGTCCTCGGCCACCAGCCGGTGCAGCGACTCGGAGAGCTTCTGCTCGTCGCCGCGCTTCTCGGCGCGGATGGCGAGTCCGAGCATCGGCGGCGGGAACGACACCGACTTCAGGTGGTGATGGTCCTCGTCGTGCGAGTCGTGCAGCACGGCGTCGAAATGCAGCTCGTCGATCTTGGGCACGGCGCAGATGTCGCCCGGGATCGCCTGCGACACCTCCACGTGTTCCTTGCCCTGCAGCTGGAAGAGGTGCGCGATCTTGATCGGCTTGCGCGCGTCGCCCACCAGGAGCTGCGCGCCGGCCTTCACCGTGCCCTGGTGGACGCGGAAGATGCCGAGCTTGCCGACGAACGGGTCGATGGTGACCTTGAAGACGTGCGCGACGACGTGCTTGGCCGGGTCGGGATCGACCGTCACCCTGACGGCCGCGTCGCCTTCGCCCTTGAGGAAGGGCGGCGGATTGCCCTCGGCCGGGTTCGGCCCGAGGCGTACGAGGACGTCCATGAACTCCTGGATGCCGGCGCCGGTCTCGGCGCTGCAGAAGCAGATCGGTACGAGGTGGTCCTCGCGCAGCGCCTGCTCGAACGGGTCGTGCAGCTGCTCGGGGGAGATTTCCTCGCCCTGCTCGAGGTACAGGGCCATGAGCTTCTCGTCCACCTCGACCACCTGGTCGATGATCTCGGTGTGCGCGGCCTCGACCGAGGAGAAGTCCGCGGGCTTTCCGCGTGCCTGGAAGAAGCAGTCGACCACCGCCTTGCCCCCGTCGGTGGGGAGGTTGAGCGGCAGGCAGGCCTTGCCGAACGCGTCGCGGATTTCCTCGAGCACCTCTTCCGTGCGCGCCTCGCGGCTGTCGATCTTGTTCACGACGATGAGCCGGCACAGGCCGCGCGCCTTCGCGAATTCCATCATGCGCAGGGTCATCGGCTCGACGCCGTTCACCGCGCTTACCACGATCACCGCGGTCTCGACGGCCTCGAGCGCGCATAGGCTGCGGCCCAGGAAGTCGGGGTACCCCGGCGTGTCGATCATGTTGACCCGCCGGCCCTGGGTCTCGAATCCGCAGATCGCCGCGTCCAGCGAGTGCAGCAGGGATTTTTCCTGGGGATCGAAGTCGCACACGGTCGTTCCGCGCGCGAGGGACCCTTTGGGCCGGATCGCACCGGACTGCGCGAGCAAGGCTTCGGCCAGCAGCGTCTTGCCCGCGCCTGCCTGGCCTACGAGTGCGATGTTGCGGATATCTGCGGTCGAGTAGGGCATCTGTTGGCTCCGTTGGACCTGATTCTCGTTACGGAAGCATAACTCCGGAATCGCGGGGTGCCAGAGGCGTTTGCCGGGATTGGCTTCAACGCCGGTTCAAGGTAGAAAGCTGGTACGCACAGCGGCCCCAGGGCCGTCTTCCGGGGGGTAAGGGGAATGACGATGGGCAAACGCGCCCTGATCGTGGACGACTCGCGCTCGGCCAGGGTGATCCTGAGCCGCATGCTCGAGCAGCATGGGCTGGCGGTAGACACTGCCGAATCCGCCGAGCAGGCCCTCGAGTACCTTCACCAGCACCGTCCCGACGTGATCTTCATGGATCACCTCATGCCCGGGATGGACGGATTCGAGGCCGTGCAGGCCATCAAGGCCGACGCCCAGACCGCGACGATCCCGCTCATGATGTACACGTCGCAGGAAGGCGAGCTGTACGTGAGCCAGGCCCGTGCGCTCGGCGCCATCGGCGTGCTGCCGAAGACCGTACGGCCGGTGGACGTATCGCGTGTCCTCTACCAGCTTCACCTGCTGCACGACCGCCGGCAGGATCGCACGACGCTGTTCCAGCGCCGCGAACCCGCCGCTCCGGCGACACCACCCGACGCCGTGTCCGCGCTGCCTGAACCGTCGGCTGCACAGCCGGGGGCGGCGCCGGTCCAGCTGGTGCCCGCGGCCGTGCCGATCGTCTCGACGGCGGCGCTGTCCGAGATGTCGGCCGGCCTGCGGCAGTCGCTGCAGCAGCTGGTGAAGGACCAGCTGGCCGAGCAGCGTCGCTTCATGCTCGCCACGTTCGAGGCCTTTGCTCGCCGCCTGGGCGCCGAGATGAAGGAGCACGCGCAGAAACCGCCGCCTCCCGCCATCGTCGAGCTGCCGCCGGTCGAGCCGCCGCGGCGGCCGTGGTGGCCGGTGCTGGTCACCCTGCTGTTCGCGGTCGTTCCAGCGCTCGTACTGGGACTGCTGTACTGGGAAGAACTCGATGCCAACCGCGAGACCGGGCGACAGGTGTCGAGGCTCGAGGCGCAGGTCGGTGCGCTCGAGAAGGCCTCGACGCTGCTGCTGGCAGCGTTCCAGCCGGTCGCGCCCGTGCCGGTGCAGGACGCCGCCGCCGGCCCGCTTGGTGCGGCGGCCCGGCCGGTGCCCGCGCCCGTGCATGCGACGGTGCCCGTCGAGTACGTTCCCTACGGTGACGTGCCCTTCGGGGGCCTGCGCCTCAATCGCCTGCGGGCGCTGGCTGCGGCCATGGAGGCGCAGCGCTTCCGCGGCCGGATCGTCGTCGAGTACACCGTGGGGGATTTCTGCCTCACCGGCAGCCCGGCGGCGGGATTCGAAGTCGCCGATCCGACGCTGCCGCTCAGGAAGTGCGACATCGTGGGCAATCCTTTCGACGATGCGCTTTCCCCGGCGCAGCGCCAGTCGGTGGATTTTGCCAACTTTGCAGCGACACTGCGCCGGCGCAGCGGCGGGACGATCGTCGTCGACGTGGTCGACGGCGGCCGGCGCAGCGTCGTCGAGTATCCCGAGCAGACGGAAGCGACGGTGGCCGGCGCATGGAACACGGTGGCCGCACAGAACAACCGAGTCGAATTCAGGGTAGTGCCCGCCGAGTGACGGACCGGCCGCGCATCGGCGAGGCGGCCGGCTCGACGCATCGGCCCGGGCCGTCGTGAAGCGGCCTGGCCGCCCGCGCGCCGGAGCGCGAATTCCAGCCGCCGTCGTGGCTTGCGAGCCCGCACGTCCAGTCGGTCTTTCCGAGCCTCCCGTTCAGGCGCCCGGGCGTCGCCTGGCGCTGCCGGCGGCTGCGAGCGGCTTCGCAGCCGCTGCTGCTCGACTGCGGGGAGGGCGTCCGGCTGCTCGCGCACCACGCGACCCGGGAACGGCTGGGGCACCCTGCGGCCACGCGCGTCGCGGTGCTGCTGCACGGCTGGGAGGGAAGCTCGGAGTCGCTGTACATACTCTCGCTCGGCCAGTACCTGCTGGACCGCGGCTTCGACGTCGTGAGGCTCAACCTGCGCGATCACGGCGGCAGCCATCACCTCAATCCGGAAATCTTCCATTCGTGCCGCATCCGGGAAGTCGTCGGTGCGGTGCGGCGGATCCAGGACCTGAATCCCGGGCGGGGCCTCAACCTCGTCGGGTTCTCGCTCGGCGGGAATTTCTTCCTGCGGGTGGCTGCCCGTGCGCGCGCAGCGGGCCTCGAGCTCGAGCAGGTCGTCGCCGTGTGCCCGGTGGTGGATCCCGAGCACACCATGAAGCGACTCGAGGCGGGCCGGGCGATGTATCGCCGCTACTTCGTGTGGAAGTGGCACAACTCCCTGCGGCAGAAGCAGGCGGCGTGGCCGCAGCTCTACGACCTTACGGAGGTGCAGGCGCTGGGCACGCTGACGGAGATGACCGACCACCTCGTGCGCAGGTACGGCGGCTACCCGTCGCTCGCGGAATACCTGCGGGGCTACGCGATCGTGGGCGACGCGCTCGGGGACATCTGCCACCCAACGCGCATCATCACCGCGGCGGACGATCCGATCATTTCGGTCGACGACTTCGAGCGCATCGCGCGCCCCGCGGCGCTCAGGCTCACGCGTACTGACCTCGGCGGTCATTGCGGCTACTACGACGCGCGGCGTGGCAGCACCTGGATCGAGCGGGAGGTCTTCGCGACGCTGTCCGGGGCGTAGGAACCCGCGCGCGCGGGACTACGGGGCAACCGCGCCGCGCCGGGCCATCTCCGCGAGCCAGCGGCGATAACGCGCGGCGAGCGGCTCGTTCGGCTGCGGTTCGAAGGCGCGTTCCAGCGGAACATCGTGCCACCCCTGCGGTTCCCCGGCCGCCAGAAAGGCCACGCCCCGCGCCGTGGCTTCGCGCAGCGCGTGACGCCGCACCTCGAGTCCGCAGAGGTCCGCCAGCGACTGGCAGAGATGGTCGCAACGGGCCATGCCGCCCGAGATCCGCACGTCACGCAGGGTCGCGGCGCGTCGCATTGCGTCGAGGTTGACGCGGAGCAGGAAGGCGATGCTCTCGACCACCGCCGCGAGCCGCAGCGGCTCGTCCCCGTCGCCGACGAATTCCACTGGAAATCCTGGCAGCCAGAATGGAGCACCGAGACCGCCGACTCCGTTCATGAAGAGGGGCACGTCGTCGGAGGGCCGGACGGCCAGCGATCCGAGTGCGCGCTCGACGTCGAGCGCGACGCGGCCGCGAAGCCATTCGATGGCACTGCCTGCGCCGTTGACCGTGCCCTCGTGGCTGTAGACGGCGCCGGCGTCGTCTGAGCGCAGTACGCTGCGCAGCAGTCCATCCGGTAGCGTTGCGTCGGCCGACACCGCACGCTGCACGAATGCGCCCGTGCCGACGTTGACCAGCGCCACCCGCCCGTCGGGCGTGCCGAAGGCGAATGCCGCCGCAGACTGGTCGCCGGTGCAGGCCGTGACGGGGATGCGTCTCGGCCCCACTCGCAGGTGACCGTAGCCGTAGCGGGTTGGAACGCAGGTCGGGAGGCATGGCCGGCCGATGTCGAAGGCGTCGAGCAACGGTTGCGACCAGGCCAGTGTCGTCGGGTCGAACAGCAGCGTGCGCGATGCGTTCGCCGGGTCGTTGACCAGGGGGTGCTCATCGAGGAGACGGTTCAGCAGGTAGCAGGACAGCGGCCCGAACACGAGGTCGCCGCGGTCCGCGGCGCGCCGCACGGCGGGAACGTGATCCAGGCACCAGCGCAGCTTGCTCGCGCCGTAGTGGGGAGAGAGCACGAGCCCCGTCAGGCGGCGGATCTCCGCGGCGTGCGGCCGCAGGCCGTCGAGCCACTCCGCGTTGCGGCGGTCCTGCCACGAGATCGCGCCCGTGAGCGCGCGACCACTCGAGCGCTCCCAGCAGACGATCGTGGAGCGCTGGGTGGCGAGCCCGGCGGCCACGATGGGCCGGCCCGCGGCGGCCTGGGACTCGCAGACGTCCGCGGCGGCGCAGGCGAGCGAGCGGACCAGCTCGAGGGGGTCCTGCTCGATGAACCCGTCTTCGCCATGCGAGGTCGCGACCGGGACGTGCGATTCGGCGATCGCGGTCCCGCATCCGTCGAACAGTATGGCGCGGCTGCCGTGCCCGCCCTGGTCCAGAGCCAGGACGAGCCGCGGCGAGGGCCCGTTCACCACTGGCGCTGGCTCTCCTCGTAGGCCGCGCTCAGGCTGCGCACCGCCATGGTCTCGACATAGCGCGCGCCCCGGGACTGGCACTCGCGCGCCGATTTCAGGTCGCGCACTTCGTACAGCGCCCAGTCCCAGGGTCCGGGCAACAGCGTCTCGAGTCCCTCCGGCAGCCGGTCGAGATTCGCGAACAGGAATTCCGGCGCGGCCGCGGTTGCCTCCGCCAGGGCCTCGGCGCCGTAGTCCGCGACCACCCAGCCGATCCGCGCGCCGGTCATGAGCCGCATGATCCGGAGGCTCGGCAGGTCGAAGGAAATCACGACGCAGCGGTCCATCGCGGGCTGCAGGACCTGGGCGACCTGCCGCAGGACAGTCTCGCGCCCGAAACGACGCAGGCTCGCGCGCTTGATCTCGACGTATGCGGTCACGCCCTCCCAGTCGGCCAGCGCGTCCACGACCTGCTCGAGCGAGGGCGGGTAGGTGAACGCGAACCGGCTGCCGAACCGATTGATCTCGCCGACCGGGATTTCCGCGAGCTGCGCCCAGGGCAGGTCGTGCACGACGTCGGCCCGGTTGCCGACGCGCTCGAGGTCGGCGTCGTGCAGGACCACCGGCACCTTGTCGGCCGTCAGCTGGACGTCGAACTCGAGGTGCTTCACGCCCAGCTCCACGGCCGACGCGAGCGATTGCAGCGTGTTCTCCGGGAACTCGGCCGCGTTGCCGCGGTGCGCGATGATCTGCGGAAGGGTGGTGCCTGTCGTCATGGGGTGCGGATATGGCGCAGGGTTGCTGCAGGTGCGCCGCGCGGCCGGCGCACGGGGCGGGGCCAGACATCGCCCCGCCGCGCCGTTGGACTTAACCCGATTAAGGGGTGAGGACAGCGCGGCGGAGCGATCACGCACGTTAGAGGCCAGGCGCGCGTGCGCATTGTGCTTACAAGCACCGCGCGAGTCCAGAGGGCGGCGCGTGACGCGCGTGGCGAAAAAAAACCCCGCCTTGGCGGGGTTCTGTCATTTCACGGAGCGCACGGTTCTGTTGTTGTCGCTGTGCTTCTTCTTTGCGTCCCGTTGCTCGAGGCGTTGCGATCAGATTGTCCCTGTTGTCGATTTCGCTTCCGGCAATCCCCCAGCGGTAACTCTTCCCGTACCCCGCGTCATCGTCCGTCCCATCACCACCCACACGAGGACGGTGAAGAACAAGCAATGACCGTGCCATGTGCAGTGCGGCGTCTGCGAATCAACGGCTTACGCGCGCATTGGCCGACGCGTACGCAACCGCGAGTACCTTTGCGCGCGAATCCGTAAAGGAAATCGACAGGCCCGCGATGCACGGCGCGAACGATTCGGGTGGGTACCGCCGGCACGCACCGTGCGCGCGCGCGAATGCGGCGCAGCGCTCAGAACGCACTGATCCCGGTCAGCTCGCGACCGATCGTGAGCTGGTGGATCGTCTCGGTTCCCTCGTAGGTGATCACGCTCTCGAGGTTGAGCGCGTGCCGGATCGGCACGTACTCGGCGCTGATGCCGGCGCCGCCGAGGATGTCGCGCGCGTCGCGCGCCACGTCGAGCGCCATGCGGCAGTTGTTCCACTTGGCGAGCGACACGTGCGACGGGCTCATCGTGCCCGCGTCCTTGAGCCGTCCGAGCTGCAGCGAGAGCAGCTGCGCCGTGGTGATACCGCGGGCCATCTCCGCGAGGCGGATCTGCACGGTCTGGGTCGCGGCGAGCGGGCGTCCGAAGAGCACCCGGGACTGCGAATAGTCGAGTGCCTGCGCGAGGCACGCCTGCGCTGCGCCGATCACGCCCCAGGTGATGCCGTAGCGGGCCTGGGTCAGGCAGGAGAGCGGCGCCTTGATGCCCACGGTGCTGCCTGGGAGCATGTTCGCGTCGGGTACCACCACGTCCTCGAGGAAGATCGCGCCGGTGATGGATGCGCGCAGCGAGAACTTCTTCTCGATCTCCGGCGCCGCGAGGCCCTTCGTTCCCTTTTCGACCAGGAAGCCGCGCATGCCCTCCTCGGTCTTCGCCCAGATGACGAACAGGTCCGCGATCGGCGAATTGGTGATCCACATCTTCGCGCCGTTCAGGACCCAGTCGCCGCCGCGGCGCTTCGCGTGCGTCTTCATGTTGGCCGGGTCGGAGCCGCCGTGGGGTTCCGTGAGGCCGAAGCAACCGATCACCTCGCCCGTCGCCATGCGCGGCAGGTACGCCTGCTTCTGCTCCTCGCTGCCGTAGCTGTGGATCGGGTACATGCAGAGACTCGACTGCACGGAGACGAAGCTCCTCAAGCCCGAGTCGCCGCGCTCGAGTTCCTGGCAGATGAGCCCGTAGCTCACCGCATTCATGCCGGCGCAGCCGTAGCCCTCCAGCGAGCTTCCGAACAGCCCGAGCCCGGCGAGTTCGGGGACCAGGTCGGCCGGGAACGTGTGGTCCTCGAAGTGCTGGCGGATCACGGGGAGGACCTTGTCGTCCACCATGCGGGCGACCGAGTCCTGCACCATCTGTTCTTCTTCGGTCAGCAGGCCGCGCACGTCGAAGAGGTCGACGGGGTTCAGGGCTCGGGCGGACTTCTTCTGAGAGCTGGCGGAGGGTGTGGCCACGGGGGCTCCCGATCGGTGGGTTGCGGGGTGAGAACCGCCATTTTCCGGCAACCCGGGGCCGCCCGCAAAGAAAACGCTTCGCCGGCGCCCGGGCGATGGCCGCGTCCTGCCCACACGCCGTTGCTACCCGGCCCGCGCCGGGACATGATTGCGGTCATTCGATTACCACCAACCGCCGGGACCTGGTCGTCCCGTCACGCCTTGGAGCACACACATGCAGTTGCACGCGAGAGCTGGAATCCTGTCGGTCGTTGCGTTGACGGTCACGCTCGCGGGGTGCGAGTCGATGCAGGACTTTGCCTCCAATCCAGAGAAGCAGAAGACGCGACAGGGCACGGCGATCGGCGCCGCGGGCGGCGCGGCGGTCGGCCTGCTGGTGGGGGGCGGCTGGAAAGGCGCGTTGATCGGCGCCGGCGTCGGCGCCCTGGCTGGCGGCGCCGTCGGCAACTACCAGGACAAGCAGGAAGCCAAGCTGCGCCAGCAGATGGCGGGCACCGGCGTCGAGGTCGTGCGCATCGGCGACAACCTCACGCTCAGCATGCCGGGCAACGTGACCTTCGCCTTCGACAGCGCGAAGCTCAACCCGCAATTCGACAGCGTGCTGGACAAGCTCGCCCAGACGCTGTCCGAGTACAACAAGACGGTCATCCAGATCGCGGGGCACACGGACAGCACCGGCAGCCATGCCTACAACATGAAGCTGTCCGGGGACCGCGCCAACAGCGTCAAGACGTACCTGACGGGCCGGGGCGTGCCGGCGAGCCGCCTGGTTACCGTGGGTGCCGGCCCGGATTACCCGATCGCCTCGAACGCCACGGAAGAGGGCCGTGCCGAGAACCGCCGCGTCGAGATCACGATCGTGCCCGTGACGCAGGAAAACCTGGACGAGGCGAAGAAGGGCTGAAATAACGGGGACATTCTCCTTTTCCTGAAATAGGGGACAGTCCCTCGAAGGGACCGTCCCCTATTTCAGGAAAAGGAGAATGTCCCCTTATTCCGCGACGACCAGCGTCCGGAGTTTCTTGATCGCGTTGGCTTCGATCTGGCGGATGCGTTCCGCCGAGACGCCGTACTGCCCGGCGAGGTCGTGCAGCGTGGCCTTCCGCTCGTTCATCCAGCGCGCGCGCAGGATCGCCTGGCTGCGGGCGTCGAGCTGCGACATCGCAGTGGCGACCCTGTCGCTCACGTCATCGTCCCACTCGGCGCGCTCGACTTCGAGCGCGGGGTCCGCGTCGTGCGCGGGCAGGTAGGCCGACGGTGAATACGACTCCTCCTCCTCGTCGGCGTCCGGCGCCGGGTCGAAGGACAGGTCGCGCGACGCGAGCCGGCGCTCCATTTCCGTGACTTCCCCGGCGCTCACGCCGAGTTCGCGGGCGACGGTCTGCGTCTCCTCGGCCGTGAGCCAGCCGAGGTTGCGCTTGTACTTGCGCAGGTTGAAGAAGAGCTTGCGCTGCGCCTTGGTGGTGGCGACCTTGACCAGCCGCCAGTTGCGCAGCACGTACTCGTGGATCTCGGCGCGGATCCAGTGCACGGCGAAGGACACGAGGCGCACGCCTACCGCGGGGTCGAAGCGCTTGACGGCCTTCATGAGGCCGACGTTGCCTTCCTGCACGAGGTCGCCCATCGGCAGGCCGTAGCCCAGGTAGCCACGCGCGATGTGCACGACGAAGCGCAGGTGCGAGAGGACCAGCTGCCGGGCGGCTTCCACGTCGTTTTCGCCGTGGAAACGCGTGGCGAGCGCGACTTCTTCATCGCGGCTCAGCACGGGAATGCGGCCGATCGCGTCGAAGTACGCGTCGAGGCTGCCGATCGGGCCCGTGAGGGCGAGTTCGGCAGGGCTGCGGCGAATGAGCGCGGTCGTGGTCATGTCTTTAAGAAGGGCTCTCCCTGGGCAACAACTGCAGATCTTAGCAGTCAGGCAGTTAGAGTGCTAAATACCCTGGAAGTTCAGCGCCAGAACCGGCGGCCATGAGCCATCGAATTTATTATTATTCAGTCACTTAGGCTCTATTCCGCGCAGCTCCCGCGTCGCGACGATGAATGAACCGAGCCAGCCCAGCAGCGCGCCACCGCCGACGAGGACGAGGCTGGCCATTGCGTCGAGGCCGTGCAGCACAAAGCCGCTGCCGTAGAGTCCCGCGATGCGTCGCACCGGGTCGCCCAGCACCAGCACGACGAGCGCGACGGTCAGCCAGGCGATGGCACCGCCGCCCAGCCCGTACCACACACCGTTGTAGAGGAACGGCCGGCGCACGAAGGCGTCGCTGCCGCCGACCAGCTTCGTGACTTCGATCTCGCCGCGCCGGTTCTCGATGTCGAGCCGGATCGTGTTGCCGACGATGACGAGGATGCCGAGCGCGAAGAGTCCCGCGGCCAGGAACACGACCCGCCGCACCACGTCCAGGATCGCGTTGAAGCGGCTCACCCACTCGGTGTCGAGCTGGACGATGTCCACGCCCGGCAGCAGCTTGAGTTCCGCCGTGAGCGTCGCGACGTGGCCGGGATCGCGAAACGCCTCGGCCGGCCGGACGATGAGCGCGTGCGGCAGGGGATTGTCCTTGAGCGCGTCGAGCGCCTCGCCGAAGCCGGAGTTGCGCCGGAATTCCGCAAGCGCGTCGTCGGCCGGGACCAGCGTTACTTCGGCCACGTCGCGGCGCTTGCGCACGCGCTCCGCGGCAGACTTCGCATCCCCGAGGCTCGCCGATTGCTTCATGTACACCGACACGTCGAGCGCGTTGCTCCAGCCGCCGCTCGCCTCGCGCACGTTCTGTACCAGCACGTGCAGGCAGGCCGGCAGCGCGAGCGCGATACCGATGACCAGCACCGTGAGCAGCGTTGCGAACGGCTGCTGCCAGAGCCGCCCCAGCGAGCCGACCATGGTCTGTGCGTGACGTTCGAGCCACTGCTTCATGACGCCTCGCCACGCACGGCGACGATCGACGGAAGGGGCGGGGGCGCGTCCTCGCCGCCCGCGACGCGGCCGTCCTCGATCACTACGCGCCGCACGCCGTAGTGCCCGATCAGGTGCACGTCGTGCGTCGCGACCAGCACGGTGACGCCGACTTCGTTGAACCGCTTGAAGATGTTCATGATCTCGACCGCGAGGTCGGGGTCCAGGTTGCCCGTCGGTTCGTCGGCGATCAGGAGCGACGGCTTGCCGACGATCGCGCGCGCGATGCCGACGCGCTGCTGCTCGCCGGTGGAGAGCTCGATCGGCCGGATGCGCTCGCGCCCGAGCAGGCCCACCTGGTCCAGCGCGGCGCGCACGCGCTTGTCGATCTCCTTCTCCTGCACGCCCGCGATCACGAGCGGCAGGCCCACGTTGTCGTAGACCGGCCGGTCCATGAGCAGCTTGTGGTCCTGGAACACGATGCCGATGTCGCGGCGGAACGGCGGGATCTTCGAGCGGGGCATGGTCGCGGTGTTCTGGCCGTTCACCATCAGCGTCCCGCGCGTGGGCCGCTCGATCACCGCGATGAGCTTGAGGAGCGTGCTCTTGCCCGCGCCGGAGTGCCCGGTCAGGAACACCATCTCGCCGCGCTCGACGGCGAGCGAGAGGTTCGAGATCGCCTCGCGCCCGTTCGGGTAGCGCTTCCAGACGTTCTCGAAGCGGATCATGCGGCCCCGCCGTCGGCGCGGGCCGGGGAGAGCACCGCGTCGACGAAAGCCGCTGCGTCGAATACGCCGAAGTCCTCGGCCGACTCGCCGATGCCGACGTAGCGCACCGGAATGCCGAGCTGGTCGGCGACGGCGAGCACGATGCCGCCCTTGGCCGTGCCGTCGAGTTTCGTGATCACGAGGCCCGTGACGCCGAGCGCCTCGTTGAACTGCCGCGCCTGCGCCAGCGCGTTCTGGCCCTGGCCCGCGTCGAGCACGAGCAGCACTTCGTGCGGCGCCTCGGGGTCCAGCCGGCCGAGTACGCGCTTCACCTTGCGGAGCTCGTCCATGAGGTTGATCTGCGTGTGAAGGCGCCCCGCCGTGTCGGCGATGAGCACGTCCGCGCCGCGCGCCTGCGCGGACTGCATCGCATCGTAGATCACCGCCGCGGGATCGGCGCCCGCCGCCTGCGCGATCACCGGCACGCCGTCGCGCTCGCCCCAGACCTGCAGCTGCTCGATCGCGGCGGCGCGGAAGGTATCGCCTGCTGCCAGCACCACCTTGCGGCCCTCGTCGGCGAGGCGGCGCGCGAGCTTGCCGATGGTCGTGGTCTTGCCCGAGCCGTTCACGCCGACGACCAGGATCACGAACGGGCGCTTCGTCGCGTCGACGACCAGCGGCCGGCCGACCGGGGCCACGATGCCGAGCATCGACTGCCGCAGTGCCCCGAGCAGCGCGTCGAGGTCGCCGAGTTCCTTGCGCGATACCTGGCCGCGCAGGCTGCCCAGGATCTTTTCCGTGGTCTCGATGCCGACGTCGGCCGCGATGAGGCGCATCTCGAGCTCGTCGAGCACGGCGTCGTCGATGCGGCCGCCGGGCAGCAGGTTCGCGAGGTCGTAGGTGAGCCAGGAGTCGCCACGGTTCAGCTTCGAGCGCAGCCGGGCGATGAAGCCGGGCTGCCTTGCCGCCGGTTCCGGCGTGGCCACGTCGGCCTGTTTCGACTTGAAGCTGAAAAGTGCCATGACCGGGATCGCGGGACGGGGCGGTGATTGTAGCGGATGGGTCGGGCCGAACGCGCCGGGCGCCGTCTGTCTTGCCGAGGCCACCCGCGGCGTCGCTGCGTGCGGGGCGCGGGTAAGATCGCGGGAGCCCCGCCGTTCCGTGGAAACGACCGCGTGCAACCGACCATGAAGGCCCGACGCCCGCAGACCCCAGAATCGAAGGCCGCAAATGCCGGGCCGCGGCGCACGCTGCGCATCATCGGCGGCACGTGGCGCGGCCGGAAGATCCGCTTTCCGCCGGTCGAGGCGATCAGGCCCACGCCCGACCGCGTGCGGGAAACGCTATTCAACTGGCTGCAGCAGGACGTCGCGGGTGCGCGCTGCCTCGACCTCTACGCCGGCAGCGGAGCGCTCGGACTCGAGGCGTTGTCGCGGGGCGCCGCGCGCGTCGTCTTCGTGGACGTGGAGCCGGCGGTGACCCTGCATCTTTCGCAGACGCTCGAGGGACTCGGCTGCGACCGTGGGCAGGTCGTCCGTGCCGACGCGGGCCGCTTTCTCGGCGGGCCGCCAGAACCCTTCGACATCGTGTTCCTGGACCCACCCTATGCGGACCGGGCACTGGCCGACGCCTGCCGGCTGCTGGACGAGCGAGGCTGGCTTCGGCCGGGCGGGCTCGCCTACCTCGAGGACCCCGCCCCGGCCGGGGCGCCGGAGTTGCCCGCCGGCTGGAGACTGCTTCGCAGCAAGCGGGCGGGCGAGGTGGGCTATCATCTGGCGCGTCGCGAACTTTCCCCTGGCGGATAGCGAGGCCAAATGCGCAGCCGTGCGATGTACCCGGGGACCTTCGACCCCTTCACGAACGGGCACGACGACCTCGTGCGCCGCGCCTGCAGGATATTCGACCACGTGGTCGTGGCCATCGCCGCCAACCCCGGCAAGGCGCCGCTGCTGCCGCTCGAGCAGCGCATGGACCTCGCGCGTCGCGTGCTCGCGGACGTCCCGAACGTCGAGGTCGCGGGCTACTCGGGACTCACCGTCGAGTTCGCCCGGAAGAACGGGCTCAACGCCATCGTGCGTGGCCTGCGGGCGGTCTCCGACTTCGAGTTCGAATTCCAGCTCGCCACCATGAACCGCCACCTCTCGGACGAGGTGGAGACGGTCTTCCTGACGCCGACCGAGCGGTTCAACTTCGTTTCCTCGACGCTCATCCGCGAGATCGCGAGCTTCGGCGGCAACGTGCGCGAGTTCGTGCACCCCGCGGTCGCCGACGCGCTCGCCGCGCGTTTCGCGAAGTAGCACGCTCCCGCGCCCGCCGCCATCCGGTGCCGTGCCCGGTGCGCGGGGGAGTCCGCCGCGCGAATCCACGGGCTTGCGTTCGATTCTCGTCGTGCGTCCCGCGCGCCCCGCGGTCAGCATGGCCGTGGAGGGATCGGCCGATGTCACTGCAGGAATGGCCCGAGGCCGAACGCCCGCGCGAGAAACTGCTCCGGCACGGCGCGGCCGCGCTGTCGGAGGCCGAGCTCCTCGCGATACTGCTGCAGACCGGGACACCCGGGCGCTCGGCGCTCGACATGGCGCGCGGGCTGCTCGGCGAATTCAGGTCGCTGAGGGGGCTGCTCACCGCCGAGCGGCACGCGCTCTGCCGCGTGCGCGGCCTCGGCAACGCAAAGTACGCGCTGCTGCAGGCCTCGCTCGAGCTCTCGCGGCGCCACTACGCGGAACTCATGCAGATCGGGCCCGCGCTCGCCAATCCGCGCGCCACGCGCGAGTTCCTGCGCTCGCGCCTGCGGGACCGGGACCACGAAGTCTTCTGCTGCCTGTTCCTCGACAACCGTCACCGTGTCATCTGCTTCGACGAGGTCTTCCGCGGCACGATCGATGGCGCAAGCGTCCACCCGCGCGACGTCGTCAAGCTCGCGCTGGCCCGCAACGCTGCCGCGGTGATCCTCGCCCACAACCACCCGTCCGGAATCGCCGAGCCCAGCCAGGCCGACGAGATGATCACCGGCCGGCTGCGCGACGCGCTCGCGCTCGTGGACATCCGGGTCCTCGACCACATCGTCGTGGGTGACGGCGCCTGCGTGTCGTTCGCGGAGCGCGGGCTGATTTGAACCCGTTGAATGGCGCGCGAAACGACACGGGCGGGCGTTCATAGTCAACAAAAACAAACAGTTATGATGCATTGGAGATCGCCCGGCTGCTGACGACGCCTGCGCGACGCCGATCCTGCTGTCAGGGCATGCCTGCACGCTTGAAGGCCGCCCCGACCCTTGCCTCCAGGCCCCGCCGCTGGTATAAAACGCGGCTCGTTTACGCGCGGAGTGGCCATGCCCTCCCGCACTGAGGAATCAGCCATGTCGAAAGTCTGTCAGGTCACCGGCAAGCGGCCGATGAGCGGCAATACGGTCTCCCACGCCAACAACCGGACGCGTCGCCGGTTCCTGCCGAACCTGCACGTGCAGCGTTTCTGGCTCGAGTCCGAGAAGCGCTGGGTCAGCCTGCGCGTTTCGGGCAATGGCATGCGCACGATCGACAAGAAGGGCCTCGAGGTCGTCGTAGCCGAGCTGCGCGCCCAGGGCGTCAAGGTCTGAACGGGAGCACCTGAGCCATGCGCGACAAGATCAAGCTGCTTTCGACTGCCGGCACCGGTCACTTCTACACCACGACCAAGAACAAGCGTCTCCACCCGGAGAAGCTCGAGGTCAAGAAGTTCGACCCGAAGGCCCGCAAGCACGTGAACTACAAGGAAGCCAAGATCAAGTAAGGCGCAAGCGCCTGCTGGTCTCGTCGAAAAACCCGCCACCCGGCGGGTTTTTCTTTCCTGCTGCGGGTTCTTCCTTCTACTATCCCCTGGTCACGAGTCACCAACCGCTTTCCCCGTGCCCGAACTGCCCGAAGTCGAGACCACGCGCCGCGGGATCCGCCCGGCGCTCGCCGGCCGTTTCGTGACCGGCATGGTCCTGCGCGAGCGCAGGTTGCGCTGGCCCATTCCGCGCGGCCTGCCGGCCAGGCTCGCGGGGCAGCGGATCCGGGACGTGCGGAGACGCGCCAAGTACCTGCTCATCGAACTCGAGCGCGGCACGCTCATCGCGCACCTCGGCATGTCCGGCAGCCTTCGCATACTGCCGGCCGATACGCCGCCGCTCGCGCACGATCACTACGACCTCGTGCTCGACTCGGGCCGTTGCCTGCGCTTCAACGACCCGCGCCGTTTCGGTTGCCTGCTGTGGGTGACCGGCGACCCGGAGCGGCACCGCCTGCTCGCGAACCTCGGCCCCGAGCCGCTGGGGCGGGGCTTCGACGCCACTTATCTCGCGGCCAGGGCGCGCGGGCGCCGCGTGGCCGTCAAGCAGTTCCTGATGGACCAGCGCGTGGTCGTGGGCGTGGGCAACATCTACGCCAGCGAGTCGCTCTACCGTGCCGGCGTCGATCCGCGCCGGGCGGCGGGCCGCGTGTCCCGCGCGAAGCTCGAACGGGTCGTCGCGCCGTGCGCGAGGTGCTCCGCGGGGCGATCCGGCGCGGCGGAACGACGCTGCGCGACTACGTGAACGCCGACGGCATGCCGGGCTATTTCAGCGTGGACCTCTTCGTCTACGAACGGGCGGGCCAGCCGTGCAGGCGTTGCGGGAGCGTGATCCGCCAGGTCGTCCAGGGCCAGCGGTCCACGTACTTCTGCCCGGCCTGCCAGAGCTAACGGCCGGTTATGGCCTGAGACCTTTGCGCCGAAACGCGGCACCGGCTCCTTTGCGGCTGCGCCCGCACCGTCCCATAATGCGCCCATGAACGCACCAGTTCCGACGCGCGTCCTGCTCGGCGTCACGGGCGGGATCGCCGCATACAAGAGCGCCGAGATCGTCCGCCGCCTGCGCGAGCGAGGGGTCGAGGTGCAGGTCGTGATGACGGCCGGCGCCTGCCGGTTCGTCGCCCCGCTCACCTTCCAGGCGCTGTCGGGCCGGCCCGTGCGCACCGATCTCTGGGACGAGGCCGCCGAGGCCGCGATGGGCCACATCGAACTCGCGCGCTGGGCCGATCGCATCCTGGTCGCCCCGGCGACCGCCGACTTCATCGGCCGCCTCGCGCACGGCCTCGCCGACGACCTGCTCAGCACGCTCTGCCTCGCGACCGATGCGCCGGTGGCGGTCGCGCCGGCCATGAATCGCCTGATGTGGTCGAACGCCGCCACGCGCGCCAACGTCGATCTGCTGCGTTCGCGCGGTATCGCGATCCTCGGTCCCGGCGAAGGCGACCAGGCCTGCGGCGAGACCGGCCCCGGCCGGATGCTGGAGCCAGACGACCTGGTTGCGAGCGTGCTTGCACCGGCGCCGGGCACTGTCGCGGGCAGCCGGACTGCTCGCGGGCCGCAAGGTGCTGGTCACGGCCGGACCCACGCGCGAGCGCATCGACCCGGTGCGCTTCATCACGAATCGCAGTTCGGGAAAGATGGGTTATGCGGTCGCGGAGGCCGCGCGCGACGCCGGCGCCGAGGTCGTGCTGGTGAGCGGCCCGGTGAACCTTCCGGCGCCGCGGGGCGTGCGCCGCGTGTGCGTCGAGACCGCCGAGCAGATGATGAATGCCGTGAACGCGGACCTGCCCGGCACCGACATCTTCATCGCCGCGGCGGCCGTGTCCGACTATCGGCCGGTGCAGGTCTCGTCCGAAAAGATCAAGAAGACCAGCGATTCGCTGCTGCTCGCCCTGTCGCGCACGCCGGACATCCTCGCGACCGTGGCGGCCGGCGCCCCGCGGCCGTTCGTCGTCGGGTTCGCGGCCGAGACGCAGAACGTCGAGCGCAACGCGCTCGCCAAGCTCGAGGGCAAGCGCCTCGACATGATCGCGGCGAACCAGGTCGGCGACGGCCTCGCGTTCGATCGCGACGACAACGCGCTCACCGTGTATTGGCCCGGCGGCCGCCGGGAACTGCCGCGCGCCGGAAAAGCGCAGCTCGCGGCCCGGCTGATCGCCGTCGTCGCCGAGCGGTTCGAAGCCGGCCGAAGCGGCGCCGCGCCCGCGGCCAATGCGCGCGAGTCCGGCAGCGCGGCGGCCGGATGAGCAGCCCACGGAAGGAGCGCGCGCTCAAGGTTCGCATCCTGGACCCCAGGATTGGCCGCGAGATTCCGCTGCCGCATTACGCGACCTCGGGTTCCGCCGGGCTCGACCTGCGAGCCTGCCTCGACGCGCCGGTCACACTGGCGCCGGGCCAGGCCGAGTTGATCCCCACCGGCCTCGCGATCCATCTCGACGACCCCGGCCTCGCCGCCGTGCTGCTGCCGCGGTCGGGCCTCGGCCACAAGCACGGCATCGTGCTCGGCAACCTGGTTGGGCTGATCGACTCGGACTACCAGGGGCAGGTCATGGTGTCCTGCTGGAACCGCGGACAGGCCGCATTCACGATCGCGCCGGGCGAGCGCATCGCGCAGATGGTGATCGTGCCGGTGGTGCAGGTGGACTTCGAACTCGTCGAGAGCTTCGAGGAGACCCACCGTGGCGCAGGGGGCTTCGGCAGCTCGGGGGCTACCTGATCCCCTTCAGTTCCTTGAAGCGCGCGATGTCGGAATCGAACTCGCTGCGCAGCCGCTGCTGCTCCTCGGTGTTCTTCGCGAGTTCCTGCCGGTAGACCTGCAGGCCGTTCACGGTGTTCACGATGTCTTCCGCGATGTGGTCGGGGAGGGGTGGCGCGTTGCGCTTGTCGCTGTACGGCCGGAATCGCTGGACATCCTGCGCGAGCCGGGCCTCTCGCTCGCGAAGGTTTTCGATGTACTGCTCCGTGACCCTGCCTTGCTGCACGAGCAGCTCCAGCCGCTGGTCGCGCAGGCGCTCGATGTCGGCCACCGACAGATAGGTCGCGAGCAGGGTCCTGTCGCGGTTCGCCGCGGCGAGCCTTGCATCTTCCACCGCCTTCTGCGCGGCGACGTTTTCGAGTGAACCGCGCCCAGGAATGACGCGCACGACGCGGCCCGTCGAGTCGAGGACCTCGACGTCCGCGTCCATGCATTCCGCCGGGATGTTCTGGCCGACGTAGGCCTGTCCCTTCGCGTCGCGGCAGCGATAGGCTGCCTCGTGCGTCCTGGTCGTCTGATGCGGCTTCGCAGTCTTGGTGGCGGCACAGGCCGGCCCGGCGACCAGCAGTGCCGGGACCGCCAGGGCCAGGATCGTGATCAGCCTCGTGTGCCTGTGCATGGCCGGAATTCTGCCCCGCTGGGGCTGCGGGACCTATTCCCGCGCGCCCGGTTTGTGAACTATGTCAGACGGCGACGCCGATCACACCCCGTAACGGTCGCGGTAGGCGCGGACCGCCGCCAGCGTCGCGCCCTCGCCCTGTGCCTCGAGGTGCGCCATGAGGTCGCGCAGCCTGAGGACGCTCACGACGGGCAGGCCGGAGTCGCGTACCTCCTGGACCGCGGATCGCTCGCCCTGGCCGCGCTCCTCGCGGTCGAGCGCGATCAGCACGCCTGCCGGCGTCGCGCCGTGGGCACGGATGATCTCGACCGACTCGCGGATGGCGGTGCCTGCGGTGATCACGTCGTCGACGATGAGCACCCGCCCCTCGAGCGGGGCGCCCACGATCGTGCCGCCCTCGCCGTGGGCCTTGGCCTCCTTGCGGTTGAAGGCGTAGGGCAGGTTCATGCCCTCGTGTTCCGCGAGCGCGGCGGCCGTCGTCGTCACGAGCGGGATGCCCTTGTAGGCCGGACCGAACAGCATGTCGAACGGCACGCCCGACAGCGCCGCGGCCCGCGCGTAGTGACGGCCGAGCGAGGCGATCGCGTGACCGGTGTTGAAGAGTCCCGCATTGAAGAAGTACGGGCTCACGCGCCCGGACTTGAGCGTGAACTCACCGAAGCGCAGCACGCCGAGGTCGAGGCAGAGTCGAATGAAATCGGGCTGGTGCATGGCGCTACTTTATACTGCGCGGCCATGCGCATCGTCACCCTCAACGCGAACGGTATCCGCTCCGCCCAGCGCAAGGGTTTCTTCGAGTGGATGGGCAGGCAGGACGCCGACGTCGTGTGCGTTCAGGAAACGAAGGCCCAGCGCGACCAGCTCGGGGATCCCGTGTTCCACCCGGCCGGCTACCACTGCCACTACGTGGACGCCGTGAAGAAGGGATACAGCGGTGTCGCGATCTACTCGAAGGCGAAACCGGCCGAGGTCGTCGCCGGCTTCGGCTCGCGGGAGTTCGACGCCGAAGGCCGCTACGTCGAGGCCCGCTTCAAGGGCCTGAGCGTCGTGTCGGTGTACCTGCCCTCCGGCTCCTCGAGCGAGGAGCGGCAGCAGGCCAAGTTCCGCTTCCTCGCCGAGTTCATGCCGCACCTGCGCTCGCTCGCGCGGAAACGACGGGACTACGTCCTGTGCGGAGACTGGAACATCGCGCACAAGGAGATCGATCTCAAGAACTGGCGCTCCAACCAGAAGAACTCGGGATTCCTGCCCGAGGAGCGCGCCTGGATGGACGAACTCTTCGGCGATGCGCGTTACGTGGACGCATTCCGCGAGGTGGACCCGCGCCCCGAGCAGTACACGTGGTGGTCGAACCGCGGCCAGGCCTGGGCGAAGAACGTGGGCTGGCGCATCGACTACCAGGTGATGAGCCCGGGACTGCGCGGCAGCGTCGCGCGCGCCGGAATCTACAAGGCCCGGCGGTTCTCGGACCACGCGCCGCTCGTGATCGACTACGGCCTGTGAGCGACTCGCCCACGCTCACGCACGGGCCCTGGGCCGCCGTCCGGCCGTACCTGGAGAAGGAGGCCCTGGCCGCGTTCTTCGTCGGCGTGTCGTCGGGCTTTCCGTACGCCATGATCGGCGCGACCCTGACCACGCGGCTCGCGCAGGACGGCATCGACAAGAAGACGGTCACCGCGTTCACGCTCGCGTTCCTGGCCTATAACTTCAAGGTGCTGTGGGCCTGGGTGGTCGACGGCGTTCGCATCCCGCTGCTCGGCCGGCTCGGCCAGCGCGTGTCCTGGCTGCTCCTCGCAGGCGCCGCCGTGATGGCCGCGGTTGTGAACATGGCGCTGGTGGACGCGGCCGCTGGAATCCAGGCGACGGTCATCGCCGCGCTGCTGGTGGGAGTGGCTGGCGCCACTTTCGACATCGTCATCGATGCCTACCGCATCGAGACGCTGAGGCCGGACCAGCTCGGAGTCGGGTCCGGCATGTCGCAGTACGGATGGCGCGTCGGGGCCGCGACGGCGGGCGCCGTCGCGCTGGTCGTCGCCGGCCGCTGGGGTTGGACCGCGGCCTACGTCGCGTGCGCGGCATTCGCGCTGCCCGCGATGGTCACCGGGCTCGTCGTCGGCGAGCCGGCGCGCCACGTCGTGGCGCACGGACGGCGCGGCCTCGCGGCCGTCCGCGAGGCGATCGTCGGCCCGTTCACCGAGTTCCTGCGGCGCAGCGGCGCCTGGCTCGTGCTGCTGTTCGTCCTGGTGCACAAGATCGGCGACACGCTCGCCAATCTCACCTTTCGACTCCTGTTCAACGACCTCGGCTTCACCAACGACGAGATCGCCGTCTACGACGTGGCCTTCGGCTTCTGGGCCTATCTCGTCGGCATCTTCGCCGGCGGCATCCTGTATGCGCGGCTCGGGCTGAAGCGATCCGTGCTGCTGGCCCTGGTGCTGATGTGCGTGTCGAACCTGAGCTTCGCGGTGCTCGCGACGGCAGGTCACAGCAACATGGGCATGGCGGCCGCCATCGGCTTCGAGAACCTGGCGAGTGGATTCGGCGGGGTCGTCGTCGTCGCGTACTTTTCGGCGCTCTGCAATCTTCGATTCACCGCCGCCCAGTACGCGCTCGTGTCCGCAGCCGCGAGCGTCGTCGGTCGGCTGCTGACCGGCACCACTGCCGGCGCGCTGATCGAGTCGCTCGGCTACGTCGATTTCTACCTGCTCACGACCGTGCTTGCGCTGCCGGGCATCCTGCTGTTCTGGTTCATGATGCGGCGGGGCCTCGTGGACAGCGCGCTCGGCACGGCAGGCGCGCGCACGGACTGAGCGCATGACGACGGTCGACCTCGCCCGCGTCATCTGCCCGCTGCACGAGCTCGCCGATCCGGGGGCGAGGGGCTTCACGGCGGGCGAGGGCGACTGGCCGCTGCGCGGATTCGTCGTGCGCCAGGGAGCGCTGGTCCGCGCCTACGTGAACCACTGCCCGCACGCCGGGTTTCCCCTCAACTGGACGCCGGACGCCTTTCTCGCGCCGGCGACGCCGCTGATCCTGTGCTCGATGCACGGGGCGCTCTTCGAGATCGAGTCCGGCCTCTGCGTCTCGGGGCCCTGCGAGGGCCTGCGCCTGCGTGCGTTGCCGGTGCGCGTCGAGCGCGGCTACGTGATGCTGGAAGAAGGGGTGCCGCTCGAGGAACCGGCCGACCTCGGCCGGTGAATCAGCAGCCGGGACCGCGAACCACGCGGCCCCGCCGCCGGCTCAGGACCGCTCGGCCTCGTCGGCCTCGGGCAGGTCGATTTCCGAGTAGCCGCCCGCTTCGCCACGGTCCACGAACTGCAGCGCATCGGTCCAGGGCTGGGCGTTGCCCGGCTCGGCCTCGTACTCGTTCTCGGTGTCCTCGGTGTCCACGTCCAGGGAGCCGGTCCAGTCCTCGGGAGGCTCGGTGGATTCGAACTCGCCCTCGATCCACTCCTCGACCTCGAGTTCCCCGACGGTGCCGTCGAAATACTGGATCTCGATCGTGCGATCGTCGCGGTCGATGGCGACGACCTCGAATGAGTCTCCGCCGGAGCGCCGATACCACTGGCCGATGATGGGTGCGAGCTTCGCCATGATCTCAACCTCTGCCGATCGCTGTCCGTGTATCCTCTGGTCAATCCTTACCTACTTGTAGTCCTGCACGGGTGCGAGTTCAAGTAGCGGAATGCGCGGACTCCCAATGTTTGACGAACTGGTCAAATTCTTCGTTGTCCTGCTGGTCGTCGTCGAGCCGCTGTCGCTGCTGCCGGTGCTCGCAGGGCTGACCGAGGGCGCGGATGAAGGTCATCGCCGCCGCATGTCGGTCAAGGCGGTCGGCATCTCCGCCATCGTGTGCCTCGTGTTCGCCGCGGCCGGCACGGCGCTGCTCCAGGTGCTCGGCATCAGCGTGGACGCCTTCAAGGTGGGCGGCGGCATCCTGCTTTTCCTGCTCGCGGTCGAGATGGTGTTCGCCCGGCCCTCGGGCCTGCGCTCGATCACGCCCGGGGAGGACGCCGAGGCGCACCATCGCGGCGACATCTCCGTGTTTCCGCTCGCATTTCCGCTGATCGCGGGACCCGGCGCGATCGCCACCATACTGCTCGCGTTCGCCGGCGTGCAGCCCGGATCGATGCAGTTCTTCGCGCAGGTCGGGGTCATCGTGATCGTGCTCGGGATCACGCTGGCGCTGATGCTGCTGACCGGCCCCGTGATGCGCGTGATCGGGGTTACCGGCGGGGCGGTGATGAGCCGGATGCTCGGCGTGCTGCTCGCAGCGCTCGCTTCGCAGTTCGTGCTCGATGGGATCCGCGGCGCTATCGCTTCCTGAAAGACAGGTCCCACACGTCGTGGCCGAGGCGCTGGCCGCGGTTCTCGAACCGCGTCAACGGCCGGCTGTCCGGTCGCGGCGCGTAGCCCGCGCCGAACTCGTTCTCGAGGAGCGTGCAGGCGCCGACGACCTCGAGCATCTGCTCCGCGTAGGGCCGCCAGTCGGTGGCGAGGCCGAAGCGTCCGCCGGGCCTGAGCTTCCGGGCCACGAGGTCCACGAATGGCGGCTGCACGATGCGGCGCTTGTGGTGCCGCTTCTTCGGCCAGGGATCCGGAAAATAGAGCAGCACGGCGTCGAGCGTCGCGTCGCCCACGCGTTCTTCGAGCACCTCGACCGCATCGCGGCAGGCGACCCGGATGTTCGTGAGCCCCAGGGCCTCGGCACGCAGCATCAGGTGCCCGACACCCGGCTTGTGGACCTCGATGCCGAGAAAGTCCTCGTCCGGCCGCGCGGCGGCGAGCGCGAGCAGCGATTCTCCGTTGCCGAAGCCGATTTCGAGGGTCCGCGGCGCCTCGCGGCCGAAGAGCGTGCCGAGGTCCAGGTTGCTGCCCGCGTCCTCGACCCCGAAGCGCGGCCACAACTCGCGCCAGGCCCGCTCCTGCGCCGTGGTCATGCGGCCGGCGCGGGCGACGAAACTCTTCACGCCACGGTGGGGCCGGGGAGGGGCGGCGGGCTCCAGCGCTGCCGTCGGGTCGTGTGGAATCGCGGGTCGCAAGCCGATACAGTCCAGTCGGGGATCGGGAGCGTGAATCATACGGCGCGCCGGCGCGCCGGGGAGAGCGACATGGCCAGCAGCGGCGGGATACTGACCGGCTTGGGCGCCAACGCGCAGGTGCTCTGCCGCCGCGCGTGGTGGGTGTTCCTCTTCGGGGGCATCGCCTCGGTGATTTTCGGTGTCCTTGCCTTTGCGCGCCCGGGGCTGGCGCTGTTCGTGCTCGCGACGCTGTTCGCCGTCTCCATCCTCGTGGACGGTGCATTCCACGTCGCGGGTGCCCTGCAGCACCGCGGGAAGGACGGCTGGTGGGTGATGCTGCTCATGGGCGTCCTCGGGGTCGCGGTCGGCGGGTACGCGCTCATCAATCCGCCGGTGAGCATGGTGGCGTTCGTCTACGTCGTCGCGATCCAGGCGATCCTGCTCGGGATCTTCCTGCTCATGCTCGGCTACAAGGTTCGGAAGGCCACGACCCGCGAGTGGATCCTGTACGTGACGGGCGGGCTGTCGCTCCTGCTCGGTGTGCTCGTGATCAAGAACCCCCTCGTCGGCGGTGTCTCGATCGTCTACTTGATTGCGCTATGGTCCCTGCTGGTCGGTGCGCTCAAGGTCTTCTTCGCAATCAGGGTGAGGCGCGTGCCCGGCAGGATGCGCGACAAGTTCTCCGCGCTGAGCTGAGTCCGGAGCCGCAGTCGCCGGCCGCTCAGGCGTTGCGGCCGGCGATCCGCCCGCCGAACACGCACCCGCCGAGGAACGTGCCCTCGAGCCCGCGCTTGCCGTTCATGCCGCCGCCGCCAAAGCCCGCGGACTCGCCCGCTGCGTACAGGCCCGGTATCGGCTCGCCCGCGAGATCGAGGACGCGCGACGAGAGGTCGGTCTGCAGGCCACCCATGCTCTTGCGGCTGATGATGAACTCGCGGATGGCGATCAGCGGCCCCGCCTTCGGCTCGAGGATCTTCTGGAACTTGCAGGTGCGGAGCCGATCCCCGATCCAGCGGCGCGCGAACTCGATGCGTCGCAGCTGTTCGTCGTCGTGGAAGCGGGGACCCGCGTCGATGCGCGAGTCGTAGACGGTCGCGGCCTCGGTGACGGCCGCGAGGTCCACCGACCCGTCGCCCGTGAGCACGTTCATCTTCTCCACCAGTTCCGCGAGCGTGTCGCCCACGACGAAATCCCTGCAGTTGCGGGTCACCTCGTCGTAGAGCCAGCGGTTGCCGCGCAACATGTCGCGTGCGACCTGCAGCCGCTTCTTCTCGCGGAACGCGGGATTGAACTCGCCACCGGAGATCGCGAGCTCCTTGAGCGCGATGCGCCGGTTCAGGAGCTGCCACGAATAGCCGCGCTCCTGCCTGCAGATCTGCGCGACGAGGTCGTGCGTGTCGTATCCCGTCACCAGCGGCATCGGCCCGATGCGCTCGCCGCGCCAGTTGAGCCACAGCGCGGACTTCGGCGGGACCAGCGACAGCCCGTGCGAGGGCTTGCGCGGCCGCCAGTGGTGCACGCCGGCCGCGTAGTTCCACTGCCAGTCGAGGTGCGTGACATTGGCGCCGAGCGCGGATGCCGCGTCGTGCAGCCGCCCGTCGGCATACTTGTGCGAGCCGTTCAGGATGGTCTCCGGGGCGCGGCCCCAGTCCGCGTGCCAGTTCGCGCGCACGCGCGCGAGGTCGCCGTTGATGCCGCCCGAGGCGATCACGACGGACTCGCCGCTCGCCTCGAATTCCTGGCCGGAACCCTCCATCGCGCCGCGACAGCCGGTCACCTGGCCGTTCGTGACCACGAGCGACTCGACGCGGTGCCCGAACCTGAGTTCGAGCAGTTCCCGGCGCGGGTGCGCGAGCAGGCTGCGGTTCAGCACGATCGCGAGCTCGTGACCGGTGCCCCACACGATGTGCCAGCGCGGCACGGAATTGCCCGGCGTGTGCAGGCCCCGCTCGACCCAGAGCGGCATGGGCATGAACTCGACGCCCTTCCCGCGCAGCCAGTCGAAGACGTCCTCGTTCGCGAGGTGCACGTAGGCCTCGGCCCACGCCCGCGGCCAGCGGTCCCCGGGTCCGAACTCCGCGAACGCGTGCCAGTCGCGCAGGCCCTGTTCGGCGCCGTCCTTGATGCCGTAGCGACGCTGCAGCGGCGTCCCGGCGAACCACAGGCCGCCGAAGCTCTCCTTGGCGAGGCCGCCCATGTTCTCCTCGGCGTCGCGATCGATGAGCAGCACGCGCCGGCCGCGTTCGAGGAGTTCGAGCGCGGCGGTCACCCCCGCCAGCCCGGAGCCGATGACTACGACGTCCGCCTGGTAGCGCAGCATGTTTCAGCCCTCCTTGACCGGCGAGAAGTCGACGCCATTCATGCCGTCGGCCATGCTCGTGACGACGCGATACTGCGGCATGTTGCCGAGGAAGGGCTGCTCCACCCAGTTCGTCACCGTGCGACCTGTTTTCGTGCGCGCTGCGAGGCCTGCAAGGAATGCCACCATGTGCAGCACGAGCTCGCCGACGATGGTCATCTTGAGGAAATCCTTGAGTCGTGACACGGAATGCCCCCTTGTTGGCTCGCCTGTGCCTTTATCGCGCTAACGCTCGGCGGCGGACCCGAGCAGCCATTCCTCGAGGCGCCCGCGGAATAGGTCCGGCAGGCGGGCCGGGCCCGATGCGTCGGCGAAAACCATGACGGCGCTCGAGACACTCACGCAGCGGCCATCCTGGAACATGCCCATGCCGAAGGTGTAGGAAGCGTTGCCGATCTTCAGCACGCCGATGCCGACCTCGAGCGTGCCGGGGTAGGCGGCCTCGCGCAGGTAGTCGATGGACTGGTGCGCGATCAGGACGCGTTCGCCGGCCGGCGTGGGAATGCGCACGTCGCCGAACATCCGGGCGCCCGCGGTGACGCGCGCCTCCTCGTAGTACTGGGCGATCGCGACGTTGTTGATGTGCCAGAGCGGATCGACGTCCGCGTACCGGGCGAGGATCTCGACCTTGAGCGGATAGCACGAGGGATCGAGGCGGTGAGGGTCGATTCTGGACATGGTTCAATTGACGTGTCGGCGCCCGCCCCGAATGATATCCCTCAAGGCCCATGACCGCAGTCCAGTTCCGCAACACCGACGTACGCTTGTCCGAGGCGCTGGCGGCCACGGCGTCGGCCGTGCGCGGGCACACCGTGACGCTGCGCGAACTGCTTGGCCATGTGGGCGAGCAGGGATTGCTGGTCTTCAGTGCCATCCTCGCCATGCCCTTCCTGATCCCGGTGTCGCTGCCATTCATGAGCACGGTGCTCGGCCTGCCGATGCTGCTGATCGGCATCGCGGTCATCCTCGGCCGGTTGCCGTGGTTGCCAAGGCGGCTCCTCGATCGGGCCCTGCCGTCGGAAACGGTGCAGCTCGCGCTCGCGCGCGGGCAGGGCATGGCGCTGCGATTCGAGCACCTCGTGAAGCCACGGCTGCTCGTGCTCACCGGCTCCGCGGCAGTGAACTCGGCCCACGGCGTCACGCTGGTGATCGCGGTACTGCTGCTCATGGCGCCGCTGCCCTTCGTGCCGCTGGCCAATACGCTGCCTGGGATTGCCATCATCCTGATGTGCCTCGGCCTGGCGGAGCGCGACGGCGTGCTGCTCCTCATCGGGTATGCGTTCGCGGTGATATCGTCGGTGTACATCGGCGCGTTGCTGTGGCTGGTCCTGCGGGCAGGGCAGGATCCGGCGCAGGTCGTCAGTGCGATCGCGGCGCTTTTCGGCGCGATCTTCGGCGGCTAACCTACGGGCAGGTCACGCTTTTTCGGTCTGGCGCGGGCGTCCGGCCGGGTCGATGCGCGGACTCGTGTACAATGCGTCGCAAGTTTGCCGCCGCGCAGTCCGGTCTGCGCCCGAGGTATCACGGCGGGAAGCAAAGCTTCCCCCTCGCGGCCCCTCCTGCAGACTCATCGTGGTCTGCATTTTGCGCCCCCGATCCTGTCATTGAATCAATGACGCTTCGTCCGGTTCCCGCTGTGCGGGAGAAGCGCAATGGTATCTGCATGTCTTTTGAATCACTCGGCCTCCCGGCCGCCCTCCTGCGCGCCGTGCAGGAACAGGGCTACACAACCCCCACGCCCATCCAGTTGAGCGCGATCCCCGCGGTCCACGCCGGTCGCGACCTGCTCGCCGCGGCGCAGACGGGCACGGGCAAGACGGCCGCGTTCGCGCTGCCGCTGCTGCACCGCCTCGAGGAGGAACAGCCCAATCCGCGCGGCTCGCGCGCACCGCGCCTCCTCGTGCTCGTGCCGACCCGCGAACTGGCTGCACAGGTCGGCGAGGCCTTCGAGCAGTACGGCCGTCACCTGCACCAGCGCACGATCCTGATCTTCGGCGGCGTGAGTCCGCGGCCGCAGCTCGAAGCGCTGCGCCAGGGCGTGGACATCATCGTCGCCACGCCCGGCCGGCTGCTCGACCACATCAACCAGCGCGCGGTGGATCTGCTGAAGGTCCGTCACCTCGTGCTCGACGAAGCCGACCGCATGCTCGACATGGGGTTCATCCGCGACATCCGCCGCGTCCTCGCCGCGCTGCCGAAGCAGCGGCAGAACCTGCTCTTCTCGGCGACTTTCTCCGAGGAGATCCGCGCGCTGGCGAACGGGCTGCTGCACAATCCGCTCACGGTGGAAGTGGCGCCACGCAACGCGCCGGCCGAGCTCGTCGAGCACCGCGTGCACCTGGTCGAGCAGGGCGAGAAGCGAGCCGTGCTGAGCCACCTTCTGCGCGAAGGCGCGACGCCGCAGACGCTCGTCTTCACGCGCACCAAGCACGGCGCGAACAGGCTCTCAGACCAGCTCACCCGCGACGGCATCCACTGCGCGGCGATCCACGGCAACAAGTCGCAGAACGCCCGCACCAAGGCGCTGGCGGACTTCAAGGACTACAAGGTGCAGGTGCTGGTCGCGACCGACATTGCCGCCCGCGGCCTCGACATCAGCGAGCTTCCCCAGGTCGTGAACTACGAGCTGCCGCACGTGCCGGAGGACTACGTGCACCGCATCGGCCGCACGGGCCGCGCCGGCAGCTCGGGCCACGCGCTGTCGCTGGTCGCGACTGACGAGCGCGACCGCCTGCGTGCGATCGAGAAGGTGCTGGGTCGCAAGATCAACGTGCTGCCGCTCGACCGTTCGGGCATCAAGTTCGTGGCCGACGCGCCGCCGCGGGCGCAGCAGCCGTCGGGTGGCCAGCGCCCGCATCCTGCGCAGCACCAGGGGCGCGCGCGGGCGCAGGGCGGGCAGGCTCGTCGGGACGGCGGGAGGCGATGGTGATGCGTGGGTCGATGCTCGTGACGTCCGCGGTGCTCGCAGGCGTCGTCCTGTGCGCACGGCCGGCGCTTGCCGCCGGGCCGCAGGCCGCGGCCCCGGACGCCGTGCGCGCACAGGCGCGAGACATCTTCCAGACGGTCATCGCCTTCCAGACGGTCGAAGGCCGCGGCCAGGTGCCCGCCATGGCGAAGTACCTGGCCGGCAAGTTCCAGGCCGGCGGATTTCCGGCGGAGGACATCGAGATTCTCCCGCACGGCGAGACCGCCTCCCTGATCGTGCGCTACCGCGGCGCCGACCGCACGGCGAAGCCGATCCTGTTCCTCGCGCACATGGACGTCGTCGAGGCGAATCCGGCGGACTGGCAACGCAACCCGTTCACGCTCATCGAGGAGAACGGCTACTTCTACGGTCGCGGCACCGCGGACGTGAAGCAGGAGGTCGCGCTCCTCACGACCACGTTCCTGCGCCTCAAGGCCGAGGGTTTCGTGCCCGCGCGCGACCTCGTGCTCGCGTTCTCCGGCGACGAGGAGACCGGCATGGATACCGCAAGCGACCTCGCGGTCCGGCTCGCAGGCGCCGAGTTCGCCTTGAACGGTGACGGCGGCCAGGGCGTGCTGAACGACACGACCGGCAAGCCTGAGGTGTATTACCTGCAGGGCGCCGAGAAGTACTACGCGAGCTTCGAACTCACGACGCACAATGCCGGCGGCCACAGCTCACAGCCGCGATCCGACAACGCGATCTACGATCTTGCCGACGCGCTCGAGGCGTTGAAGGCGTACCACTTCCCGGTGATGTGGAACGACTGGACGATCGGCAGCTTCAGGGCTGCGGCCAGGGTGACGCCCGGACCGCTCGGCGAGGCGATGGCGAAGTTCGCGGTCGACCCGAACGATGCCGCGGCAGCGGACGTGCTGTCCGCCAATCCGCAACTGGTCGGCAAGCTTCGCACGACCTGCGTCGCGACGATGCTGAAGGGCGGTCACGCCGAGAATGCGCTGCCGCAGTCGGCGACCGCCACCGTGAACTGCCGCGTGTTCCCGGGTACCGGCCTCGACGAGGTCCGTGCCACGCTGCAGCGTCTCGCAGGCGGCAAGGTCGACGTGAAGCTCATCGGCACGCCGCACCCGAGCAATCCCTCGCCGATGAGGCCCGACGTCGTGGCGGCCGTGACCAGCGCCGTGCAGGCCGGCTACCCGGGCGTGCCCGTCGTGCCCGAGATGGCGGCCTACGCGACCGACGGCTCGGTCTTCCGAGCGGCAGGCATCCCGACCTACGGCGCGAGCAGCCTGTTCATCAAGGGCAGCGACGAGTTCTCGCACGGGCTGAACGAGCGGATCTCCGTCGCGTCGTTCTATGCGGGTCTCGAGCACTGGTACGTGCTCGCAACGTCTCTCGGCGGCAGGCCCGGGCACTGAGTCCGGGCCGTGGTCCCGCGGTGCGCGCTGATCGCGGGGCCCGTCAGTCGTCGCGCCGCGCCTCGGTGCGACGCGCGCCCCTTTGGTGCAGCTCCTGCAGCGCCTGGGTCGCGTACATGCCCACGAACACCGCCACGATCACTGCAACGTAGAACTGCCCGACGATCGCCTCGACGGCGGCCAGCATCCGCGTGACGTCGGAGGTCGGCAGGAAGTCGCCGTAACCGAGCGTGGCCAGCGTCACGACGCTGAAATACAGCAGCCGGCCGCCCCGGCCCTGGGGCGTCAACTGGTCGAGCGGCAAGCCCAGGTGCAACGCGTCCGGATTCCAGACGAGCGCGATGCTGTAGACCTGGGCGAACATCATGGCGACCAGCAGGTAGGCCACGACCGTCGCGAAGATGCCGTCCAGCGTCGGCCGCTCCGACCGGAACACGAACGTCAGCACTCCGGCGACGCAGGCCGCCATGATCGGCAGGTGCAGGACGCCCTGCGTGGTCGCGTTGACGCGGACCCAGGCCTGCGGCAGATCGAGATTGGCGATCACGGATGCCACGACCGACAGCAGAAGCAGCCCGACCACGATCCTGCGGAGGCGAATCCAGGACGGGTTGGCCCAGAGCGTCACCAGCATCACGTCCAGCATGACGATCTGCAGGACCGCTTGCGCCAGCCAGACGCGGTCGAGCCACGGGTAGACGATCATCCAGGAGAACATCACCAGCGCGAGCTGCAGGAATCGCCACTGGGAAGCCAGGCCCCGCGAGGCGAGGTCATCGACGGTCAGCTTCATCGTGCGCCCCTCCGCAATCGGCCGATCAGGACCTGCCCTTGCCGGTCTTAGGGGCTCCGCGAGCGCGCCCGGAGTGGACGTTATTCTCCCTCGCCGCGGACCGCAACGGTTGGCGTCCTGCCGACGAAAGCGCTACGGGCGCCCGGTCATCCGCTATGCTCCGCGCGACGACGGCCGCCGGGGAGGCGAGAAACCGTGGAACCGAATACCGATGCTGACTTCGACCGGCTCACGGAGCACCTGAACGAGGCGCAGCGCCTGCTGTCGCGCCACCGGCTGGTCGAGAATCTCGTCAATCGCCAGGAGATGCCGAAGCATGACCTGGTGGAGACGCTCGTGCACCGACAGCACCTGGGCGAGCTTGGCCAGTTGTTGAACGGCCTCGACCCGGTCGATGCCGCGCAAATTCTCGAGGCGCTGTCGGAGGAGGACCGCCTGCTCGCCTGGGAGCAGATCAAGGTGGATCGCCTCGACGCGATTCTCCTCATCCTGGCGGACGACGTGCGCGAGGAGCTCTTGAATGCGTCCAAGCACCAGAGCGAAAAGATCGCGCTGAACGCCTTCGACCTGCACGAAGGCCGCCTGCGCCAGGTCAAGGTGACGAGGAAGGCGGACCTCGCCAACGTCAAGCCGATCTGGGTTGACCTCGTGGCGCCGTCGGCGGAAATGCGCTACTGGGTCGGGGAGTATTTCGGGCTGGCGCTGCCGGACCCCGACAGCCTCACCGACCTCGAGGCCAGCGCCCGTTTCTACGTCGAGGACAACGGCGAAATTCACCTGCACTCGGATTTCCTGCTCGACAGCGACGAGGGGACGCAGAACATCGCCGTGGCCTTCATCCTCCACAGGGACATCCTGTTCTCGGTGCGCAAGGAGGAGCTGCCTGTCTTCCGGCTGCAGCGCCTGCGGGCGCGCACGCAGCCCGGCTACGTGACCGAGGGCAAGGACGTGCTGCTCGATCTCTACGCCGCGGACGCGGAGTATTCGGCGGACGTGCTGGAGGAGGTCTATGCCGAGTTCGAGTACGTCGGCAAGCGGGTGCTGAATCCTCAGGTGACGGACGATGCGGCGGCGCAGATCCTCTCCGAGATCGCCCGCAGCGAGGACCTGAATGGCCGCATCCGTCGAAACGTCCTCGATACCCGGCGCGCACTTTCGTTCCTGATGCGCGGCAAGTCCCTGTCACCCCGGCAGTTCGAGGAGGCGCGGCAGATCGTGCGTGACATCGAGTCGCTGGACGGGCACACCACCTTCCTGTTCGGGAAGATCAACTTCCTGATGGACGCCACGGTCGGCTTCATCAACATCAACCAGAACAAGCGCGTGCAGAAGCTGACGACCATCAGCATCGTCTTCGTGCCGATCAACATCCTGGCTGGCATCGGCGGCATGTCCGAGTACACGATGATGGCCGGCGACGTCGGCGTGAGCTGGCCGGTTGCCTACGGCGCATTCCTTGCCGGGTCCGCCATCGTCGGCTGGGCCACCTACCAGGTGCTCAAGCTCTACGAGGCGCGACGGGCCGGGAAGGCGCTGGAGGCGGCGGGGCACGCGCGGCCCACGTGAGCCACTGACCCGACGCGGCAGTTGTGGCCCCGGTCTGGCACCACCATTTCTCCAGTGCAGGGCCGAATCGTCATTTGCCGGCCCTCGGGAACCTGCATAGAATCCCAGCCCTGATGCGGGTGTAGCTCAATGGTAGAGCTGCGGCTTCCCAAGCCGCTGACGAGGGTTCGATTCCCTTCACCCGCTCCAAGTCAATTGAGATGCTCGTGAGGGCCCTGCGGGGCCCTTCCCACGGCGCAGCATGAATTCGCCCCTCCCCTGGTGGCGGGCGAAGGAGGACCCGGAACATGCTGAAGTTTCTGCTCTGGCTGTTGCTGCTGGTGGTGTGCTGGCCGCTCGCGCTGCTGGCCCTGGTGCTGTGGCCGATCGTGTGGGTCCTGTCACTGCCGTTCCGCCTCGTCGGAATTGCAGTGGAGGGCGTGTTTGCCCTGCTGCGCTCGATCATCATGCTGCCGGCGCGCGTGCTGGGCGGCGGACCGGGCGCGCTGAAATGAGCGGGACCCTATAGCCTGAAATCCGCTCCGAGCGCGAGCAGGTAGACGCGCCCATCCTCGTACGTGCCGACGAGCGGCGGGACGCCGGGCAAGGGCAGGGCATTCGTCGTGTGCACGACGTCCGCGTCACCCTGGAAGACGACAGACATCGCTGCGCGCAGCCGGATCGCGTCGCTGATCGAGTGCTCGACGCCCGCCGCGATCGACCACTGTTCGGCGACGGGGCAATACGCGGGTACGCCACCGCCCGTCGCAGGACTGCTTTCGTAGTCGACACCGGCGGAGCCCACCCATCCATCCGCGATCCTCCGACGCACGCCGACCGAAGCGCCCCACGTGTCCCGCAGTCCGCTGGGGAACATCGGCGCGGATTGGCCGGGCATCTTCAGGCGCGATTCGCCGAACTTCGACCAGTCCTGCCAGGACAGGCCGAGAGACAGGGTCGTGCCATCGTCCGCCTCGTGCGCAACGCCCAGCAGGACCTGCTGCGGAAAGGTGAAGTCGAGCCTGACAGGCTGCAGGGACGGAAGCATGGCGGCCAGCACCGGGTGCAGGCCCTTCGCCTCGATGTCGAGCTCCACTGAATGATCGACCGGAGCCGTCCACGCGAGACCTGTTCGAACGCTGTCGGTCGGCTCGAACGTCACGCCGAGCTGCCCACCCACTCCCCACGAGTCGCCGCTCAATTCGAGCTGGCCGTCCGGCAACCCTGCCGGAGGCCCATAGAAGATCGCGTCGTTGGCAACCGCCATGCGCGCTTCCGGCTTCGCAATCTGGGCCGCGATCGAGGCGCCGACGGTCAGGCTGTCCGTGACGGACCACGCGACGGCGGGGGCAATGTTGAAGGTCGAGAGCCCGGCCTGTTCGATAACGCGCCGTCCCTCCCACTGATTGCCGGCGTCGAAGGACAGGCCGAGATAGCTGTAGGCCCCGATCCCGTACGTCAGCCGGTCGTCCCGGTAGACCGCATACAGCGCCGGCACCGTACTGATGCCTTCCTCGTTCGTGGCATGCGCCGGCGCCTGCGTGGAGCCGTGAAATTCGAAGTCGAGTTTCACCGGCATCGCGGCGGCGGTGATGGTGCTCTCCGGCAGTCCGCCGATGGCCGCAGGATTCGAGGCCAGCGCAGCCGCGTCCAGCGACATCGCCGCGCGCCCGGCGCCGGCCATCCCCGTATCGGCTCCGCCGGTTGCCGCGAGCCACGGTCCCGCGGCCCAGCAGGCCGGGGTGAAGGCCATGGACGCGACGGCGACCGGGATCGCGAGCGAGCGGGGGCGAAGAGTCGTGCGCATGGGTCGTGCCTGCATTCGAAACTGGTGGCAGGCACGTTAACCCCGGGCGCCCGCCACAATTGTCGTTTTGCACCAGCAGTATTGTCGTTTTCTTGCGATATACTGGGTGCCACCATGCAGCCCGCCATGCCTCGTGCGCGTCGAATGGTCCGTCGCGTGGCCGGCACTCCGGTTTCCAGCGGGCGCATTCCAGCCAGGCTGCCGCTGGTGTTCGAGCGACACCAGGCCCTGTTCGAAACGATCTCCGTGCCGCCCCTGCCCGCGCCGATACTGCTGGTGCACACGGGCGGCAAGCCGATGGACTACCGGTCCTCGGGTGGGCAGCGACGGCAGCAGTCCATTCCAGGGCTCGTCACGTTCGTGCCGAAGGACGTTCGTTCCGAGGTCGTGCTGCGCGGAGTCGGGGAAGGCACGGTCGTCTTCTTCGACGACGAAAACGGCCTTCCCGCCTGGCTGCTCGACCGCAGGCGTCGCGAACCGGTGACGTTCACGAACGACGTGATCGTCGCAATTGCCCGCCGCCTGGTGGCCGAGCTTGAGTCGCGCTCAAGCGCGGAGAAGTACCTGAAGACGCTTGCCAGCACGCTGCTCGCCGAACTGCAACGTGAACTCGGGCAGTCGCGGGCCGCCCTCGATCTTCCCGCGTCGCGCGGCGGACTGCGTGTCGCGCACACCGCCATCCAGCAGATGCTCGCGCACTTGGGCGAGCCCCTCACGGTGACGGAGCTGGCGCGGGCATGTGGAGTCGGCGTAACCAGCTTCTCGAGCGGCTTCCGCCAGGCCACGGGCACGACCCCGCACCGCTACCTGCGCAAGGCGAGAATCGAGCGTGCCTGCGAACTGCTGCGGTCCACGGGCTTGTCTATCGGGGAAATCGCCGGGGCCGTGGGCTTTCGCGGCCAGAGCCATTTCTGCAGCGCGTTCATCGCCGAGCGGGGCCTCACGCCGTCGGCCTATCGTCGAGCCTGCCGCGAAAGCGAGCCAGTCCGAAGCCCGGTACGCGATTAGGACGGACGGTCGTGGGTACTCGCGCGCATTGAGGATGCGCGCATGGAGCATGGGCGGAACATGCCGGGCAAGGGCGCGCGCGAGGCTGGCCGCGCCAGCTCACCGTGCTTCCATTGCTGCTACCACCGAGGGCCCAAGTGCGGCCTTCTGCGCGACGCACAGGTCGATGCCTTCGAGAGCCTGCTGCACTTCCAGTTCGCCGGCGCCGATTTCCTTCGACTTTGCCTCAAGTGTCCGTGCGATCTCGGGCCGGCGCGACTCGTCGCAGAAGAACTCGGCGAGCTCGAACGTGCTCGCCTTCGAGAAGCCCGGCAGCCTGTCGAGCACGCGGTCGAAATTCCCACGCAGCCAGTCCCACGCGGCATCGCGCGTCACGGGTGACAGGAACTGTCCGCCCAGCAGGCCGTACAGTTCGTTGGTTCGGATGGCGGCGTTGCGGGACAGCGCCAGCGCACGTGCCGATGCCTTCGGGTCTTCGGCGAGGCCGAGCGCCCTGGCGGCGTCGCTGCGCAGCAGGCTGTCCTCGGAGGCGAGCAGCGTCGATTCCAGCGATCGAGCGAACGGATCGCCGAGCTCCCGTACGGCCACGCCCCATGCGACCGACCGGAACTCCGGGTCCAGTGCAGCGGGGTCCTTGAGGGAGGCTCGAGCGGCCTCGGTCAGCTTGCCGCCGAGAACGGGGTCGCGTCCGTGCAGCACGACCAGTGATGCCAGGGAGCGGCGCAGCTGGCGTCGTTCTGCCGGCTCCGTCGCGTAAGCTCCGCGGCGCACGTCGAGACCCAGCTCCGCGAGCCTGGGTCCGTACACTTCCCGGAGGTGTCCCGACAGGGCCGCGCGCGTGGCTGGGCTGGCCCAGCGATCCTTGATGTCGACGATCTCCAGGCCAAGCGCGATCGAGGCAAGGTGGTTCGGGTGCCTGGAGAGCTGTCGCTCGGCCTCCACGAACCTGTCGAAGGGCAGCTTGCCCGCGCGGAAGGCTGCGGCGATGCTGTCCGCGAGCATGATCGCCTCGGCGTCGGGGAGGGTTCCAGCCATGGCGATCAGCCGGTCGAGATCGGGCCCCCCGAGCGCGAAGCGGTAATAGCCTGCCCCGGCTGCATTCGGCATGACCGCCGGGGCGCCGGCGGGGACCGTGAGTGTCCCCGACCTTTGCGCCAGCATCGCGCAGGCTTTCGCCGGGGCGCCGTTGCCGCCGTAGGCGTGCACGCACAGCGGAATCTGCCAGGTCTGGCCACCGGTGAGCGACGTGCCGATCGGCAGGTAGCGATCCTGCGTCACGCGCAGCTCGCCCGTGCCTTCGCCCGCCGACTCGACCGATACGATCGGCACACCCTGCTGGTCCACGAACGAGCGGAGGGCGGCCAGCACGGGCGGCTGTCCTGCCGCGTCGGAGAGAGCCTTGAAGAAATCGGCCGAGGTTGCCACGCTGTTCTCGTGGCGTCTCAGGTGCAGCCGGACGCCCTGGCGGAACGTTTCCTCGCCCAGGTAGGACTCCGTCATCGCCAGCACCTGGCCACCCTTCAGGTACGTGATGGCGTCGAACGTGCTCGCGATCTGCGCGTTGTCCGTCACGGGCTGGCGGATCGGCCGGCCGGCGCGCTTCGAGTCCACGTCCATGGCGTAGGTCGCCGAGTCGACGAGATTCGCGTTGCTCCCGAGGTCCGGCCGCAGCCGGTCGGCGACCCGGACGCCCATCCACTCTGCGAACGACTCGTTGAGCCAGATGTCGTCCCACCACGCGGGCGTGACGAGGTCGCCGAACCAGTGGTGGGCCACTTCGTGCGCCATGACCTCGAAGAACGATCGCTGCTGCCAAGGCGGCGAGGCCGCGTCCAGCAGCAGCAGGCTGTCGTTGAAGACGATCGCGCCGGCGTTCTCCATGGCGCCGGTCATCTGCGGCGAGGCGATCACGTCGAGCTTCGGGTACGGGTACGGAATGCCGAAGTATCTTTCCAGCTCCGCGACGATGTCCGGTGTGTGCGCGAGCGCGTAGGCGAGCTGCGGTCCCTTGCCCCTGGTGGCGACTCCGCGCAGCGGGAGCGGGGCGCTGCGCACGGCGTTTGCCGGCAGGGTGGCGTCCACGATGTCGAACGGGCCGACTGCGAGCGCGACAAGGTAGGTCGGCAGCGGCAAGGTCGGCTCGAAGGCATGCCTCACGCGGCCATCGGACAGGTTCATCGTCGAGGCCAGCCGCGCGTTCGAGACCACCTTGTCGGATGCGCGCCCCACGACGGAGATCTCGAACGGCGTCTTGAAGCGCGGCTCGTCGAAGCCCGGGAAGACGCGTCGCGCGTCGATGGGCTCCATCTGCGAGAACACGTACCAGTCGTCGCCGACCTTCTCGCGGAAAAGGCCTTCCGCACCTTCACGGAAGCCGGCGGTGTAGTCGAAGCGCAGGGTTGCGCGGCCGGCCGGCAGTTCGCCCGACAGCGTTACACGAGCGACCCCGTTGACGGGCTCGACCTCTTCGTAGCTCGCGTACAGTCCGGCCTGCGGAGATGTGACCGTGACGCTGCGGACTTTCAGGCCGAGGCCATGCAGCCAGATGGTGCGGACTGGCTGTGCTACGGTCACGTCGATTTCCGCCACACCGGTGAACCGCTCTTCCCGCGGGTCCACGGTGAGCTGCAGCCGGTAGCGCTCCGGCCGGACGTCGTCCGGCAGCTGGCCGCGCGGGATCGCCTCGCCGGCACGCGAGCCGGCCGCGACCATCGCCAGGAATGCCACGGCGGTGAAAAAGTGACTTCGTTTCATTGCGCTTGTCCCTGGCACAGTGCGCCGCCCCGGTCGCACATGCGGGCGGCGGCATGCATGATCGCCTGGCTACGCCGTTGCCGCCGCCGCAGTGTCCGCGATCTCCTTGAGTCGCGCGTCGAGGTCCCGCGCGATCTCCTCGTCACGCAGGCCCATTCCCTCCACGTCGCCGTCCGCGAAGCCGAGGATGCCCATGTCCGCATAGGCCTTGCGGACACGCGGACCCCACAGGCCGATGTCCTTGATCGTCGGCACGATGCGCGCGAAGAGGCTCGTGCGGTACACGCGCATCAGTTCCGAGCGGTCGACCCACTCCTTGCACTCCGCCATCGGCAGGCCCATCTGCTCCCAGACCTCGTCGCCGAGGAACCGGTCGCGCAGCAGGTAGCAGCCTTCAACCACGAATTCCTCGCGCTCGTCGCGCTCCTTAGCGGTGAGCTGCGGGTAGTAGTCCTTGAGCGCCAGGCGGCCGAACGCCACGTGCCTCGCCTCGTCCTGCATGACGTAGGCGGTGACGGACTTCGACAGCGGGTTCGTGGCGTAGTCCCGGATCAGCCCGAACGCGGCGAGGGCCACGCCTTCGATGAGCACCTGCATGCCGAGGTAGGTGACGTCCCAGCGCGAGTCGCGCAGCGTGTCGTCGATCAGGCTCTTGAGGTACGGATTGATCGGGTAGACGAGTTCGTACTTCTCGTGCAGCAGGCGCGAGAACGCCTCGACGTGGCGCGCCTCGTCCATCACCTGCGTGGCACCGTAGAACTTCGCGTCCATATTGGGTACTTGCTGCACGATCTTCGCGGCGCACACCAGTGCGCCCTGTTCGCCGTGCAGGAACTGCGACAGCTGCCAGGCCTGGATGTGGTGTCGAAGCTTGGTGCGCTCTTTCGCATTGAGCCGATTCCAGGCGGGCGAGCCGAAGATCGAGATGATCTCGTCGGGCAGGCCGGCCGGGTTCTCGGGATCGATGTCCTGCGACCAGTCGATGCGATAGTCGGAGTCCCACTGCTGGCGCTTGCCCTTGCGGTACAGCTTGAGCAGGGACTCGCGACCGTCGTCGTACTCCCAGCGGAAATTGGTTTCGAAATCCTGCGCCACCTGCCAGCCCATGCTGTCCAGGTCGCATACGTAGTGGCTCGAAGTCGACATGTGTTCCCTTCCAGTGCGTTGCAATGCGTGCGGCATGCATATGTGCCGAGGTCGGCAGACCGCGGCGCTTGTGGATTCAATACTTACGCCGATCGGGTGATCGACACAATCGTGCGCCGCAATAATCGTCCGGACCAGCCGCGGACCGACGGATCGCCGCCGGGAAGGGGACTTCTGTTGCGAAGCAAAAGAATCCCTGCGCCTCGTCCATGCCCCTCGAACTCTTGCCACCCGGGGTGCGACGGTGGATATTCCGCGAAGAACTACAAGCTCGACCAGGGGGATCCAATGGCGCTGCACAAGTCCGACGCTGACGAAAGCAAGATCATCGCGGAAGACATCAAGACCCTGCACTCGATGGGCTACGCGCAGGAACTGGCGCGACGGATGCACGGCTTCTCGAACTTCGCGATCTCCTTCTCGATCATCTGCATCCTGTCCGGCGGAATCAATTCGCTGGGCCAGGGCATCAGCGGCGTGGGCGGCGCGGCCATCGGCATCGGCTGGCCGCTCGGGCTGCCTCGTGTCGCTGGTCTTCGCGCTCGGCATGGCGCAGATCGCGTCCGCCTATCCCACGGCTGGCGGCCTCTACCACTGGGGCTCCATCCTGGGCGGCGTCGGCTGGGGCTGGCTCACGGCCTGGTTCAACCTGCTCGGCCTCATCACCGTGCTCGGCGCCATCAACGTGGGAACGTACACGTTCTTCCAGGGCGCGTTCGGGCCGGCCCTGGGGCTCAATGGCAGCTACGACGAGCAGGTCCTGTTCATGGTGCTCATCACGGGCTCGCAGGCGCTGTTCAACCACCTCGGCATCGGTATCACGACGAAGCTCACCGACCTGAGCGGCTACCTGATCCTCGGCGTCTGCCTGGTGCTCACGATTGCGCTGCTCGGCTACGCCCCGCACATCGACCTTTCGCGCCTGTGGACCTTCCACAACTACAGCGGCGATGCGGGCGGCGGCGTGTGGCCGGGTTCCAGCAGCATGATGTTCGTGTTCCTGCTCGGGCTGCTGCTGCCGATCTACACGATCACGGGCTTCGACGCGTCGGCGCACACGTCGGAAGAGACGGTGGATGCCTCGCGCGCAGCGCCCCGCGGCATGGTGCGCTCGGTGGTGATCTCGATGCTCGCGGGCTGGGTGATGCTGAGTGCCTTCGTGCTCGCCATTCCCGACATGGACAAGGCGGCGGCGAGCGGCTGGGGAGTGTTCTTCGACACGACCAATTCGATCTTCCCGTCGTGGCTCGTGACCTCGCTCAATCTCGGGATCCTGGTCTCGCAGTACCTCTGCGGCCTGGCGACCGTGACCTCCTGCTCACGCATGATCTTCGCGTTCGCGCGCGACCAGGGGCTGCCGTTCTCGGAGCGGCTGCGCCGCGTGCATCACAAGTTCCGCGTGCCGGAGGCGGCGATCTGGACCGGCGCGGTGCTGGGCGTGCTGTTCACCATGTACACGCCGGTCTACAGCACGGTGGTGTCGGTGACCGTGATCTTCCTGTTCATCTCCTACGGCCTGCCTGTGATTCTCGGCTACTTCGCCTGGGGCAAGACCTGGACCAAGATGGGCCCCTGGAACATGGGCGAGGGCAAGTACAAGCTGGTCGCAGGGCTGGTCTTCCTGTCCATCTGCCTGATCCTGTTCCTCGGCATCCAGCCGCCGAACGACAAGGCCTTGTGGATCACCGTCGCGTTCCTGGTCGTCACGGCGCTCGTCTGGTTCGGCGTCGAGAAGCGTCGCTTCAAGGGCCCGCCGCACGGCGTGATGATCCAGGGCCTGCAGCAGCAGATCCGCGAGGCTGAGAAGGCGATCGGCGAAACAGCGAGCTGAACGTGATCAAGACAGAGCAGGTCAGGACGGCCGCGCAGGCCAGGGCCATCGTCGAGGAGCGCGGGCTCCGGCACGTCAAGGTTGGCGTGTTCGACAACGACGGCATCCTGCGCGGCAAGTACATGGGTCGCGACAAGTTCTTCTCCGCGCTGGAGAAGGGCTTCGGCTTCTGCGACGTCGTGCTCGGGTGGGACTCGAACGACCAGCTCTACGACAACGTGAGCTACACGGGCTGGCACACCGCGTACCCGGATGCGCCGGTGCGCGTTCTGCCGGGCACCTGCCGGGACGTGCCGTTCGAGGGCGACATGGTGTTCTTCCTCGGCGAGTTCGCCGAGGCCGCGGAGGCCGTTTGCCCGCGGGCCGCGCTGCGGCGGGTCCTCGACCGGGCCGCAGGCATGGGCTACCGGGCCATCGCCGCCGCCGAGTTCGAGTTCTTCATGTTCGACGAGACGCCCGACTCGGTGCGCGCCAAGGGTTTCCGCGACCTGAAGACGATGACGCCGGGCTATTTCGGCTATTCGGCGCTGCGGAGTTCCGTGCACTCCGAGTTCTATCACCAGCTGCTCGACCTTTCCGAGGCCATGCGCTTTCCGATCGAGGGCCTGCACACCGAGACCGGGCCCGGAGTGATGGAAGCCGCGATCCAGTACACCGAGGCGCTCGAGGCCGCCGACCGGGCGGCGCTCTTCAAGACCTTCACCAAGGTCCTGGCGCAGCGCAACGGGCTGATGGCGACCTTCATGGCCAAGTGGTCCAAGGACTGGCCCGGCCAGAGCGGCCACCTGCACGTTTCGCTCACGCGCACGAAAGGCGGGACGGCGGTGTTCCACGACCCGAAGCAGCCGCATTCGATGTCGAAGGAGATGCGCTGGTTCGTGGGCGGGCAGCAGGCATTGATGCCGGAACTGCTGGCGATGGTGGCCTCCACCGTGAACAGCTATTCGCGCTTGATCCCGGGCTTCTGGGCGCCGACCTCGGCGAGCTGGGGGGTGGAGAACCGCACCACGGCGCTGCGTGTCATCCCCGGCAGCCCGAAGAGCCAGCGGATCGAGTACCGCATCGCAGCCGCCGACATCAATCCGTACATCGCGCTGGCCGCAGCGATCGGCTCAGGGCTCTGGGGCATCGAGCACAGGATCGAGCCCGATCCGGCCGTGGAGGGCAATGCCTACGACGCGACCTTCCCGGCGAAGCGGAAGTTGCCCCGCACGCTGTCGGAGGCCGCCGAGTGGCTCCGCAAGTCCAAGGCCGCGCACGCGCTGTTCGGCAAGGATTTCGTGGAGCACTACGCCGCCAGCCGCGACTGGGAAGAACGCGAGTTCCGCCGTGCAATTACGGACTGGGAACTCGCCCGCTACTTCGAGATCATCTGACCACCATGAAGCTCTCCCTCCAGACCATCAGCCCGGTGGACGGCCGGATTTACGTCGAGCGGCCGCTGGCCGGCCCCGCAGACGTCGAGCGCATCCTTGCCGCAGCTGTTGCCGCCCAGCGTCGCTGGCGCGAGGTGCCGATCGCGGAGCGTGCGGCGATCCTCGGCCGCTTCTGCGACCACTTCGAGTCGCAGCGCGAGGCGATCGCGACCGAGCTCGCGTGGCAGATGGGACGGCCGATCCGCTACGCGCCGAACGAGGTGCGCGGCACGCTCGAGCGGGCGCGCTACATGATCGGCATTGCGGCCGAGACGCTCGCCGACGTTGATGCGGGTCCCAAGCCCGACTTCCGGCGCTTCGTGCGTCGCGAGCCGCTTGGCGTGGTGTTCACGGTTGCAGCGTGGAACTACCCGTACCTGATCGCAGTGAACAGCGTCGTGCCCGCCCTCATGGCGGGCAACGCCGTCGTGCTGAAGCACTCGGCGCAGACGCCACTCTGCGCGGAGCGGTTCGCCGAATCGCTTGCGGCGGCCGGCCTGCCGGAGGGGCTGTTCGCGGTGCTGCACGCCGACCACGCCACGACCGAGAAGGTCATGCAGGATCCGCGCGTAGGTTTCGTCGCGTTCACCGGCTCGGTGGCCGGCGGGCACGCGGTGCAGCGCGCGGTGTCGGGGCGCTTCATCGGCACGGGCCTCGAGCTCGGCGGTTGCGACCCGGTGTACGTGCGGCACGACGCGAACCTCGCGCACGCGGTGGAGAACATCGTGGACGGCGCGTACTTCAATTCCGGGCAGTCCTGCTGCGGCCTGCAGCGCATCTACGTGCACGCGGATCTCTACGGGGATTTCGTCGAACGATTCGTCGCGATGACGCGAACCTACGTGCTCGGCGACCCGCTCGACCCCGAGACGACTCTCGGGCCCGTGGTGAGGACCGCCGCGGCGGATGCGATCCGCCGGCAGGTTGAAGCCTCGGTGCGGGCGGGAGCCCACCCGGCGATCGAGGAGTCAGGGTTCGCGATGAGCAAGCCAGGCACGCCGTACCTCGCCCCGCAGGTGCTGCTCGGCGTCGATCACCGCATGCCGGTGATGCGCGAGGAGATCTTCGGGCCCGTCGCCGGCATCATGAAGGTTGCCTCCGACGACGAAGCCCTCCGGCTCATCAACGACACCGATTTCGGCCTGACTGGCGGCCGTCTGGACCAGTGACCCGGAGGCGGGGCTTGCGCTCGGCGAGCAGGTCGAGACGGGCACGTGGTTCATGAACCGCTGCGATTACCTGGACCCGGCGCTGGCCTGGGTCGGCGTGAAGGATTCCGGGCGCGGCTGCACGCTGTCGAGGGTCGGCTACGAGCACCTCACCCGGCCGAAGTCATTCCACCTGCGCGTGAAGGTATGACCGTAGTACTCAAGGGCAACTGGAATTATCCAACCCGCATCTGGGCGGGCCCGGGCCGCATCGCAGAATTGCCGGCCGCCTGCGCCGACCTCGGCATCCGGCGGCCGCTGATCGTCACCGACGCGGGCCTGCGCGATTCGGCGATGGTTGGTCGCGCGCGCGAACTCCTGCACGGGGCGCAGGTATTCGGCGACGTGAAGGGCAACCCCGTGGCCGCGAACGTCGAGGCGGGCCTCGCGGCGTATCGCGCGGGCAAGCACGACGGCGTGGTCGCGCTGGGCGGTGGTTCGGCGCTGGACGCCGGCAAGGTCATCGCGTTCATGTCCGGGCAGAACCGACCGATGTGGGACTTCGAGGACATCGGCGACTGGTGGACGCGCGCGGACCCGGCCGGCATCGCGCCGGTCGTCGCGATTCCGACGACTGCCGGCACGGGGTCGGAAGTCGGGCGGGCGGGCGTCATCCTGAACGAGGAGACGCACCAGAAGAAGATCATCTTCCACCCGAAGATGATGCCTGGCATCGTGATCTCCGATCCCGAGCTAACGGTGGGCCTGCCGCCGAAGATCACGGCCGCGACGGGAATCGATGCGTTCGTGCACTGCTTCGAGGCCTATTGCGCACCCGGATTCCACCCGCTCGCCGACGGCATGGGGCTCGAGGGCATGCGGCTGATCAAGGAGTACCTGCCGCGCGCCTACGACGATGGCACCGACATCGAGGCGCGCTCGCGGATGCTCGCGGCCGCGAGCATGGGTGCTGCAGCATTCCAGAAGGGACTGGGCGGCGTCCACGCCATCGCGCACCCGGTTGGATCGTTCTTCGATACGCATCACGGCCTGGCCAACGCCGTAATCCTGCCCTATGTCATGGTGCACAACCGCGAAGCGATCGCCGAGCGCATGCAGGTCGTCTCGCGCCTGCTCGACCTGCCGAAGCCGGGATTCGAGGGCGTGCTCGACTGGGTACTCAAATTCCGCGAACGGCTCGGCATCCCGCACACGCTGGCCGAAGTCGGCGTGACGCTGGCGAATCCGGAAGTCATCGGTCGCGAGGCGGCGATTGACCCGTCGGCTGGCGGCAACCCGATCCCCGTGGACGCGCCGACGCTCGAGCGGATCTTCCGTTCCGCCGTCCGCGGCGATCTGCTCCTGCGGGGCTGAGTCGTCTTGACCGGGCCGCGCGTGCTCGTCGTGGACGGCAACCGCGCCGAGACGCGCGCGCGCCAGATCGCGGCCGGCGGCCACGGCTCCGGCGAGGGCTACGCCGAAACGCTCGTGGGTCTGATGCCCGACCTGCACTGCGATATCGTGCGGCCCGCGGACGGGGAGGTCAGCCTTCCGCCGGGCGTCGCGCTCGCGGATTACGACGGCGCCGCGATGACGGGCTCGGCGCTCAACGTCTACGACGGCGGGCCGCACATCGAGCGGCAGGTGGAGCTTGCAAAGGCGGTGTTCGCCGCCGGCGTTCCCTTCTTCGGCAGCTGCTGGGGCCTGCAGGTCGCGGTGGTCGCGACAGGCGGAGTCGTGCGACCGAATCCGCGCGGCCGGGAATTCGGGTTCGGTCGGCGCATCGCGCTGAACGCCGCGGGACGCGAGCACCCGATGTTCGCCGGCAAGGCGGAGGTGTTCGAGGCGGTCACGGTTCATCGTGATGAGATCGCCACGTTGCCGCCCGAAGCGATCCTGCTCGCCTCGAACGAGATGGGCCTGCAGGCCGCGGAGATCCGGCACGGTCGCGGCGTGTTCTGGGGAGTGCAGTACCACCCCGAGTACAGCTGCGCGGAAATCGCGGCGACCGCGCTGCGATACGGCGATACGCTGGTCGCCGAGGGACTGTTCGCGGACGCCGCGGACATGGATCGCTGGGTGGCGGAGCTGCGCGCGCTCGACGCGAACCCGGATTCGCCATCGCTCAACTGGCGACTGGGGCTGGGCCCGGGGATCCGGGACCCGGGACAGAAACTCGCGGAGATCGGCAACTGGCTGCGCCGCGAGGTGCTCGGCAGGGCGAGTCGCCGCGCGTAGGCGACAGCCCTGGATCGCGGCCGCGCGTCGCGTCCGGAAACCCGTGGAATTACCTGGCCAGGATGTGAATGGCCACGGCCGCTTCCTCGATACCCTGCAGGCCGCCGCCATTCTCCTGGATGGCGTGGCGTGCGCCGGCGCACCTGGCGCGCACCGGCCTCGCCGCGCAACTGCGTCACCAGCTCGAAGAGCTGGCCGATGCCTGTGGCGCCGAGCGGATGGCCCTTGGACTCGAGGCCGCCAGAGGGATTGATCGGGATGCGCCCGCCGAGCGTGAAATCACCGCGCTCGGCGGCCGGGCCGCCGCCGCCGAAGGGCACGAAACCGAGGTTCTCCGCCTGGAGGATCTCGCCCATCGCCGAAGCGTCATGGACCTCGGCCACGTGCATGTCCTTCGGTCCGAGGCCCGCGATCTCGTAGGCCTTGAGCGCGGCCAGGTGCCCGGCGTTCTTCTCCGGCTCGTCGAGGCGACGATGAGTGAAGCTGCGGATGACGCTGGCCGCGACCCTGATGCAGCGGCTCCGGTCGGCGCCGATGCGCTTCAGGCCCTCTTCCGTGCACAGGATCGCGGCGGCGGCGCCGTCGGACAGCGGCGCGCACATCGGCAGCGTGATCGGGTAGGTGATCGGCGGTGCCGCGAGCACTTCCTCGATGGTGAAGGGCTTGCGGAACTGCGAGAACGGGTTGTGTACCGAGTGCTGGTGGTTCTTGGCGCACACCGCCGCGATCTGGCGCTGCGTCGTGCCGTAGGTCTTCATGTGCCAGCGGCACATGGCGGCGTAGATCGCCATGAACTTGCTGTACGGCTTGTCGGACTCGGAACCGGGCGGCGGCACGATGCCCTCGCCCATCCTGACCAGCGTCGCGTAGTTCTCCTCGGCCCGCGAGACATCCCAGCCGCCCTCGAAGATGGCGAACGCCTTCAGCTTGTCGGGGATGTTCATCTTCTCGCTGCCGATCGCGAGCGCGACGTCGGCCGTGCCGGCCTTGAGGCTCTGCACCGCCAGGTTGAAGCCCGAGCTGCCCGAGGCGCAGGCATTCTCGACGTTGTAGACCGGGATGCCCTCGATGCCGATCTTGCTGAAGACGACCTGGCCGGGAATCGAGATCTGCCCCTGCAGCGGGCCATTGGTCATGCCGGAGTAGTAGGCGACGCCGATGTCGCCGATCTTGCAGCCGGCGTCCTTGAGGGCACCCTGCAGCGCCTCGCCGGCGAGGTCGTCGAGCGAGCGCTCCGGATGGCGGCCGAACACGGTCATCGCGATGCCGGCAACGTAGACTTGACTCATGGAATCTCCAGCAGCTGATTGCGCGGACCGGGCGCGCGACTACTTCGCGATCAGCTTGAGCACGGCCGGGTAAGAGTTCGGCATGAACCGGCTGAGCCACCACAGCGAGGTGGACTTGTTGCCGGTAATGACTGCGCCTCTTGCCGCGCTCGACGCCCGCAATGATGTCGGCCGCGCAGTCCTCGGGCGGCGTCAGCAGCATCTTTTCGCGCCAGCTCCGTCGAAGCCGACTTCCTCGTTCGCCCGCGGCCGCGCAACGGCGCCCCGCCTTCTCGATGTTGGTCTTGATGCCGCCCGGGTGCACGCACACGGCCCGCACCCCCGTGCCGTCGAGTTCGCTCCACAGGCACTCGGTGAGGCCGCGCACGCCGAACTTGGAGATGTTGTAGGCGCTCTGCGGCGGGAAGCCGACCAGGCCGAACACGCTCGAGATGTTGACGATGCAGCCCTCGCGCTGCGCCAGCATCATCGGCAGGAAGGCCTTGGTGCCGTAGATCACGCCCCAGAGGTTGATGCCGAGCTGCCACTCGATCTCTTCGATCGTGAGATGCGCGACCGTGCCGACCACCGTGGCGCCGGCATTGTTGACCACGAAGTGCGCGGTCCCGAAATCGCGCCTGACGTCGTCGGCATGCGCGAATACGGCCTCGCGCTTCGAGACGTCCACCGCGTAGCTGCGCGCGTCGGCGCCCGCCGGCAGCGACTTCATGGTCTCTGCAAGCCCTGTCGCATTGACGTCCGACAGCGCGAGGCGCGCGCCCTTCGCCGCGAACTGTTGCGCCAGCGCCCGGCCGATGCCGGAACCCGCGCCGGTGACGACGGCGACCTTTCCTGTGAAGCAACTCATGTGATTCGTTCTCCATGCGTCAATTCGATCCCGACGAATCATGCGTTTCCGATGCTCGCCGCGCCGCGGTGCTCCGGATCAGATCTTGCGCGTGGCGCCCTGCCAGTACTTCGCGCGCAGGTCCTTCTTCAGGACCTTGCCGACGGGGCTGCGCGGCAGGGTGTCGACGAAGTCGACCGACTTGGGCGCCTTCACGGAGCCGAGCTTCTCCTTGCAGAGCGCGATGATTTCCTCGGCGCTCGCCTTCTGGCCGGCATTCAATTCGACGACGGCCTTCACCGCCTCGCCCCACTGCTCGTCCGGCACGCCGATGACGGCGCAGTCCTGGACCGCCGGGTGGCTCCAGATCACCTGCTCGACCTCGCTCGGGTACACGTTGAAGCCGCCCGAGATGATCATGTCCTTCTTGCGGTCGGTGATGTGCAGGTAGCCCTCGGCGTCGATGTGGCCGACGTCGCCGGTGTGCAGCCAGCCGTTGATCAGGGTCTCGGCGGTCTTTTCCGGCGCCTTGTAATAGCCCTTCATGACGAGGTCGCCGCGCACGCAGATCTCGCCGGTCTCGCCCTGGGGCAGGATCTCGTTCGCGTCGTTCATGATCTCGACGCGAATCAGCGGATTGGGACGTCCGACGGACGACAGCCGCTCATCGGACGCGAGCGCCCGTCCACGAAGTGCTCGCCGGGCGGCAGGTAGGAGATCGAGGCCGGCGCCTCGGTCTGGCCATAGCCGCCGGTCATCACCGGGCCGATGACCTCGAGGGCCTGCTTGAGCTTTTCCACCGACATCGGCGCCGCGCCGTACATGAAGTACTTGAGCGAGGAGAAATCGACCTTCTTGCCGAGGTCCGGGACATCGAGCAGGCGGTAGATCACGGTCGGCGGCAGGAAGAGTTCGGTTACTTTGTACTTCGGGATGGCGCCGAGGAGGATCGCCGGATCGGGCTTGGTCACCACGACCACCGTGCCGCCGCGCGCCGTACAGGGCACGGACAGGAGGCCCGCCGTGTGCGTCATGGGAGCCGCCGCGAGGTTCACGGGCTTCTCGCCGTCATCGTAGTGGCAGCCGATCATGTAGTGCGCGCAGAACGTCTGCGCGCTGCGATGCGTGTTCATCACGCCCTTCGGCATGCCGGTAGTGCCGCCGGTCGCCGACAGCATCACGACGTCGTCGAGGTCGACGGCCACCTCGGGTCGCGTTGCCGGCTGTCCGGCGACCCAGCCCTGGAGCGACTGTGCGCCCGGGAAATCGGGCAACTCGCCATCGATGCAGATCCAGAGCGTGATCTTGGGCAGGCGCGGCTTCAGCTCCGCGATCACCGGCGCGAAGTACTTCTGGAAGAACAGCACCTCGCAGTCGAAGGCGTCGAGCACGTAGTGGTTCTCTTCCGCCGGGATTGCGCGCCCCGACGGGGATCCAGCACATGTTCGCCCGCCAGAGGCCCAGCGTGCAGGCCCACGCCATGACGTCGTTGCCGGCCCAGACCGCGCCCTTGGTTTCCTTCGGCAGGCCCATGGCCAGCAGGCCGTTGGCGATGCGGCACGAGAGTTCGCCCACTTCCGTGAACGAGTACTCGCGGTCGTCCTGGATGTAGGCGGCCCCCTTCGGGTTGCTGCGCCAGCCGCGGTCGAAGAAGTCGATGATCGCCATCAGGGTCCCCTTCAAACGATGCGCCGCGCCCTCCCAGGGCGCGGCGGTACATCATAGGCCCACCGTCACAGGTGAGTGACGTCGCACGCGCCAGGCCGCGCTGCTCCAGGAAGCCGAGCATGTAGCGGTGGCCGAAGGCCTGGCAGGCCGAGGCGAAGCCGACCTTGCTGGTCTCGCCGTCGAGCAGCTTCATGACCGCAGCGGTCTGTACCGCGCCCGTGGAGATGTAGGGCGTGATGCCGTGCACGGTCGCGCGTACGGACGCGAGCTGGCCGCGGCCGATCGCGAAGTCCACCGTACGGGCGACCGTCGTGCGCTCGCGCGGCGGCATGCTCGGCGTGGTCGAGTCGACGATCTGCTTGATGACCGCGTCCTGCTGCTCCTTCGGCAGGTTCTTGTACTCGGCCTCCCACTTCTGCGCCGAGCGCGTGCACCAGTCTGCATCACGTCGTTGTCGTAGAAGCCGACGTAGGAACTGCAGCTGCGCACCCGCGCGTCGTGCTCGAAGTAGATCGGCAGCGAGGTGCCGCCCCAGGGAGCGGAGAACACGGGCTGGATGAAGCTGGGATCGATGACGTTGCGGTCGTGCCGACGGGGTGCGGGACCAGCTTCTTTTCCCACAGGTAGCATGCTTCCGAGCGGAACAGCTCGAAGATCGAGGCCGTCGAGCCCACGGTGACTCCCGAGGCGCCACCGCGCGGGCCACGGCACAGCGTCGCGGTCTCCAGCACGTCGACCCCGGGCGTCTCCAGCGCGAGCTGGGCGGCGATTTCCGCGAACGTGTACATGTAGGCGATCGAGGGTGAAACGAGGAGACCGGCCTGCCGGTAGTGCTCGCCGAACTTCTCGCGCACGGCGCGCATGTAGCCCTGCTCGCCGGTCGTGTCGATGTGGTGGCAGCCGGCCTTGAGCGCGGCCTCGACAGCGGTCAGGCCGAAGTTGACGAACGGTCCGACCGTGTTGCAGACGACCTTGGCGCCCTTGAATACCTTGGTGAGCGCCTCGACGGTGTGCTCGGTCTCGATGATCTCATAGGTCGCCGACTCCAGGCGCACGACGCGCTGCGGCCATCATTTCCTTCACGCGCTTCGCGTTGCGGGCGACGGCGGTGAACGGGATCTGCTGGTCGATCAGCCAGTCCATGACCAGCATGCCGGTGTAGCCGCTGGCTCCGTAGACGACGACTGGGTACTTGGCCATTGATTCTTCTCCTGGGTATTGATGCGCGCGGCCTGCGGACGGGCCGCCCGGTGATTCAGGTGTAGTCTCGTGGTCAGTTCTGCGACCAGCCCTCGGCATAGAGCTGTTGCGCCAGCAGCCCGAGGCGCATCGTGAGCACGTAGTTCTCGCCATCCTCGATGAGCGCGGCGCGCGCATCCCGGTACAGCTTCTCGATCGGGTACTCGCGGGAGGTGCCGGCGCCGCCGAAAAGCTGCAGCGCCTCGTCCACGACCTTCATGGCTTCCTGCGTTACGGTCACCTTGCCGGCAGCTGTGACGTACGGATGGCCTGCGGCGACAGGCGCGCGTACGCAAGGGAGCGACGAGCAACCGAGCGGCAGAGTTCGACGCGACGCAGCATGTCACCGATCCGATAGCGCGTGAGCTGGTGGTCGATCAGGAGCTTGCCGCCCTGCTTGCGCTCGTGGCAATACTGCAGCGCGTCTCGAAAGCCGCACGGGCCACTCCCGTGAAGCCCTGGGCCATGGCTGTCCCCGCAAACGACCAGACTGAGGCCACGTTGCCGTAGTACTCGTTCTCGAGCGCCACCGCGAAGCGCTTCGGGACCCGGACGTTGTCGAAGTAGATCTCGCCTTGCGGCAGCGGACGCTGACCTATCTTGTCCAGCGGCTTCCCCTTGGAGACTCCCGGCAGGTCGAGCGGGATGAAGACCGTCATGCCATGTGGACGACCGTCGCTGTCGTAGAAGCCGCCGTCGTACTCCGCGCTGATGTAGCCGAGCGCCAGCTGCGCGACGACGCCGTTCGACACCCAGGCCGAGCACTGGCCATTGATGACGATCTCGTCGCCCTGCACCTTCCCCCACATGTTGCCTTTGTTCCCGGGCTGGCCGGCGGGCCATTCACGCGCCATGTCGAAGATCTGCACGTCGCTGCCCTTGTCCGGGTGCGTGATCATCCAGCAGCCGATGCGGCCGGTGCAGAGGTCGATGAGTTCCTGGTTGCCGAGCGACACCGCCATCTCAAGCGGGAACCCCGCTACAAGGAGCGATACGGCGAGCCCCGAGTCGCCCCACGACAGTTCCTCACCGATCAGCGATTCCATGCGGATTGCGACATCGGAGGGCAACTGGGCCAGCATCGTTGGGTCGAAGCCCAGCTTGGCGAACTCGGAAAACAGGCTCCAGTAGGGTGAGCCCGGGGCCACCACCTCCTCGGCAGTCATCTTGTCGAGCTCGGCGCCCAGCGGGCGCAGCACGTCCTTGGCGAAGCGATGGACCCCGGCCTGAATCGCCGCCTCTTCTTCGGTCAGAGGCAGCTCGAAACCTGTCAGGCCGACGGTCGGCAGCGCGAGTTTCGGTTTCAGCTTGATCATCACAGTCTCCCCGAATCTGTGGAACCTGCGGCGGACTCTGCTCCCGGACGGCCATGGAAGGTGTCAGGAAATCAGCGTATCTTTGTCAAAAATCACTCATCCATGACGACTCCGTGGCTGTACCGGTCTGGTTCAAGGTCCGCAAGGCGCTGGGGCACGAGCCGATCGTGGCCGGCCGCGTGCCCGGGTCGGAACCCCTGTTCGCGGAGCGTTACATCTATCAGGACATCGAGCGCACCGTGCCCCCGTTGGACCTCTCCGGCGCGCTGGTCGTCCAGTTCGGCGGCGGCCGGGTCCATGAGGGGGAGCCCGATCGCTGGCGGAGCGTGAATCTGCCAACGCAGTCGCTCGTCCTGCCTCCTGCCACCGCGACGCACTGGCACTATTCCGGGACCGTGGACTTTGCGGTCTTTTACTTCCTGGATCCCCCGAGCAGGAGCATGCGAAGCCTTGCGATGCTCGCAGACTCCCGCGGCGAGCCCGTCCCGTTCAGCGATGCGCTGGTCGGAGCCGCCGCATTGCAGCTGGTCGGAGAGCTTCAGAAGGGAGCCGGCGCAGATGCGAAGTTTATGGAGCAACTCGCGGGCGTCATGCTGGAGCAGTCTTTCCGGGCACTGGTGACGCCCGGCACTCGCGGCATCAACCCGCGACACGTGCATTTTTTCAGGGTCCAGGCCGTACTGCAACTACGTCCACGGCAATCTCGCAGCGGACCTGTCCGCGCTCCGCCTCGCGGCGCGCGCCGGCGTGAGCCTGGCCCATTTCGGGCGCATGTTCCGGGACGCGGTCGGCGTGCCACCCCACCGTTACGTGCTAGCGGCACGCCTCGACCTCGCGCGCAAGCTGCTCACCCAGTCCACGATGCCGATCGCGCGGGTTGCCCAGGAATGCGGCTTCAGTTCGCAGAGTCACCTGACGGCGAGCTTCCGTACGGCGCATTCGACGACGCCGGCGCAGTATCGCGCCCAGGCCCGGTGAGCCGGGCGCGCCTCGCGCGGGCGGTTTGGTTCGGGTGTCGCGTCCGGGCGGCGCTCAATCCGGATTCACGCTGAAAGCGTGCGGATGAATTTGTGCGCGCGCGGCCACTCGCCGAAACCGGCCGCGGGATTGAGATGCCCCACGGCGCCGATGTTGACGAGGTCGCTGCCCCAGTCCGCGGCAAACTGCGCCGCGCGCTCGTAGCTCGCGAGCGGGTCATTGGTGCTCGCCGCAAGGATGCTCGGGGAAGGGAAGCCGCGTGCGGGGCACGGGCAGCCATCCGCCGTTCCGCAGGATCTCCGGTGTCGGATAACCCTCGGGCAGCGGCGTCTCGAGGTCCGCCGGCGCCGCGAGCAGTGCGCCGCGGATGGGCCGCCGGTGCTTCTGCGCCCAGTGAACGACCATCATGACGCCGCCACTGTGCGCGACCAGGAGTAGCGGGCCCTCGATCGACGACAGCGTGCGGTCGATCTGCCCGACCCAGGCCGCGCAGGAGAGATTGCTCTCCGTCATGCGCGGCACCGTGACGGAGCCCGGCAGTTGTTCGCCGAGCAGGGTCTGCCAGTGCCCGGGCACGTGATCGCGAAGGCCGGGGACGATCACGACGGTGGGGTTGGACGCGGTCACTGGCGATGCTCCTGTCTGCTCATGCGTCGGGTTGGCTGGAGGTCACGTGCGGGGCTGGCTGGAGGTGCCGTTCCCGGGCACGAGATTCAGGATCCGAACGAACAGCTGGCGGAATTCCTCGTCCGTGTCGGCGTTGAAGCGCGGGTCGCCGTTCTCGGTGAACGCCTTGCCGATTTCGTGCCAGTCGTCGCTCGAGAGGTGCTTGTACGCAGCGGGCAGGATGACCCGTGTCTCGAGGCGCATGTGGCTTTCCTGCGCCGTGACGAACCGCCTGACGGCGTCCGCGAACTGCGCGTGTCCGCCGGCCGGGTCCGCCTCGTAGCGCGCGATGCTCCGCTCGAGCTCGTCCACCAGCTCGTGGCCCTCGGCGTGCTGGCGCTGGAGCAGGTCGAGCGTGTCGTTGAACTCCGCAGTCCGCTCGCGCAGCTTCCGGAACAGGTACGCATCCTCCTTGGGGTGGTGCAGCGCTTCCGGGAACGCCCGTATGTAGCCCACGATCGCGCGGAGCAGGTCGAAGCGCGGGGGCTGTCCCTGCGTGCCGGCCTCGCGAGCCAGGAGTTCCAGGCCGTGCGCGACAGCCGCGAGCGAGCGGTGCTCGTCGCGCAGGATGGCGAGCGCCTCGATCTTCTCCCACTCGGGGAGGTTGCTCTCCGCAGCGAGGACCAGCACCGGGAGGTTCGCCTGCTGCAGGACGTTCTCGGTCTGGGACCCGATCATGAGGTTCCGGATCCCGCGCCGGCCCGTGGGAGGCGATCACGACCAGGTCGCAACCGCGGGCCTCGGCCGCCTGCAGGATCGCCTCGTGCGGCCGGTCGCTCGGTGACAGTGAGGATCTCGTGCTCGACGCCGGCCTCGCCGCGCGACGACGGCGGCCTTGGCGAGCACGGCGCGCGCGTCACCCGCGACGTGCTCGCTCAGGAGCGACGGCCAGACCACACGCTCGAGCGCCGCCATGCTGGTCGACCCGAAATCCTCCTGCGCGTGGAAGAACGTGATCTTCGCGCCCAGGGACTTCGCGAGGAGGACCGACTGGCGGACGAGCTCCGTGGCGAGCGTCGAGGCATCGAGCGGAACCAGCAGATGGCGATACATATTTCTATTCCAGTGGATTCAGGAGGGATCGGCACGGATCAGAACGGCTTGTCGCCGATGATCCCGGCCCGCTCCATCTTGCGGTGGCAGGGCGGGTAATCCATCACGGCGTAGTGCTGGGTGCTGCGGTTGTCCCACATGGCCATGCTGTTCGGCTTCCAGCGCCAGCGCACCTGGTACTCCGGGATGTACGCCTGGCTGATCAGGTAATTCAGGAGCAGCGATGCCGCCGGGTTGGCGTCCTGGCCGAACCGCACGCGCTCCGGCGTGTGGTAGTTGGTGAAGTGGGTGGTGAAGCCGTTGACGAACAGGATCTTCTCGCCGGTCTCCGGATGGGTGCGCACGACCGGATGCTCGGCGTCCGGGAACTGGGCCTTGAGCGCGAGGCGCTTCTCGATCGGCATCGCGGCACCGAAGCTCGCCTCGATGCTGTGACGGGCGCGCAGGTCGGCGATCTGCGCCTTGACGTGCTCCGGCAGGCGGGCATGGGCCTCGGCCATGTTCGCCCACATCGTGTCGCCGCCGACCGGCGGGCACTCGACACAGCGCAGCACGCAGCCGAACGGTGGCTTCTCGCGCCAGGTCGCGTCCGTGTGCCAGCAGTTCTCGTAGCGGTCGATCGGCGAGTCGGGCGACTTGTAGATGCGCACCAGCCCCGGGTGGTCCGGGTCGCTGCCGGCGACGGGGTGATCCTCGAGTTCGCCGAAATTCCTCGCGAAGGCCACGTGCTCGGTGCGCGTGATGTCCTGGTCGCGGAAGAACAGCACCTTGTACTTGAGCAGCAGCGCGCGGATTTCGGCCTGAGTCCCGCGTCGCGCGAGGCCGCGCCCAGGTTCACGTTGCCGAGCTCGGCGCCGATCGTGCAGGTCATGGGCTCGACCTTGATGGAGCCCAGAGAGGCCTTGCCGACGATGGCCGGTGAGCCCGCGGTGGCATTCGTCATGATTCTGTCTCCTCTAGATCGTGAAGATCGACGAACCAGTGGTCCGCCGCGCTTCGAGGTCGCGATGCGCCTGCACTGCGTCCTTGAGTTGATATCGCTGGTTGATCTCGATCCGGATCCGCCCGGCTGCAATGTGGCCGAAGATCTCGTCTGCGAGTGCCGCCTTCTCCGCGGGATCGCCGATGTAGTCGGCGAGCGCCGGCCGGGTCACGTAGAGCGAGCCCTTCATGGCCAGCTGCATCGCGTTGATCGGCGGGATGGGCCCGGAAGCCGTGCCCACGCAGACGAGCAGCCCGCGCCGCTTCAGCGAGTCGAGCGAACCCTCGAACGTGTCCTTGCCCACGCTGTCGTACACGACTGCGACGCCGACGCCCCCGGTGATTTCCCGGACCCGCTTCGCCACGTCCTCGCGACCGTAGAGGATCACGTGGTCACAGCCGTGGGCCTTTGCGACCTCGGCCTTGGCCTCCGACGACACGGTGCCGATGACGTTGAGCCCGAGGACCTTCGCCCACTGCGAGACGATCAGGCCAACGCCGCCCGCCGCCGCGTGCAGCAGGATCGTGTCGCCCGGGGCGAGCGGCCAGATCCTGCGCATGAGGTAGGCGCAGGTCAGGCCGCGCATGGTCATGGCCGCCGCCGTCTCGAACGGGATCGCATCCGGCAGCCTGATCAATGGCGCGGCTGGAATGAGGCGCTCGGTGCTGTACGCACCGAGCGTGTTCACGAACCCCGTGTAGGTGACGCGGTCCCCGGGCTTCACGTTCGTGACGCCTTCGCCCACGGCTTCGACGACACCGGCGGCCTCGACGCCCATGCCTGCGGGCAGGGGCACCGGGTAGACGCCACTGCGGAAGTAGGTATCGGCAAAATTGATACCCACCGCCACGTGGCGCAGGCGGGCCTGTCCGGGCCCGGGCTCGCCGACCGCGACGTCCTCGAGGGTCAATACCTCGGGGGCGCCCGTCTGGTGCATGCGTACGGCTTGTGCCATGGTCAAAGCTCCTGCCAGGTTCCGTGGCTCAACCAGCAGCGCGGAGCTGGGCGCGCCCGCCAGTCTTGCGGTTCGGCGCGAAGCCGTTCGCCGCCAGGGTCTCGTCGGCGCTCTTGTAGAACGTGCCGATCTTGTAGATGCGGCGCGCTTCCTTCGCGTTCGCGACTCGCGGCCGAACTCGCGCGAGATGCGCACCAGCTGCTCGATCTGCTTCACGGTACCCATCTTCGCCTTGCGGTCCTGCGTCCAGATGTTGTCCTCGATGCCGCAGCGCACGTGCAGGCCCATGGCGATCGCCATCATGTTGAGCGGCAGCACGTTCAGCATGGAGGTCTCGAGCGTCAGCACCGAGCCGTCCGGCGCGCCGCGCACGAAGTTGGCCAGGTTGTAGATGTTCGGCGCGTCGAAGCCGCCGCCGATCGCGACCCAGGTCATGATCAGCGGCACGTTGCACACGCCGCGGCGCATCATGCGCTCGACGGTTTCGAGCTGGTTGATGTTGGCCAGCTGGAAATGCGTCTGGATGCCGTTCGCCGACAGGCGGCGGATGTGCTCCTCGACCCACTGCGGGCCGGCCGGGATCGTCATCTCGCGGTAGGCGTGGTAGTTGGCCGGCTCGCCAGCGAGGTGCCGGCGACGTCGGCGTCCGTCATCTGCTCGACCACGTTCATCTGGTTCGAGTTGATCGCGATCGTGACCTGGTCGGGCCTCGGGCTGCAGATCGGCCAGCATGTGGCGTGTGTCGTCGGAGAGCCACTTGGCGACCTCGCCCTCGCTCTCGGGGGCGAAGGAGATCGAGCCGCCGACCTGGATGATCAGCTCCGGCACGCGGGCGCGGATGCCGGCGATCAGCTCGTTGAACTTGGACAGGCGCTTGCTGCCCTTGCCGTCGAGCTCGCGCACGTGCAGGTGCAGCACGGTGGCGCCGGCGTTGTAGCAGTCGACGGCCTTCTGCACCTGCTCGTCCATGGTCACCGGGATGTCTTCCGGAAAGTCGGAAGGCATCCACTCGGGCCCGTAGGGGGCGCAGGTGATCACGAGCTTTTCCTGGTTTTCGGGGAAGTGGGAGCCGTCGATGAAGTTCATGGGTGGTTTCCTTGAATGAGGTGGGTGGTCTGGTCGTTGGTCGGTGTCGTCGATTGTCAGGGCGGTTACGAATCGGGGTCGTGACGGTCGGAGTCGTTGCGTTCCGCGGTGTCCAGCTCTTCCAGCAGGATCGGCGCGCCGACGCGCATGCTCTCCAGCCCCTGCAGGCTGGCGATCTGCAGGACGGCGGTGATCTCTGCCTTCGTCGCGCCGGCCTGCAGTGCGCGACGAACGTGACGCCGGACGCCTTGCGCGTTCAGATGTACGCAGGAGGCATCGAGCGCGATGCGGATGAGCTCGACCGTCTTGGTGTCGAGGGCGCCCGAGATGGCCGGTGCAATCGCCATCGCGATCACCTTCTCCGTCCACGCCGGGTCGAGCTTGGCGAACGGTTCCCAGCTCGGGTTCCAGTTGCCGCTGGCGCGTCCGGGCGTCGCTTCGAGGCCCGAGGCATCGTCCTCACGGGCAACGTCGAGCACCTTGATGTTTCTTTGGGTCATGCGGCTGCACCTGGAGCGTTTCGGGTCGAGCGCCGGCGCCGTATCGGAAGCGTTCCTGAGGTCCTTCTCGTACGTCCGTGCCGCCAGCACGAACATCACGGCCGCGAGCAGGCAGAACGCGGGCGCCGTCGCCATGGCGGCCTGCAGCCCGTAGCGGTCGGAAAGGAAACCGGTCAGCAGTGGCCCGGCCGCGAGACCGATCAGGTTCTGCGTGAGCGAGAGCATTGCACTTGCCGTGGCGCGCAGGCCGGGGTGCGTGACATCCACGACGACCGCGGCGATCGGTCCGATGGTCCCGACCATCACGAGGCCGCCGGCGATCAGCATTGCGTACTGGGCCGAGCCCGGGGAGAGGAGGGCGAAGGCAGGGCACAGCAGTGCGGTCGTGAGGACCGACGCGGCGGCGGGCACGTAGAGACGGGCATTGGGCCGGCGCACGGACAGCCGGTCGGCGACGATGCTCCAGAACACGGCACCGATCCCGCCGCCCAGCACGACGAGGCCCGCCTTGAGGCCGGCGTGGTCGGGCGCGAGCCCATAGAAACGATTGAAGTAGCTCGGCAGCCACGCGTAGATGGTCGATGCGGCCAGGAGTTGCAGGCCGGCGCCGATGCAGGCGATGGGTGCGGATCGCGGCCGCAGCAGTTCCGCGGCCACGGTGCGGAAGCGCGACCTTGCGCGACTGCTCCGTGCGCCGGCCGACGGCAGCGCCACGGTCCTGTAGTCGCGCGCGGTCAGCAGGAACAGCAGGGCCAGGAAGAGCCCGGGGACGCCCACGGCTCCGAAGCCGGCCTGCCATCCCCAGCGTTCGGCGATGACGCCACCGAGGACCACGCCCAGCACCGATCCCAGCATGCTCGCCGCGAGGAACGCCCCGAGCACCGTGCTGCGCATGCGGGGCGGGAAGAGCGTGGCCAGCAGCGCCGCGCCCACCGTGCCGTAGGCGGCCTCGCCCAGTCCGACGACGCTCCGCGCGGCGAACAGCTGCCCGTAGCTGCCCGCGAACGCGCAGGCGAGCGTCGCGAGACTCCAGATCAGCGCCATGAGGAAGATGCTCTTGACGCGACTCCAGCGGTCCGCGAGCAGCGACAGTGGTACGGCGCCCAGCGCGACCGTCACGGACACTATTGAGACGAGGGCACCGAGCTGGCCGTCCGAGAGCGCCCACTGCGCCTTCAGGTGGCTGAACATCGAGACGATGACCTGCCGGTCGACGTAGTCGACGACCATCAATGCGAACAGCACCGCGAAGACCGTCCAGGCATACCGGCGCCGCACCGGGTGGTAGCCGGGCAGGGTGTCGAGCGCGTGGTGAGCATGGAATGCCATGGGCCAGCATCCTGCCGAAAGGAGCGGATTCCAAATTCACCCGGCGTGACGCAGACTTGACATTCCGGGACAGGGGGGGTCGATGGTCAGCGTCGTCCGCAGCGCAAGCCTCACGAACTATGCCGACGTGGCGAGGCAGGTCGGGCTGGATCCCGCGCGGATGTTGAGCGAGTTCGGGTTGCCGCGGCGGTGCCTCGCGGAGCCCGAGATCAAGGTGCCTGCGGACGCGGTGCGCCGGCTGCTGGAAGTCTCGGCGGAGAGAAGCGGCGTCGAGGGATTCGGGCTGATGATGGCCGAGGCCCGCCAGCTCTCGGACCTCGGTCCACTCGGGCTACTGATACGCGAGCAGCCGACCCTGCGCCTGGCGATCGAGGCATTCGTCCGCCACGGCCGGCGCCTGAACGACGCGCTGTTCCTGACGATCGAGGAAACCGGCGAAGTCATCGTGCTGCGCGAGGAACTGATCATCGGGCATGCCGGAGCCGTGCGGCAGTCCACGGAACTCGCGATCGGGGTCGCATACCGGACGCTGCGCTCGTTCCTTGGGCCCCACTGGCGGCCGCGCCGGGTCTGCTTCGCGCACGACCCGCCGCGCGACAGGACGGTTCACGACCGCATGTTTGGCCGGAACGTGGTCGAGTTTGGCCACGACTTCAATGGCATCGTCTGCGCCCGCCGAGACCTGGAGGTCCCGAACCCGGGCGCCGACCCCGGAATCGCCCGGCTCGCGCGCGCCATGCTCGAATCCAGCGCCGCGACGACGACCCGGTCGATGACCAGCCAGGTCCGGGACCTCGTGGTGCTGCTGCTCGGCACGGGTACCGGCACGGTCGAACGTGTCGCCCTGCACCTGGGGGTGGACCGGCGAACGATCCATCGCCACCTTGCCCGGGAAGGCACGACCTTTTCGGGGGTCGTGGAATCGGTACGACGGGAATTGGCCGCACGGTACGTCCGGGATGGGCAACGTTCCCTGGCCGACGTCTCGGCGCTCCTCGGTTTCTCCGCCCCGAGTTCGTTCTCGCGCTGGTATCGAACGGCGTTCGGTGCGAAGGCGTCGGACGCGGGCCGTGCCCCGCGCGCGCGGCGCAGGCCGCCCGACGCCTGACCTGCCCGCGGAGACCTACTTGATCAGCCCATCCCGGCGCAGCCGGTCCGCGATCGCTGCCGCGACCGTCGAAAGGCCGGTATCCGACGACTCGAGGTCCTTGGCGACGGTGTCCGCCGTGTAGACCAGCGTCGGGCCGCGGGTTTCGTAGAGCTTCGAGGTCACGTGGACCTCGCCCTGGGCGGTGGTGATCGGCGCGGCCGACTGGAACTCACCGTAGATCACCGGCACGCCGTAGACACCGTAATAGCCCGTCGCGAACCCGGAATCCGTGGCCTTGTAGGACGCATTGCCGCGCGTGTCCCTGCCGCCGCCTTCTTCCTCCTTCACCGACCTGGAGACGAGCAGGGTCGCCACCACGGCGTCGGCCTGCTGCGATGCGACCGCGCCCTCGATGCTCTCGCGGGTCAGCGGGTTCGGCTGGGCGACAGCGTCGCAACTCGCGATCACCGTCGTCGCCGCGCTCTGCATCTGGGACACCATGAAATGCTCGAACGCGCAGCGCGCATTGACATTGGGACTTACGCCGACGACCAGCACGCGCGTGAATGCCTGCTGCTGGCGCCCCGTGTCCTGCCGCTCGCTGGTGACCTTCGCCTGCTGCGCGCAACCGGACAGCCAGCCAGCGCACAGAAGTACGAGCACGGTCGCGGCGGACGCGCCCCGGGTCGGCAGGTGACGGAAGACGCTGGTGTTCATTGCACAGTCCTCTCGTTGAGGTTGGCCTGGAAGCAGCCATCCTATAAAGAAAGCGTATGTCGGGTCACGGGAGGCCGGGGCGCACCCGCTTGCGGCCCGGAGGCCGCGGAAACGGGCACGAGCATACCCTGTACGCGGCGCGCTAACAGCATGGTTCCGGGTAATTAACGGGCGAGGGAGCACCCTCGTAACCCGTGCTGCTGTGATCTCCGCCCCGAGTCGGCTAGACTGCGCGGCCGGCAATCGCCGGCCCCCCCTCGATTTCTCCTCGCCCACGGGCGTCCATGCTCTCCACGACCAATCTTTCGATCCAGTTCGAAGCCAAGCCCCTGTTCGAGCACGTCTCGGTCAAGTTCGGCGACGGCAATCGCTATGGGCTCATCGGCGCGAACGGCTGCGGAAAATCGACGCTGATGAAGATGCTCGGCGGCGAACTGGAGCCCAGCGGGGGCGAGATCGTGCTGCAGGCCGGCATGCGCCTCGGCAAGCTGAACCAGAACCAGTTTGCCTACGAGGACCAGCGCGTGCTGGACGTGGTGATGCAGGGTCACGTCGAACTCTGGACCGCGATTCACGAGCGCGACCGGATCTACGCGGATCCGAACGCCACCGACGCCGACTACATGAAGGCCGCGGAACTCGAGGGCAGGGTCGCCGAGTACGACGGCTACACGGCCGAGGCACGCGCCGGCGCCATCCTGATCGACGCGGGCATCGATGAGTCGAAGCACGAGCTGCCGATGCGCGAGGTGCCCCCGGGACTCAAGCTCCGCGTGCTGCTCGCGCAGGCGCTGTTCTCCCGCCCGACGTGCTGCTGCTCGACGAGCCCACGAACAACCTGGACATCCACTCGATAGGCTGGCTGGAACGCACGTTGAATGCGTACGACGCCACCATGATCATCATCAGCCACGACCGGCACTTCCTGAACCAGGTGTGCACGCACATCGCGGACCTCGACTACCAGCAGCTCAAGATCTACCCGGGCAACTACGACGACTTCATGCTCGCCTCGGTGCAGGCGCGCCAGCGCGTCGAGTCGGCCAATGCCAAGGCGAAGGCGCAGATCTCGGACCTGCAGGAATTCGTGCGGCGCTTCTCCGCCAACGCGTCGAAGGCGCGCCAGGCCACGTCGCGCAAGCGGCAGATCGAGAAGATCAAGATCGAGGAAATCCGGCCCTCCTCGCGCCAGAACCCCTACATCCGGTTCGAGCAGGCGAAAAAGCTCTACCGCTCGGCCGTCACGGTCGAGGGCCTTTCGTTCCGCTATCCGGGCGCCGACGCCGACGTATTCACGAACCTGAACTTCACCATCGAGGCGGAGCAGCGCGTGGCGATCATCGGCCCGAACGGCATCGGCAAGACGACGCTGATGCGCTGCCTCGCGGGGGACCTCCACCCGACTGCGGGGCGGATCACCTGGGTCGAGAACGCGCAGCCCGGCTACATGCCGCAGGACCCGCAGGCGGAATTCGAGGAGCGGGTGGACCTCTTCAACTGGATGTCCACGTGGACCGGCAAGGCCGACGACGAACAGATCGTGCGTGCGACGCTGGGCCGGCTCCTGTTCTCGGGTGACGAGACCAAGAAGTCCGTGAAGGTGCTCTCCGGCGGCGAGAAGGGCCGCATGATCTACGGCAAGTTGATGCTGACGCGGCCGAACGTGATGCTGATGGACGAGCCGACGAACCACATGGACATGGAAACGATCGAGTCCCTGCAGATCGGGCTCGAGAAGTACCCCGGCACGCTGATCTTCGTCTCCCACGACCGCGAGTTCGTCGGCGGCCTGGCGACACGCATGATCGAACTGAAGCCGGACGGAAGCTTCGCCGACTTCACCGGCAGCTACGACGAGTACCTCGACAGCCAGGGACTCGAGTCTTAGTACCGGGCTGCGCCCGGTCGTCGTAAGGGTTTCCCGCGTGGCCGCCCGCCCGGCTCTCCCTCGTTCTGCGCCGGCGTCAGCGGCGAGTCATGCGCCTTCAACGCTATGGTCGCCGCAGGATTTGGGCTAGGATCGCTGCAGCCTGCCGGGAGGCGTCATTCCTGACGGAAATTATGGCCGGATTTCGCCAGTCATTCGTCAACAAGTACCTCGACCCGGCGACGAGCATGGGCGAGATCCTGTTCGGGCTGATCATGACGCTCACCTTCACGCTTGGCGCGGGGCTCACGATCCAGGAGGAAGGCGCCGAGGGCGCCCGGGCGCTGCTGATCGCAACCATCGGCTGCAACATCGCCTGGGGCGTCATCGACGGCCTCTTCTACGTGCTCGGGCAGCTCTTCGAGCGCGGCCGGCGACGTCGCGTGGTGCGACTGGTTCGTGGTGCCACGAAGGATACCGACGCGGCCGCCCTGGTAGCCGGCGAACTGGATGACGTCATCGAGAAGGTGATGACGCCCGATGAACGCCAGAGACTCTATGGACGCATCGTGGCGCAGGTCCGCAGTGGCGAGATCCCGCCGAACTCCATCACGCGCAACGACGTAATGGGTGGCATCGCAAGCTTCTGGCTGGTGTTCTTCGCCAGCCTGCCGGCCGCGATCCCATTTCTGTTTATCGACGACGCAAGGCTTGCCTTGCGCGTCTCAAACGCCGTGCTCCTGGGGCTTCTGTTCTTAGCCGGCTTCCATTGGGCGCGATACACTACTGCACGACCGGCGCTGACTGGACTCGTGTTCCTGCTGTGCGGCGCCGCGCTGGTCGCCATGGCCATTGCGCTGGGCGGCTGAGTATCTGCAATTCAACGATCCGACCCGGAAAATCGCACATGAGAATCCTGTCTGACAGGCGGGCACGAGCAGCCCTTGCCGGGGCTGTGGCGCTCGCCGGCACGCTCGACTCCACTGCGGCCCACGCCTCGGCGTTCGCCGGAGAGGCGCTGGATACCGCCGCCAACGTGCTGGCGTGGGTCGTGCTCATCGTCGTCCCCATCATCGGCATTGTGTTGTTCTGGCTGGTGCACATCCTCCCGGAGAAGGTCGCGGAGAAGAAGCGACACCCCCAGGCCAAGGCGATACAAGTGCTGTGCCTGCTGTCGCTGGTGTTCGGCGGGATGTTGTGGCCCTTTGCCTGGCTCTGGGCCTATTCGAAGCCCGTGATGTACAAGATGGCATACGGCACCGACGTCGCCGATCACGAACATGGCGAGGCAGCCACGGAAACACCGGCCGCGGATGCGCCCGGAGCGGCGCACGAGGAAATGGCGAGGCTGCGTGAGCGGCTCGCTCACCTCGAGGGACAGGCCAGCCAGGAGGCTCGAGGCTGATGGAAATCCTCCTGCTCGGGATCTACTCGTTCTTCGCCTGGCTGGTCTTCTTCAAGTTCAAGTGGCTGCCCTGGAACATCACGAGCCAGGTGATCACGATCACGATCCCGATCATCGGGATCACGGCGCTGATCCTGTTCCTCAACATCGCGGCGCCCTCGTCGCCCGACGTACGGGTCATGAACTACGTGGTGCCGATCAACCCGCGGGTGGCCGGCAAGGTAATCGAGGTTCCCGTCGAGCCGAACAAGCACGTCAAGAAGGGCGACGTGCTGTTCCGCCTCGATCCGCTGCCGTTCGAGATCCAGGTGCACGCGTTCGAGGCGAACGTCAATTCGCTCAAGGCACAGCTGATCTCGGCCACCGCCAACCAGCGCAATCTCTCGCAGCAAATGAAGGAGGCCGTGAGCCGCCAGGGCGCTGCCACGACCCAGTCCGCGCTCGCCCGCAAGCGAGTGGCGGAATTCCAGGAGCTCGTGAAGACGGGTGCGGGCAATCGCTTCGACCTGGAACAGGCGGAGACCGATGCTTCCCGGGCGGAGAACGACCTGCTGGCCGCCGACGCCGCGGTCGCGCAGGTCCAGGAAAAGCTGGCGGCCAAGACACCTTCGGGAGTGCAGGACGAGGTCGCGAAGGTGCTGGCGCAGATCGCGCAGGCGGAGGCGCAGCTGGCCGACGCCCGCTGGCAGCTCGGCGAGTCCGTGCAGTACGCGCCGGCCGACGGCACCGTCGTCGCGCTGGCGCTGCGGCCCGGTGTGATGACGGTCCCGTTCCCCGCGTTCCCCGCGATGACCTTCGTCGAGGACGAGCAGTGGGTGGTCGCGTTCTTCGCACAGAACGAGGTCCGCAATGTCGAGGCGGGTAACGAGGCGGAAATCGCGCTCAAGACCTATCCCGGCCGCATCATCAAGTGCAAGGTCGACGCGATCATCTGGGCCACCGCCCAGGGGCAGTTGCCGATCAGCGGCATGCTGCCGAACACGGGATTCGGAACCGCGCCCGACATGAGGCTGGCCGTGAAGCTCAACCCCGATGGCAAGGACGCCGACCTGTTCCTGGCGCCGGGCGCGCGCGGCAATGGCGCCGTCTATACGGAGCACGAAAAGCCGATCCAGATCCTGCGCAAAGTGTTCATGAGGGTCGGCGCCAAGCTCGACTGGCTGGTCCTCAAGCTGCATTGACCGACATGAGCCGCAGGAACCTCACACTCGCAGTCATGGCCGTGCTGGCCGGCTGCGTGGTGTCGGCGCCGCCGGCACCTGAGCAGATCCGCAAGGACGCGCTGAAGGACACCGCGCTGCGCGACACCTGGAGCGCGGGCGCTCCGGCAGAGGGCGCCATCAGCGACAACTGGCTGTTGTCCTTCGGCGACCCGCAGCTGGACGCGCTGGTCAGCGAGGCCATTGCAAGGAACCCCGACCTGCGCGCCGGAGCGGCCCGTGTCGAGCAGGCCGCGGCATACGCCGATATCGCCCAGGCCTACCTGCTGCCCTGGTTCAACCTCCTCGGCACCGGCGGGGTGAAGGCGGGCGGCGGTTCGGATCTCAGCTCCGCCCTGTCGGGAGCGATGATCGGCGTGTCCTGGGAACCCGATCTCTGGGGTCGACTCCGCTATGGCCGCAACGCCGCGGACGAGACCTACGCGTCGGCGCAGGCCGACTTCGAGTTCGCCCGCCAGTCGATGGCCGCACAGGTGGCCCGCAGCTGGTTCATCGCCACCGAGACGAAGCTGCAGCTGGCGGCTGCGGAATCCATGGCGCAGTCGGCGCGGGAACTCGTGCGCCTGGCCGAGGACCGGCAGCGGGTGGGCTCCGGCAGCGAGAGGGACGTCGCCCTCGCGCGCGCGAACCAGGGTACGTTCGAGGACGCGGCCCGGCAGGCGCGGCTTGCCCACGGACAGGCCGTGCGCTCGCTCGAGGCGATTCTCGGCCGCTATCCCGCCACGGAGCTGCAGGCGGCACCGTCGTTGCCGGCGATGCCCGGCCCGGTCCCGGTCGGCATGCCGCTCGCGATGCTCGAGCGCCGCCCCGACATCATCGCCGCCGAGCGGCGCGTCGCCGCAGCCTTCGACCGGGTCGGCGAGGCGAAGGCCGCGCAGTTGCCGCGCATCAAGCTGAACGCCAGCATCGCGGCCCTGAGCAGCGACGTGCTGCAGTTGCAGGACGACTACAGCAATCCCTCGGGCGGTGCCGGAGGCACCTTGTTCGCGCCGCTCTACCAGGGCGGGGCCCTGCGCGCGCAGGTCTCCGTGCGCACCGCCGAGCAGAAGGAAGCGATCGCGCGCTACGCGAGCCAGGCGCTGCGGGCCATCGGCGACGTGGAGAATGCGCTGGCCGCCTCGCAGGTGCTGGCCGACCGGGTCCAGCTGCTCGGCCAGGTGCTTGCGGACCAGGAGCGCACGCTCCAGTACGACGAGGCCGCGTATCGCATCGGCCGCCAGGACCTGCGTTCGGTGCAGCAGCAGCAGGTGCAGGTGCAGTCGGCCCGCGTGGCGCTGCTGGCCGTGCAGAGCCAGCAGTTGATCCAGCGCGTGAACCTCCACCTCGCGCTCGGCGGCAGCTTCGCCGAACCAGTCAAGGTCGCGGTCGCCACGCACTGAACGGCGGACGCCGCAGGCGCGGCCCTGACGCAGCAGTTGGGCCTGGTGCTGCTCAGCCAGGGATCGGCCCGACGCCATCGGATCTGTGAATCTGGCCGGGCGCGGTCGTAATGGCGCTCATCGCCACGCTCACCGCGACGCTCGATACGAATGGCGGTTCCTGCCGCACGGCCATGGAACAGGCGTAGCGGTTTACACCTAGCCACCTGGCCATGGTTTGCCGCCAGCCCTGATTTGGTGGGCCGCCGTCGGGCAGTAGCATCCAGCAACCAAGGGCGCGCCCGGTCGGATTCCACGCGACAGCTGCCGATCGACGCGGCCCGGACAGCACGCATTCGAAATACCCACGGAGACCCAGCATGGCAATCATCCAGAGGACCGGAACAGGAAGTGTCCGGAAAGTAGTCAGCGCAGTGCTGCTTTCGGCAGGCGCCACCGCGGCAGCGCAAGCCGCCGACACGGAAAAGGTGTTCGAGATCTACGGTTTCGCCGAAGCGGATGCCATCTACGACACCGGGCGCATGGACCCGGACTGGGATGACGCCTTTCGCCCGTCCAAGATCGCCAACCCTGAGGGCGAGTATGGCAGCGACGGCCAGGCGAGCCTGTCGGTCAAGCAGAGTCGCTTCGGCGTGAAGGGCACGCTGCCGACCAGCGAGGGCCACGCCCCGGTCAACTTCAAGTTCGAGTTCGACCTGTTCGGCGTCGGGTCCGATGCCGGGCAGACGACGTTCCGCCTGCGCCATGCGTACGGCGAGTGGGGCTCGCTGCTCGCGGGCCAGACCAACAGCATCTTCATGGACATCGACGTCTTCCCCAACGTGATCGACTACTGGGGACCGGCCGGCATGGTGTTCTGGCGCAACGTGCAGATCCGCTGGACGCCGTGGAAGACGGAGCACAGCTCCTTCGCGATCGGGATCGAGGAGCCGAGCAACGACGTCGACCCGGGCCAGATCCGCGAGTTCGATCCGCAGTTGGGTGAGGACCTCCAGAGCGACGAGAAGATTCCGAACCTGGCGGCCCACTGGCGCACGTCCGGGGACTGGGGCCACGTCCAGGTCGCAGGCATCCTGCGTAGCCTCGGCTACGACACCAAGGGCACGCCGAACAACAAGCCGAAGGGTGACGTGACCGGCTGGGGCGTGAACCTGAGCGGCACCATCAACGTGTTCGAGAAGGACAAGATCCTTCTGCAGGTCGTTTACGGCGATGGCATCGCCAGCTACATGAACGACGGCGGCATGGATCTCGCGCCAGAGGGGCGCCTGCCGACCGAGACCGATCCCGGTAATGTCAAGGCCAAGGCGGTCCCGCTCACGGGCATCGTCGCCTATTACGACCACTACTGGAACGAGCAGTTCTCGTCGTCGATCGGCTACAGCACGACCTTCGTGGACAACACGAACCTGCAGGAGGCGGGCACGTACAAGAGCGGCCAGTACGCATCGGCGAACCTGCTCTACACCCCGGTGCCCAACGTCATGATCGGCGGAGAGGTCATCTGGGGCGACCTTGAAGTGTTCCACGGCGACACCCAGGACGACGTGCGCTTCCAGTTCACCGTGAAGTACAACTTCGGAATCAAGCTGTAATCGGGAGCAAGCAATGATCACGAACAAGAGGGTTTCGATCCTGGCGGCCGTGGCGGCGGTGACGGTCCTGTCGGTTGCGTCGGCGCCGGCATTCGCACGCGGACCCGCGCCCGATCCGGCCGTGAAGGACTTCCAGCGACTGGTGGACACGGCCTACGCGAAGTACAAGGACCTGAAGGACGGCAAGAACGCGGACTACATTCCCATCCTGACCGAGACGCCGAGCGACCTGTTCGGCGTGGTCATCGTCACGAAGGACGGCAAGGTCTACGCCGCGGGCGACGTGGACTACGTGTTCTCGATCCAGTCGGTGTCCAAGCCCTTCACTGCAGCGCTGGTGATGACGCAGCAGAGTCCCGAGGTGCTGAAGGAGAAGATCGGCGTCGAGCCCACCGGGCTGCCGTTCAACTCCAAGCTGGCGCTGGATCTGTACAAGGCGCACTCGGTGAACCCGCTGGTGAACGCCGGTGCGATCGCGGCGGTGAGCCTGGTGCAGGCGAGCTCGGAGTCGGATCGCTGGAACCAGGTGTCGCAGAACCTGAGCGACTTCGCGGGCCGGCCGTTGACGGTGCTCGAGAAGGTGTACGACTCCGAGTACACGACCGCCTTCGGCAACCGTGGCATCGCGAACCTGCTCTACAACTGGGGCCGCCTCTACAGCGAGCCCGAGGAGGCACTGCGGGTGTACACGCGCGAGTGCTCGGTCGGCGTCAGCGCCAGGGATCTCGGCATGATGGGCGCGACGCTGGCCAACGGCGGCGTCAATCCTGTGACGAAGAAGCAGGTGATGCACGCCCGGGACGTTCCGGAACTGCTGGCGGTGATGGCCACGGCGGGCTTCTACGACGAATCGGGCGACTGGATGTACACCGCGGGCCTGCCGGCCAAGACCGGCGTGGGCGGCGGCATCGTTGCCGTCGTGCCAGGGCGCTTCGCCATCGCGGCCTTCTCGCCACGCTTGAACGAGGCGGGCAACAGCGTCCGTTCGCTGAACGCCATCCGCGACATCGCCGGCGAACTCGGCGTCGGCGTGTTCGGGCCGAATCCGAAATGATCGGCAGCGCCGGCTCCGCATGACCTGGGGCCGGCAGTTCGCCGGCCCATACCAGATGGCGCCATCGACATGAGACACGGATTCCTGACACTGACTCTGGCTGCGGCTTTTGCGGTGGGAAGCTTCGCGGCGACGCCAGGCCGCGGACTTCCGAAGATCAGGGTCCTGGCCACGGGCGGAACCATCGCGGGGGCGCAGGCCAGCGCCACCGACTACGGGTACAAGTCGGGCGCCTATGACGTGAATTCGCTGATCAACGCCGTGCCGAACCTCGGCAAGCTCGCGGTGATCACCGGCGAGCAGGTTGCCAACATCGGCAGCCAGGACATGAACGACGAGGTGTGGCTCAAGCTCGCGAAGCGCGTCAATGAGTCGCTCGCGTCTGCGGACGTGGACGGCGTGCTCATCACGCATGGCACCGACACGCTCGAGGAGACGAGCTACTTCCTGACGCTCGTGGTCAAGAGCGACAAGCCGGTCGTGATGGTGGGATCGATGCGGCCAGCGACGGCGATCAGCGCCGACGGCCCGGGCAACATCTACAACGGCGTGGCGGTCGTCGCGGACTCGCGAGCGAAAGGAAAGGGCACGCTGGTCCTGCTGAACGACCAGTTCCACTACGCGCGCAACGTCGTGAAGACCGATACGACTAGCGTCCAGACGTTTGCAAGCCTGAATCGCGGACCGGCGGGCCTGGTGCACACCGGCACGGTCGAGTGGTTCGAGCCGATGGACAAGAAGATCGGTGCGGCCACGGAGTTCTCCGTGGAAGGACTCGACAAGCTGCCGCGCGTGGACATCATCTATGCCCACGCGAATATGAGCGCCGACCTGATCGTCGCGGCGGTCAACAATGGCGCCAAGGGCATCGTCGTGGCCGGCGTCGGCGACGGCAACATGACGACCCCGGCGCTGGAGGCGCTCAAGAAGGCGGCGAAGGCGGGCGTGGTCGTGGTGCGCAGCACGCGCCTGCCGATGGGGCTCACGCTCCGCAACAACGAGGTCAACGACGACGAGATGGGCTTCGTCGCCTCGGGTGAGCTGAACCCGCCTAAGTCGCGCGTGCTGCTGCAGCTCGCGCTGACGAAGACCAGCGACCCGAAGCGCATCCAGGCGATGTTCTACGAGTATTGATCAGGCGTAGTATGAGTGTGGCACCCAGTTCAGGCGGCAATGGAGAACGTCATGGCCGGTCAGAAGAAGAAGGTAAAGTCGGTTGCCCCCGCTGCCGCCGAACCGCTGGGTAGAAAGGAATACGAGAAGAAGCTCAAGAAGCTCCACGTGGAGCTCGTGAAGCTCCAGCAGTGGGTGGTGCACAAGGGACTCAAGGTCTGCATCGTCTTCGAAGGGCGTGACGGCGCCGGCAAGGGCGGCACGATCAAGGCGATCACCGAGCGGGTGAGCCCGCGCGTCTTCAGGGTCATCGCGCTGCCCTCGCCGACCGAGCGCGAGAAATCGCAGATGTACGCGCAGCGCTACCTGCCGCACCTGCCGGCCGCGGGCGAGGTCGTGATCTTCGACCGCAGCTGGTACAACCGCGCCGGCGTCGAGCGCGTGATGGGTTTCTGTACCGAGGAACAGGCGACCGGATTCCTGGAAGTCGTGCCGCTGTTCGAGAAGCTGATGGTCAAGTCCGGAATCATCCTGCTCAAGTACTGGCTGGAGGTCAGCCCCGAGGAGCAGGCGCGCCGGCTGGAGGCGCGCATCGACGACGGCCGCAAGACCTGGAAGCTCTCGCCCATGGACGTGAAGTCCTACGACCGCTGGGACGACTACACGAAGGCGCGCGACGAGATGTTCGCCGCCACCGATTCGGATTCGGCGCCATGGTTCGTGGCAAGGTCCGAGGACAAGAAGCGCGTGCGCCTGAACGTGATCAGCCACCTGCTCGAACACATCCCCCACAAGACCGTGCCGACCAAGAAGGTCAAGTTGCCCAAGCGCAAGATCGGTCGCTACAAGGCGACCGAGCACCCGTTCAGGTACGTGCCGGAACGCTTCTGACCAGGAGTCGGCAGGCTGCATATGGCCGGTTGCCCGGCCACCGCAATGGATAAGGAGCCCCACTCAATGAAGCCAAAGACGGCGACGTTTCGACCGCTGGGTCCCGCCCTGTATGGCCTGCTGGCGTTCTGCGGCACGATCCTGTTCGTGCCCGGACCAGGTGCGCTTCTCGCCCAGCAGGCAAGCGAGGCCGGCGCGGTCCAGGAGACGGCGGCCCTGCTCCCGCCGGCGCAGCTCGAGTCGCTCGTGGCTCCGATCGCCCTCTATCCGGACGCGCTTCTCGCCCAGACGCTCGTCGCCTCAACGTACCCGCTGGAGATCATTCAGCTGCAGCAGTGGCTGGCGAAGAACCCGGGCCTCAAGGACAAGGCGCTGGCGGATGCAGTCGCCAAGCAGCCTTGGGATCCGAGCGTGCAGTCGATGGCGGCGATTCCCGACGTGGTGAAGCGACTCGCCGACGACATCCAGTGGACCACCGAACTCGGGAACGCATTTCTCGCGCAGCAGGGCGACGTGATGGACGCCGTCCAGCGCATGCGAACCAAGGCCATGGACAAGGGCGCACTCGCGTCCAACGAGCAGCAGAAGGTTGCGACGGAGACGACGGGCGGCACGACGGTGATCATCGTCGAGTCCGCGAATCCGGAGGTCGTCTATGTACCAACCTACAGCCCGACGGTCGTCTACGGCGCCCCCGTGTATCCGTATCCACCGATCTATTACCCCTACTACCCGCCAGGTGCGGCATTCGTGTCGTTCACGTTCGGTGTCATGGTCGGCGCGGCGTGGGGCGGCTACTGCTGCGGCATGGGCTGGGGCCACAACGACATCGACATCAACGTGAACAACAACTTCAACCGTAACAATGTGAACAGGGGACAAGGCAGCGGCGGCAAGTGGCAGCACGACCCGCAGCATCGCGGGGGCGCCCCCTACTCGGACCGGGCGACGGCGAACAAGTACGGCGGGACGGCGCGCGGCGATTCGCTGAGCAACCGGCAGGCGAGCGCACGTCAGCCGGGCGGCAGCAGCGGAAACTTCGCGGGCAACACGGGTACGGCAGGGCGTTCTCCCGGGGATTCGGGGGCGCGTACGGGTACGCCGAGCACGATGGATCGTGGTGCGGGCAGTGCCGGGGATTACCGCAGCAGCGGAGCCCAGCCCAGCGGACGCGACGCCGGTGGTAGCAGCCGACCCAATAGTGGCTTCAGTGGCGGTTCGAGTGGCTACAGCGGCAGCAGTGCCCGGGCAAGCAGCTCGCGCGGCGCATCCAGCATGGGCGGGCGCAGCGGCGGCGGACGCCGGAGGTGACAGCGATGAATATCAATCCGGGAAATCGCGCGCCGTTACAGGTCGGTGGCAGGGCATCGGGCTTCGGGGCCTGCGTCGCGATCGCATGCGGCCTTCTGCTGTCGCCGGTGTTGCGCGCCGCAGAGACCTCGCTCGCAGTGCCACCGGCCTCGGCAGTCCGGCAGACGACTTTCAAGACGCCCGAGGAAGCGAGCGAGGCGCTGATCCTCGCCGCCGGGCAATTCGACGTCGCAGCGATGGTGGCGATACTCGGGACCGATGGCGAAGACCTCGTGGTTACTGACGACCCGGTGCAGGACCGGAACAACGCCGGCGATTTTGCGGAGCAGGCCCGGGTGAAGACTCGTGTCGTGCGCGATTCCGCGGACCCGCGCGTCGCCAACCTGTTCGTGGGGGCCGAGGACTGGCCGATGCCCATTCCAATCGTCGAGGAGGGGGGCAGGTGGCGGTTCGATTCTGCGGCGGGGCGCACCGAGATTCTCTATCGCCGGATCGGCCGGAACGAGCTCGATGCCATCGAGTCGTGCCATGGGTACGTGGCGGCACAGCATGAATATGCCCTCGAGAGACACGATGGCTCGATGGTCAATCAATACGCGCAGCGGGTCATCAGCACGCCCGGCAAGCAGGACGGCCTGGTGTGGCGTGACGCCGACGGGTCGCTTCACGGTCCGATCTCGGAAGGGCTCGCACGGGTCCTGGCCGAGGGTTACACGAAGCAATACGATCCCGTGCACGGCTACTACTTCAAGATCCTCAAGGGCCAGGGTCCGGCCGCGCCACTCGGCGAAATGGATTACGTCGTCAAGGGCGTGATGATCGGCGGCTTTGCCCTGGTCGCCGCGCCTGCAGAGTACGAGGTCACGGGCGTGAAGACCTTCATCGTGAGCAACGACGGGGTCGTCTATGAGAAGGACTTTGGCGCCGCGACGCTGGAGCAGTTCCGTAAGATGGAACTCTTCAACCCGGACTCGAGCTGGGAACCCGTGGCGAGCCCATGATGCAGGTACTGCGTGAACTGCTGACGGCGCACCCGGAAATCGCATTCTTCCTGGTGCTGGGGCTCGGCTACCTGCTGGGCAAGCTGGCACTCGGCGGTTTCAAGCTGGGCGCCGTCACCGGCACGCTGCTCGCCGGAGTCCTCGTCGGCCAGCTTGGCGTCACGCTGTCGAACGAGGTCAAGCAGTGTTTCTTCCTGCTGTTCCTGTTCTCGATCGGATTCCGGACGGGCCCGCAGTTCTTCCGCGGGCTCCGGCAGGACGGACTGCAGCACGCGGCGCTGGCCGCGATCGTGGCCACCACCGGGCTGGTCGTCGCCTGGCTCGTCGCGGAGGGCTTCGGCTATGACCCCGGGACCGCCGCGGGCCTCGTCGCCGGCTCGCTCACCGAGTCGGCCGCCATCGGCACCGCGATGGACGCGATCGCGCGCCTGGGCGCGTCGGAAGAGGCGCGCAGCGTGATGACCAACAATGTCCCGGTGGCATTCGCCGTGACTTACCTGGTCGGCGTAGTTGGTGCCGCCTGGTTCCTGGCTCAGGTGGCGCCCCGCATCATGAGAGTGGACCTCGCGGAGGAGTGCAGGAAGCTCGAGGCAGAGATGCACGGAGATTCGCCGCCGCAGGCGTCCGCGCGGCAGGAATTCGAATTTCGTGCCTACGCCATCGATCCCGGCTCGCAGTGGGTGGGCCGCAAGCCCGCGGACCTGGAGTCAGCGGAGGTCGGCGCCCGGATATTCGTCGAGCGGCTGCGCCGGCATGGGCAACTCCTTGAACTCGGCGAGATCAAGGCGTTGCAGGTCGGGGACGTCGTTGCCGTCTCGGGGCCGCGGGCAGTGCTCGTGGAGTCGCTCGAGGCGCCGGGCAGCGGACTGCGGGAAACGGACGATCGCGAGCTGCTCGAGCTGACGAGCGAAGTGGTCGAAGTCGTCGTTACGAACTCCGGGATCGACGGCAAGGTGCTGGCGGACCTCGCCCGGGAGGAGGCGGCTCGCGGCGTCTTCCTGCGACGCATGACGAGGGCGGGCATGGCCATCGGCACGCTCCCTGACACCCGCGTGCATCGCGGCGACGTCCTGACCATCATTGGATCCGCGGCCAACGTCACTCGCGCCATCGAATACTTCGGCGTGGCCGACCGCGCGACGGATGCGACGGACATGTTCGTCGTCGCCACGGGCATCGTTGCCGGCGCCCTGATCGGGCTGCCGGCGCTCAACATCGCCGGCGTCGAGATCGGGCTCAGCCTGCCGGTCGGCGTGCTGCTGGGCGGCCTGGTCTGCGGCTGGCTGCGATCGGTGCGGCCGCTCTGGTTCGGTCGCATTCCGGGCGCGACGCTGTGGGTCTTCGAGTCCATCGGGCTCACGGGATTCGTGGCCGTGGTCGGCCTGAACGCGGGCCCGGATTTCGTCACGGGCCTCCAGACCAGCGGACCGAGCCTGGTGCTGGCCGGGGCGGTGACGGTGATGGCTTCGCTGCTGGTCGGCGTACTGGTGGGCCGATGGGTGTTCAAGATGCACCCCGGCGTCCTGCTCGGCGTCTGCGCGGGAGCCTGCACGGCAACCCCAGCCCTGGCGGCGATCCAGGAAACGGCGCGCAGCGCCGTGCCGTCGATCGGCTACGGAGTGGCTTACGCCGTCGGCAACGTGCTGCTTGCGATCTGGGGCACCGCGATCGTGCTGCTCACTTACGGCGGCGGTTGACGCCGTGCCGCCCGGTCAGGAACCGGCGGTCGCCGACGTGCCGCCCGCCGCCGCACGCATCGCCTGGTAGCGATCAATCGCCGCACGCGCATTGAACAGCATTCGCTCGCGGCCGAGTCGCTGGTCCAGCCCGCCATTGCGCACGACTTCGAGCACCCGGGGGTTCAAGCCGGCCAGCCAGATCGTGGCGCCGCGATCCGACGCGCGCTTCTCGCTCTCCATGAGCATCTGCAGCGCCGAGTACTCGAGGTCGGGCACCCGGCTCAGGTCCAGCGTGAGCACTTTCGGCTTGTATTGCGCAACCAGTTCGCCGATCTGGTCCGCCACGTTCTGTGCGTTGACGAAAAACAGCCGCCCCTCCGGGCGCAGGATCAGCAGGCCGTCAAACGTCTCGTCGTCCGGGTGCTCGGGCGAGATCGGCCGGAGGACGTCGGTACCGCGCTTGCGGCCGATGACGTAGACGCGCGGGTTGGCGGCCTGGCTGGCCAGGCCGATCATCGACACGATGATCGCCACCACGATGCCTTTCAACGTGCCGAACAGGAGCACGCCGAGGCAGGCCACCATCGCCCAGCGGAACTCCATCGTGCGTACCCGGCGGATGTTGCGGAACTCCGCGGGTTGGATCAGGCCGACCGAATAGACGATCACGACCGCGGCGAGCGTGGCGTTCGGCATCAGGCCCAGCAGAGGTGCGAGCAACAGCATGGTGGCGACCGCCGCGCCAGCCGTCACGAGCGATGTCTTCTGCGACCCGCCGCCCGCGGCCCGCACGACCGCGGTCTGCGAGGTGCCGCCGCCCGCCGGCATAGCGCCGGTCAGCGCGCCACCGAGGTTGGCCGCTCCGGTTGCAAGCAGTTCGCGGTTGGCGTTGATCACGGGGTCGGCCGGCCTCGCGAACGCGCGCCCTGCTGCGATCGACTCCGTGAAGCTCATCAGTGCCATGCCGAGTGCGCCCGGAGCCAGCGCGGCGACGAGCGCGAGGTCGGGCATCGTGAGCGCAGGGAATCCCTGTGGGATCAGGCCGACGATCGAGACGCCCCGGGCATTCAGGCCGAGGTACCACGACGCAGCGATGGCCCCGCCGATCGCGACCAGCGGCGCAGGGGCACGCGGCCACAGGCGCTCCACGCCGACCAGCACGAGCAGGGTCGCCGCAGCCACTGCCAGCGTGGTGAGCGAGGTCCCGGGTACGTGTTGCACGACGCTGAGCAGGTCATGAAAGAAACCCTGCTTCACGATGTGGAGTCCCAGTAGCTTCGGCACCTGGTCGAGAACGATCACGAGGCCGATCCCGGCCTTGAACCCTGTCAGCACGGGCGCTGAAATGAACGTGGCCACGAACCCGAGGCGCAACACCGATGCCAGTATCAGGAGCGCGCCCACCATGGCGGTCAACGTCGCGGTGGCCGTGATCAACTTCGCGGGGTCGCCGTCCGGCACGACGAGGCCGAGCTGCGTGCCGGCGAGGATTGCCAGCGTCGTCGTCGAGCTCACGCTCAGGACCCGCGACGTGCCGAGCAGTGCGTAGATGACCATCGGGATGAAGGCGGTATAGAGGCCGACCTCGACGGGCAGGCCGGCCACGGTCGCGTAGGCCATGGCCTTGGGCAGCACCACCGCGGCGGCCGTCAGGCCGGCGATGATGTCGAGACGAAACGTCGGGGTGCCGGGCGGGGTCGCGGTCGGTGCGTTGGAGTGATGGGTCACGGTTGCCTGCCTCCGATGCTACGTTGACTGCCCCACAGGTTCGTCCGCCCGTGCGCACGAAGGCCCGGCCATGCGCTGCATCGCTTTTGCCGGGACACCTTGCAGGATGTGAATATACGCGCTCGGTCCCGTGTCATCTCGGCGGAGTTGCGGCTCGTCGGTCGGATCGCTGCACTCTTTGGCGCCGCCGATCTACCGCCGCTGTGGCAGGGATTCGCCGACCGCTTCTGCATCGTGCACGAGGCCCAGCCCGACAGCCTCGTCCGCGGTGAGCTCGCGAATCGTGTCGTGCGGGACCTTCGACATGATCATCACGAGTTCTTCGCTGATGCCCATTTCGGCGAGGTAATCCGACGTCTGCCCCGATACGAAATTCTGGAAGTCCGTCTCGTCGGGCAGGGGCACGCTGTTCTCCGCACGGTGCACGCCCAGCACCGAGCCCGGTTCCAGCGATCGACGCACGCCGCCCGCATAGGCGATCGGACAGGCGCTGTAGCAGTGACCGGCCCGGGGCAGCACGCCATCGGGCGAACGCACGCCGACACTGGTCGCGAAGCGCCGCTCCCTGAGCATGCGCCCGAGGGCCATGGCCTCGACCACGTGGCCGCCCGGCGAGTCGAGGTACACCAGCGCGCTGCGGACCCGTTGACCGTCGAGCGCCCGCTCGAGGCGCGCGGTCGCCCCGGTGTCGATGTAGCCCTCGAGGTACACGAGCCAGCGGTGGTCGGAGGCGTCGCGGCCGCCGTAGCCCGGCGCCTCCATGGTGATGCGCAGATAAACGGTGCCAGGCACCGATTTTCCGGCGGCGACCGATGTGTTGCCCCAGGCGATGGACAGCATCAGTACCGCCAGGGACCATCGTGACTCGATCAGCATGCCGGCCGATTCTGCGGCATCATTGACCGGTCAGTCACGGCGAGGAATTCCGACATGGACATCGAGGTCGAACGGCGGGATCACCTGCTCGTCATGGGCGTGCGCCGCCCGGCGAAGATGAACGCACTCAGCCGCGATATGTTCCACGCGCTCGCGCGGGCGTTTCATCAGCTCGAGCATGATCCAGAGCTGTGGGTCGGCGTGATCTGGGCCGAAGGCTTGCACTTCACCTCGGGAGTGGACCTCGGCGACTGGGCCGAAGCGTTCGCGGCAGGGTCCCCGTTCCCGATCGGCGAGAACGAGATCGACCCGTTCTCGATGAGCGGTCCTCGCATGTCGAAGCCGCTCGTGATCGCCGTGCAGGGTCGCTGCTACACCTGGGGTTGGGAATTGCTGCTCAACACTGATTTGCGCGTCGCCGCCAGCGACACGCGCTTCGCGATGCTCGAGGTCAGGCGGGGCTTCTACGCCTGCGGCGGCGCGACACTGCGGCTGCCGAAGGAAATCGGCTGGGCCAACGCGCAGCGCTACCTGCTCACGGGCGACGAGCTCGGCGCGGAGGACGCATACAGGCTCGGGCTCGTGCAGGAAGTCTGCGCGCCGGGCAAACAGCTGGAGGCGGCGCTCGCACTTGCCTCCCGCGTCGCGAAGGCGGCACCGCTCGGCGTGCAGGGCAGCCTGCGCTCGTCGCGCACCTGCGCGCTCGAGGGCGAAGCGGCGGCGATCGACGTCACGTTCCGCGGCATGGCGGACGTGATGCGCAGCGAGGACGCGGCCGAAGGGGTGCGCTCGTTCGTGGAGCGTCGCGAGGCCGTGTTCCGTGGCAGATAGGACGGCGTGGCGCCGGCCATCCGGTTGCGTTGCCCAGGGTCCGGCGCCTGCGCCGACCGTCACATTTCTGGCAAATTCCGCGATCGACGGCGAACAAAGCCGCCGGGGTGCTGTCTACTTGCTTGAGACGACTGCTGGTTCGTGAGCGGTCAGGGGTCTTTTCCCGTTCCACTGCAGGTCCGCGGCGCAGGTCGCATTACCGGAGAGCAGAAGATGCGCTACAAGTTCATTCTTTTGGCCGGGCTGCTGGCCCCGATTGTCCCGACCAGCGCCCAGGTGAGCGTCGCAATCGGGACGCCCAACGTGAGCATCGGGATCAACCTGCCGGTCTACCCGGATTTTCAGAGGGTTCCGAGCTACCCCGTCTACTACGCGCCACAGGTCGGCTTCAATCTCTTCTTCTACGACGGAATGTACTGGGCGTATCAGAACGACAACTGGTACGCGAGCTCCTGGTACAACGGGCCGTGGGGGATGGTTCCCCCCATGTACGTTCCCTACTACGTCCTGAGAGTGCCCGTACGCTACTACCGGCGCCCTCCGCCGTACTTTCGCGGATGGTCCTATGACGAGCCGCCGCGCTGGGGCCAGCACTACGGAAAGCACTGGGAGCAGGAAAGGCACGGCTGGGACACGTGGAACCGCAATTCCGCGCCGCCGCCCGCTCCGCTGCCTCTATACCAGCGGCAGTACACGGGTGATCGATATCCCCGATACGAACAGCAGCCGGTGATTCGCGGCGAGTATTACCGCTACCAGCCGAGCGACCCTGTCGTGCGCCAGCACTACGAGCAGGAGGCGCAGCACTCGAAGCAGTATTCGGAAAAGAACTCAGGGCACGGAAACGGCAAAGGCAAAGGCAATGGCAATGGCAACGGCAATGGCAAAGGCGGGGGCAATGACCATGGGCACGATGACTGAACCGCAGGGGACCAGGAATTGAACTTCGTAAGGATCGTGGCAGTCGTGCTGATCGCGGCCGGTACCCTGGGCCTCGTGTACCGGGGCTTCAGCTACACGAAAGAGACCCATGAGACGAAGCTCGGCCCGATCGAGTTCTCGGTACAGGAAAAGGAGAGGGTCAGCATTCCGGCCTGGGCGGGCGTGGGGGCGATCGCGATCGGCGGCGCTCTCCTGCTGCTTGGAGGCAGGAGGCGCTAGCAGCGTCGGCGCGCGCCCAGCTCAGTCCACGAGCCGGATCGGAGCCAGGCCCTCGATGTACATCGTTCCGTCCTCGATGCGGACGTGTCCCTCGTTCCTGACCTCGTGGTCGAAACGGTAGACGATCTCCGCGGTTCCGTGGGTCAGGTCGCGGTCCCACTTCTCGGCCTGTCGCGAGGGCGCCTCATTGCGATGGCGCCACTTCGTGAGCGCGGCGCCACCGTGCCGCTTTTCGATCAACTCCATTGCAATGCGCGGCGACGCGATCGTCGCCGTCGCGTTGTTGCCCCCGAATCCCTTTGAATTCAGGAAGGACAGCTCCCACTCCGCGGGATCGCGTCGCAGCGGCTCGGGCGAGATTCGCAGGTGCTCGCGCACGACGTCGGCCGCGACCTCCTCGATCGTCGCGATGCCCGGCAGGATGCCGTGCGCGAACACGCCCAGCGACGACGCGAGCTGGTCGCCCCCGGCTGCGGCCATGGTGTGGCCGACGAAGCACTTGATCGCGGCCACCGGCCAGTCCTCGATCCCGAACGCCTCGGCGACCCCGTTCAGAATCGTCGATTCCGACGTGCGGTTCTGCGGCGTGCCCGTGCCGTGGGCCTGCACGAAGCTGCGATGGCGAACCGCCTTCTGGCCGAAGTCCCGCTTCGCGCGCGCGACGGCCTTGGCGAAGGTGATGTAGTTGCCGACGCCCGGCGAGGAGATCGACTTCTTGTAGCCGTCGGCGTGCACCAGGACGTCGGTGACCGCGCCGTGAATCGTGGCGCCGAGTTCGAGGGCCAGGGCTTCGTCCATCAGCACGGCGTACTGTCCGCCCTCCGCAATGGTGAACCCGCAGTTCTCCGCGAACGGCCGGCAGGCGCGGCGGAGATCCGGCTCGGTGCGCCCAAGGTGCCGATCCAACTCGAGCAGTGCCTGGTCGGTTCCCAGCGCGCCCATCGTCGAGAGACCTTCGATCACGTCCGGGCAAAGCGGGGCCTCCGCGCCGCCGACCAGGGCGACGCGCGACCGCCCCGACTGGATGTCGAACATGCCGTGCCGCAGGTTGTAGAGGAACGTCGCGCAGGCCCCCATGTTGTGACCGGTCTGGCCGACGCTGCCGAGGAGGTAAGCATTGATGAAGTCGGCCGGCATCTCGGCCAGGCCCATGGGTATCTGCTTCGAGGTGGGCCGCACGCCACGGCCGCGCGAGCCGAGCAGGCCGCCCGTGCCCTCCTGGTCGAGTTGTCCCAGGGCGCTTCCCGCATAGACGCTGACGCGATCCGGGGCGACGTGCCGCATCAGCGTGCTCCAGGGAATCCCGAGGGACCCGAGCGCGTCGTTCGCGGCGAAGAGCGCAATCTGCACGGCCCGGGGGTGGCCGCGTCCCGGGTACAGTGCTTTCGGATCGAAACCCGTCGGCAGCTGTCCGGCCGCGCTGACCTCGAGCGACCTCGTCACCGGCAGCAGGACTTCGGCGCCTTCGCTGACGGTCACGCGAACCCGGCCGGCGTCGGCCGCATCGACCGTCCAGCCCTTGTGCAGGCGATGTGGCAGGTCGCGCTGCGCCATTTCGAACGAGACCGGTCCCTGCCCGTCGGCCAGCCGGGCGCGGGCGTTCCAGGGCACTTTGCGGACGTCCAGGAATTCGTGGTCGATGCCGCGGACCAGCGTGTGATCGAGGATGTAGCGGCGCTTCTCGGCGTCGATCCTGCCCTCGACGCGCATCAGTGCGGCCAGGGCCCGGAGCGTCCCTTCGGCGGCGCCCGGGTCCAGGGCGTCGATGATCGTGCGCCGATAGCCGTGGTGGGCGGAACTGCGGCCGGCCGCATTGATGCCGCCGAAGCCTGTGATGACTGCCAGTGGTTTCATCAGGAGCTCCTCCCTGTTCGCGCCCGGCCGGGCGAGGGCGGGTACAGGGTTGGAAATCCTAACAGCGAAACGGCCCCGTGAGGGGCCGTTCGCATCACGCCCAACCGCGGCGGCGACCCGCAGCGGAAGGGCGATTCAGGCCCGCGTGTGCGGGACTGTTACCAGGCGCGGCGCGGACGATCGGTCTTGGCCTGGGCCTCGTTCACCTTCAGGGCGCGACCATCCATCTGGTGGCCGTTGAGGTTCTGGATGGCGCGGGCGGCGTCGGCGTTCGACATCTCGACGAAGCCGAAGCCACGCGGCTGACCGGTGTCACGGTCGGTGATGATGGCGACGGACTCGACGGTGCCGTGCGTCGCGAACAACGTGCGGACAGCGGCCTCGTCGGCCGAAAAGGGAAGGTTACCAACGTAGATCTTGCTCATTGAAAAATACTCGCTACAAAGGGTCCGTGTGGCCGTGCCCGCAAGGGCGTATCGGATTCCGGACCGGGGAAAAAGGCAAACGGGGCTGCGCGACTGACATCCCCGGCCGAGGCTGGACGATCACAGGCGCGTGGCAACGGTGCCACGTGGATCGGAAACTCTTCGGCTTAGCGCTGGGGGCTGGATGGCGCCTGGAATGGCGCCGCTGGCCCGAGACAGAAAGGAGAAGGGTGACTACCCGCGGCGGACTATACACGCTTCCGGGGCGCCGCGCCGGCCTATTTTCTGCTATTGTGCGCGCGCCGCCTGACGTCGTCGTCAGCAGAAGCGCAACCAGGGCCCCTTCGAGCCCGCACGCCACCGGCGTGCCACCCCACGCGCTTCCGTTCATCTCACTGTCACGGCACTCCCCGCTGTTCATGAGGTGATGGATTTGGCCAAGGAAGAACTGATCGACATGCAGGGCACCGTGAGCACGGTGCTGCCCGACACGCGTTTTCTCGTCACGCTGGAGAACGGCGTCTCGGTGACCGCCTACCTGTCCGGCAAGATGCGCAAGCACCGCATCCGCATCCTCGCTGGCGACAAGGTGACGCTCGAGATGTCCCCGTACGACCTGACCAAGGGCCGCATCAACTTCCGCCACAAGGACGAGCGGCCGGCGTCGGCTTCGTCGCGGCCGAACTTCTTCCGCCGGCGCTGACCCGGCGGCCACTCCAGGGATCGTCCGAGGGCTTGCGCAGCCGGCAAGCGATCGCGTAATACGCGGGACGATGAGCCGCGATTCCCTCCCGCGCCACGCGCGCGCCGTCGTCATCGGCGGCGGCGTGATCGGCCTCAGCATCGCCTACCACCTTGCGCGCCTGGGCTGGCGTGACGTCGTGCTGCTCGAGCGCGACCGCCTGACCTCCGGTACGACCTGGCACGCGGCAGGACTCATCGCCTCCGCCGGCATGGCGAACGAGACCCTGCTCTGGTCGCAGCGATACACACGCGATCTCTGCGCGACCCTCGAGGCGGAGACGGGTCTCGCGACGGGCTTCAAGGCGATCGGGCACCTGCACGTCGCGACCAACGCCACGCGCCGCGAGAGCCAGCGCCGCGAGATGAACTTCGCGCGCTCCCAGGGCCTCGAGAAGTTCGAGCTGTCGCCATCCGAGATCAAGGCCATGTTCCCGCTGCTCGAGACGGGCGACCTCGTCTCGGGCATCTACACGCCGTCGGACGGGCGCGTGAATCCGGTGGACCTAGCGATGGCGTTCGCGAAGGGCGCGCGGCAGCAGGGCGTCCGCATCTTCGAGTCGGTGCCTGGCACCGATTTCCTGGTCCGTGGCAATCGCGTCATCGGCGTCAGGACCGCGCAGGGCGACATCGAGGCCGAGGCCGTGGTGCTCGCAGCGGGCGCGTGGTCGCGCCAGCTCGCCGCGAAGGTCGGCGTATCCGTGCCGCTGCAGGCGGCCGAGCACTACTACCTGCTCACCGAGCCCATGCCCGGCATCCACGGCGACCTGCCGGTGGTCGAGGACCCGGAGGCCTACGCCTACCTGCGCGAGGAGGGCGGCGGACTGCTGTTCGGGCTCTTCGAGCCCGGACGCGGCCGCGTGGTCTCCGGAGCGTATCCCCGAGGACGCGAGCTTCCTGACCCTGCCGCCCGACTGGGAGCGCATGACGCCGTTCCTCGAGAAGGCGTTCGCGCGGCTTCCCGCCATGCGCGACACCGGCATCAAGACCTTCTTCTGCGGGCCCGAGAGTTTCACGCCGGACGGCGGATTCCTGATGGGGGAGAGCCCCGAGCTCGACGGGCTCTTCGTTGCGAGCGGCTTGAACTCGCTCGGCATCCTCTCTTCGGGCGGCATGGGCGCGATCATGGCGGAGCTGATCGCGACCGGCGACTCGTCGCAGGACGTCACCGGCATCACGCTCGCGCGCACCCAGCCCTACGAATCGTCACGCTGGTTCCTCGCGGACCGTACGCCCGCGACGCTCGGCTACGTGTTCAGCCACGCCGGGCTCCCGAACTACAAGCACAAGACGGCGCGCGACGTGCGACGCCTCGTGTTGCACGACGATACGTCGCGCGCGGCGCGTCATTCACGACTCTCAGCGGCTGGGAAATGCCGCGCTGGTTCTCGCAGGACGGCAGCGATGCCCGAGGTCCAGTACCGCTACGGGCGACAACCGTGGTTCGAGTACGCTGCTATCGAGCACCGTGCGACGCGCGAGAGCGTGGGCCTGTTCGACAAGTCCTTCATGGGCAAATTCCTGGTGCAGGGGAGGGATGCGGCGCGCGTGCTCGATCGCGTGAGCGCCAACTCGCTGCCGGCGGTCGGGCGGAACGTCTACACGCAGTGGCTGAATCCGAAGGGCGGCATCGTCTCGGACCTCACCATCACGCGCCTGTCGGAAGGCGAGTACCTGCTCGTCACCGCGGACGTGCTGCAGCGGCCGACCATGAGCTGGATGCGCCGACACACACGTGCGGATGAGCACTGCTCCGTCTCGGACGTGACGTCTGCGTACACGCTGCTCAGCCTGCAGGGCCCCGAATCACGGCGGCTGCTCGAAGCCATCACCGGCGCGGACCTGTCGACGGACCGCGTGCCGTACCGCGCGAGCTGCCAGGTGGACATCGGCTACGCGCGGGTGCTGCTCGTGCGCGTCACCTACATGGGCGAGCTGGGGTACGAGCTCTACGTGCCCACCGAGTTCAGTCACACGGTGTACGAAGCGCTGGTGTCGGGCATCGAACGGCAGGGCGTGCGGCCCGTGCACTGCGGCCTAATGGCGCTCGATAGCCTGAGGCTCGAGAAGGGATACCGGGACTACGGCGTCGACATCGACAACACCGACACGCCGCTCGCGGCGGGGCTCGGCTTCGTGGTGGACTTCGACAAGGGCGATTTCATCGGTCGCGAGGCGCTCGTGGTACAGAAGGCGCGCGGTGCGCCCGCTCGCAGGCTGGTGCAGTTCCTGCTCGAGGACCCGGAGCCGCTGCTCCTGCACCACGAGCCCATCCTCTGCGACGGCCGCTACTGCGGATACATTCGCGCCGGTGCCTACGGCCACACGCTCGGCGCATCCGTGGGACTCGGCGTCGTTGAGCACGAGAAAGGCGTGACCGCGGAGTTCCTGCGTGCGCACCGGTTCGAAATCGAAATCAACGACCGGCGCGTTGGGGCGGTCGTTTCCATCGCGCCGATGTACGACCCGAAGAGCGAGCGCGTCAGAAGCTGAGGCGCGGCCGTCGCGGCCGCGACAAAGCCCGTGGTCGAACGAGCGACGCGATCAAGGCGTTCGGCGTCCCGCTTCCTTCGCAGGGCCTCGACTGAGCCGATCCGCCATGCGGGTCTGCCAGCCCGGACCCGTTGCCCGCCATCTTTCGATGACGTTCGCCGGCAGGCGCAGCGTGAGCAGTTTGCGTGGATTGGTAGATCTCGGTCGGCCGCCCCTGTTGACCACTGCCCGCGCGAGCATCTCATCCGTGAGTTCCGGCAGTTCGAGGTATTCGCTGCGTCGGATCACGTGGGAGTCAACCTTCTCCAGGTTCGACCTCAAAGTGCGGCGCGAGGCGCTCTTTCTCACGGGCATTGGCTTTCCTCATGCTGAATACGTGCCGGGCCGCGCCGCGCGGCGTGTAACCGACGACCACCATGCGTCCTGATAGCAGGCCGTAGCAGATGATCCGGCGCTCCCCATAATCCTGGCGCGTGTCCTCGATCTCAACCGTCGTGCCTGCAAACACGGATATGGCGTCACGGAAGTCGAGGCCCCGCTCGGCCAGCGTACGCGTTCGCTTCGCGGGATCGAAGGTGAGGCGCACTGGTTAGTGTAGTTACAGTAACCGGCGATGACAAGGCCGGTATCGGGCGCAAGCCTGACGTCCCGGGCGAGGCGATGTCGACCCGCGAATCTGCTCGGAGCAGGCAATTTCGTGATCACGCCATGTGATCGGTGTGGCACATCAGGCAATCCATGTGCCCTTGCTGGTTCCACTTGCGCGCCTTCTGCGGCGGCACGTCGGGCCCGTGGCACTTGACGCAGTGTTCGACCTCGGGCGAAGGCTTCCACACCGGCGGCACCCAGTTGCCGGCGAAGTACTCATTGAGCGCGCCGGTCACGGTGTAGGCGACTTCGCCTGCAACCTTTGCGCAGCGCTCGATCTTCGCGTCTGACTTGATCGTCGCGCCCGCCGCCATCGCCCATTTCGACACCGAGGTGTGGCAGAGCGGCGACATGGCCTTCACCTGTATCTGCTTCGGCATCGGCGACAGGTCGTCGAACCGGGTGGGCGGGAAGTCCTGCGCGGCGTACCAGTAGAAGAGCCGGTCGATGATCTGGTTGTTCTGCTGGTACTCGTCGCGCTTCTCACCGAACGTGACCATGTTGATGATGGTGGAGACGCCGGCCAGCGCGCCGCAGAGCGTGCCGTGGCCGCCGAATCCCGCGGCCGCGTGCGCCATCATCATGTCGGGCATGGTCGTCCAGGGGTGGCCGACCTGCTCCTTCAGCAGGCTGAGCAGGCTCAGGTAGGAGGCCGTGCCGCAGCCGCCTTTCTCCTTGTAGTAGCGATAGGCCCGCCGCCCGGCCTCGAGCGGGTCGAGATTCACCCACTTCCACGGCAGGGGAGGCGCGCCCTCCGGCGCGGCAGGTGCGGCCGCAAGGGCCGTGAGCCCCGCGCCGATCCCGCCTCCAGCGAGCAGTGTTGCGGAGCCGGCGAGCACGCTGCGCCGGGAAATCGACGATTCGTTCCGGATCTGCGAATTCATGACGGTCTCCTGCCGAAGCGGCGGGACCGCGGGCGCTGACTGTAGCCGCGGACATTTCCCTGCTACGGCGCTCTTATCTTCCCCCCGGACCACGGGCGGGCGTGCTGCGTCAAATGCCTAGGTTCGATTCAGCCTTCGCGGGAGGCTTCAGTGCACGGTAGAATCGCCACCCCGACAGGGCACCACCCGTGCCGGGACGATCCTCCCACGCGCCCCGGCCGAACACCGGACACCGGGCGCAACGAGTCCTGACTGCTTCAAGGAGACATTAGTGAATACATTCCGAGCCTCGATTGCCGCCGCCTGCGTTACAGGTGTCCTGGGCCTGGCTACCGTGTCATACGCCGAGACCCCCGCCGCGGCGCCAGTCGGCGAGGCCGTGGTGGCGTCCACGACCGTCACCGCGACGGTCACGCAGATCGACCAGGCGACACGCGAAGTCACCGTCAAGACCGAGGACGGCAAGGAATTCAGCTTCGTCGCCGGCGACAACGTGAAGAACCTTGCCCAAGTGAAGGTCGGCGACGTGATCACCGCCAAGTACGCGGAAGCGCTCGCTTACGAGGTCAAGAAGGGTGGCACGGCGGTTGCTCCGGAGACCACCGTGGCCGCGGGTGCGGCCGCGCTCGGCAACATGCCGGCAGGCGCGATCGCTCAGCAGACCACGGTGACGGTGCTGATCACGGCAATCGACACCAAGGCGCCGTCGGTCACGTTCCAGGGGCCGGGCGGCAAGTCCAAGACGATCAAGGTACTGCACCCTGAGAAGCTCGAGGGCGTGAAGGTCGGCGATACCGTCGAGATCACCTACACCGAGGCTCTTGCGATCTCGGTGGACCCGGCGCCGAAGGAGTAATTGCCTGCGTGACGGTCGGGAGGAGTTGCTCCCGACCGTCACCCACTCACGCGACAGCCTGAGGCGCACAGGCCAGGCCCCGGCCTCGCGCCGCTCCCGTGGTATCAATCCGGCGAGAGCATCGCGTGCGAGAGCATGCCGCCTGAGATGTTTCGCGCCCGGAACCCGTTCTGCAGCAGGATGCGCGTCGCGTAGTAGGCGCGCTGCGCCGAACGGCAGACGATCATGATCTCGCGGTCGCGTGGTAGTTCGCCGAGGCGCGCGCGGAGCTGCCCCAGCGGTATGTTGACGGCGCCCGGAAGGCTTTCCACGACCAGCTCGGCCGGCTGGCGGACGTCGAGCAGGAAGGCGTCCTTCGTGTCGCCCCAGTGGGCGATGGGCATGTCACCCGCCAGCACGTCGGCCGCGACCATCCCCGCGAAGTTGACCGCATCCTTGGCGCTGCCGAACTGCGGCGCGTAGCAGAGCTCAGCTTCCTCGAGGTCGTGGACCGTCGCCCGCATCTGGATGGCGACCGCGAGCGTGCTCACGCGCTTGTCGACGGCCGCCGCATCCTCGCCGAGCGCCTGCGCGCCAAGCAGCCGCCCATTGGACTTCCTGAACAACACCTTCAGTCCGATCATCTTCGCGCCCGGGTAGTAGCCGGCGTGGGAGTTCGGGAAGAGATAGATCTTCTCGAAGTCCTGGTCGCCGAGCTTCTTCAGCGTCTTCTCGCTGGCACCGGTCCAGGCGGCCGCGCCGCCGAAGAGCCCGATGATGGATGTACCCTGCGTGCCGCGGAAGCGCGAGTCGCGTCCCGCGATGACGTCGGCGGCGATGCGTCCCTGCCGGTTCGCAGGACCAGCGAGGGCAATGAGACTCCACTGCCCGGTCACGAAGTCCCGGACCTCGATGGCATCACCGACGGCGAAGATGTCGGGGTCGCTGGTGCGCATCTGCTCGTCAACGCGGATCCCGCCGCGCTCGCCGATCTCGAGACCGGCCGCCCTGGCCAGCGTCGTGTCCGGTCGCACGCCGAGTGCGAGGATCACAAGGTCGGCCGGGTAGGCCTTGCCGGACTTCGTCTGTACTTCGAGTGCGCCGCCGTCCAGTTGCCTGAATCCGGCCACGCCGTCGTTGAGCGCCAGGTGGAGGCCGTGCCGCTTCAGGTACTCCTCGACGAGGTGCGCGAACTCCCGGTCGAGCGGGGCGAGCACCTGGTCGAGCATCTCGACGAGCGTCACCTCGAAGCCGAGGTGCATCAGGTTCTCGGCGGTCTCGAGCCCGATGAAGCCGCCGCCGATCACCACCGCACGCCTCGGCGGCTTCACGAACTGGATGCCCGAGTAGCTGTTCATCCCCGCGAGGAAGGTCGTGCCTCGCTCGATCCACTCACGGATCGCCCGCGCGTCCGGCACCGTGCGTACCTGGAAGATGCCGGGCAGGTCGATGCCGGGCAGTGGCGGCCGGACCGAGGGCGCGCCGGGCGACAGCACCAGCTTGTCGTAGGACTCGGTCGTCACCTCACCCGTAGCAACGTTGCGCAGTTCCACGGTCTTCTGCTTCGGCGAGATGGAGATCGCCTCGCAGCCCGTGCGCACCTCGATCGCGAAGTTCCCGCGGAACACCTGTTCGTTCGCGACCAGCAGGCTCGACTCCTTCGCGATGACACCCGAGATGTGATACGGCAGCCCGCAGTTCGCGTACGAGATGTACGGTCCGCGCTCCACCATCAGGATCTCGGCCTTCTCGTCCAGCCTGCGCAGGCGCGCCGCGCAGGACGCCCCACCGGCCACTCCGCCAACGATGATGACTTTCATGGGCCTGACCCTAGCAAAGCGGCGCGACCGCGAGTATCGGGGTCTCCCGAAGCGCGCGACTGCGTGCGGTCCAGCGACTTGTCAGGCGGCAACTTCCACGTAGTCGACGCGGCTGGAAGGAGGAGGGATCGGCGTACCGTCATCGCGCATTCCTTCGAGGTGAAATTCGATTGCCTCGCGGATCGCTCGTTCCGTTTCCGCCAGGGTCGTACCCGTGGCGACACAGCCTGGCAAATCGGGAACATATGCCGAGTAATTCGAGCCCGCGGTTTCAATGACGACTGCGTAGCGCATGACAGTTACCCTAATTTCGCCTCAGGCCAGACTGCTTGAGGATACTGTTGAGCGTGCCCGGTGCCAACTCGTCGCTGGGTCATCCCGGAACCGTCACGCGCCCGGGCTTAGTAGCATGCTTGAACTGGCGGTGGCTGCCCCGGGTTGCGACAAGCAACCAGCCGTCGTCGTGCAGTAGGCGCAGTAGCTCACGCACTTTCATCCGCCAACGTTAGCGTTCGCACATTCCACCGCAATATTTGAATCCGTCGTAGATGGCCAGATTTGCCGCCCTACGACCTCGACGCCATCAGTTCGCGCACTGCCGCCGCGCGGTCCAGCGACGGCTGGACGTTCTTCGACCACGCCGCGACGCGATAAAGACGGCGCACCTGGTTGCCCAGGTCGGCAGTGACCCCGTAGTGCAGCGTGCCGAAGTTGTCCCAGAGCGCCACGTCGCCCTTGCGCCACTGGTGACGCACCTGCAGTTCCGGAACCGTCGGCAGTTCGTTCGCGAGCCTCAGGATCAGCTCGCTGGTCTCCGCGGTGTAGCCGTGCACGCGCTTGACGTAGCCGTTGCCGATGAACATGCCCAGGCGGCCGGTGAACGGATGGTTGATGACGGCAGGGTGCGTCGCGACCTCGCCCAGCTTGATCAGCTTCTCCGGGTCGGTGGTGGCATCGCCGAATCCGTGCCGCAGCGCCATATAGACCGTGTCGTGCTCGATGTCGAGGTTAAGGAACAGCAGCTTCAGTGCGTAAGGCAGCCGGTCGTAGGCGGCCGTGGCGCTGGCCCACATCGTGTCTGCGCCGAACGGCACTTCGTCCGCCTGCAGGATGGACATGATGTTCGGGTGCCTGCGGGCGGTGACGTCGTGGTGCCAGATGTCGGTCGTGGTCCGGGCCTTGTCCGACTGGTACTTCTCGATGACCAGCACCTCCGGATGTCCCTGGTCTGCCAGCGTCTTGCCGAAGCTGTGCCTTTCCAGTTCCTCGCCGAAATGCAGCGCCACTTTCTTCTGCTGGTCGAATGTCAGGTGCTGCTCGCCGGCGAACAGCACGCCGTACTGCCACAAGGCTTCGCGCAGCTCCGCGGCTGACTCGTCGTCCAGCTCGGACAGGTGCAGGCCTTCGATCGTGCCGCCGATCACCGGCGTGGCCGGGACGACCTTGAAATGCCTGAACGTTCGCTCGTCGAGTATCGGCACGGGGACTCTTCAGGGCGATGAAGCCGCGAGTTGGTGCTAAAAAGCCGCGCTCGACTCAGGCGCCGTAGGTCTTCCTCAGGTAGTCCTGGATCTTCCGGGTCTCGAACATCGCGACGCCGGTATTCGGGTCGATGAGGTAGGGCACCTGCACTTTGCCCGCTCGAGCCAGCATCTTGCGGCGGTTCTCGGTGCCGGGCATGTAGTCGTGCATGTACTCGGCGCGGTACTCGGGCGGCATGTAGTCCGCATGCGAGCCCGGCGTCTTGCCGACGTTGTGCAGCAGGTAGGGGATCTCGAGTTCGCAGAGCGTCTCGCGGGCGAGGCGCGCGTACGGGCTGCCCTCCCACGAGTAGAGCTCCAGCGCCTTTCGCGGCTTCTTGCTGGCGTGGGCGAACATGCCGTTCTTGCCGCGCGAGGCGCTCGCGAGCGTCGACGTGCTGATCCTGCGCTCCGGGACCTTCTCCCAGGCATGGCCGTACTGCTTGTACAGGTACTCCACGATGGCTTCTGACTCGCCCATCTTCTTGCCGGTGTTCGGGTCGTGCAGGAACGGGACCTTGGTCTTGCCGCTGAGCTTCTTCAGGCGCGGATGGAAGCGCGTCCCGCGCTTCGGGACGGGGTAGATCATCGCGTCGAGGTCGAGCTCGGTCAGGGCCTCGCGCACGTGCCGGCAGAATGGGCAGTACTCGGCCTCGAACAGCTCGAGCGGCTTCTCCGGCGCCTGCCGGTGACCCTTGGCGATCACGCCGCGGTTGACCCGCAGCAGCGACGTGCCGAGCGACGCGACGGCTCGCAGCCTCGTGGCGGGGTCGCCGAGACCGAGCGCCTCCTTGCCGAAAGAGACGGCTTCGGCAATGACCGAATCGCCGGCCGTTCCAGGTCTTACCGGCCGTTCAGCCTTCCCGGGCGTTTCCTTGCGCGCCGTCTTCCTGCCCTTCCGTGAACCCTTGGTGCTCGTCATTGCTGTTACCTCGGCGCACTTTGCAACGGCGCCAGTTGATGGGTGAAATGATGCGGCAGGTGCCCGGCGCCATGACCCCCCTCCGAGGGGGGGCGATGACGGCGGCGATGCCTTAAAGTGCTGCGTCTATCGTAATCCTTGTCGCGCCTTCATCGGCATCAGGAAACATGCTCCACCAGGTACTGTCGCAGACGCTTCCCTTAGTGTCCCTCGCTTTCCTGGTCACGGTGATGTTCAGCACCGGCCTGGAGCTGACCGTGCGGCAGATCATCGAGCCGCTGCGCGACAGGCGCCTGCTCGTGTCCTCGCTGGCCGCGAACGTGGTCCTGGTTCCGCTGATCGCGGTCGTGATCACCCGGTTGATCCCGATGGGCGCGGCGATGCAGATCGGGATCGTGATCTATGCCCTCGGCGCAGGTACGGAGACCGGCCCCAAGCTCGTCCAGATCGCCAAGGGCAACGCGGGATTTGCGGTCGCCCTGCTGGCGCTCCTGGCCTCCATTACGGTCATCTTCCTGCCCTCGGTACTTTCGCTCGCGCTGCCCGACGTGCACGTGGATCGTGTCGGCCTGCTGGTGAAGCTGGTCGTGACCGTTGCGTTGCCGCTGGGGCTCGGGGTGTTCCTGAGGTCGCGGCGTGGAGCGAGCGTGGACCGATTCAGCGCGGTCATGCACCGTGCTGCGCTCATCCTGCTTGCCGTGTTCTTCGTGCAGGTGTTAGTCGTCAACTACGGAGCAATTGTCGGCGTGGGATCCGGCGCGCTCATCGGTGGCGTGCTGTTCTTCGCGCTTGCCTTTGCCACGGGCTACCTGGCTGGCGGACCGCGGGAGGAGAACCGGCGGGCGCTGGCCATCATGACCTTCATACGCAATGCGCCGATAGGGATGGCGATCGCGAGCCAGGTGTTCGCTCACGACCCGGGCGTGCTGGTAACGGTCACGATGATGGCCGTCCTGTCGTTCCTGCTCGGAGTTACCGCGACCGTCGTGCTGAGGCGACTGGCCAGTTGATCCGGCGCCGGCGACCGGGCATCCAACTACGCCCCGCCGGTCACCTTCATCTGGGCCCGAATCACGCCAACCAGTTCCGGCGGCAGCGATTGCGCGAACGCCGGCCGCGCCACGCAGCGTTGCAGCCAGCCCTCGACATTGCCGCAGGCGCTGCGATCGAGCGACGCCACGACCGGGAACGCGATGAGACAGGCCACGTTCAGGTCGGCCAGCGTGAAATGACTGCCGACCAGATAGTCGCGGCCCGCAAGCTCACCATTCAGTTTCGCCAGAATCTTCTGGAGCTTCGCCTGGCCCGCCTGCAGCTTCGGGGCGTCGAGCGGGTGGCCGGCGTCAAAGCCGGAATTGTTGATGATCTCCAGCGCGGCCTTCTCGAGATCGGTCGCGGCAAACAGCGTCCACTGGTAGACCTTCCCCTCTTCTTCAAGGCTGTCGCCCATCAGTTGCGGCCTGTACTTGCGCGCGAGATACAGGCCGATGGCGAAGGATTCGGTCATGACGAAGTCGCCATCGACATAGGTTGGAATCGTCCCCGCCGGATTGACGGCGATCAGCTCCGCGGGTTTCCGCTCGATCGGCGCGCCGACCGGCACATCGACCTGTTCGAAGTCGAGTCCGCACTCGTGTGCCGCCCAGCAGGTGCGCCCGGCCCGGCTGAGCAGCTGGCCGTAGATCTTCTTTGTCATCGCATCACTCCAGTCCGTCTGCAACGTGATGTGCCCACGCCGCGATTGCGACCGAGGGCGGGCCACCCGGCGCCGCCGGCAGGGCTGCCGCATCCGCCACGTAGAGTCCCGGGTTGCCATACACCTCGCCGCGGTGGTCGACGACGCCCTCGCCGGCGTTCGCACCGAGTCGCGCACCCCCGCTCATGTGCGGGCTCAGCGGCTTCCCGATCGGAATCACCCGGTCCCCGGTTTCGGCCGCGAAAACGCGATACGCCTCCCGCAGCTCGTCGTATACGGGCTCCTGCCGGTAGTCGTAGTCGCTCTGGAGTCGCGCGCCCGGGAAAGTGAAACCTGCCTTGCCGCTGTCGGCGCCCATCGCGTACATGAAGAAGACTTTCTCCAGCCTGCGTTTCACGAATGCGGGCAGCGGCCAGGTGTCGAAGCCGGCGAGACTCCCGACGCCGAAGGTCCTCGACTCGTATCCGTCGACGGTGAATTCGCCGAGTGACGTCGCGGACCTGAAGCTGGAGACCGGCGCGGACGGCTTCATCCACGCGCCGACCAGGTCGCCGTTCGCGAAGAAGGACCGGCCGAGCGCCGGCATCGGAGCCAGCCCGTCGGGCTGCCCGGCGGCCGCAAACAGCAGCCGAAGCGTGTTGAGTGTTCCTGCGGCGAGAACCACCTGCCTGGCACGGACATACTCGTGCGTGCCGGTCGCCAGGTCCCGGAACTCCACGATGTAGCCCGGGCCGTCCGCCGGAGGCAAGCGCTTGATCCCGCTGACCTCGCACAGGTCGCGAACCGTGACCCCTTTGTCCAGCACCGGAGCCAGGTAGACGAAGTCGACCGATGCCTTGGTACCGCCGCGCGAACCCAGGAACCCGTCGCCGTCGAACGAACAGTACTCCCGCTCCACGCCCGTCGGACCCGACCTGGTGACCGCCCCGGCCTGTGCCATCGTCGGCGGGAACAGCATCCCCATGTACGGCTGCGGATCCGCCGGGCGGCAGCGTCGTTTCGGGCTATCGGGCAGATGGTCCCAGATCGACTGTGGCAGCGGCTGCTCTCGCGAAAGGCGTACCCCGCCCATGTCGCTGATCACCTTGTCGTAGTAGCGCTCGATGTCGGCCGGGTCGAGTGCCGGGTGGCGATCACGCCAGAGGCCGGGGTTGGTCGGCGGCACCAGCAGGCCGCCGTAGGCCGTGCTGCCGCCCCCGACAGCGGACGCGGCCAGCGCGTACAGGCCGGGAAACGAGACGATCTCGAACATGCCGGTGCTGTTCAAGCGCAGGCTGAACCGGCCCCGATGCAGCGAGTGAAGAAAGTGGGTGACGGCGTTGCCACCGTACGGGAAGGGCGAGCGCCGCTCTATGCCCATGGAACGGACGGGCACCGAGTCGCGCCACGGCCCGCGCTCCAGCACCAGCACCCGCTTGCCCGCGAGCGCCAGCCGGTTGGCCGCGACGCTGCCGCCGAAACCGCTGCCGATGACGACGATATCCAGCTCGGCCATCGCCGGTCCCGAACTCAAGCTCTGCTCACGCGAGTCATGCGGTCCGGGTACCAGAGCCAGCACGCCAGGGCGATCGCGAAGGCGAACGGAATGTCCGCCCACATGTGGGCGTGCTCATCGGGGTAGATGAAGGCCTGGGGGATCATGATCCCGCCGTGGATGATGCTCGACACGATGCCGTAGTCGAACAGCGCGGCATTGCGCTTCGGATCGCGCGCGCCGCGGACCATCAGCAATCCGTACGACACGTACATCGCCGCGATCATGAAGAAATAAGGATGCAGCCCGTGATACGGCGAGGGCGGATGAGCCGGCCCGATGCTTGGCCAGCAGTAGTCGAGCGGAACCGAACCCCAGAGAATCCCCGGCGCATAGAGCACTGCCGCGCGGGCAGGCCCACCAGGCACGCCCACCCGACCACCTTCATGACCAGTGTTGATTTCGCGAGCTGTGTTTCAGGGCTGTTCATGTCAAACCTCCAATGGGATTGCAAAACGCGAGCGATTCGATCAGTGCGACGACTCTCTGCGCGACCGTGGCTGCCTAAGGCGTCGCGGCCACCGGCGTCCTCATGGTGACGAACTCCTCGGCCGCGGTCGGGTGGATGCCGATGGTGCGGTCGAAGTCCGCCTTGGTTGCGCCCGCTTTCATGGCGACGGCGAAGCCCTGGACGATCTCGCCTGCGTCCGCGCCCACCATGTGCAGCCCGACGACGCGATCGGTCGCTTCCTCCACGATCAGCTTCATCAGGGTGCGCTCGCTGCTGCCACTCAGGGTGTGCTTGAGCGCCTTGAACTCGCTGCGATAGGCGCTGACCACGCCCAGGTCCCTGCGTGCCTCGGCCTCCGTCATGCCCACGGTGCCGACATTGGGGTGGGTGAATACCGCCGTCGGAATGAACTCGTAGCTCATCGCGCGAGGCGTCGCGCCCGAGGCGGGCCCGAACAGGTGATCGACGACCACCATCGCTTCGGCGAGGGCAACGGGCGTGAGCTGTACTCGCGCGGTGACGTCTCCCACGGCGTAGATCGAGGGCACGTTCGTCCTGTAGTGCTCGTCGACCAGCACGGCGCCGTCGGCGCCCTGCGCTACGCCGGCTCTTTCGAGCCCCAGGCCTTCGACGTTCGGCACGCGTCCGGTGGCGCAGAGCACGGCATCGACGATCAGGCTGCCGCCGTCCTGCAGTCGAACCATCAGCCCGTCCGCGGTACGCTCGAACGACGTCACGCCCGCATTCAGGCGCAGGTCCACGCCCTTCTTGATCATCTCCGCGCCGAGGAAGTGCCGCACGTCGTCGTCGAAGCCGCGCAGCACCTGCGGGCCCCGGTACAGCTGGGTCACGCGTGAGCCGAGCCCGTTGAAGATCGACGCAAACTCGCAGGCGATGTACCCGCCGCCGATGACGAGCAGCCGCGCGGGGAAGGGGTCGAGGTCGAACATCTCGTTCGACGTCAGCAGGTGCTCGCGCCCCGGAACATCGGGGACGTGCGGGTGCCCGCCGGTGGCGACCAGGATGTGTCGCGCGCTGATTCGCGTCGGTGCGATCTGCGCCGTCGGCAGCCGCGCGTCGATCTCGACGGTGTGCGCGTCCAGGAGCCTTGCCCGGCCGTATACGACCTGCACTCCGCTGCCGTCGAGGAGATTCCGGTACACGCCGTTCAGGCGCGCGAGCTCGGTGCGGCGATTCTGCTTGAGCCGCGCCCAGTCGAACTTCGGTGGCGCGGCGTCCCAGCCGAAGCCGTGGGATTCCTCGAACGCCTCGGCGTAGTGGGCCGCGTAGCTGTAGAGCTTCTTCGGTATGCAGCCCACGTTGACACAGGTGCCGCCGAGGCCCGCCGTGCCGCCGGCCTCGACCAGCGTCACGCGGGCGCCGCGCTGGGCGGCCATGCGCGCCGCGCGCACGCCGCCGCTGCCGCCGCCGATGACGAGCAGGTCCGTGTCGAATTCGGAATCGGCCGCGTTCATTTCGACGTCCTGGCTCTGGAGAACTTCTCTTCGTAGTTCTTGGTGTAGTCGATCAGGCTGCGGGCCACTTCTCGAATGGGGCGCTTAGACGCGCGCGCGAGGTAGACGAGCACCACCGGTGCGATCGCGAGGAACATGCCGCTCAGGATCACCTCGTCGACGATCCTGCTGTCCGCCGCCGGAACCCCCTTGAACCGCGACAGCATCGCGTCGAAGGTGTTGCTGCCGCGGTTACCAACGTCCATCACGTTGGCGATCAGCTCGATCTGGCGGATTTCGCGCGGCGAGTACTTGTGCTGCATCGCGCGCCGCAGTTCGGGTTGCACGCGCTCGAAGTCCCCCTTGACCAGCGCCCTGACGTAGGAAATCGCCACCCACTTGCGCCGGTCGAAGCCGGATGGATCCAGCTGCTCGAGCTGGGCCAGTTCCTCGTTGGAAACGCCGCTGATCTGGGCCCACTCGTGGTGTCCCCAGCTGCAGTACCGGCAGCCATTCAGGCGCGATACCGCCAGCATGAGTTCTTCCCGGAATCCCGGGTCGACTTCCTGCTTCACCCACACCCGGTACATCGTGCCGAGCTCCGGCACCAGCGATGCCAGCCGGCCCGCGAGCTGGGGTGCCGTGATCGTTCGCTTCTTGAACCCGCCGAAGGGCGACTCGGGCGCTTGCTCTTCTTCCGAGAGCTTGATCGGCATCGAGCAGTACTCCACTCGGGCGATCAGCGGCGGCCGAGTCGGCCGTGGCAGGCTTCACGCAGCGTACGGCGCAGCACCTTGCCGACCGGGGTCAGCGGAAGCGCGGCCGCGAAGGCGACGGTGCGGGGCATGTCGTTGTCGGCAAGGCGCGGGCCCAGGAATCGCATCAGCTCCTCGATATCCACCGACTCACCCTGGCGCAGCACGACCTCGGCGTGCACGTACTCGCCGCAGTCGGGATCGGTGATGCCGACGACGGCCGACATCATCACCGCGGGGTGGGCGCTCAAGGCCGCTTCCACCACCGACGGGTACACGTTCCGGTCGTTGCAGCGGATCGTGTCCTTGACGCGGTCGAGGACGTAGAGGTAGCCATTGCCATCGATGCGGCCGAAGTCGCCCGACTTCCAGTAGCCGTCACAGAATTCCGCAGCGGTCTTCTCCGGGGCGCCCAGGTAGCCCATGCAGGTCGCGCGCGACCGCATCCAGATCTCGCCGTCCTGGCCCTGGGGCACGCGTCGTCCCTCGCGATCGACGATCAGGACCTCGACGCCTGGCACGATGCGGCCTGCGGAGGCGAAGTGCGATTCGTCGCCGTTCCTGTCGGGCCGGTGATCTGCCTTGCTCATGCAGGTCACCGCCCCCGCATGCTCCGAGCCGGCATAGAGCTGCACGAAGATGTCGCCGAACCGCTCGCGCAGCTGCTTGAGCCTCGACGGGCTCATTGGCGACGCGCCGTAGTAGATGGTATCGAGCGACGACAGGTCGTTCTCCCGCGCCTCGGGCGCCTCGAGCAGGCGATAGAGCATGGAGGGCACCATCAGCGTCGCGGTCACCTTCTCGCGCTCGACCGTCCGGCACCAGGTCGCGAGGCTGCGATCGTTCATGGTGATCGTGCAGCCGCCCTTGAACAGGATGGGGAAGAACACGATGCCGCTCGCGTGGCTGATCAGTCCGAAGTGCAGCAGCCGCGCCTTGCGTGCCGGCACCGGGTCCTCGATCGCAAGATGCAGGTCCTTGGTAGCCATGAAGTTGTCGACGTTGTACATGACGGCCTTGGGCGCTCCCGTCGTACCGCCGGTGAAGCGCAGGATCATGCAGTCCTTGCGGTCGTCGTGAACGACGTCCGGATTGGCGTCGCTCACGCCTTCGAGCAGCGTCCAGAAGTGCAGGACGTCCGGGAACTTCGCCGGGCGGCGGGTCCATGCTGACGATGGTGAGCCCGCGTTCCTTGAGCAGCGCATGGTGCGTCGGCAGCAGTTCCGCCTCGATGAACACGACCTTCGGCTTGACCAGGTCGATCTGGTGGGCCTGGGTCTCGAGCGTGTCGGTCGTGTTCGTGTAGCAGGCGCAGGCTTCGCCCTTGTACGCCGTGAAAAAGCCGAGCAACGACAGGTTGTCGTTGTGGAGCATGGTCAGCCAGACATCGCCACGCCGCAGGTCGAGGCGGGAGCGCATCATGTTGACGATGCGATTGGTCAGCAGGTGGTAGTCGCGGAAGCTGTAACGACGATTGCGCTCGACGTTGACGATGCATTCGGCATCGCCATAGGTCCTGGCGAGACCCTCGCTGACGATTGAGAAATTGACCTGCATCTGGCGCCTCCACCATGACCCGGCCGCGTGACTGGCGGCCGGGCGTGATTCTGTTGACTCTAGGTTGCCATTCTCGGCCGTCGCGATCGTGATATACCCCCCCTGCAGGGGGGATATCGATGCACGGCCTGCGCGACAGGCGCCTCGTCGCGATCTCGCTCGCGGCCTTAGCCTCTTTCAGGGTGCCCGACCTCGACTGGCAGGTGCGCGTGCCACCAGGCGAGCATTCCGTTGTGCAGTTGGCAGGCATCGAACCCACTTGCCCGCAGGATGCGAACCGCCGGGATGCTGCGGTGTGCCGTCAGGCAGATTGCGACGACCTTCCGGTTCCTGTCGAGTGCCAGGGATTCGAGCCAGGCCCGTCGCTCGGTCACCGGAGCATTGACGGCGCCGGCGATCCGGCTGGTGCGCCACTCCATGGCCGTTCTCACGTCCACGAGTTGCGGCGGCGAGTCGCCCTGCAGCATGGCGTGCAGGTCGTGCGCATGGATATCCGGCACGCGGCCGAACGGGAACCACCAGAATGAACGCATGATCCTCACCTGCTCAGGTCGGTCATTTAGAGGCCGGCGGCGTTGAAATCTTCTCTTCGTAATTTTTCGTATAGTCGACCAGGCTGCGGGCGAGTTCGCGGAACGGGCGTTTCGATGCACGAGACAGCTTGAAAACGACCGCGGGCGCCACCACCAGGAACATGCCGCTCAGGATCAATTCGTCGACGATCCTGCTGTCTGCCGCCGGGACTCCGCGCAGCCTGGACAGCATCGCGTCGAAGGTGTTGCTGCCGCGATTGCCGATGTCCATGACCTTGGCTATCACCTCGACCTTGCGGATCTCGTCCGGCGTGAACTTGTGCTGCATCGCACGCCTGAGTTCCGGCTCCACTCGCGCGAAGTCTTCCTTGACCAGCGCCCGCACGTAGGAAATTGCCAGCCACTTTCGCCGGTCGAACCCGGCGGGATCGAGTTGCTCGAGCTGGGCAAGTTCCTCGTTCGAGACGCCGCTGATCTGGGCCCACTCGTGATGGCCCCAGCTGCAATAACGACAGCCATTAAGGCGCGAGACCGCCAGCATCAGCTCCTCGCGGAATCCCGGGTCGATTTCCTGTCTGCGCCACACGCGGTCCATCGTGCGGAGTTCCGGCACCAGCGACGCCAGGCGGCTCAGCAACTGGGACGTCGTAATGGTGCGTTTCTTGAATCCGCCGAATGGTGACTGCGGCTTAGCCGGGCGCCTGGCCACCCTGGCCCCTGCGGATCTCACCTTCGACAGGACGGAATTCACGGTGGGCATGGCCGACTCCTCGATGGCACCGCCGCCTGAACAGACTCGACGGAATCGTTCATTGCGGCGGCTGGGTCGGCATGTAGATCGGTCCGCTGCCGCCATATGCCTGTACGTAGTACTGCTGCCCGCACTGGTAATAGGTGACGCCTTCGACGGTCGAGACGGACGGGTCGCAGGGCAGCGAGGCGGACGTCGTCGTCGTGGTGGTGGTGACGACTGTCGTCTCGTCGTGGTAATCGGATGCAGCGGCGGCGCCGATGGCGACTCCGACGATCACGCCCGCGGCCACGTCACCGTCATAATCGTTGTAGTAGTGGCCGTCCCAGTTGTCGTCGTAGTAGTCCTGCCGGTCCTCCCGGACGTCGTCGGCATAGTCCTGCCGGTCGTCCTGCGCCTCGCCACGATTGTCCTGTCGCTCGCCCTGGTTCTCGCTGCGATTGCCCTGGCGTTCGGACGACGAGGACTGCGCCTGGGATGATCGCGCTGACGAGTCCGCCGACCGGCTGGACTGGGCGGAGCCCTGCTGGGACGGACCGGCGCTGCGACTGCTGGATCGGCCGCCGCCCTGCGACATGCTGCCGCTCGCAGCAGGGCCCGACCTGGAAAAGCTGCCGCCGCCACGTCCACCCCCACCCCCGCCACCGCGCCCCGCGGCGCACGCATCGTCGGCCGGCAGCAGCGCCAGCGCCAGCACTGCAAGCAGGCTGGCCACGCTGAATCTGTTGATCAATGTCGATGTCATGGCTTGGCCTCCTCGACCGCTGCGGGTAGTTGCCGGCTTGCGGCAGGGTTCTGGACCCGGGCGGCAAATTCGATCCGGTGCGCGCCCTCGGGTCGTGTGAATTCGAAAGTCTTCGGTCCCAGCTTCGGACTCGTGTTCCAGTCCGAGAAATCGGCCCGGAACTGCGGCTGGCCCGGCGAATTCACGTAGGTGATCACGACCCGAAGCGGCAGCGGGCGCTCACCCTCGGTAATCCAGTACTGGAAGTCGATGGTATCGGTGCGACCGGCCAGGTGATGCGTCGGCACGCCGCGTACGTCGGTGATCTCGACGAGATCGACGATGCGGACGCGCTTGGGCCACTCGTCCGGCAGGCGGGTCGTCAGGAGCTGCGCAAGCGGCATGCGCATCTTCAGGTCACGGACGAAATAAACCAGCGTGTCGTCGACCGCGCCGCGCTGGGGCGCCTGGGCGAAGGTATTGGAGTCGGCATCCAGCACCGTAATCTGCCGACCGTCGAACAGGGTCAGGTCCTGCCTGCCATCGCTGGCGACCTCCTCGACGCGCAGCCGGTCGGGGCGAGCCATGGTGACGCGGCGCGTCTCACCGAACTCGATCTTCTGCCCCGACGACTGCACGACGTCGTAGTTGTCGTGCATCGTCACGGTGAAGTCCTGCAGGTGCGCGAGGTGTTCCGCCATCGCCCCGAGGAGCGCCCTGGCCTGGCGCTGGGATTCGGTCGCGGCAGGCGTGGTGCCGGGTCCTTCCTGCGGAGTAGCGGCCGGCGTGGCCGCTTCGTCGCCACCCATTGCGGGGCTGCTCTGCAGCGCGGCTGCAATTGCCAGACAGCACGCGAACGGTGCCAGAAGGGAGCATGTCCGTCGGGATGTCATCGATAATTACCTCGTTTCAGTAGTACCACTTGGCCAGCAGCCCGAGCGCGACGAGGCTTTCGGCATTCGGCTGCTCGTCCTTCTGACTGGCGAGATAGGCCTCGAAGCGAAAGTGTCTGCTGAAGGTGATTTCCGCGCCCGCCTGCGCAAGCGTGCGGGTCCATGCGTCGTAGCGTGTGTCGAAGAACCATTCGTAGTTGATGTAGGGGACGACCGTGTGGTCGAGAATGCTGAACTCGCGTGTCGCTTCGAGCCGGGCGCGATAGCGGGTCGAGTATTGATCGTCGATCCAGCGCAGGTCCGCCCGGACGCGGGCCTCCAGCCACACGTCGGCTGGTAACGGGGCTTTCCCGTAGAGCGAAACGACCCCGCGGTCCTCCGCGACGTCCGACCCGGATTCCCCGGTTGCCTTGAATATCCTGTCGTAGCCGACGCGTGCCCAGAAATAACGGCTGCGCTGCCAGTCCTCGTCCCAAAGCTCCCTGCGCCTGATCGGCTTGAGGGAGACGTCGAGGTAGGCGCCCAGGTCCATCGACCGCTCGTCCGATTCCTTGCCTTCGGCGTAGGCCGCGTCCAGGTAGAGTCGTGTTCGCGGGCTGAGGCCGTAGAACAGGTTGGCCTCCGGCCATAATTCGGAGGCATCCGCGGCCCGGGCGACACCTCCTGGTGCCGCGCACAGGCACAGGCTCGCCAGCGGGGCGCTCCATGCACGCGTCGACGACGTATGCGTTCTCCCGAGTCCCGGTGAGTCACGGATTCGCGGGAAGCAGCAGCCGGGCCGGGTCGATCTCATAGGTCCACGGAAGGCCCGAATTCTTCCAGCCGTTCACCAGTCGCTGTCCGCGGAACACGCTCTCGGGGTCCTTGACCGTGTCGCCCTCCATGCCGTCGGTGATGTTGTAGACGTTCTTGAAGCCGGCCTTTGCGAGCATGTTGACCGCCATGGCTCCACGGCCGCCGGAACGGCACATGACCATGAGCGTATCGTCGGGCTGGGCGACCTTCTGTACGCGGGCGACAAAATCCGGCAGCGGCCGCAGCGGAAACTGTTTCTTGCCGGCGTCCCAGGTGTAATCCACGGCCACGACGGGCACCAGCCACGCCATGCCCGTGTGACCGACCCACATGTATTCCTCGATGGTCCTTACGTCGAGAATCGTCACCTTGTCGGGCGCGGCCGTCCACTGCGCGTAGGCCTCCCGTGCCGTGACGTAGAGCCCGAGAGTCGTCTGCTTTTCGGCGGGGACCTGGGCACTCGTCTCCGATGACGTGATTTGCGCACCGGAAGCTCCGCCACCGGAGGCAGCTGCAGCAACGTGGCTGGCCGCAACCACCGCGGCGACGATCAGGCAACGCGGTATGACTAAAAAGGGGTTGCTGCGAATGGTCGTGCGAACTCCTGACATCTGTTGCTCCTGATGATTCCAGTGGGCGGGCACGACGGCCCGGATGCGAACAACGCCGGCATTACTCAAAACCTGATCACCGCC
>CAVPNH010000020.1:0-65968 GCA_963706755.1 uncultured Gammaproteobacteria bacterium
CCCCAAGCTCGCGCCACATCCACGTGACGTCGTAGGGCGTCGCGTCGCGGTCCGCAGCCTGCCTCAGTTCGCCATTCTCGATGTCCTTGATCCAGTTCGCGAGCCGCTTGCGACCGGCCTTGGTACGCGCGCACTCGCGCGGCGTGCGGTTGCCGAGCATGGGCACCGGCTCGTCGAGCGTGCGGCGGTAGTGCACTTCCTTGACGCGATTGATCGCCTCGGCCATTGCGGCCGCGTCCATGGCCGGCGATGCCTCGGGACGTCGCTCGCGGGTGGAGGCCCGCCTCGAGGCGGGCTCGCCCAGTGCGTGCGTGATGTCCTCGTGGCTCGTGAGCCCTTCGCCGACCAGCGCGCCCAGTGCCGGCCGCAGCACGGCGAGCGCTCGATCCATGCGCTCGCGCGAGTTGGTGTCGACGACGAGTGCATCCTTCGCGAGCCGGGCGCTGCCCAGAACGGTGCCCATCGGATCGGTCGGTGTCTTCTTCCACGTCCACTGCGGCTCTTCGTCTTCCTCGCGCTCCCAGCCCGCGAGACCATCCATGCGGCGCTCGATTTCCTTTGCGGCGCCGTCGGCAATTGGCAGCCGTGCGCTGGACGGCAGCAGCGGGTCGCCGTCGGTGTTGTGCAACGTCGGCAGCGGCCGGCGCGCCGCGTCCAGGAGTCCCTTCAGCCACCCGTGGAAGCACAGGCGGTCGGCGAACCACATGGCCGCTTCCTCGACGTCGCCAAAGCGCGCCGGGTCGACGCCGAGTTCGCGGGCGAGGGCTGCGAGGTCCTTCTTGCCCCGGCCGGCGGCGCGCTTGAAAAGCTTCTCGATCCATCGGCGGTATTGCGCGTGAGGGACAGCACACCACCGGTCAACATGGTTTCGTCGCGCGGATGCACGACGCGGGCGACGAAACAGTCCCAGCGCTGCAGCGTCTGGCTGCCGCTGTGCTCGACGATGCGTTGTGCAGAACCTCCGCGCAGTCGGTCGCGCACTTCGATCCACTCGCCAAAGGCCACGTCGCAGACCTCGTACAGCCCGGGCGGAGTCGTGCGGATGGCCTGCAGGTACTCACCGCGCGGCGTTTCCTGCCAGCCCCGGCGGCGCAGGTAGTCGTCGGTCACATTGGCGCGATCTGGACCGTACTCCGCGGCCAGGAACGACTCGTCGATGAAGGCAACCATCGATGACAGGTGGCCCAGTCGGCGAACCTCCTCGAACAGTCCCTCGAGGTCGAGGCTGAAATGCTCCGGGATCCGGCCGAGCATCGTGGCCAGGTGTTCGCGCCGGTGGGCGGTCCACTCGTCGCGACTGGCATAGCGGCCGATGTGCTCGACGGCGGCGTCGATGTCGGGGCGGCGGGGCACGATTTAACGTTACCAGACGCGCGGGCCGTGACGTGCTGGTCGAGCCGGTCCGGCGCCTTACGCCTGCGGCCGCGTCGCCCTCACCAATCGTGCACCACGACACATATATGCTGTATGCATACGGCATATGATTTGTGTAATATTCGCTACATAAGCTGCGGTCACGCGCGGAGAACCAGATGAAGCGAAGCCAGTTCGAGCACAAGCCGGTGGCTCTGCGCCGCGCAGGGACGCGCCAATGGGTGCTTAAGCCGCAAGATTTGGCGATCGCGTTCAAGCTGGTACTGCTGCAGGGTGAGCGTTTGCCTTACAAGAGGCTCGCGCAGCTGATGCACCTCTCGCAGTTCGAAGCTCACGCCGCGATTCAGCGCCTGATGGCCGCTCGGCTCGTCGTCGACGTCGAAGGTCAGCTGCGTCCGGTCATGTCGGCGCTGCGGGGCTTCGTGCTCGACGGTGCTCCCTATGCGTACCCGCCGGTTCGCGGCCCACAGACAGTCGGCTTTCCGACCTCGCATGGCGCGGCTCCGCTGAACGAAGAGCTAGTCGGTTCGGATGAGAACGTGCCGGTCTGGCCGCACCCGAGAGGAACCATGTCGGGGCCGGCGCTGCTGCCACTCTACGAGAACGCTTCCCTCGCGGCGCTCGACGATCCAGCGCTGTATGAATTTCTCGCGCTTTTCGATGCGCTGCGCAGCGGCCAATCCCGGGAGCGGGAGCTGGCGCGCGGACATCTGAGCAAGCGACTGCAGTGATGAATGCCCACGGCGGGGAGGCAAACCTGGTTCTACTTGCTGAGGTCGCGGCCCGGCTTGGCGCCCTGCGAGAATCACTGGTGTTCGTCGGAGGGTGTGCAACTGGATTGCTCGTCACGTCGCCGCGAGCGCAGCCCATTCGCATGACGCTGGACGTAGACCTCGTTGCCGAGGTTACGAGTCTAGCCGCGTACCACGAGCTCGAGCGTCAATTCGAAGGATTGGGATTCGTGCACGACGTGTCGGCCGGGGCTCCCATCTGTCGCTGGCGAACTGGCAGGCTCGTGGTGGACCTGATGCCCTCGCGGAGCGAGATACTTGGCTTCGCCAACCCTTGGTACCCGATGGCGATCGAAACCGCGCAGCGCGTGACGCTGCCGGAAACCAATCTGGTAATCCTGCTGATCCATGCCCCGGAATTCGTAGCCACAAAGCTCGTGGCATTCAGAGACCGCGGGCGCGGGGACTATCTTGCGAGCCACGACCTCGAAGACTTCATTACGATCGTCGATGGCCGCGAGACCTTGCACGATGAGGTCGTGTCGAGTTCTCCGGCCTTGCGGCGCTACATAGCAGGTGAGGTTGACGCCTTGCTCCGAAGCGATGATTTCGTCAGCGCCCTGAGCGCGCAGCTCCCGGGCGACCCGGCGGCGCAATCGCGATTGCCACTGCTCCTGCAGAGGCTGCGACTGATGGCGGAAATCAATTGAAGCGCTTGCCGGGTCCGGCTGTGGCGCTTGACATCATGAGATCCAGTAGTAACCTGCGCGGTCCTGTTATCGCCGCGGGCGATGGAAATTGGACCGGAGAATCTGGATGCCCAAAGGGCCGTTGCAGTCTTCGTCGAATGGGTGTGACTTGAACTGAATCGAGCGTTTCGGGCTGTCGACTCGGAGCGCAAGCTTCGGGTCGGGCGGCCGGATCGCGTTGGCGATCGAGCCCCTGGCAAGTCATTGGCAGGGGCTTTTTCGTTTCCGGCGTACGCTCATGAGAACCCTCAAGCTTGATGTCGAGTCGTCCAGTCCTGGGTCGTCTGCTGCTGCAGGCGACCTGGACCTGGATGAACTCCTGCCGTTTCGCGTCGCGCTTCGGGTGAGCGCGGACGAACTCGCTGACACGCTCTTCACGCTTCGAACGTTGCGGGCGCTGGACATTGGTGCCGCGCGCTACCCGATCCACCGGGTCGAGCGTTGCGCAGTCCGGAAGCCCGGCGTCGATCTGCTCGACGACCTGGCACTGCAGTCGGGCCTTGCGGCTCATCGGCTGTCGGAGTCCTCGCTCCTGCTCGACGATGTCGGCTCCCTCGTGAGCGTGCGCGCCATGCGCAAGGCGGACTACACGTCATGCACCTTTGCGATCTGGGCATCGGATCGCGAACGGCTGGCGGCCGTTCGCGGCCGGTTGCTCGGGATCTCGGAGAGCAGCGCATCCTGGACGGACATTCACGATCGACTGGTGCTTCATGGGCGGCGTTGGGGGCCTGTCGTCCGCATCCTTCCAGGAGACGGTCGATCCCCCGCCGTTCGACGAGGCCTATCCGGGCCTCGGGGAGCCCGTGACCAGCTTCATCGAGCGATTCCTCGCGGCGCCGGAGACCGTGCTGATCCTGCAGGGCCCCCCGGGCACGGGCAAGACTCGACTCGTCCGCGCGATCCTTGCAGCAATCTCCCGTGGCAAGGAGGACGGCGCACGCGTGCTCTACACGGCCGACAAGCGGGCGCTGGAGAACGACGAGATCTTCGTCGACTTTATTACCGGCACGCACGATGCGTTCGTCATCGAGGATGCCGATCACATCCTTGCGTCGCGCGCCAAGGGAAATCTCGACCTGCACCGATTCCTCGCGGTCGCGGATGGTGTCGTGCGTGCGCAGGGCCGGAAGATCATCTTCACCACGAATCTCCCGAACGTCGGCGACATCGACGACGCGTTGCTGCGCCCCGGCCGCTGCTTCGCCGTGGTCCGCACGCGGGCGCTCGCTCGCGAAGAGGTGGCTCGCTTGATCGAACGTCTCCACCCGGACTCGGCTGCCCGTCGCGATCGTGCGCTGGGTGTTCTCTTCGACGCGGGTGACCGAGGCGCGACGCTCGCAGCGATCTATCGAGCGGCGCAGATTTGATCGCCTTTCAGGTCACGGGATGGCACGCTAGGTACGACCAGACGCCGCAGGAGTGAACAGTGAACCCAACCACGTGGCAGGACCGATACTTCCAGTCGGCGGACGGGCTCAGGCTCCACTACCGCGACTATCCGGCCGCCGCGGGTCGCGTGCCGGTGCTGTGCCTGCCGGGGCTCACGCGGAACTGCCGCGACTTCGAGACCATTGCGCCGCGCATCCAGCGCTCGCGGCGGGTCTTGTGCATCGACCTGCGGGGCCGCGGGCTCTCGCAGCACGACCCGAACTGGCGGAACTACCATCCGGGCACCTACGTCGCCGACGTCGCATTGTTGCTCGCGGATGCGGGGGTGGAGCGGGTCATCGTGCTTGGCACGTCGCTCGGCGGGATCATTGCGATGATCATGGCCGCGACGACGCCCAGGGTGCTGGCAGGCGTGATCCTGAACGACATCGGGCCCGAGGTTGCCCCCGAGGGTCACCAGCGCATCTCCTCGTACGTGGGCAAGTCGGCGCCGGTGCGCAGCTGGGCCGAGGCGGCCGCACAGTCCCGCGCGACGAACGGATTCGCGTGGCCCGACGCGACCGATGAGGACTGGTTGAGGATCGCGCGGCGCGTCTATCGTGAGGTGGACGGCGTGCCGCGCCTCGACATGGACCCGATGATCGGCGAGGCCGTGCGCGCGGCGCCGAGCGGTGCCGCGCCCGACCTGTGGCCCGTGTTCGCGGCATTGCGCCCGATCCCGGTGCTCGCCGTGCGTGGCGCCACGTCGGACGTGCTGTCACAGGCGACGTTCGACCGGATGGCCCGGGAAAAGCCCGACCTGGTGCGGGTCACCGTGGCAGGTCGCGGCCACGCTCCGACGCTCGACGAGCCGGAATGCGTCGGGGCAATCGACGCGTTCCTGCAGGGTTGCGGTTGAGCGGGAAACCTGTGTCGCGCGTCCAGGTGTTCCTCGGCAAGGGGGGCGTCGGCAAGACGACGTGCTCGGCGGCGACTGCACTGCAACTCGCGGACGGCGGCCAGTCCAGCCTCGTGATCTCGACCGATCCCACGCCGTCGCTGTCCCACATCTTCGAGATTGAAGGCGCGCATCGGGAGCGCGAAGTGCGCCCCGGGCTGTTCCTGACCGAGCTCGGCCTGGACGATGTGCGGAACATGTGGAACGAGGCGTTCGGCCGCGACGTCTACGGGGTCTTTTCCAGCTTCGTCGACATCGACTACGGCACGTTCGTCCAGTTCATGACCTCCGTGCTGCCGGGCCTGAACGAAGAGTTCATGGTCGACTACATCCGTCGCCTCTCGCTCGAGGCGCGCTTCCGGAACCTCGTCTGGGACACGGCGCCTCTCGGCCAGACGCTCGCGCTGCTCGGCATGCCGTCGATGCTGGCGGAGCACCTGCGGACCGCGCCGCGCATCTATTCCCACCTGAGGACCTCGGGCGAGCGCAAGGAGTCGGTGATCGAGATTCTCACGCGGTGGCGGGACCTGGCCGCGGAGTGCATGGAGTTCCTGCGTCGCGATGTCGCCTTCTCCATGGTGACGATCCCCGAGGCCCTGGCCTTGCGGCAGCTCGACGGCGTGGTGGACGAGTTGCGACGCTACGATCTCGGCATTTCGCGCCTGGTCATCAATAACGTCGTGCAAGTCGCGGACTCGCCGTTCCTCGCGCAGAAGAGGCAGCAACAGCAGGCGCACCTCGAGCAGCTGCGTGAGCGGCACGGCGGCGATGCCGATGGTGGAGATCCCGCTATTTCCACAGGAGGTTCGCGGCGTGGAACGATTGCGAACCGTCGGGCGGCTGCTGTGCCCGTCCGCGGCGAGCGTCGAGCGGAAGCCGGACGCGGGCAGGGCCAGCTAGCGCGACCGGCGCGCGAACTCTCTAGCGCCGTCCGCCGCCGTCAGGCCGGCCGCGTCCGTCACGGCGCCCCTTTCGCTCGTCGCGGTCGCGCGCAGGGCGTCGTTCGCCCGAGTAGTCCTGGTAGCGGGGTTCCCGGGAGATCTTCGCAGGTCTCTTCGCGAGACAGCGCATGAAACGCTGCTGCAACTCCTCGTGCACCTCTGGCGACACGGCGCCGATCGCGATCCACTCGAGCAGCATGGCATCCCAGTCCTGGTCACCCATGGCGCTGGCCTGGCCCATGCGCTCCATCAGCAGCCGCATCTGGTATTCCCGGCGCAGTTCCTGGTCCTCCGGTGGCGTCGGCGTAGAGCTCGCGACCTCGCAGCGTATGCACAGCATCCGGAGCGCCTGCTCACGCGCCGCGTCATCCGCAACGGATGCCGAGTCGGCCCGGCTCAATGCCTGCTTCAGCGCCTGCAGGCCACCCTTGGGCCAGCGATGAACGCCGGCCATGAACGCCTCGGCCGCGTCCTTCAGGGCTGCGCAGTCATCGGGCGGAACGTTCTGCAGCACGGCACGTTCGTACGCCCGGACCTGGCGCCCGGCCTCGAGCAGGTTCGACTCGGCGGACTCGACGTCCCGCCGGTCCTGCTCGGCCGAGGCCGCTTCGAGGCGCGAGATCGCACGCTCGAACCGGTCGCGCAGGCCCCGCGCATCGGCGCGTGGCAGTTCCCCGAGTTCGTCGAACGCGGCGCGCCACTCCCGGATCTTCGCGTTGGCCGCCGGCCGCTCCAATGCCGGCTCGCCGTGCGCCTGTTCGGCCTGCTCGCACAGCGCCACCGCCTGCGCCCTCGCGGCCCCCAGGCCGGCGGAATAATGTGCGTAGGCCTGTTCGCGTCGCTGGAAAACCGCATCACACAGGCCGCGAAACTCGTCCCACAAGGCCTGGGACCGGTCGCGCGACACCGGGCCGGTCTCCTTCCACAGTACGTTCAGGCGCTTCACGCCTTCGATGGCCTGGGTCGTGTCCTCGGCCGTCGACAAGTGCTGCGCCTGCGTGATGAGGGCCTTCTTGTCCGCCTCGTTGCGTTCGTACCAGGCATTCAACATCGTCCGCAGGCGGCCCATCGACTGCTGGAACTCGATCTCGGCGGGGCGACTCGCGTCGGGGTCCACCGGCGAATGGCTGCGCCACTCCCGCGGTGCCTCCCGCAGCACCTGCCCGATCAGCTTGTAGTCCGGGTGCTCGAGGTCCTGGCCAGCCTCGAAGGCCTTCAGGCGCGCGAGCACCTGCTTGCGGGCTTCGAGGTTCTCGCGCCGGACGACGCCTTGTGCCGCGAAATACGCCTGGCACGGCTTGAACGCGGCCTGGTGCGCCTTCTGGAATCGCTCGCCCTCCGCGGATGCGTCGATCACGATCCCCTTGTTGATCGTTCGCCATTCCTGCTGCAGCGCCCGGATGTGTTCCGCGAGCTCCGCGGGTTCTTCCTGCGACCCCACCAGCGCTTCCATTTCCTCGATCAGCTCCATGCGCTTCGGGGCGACGACGTAGTCCTTCCACTGCCGGAGCTCGTTCAACTTCTCGTCGAGCTGCTGCAGGTTCCGCGCAAGGTCGGCCGGTGGCGCGGGAACGGCCTGCAATGCGTCCTCGATCGCCTGCCGGAACCGGGCTGCCTTCCGGGTGTTGCCGGTCTGCAGCGCAACTCGCGCGAGGCGGATCAGGCCGCCGACCTCGCGGACCGCGCGCGCTTCCGCCGCCTGCTGCTCGGCCCGGGCTCGTTCCTCCGCCTCGCGAGCCTCGGTCGCCGCAGCGGACGCCCGTGCCTCGGCCTCGGCCCGCTCCGCGGCCGCACGCTCCGCGGCCTGCCGTTCCGCCTGCTGCGCGCGCTCGTGTTCTTCGCGGACCGCGCGCTCCGCGGCCAGCTCGGCGGCCTGTCGCGCGACTTCGCGTTCATGCGCTGCGATGACTTCGCGGCAGCGCTCGATGGCCTGCTCGCCACGCTGCTCGATCTCCGGGTCCGGTCGCGGGGCAAGCGCGCGCCATCGCGCGGTCAGGCTCGCGAGGGTCGCCGCGTAAAGGGTCTCGTGCGGTCTTGCGCCGTGTGCCTCGAGCGACTCGCACAACTCGACGGTCTCGCGAGCGACGTCTTCCGCGTGCCGCTGCTCGGCGAGGAGCACATCGCACTTCTGCCGGATGATCTTGTAGACCGTCTTGTCCTTGCCGCGGACGCGCGGGAGCAGGTGGTGCAGCTGCGCCGGGTCATCGATGAGGGCCGCGGCCGACTGCCGCACCCGGATCGACGGGCTTTCCAGGACCAGGCTCGTGAGGATGGCCGGGTCATCGATGCCGGCCAGCAGCTGGCCGAGGCGGTCCGGGTCCTTGCAGAGCGCGGCCACGGCCATCGACTCCGGCCAGTGTCGCGGATTTCCGCCGAGCGCGGCGAGGTCGAGCGACCCTTCGTCGACGAGTTGCGCCAGCCGTTCGTGGGCGGCGTGTCGCACCGCGGACGGCGTCTGCGCATCCGCGCCCTGTGGTACGTCCGCCAGCCCTGCCAGCCGACGCAGGGCCTCGCCGTCCGGCAGCAGGCGAATCGCGCCGATTCTCAAGCTCGCGTCGTCGCTGCCGAGCGCGGTCTCGACGACGACTTCGGCGGTCGCGGACTGCAGCGCAGCGATGCGCTCGGCCAGTGCCGGCGGCGGGGGCGGCGGCGTTGCGGTCAGGCGCGAAAAAAGCTTCATTGCATGGTCCTGAGGACACCCATGGCCGGCGCCAGGATGATCGAGGCGCCTGACCGGCCCAAAGCGGAGGACGGCCTTGGTTGGGGTGGCAGAAAATCATACACGATCGCCGCGAATTGGCCGCGCGAGCGGGGCGAACCGTCAGCGCTCCAGGTACGGGCGCATCACCTCGGTGACCCGGCAGACCCGCGCGTAGTGCAGGAGGTCCTGCTCGGTCGCGAGCCCCTGGCGTCGGCTCCTGCGCAGGGCCTCGAGCGCCACGTCGAGACCGATCCGGCCCCGGAACTTGAAGCAGTCGGCCACGGACTTCGCGACGCAATACACCCGGATCGTGACGCCGTCGACCACGTGCGGCTCGACGCCCTCGGTCAGGGCGGCGCCCGAGAAGCGAACGACGCGCAGCGGCGGGTGATCGCTGCCGGGCGCGCGGGCCTTGTTCGGGATCGCGAGCCAGATCGCGTCCGACGACGGAATCCTGATCCTGTGAAAGCGCAGGGCGGTGAGCAGGCAGAAGACGCCTCGCGAGCTGCGGGCGGCCACTTCCGCCAGCGGGTGCTGTCGGGACAGGGGCTGGTCGGGGAGCGCGTACAGGCCACGGGCGACCTGCTTGAGCCGGCCGGCCCGAACCAGGCGCATCAGGATGGCCCGCGGGATCTGCCTCTCGGTCAAGTCGCGCGAGCGCACGAGGCCGCGCTCTTCGACGATGCGCAGGACTTGCACGGCATGAGTGTCGGAGGTCATGTGGGAATGCCGATCCTCGGAGTCGCCACGATACAGGTGCCGGGTCACTTGTCCCTGCACGAACGGTCCTGCGGACGGCTAGGATACGGGCAGGCGCTGGTACGCAGGCGGCCGGCAGCGGAGCTGTCCCGCGCGGCCTGGCAGCGCTGAAGAGCCGTCGTGCGCGGGGAAGGGTGTGGCCACGGGCAGCAGGAAACGAGCGGGCGGGACCCGGGCGCGGCGCGGGCCGGCGGCCACGCCGGCCAGTCGGCCGCTGCGGCCGATCGGTCGATCTGCGATCGCCGCGAAACTCGAGGAAGCGCTCGCGGAACGCGACGGGGTCGCCGGCGCGCACTGCATTCACGAGCTGTGGATGCGGAACGAGCCGCCCATGAACATCGAGCGGATGCTGGAGATCATCTGGCGCGCGGCCCCGGAGTCGGTGCCGGACTGGCTGCCGATGCGCTACGTGGAGTGGCTGCCCGTCGCCTATGAGGTGGCGGCGCGATTCGAGCGCCTGGGCCGCGGGCGGTCGAACATCTATCTCGTACTGCTCGATTACGCAGACAGTCCGCGAGGACCCTGCGGCGTGTACGTCGGGGCGACGCGGTACTCGCCGGCCGATCGGTTCGACCAGCACAAGGCGGGGATCCGCGCGGCGGGGAGCGTGTTGAAGCGCGGGCTCGAAGTGCTCACGGGACCGGTGCTGCACCTGCAGGGGTTGAAGCGGGCGCAGGCGGAGGAGATCGAGGAGGGACTCGCCGAGGCGCTCCGGGCGGAAGGGCTCCTGGTGCACGGAGGGCATTGAGGGAGCGCCGGGTCCCAACCTGGACCCGACTTCATAGTGGTGGTCCCGCATGGTCCCTGGGCGCCTGCTGTGGCAGTCTCGCCGCGAGGCGAGAACCACGGGCAGGCGCTGATGTTCAGGATGGATACGGCCAGTTTGCGGGCCACGCTGCAGCAGCTGCAGCAGGCAACGCACGATCATGCGGAGTGGCACGAGAACCTGATCCGCACCATCGTCTGCCGACTGCCGTGCAATGCCGACGACCTGGCCGCGAATGCCCACCACAGGTGTCGCTTCGGCCGGTGGTACTACGCCGAGACATCCGCCGACCTGCGTCAGCAGACGATGTTCACGGCGATGGAGGCGGAGCACGAGCACATGCACGGCGTCGCCGCGCGGCTGTTGCGGGAAGCCGCCGGCGACATGCCGATCGACCGCACGGAGTACGACGAGCTCATGGCCGTCAGCGCGCGACTGCGCCTGGAACTGGATTCGCTGAGGCACGAGGTCCAGGACATCCTGCGGAGCTGCGACGCGCTGACCGGCGCCTACGGCCGCAGGCTGCTGCTGCCGGAGCTGCAGGAGTGGCGCGAGCTGGCGCGGCGGGGCGTGCAGCAGTGCTGCATCGCCTTCATGGACCTGGATCACCTCAAGGAGATCAACGACACGCACGGCCACACCGTGGGCGACCAGGTTCTCGCCGGCGCCGTGCAATACGTCACCGGACACCTGCGGCCCTACGACAAGGTGTTCCGGTACGGTGGCGACGAGTTCCTGATCTCCCTGCCCGGGACCGACCTGCCGAACGGGCAGCACCTGGTCGAGCGCGTCCGCGAGGGATTTGGCCGGGAGCCGTTCGTCGTCAGTGCGGACGGCCGTCCGATCCACGCCACTGCGTCGTTCGGGGTCGCGCTGCTCGACCCGGACATCAGCATCGAGGAATCCATCGACCGGGCCGACAGGGCCTTGCTGATGGCGAAGACTGCCGGGCGTAACCGCGTCATCACGTGGGATCCCGCCATCACGACGGGCACGATGCTGAAGTGGGTGCTGGAGGACGAAGCCGCGCGGTGAGTCTCTGCCGCCCCCGATGCTCCCGCGGATGATTGCGCATCCGGCCGGAATCGCGTAATTGTCGCGAGCGCAGGGGGGCAATTCATGATTCTCAGCCGCGTCATCGAGCGCGTGAAGGCGCATCCCGCTAGACTCGCCCGGTGAGCGAGCACCATCAAGTGACCGACACGCCGCAAGAGCGTGAGGGAGACAGCACCTGGGACAAGCTGCGCCGGCGCAAGGTGGTGCACTGGGGCATCGTCTATGCCGCGGGCGCCTGGGGCTTGCTGCAGGGGCTTTCCTACATCAGCGTCACGTTCGACTGGCCACGCCAGATCCAGCAGGTGACGACCCTCGCGCTGCTGGTCGGCCTCCCGATCGTCCTGGTTCTCGCCTGGTACCACGGTGACCGCGGTGAGCAGCGCGTCAGCCGTGCCGAACTCACCATCATCACGCTGCTGTTCCTCGTCGGTGGCGGGATCTTCTGGCGCTATCACACTGCGAGTGTTACGCCCGCGACCGCGACGTCGGCAGCGGTCGCGCCCGTGGCTGCGTCCGCGCCCGCAACGACCACTGCGGATTCCCGCCCCTCCATCGCGGTGCTGCCCTTCGAGAATCTCTCCGGCAATGCCGAGAACGCCTATTTCGTCTCCGGCATGCAGGACCTGATCCTGACCAACCTGTCCAAGATCCGCGAGCTCAAGGTGATCTCGCGCACCTCCACGGAAAAATACGCCAGCCACCCGGACAACCTGAAGACCGTCGGTGCCGAGCTCGGCGTGACGTCCATTCTCGAAGGCAGCGTGCAGCGTGCGGGCGACCACGTATTGATCAACGTGCAGTTGATCGATGCCAATACCGACACGCACCTCTGGGCCGAGGTCTACAACCGCAAGATCGAAGACGTGTTCGCGGTCGAGCAGGAGGTCGCGAAGACGGTGGCAGAGGCGCTGCAGGCCACGCTGTCGCCGGCGGAATCGGCCGCCATCGCCGCCAGGCCGACCGACGACCCGGCCGCCTACGACCTGTTCCTGCGCGCGCAATACGCGTTCCAGCACGGCAGCCAGAACCAGGAGCTCGAGGCGCTGGCGCAGGCCATTGCGCTCTATCGACAGGCCATCGCCGAGGACCCGCGCTTCGCGCTGGCCGAGGCGAAGCTTTCGATTGCGCTCAGCGACCTGTACTGGAACGGCGGCACGCGCGACTTGAGCCCGCGAGTTCTCGACCAGCAGGCGCGAGAGGCGATGGCCGCGGCGAGGCGCCTGCAGCCGGACCTGCCGGAAGGCAACCTCGCGCTGGCTTTCGTGAAGTACCGCCTGGACCTGGATTATCCAGCGGCGCTTGCGGCGTTCGACGCCGTGCTCGCGGCGCGGCCCGGCGAGTCCTACGCGCTGTACGGGAAGGCCTTGCCGTTGCGTCGCCTCGGGCGGTTCGAGGAAGCGATTGCGGCCCTGGAGGCCGCGGCGGTCGTGAGCCCGCGCGACAGCGACGTCGCCGGAGAGTTGGCCGTGACCCGCTGGATGGTTCGCCGCGCGGCGGAGGCCGAGGCGGGGCTGCGGCACGCGCTGGAGCTCGACCCGGCCAATATCTACGCCGCGACCAACCTGTCCGGGCTGCGGCTGTATCGGCAGGGCGACATGGCCGGTGCGTGGGCGGTCCTGCACGGCGATCGGCCCGAATTCGTGCTGCAGCGCGTCCAGTTGCTGCGCTTCGAGCGCAAGCACGCAGAGGCGCTGCGCCTGCTGGCGTCGATCCCGGACAAGGTCCTGACTGACATTGCCGCAGGCACGCCCCGGGAGTACCTGTCGGGGCGCCTGTATTTCGAGGCCGGCCGGCGCGCCGAGGCCGAACCGCTGTTGCGCAAGGCGAGAGCCGACCTGCAGGCAGTGCTGGGCTCGTTGCCGGCCAATTACGCGAGGGGTGAATCCGTCCGACTGGCCCTGGCCGATACCGAGGCCATGCTGGGCGATGAAGCCGCCGCGCTGCGGACGGCGCAGCAGGCGCTGGTGCGGCAGCCGATCGAGAAGGACGCCGTCAACGGGCCGTTTGCGTTGGCACAGGCCGCCCAGGTCCATGCGCGGCTGGGGCGCGCGGACCTGGTCATGCCGGCACTGGAGCGTCTGCGCCTGCTGCCCGGGGCCGATGAGATCGTTTCCGCCAGCACGCTGAAGCTCGATCCAGCCTGGGACAAGGTGCGGACCGATCCTCGCTTCCAGGCTGAAATCAGGCGCTTTGCCGAGTTCGACGCGCGGTGAGCCGAGCTCGGTGTCCGCCGGGGCGCACGACCGTCTCGTAGTAGGATGCGCCGATGTCCCTGATGGCCGAACTCAAGCGTCGCAAAGTGTTCAGGGTTGCCGCCGGCTACCTGGTGGTCGCCTGGCTCGTGGTCCAGGCGGCGTCGATCGGCTTTCCGGCCTTCGACGCGCCGCCCTGGGCGCTGCGCGTGTTCATCCTGGTCGCCTTCATGGGCTTTCCAATCGCGCTGGTGATGGCCTGGGTGTTCGACGTCACGCCCGAGGGACTCAAGGTCGACGCTTCGCGCGTCGGCACCAAGCGCCTCATCACGGCTGCGGCGGTGCTCTCCGCACTGGCGCTGGGCTGGTATTTCTACGGCCAGCCGGCGTTCCGCAAGGGCGACGCCGTCGCGCCGAAGGTTACCGCCGCACCGGCGGTGCCGGCGGTAGACCCGAATTCCATCGCGGTGCTGCCGTTCGTCAACATGAGCGGCGAGGCTGAGCAGGAGTATTTCTCCGACGGCATGACCGAGGAACTGCTGAACGTGCTGGCCAGGATGCCCAATCTCAAGGTCACCGCGCGCACCTCGGTGTTCGAGTTCAAGGGCAAGGGCGGCGACGTGCGCGAGATCGGCCGCAAGCTCGGCGTCGCGCACATCGTGGAGGGCAGCGTGCGCCGCGACGCGCAGCAGATCCGCGTCACCGCGCAGCTGATCCGCGTCGCCGACGGCTTCCACGTGTGGTCGGAGACCTATGACCGCAAGCTCGAGGGCGTGTTCGCGCTGCAGGACGACATCGCAAAGCGCATCGGCCAGCAGCTGCAGAGTTCGCTTGGTGCCACCGCACCGACTACGGCGCGAGCCGAGATCCCGCCCGAAGCCTACGAGGAATACCTCAAGGGACGCGCGCTCTACCGGCAGCGCAAGCAGCTGCCCCAGGCGATCGCGCACTTCGAGGCCGCGGTTGCGCGCGCCCCGCAGTTCGCCGCCGGCTGGGCGTCGCTCTCGCTGACCTACGAAGTGATCCAGGGCTACGTCACGCCCGACGAACGCGCAAAGCTCGGAGACACCTTTGCCAAGTGCAGGGCCGCGGCGCAGCGTGCGGAAGCGCTCGATCCGGATGCGGCGATGACGCGGCACGCGCTTGCCAACGTGGCCCGCGACGAACTCCGCTTCCTCGATGCCGATGGGCTGTACCTGCGCTCGATGCAGGCAGATCCGACCTATCCCGATGTGCGCGAGGACTACGCGGAAATGCTCGGCTACGTCGGTCGTGATGCCGACGCCGTGGCGGCAGCCCGGCAGCTCGTGACGCTGGAGCCCTTCGTCAGGGTTTTCTGGAGCCAGTTGCTCTACAGCGCCTTGCGGCTGGACCAGCGGGCGGTGGTCGAGGATGCGGCCGCACGCATCCGCGCGATCGATCCCAACTTCTACGACGGCATCGCGGCGGACTTCAACCTGGCCCTCGTCTGGGGTCGGATCGACGAGGCGCGTGCGGCGCTGGCCGAAGCGTCGAAGCGGAACCCCGAGGTGATGGCCGACGACGTCCTGTTGTTTTCATGGGCGACCCACGCTGCGGGCGTCGACGAGGGTGCCGTGCAGCGCACGATCGAGCAGACAAACAACGCCGACGTCGTGCTCCATGCACTGGTGCGCGGCGACGCCGACCGGGTGTTCGCGTATTACCGCGACGTGCCGTCTGCCCAGATGCGGCGCAGAAGTCTCTATCAGGAGTTGGCGCGGTGCCCGGTCGTCCGCTGCTCGCCGATCCGCGCGCCAAGGCCCTGCTGCGCGAGTACGGTTTCGAGGCCTACTGGCGCGAGAAGGGCTGGCCGGCGCTCTGCCGGCCGCTCGGCGCCGACGATTTCGAATGCGGGCCCGCGACGGCCAGGAATTGACCGCGGGTCTGCCCATCGCCCTGTCGGGGAGTGCAAATGCAGAAGACCATCCTCATCACCGGCTGCTCCAGCGGCATCGGCGCCGCGCTCGCGCGCGAATTCGGCAAGCGCGGTCACCGGGTTTATGCGACCGCCCGGCGCCGCGAGTCGCTGGCTGCGCTCGAAGCGGAAGGCATCCACGGCCTGGCGATGGACGTCAACGACGATGCATCCATCGCCGCGGCCTTCGCGACGGTCAAGCGCGAGGCGGGGCAGCTCGACCTGCTCGTCAACAATGCCGGCTTCTTCCAGGTTGGCGCCGTAGTGGACCTCACCCGTGAGGACCTGCGTCGCCAGTACGAGACCAACGTCATCGCGCCGGTGGCGGTCACCAGCCAGGCGATTCCGCTGCTGCGCGCGGCGGTGGCGAGCCATGGCAGCGCGGTCGTTGCCAATGTCGGGAGCATCGTGGGGCTCTTCACCACCCCGTTCGCGGCCGCGTACTGCTCGAGCAAGGCAGCCGTGCACTCGCTCACGGACGCGCTGCGCATGGAACTCGCGCCCTTCGGGATCCGGGTGGTGTCGATCCAGCCGGGCGGCGTGCGCTCGAGTTTCGGCGAGCACGCCGAGGCGCTGGTGCGCCTGCCGGAGAATTCGATCTACAAGCCCGTGGAGCGGAGCGTACGTGCCCGTGCCCAGACGGGGCAGCAGGGCGGGATGCCGGCGGACGCCTTCGTCGTACCCGTCGCGGAAGCCCTGTTGCGTGACCCGCCGCCGCGGGTCATCCGCGGCGGCACCAACAGCGTACGGATGCCGTTGCTGAAGAAAATCCTGCCGGCGGCGATGTTCGACGCGAAGCTCTCGAGGATCTTCGGCCTCGACGCGCTGCGCTGACGGGCCGCCGATCGACGACCGGCTCGGCTCGCTCAGTCGCGGTGAACCTTGACGGTTACGCCCTTCACCGTCGAGCTCACGAGCAGCAACGAGATGTCCTTGTTTCCCATGCTCCGCTCGATGATCACGTTCTCGCCGTCTTCCATCTCGATGCTCTGCTCCTTCGTGCCGAGCTGGGCCTCGAAGGCCTTCTTGATGGTGCGAGCCACGTCGTTTTCGCCCGTGCCCTTCTTGACGTCGACCGTGATGTCCTGAGCCGTGCCGCCTTTCGGCGTCACGCGGAAGACGATCACGCCGTCCGACTCGGCGTCGTGGTTCACGGAGATTCGATAGTCATCCGTGTAGCTGAGCTTCTTGGCCGGGGCCGCGGGCGCAGCCGCGGAAGCTTCGGGCGGCGTACCGGTTGCCGGGGCCTGGGCCAGGGCAAGCGAGGCGGCCAGGAGGGCAGTCGCGGCCAGGACGGGGCGCAGCATTTCCATTGAAACTCCCGCGATTCATGCGTTGAAACGATGACGCGGAGTCTAGTGCAGCGCCCACGCCGGCGGAAGTGGCGGCAGGTGGTCCCGGCAACTACTGCAGGTCGACGACGAGCACCGGCTGGTCGGACAGCGGGTCCTTCGTGCCGGTGAGCCTGAGGCCTGCGGCCGCCAGGGCATACCGGGCGTCGATCTGCTGGACGGACGGGCTCAGGAACGCGTGATCGAGCCTGCCTGCGTAACCGTTCGCCGCCGGGTAGCCGGCGCCGTCGGACGGCACGGCGTGTTTCCAGCCCGCGTCGGTGAGGTGTCGCAGGTGATCGATTCCATCGGCACGCTCGCCATCGGCGTCGACGGAGAAGTCACCGACCAGGATCGCGCGCCGACTCTTCAACGTCGTCGCGGCACGGACCAGCCATTCCCGGCAGCGGCGGCGCGCGGCGGACCGGCTTCCGGAATCGGGGCTTCGGAGGCCCAGCACGTCGAGGACGCCGGACGGCGCGTAGGCGTGCAGCATGTTCGACGGCACATCGTCGCGGGTCGTGCGCGCCTTCAGCCGGCCGGGCACCAGCTTGAGCCGACTGGCAATGAGCACGTGACCGCTGTGCGGCACTGGCGTCGGTGCCAGCTGGTGCGACAGGCCGAGGCCCGCAAGGGACGCGAGGAACGAGTGGCGCGCGGCGCTCGAAAGGCGCTCCGTCAGGATGACGATGTCCGGCTCGAGGGCGGCCAACGCCGTGATCGCATCATCCGGGGCGTTGCCGCCGTTGAGCTGGTGACCGAGGTTCCAGGTCAGCAGGCGCATGCGCGGAGCGTAGTGGTGCGCCACCGGGAATTCCGAGAGGTAGCTCAGGAATTCCTCACCCACTGGGCGGTTCGACCAGCGCGCGTCGGGGACCCGAGCGGCCCCGGGCTTGCCGCCCGGCGCTCGGCGGGACCATCCTAGGACCGATGAACTACCGACTGCTGGCGGACCTGGTCCTCGTCGCGCACGCCGCGTTCGTGGCGTTCGTGATGCTCGGCGCGCTGCTGGTGTTGCGCTGGCCGCGACTGGCCTGGGTACACGTGCCGGTCGTGCTGTGGGGCGCCGGCATCGAGTTCCTCGGCGGCATCTGTCCGCTGACGCCGCTCGAGAATCACTGGCGACGGCTGGCCGGCGATCAGGGCTATCCGGGCGGCTTCGTCGAGCATTACGTCATTCCCTGCCTCTATCCGGACGGATTGACCGGGCGGGTCCAGCTCGGGCTCGGCGTGATCGTGCTCGTGGTCAACGTGGCGATATATGCAAGGGTGCTGGCGAAAACGAAAAGGCCGGGCGTCGACTGAGCGCGCCCGGCCTTGCTGGCTTCGGCTTGCCACGCCGTGGTGCCGATGGCGACGTGGTCGCGAAGCATCGGCCGCCACGGCCCCGGTCGCGACGATGCGCGCCGGTCTCGAGAGGCGGACCCCCAGCAGGAGACGACCCTGCGGCCCAGGCCACTCGGCCCCGTGTCGCCGACCGCCAGCAGGCATCGACACGCGGGACTCACTATCTTTGTACGCCGCGGGAGTGAGTCGCAGTAGTTCCACATCTACCTATTGGCACTGCATGAGAACGAGAGCCCGGCCCCCGCTACGGATCGCCGCGCCTCCGGACGCCGGCACGCTGGAGGGGGAGCATGGCGCCGGCTTCCGCAAGTACGGATTGACGCTGCTGTAATTCGGGCCAATCTTTGACTGCGCAGGACGTCGCCGGTTGCGGGAGACCACCAACATGCCGTATCGAATCAGGTGGGAAGGACACGGGGTCTACCGACGCTTCTTCGGCGTCATCACGCGGGCGGAGTTTCGCGAAGCCTACGAGGAAATGTGCAACGACATTCGCTATGAAGGCATCCGCTACATCATTTCCGACTACCTGGAAGGTCAGCCGGCCGCGGACGTCACCGAACGGGACCTGAGGGCACAGGCGAATCTCGAAAGGCTGCGGTTCTACGACAGCCCGGACACCGTGCAGGCGATGGTCGCCACGGACCCGAAGATCGTCGCCTTGGTAAAGTACTACGAGTCGCTCCGCGTCTCGCCGTACTGCCTGGCGGATTTCGCGACCGTCACCGAGGCGAGGTACTGGATCGCGGGCAATCCGCGGCGGGGCTGGGACCGGCCACCGCCGAGCGTCGTGTCCGCAGCGGCGACGCCGCACCACTGAGAAGACGCCCGGGCGGCCCTCCGTCCCGCCCCGGGACCATGCGCCACGTCACAGTATCGGCACCCGCCGGTTCCCCTTATGTCACCTGCCCACTTAGTCTCCCGTGCGTACCAGGCCATCTGTGGCAAGGGTGTTGCGGGACATGCTTCGAGCACAGCGAACTTCGATCTCACGACCGGCGGGCGGTGGTGCTTCTGCGCCACCCGCGCCGGTCGAAAACCATGACGTCGCGCGCTCGCGCCGGCCGTCGCTGCGCTCGTTCCGCGAATTCTTCGAATCGCTGACGCTGACCAACCAGTTCCGCGTGACCGCGGTCGCCGCGGTCACGGTCACGCTGATCGGCGTGCAGCTCCTGGTCATCGCCTGGGACGGCTGGGCCACGCGCAGGGACGGCCTGCGGCTTGCGTCGGAAACGGCGCGCTCCATTTCCCAGCACGTCGCGAAGTCCGGCACGTTCGGCGCCCTCGAGCCGCTCGCGAGCCGCGCAGTGTTCCTCGGGGCCGACCTGCACCTCGAATCGGGCGAGGTGCTCGAGCGCTACGACGGCAACTTCCCGAATGGCACGGTGCACGGCGGCGATACATCGGTGCCCGTGAGCCCGGTGCCCCACGGCACGAGCATTCCGCATCGGGTGATGCGCTTCTTCGGCTTCGAACCCGACTACGTCGAGTACCCGGTCGAGATCAAGCAGCAGGGCGCGGGCACACTGGCTCTCCTCATCGATCACCGGCCGGCGTGGAACGCCGTCATGGACCGCTTCTCCCAGATGCCGTTCGTGCTCGCACTCGGCATCCTGCTCGGGCTCCTGGCCGCCAATTCGCTGAAGCGGCAGGTGGTGGAGCCGCTCGAGGAACTCGCCAAGTCCACGCGCGTGCCGCGCGGGCAACGTGACGCGCCGGCGCCGGCACGGACGGGTCGCAGGAACGAGCTCACGGAGCTGGCGAGCAATTTCGACGCGCTCGCCAATCGCCTGCTGGATTACGAGCGCGACCTGACCACGCTTCGTGTCTCGTCGCGACAGGAGATCATCGAGCGCACCCGCGAGCTCGAGCAGGGCTTGCGCAAGGCCGAGGCGCTCACGCGCTCGAAGGACGAGTTCCTGGCCAACATGAGCCACGAGATCCGCACGCCGATGAACGGCGTGCTGGGCATGGCGGAACTGCTCGCCGGCACCGACCTCGACAAGCGCCAGCGCCGCTACGTGGACTCGATGCGCTCGGCCGCCGACACGATGATGCAGATCATCAACGACATCCTCGACGACTCGAAGATCGAGGCCGGCAAGATGGATCTGGTCCGCGAAGCGTTCGACGTGCGCGAGTTCGCGGAGCAGGTGGGCGAGATCTTCGCGGGGCGCGCCGAGAGCAGGAAGCTCGAGCTCGTCTGCCGCGTCGAGCCCACGGTCCCGGCCGCGGTGGTGGGCGACGTGCTGCGCCTGCGCCAGGTCGTCGGCAACCTCGTCTCGAACGCGGTCAAGTACACGGAGCAGGGCGAGATCCAGATCCGCATCGGCCTGGACGACCTGCACGACGAAAATTGCCGGCTGCACTTCAGCGTTTCGGACACCGGCCGGGGCATCGCCGAGGCCGACCAGGCCGCGGTGTTCGAGGCCTTCAACCAGCTCGACAACGCGCAGCGCGTCGGCGGCACGGGGCTCGGGCTCTCCATCGCCACGCGCCTCGTGCAGATCATGGGCGGCGAGCGGATCGACTTGCGCAGCGAGCCAGGCAAAGGCAGTTCCTTCTCCTTCGTCCTGCCATTCAAGGTCGAGGCGGCGGCGCCCGCTCCGAACAGCGCGACCGACGAGTTCGCCGGCATGCGCGTGCTGGTCGTGGACGACAGTCCCACGACCTACATGTACCTCGAGGAGACGATCGCCAACTGGTCCGCCGACGTGACGGTGCTGAATCAGGGCCGGATGCTCGGCGACCGCCTGCGCGAGGCGGTCGCGCGCCGCCGGCCGTTCGCGGCCGTGCTGCTCGACCACGCACTGCCGGACGCCACGACCGCGGAGCTGCTGCGTACCATCCGCATCGATCCCGCGCTGGCAGACACCTGGGTCGTGCTGCTCTCCGCGTTCGACTTCGATCCGTCGTACGAGGGTGCCCGGGCCATCAAGCCGGACATGTGCATCGCCAAGCCCGTGCGCCAGGCGCTCCTGAAGAGCGCGCTGCGGGCGGCCCGCGAGCCGCGCGAGCCCGAGGTGGCCGAGGTGAGCCCCGCGGCCAAGGTGCGGGAAGCCGCGCCGGAGCCCGAGGGACTGCTTTCGCTCGGCCTCGACGTGCTGGTCGTCGACGACAACGTGATCAACCGCGAGGTCGCGCAGGCGATGCTCGAGCGCGTGGGCTGCCGCGTCACGGTCGCGGAAGACGGCAACGCGGCGCTCGACCACACGTTCCGTCGCCGGTTCGACGCCATCCTCATGGACTGCCAGATGCCCGGCATGGACGGCTACGCCGCCACCGTGGCGATCCGGCGCACCGAAACCGAGCGGCGCTCGCAGGCGACGCCGATCGTGGCGCTGACGGCCAACGTGCTGGCGCGTGACCGGAACCGCTGCATCGAGGCGGGCATGAATGACTTCCTTTCCAAGCCGTTCACCCAGGACCAGCTCGTCGCGGTCCTGAGGCCGGTCGCGACGGAGCGCGGCACGCTGGTCGTCCCGCAGCCCGTGGTTCGTCCGGCCGTGGAATCGCAACCCGTCCGGACGGCGACGGGGCTGGCACCGGTCCGGCCCGCGGCGACGCCGCCTCCCGAGCAGGCGGCGGACGGGGACCTGATGACGCTCGATTTCAACTCGGAGCCCGAGGTCGCCGCCAGGACCCGGCAGGAGACCGTCGAGGAGCCCGTCTCCGACGACGCGCCGCTCCTCTCCGACACGGTCGTGCTCGAAATGCTCGAAGTCCCGCTGCGCGACGCCGACGCCGTGAACAGCGTTCCAGTGCTCGACGCGGCGCAGGTGGCGGCGATTCGCGGCCTCGGCAAGCCGCAGGTTTTCGAGCGCCTGTGCGAACTGCTGTTCGGCACGGCGCCGGAATCATTGCGGCGACTGGGAGCCGCGCTGGACGCGGGCGATCTCGAGGCGATCGGCGAGGCGGCGCACTCGCTCAAGTCACCGGTGAGCAGCCTGGGCGGACGCCGCCTGGCAGGGCAGCTGGAACGATGTGAGAACGCCGCAAGCGACCTGCGCGACCTGGGTGCCGCCCGTAAGGCGGCCCGCGGACTGAAGCAGACCTACGCAGACCTGGAAGCGGCCCTGATGGCCGAGACCAGCCGCGCCACCGGAACATGAGGCTGGAGCCATGAGCAACGACCGCAACACGATGATCCTGATGGCCGACGACGATCCGGCGCAGATCATGCTCGCGGAAGCGGCGCTCGCCGGTGCCGGGTTCGTCGTGCAGTCCGTCGGAGACGGCGCGGACGCGCTCGAGCAGTTCGACGTGGTGAATCCGGACGTCGTGATCCTCGACGTCAACATGCCGCGCATGTCGGGCATCGACGCCTGCCGCGCCATCCGCGAACGGGCGAGTGGTCGGACGCTGCCGATCCTGATGCTCACGGGCCGCAATGACCTTTCCGCCATCAGCGAGGCATTCGCAGCCGGCGCCAGCGACTTCGCGCAGAAAGGCATCAACCCGCGCCTGCTGGTCGAGCGCGTGCGGTTCCTGCTGCGCGACCGCGATCTGCAGGAGGAATTGCGCGCGAGCCGCTCTAAGCTGCTGCTTGCGCAGCGCATCGCGCGCGTCGGCCACTGGGAGCTCGCGACCGACGGCCGCACGCTGCACGTCTCGCCGATGCTCGGGGAGATCCTGGGAATCGATCCGGCTACGCTCAAGAGCTTCGAGGACTTCGTCCGCATGCTCGACAAGTCCGAGCAGTTCCGGCTGCGGCAGGCTTTCCTGGCCTGCGCGACCGGGGACGGGCACTGCAGCTTCGACCACAGCCTGCGCACGACCGCGGGTACCGCGGTCTGCGTGCACCTCGAGGCGGAGCTGGTGGGCGGCGCCGGTGCGTCGAAGGACGGGACCCTCATCGTGACGCTGCAGGACCTGACCCGCCTGCACCGCGCCGAGGAAGCGGTGCGGATGCTGTCCTATTCGGACGCCGCCACCGGGCTGCCGAACCGACGCCACCTGTCCGAGCAGATCACCGCGGCGCTCAAGGTCTCGTCGGGCATGGTGGCCTCGGGCGTCGTGGCGTTCCGGATCCACAATCTCGACTACGTCGCGCAGGCACAGGGCCTCGAGGCCGCCAACGAACTCGTCGCGCGCATCGCCCGTCGCCTCGAGGACGGGCTTGCCTCCATCAGCGACGGCGGCACCGTTCCGTGGCGCACGGCATCGGCGGCGGTCTGTCGCAGTGCGGAGGCCGAACTCGCGGTGCTGCTCCGCAGCCGCATCTCGGCGCAGCACCTTGCGCAGCTGGCGCAGGTGATGCTCCAGTCCCTCGTGTCCCGGACGCCCGGAGACGAAGCGGCGTACCTGCCGGGTGTCAGCGCAGGCATCGCATTCGCCAGCGACGAAGTGCCCGATGCGGAGCAGCTCCTGCAGCGTGCCCACGCGGCGGCCGAGCAGGCGACGGCGCCGTGGTCCTGCGAAACGTACTCGCCGCTGTCGCAGGTGCGCTCGCGCCGGCGAATGAAGCTCGAGTCGATCCTGCGCGGGGCGGTCGAGCGTGGCGAGCTGTCCCTCGCGTTCCAGCCGCGCGTCGCGATCGACAGTTACGAACTCATGGGTGTCGAGTGCCTCGCCCGCCTGAACAATGCCGAGCTGGGCGCCGTGGAACCGTCCGAGTTCATCCCGGTCGCCGAGAGCGCCGGTCACATCGACGAGATCGGCCGCTGGGTGCTGGGCGAAGCCTGCCGACAGCTCGCGGCATGGCGTGCGCGCTTCGAGCGCGACTTCTTCGTGTCGGTGAACCTGTCGGCACGACAGCTGCTCAGCCCCGACCTCGCCGACATCGTCCGTGCCGCCGTCGAGACGCACGGCCTGCCGGCGAGAGCGCTCGAGCTCGAGCTCGCGGAATCGAGCGTGGTCGACGCTCCGGCCGAGACACGCAGGATGCTCGACAGCCTGCGCGCCATGGGCGTACGCGTCGCAATCGACGATTTCGGCAAGGGCTACTCGTCGCTGAGCCAGATTCGGCGGATCAAGTTCGACAGCATGAAGCTCGACCGCTCGCTGATGGCCGACCTGTACACCGACCTCGGGGCGCAGGGCGTCACCACTGCGGTGATCTCGATGGCACGCAGCATGCACATGCGCTCGGTTGCCGAGGGGATCGAGGACGCCGAGACCCTGGAGATGCTGCGTGCGCTCGGATGCGACGAGATCCAGGGCAAGTACGTCTCCCCGCCGCTCGGCCCGCGGGAATTCGAGACCTGGCTCGAGGACGGCGGCGCGGCGTCCCTCGCGCGGCAAGGCGCCCTCGAGGTCATCGACGCGCTCGAGGCGGTCGAGAAGCGCCTGCGCGACTCGCAGGGTTGACCGGCCGGGGCGACGTCCGCGGTGTCCCGTGCACCGCGTCCTCCCCGACTTCTGAACTAGACCTCGCCTCGTTTCGCAAACCTTGCGATGTGGTCGCCCGCACGAAATGCGAGCGCCTGGATGGTCATGGTCGGCTGGCCGCGCCCCGACGTCACCAGGCTCGAGCCGTCGCAGAGGAACAGGTTGCGGATGTCGTGCGTGCGATGGTAACGATCGACGACGGAGGTCTTCGGGTCGTTGCCCATGCGGCAGGTGCCGAGCAGGTGCACGCCAATCGTGGATTCCTCGACCGTGTCCTTCCAGACCTCCTGCGCCCCGGCCGCCTGCAGCACCTCCGCTGCGCGGTCCTGCAGGAACCGCGCGTTCGCGAGATCGTCGGGATGATCCTTGTAGGTGACGCGCATGGCGGGCAGCCCCCACGCGTCCTTGAGTTCCGGATCGAGGTCCACGCGGTTCGACTCGAGCGGCAGCGATGTCCCGTGCGTCGCGGAAATCATCGCACGCGGCATCTTCTCGATCAGCGATTTGAATTCCGCGCCCCACGCGCGGTCCGGAGGCGGCTGGAACATCGCCCAGCCGATCGGGTTGGGGCCGATGCGCGCGTCGAATCCGCCGCCGCCGTAGAAGCCGCGCTTCGGGTCCGACTGGTAGAAGTCGTGCACGATGCGCGTCACCTGCACGCTCTTGTACTCGTTCAGTTCGTGCTCGAAGATCGCGTTGGCCTGGGCGTAGGTGTTGAACATCAGGTTGCGTCCCACGAGCCCGCTCGAGTTCGCGAGCCCGTCGGGGTGTCGCGTGTCGGCCGACATGAGCAGCAGGCGCGCCGTCTCCGCGCCGTTCGCGCTCACGACCACCGCGCGCGCCTTCTGGAAATGCTCGCGCTTGTCTTTGTCGAAGTACGCGACGCCGTTGACGCGGTTGCGTTCGTTGACCTCGATGCGGGAGACGTAACTTTCGCTGCGCACCTCGCAGCGGCCGGTGGCCTCCGCTTCGGGGATCATCGTGTAGAGCGCGGAGGACTTCGCCTGCATCTCGCAGCCGAAGCCGATGCAGAAGCCGCAGTGCGCACAGGCGGCGCGGCCGCGATACGGCTCGGAGGCGATGGCCATCGGCGCCGGGAACGGGTGCAGGCCGAGCTTGCGCGCGCCACGTTCGAGCAGCACGCCGGAGGATTTCACCGGCAGCGGCGGCATCGGATAGGGCTTCGACCGCGGCGGGTCGAAGGGGCTCGCGCCCGCGAGGCCGGACACGCCCACCTCCCACTCGACCTTGGTGTAGTACGGCTCGAGTTCGGCGTAGTCGATCGGCCAGTCCGCGAAGCTCGTGCCCGCGATCGGCCCGAGGAGGCTCCGTTCCTTGAAGTCCACTTCGTGGAAACGCCAGAAGTTGGCGGTGAAGTGGTTGCTGCTGCCGCCGACCATGCGCGCGTAGATGAGGGCTGGTATCCCTTCGGTGCGCCTGGCCTCGTCGGCGGCGGTCTTGCGGAAGGTCTGCGGGTTCGACTGGGGACTGTTGGTGATTGCGTTGTTGAACCAGTAGTCGAGTTCGTCGTGCTTGAAATCCGCCGCCGTGTAGCGAGGGCCCTGCTCGAGCACCAGCACCGTGTGGCCGGCCTGCGAGAGCTCGCGGGCGATGACGCCTCCCGCGGCGCCGGAACCCACGACGACGAAATCAACGGTCTCGTTCGGCCCGAACTTGCGCGTGCTCATGACCTTGCCGCCTTCGGGTACGGTTCGAAGCCCGGATAGTCCTTGTCGTAGTAGCCGAAGGGCGGCGACCAGACGTGCTGGTCCACGAATCCGACCAGCTTCCAGCCGAGCTTCTGCTCGTTGCCGCCGTAGGAGGGCAGGGCCAGCAGGCCGGCGACCGTGAGGAAGCGCATGGCGCCGAAGAAAGGAGTCTTCTCGACGCTCTTGAGATATGCGATCTGCGCGGGACCGTCGAGGTCGGCGAACTGGCCCGACGCGGGATGGTTCTTCGCGAACTCCTGCTGGAACGCCGTGAGGCCCGCGAGGAACTCGGGAGCGTTCCGCGAGTAGATCCCCGCATTAACATGGTCGATGAAGTACACGATGCCGGCTTCGCGGGCCCCCGGCGTGTCGCCGCTCGGCACGATCTGCGCGGCGATCGCCTCGACGTCGCGCGCCTGCGCGGGCGTAAGGACCTTGAATTCGTGGTCGATCCTGCCGACAGCGGCCTCGTGGGCGTGCTCCGCGGCAACCGCGAGGTCGGACCACTGGATCCCGAGCCAGGCCGCGCCGAGCGCGCCGCCTGACGCGCGCAGGAAATTCCTGCGCGACGTGTCGTTGTTCTTCACGGCGTCATCCTCCCCCGGGGCGTCTCCCCGCGGCGAGTATGGCGCAGGCCCCGGACCGTACAAGAGGGTTTTGAGAACCGGGCCGGCTCTGCGACCATCGAGCCCCCGACCCCGTGGATCATGAGGAGCCTGTGATGACGCGAATCGCCTGTCTTGCTTTGCTGCTGGCCGCAACGGCAGTCGTTCCCGTGCACGCGCGGGAAATCGTTCGACATCCCGCCGGCAATTTCCCGATCTCGAGCAGCGTGCTGGTGCCCGCGGGCGCCGGGATCGTGTACGTCAGCGGCACGCTCGCCGATCCCGTAAAGCCGGATGCCCCGGCGGGCAGCGCCGAGCGCCTCGGCGACACCGAGGCTCAGGCGGCGAGCGTGCTCGGCAAGCTCGAGAAGGAACTTGCGGCGTCGGGGCTCACGATGTCGGACGTCGTGAAGATGAACGTGTTCCTGGTCGGCGATCCGGCGAAGGGTGGTGCGATGGATTTCGAGGGGCTCATGAAGGCCTATGCGCGGCACTTCGGTACGGCCGCGCAACCCAACCTGCCGGCGCGCACGACCGTGCAGGTCGCCGCGCTGCCGATTCCCGGGGCACTGGTCGAAATCGAAGTGGTCGCCGCGAGGACGGCGGCGAAGTAGCCACGGTGCGCCCGACCCGCCGGGCGCGCTCCGCCGCGTCGAGGATTCGATGCCTTACTGGCCCGCGTAGACCTTCACGAGCTCGTACAGGAAGTCGCGCCCGTCGTAGAGCGACTGCACGCGGATGCGCTCGTTCAGGCCATGGATGCCGCCGAGGTCCGGATCGAAGAACAGCACGCCGATGCCGTAGGTGGGAATCCCTGCTGCGCCGAGGAACTGGCCGTCGGTCGCGCCGGCCTGAAAGAGAGGCAACAGCGGCACACCAGGGTAGACGCGGGCCGCGACCTGCTCGATCGGCTGCATGATCTCCGGCGTGAGCGGGGGCGCCTTGGCCTGGGGCCCGCGAGTCTCGAGCGTCGTGACCTCGATCGCGGGATCGGCGAGCACGCGCGCGAGTGTCTGCCGTACGCCCTCGAAGGTCTCGACCGGGTAGATGCGGCAGTTCACGTTGGCGCGCGCACGCTGCGGCAGCGCATTCGTCGCGTGGCCGGCCTCCATCATCGTCGCGACGCAGGTCGTGCGCAGCATCGCGTTCCAGGTCGGGTCCTGCGTGATGGCGGCGACCGCGCTTCGCGTCGGTGGGGTCCTTCACCAGCGCGCGCATCGCCTCGCCGGTGTCGCCGCCCTTCAGGTCCGCCATGCGCGTGAAGTACTCGCGCGTCGCGTCGTTCAGGTGGATCGGAAACTCGTACTGGCGAGAGCTGCGTCAGGCCCGCGGCGAGGCGATAGATCGCGTTGTCCTTGACCGGGCGCGAGCTGTGGCCGCCCGGGTTGCGCACTTCCAGCCGGTAGTTCTGGCTCGCCTTCTCGCCCGCCTGCACCGTGATCATGATGCGCCGGCCCTGGTCGTCGAGCGTGCCCCAGGCGCCTTCGTTCAGCGCGAAGGCCGCGTCGATCAGCTCGCGCTGGTGCTGCGTGAGGTACTCGGCGCCGTTGAAGGCGCCGCTCGTCTCCTCGCCGCAGGTGAGCGCCATCTTCACCGTGCGGCGCGGCTTGTAGCCGTCCTGCAGGAAGCGCACCAGCGTGTCCGTCCAGATCGAGGCCATCGCCTTGTCGTCGGCGACGCCGCGCGCGTAGAAGTAGCCGTTCTTCCTCCACCAGCGTGAATGGGTCGCGCGTCCAGTCCTCGCGCTTCGCTTCCACCACGTCGATGTGCGCGAGCAGCAGCATCGGCTTCACGGACGGGTCACTGCCCGGGGAGCACGCGCCACCAGGCCGCCTTCCTTCGGGTGCTCGGGCACCGCGAAGAGGTGGATGTCCTGCTCGGGCATGCCCGCCTTGCGCAGGCGCGCGGCCATCTTTCCGGCGGCCTCGGTGCAGCTGCCGGCGGAGAGCGTGGTGTTGGTCTCGACGAGCTCGCGGAAGAGTTCACGATAGGCAACCTGGTCAGGGCGGAGAGTGTCGTCGGCGGTGGCGGGCACCGCGGCGACCGTCAGCAGGGCGGCGCAGGCGAAATTGGCCGGGAGTCGAGGGTTGGTCACGATGCTTCCTTGGAGAGGGGGGCACGGGGGCGGGGCGGCATCGTAGCAGGGCGTGCGACGCAGCAGGCAACGCGCCGGCTCGTCGCGGCGGGCGTATTCGCCGCTTGACCCGATGCCGCCGAGGCCGAATCATCGACGCATGACAACAGACGCAGCGGCCGCAACCGCGGCCTACATCGACGGGCTCGGGGCCGACACGCTGGCGAAGGCGGCCGCCTACACCACCGGCAACCACTGGCTGCTCCTGTGGGGGCTCCTGGTCAGCGCGCTCGTCACGCTGGTCATCGTGCGCGTGGGGTGTCCTCGACAGGGTGGAGGCGAGGCTCGGCCGGCGCGGGCCGAACCTCAGGGCCTTCGTGGTCGGGATCGTCTACTTCCTGGTGTCCGCGCTGCTTTCGGTCCCGTGGGCGGTGTACGAGGAATGGTGGCGCGAGAAAGCCTACGGACGCACCAGCCAGCCGCTGGCGGACTTCCTGGGGCAGGGGCTGCTCGCGATCCTGATCTCGGCCGTGCTCGGCGCGCTCTTCTTCGTCGGCGTCTATGCGCTCATCCGGCGCGCCGGCCGGGCCTGGTGGGTCTGGTCGGCGGGGCTGACCGCGGTGGCGCTGTCGGCGTTCATGCTCGCGGCGCCGGTCGTGATCGAGCCGCTCTTCAACGACTTCAAGCCGGTGCCGGACGGCGAAGTGCGCGATGCGCTCGTGGTCATGGCGAACCGTGCCGGCGTTCCGACGGACCGCATCTTCGTCTACGACGGTTCGCGGCAGTCGAACAACTTCACCGCGAACGCGGGCGGCGTCGGCAGCACCGCGCGCATCGCGATCTCCGACGTCGCCTTCAAGGGCGCGTCGCTGGACGAGGTGAAGGCAGTGACGGCACACGAGATCGGCCACTACGTGCTCGGCCACACCTGGCGTGCGGTCGGGATGCTGTCGGGGCTCGCGATCCTGTTCTTCTTCCTGGCCGATCGCCTGTTCCCGCGCTTTGCGCGCGCGTTCGGCAGCCGGGCCACGCTGTCGGAACCGGCGGGCCTGCCGGTCGTGATGTTCATGGCTTCGTTCTTCGGCCTGCTGGCCGAGCCGGTGACGAACGCATTGAGCCGCAGCGCCGAGAACGAGGCCGACCAGTATTCGCTCGAGACGGTCAACCTGCCCGACGCGCTGGCCACGGCGCTGGTGAAGACTGCGGAGTACCGCAACCCGCGTCCAGGTCGGCTCGAGGAGTGGATGTTCTACGATCACCCGTCGGTCGAACGGCGGGTGCTGCGGGCGATGGAGTGGAAGGCCGCGCACGGGGCCGAGTGAGTACCTGGCGCATCGCGATCGTCGGCGCGAACTTCGCGGGGCTCTCGGCCGCGCAGCGCCTGGGCTCGAAATACGACGTCACGGTGATCGACCGTTCGCCGTGGTTCGAGTGGCGGCCCAGCATCCACGAGATCGTGTCCGGATTGAAGCGACCGGCGGACCTGCGTCTCCCGCGCGCGCGCCTCGTGGCACAGGCCGGCCATCGATTCCTGCGCGCCGAGGTCGCCGACATCGACCCGCGGGCCGGCCGGCTCACGACGTCGGACGACAGGCAGGTCGAGTTCGACGCCTGCATCGTTGCCGTCGGTGGTGTTAGCCATTCGTTCGGTGTCGCAGGCGCCGCTCGCTACGCACTGCCCTTGAAGACCGTCGACGACGGCGTCGCGATCGGGCGCAGGCTGAAGGCGCTGGCGCGCGGGCGGAACAGGATGTCGGTCGTGATCGTCGGGGCAGGGCTCGAGGGTATCGAGGTCCTGGGCGAGATCCTGCGTCGGTACCGTGATCGCGAGTCACTGGACATGACCGTCGTCGAGGCCGGTCCGAGATTGATGCCGGGCAGCCCGTCCGCGCTCGATGCGACGGTGCGCAGGCATTGCGCCGGTCTAGACGTGCGATTCGTGACCCGGACGGCGGTGCAATCGGTGACCCGGAGTCGTGTCCACCTGAGTTCCGGGAAAGCCATCCGCTCGGACCTCACGCTCTGGACCGTCGGTGCGACGGCGCCGGCGCTGCTCAAGGACTCGCGGCTCGCGGACAAGCGCAACCGCTGGGCGCCCGTGACCCGGGCGCTGCGCAGCCGCAGCTTCGACAACGTGTTCGTCGCGGGCGATGCCGCGACCCTGCCGCGGCGCCTCGCGAAGCAGGCCTATTACGCGATGCAGATGGGCGAGTTCGCGGCCGAGAATGCCATGCGCGCCGTGGCCGGCCGCAGGCTGCGCGAATTCGTTCCGGTCCCGAAGCCGATGCTGGTGGCATTCGGCGACCTGGACACGTTCCTCGTGTCCGGACGTTCGGTGATCGCCTCGCCGACGCTTGCCGCAGCGAAGGAGCTGGTGTTCCAGGCCACGATGGCGCAGATCGACCCGCCGCTCCGCACGGCGCCTATGATTGCGCTCGGCAGCCGCCTCGGCCGGCTGGTCCTTCCTCAGTCGCGCGCCAGCAGGACCTGAACGTCCCCGAGCGCGTGCTCGGCGAATCCGGCCTCGCAGTAGCAGAGGTAGAACTCCCAAGTCCGCGTGAAGCTCCGGGTAGCGGACGAGGCCCGGAACCAGAGAAGACCTCCCGGTGAAATTCTCGCTTGCGCGGACTCAGCCTACGTGGCTCCAGAGGAGGCCGTGTTCGCGTGGCCAAACGGCGTGTCACGGCGCCGGGTCCCCGGAAGGGCTGGCGCTCGAGTCCCAGCGCTGCGGCACCTTGCGCAGCAGCGATACGTCGTAGCCCTGGGCGGCGACGAACTGCACCAGGCGCTCGTAGTCTGCGTCCGGAATCGATGCAGTGCGTGCCATGATCCAGACGTAGTCGCGTGCGACCCGGGCGATCACGGTCTGTCCGTAGTCCGGCGACACGTACGCGATGCGGTAGTCCGCCTTCACCGGCCAGACAAATCGCATTCCCCACACGGCGTTCGACTCGTGGTCGAACACGAACCCGCGCGGGGTGTAGCGGCGGGGCTTGCCGTCGAATCCGCCTTCCCGGAAGGTGAAGGTGGTTTCGATAGTGCCGTCGAGCGCGAGACGGTACGACTCGACGGCGTTGTAGGCGTCGCGCTCGATGAAGGTCGGTATCGATGCGATCACGTACCAGTCACCCATGAACCGCGCGAGGTCCACCTTCGGCGCCTGCTCGAGCGGCGGCTTCGGGGCGCTCTGGCAGCCCGAGAGCAGGAACGCCGCGGCAAGCAGGATACGGGCTGTCATCGCGATACTCCCGGTCACATCAACTCATAGCGGAGGCTCCGGCCGCCCGCGGCCGGCGCTTCGAGCGCCACCCAGCGACCGCCCGCGTACCAGAGATCGATCTGCAGGTCCTTCCCGGTGATGCGATGGCGTTGCGCGGCGAGCCGCTGGCCCCTGACGGCCACGGTCTCCTCGCCGAGTGACGTGACCGTCACGGGCAGCAGCTCACCGGTCTGCGAGTTCAGCAGTTGCCGCTCATCGAGGATGCGCGGGTTCCAGTAGGCGAAGCTCATGACGCAGCCCGGGTGCTCGCTGCGTTGTTTCGGGCGATTGACCACCAGCCGGCCATCGCGCTCGGCGGCGTCGACGGACTCGCGGCGGCCGTTGTCGTCGGTGCGCGCGACCAGTGTACGAAGGCAGTCACCATCCCAGCGCTCGACGGCCTCGTGGTCGTAGCGATAGGCGCTCAGGAACAGCACGCGCACGTCGAACCGTGCCTCGCTGCGCAGTTCGCTCTCGCCGTCCTTCACGCTCAGCGTGTAGCGGTGCTGCCCGATCTCCCGTCCGTCGAGCAGCACGCGGAAATTCCACGCGTCGGGCTGTGCGACGGCCAGCGTCGGGGCGAGAGTCGCGGCGAGCAGGAGGAGGGTGCGCATCATCTGCGTTCGGGCGCTTCGGGCGCGGGGGCGTGGCCCTCAGGGCGTCCCGCGACGACGCGCGGGAAAGCCATGGGTCGCTCGAACAGGTAATGACTGACCCACCACTCCTGCCCGCCGCGATAGCCGAACATCTCGGCGCAGGCCATGAAGAATATCCGCCAGCGCTGCAGCCACATGGCGGCGCTCGGCTGGCCGTAGGTACGCGCCATCACGGCCAGCACCTCGTCCCGGCGGGCGTCCACGTTCGCGAGCCAGGCGTTGGCGGTTCTTTCGTAATGCCTGCCGTCCCAGCGCCAGCGGCTCACGAAGCGCAGCTGGTCCTGGAACCGCAGCGCGAGTTCGTCGCTCGGCATGATGCCGCCCGAGAAGAAATGGCGACTCATCCAGTCGGCCGGCCCCTGGTCCACGAACGCGTACGGCGTGGCGCGGTGACAGAAGACGTGCATGAAGAAGCGTCCGCCCGGGTTCAGCCAGTCGTGCACGCGGGCGAAGAGCGCGGGCCAGTTGCGCATGTGCTCGAACATCTCCACCGATACCACGCGGTCGAAGCGCTGCCCGGTCGAGAAGTGGTTCATGTCGGCAGTGAGCACTGCCACGTTGCCGAGACCCCGCCGCGCGGCCTCCTCGAGGATCCAGGTACGTTGCGAGCGAGAGTTCGATACCGCGGTGATGCTGCTCCTCGGGTACCGCGTGGCCATCCACAGCGTGAGCGAGCCCCAGCCGCATCCCAGTTCCAGGATCGACTGGCCGTCCTCGAGCGCCGCGTGCTCGCAGGTCGCGGCGAGTGCTTCGGCCTCGGCCTGCGCGAGGGTCTCCGCGCCGTCGGGCCACCAGGCGCTGCTGTACTTGTGGTGCGGGCCGAGCGCGAGGGCGAAGAAGTCGGCCGGCACCTCGTAGTGCTGGGTGTTCGCGAGGTGAGGCAACGGGGCGATCTCCGACTCCGCCATCGAGCGCGCGAATGCCTCCGTTGCGACCGATGCGATTTCGCAGTCGCCCGCCCCGATTTCCGACAGCCTTTGCTCGCACAGGCGGCGGATTCCCGCGCGGATGACCGCGTCGGGGACGTACCCCTGCTCGACCCAGTTGATGGCGAAGCGGGTGGCCTGGTTCATGTCGCTGTCTCCTGGCGCGCGAGCGCCGCCGCGATGAAGCGCACGCCGTCCTCGGGCGCGGAGCCGAGCGCGACGGCTCCGGCAGCGGTGACGGCAGCGCGATGCCGCATGGCCGTCGAGCCGCCGACGAACACGGGCACCTTCACCTGGCGTACCAGCTTCGGCAATTCGCGCTCCAGCAGCCCAGCCGGGGGATCGACTGAGGAGGAGAGGACCACCGCGTCGCAGCCGGAGCGCGCGCGCGCCTCGGCCACGTCCTCGAGCGGCGTGTCCGCCCCGAGCAGGACCGGACGCAGGCCGGCATCCTGTGCCTCCAGCGCGAACATCAGCAGGCCGATCTCGTGCTGTTCGCCGGGTGCGCAGGCGGCGAGGATCCGCGGGCCGCTCGCGTATCGCATGCGATGCTGCAGCCGCGCGCCGAGCTTGCTGCGCAGGTAGGTCGAGAAGAAGTGCTCCTCGGCGATCGCGCCGGCCATGCGCTGCCAGCGTTCGCCTAGGCGGACGAGCAGCGGCACGATCACCTGGCTGGTGACGGTCTCCACGGAGTGCACGGACAGCGCTCCGTCGTAGATCCGGTCGAGTTCCAGTTCATCGAAGCGCGATATGGCCGCAGCCATCGAGTCGACGTACGCCGACCACGGCCCGCGCCCGCGGGCCGCCGGGCCGCGCGCCCCTGGCTCGGCCTCGAGCAACTCGTTCACCTGGCTGATCGGCACGCCGCGTTCGACGAGCACCAGCACCCTGCGGATGAGTTCGACGTGCTGATGCGTGTAGAGACGGTGCCCCTTGGGCGTGCGCAGCGGTCGGATGAGCCCGTAGCGCCGCTCCCATGCGCGCAGCGTGACGGGATTGACGCCCGTCAGTGCGGAGATGGTGCGGATCGGGAGCTTTTCTCCGCCGGCGAGCGTCATGAGCTTGTACAAGGTCGGGCATTAAAGTGAGACAAAGCCTATACACCATCGCTGTACCACTCAAGATGGGCACTCGTAATATGTACATAACGTGGACAATGGGCTGCCTGGCGCCCCCGGCAACGGCCGGCGGCACGGGCTTCGATCCACGGTCATGGCCCACGAACCCGCTAGAATCACCCCCTGATTCAACGGAGCGCGCCCGTGACACAACTCGTCCTCGGACTGGTGACGTTTCTCGGCATCCACTCGATTTCGATCTTTGCGCCGGGATGGCGCGACGCGATGGTGGCGCGCCTCGGCGCGAACAACTGGAAGCGGCTGTATTCGGTCGCCTCGCTCCTGACGTTCGTGCTGCTGGTGCACGGCTTCGGCGTGGCGAGGCAGGAGCCGGTGGTGCTCTACCAGCCGGCGACCTGGATGCGTCACCTTGCGCTGCTCGTGATGCTGCCGGCGTTCCCGTTGCTGCTCTCGGCCTATTTGCCCGGGCGCATCAAGGCCGCGGTGAAGCACCCGATGCTCACCGCGACCAAGACGTGGGCGCTCGCCCACCTGCTGGCGAACGGCATGCTGGCGGACGTGCTTCTCTTCGGCGGATTCCTCGCCTGGGCCGTCCTCGATCGCATCTCGGTCGGCAAGCGCCCCGTGCCCAAAGCGCAGGGGGCGCCTCCCGGAAAATACAACGACGCGATCGCGGTGGTTGGTGGCCTGCTGATCTATGGACTCTTCGTCGGCTGGGCTCACGCGCGATTGTTCGGCGTCGCCCCGATGCCCTGAGCGCGCCTGTATGCCGACCGTCCTGCAGCGAAGCGGCGCATGACCGACACCGGCCTTCCGACGTACCTGAACCGCGGGCTCTCCCTGACCCACGCAGAGCTCTGCACGGAACTGGGCAAGGAACTCCTGTCGCTCTGCCAGTCGGTGACGGCGGACGGTCGCCTGAGCCCTGACGAACTCGAGGCATTGAAGCAGTGGCTCCGCGATGCGGAGACCGCCGCCATGCCGGCGGCGAAGCACCTGCGATGGGTCATCGCGAAGGTGCTCGCGGACGGGAAGATCACCCCGGAGGAATACCGGGAAGTGCATCGAGCGGTCGAAGGCGCGCTGCCGTTCGATGCGCAGCGCGAGGCGATGGCCGCGCGACTCACGATCGAGGCCGAGGAGGAGGCCGCCACGCGTGCCGCGCGAGCGGAGCAGGGTCGAGATGGCGGGCCGCGGGGAGCCGTCCTTCGCGTGGTCGCGGCCGTCGCGCTGCTGCTCGTCCTGGGTGCCGCAGCGGCCTGGCTCCTCAGCTGAACCCGGATCAGGCGCGGCGATTGAGCCGGCGGTCCTTTCGGCACTGACGAGACGCGCCGGTGCGATCTTCACTGCGGCGATGGCCCGGCTCCGTCAGCGCATCTCACGGGTTCTCGTCCGCCTCGAACAGGCTCTCGAGCTGGCGTGCCGATGCCACGGCCGTCGCGATGAGCTTGGTCTCGTCGTCACGCACCGAGGCCTGGGCCCGCAACGTTTCCTCGTCGATATCACGGAACCGACGCACCTGCGAGGCGGCCGCCTCGCGCGAGGTGCCGAGCGCCACGAGCACGGCCTCGGCGAGTTCCAGGCTCGAGGCGAACGTCTCGCGCCAGATCTCGGTGACACCTGCCTCCATCAGCCGGAAGGCGTGCTGGCGATTTCGCGCGCGTGCAAGGACGCGCAGGTTCGGGAAATGCCTGCGCGCGACCTCCGCCGTGCGCACCGAGGCGTCGACGTCGTCGATCGCGATCACCAGCACCGACGCCTGCGCGGCGCCTGCGGAGCGCAGCATTTCGAGGCGTGACGCGTCGCCGTAATACAGTCGATTGCCGAATCGGCGCACGAAATCCACCTGCGCCTGGCTGATCTCGAGCGCAGTGAAGCGGATGCGCCGCGCGCGGAGCACGCGCGCCACGATCTGGCCGAACCGGCCGAGCCCGGCGAGCAGCACCCGAGGTTCCTCCGGCTCGAAGGTGTCGAAGGCCGGCGCGGCCGCGGCGGGCTTCAAGCGGCGCGCGAGCCTGTCGGCGCCCGCGATCAGGAGCGGGGCCGCGACCATCGACAGCGTGACCACGATGACGAGCAGGTCGGCGGTGGCGCGGGGCAGTAGCCCGCCGCCCGCCGCCAGGGCCAGCAGCACGAACGCGAATTCACCGCCGCCCGCCAGCGCGACAGCGAGGCGCCACGCAGTCGCCCGGTCCTGCCGCGCAATCCGCGCTGCGAAGCCGACGGCGAGCATCTTGACGGCGAGGTAGCCGAGAGTGAGCGCGAGTACCTTGAATGGGGACTGGAGCAGCACGCCGAGGTTGGCGGACATGCCGACGGCCATGAAGAAGAGTCCGAGCAGCAGGCCCTTGAAGGGCTCGATGTCCGCCTCGAGCTCGTGGCGGTATTCGCTGTCGGCGAGCAGCACGCCGGCCATGAACGCGCCGAGCGCCATCGAAAGACCGACCGACTCGAAGAGCAGCGCCGTGCCGACGACGACCAGCAGCGCGGCTGCGGTGAAGGCTTCCTGCGCGCGCGTCCCGGCGATGACGCGCAGCGCCGGGCGCAGTGCGTAGCGCCCGGCGGCGATCACGATCGCGGCGGCCACCAGCGGTATCGCGATCGCTTTCCAGTCGAGCGCCGCGGAACCCGCGCCGCCTACCATGGGCAGGACGACGAGGGCCGGCATGATTGCGAGGTCCTGGAACAGCAGGATCGCAAACGCGGAGCGGCCATGGCGCGCAGTGAGCTCGCCGCGCTCGGCCAGCACCTGCAGGACCAGCGCCGTCGACGAGAGCGACAGCGCGAATGCAGTGATGAATGCGGTGGGCCATGGCAGTCCGAGCGAGAACGCCGCCGCCGCAAGCACGGCGGTCGTGAGCGCAACCTGCACGCCGCCGGCGCCGAAGACGGCGTGACGCATCACCCAGAGGCGGGACGGTTGCAACTCGAGCCCGATCACGAACAGCAGCAGCACGACGCCGAACTCGGCGAAGTGCAGGATGTTCTCGACGTCCTGGAAAAGCGCGAGCCCCCAGGGCCCGATCACCACGCCGGCCGCGAGGTACCCGAGCACTGCGCTGAGTTTGAATCGCCGGAACAAGGGCACGGCGATGACCGTGGCGGCGAGAAGTACGGCGACCTGGCCTGTGAGTGTCATGAGCTCCCCGTCGATGCGCGCAGGGGAGGGACGATGGACCAGATGCCGCGCTGGAGCAACGGCAACGCGGGGAGCGGGTGATCGTCAGCCGGGCGGCGCCGGCTCCGGCTCCGACTTCGGCAGTTCGAATTCGCCACTGGACTCGAAGCGGTGGGTGTTGAATACCCCGCCGTTCAGCTTGCCGCTCATCCTGTAGCGGACCTGGTCCACCGGCTGGCCGTCGAGAATGCCGACGACCTGCCGCACCATGCGCAGCACGGAGACGGTCACGGGGACCGAGACCACGGCCTCGCCGAACCCGGGCACGATGCCGCTCTCGTCGCTCACGCCGCTCGCGAAGGTCTTGTCCTGCACCTCGAGCTCCACGTAGACGCCGGAGAATTCGATCGGCGTCTCATTGGGGTTCTGCACCCTGAGCCTGACCAGCATGCGGATCTCCATGCCTTCGCCGGGCAGCCCCTCGACGCCGGCCACGGTGACCTGAAGCGGATCCGTGTGCGGCATGCTGGCGCAGGCGGTCATCGCGAGCGCGGCAACGGCCAGCAGGAACAGGCGTCGGTTGGTCATGGCGAGCACACCTCGGGCAGTCCAGGCTGTCCCAAGATAACTCCCCGAACCGCAGGGCATACGGCCGAAACTGTCGCGGCCCGGAGACAACCGGCCGCCGCCGACCTGCCGGTCGAGCGACCGGGCCGCTTCAGGCGGCGCGCATGCCCGCCAGCCGCTGCGCGATGATCGCCTCGGCCTCGCTCATGATCCGGTCGACCAGTTCACGGCAGCTGGGCACGTCGTGGATCAGGCCGGCCACCATGCCGCATGACCACGCGCCCGATTCCATGTCGCCTTGCTGCATGACCTTCACGTAGGCACCCGCGACATATTCGAAGATGTCCTCGATCTTCGTTTCCGCGCCCTTCGTCCTCTCGATCTCCATGAGCTTGTCGACCGCAGAGTTCCGCAGCACCCGCTCCGTGTTGCGCAGCGTCCGCATGATCAGCCGCGTGTCGAGTTCGGTGGCTCGCACCAACGCCTGCTTCACGTTCTCGTGCACGGGCGCTTCCTTCGTGGCGATGAAGCGGGTGCCCATGTTCATGCCCTCCGCGCCGAGCGCTAGGGCCGCGACGAGACTGCGGCCGTCAGCCATGCCGCCCGAGGCGACGAACGGGATCTTGAGCGCCTCGGCAGCGAGCGGCAGCAGGATGAAGTTCGGCACGTCGTCCTCGCCCGGATGCCCGCCGCACTCGAAACCGTCGACGCTGACCGCGTCGCAGCCGATGCGCTCGGCCTTGAGCGAGTGGCGCACCGACGTGCACTTGTGGATGACCTTCACGCCGTGCTGCTTCAGCACCGGCATGTACTGCTCGGGGCTGCGGCCTGCGGTCTCGACGATGCGCACGCCGCCCTCGACGATGGCCTGGATGAGTTCGGCGTACGGCGGGTTCGCAAAGGTCGGAAGGAAGGTCAGGTTGACGCCAAACGGCTTGTCGGTCATGCCGCGACAACGCGCGATCGCGGCCGCGAGCTTTTCCGGCGTGCCGAGCGTGAGGGCCGTGATCATGCCCAGTCCGCCCGCATTGGAGACGGCCGATGCCAGCTCGGGCAGCCCCACGAAATGCATGCCGCCCTGGATGATCGGGTGCTGGATGCCGAAGAGTTCGGTGATGCGGGTTCTCATGTCGTCCTCTGTCTGTGTTCGGAACTGTGCAACCGGCATTTTCGCCCAGGGCCGGCACCTCACGGTAAACAATGCGTGAAGGGCATGCCAGATGGGACTTGTTCGCAATCCGGCCGCTGGGCGGCTCCTGCCGTGGATCAGCCTCCGCCCGGGTGCGACGCGAGCCAGTGCGTCGCTTCGGCCTTGCCTGGCAGGCCGGCGTCGGCGGAGTGCCAGATCGTCACGAGTTCCGTGTACGCCGTGCGCGCAGCGGTCTCGTCGCCTGCCGCTGCAGCGGCACGGGCCAGTCCGAGCAGGGACAGGACCCGCCGTGGTTCGAGCCGCATTGATCGCTCGAAGTACGCGCGCGCCTCCGCGGCCCGGCCGAGTTCCAGCAGCATTTCGCCGGCGAGTTCCTGTGGCGGCTTCACCGGCACCGGTGGCCCGAAATCGAAGGGCACGGACTCGTACCGTGTCGAGGCCCGCTCGACGATGTCCAGGCCGCCAGTCTTGTCGCCTCGTCGAAATGCCGTCAGGCCCGCCAGCGTCTGCGCCATGATCTCGACGTACGCGTCCCCGCTCGCGGCTTCCTCCGCCTCTCGCGGCTGCAGCGCGAGACCGATGATGCGCAGGCTGGTCGAGTCGGCCGCCGCGACGTCGCCGCGCTCTGCGGCCGCATAGCCCTCCGGGAACCATACCCAGGCGGCGGAGCGGTGCAGGTCCTTCGGGTCGATGGTGATCGCGAGTGCCTGGGCGCGCGAAGTCGGAGACTCGATGACCGCGGTGGCGCGCATCGACGCCAGCGAGCGGGCCAGGTAGTCGGCTACCTGCGCGCCCGTCCGCGACGAGCCGAGCCTGGGGTCGTAGTTGCGATCCGCCCACTCGACGGTGGCGGTGCGACCGTCATTGCACGCGGCGAGTAACGCGTCCGCATCGTGCAGCCGACCCAGCTGGTAGTAGCCGTAGATCAGCCACTCGGCATAGTGACCGCAGTACGTGGCCGGCTGGCCGCGCTGCACTCGTCCGGCGTTCACGACGGCCATGGCCCGCTCGTTTGCCAGCACGAGATCGTCCCACATGCCGAGCGCGCTGAAGATGTGCGAGGTCATGTGCTGTCCATGACCGGCCGCCGGCGCAATCTTCGCGAGCACGCGCGCCGCCTCGAGCGCGCCGCTCGCGTATTCCGGCGAGTCCATGCCGTGAATCCAGTAATGCGTGGCACCCGGATGCGCGGGGTTGCGTCCGTAGACCTCGCGCGCGATTTCCGCGGCGCGCAGGTAATTGGGCACGTTGCGCTCGCCCTGCGTGACTCCCATGAGCCACAGTGACAGGTAGAGTTCTACCTCGTCGTTGCGCGGGTAGCGCAGGTTCATTGCCTCGAGCTGGGCCAGGACCCTCCGGTCGCGCTCGACCTTGTCGCCTTCGCCGTACAAGAGATCCGTGACCGCGAGCCAGTCACGCTCGAGCGGCGTGCCGGCCCTGGCCGCCCGTTCCGCGGCCGTAGCGCCCAGCCTCGCGAGGGCCGCGGCGCCGCGCGCCTTGTCCTGTTCGTTCCACAGCGGATGCGTGAAAGTCATGGCCTCGCCCCAGTAGGCCATGGCGAACGCGGGATCGAGCGTCCGCGCCTCGATGAACGCACGCTCCGCCGCGGGGTACTCGAACAGGTGCAGCAGCAGCATGCCGCGCAGGAACTCTTCCTGCGCCTTTTGCGAGTGCGTGGACGTCGGGAAGTTCACGACGCCGAGGCCAGGGTCGTTCAGGCTCGCCGCCGGGTCGGCGTCGTGGGCCGGATGTGCAGTCGCCGCCAGCGACCAGCAGCTGGCGAGAATGAAGACGAGTCTACGCATCAGAAGTACTCCGGCCGCCGAACGTGGTGCCGGGGATTGTGACGAATCCGGTCTTCCGGCGCCGGCTTTCCGGTCGGGGCGGGGTGAGAGCCTGGGCCGGGAAGGCGTCACGGGCGTCACCTCGCCCGGAAGGCTCGGGGCCCCCCGGCCGGTCGAACGGCGGCCTGCTGATGGGAGTCGTGATGAACCAGCGGCCGGACTTGTACGCGGCCATGGTCATCGGGGTCCCGCTCCTCGACATGCAGCGCTACACCAGACTCGGCGCCGGCGCGTCATGGGTCGCGGAATGCGGCGACCCGGATACGGACGACTGGTCGTACATGTCGAAGTGGTCGCCGTATCAGAACATGCGCGGGAACGTCGCGTATCCGCCGACTCGCGTTTCCGATCTCGCTCGAATACACCTATTTCGCAAGGAGGCTGATGGGGAGCGTGAGTAGACGGGCCGGATGCCGGCCACGCTGGTGGAGGTTTTGACAGGACGCCGGCGTTCGAGCGTATATTCCTTCCGCCGTTCATGTGGAGCGCGATCGTTGGAACCGCAGTTCAAGTACCGCGCTTTTATCAGCTACAGCCACGCCAACGAAGACTGGGCCAGGTGGCTGCACCGCAGCCTGGAGACCTACCGGGTACCGAAGCACCTCGTTGGCCGCGAGACGGCATTCGGTCCGGTACCGGAGCGACTCACGCCGGTCTTTCGTGACCGCGACGAGCTGGCGACGGCGACCAATCTCGGCGATACGCTCACTCGGGCGCTGCAGGAATCCGCATTCCAGGTCGTCATCTGTTCGACGGCAGCCGCGAAGTCACGCTGGGTGAACGAGGAAATCCTGGCGTTCAAACGCCTCGGCCGTGAGCACCGGATCTTCTGCCTGATCGTCGATGGCGAGCCGGGGGCCTCCGCAAACGAATCGACTGCCGACCAGGAGTGCTTCCCCAGTGCGCTGATCTACAGGATGGGGGACGACGGGCAGCTCACCGGGGACCGCAGTGAGCCGATTGCGGCGGACGCACGGCCGCAGAAGGACAGCAAGCAGGGTGTGCGGCTGAAGCTGGTCGCCGGGATGCTTGGCGTCGGCCTCGACGAGTTGAAGCAGCGCGAGGCGCACCGACGGCAGCGGCGCCTGATGGCGCTGGTCACGGCTTCGGTCGCCGGCATGGCGATCACCTCCGGGCTGGCCGCGGCCGCATGGCTCGCCCGCAATCAAGCGGAACGAGAGCGTGTGCGCGCGGAGTCGGAGGCGGAGACTGCCCGGCAGACCACGAACTTTCTCGTCGGTCTGTTCGCCGTCTCCGACCCGAATGAAGCCCGCGGCAACTCCATCACCGCGCGCGAAATCCTCGACAAGGGTGCGCAGAGAATCAGGACGGAGCTGCGCACGCAGCCGGCGATCCAGGCCACGCTGATGGAGACCATGGGAACGGTCTACACGAGCCTCGCACTCTACCCGCCGGCGGCGTCCCTGCTGGAAATCGCGCTGCAGAAGCGCCGTGAACTCTACGGCGAAGGCAGTCTCGAAGTCGCGCAATCGGCGGAAAAGCTCGGCGGAGTCCTGACACTGACCGCCGACTATGTACGAGCCGAGGCGATGTACCGCAAGGCACTGGGTCTGCGAGAGAAGCTGCTCGGGCCCGAGCACGTCGACGCTGCGCGCAGCCGGTTCCAGCTCGCCGATCTTCTCGAGCGCAAGGGCGACTACAAGGCTGCCGAGCCTTTGTATCGCCAGGCACTGGCGACACAGAGCAAGCTCCTGGGACGTAACTCCGCCGAGGCGGCCAAGAGCCTGGAAGGCCTTGCGCTCAACCTGTACGACCAGGGCAACTACGATGACGCGCTGCCGGCCATGCGCCTTGCCGTCGCGCAGCAAAGACAGCTGCACGGTTCGCCACACACCGACCTGGCCGAGGCATTGAACAATCTCGGCTTCGTGCTGGAAGCGGCCGGTGAGTATCAGGAATCGGAAACGCTCTTCCGGGAGGCGCTGGCGATGAAGCGCTTCCTGCTCGGCGAGAATCACACCGAGATCGCCCTGGGCCTGAACAACGTCGCGATGGCCTTGTCCGATCAGAAGAAGTACGACGAATCGGAGGCCATGTATCGCGAGGCGATTGCCATTCAGCGCAAGCTGCTCGGCGACGATCACCCGGACGTGGCGCTCGCGTTGAACAACCTGGCGTTCGTGCTGCACGACAAGGGCGACAGCAGGGGCGCCCTCGGCATGATGCGCGAGTCGATCGAGATGTATCGGCGCACCGTTGGAGCCGAACATCCGTCGGTTGCCCGTGGCATGAGCAATCTTGCGATGTGGGAGATGGAAAGCGGCGATTACGCGGCGGCGGAATCGCTGATTCGCGACGCGGTGCAGCTTCGCCGAAAGCTGCTGGGCAATGAGCATACGGATGTCGCCGCCAGCCTGACGTTGCTTGCAGCGTTGCTGATCCAGACCGGGCGATTCGAGGAGGCGCGGTCAGCGGCGGCCGAAGCCCGGGCGATCTGCCTGCCGGCCCTGGGGGCCAGCCACCGCCGCACGGCCGCGGCCACCAGCGCCGAAGGCGCAGCACTGGCTGGACTCGGGCACACGGCCGACGCCGAGAAGTTGTTGCTCGACGGGCTTTCCGCGCTGCGTGCCGATCCGGGGGCGCTGCCGTTTGTGGTGGACAATGCGACTCGCTGGACCGCGGACTACTACAGGAAGCGCGGGAACTCGCATGAAGCCGCCAGGTACCAGGCCATGTTGCACGGCAAAAAAAAAGATCTTTGAGAGGCGCGGATCGGGCCGGCGTCTTCGCCGGCGGATCAGCGTGGGCGGCTTGATTCCCAATTGACATAATCCTCGTCCCGGATGCACGCGCCCGTAATATGTTCCGTGATAGTCTCCGGGCTGCGGGGTGTCTGCGTCCGGGCCACGGTTCAGTAAGTCTCGCAGGCCGTGCCGTCCTGGCACCCCGGTAGTTCACCGCAACAAGAACAGTTCGCCGCAAGAGCCCCTGCCTGGGCTTGCGTGCACAAGGGGAAGGGAAATGAACACCAGAATCAGCGTCTTCGTCGGTCTCATGGTCTTGTTTGCCGCGGGGTCGGCGGCAGCCGCAGCGGCCGACCCGCCTCTTGTCGTATGCGATTTGCCTGTGCCCGCAAATCTCGTGACCGCAGGCACCAATACGGCTACCGGGCACTATTTTGAGGTCTATAAGAAACCCTCTACGGATTCTTTGACCTGGGATGCCGCCAAGGCAAGTCTCGGGACTCGGCGTTGCGGCGGCGTTACGGGTCATCTCGCAACCATCACCTCGTCCGACGAGGACGAGTTCGTCGATGCCTTGCGACAGACGGCAGTAGTCGCGCTTGGAGGTCTCGGTCAAGTCTGGGTGGGCGGTTCACAGGGCTCAGGTTCGGCGCAGCCGGGCGACGGGTGGTACTGGGAAAACAATGAGGGCCCCTTCCCGGGTGTAAATTCGGCCACGGGCTACGCGCATTGGAACGCCGCCGAGCCGAACGATGGCGGCGACTTCATCGAGGACGGGCAGGAGAACCATTTGACGCTCGGCCGGTATGGCCTTGGCGGTGGCTGGAACGATGAAGGCACAGCTCTGAATTCGATCGGCGGCTACATCGTCGAGTACGACGTGCCGCGTCCGGCCGCCTGCGTCGGCACGAGTTGCCAGACGATCCAGGGCCAGTTCCTGTCCATTCCGCCGGAATGGATAGACAACCCGGGCGACACGATCAAGTTCACCGCCTATGAATTCACGGATCCTCGCGTTGGCGCGACCCTTCAGGGTGAAAGGTGTGGCGAGAAGGGGTTGACCCTGTTTGGTGCCGCTTACGGCAAGCCAGAACTGCGGATTCCTCCGTATCTGTGCGGTTCGCCCAAGCTTGTCGTCGTCGCAGTCGACGGGAGCGACCTCAACATCACGAAGGGCACCGTGTTGATCGAGAACAAGACGGAAGTGGTGCTGCCTGGCAACGTGCCGTATGTCTGCAAGGACACCAACGGCCCGATCCCCCCCACCCCGGGCGAGGATCCCCAGTACCAGGATGTGGTCGTTTATCAGACCACGGATCCGGGCCGCATGCTCGAGAACGACTTCTCCGCAAGACCCGGCCAGGATCCGCAGTTCGCCGGTGCGGCGGGCGAATTCACGAACGCTTGCGGCAGTTCCCGCGGATCGGGCAAGGAGACGTCCTACTTCGTGGTCGGAATGCACGTCGACTTCGGCCCCGGCTACGATGCGGCGCATAACGCAGCGGGGAACCACGATCGATTCGTCGCGTTGACCCGTTACAAGCTCTCGTTGCTGCGACACTCGATTGTCGCTGCCAGGCTGGCCGGCGCACTGAAGCCGGTCGCCTCAGTGGCCATGGAGGCGCTGATCGTGGTTGCGACCTACCGGCTCGATCACGGCGATCCTGCCGGTGCGTTGATCCAGGTCAAGCAGTTCCTCAAGTTGGTCGGTGCAGCCAAGTACAGCCCGGCGACCGACAACAACAACTACAACGGCGAGCACCTGATGCGTGGCACCAACATCGACTTCACGCTGAGAGTGAAGGTCATTCCCAACGCGCCGTGAGCGAGTGACGGAGGGGCCCGCGAGAGAGCGCCCGGCAGATCTCTCGCGGGAACCCTGGAACAGGACGAAGCCCGTGGCTCGAAGCACGGGCTTCGTCGTTCCTGGGTCAGGGTCTCGGGCTCGTCGGTCTCTTGGCCGCCGCGGCTGTGGACGAATTTGCAGGCCACATCTGATCTGGATGAGGCGACCAGGAAACGCCGGGCGGCGTCGCTCTACCGTGGGCGTTCTGCATCGGGCCGGGCTTCTGTGCGTTGGGGCCGGTTTTGGAGAGATACGAATTGACGCTGACGTGGTTCGGTTCAGCCTTGCAGGCACGGTGCTCGACCGGTCCGAACGGGTCACCGAGTCGCGCGAAGGAGGAGGCTCAAGTGGCTTACAGGCTTCGCTGGGAAGGACACGGTGTCTACCGACGCTTCTTCGACGTCGTTTCTGCAACGGAGTTTCGGGAAGCCTACGAGGAAATGACCGGCGACCTTCGTTATGGCGGTGCCCGCTACATCATTTCCGACTACCTCGACGCCCGGCCGGGCTCGGATCTCACGGATACATTCGTAGGGCGAGTCGAGCAGCTGACGCGACTCCAGTACGGGGGCGGCCCGGACATCGTTCACGCTGCGGTTGCGACAGGCGATATGCTGGCGCACGTTCGGAGCTATGAAACGCTGCCGCTGGCACCTTATCCGGAAGCGACTTTCGCGACTGTCGACGAGGCGCGGCGATGGATCGCGCGTAATCCGAGACCTGGCTGGCGCACTGTCCGGCGGCAGGTCGCGTCGGAGGCAGGGTCGGCCCCTGCGGCCGCCCGTGCGACCTCGCGGTCCGGCTGACATTCGGTCAGCTTGCGAAATGCTCCGCGTTCACCCGGGAAGGTCACCTTGCCGAGACCCGCGTCGTTCAGGCTCGCGGCCGGGTCGGCGTCGTGGGCTGGATGTGCAGCCGTCGCCAGCGACCAGCAAATGGCGAGAATGAAGACAAGTGTCCGCATCAGAATCACTCCGGCAACCGATCGAGGTGCCGGGGATTGTGACGAATTCAAATTGGCCTCGCCGCTCTTCCGGTCAGGACGGCGTGAGGCCCTTGGGGGGTCGGCAATGCGGGACCGAAGAAACGCGTTGCAGCGCAGCACGAAAAAGCGTCCGCAGCGGCGGCGGACGACGGGTCCACCCGGGCACGGGAAATGATGGCCGGCAGCGGCGTATGCTAGGCCTGCGGGCGCCAGGGGCCGTAGCCGTATCTACGCGAGGTGGAAACCATGCATGCCGGAGCAGACGATTTTCTCGATGAGCAGACGAAGGGTCTCGCCGGTCTCGCGGAGCAATTCCGCAAGTCGCAACTTGCGGCGGCGCGCAAGGCCGCGGTCGAGTCCGCGACGCGCATCCGGTCGTTGAACGGGCGGGTGCGGAAGCTGGCGCATTCGGGCGTCCGCCTGAACTCCATTTCGCACGGCGCTGCACAGAGCCTGATCGAGCTGCAGGCCGAGATCGTCAACTCGGCGCTGACGGATGCCGCTGCGCAGATCGAGCGCATCGCATACACCGGCAGCCTGCGGGACCTCACGCGCGAGCAGGCGGACGTCCTCAAGTCGGCTCGCGAGCGCATCGCAGGCGACCTGTCGCGCGTCATGAAGATCTTGAGGCAGGCGACGAGCGACGTTCGACAGGTGACCGAGCGCTATGCCGCGCCACCGCCTGCAAAGAAGAAGGCCGCCGCCCGGAAGACGAAGAAGCCTGCGGCCAGGAAGACGAAGAAGCCCGCGGCCCTCAAGGCGAAGAAGCCCGCGATGCGCAAGACGAAACGAGTGGTGGGCAAGGCCCGGCGCAAGGCGCCGAAGGGATCGCGCCGCTAGCGCGGGCTGGGCCGGCGCGGGTAGGACTCAGCCAGCACCGCGGCCACCTGGCGCAGCGAAGGTCCGAACGGGGAGTGCCGGCGCCAGGCCAGCACCAGTGTGCGTTTGGGCTCGGGAGTCGTGAACCGCCGCAGCACGAGGTCCGCGTGCCGGGTCTCGGCCGCAATTGCGAGCTCCGGCAGGAGCGTGGCGCCGGCGCCCGAGGCCACCATCTGCACGAGCGTGGTCAGGCTGGTGGCGCGGAAGTCGAGCTCGTTCGGCCTGGCGCGATTGCGGCTGCAGAAGGCGAGCGCCTGGTCGCGCAGGCAATGGCCGTCGTCTAGCAGCAGCAGCGGCTGGCCGCGCAGCGCGGTCGGCGACAGCGGTCCGCGGCCTCGACCGAGCGGGTCCGCGGGATGCGTTGCGAACAGGAACCGGTCCTCGGCGATCACCACTTGCTCGAGATCGCCGAGCTCCGCCTCGCGTGCGAGCAGCCCCGCGTCGATCTCGCTCGACGCGAGCTTGGCGACGAGCTCGGGCGTGCGCGCCTCGTCCCAGCGCAGCGCGAGCGCGGGAAACGCGCCGCGGAGTGCGGGCGCGACCACCGGCAGCAGGTAAGGCGAGATCGTGGGGATCACGCCGATGCGCAGCGTGCCGCGGAGCGGGTCGGCGAAAGCCTGGGCCGCGTCGCGCAGGTCCTCGGCGCCCACCAGGACCGCCCGCGCCCGGTGGAGCAGGTCCTGGCCGGGGCGGGTCAGCACCGCGCGCCGCGCGCCGCGCTCAAGCAGCGTCACGCCGAGCGCCGCCTCGAGCTCGGCGAGCTGCGACGAGAGCGAGGGCTGGGCCACGAAGCAGCGCTCTGCGGCGACCCGGAACGAGCCGGACTCCGCAACCGCGACGAAGTACTGCAACTGGCGCAGCGTGAACGCCGGGCGTTTCAGGTCCATGGCGACTCCATAGGCTAAGACTATCAGAACCATCGTAACGATGTGTTAGCTCTATGGACCGCCAGATCGCAATATACGCGCCGTACCCCGCGACCACCCAAAGCTAAGGAGAGAAACCATGTTGACCGTTGGCGACCGCCTCCCCGATTTCCGCCTGCAGGCGGCCGTGAGCCTCGAGCCTGGCAAGGAGTTCCAGGAACTCGGCCATGACAGCTACCCCGGCAAGTGGCAGGTGCTGTTCTTCTGGCCGATGGACTTCACGTTCGTCTGCCCGACCGAGATCGCCGCGTTCGGCAAGCGCGAGCGCGACTTCAGGGACCGCGACGCGCAGCTGCTCGGCGCGAGCACCGATTCGCACTTCGTGCACCTCGCCTGGCGCCGCGACCACAAGGACTTGAAGGACCTGCCGTTCCCGATGCTCGCCGACACCAAGCGCGAGCTGAGCACGGCGCTCGGCATCCTGCACAAGGAGGCCGGCGTGGCGCTGCGCGCGACCTTCATCGTCGACCCGACCGGCGTCATCCGCTGGGTCTCGGTCAACGACCTGTCGGTCGGCCGCAACGTGGACGAGGTGCTGCGCACGCTCGACGCGTTGCAGACGGACGAACTCTGCCCCTGCAACTGGAAGCAGGGCGAGGACACGCTCAAGGCCGCCTGATCTCCGTTCACGCCGATCGCCTCCCCCGATCGATCGGCAGCGGTCGCGCGGCGAGCCCTGGACGCCGTCGCGCGACCGCAACTTCAACGATACGAGGCAACAACCATGACGCTCGACCAGATCCGCGACGCGCTGCCCGAGACGGCACGCGACATCAAGCTCAACCTGCAGTCCGTGCTGACCAGCACCGTGCTCACGCCGGCGCAGCTCTGGGGCGTCGCGGTGACGGCGGCCGCGACCGCGCGCAGCCCCGTGCTGCGCGATGCGCTGCTCTGCTCGGCCCGGGAACACGTCGACGCCACGGTCATCGATGACGCGCTGGCGGCGGCGTCCTTGATGGCGATGAACAACGTCTACTACCGCTTCCGCCACCAGGTCGGCAAGGACGTCTACTCGACCAAGCCGGCGCGGCTGCGGATGAGCCGGTTGGCGAAGCCGGCGACGAACAAGCTCGACTTCGAGCTGTACTCGCTCGCCGCCAGCGCGATCAACGGCTGCGAGATGTGCGTCCGCGCCCACGAGCACGAGGTCGTGGCTGGTGGCCTGAGCGAGGAAGCCGTACACGACGCGGTGCGCATCGCGGCCACGGTCCATGCGGCGGCGGTATCCCTTGAACTGATCGACCTTGAACGCGCGATGCCCGCCGTGGCCGCCTGAAGGAGGTTCACGATGTACGCCAGCCCCAACCCCCTGCCCGAAGCCGACCGCGCCGCGCTGGCCGCGTTCAACGACCGGACTGCGGAGCGCGCCATCACGCTCGGCGGCTGAGCTTCGACGGGATTCGGGAAGCCCCGCGCGATCGCCATCATCACCTCACGCCCCGGCGAGCCAGTCGAACAGTGTTCCGAGGTGCCGGCGTCGCTCGGGCGCGAGGAAAGCAAAATTGAGGCCGCGGGGCGTGAACTCCCAATACTGCGAGGGCTGGTCGGTGAGCAGCTCCATGCGAATTCGTTCGAGGCGTTCGCGCTGCTCGGTCGCAAGGTCGGCGACGATACGGCGTGCGTGCGCATCGTCGCCGCGTTCGATGAAGAACGTCGCCAGCTGGATCTGCGCGCGGCGCACGCCCATCAGGCTGGCTTCCTGGGAGTCCTGCCTGATGTCCTGGTCGAGCTCCAGCAATCGGCCGAGCAGATCGCCGACCACCGGCGAATTGATGGTCGCGGCGGACTCGATCAACTGGACGAGGTCGTGTGCCGCCACTTCGAGGATGAACGACTGCCCCTCCTTGTGCGCATACGTGCCGTAGAGCCGGAAAAACTCCGCGATCTCACGCACCGCATCGAGACGGCCATGCGCGAGCAACGCTTCCGCCACGAGCCGATACTGGTTCAGCACGTTGACGCCGGTCCGCATGTCGTTCGACCTGATCGCGGTGCGCAGGTACGAATTGAAAACGCGGATGCACTGCGTGATGAGCTCCGGATGCTGTTCGGCCGCGGCAATCCCGATGCGACCGCTGTTGATCGCGATCATGTCGGCAACATCCCGGGCGCGCGGCGAGCTGTTGCGCATCAGCTCCAGGTACTGGCGCAACACCTTGACCTCGAACCACAGGCTCGTGCCCTCGAGCTCCTCGAGTTGCGATGGCGCCAGCGACACGAAGTCCGGGTCGCGCCGGATCACGTCGCCGAGGTGGAACCACTCGGCGGGTAACGAGGCGCGAAGACGCTGGTACTCGAGCAGCAGTTCCGCCAGCGAGTCGATGCACGCGATTGCGATGGCGCGGTCGCTCTGTACGATCGCATTGCGGGCGACGTCCTGCAGCTCGTCGATGCTCCGCATGACGACGCCCTGGCGCGCTTCGATGGAGCCCCGCGTCGCGGCGGACAATGCATGGGTCGCGCGCCGGTGCAGCTGTTCGATCATGTTGAGCGGGGACAGGAACGAAAACACGAAGATGAAATACGGCAGCAGGACGAGCAGCGAAATCGTCACCAGTGCCATCGTTATCGCAAAGCCTGCGTTCGGCAGTGTCGCCGCGGTGTTCGGATGACCGAGAGTCACTGAAATCCACAGGCACTGCAGAGTCGTGAGCACGAACAGCCCCATGACGACCCGATTGATCGGCTCCCGGATGAACATGGGCGTGATCTGGTGCCCGGACCGCGTTGCCGCGAGCTGCACGACCAGCGCAACGACGGTAATCGCGACACCGAGCACCCCGGCGACCGTGGCTGCGGCATCGGACAGCTTGCCCGATGCATCGTCGCGCTCGAGGCTTGCGAGCCAGTCGGCCGCGTGCGCCACAGCGCCCAGGTCCGTTCCGGCCAGCACTGCCGAAATCGCCAGCAGGACCAGGATCGCCACGGTCAGTACGAGCAACGCAACCAGCGCCTCGCGCAGCGAGGCCGAACGCAGGTCAGTGTTCGTGGCCATGTTCGCGTGGCGGCACTGGCATCATGGTCGGCATCACGGTGTAATAGACGACGGGGCGACGAACGATTATGGGGCCGGCAGCGGCGCCAGACAAACCGGGGAATCGGCAGGGGAGCGGGCCCTGCGGGGGAGGGCACATCCGATGATCGAGCACAAATTCATCCTGGCGCTGGTCGCCATCTACGATCGCCTGCTGCTGGCACTGGTCACCTTCGTGGTGACGCTGCTCATTTCGGCCAACAGCCTCTTCGGCAAGGTGCGCATGTCGCACGAGAACGGCATCGCGCTGCGCGGGCGCCTGCGCATTGCGGCCGACGCGCGCATGCCGGAGCACGAATTCTTCGAGCAGGGCAGGACTTTCGCGTGCCGCATCCGGCATGGCGCGGCGTCGTTCACCGACGACGCCAAGCTGGTCGTGCGCAGTGCCTCGATCAAGTTCGCCGATTCCCGCTCGAGATCACCGATGGACATCCTGATGAACACCGGTCGCATGCCTCTGTTCTGGAATGCACGCACGTTCGTGGAGTTCATGCGGCGGTCCATGGCGGGCAAGGGCAAGAAGTACGTGCCGTTCCTGCGCGCGCATCCGCAGGCAGCCATCGGCGGTGGCGACAGCGTACGGCGCGACCCGGAGTCGCCGCACCGCCTGGTCTACCAGACCCAGACGACCTTTGGCTTCATTGGCCGCGACCAGGTCTTCCGCTACGCCCGCTACCGGCTGGTGCCGGGTGGCTTCGACCCATCACGTGACCAGGAGAGCGGCGCGCCGGACGATTGGGACAGGCACCACGCCTGGTTGCAGAATCCGAGGCTGGACGAGACGCGCAGCCGCAACTACCTCAAGGACGCGACGAGGAAGTTGCTCGAGTCCGGCGCGGTGATGCACTACGTGCTGCAGATCCAGTTGCGCCTGCCGCCGCCGGACGACGAACTCCAGCCCGAGTGGATTGCGTCATCCGTGCCCTGGGACGAGACCATGTTCCCGTACCTCGACCTGGCCCTGCTGGACGTCGACGAGGCCCTGTCGCACAAGGAAAGCATGCTGACCTGGTTCGACATCGGCAATCACCCGAAGAGCCTGCCGGTGCCCAGGGCACGATCGATCGACGACGCGCATTCGCTGAACCACCTGCGCCTGGCGGGCATCTGGGCGACGCGCGCGCGCCTGCTGTCCTATCTGCTCACGGGCATTCCGCCCGCCTTCCCGGACTCCAGGCGGGCGAAGGACTGGCAAGGTCTGCCCCCGATGGCCGAGCCGCCCTGACGGGCGAATGACCTGCGGCTCAGATCGCGATCGACCGACTCACGATCCAGGGCTGCAGGAAGAGGTAGGGCACGCGCAGCTGCTCGTTGCGTACCTGGATCGCGCGGCCGATGTCGTCCAGGCGGCCCCGGAACCGGTCGATCGCATCGCGCACCGGCATCACGCCATTGAAGAACGCATCGGGATAAGTGCCCAGCGGCCTTTCCGTGCGCTTGCTGAGCAGGTGCACGAGGGCGAGTTGCTGCCCCACCGCATGGGCGTCCGGCAGCGCGTAGACGAAGTTGGCTTCGTTGCGCGGCCCGTGGTCCCTGGGCGGCGCCAGGTACAGCGCGCCCGGCGTGTTGGGGATCCAGCCGAATTGCGCGTACTGGCCGTTGTTGACGGCCGCGTGCTCGACGCTGCAGTTGAAGATCACCTGCGCGACCAGGACCTGGAGCTGGTCGAAAGTCGCGAGAGGGCTATCGCCGAACGGCAGGCCCCTGACCCGTGCCCCATCGGGGCTTGCGAGTTCGTTCGCCCAGGCCTGCAACTCGGTGTCCAGCCGCACGGTGGCGTCGTCCGGGTAGTAGACGCGCAGCACGTCCTGCACGAACGTCCCGATCGCCTCGTACAGCGCCAGCGCGTCGTCCCGGTAGTGGTAGTTGGGCAGCACGTCCTTGCCAAGCACGCCCCGCGTCTGCAGGTCCGTGACCGGGTTGGCGCCCGCAAATGTCCAGCGCTCGTAGGCCAGGCCCAGCAGGGTCAGGCAGCCGCGCGCTCCGATCGCGATGGACTCGTCGATCGGCCCACCCGGCGCCAGGAGCTTCGTGCGCGCAACGTGGTTGATCTCGATCGTGCCCGTGAAGTGCGGCTGGAGCAGCGCGTACACCGGGTGCTGCGCGGGCAGCGTGCGGCAGGCGGCCACCCAGAAGCTCTCCATCACCAGGTGGGTGCGGGCAAGATGCGCCACGACCTCGTGGAAGGTCCCGTCCGCGGACTGCACGAAGGTGCGCGCCATCAGCCAGGTCCAGTGATCGTCCTTCGGCGTGAAGATCGTCTCGGCCTCCGCCGGCGACTGGCCGAGTTGAATGGCCAGCGGCATCAGGCGGCCCTGGTCGTCGAGCCAGAACAGGCACATCGGGGCCACGCAGAAGCGCCCGAATTCGGGCTCCAGGCCCTGGAGGATCTCGTAGTCCTGGAGGAACAGCCTCCGCTGCGCGAGCAGGCTGGCCAGGCTGTCGTCCGTCGGAATGATGCCCTTCACCGTCTCTTCCGTGACGGGAAAGTTTTCGGGGATACTGGTGGCCAGCTTGATCAGCACCGGGTTGATGCCGTCGAGCCGCTGGCGCGCGAACTCTTCGTCCTGCATCCAGCGGGATGCCACTTCGGGAATCGGGCGGATGGGGTAGTAGCGCTTGAAGCTGGCGACGGTGTCGTTGGCCTTGAACAGGCGTGCCATCACCGCCATCGCCATGTCGGCCGTGCTCTCGACGATGTCGAAGGCCATCCAGCGACTCTTCTCCTTGGTGAACTCCTCGCCGGGCGGCACGTCCCTGCAGTACGGCGGCTGGCCGGGCGGATGAACCCAGGTGTAGGCTTGGCGCTGGAAAAACAACGTGCGCTCCCGTTCGGCACGTTCGAATCGGTTCGCTGACCCGGGTAGACAGATCCGCATGTTGTTATTCTCTCCCCGCGTATGGCGCCCGCACTTTAGCAGACGGCCCAGCCCAAGCGGGCGCCCGGACGCCTGCGGATCACTGCTTGACCGGCCCGCATGGCGCCGCCAAGCCACCGGACCGAGCCCGTGAAATTCACCGAGATCGTGGATGCCGCGAAGGCGCTGCTGCAGCGCAAGGACCGCGTCACGTACCGCGGGCTGGCGCGCGAGTTCGATCTCGACGAGGCCACGTTGCAGGACCTCGTCGATGAGTTGGTCAATGCCGAGCGCGTCGCTACCGACGAAGGCGGCAAGGTCCTGGTCTGGGCCGGCCCGGCCAACGCAGTGGCCCCCGAGGCCGCGCCGGCGGCCGAAGGCGAGCGCCGCCAGTTGACCGTGATGTTCTGCGACCTGGTCGGCTCCACGGCGCTGTCGGAACAACTCGACCCCGAGGACCTGCACGAACTGGTCAGCGCGTACCAGCACGCGGCCCGCCAGGTCATCCAGCGATACGAGGGCTACGTTGCGCAATACCTGGGCGACGGCATCCTGGCCTACTTCGGCTACCCCGCCGCCCACGAAGACGACGCGATGCGCGGCGTGCGTGCGGGCCTCGACATCCTGGCGGACATCCGCGCGCTGAAGTCGCGGGTGCCGGTCCAGGTTCGGATCGGCATACACACCGGCCCCGTGGTCATCGGTTCCATCGGCGAGGGCTCGCGCGCCGAGCAACTCGCGCTGGGCAGGACGCCCAACATCGCCGCACGCGTGCAGGGCGCCGCGAGCCCGCACACGCTGGCCATCAGCGGCGACACCTTGCGACTGGTGCAGGGCCTCTTCGAATGCGAAGACCTGGGTACCCAGAACCTGAAGGGGATCGCCGAGCCGGTCCGCCTCTACCGGGTCGTGCAGCAAGGGCGCGCCAGGAACCGCTTCGACGTGTTACTCGAGCAGGGCCTGACGCCCATGCAGGGACGCGAGCGCGAGATGCAGACGCTGCTTCAGCGCTGGCAGCTGGCCCGTGGCGGCGAAGGCCAGGTGGTGGTGCTCAGCGGTGAGCCGGGCATCGGCAAGTCACGCCTCATCCAGGCACTGAGCCAGCGCAGCGGTGAAGACGACGCATCGCGCACGGTGTTCCGCTGCTCACCCTTCCACGTCAGCAGCCCGCTCTTCCCCGTGGTGGACCAGCTCAGCCGGGCATTGCAGGCCGGACCGGACGACCCGCCAGGCGCCCGCTGGGAACGCCTCGAGCATCTGCTCGACGGAATCGGCCTGCGGGACGACGTTCACCTGTTCCTGTTCGCCGCGTTGTTGTCGATTCCGTTGCCCGCAGGCTTCGCGGAACCCACCTTCAGTCGCGAGGAACGCAAGGCCAGGACGCTGCAGGCACTGGCCACCTGGCTGCTCACGCTCGCGGTCGAGCGGCCGATGCTGGTGATCTTCGAAGACCTGCAGTGGGCCGACCCTTCCACGCTGGACATGCTGTCGCTGTGCGTCGGTCGAATCAGGGACGCGGCGATCCTGATCGTGATGACCTGCAGGCCTGACTTCGTACCGCCTTGGCCGACCGGCGGGCCCTGCCTGGAACTGCCGCTGACGCGCCTGTCTCCGCACGACATCCGACGCGTGGCCACCGAGATCGCGGGCAAGCCGCTGCCGGCCGACGTGCTTGAGCAGTTGGTACACAAGACTGACGGCGTGCCCCTGTACGTGGAGGAAATGACCAAGGACCTGCTCGAATCGAACCTGATGCACGACGTGCAGGGTCAGTTCGAGCTCAGGGGCGCGTTGCCCAACATGGCGGTACCGTTTTCGCTGCAGGACTCGCTGGCGTCGCGGCTGGACCGCCTGGGCCCCGCGCGCCGCCTGGCGGAAACTGCTTCGGTACTGGGCCGCGAGTTCAGTTTCAGCTGGATCCAGGCCCTGTTGGACAGCGATGAACAGACGCTGGTTGCCGGCCTGCAGCAGCTGTGCGACGCCGGCATCCTCCTGCGGCAGCCCGGCGAGCAGGACACCGTCTACATCTTCCGGCACGCGCTGATGCAGGAAGCGGCCTACAACTCGCTGCTGATACGGCGGCGCCAGCATGCCCACGCGCGCGTCGCACAGCTCCTGACCACCGAATGGGCCGGGCAGGCGGCCTCGCAGCCGGCGCTGGTGGCGCACCACTACACCGAGGCCGGATTGGCGCCACAGGCCATCGTCTTCTGGCAACGGGCTGGCCTGCAGGCCGTGGAAAGTTCGGCCAACAAGGAAGCCATCCAGCACGTTTCCAAGGCGCTCGAGGTCCTGAAGACCTTGCCCGAGGGACCCGAGCGCGACCGCCAGGAACTCTCGCTGCTCCTGGCATTGGGCGTGCCCCTGGCCGTGACGTCCAGCTGGGCGGCGCCCGAGGTTCGATGGGCCAGCGAACGGGCATTCGAGCTGTGTGAATCGCTGGGGGAAACCGACCAGCTGTTCCCGGCGATGTACGGGGTCTGGTCGAGTCGGCAGGTCCAGGCCGAATACGGCGCGGCGCGGCGGCTCGCCCAGCAGCTGCTGGCGCTGGCCGAGCGCACCCGGGACGATGGCTTCCTGCTCCAGGCGCACCGGGCCTGCGGCATCATCTGCCTGCACACCGGCGAATTCCTCGAGGCCCTCAGGCACTGCGAGGCCGGCTGGGCGCTGTACGACTCCGAGCGGCATCGTTCGCATGTGGCCATGTACTGGCTGGACCCGGGCGTGGGCTGCCTGTGCTACGGTGCCTGGGCGCTGATGATCCTGGGCCGCCTCGATCAGGGGCTCGCGCGCGTGAACCAGGCCGTCGACCTGGCGCGCAGGGGTGGCCATGCCTTCAGCCTCGCCTATGCGCTCTTCTTCTGCACTGTCCTGCTGCAGCTGCGCCGGGAACCCGGGCCCACGCGGGAGCGGGCGCAGCAACTCACGGCGTTGGCGCAGCAGCACGGTTTTCCGATACTGGGCGCGTGGGCCTCGCTCATGCAGGGCTGCGCACTGGTCGAAGAAGGACGCGCCCGGGAGGGCAGCGCGATGGTCCGCGAAGGTGAGCGTGCCATCCGCTCCGGCGGGGCGCGCGTGTCGCGGTCGGGCGCGCTGACGGTACTGGCCAATGCATATGATCGGGCCGGCGACTGCGAACCGGGCCTGGCGGCCGTGGCCGAGGCCCTCGACTTCGTGGCGCAGTCCGAAGAGCACTTCTACGAAGCCGAGCTGCACCGCCTGCGCGGCGAACTGCTGCTGCACCGCGGAGCGGGCCCCGGTCAGGCGGACGCGCAAGGGCAGGCGGACGCGCAGGAGCAGGCGCAACGCTGCTTCGAGCAGTGCTTGTCCATTGCCCGGCAGCAACATGCGGCGATCTGGATGCTGCGCGGGGCCACGAGCCTGGCGCGGCTGCACGCCCTGCGCGGCGAGCGCATCAAGGCGCGCGGCGTGATCGGCGACGTGCTGGGTAGTTTCACTGAAGGGTTTTCAACCCCGGACCTGCAGGAGGCGCAAGCCCTGTTCCGCAGCCTGGGCTGAGCAGCCGGGCCCGCGCGGTCGTCTTCAGCCGAAGGCCTTGCGTACCGCCGCCTCGACGGCACGGTGTGCGCCTTCGGGCAGGAAGCTGCCATGCGCGGCAAAGAGGCTGTCGAACTCGAACTCGAGCAATCGTTCGAAGTCGCCCCGCATCGTGCCGCCGGCGGGTGTCATCGCCTTCAGCCAGATCGGGCCGATCAAGGTCGTTTGCGGAAAGCCCAGCAGGGGCAGCAGCAGCCTGGCGACCGGGCTCGCGTGGCGGTAGTCGCCGTAGTGCTGGATCGCGTCGCAGGTGAGCAACAGCCCCCGGCCGCGCCGCAACAGCAGCGCGGACTCGGGCTGCGTGCCGTGAAAGCAGAACAGCTGCGCGTCGGGAAAGGGCAGCGGCTGCTGTTCGTCCAGCAGGCAGCAGTCGTCCGGGAGCGGATATTTGCGACTGCCCGGGCGGGCCCAGCACTCGACGCCGAAATGTTCGCGGTACCAGGCGTCGTCGATGCCGTGCAGCGCGCCCAGCGTCACGATGCGGCGGATCCTGCCCAGTCGCTGCAGCGCGCCGATGCCGGCCTCGTTCAGGCGGATCGGGTTGATCAGCGACAGCTCACCTGCGTGGCGGACGACCGTCATGTTGCGCGGGATGCGGACCAGCGGGTTCATCGACAGGCTGCCGCGCACGGCAAAGACGTCGTGCGCGATCTCCAGCGCGTCGTCGTGCGGGTAGGCCGGTGCGTGCCGCACGCGGATCCTCTCGCCCCCTCAGGCCCGCGGCGACCCGAGCGCGTAGGTAAAGTTCGCGCCCAGCTGGAATGCGCGCAAGGGCAGGTAGCCCACCAGCACATACCACTGCCAGGTGCCGTTCAATATCTGGTCCCACCAGAAGATCCACCACAGCAGGTACATGCAGCCGGCCAGCAGCGCCCATTTTCGGCGCGCCACCCAGTCGGTGGTGTCGAGCATCACGTAGTTCGGGATCGCCCACATCGCGCCCCAGAAGCCGTAGCCACCGGCCATGTACTTCTCGAATGTCGTCAGGTGCTCCGCATCGGGCATGTGGATCCAGATGGGCATCAGGTTGACCCACGGCGCCAGCGCGATGGTGAAGGCCACGACGCACTCGGCGACCGTGAGCCAGAGGCAGACTTGGTAGTACTTCGGTTTCATGGATCCTCCGCGGCCAGTGTACCCGCTGGTGCGACCAGGAGGGACCCGGAAAGGAACGCCCCGTTGCCGGGCGAGACCGCACTGGCGCGGTTAGTTATAGTTGCAGGGGTCGAAGGCTTCGGGGGCGCCACAATGACGACGCGGAACATCACGCTGCAGGTCAATCGCGACTCGCATGCCGAGTCACGCGTGCGCGAGTCCGGGATGCCGGAGCTGTCGGCCGGACAGGTTCGTCTTCGTATCGACCGTTTCGCGTTGACTGCGAACACGGTGACCTACGCGACCACCGGCGACACCCTCGGCTACTGGGATTTCTTCCCCACCGGCGAGCCAGGCTGGGGCTCGGTCCCCGCCATGGGCTGGGCGGAGGTCGTCGAGTCGCGGCATCCGGAGGTCCCGACGGGCGGCCGCTACTTCGGCTGGTATCCGATGGCGCGCTACGTGGACGTGACTGTGACACCGACCGCGGACGGTCTGCGCGACGACGGGCCGCACCGCTCCGCGCACGCGCCCGTGTATCGAGCCTTCACGGCGACGGATCGCGACGTGCTCTTTGAGGCCGGTGCGGACGCAGAGGATCGCCACGCGCTGCTGCGGGGGCTTTACATCACCGGCTGGCTGGCCGAGGACTACTTCACCGACAACGACTGGTTCGGCGCGCGGCGGGTGCTGGTGCTGTCGGCGTCGAGCAAGACCGCGATCGGCTTTGCACACTGCGCCGATGCCCGGTCGGGACTCGAGCTGATTGGTGTCACCGCCACGCGCAACCATGCGTTCACGCACGGTCTCGGCTGCTACGACGAGGTCGTCAGCTACGACGACATCGCCACCATTCCGGCGGGCGCGCCGATCGTCTCGATCGACATGGCGGGCAGCGGGCCGGTGCTCGCCGCCGTGCACGCGCATTTCGGCGAGCAGCTGAAACATTCAATGGCCGTCGGGCGCAGCCACCACGACGCTCCATCACGGACCGCCTCACTGCCCGGGCCGAAGCCTGCGTTCTTCTTCGCGCCCGCGCAGGTCAAGAAGCGCGTGCAGGAATGGGGCCCGCGTGTGTACCAGGAACGCGTCGCGGCGGCACTGCGTGGCTTCGTCGGCTGGAGCCGCCAGTGGCTGCGGGTGCAGCACTCGCGCGGAGCGGAGGCTGCGTCGGCGAGGTGGCGCGAGGTGCACGCCGGGCGTGTCGCGCCCGATGTGGGCCACGTCGTGTCGCTCTGGGATTGAAGCACCCACGGAGTCGGAGAGCGTGGCTCGACGCAAAGAAAGAAGAGGCCGCGCTCGTCGACCGTGACGGAATTTCAGGCGCACACTGCATCCACGAGCTGTGGATGCGCAACGAGCCATCGTTCAACATCGAGCGGATGCAGGGCCTGCTGTGGCGGGCGGCTGCGGAGTCGGTGCCGGACTGGCTGCCGATGCGCCACGTGGAGGGACTGGCCGAGGCGGTCCGGGCCGAAGGGCTGCTGGTGCAGGGCGGGCATTGAGGCCGGGGGGAACGAATGCAGGATGATCGGGTCCGACGTATGAAGGGAAGGAAACCCCACAAGTGAGGTGCCGGCAGTGAAGCGGCTGGTTCTGGTCTGCGGCGTCTTGTCCTGCCTGGTGCTTTTTCACTTTTTTTCATCATAAAATTAAAACATAATTTTAGCAAAATTACAATTTTAATATTTATTTAAAAAAGAAAATTAATATTTTTTATCAATTATATCAATATTTGCAATAAAATGGCTAAATATATTTCTATTCATTAAAAATATGAGTAGTTATTACTAAATTTTATGATTTAAAAACTTGAAATGGAAAATATGAAAAAATATACTTGATTTTATTTACTATAATTTTGGCTGCTTGCTCTGGTGGTTTAGAACCACACGATGCTGCAATTCCAAAGTCATATTTTGCTGGCAAAATCACATAAAGGTGGAATCAATTCTTGGCCTGTTAAGGATTCTGCAATTGCTGTAAGAGTTGTAGGTTTTAAATCTTACCCTCCAAAAGATATGATTGCTGAAATATCTTCAGGTAATGCATATTTTACTTTTATGTCGTTACCACTTTTTGTTGACACAAGTTCATATGGAATTAGAAATCCCAAATCCACCAACCGAGATTAAATATATCGCAGTGGCTTTGCAATATTCCCAAGATATTATGTCTCAAAAGGCAATTGGAGTTTATTCTTTAGATGGTAATCCCAATAATCCTGGAAGTTTATTGATTACAAGAGGAAAATTCTTTGACAATGTTAATATTGAAGTTGATTTTAAAAATTTACCTCCACAACCATTTTAAGGATTAAATATGAAAATCAATGGAAAAATAAATAATAATGAAAACAAATTTGTAAAAACATTTTTGGTATTAATTTTTACTTGTCTTGTTTCTTATACATCATTTTCATCAGAATTGTTTTCAATAAATGGAACTATTACAGATTCCGACAAGCAACCCTTAATTGGAGCCACAATCAAACTCGAAGGTACTCGATTAGGAGCAAACACTAATATGGAAGGTAAATACAAGATAAATAATGTGCTTAAAGGAGAAAATGTTCAAATTGATTATTTCAATGATTGGATATAAAAATATCTTAAAAGAAATAACAGTCACTGAAAGTCTCAATAATCTAAATTTTGTATTAATAAATACATCTTTCGAAACCTCTGAAGTAGTTGTTTCAGCAAATAAAAGAGTACAAGCTGTTCAAGATGTACCAATTTCAATTTGTGTTTTTGATGATAAATATACTAAAGATAGGAATTTCAATCGCATAGATGACGTTTTAAGAATTGTACCTGGAGTTAATTTAAATAAAGACAATGTAAATATTCGTGGTTCTTCAGGATTTGCTTTTGGGGTTGGCTCAAGAATCCTATTGCTTATGGATGGTTTCCCAATGCTTTCTGGCGATAATGGAGATATGAAATTTGACGCAATTCCAATGATTAATGTAGATAGAGTTGAAGTTGTTAAAGGTGCAGGTTCTGCTCTTTATGGTTCATCAGCACTAGGTGGAGTAATCAATATTTTGACCAAAGAACCTAAAGATAACTTTAATTTATCTGCAAAAACATTTGTAGGATTATATACTCAACCAAGGTTTGAATCTTGGAAATATACAGATAATAACAGGCTCTTCAAAGGATTTGAATTTAGTACAAATAAGAAATTTGGCGATTTTGGAGCAATTCTTTCTGCTGGAATTTTTGGAGATGATAGCTATCGCCAATTTGATGATTCCAAAAGATATTATATTTTCTCAAAAGTTAATTACGAAATTTCTCAAAATGTAAATTTTAAGTTATTAGCTAACTTATCTCAGGAAAACAGAGCTGATTGGATTTATTGGAGAAGCTTAGATTCAGTTTTAGTACCTCCAGCAAGTACAGATCAAACTTCCAGAATGAATACAGGAAAAATCAATATAAATGGTGATTTAAATATTATCTTTGATTCTAAGAACTTTTTAAGTATAAAATCAGGTATGTTTTTAACCAAGTTCACTGCAATTACCGAAAGCAGTGATTGGATTTTCACAGAAGAGAGTCTTCTGCTAATGCTTTGAATTTTGATATGCAATATAATTCAATTCTAACTGATTATTTGTTTTTAACAATGGGTGCAAATTACTCTAGAAATAATATTTTATCCAATATTTATGGTGTTAACTTTCAAAACACGTTTGGTGGATACGCACAAGTAGAAGCAAAACCTTGGACAAATCTTATATTAACTATAGGTGGCAGATATGATAGAGATAAAGTCGAAAATTTAGATGCACAATCAGAAATTTCTCCAAAATTTGGTGTTTCTTATTCTCCTTTTAATAATTTATCTTTGAGAGGTTCTTTCGGAAGTGGTTTTAGAACTCCTAAATCAGCTGAAAGATTTGCGTCTCTTAAAGTAGGTGGTTTTGATCTAATACCAAATGTTGATTTGAAATCAGAAAAAAGTACTTCATATGAAATTGGTGGACTTTTTGAATTTCTATTATTTGATATGCCGACATCAATTGATATGGCAATTTTTGATAATAATTTTGATGATTTGATTGAACCAACTTTTGTTACCTACAATTCTAAATCTGTAATTCAATTTATTAATGTTACAAAAGCTAGAATAACAGGCTTTGAATTAAGTTTAAGAACAATGCTATCACACAATTTGGGAATGGAAACTGCATTAACACTAATGGAACCAAAAGATATAACTTTGAATGAAACTTTGAAATATCGTTCTAAAGTACTTTGGTATAATAACTTGTTTTACGACTATGATAACTTTGGAGTGAATATTCAATATCGTTATATAAGCAGACCTGAAACAATTGACGAGCGCTTAGGTTTACAAGTGATTGACCACGATGCGAGAGTTGACGCTCACGTAGTGGATATAAGTTTTAAATATGATTTAAAAAGTTTGACGGGTCTCAAAATTGTACCTTCAATTTATGTAAAAAACTTATTCGATTATTATTATACAGAAATGACTGGAAATCTAGCAAGAACAAGGTTTATTGGTTTTGAAATTAAGTATGATTATTGATTGTTTTAATTTTAGTTAAAAATTTTGAAATTCTAGTTAAACTTTATTTTTAGAATTATTGAATATTATTCAGAATAACTAAAATAGAATTATTTTAGTAATTTTTTTGCATTTATATTATTAATTGTAACAATAATATAAAAAGAAATTTGATATTATCTCAAATTAATTTAAATTTGCTTTTTGGTATAGTGTATTTTTGAAAATTAGTTATATTATATATAGGATTTTTAATATGAAAAAGGTATTTATATTTTTATTGATGTTAGTCAGTTATACTGCTTACTCAAATTGGATTTCAATATCAAGTAAAATAATGTTACCAAATCTATGGTTATGTTAGAAGATAAACTATTTGCAGGCACTTATGGTAGTGGTGTTTATTATTATGATGGATTTGAATGGAAAGAATCGAATACAAACCTTACTAATAAGAATGTATGGGAAGTTGTCACACATAAAGGTGATTTATATGTTTCAACTGATCCAGGTGTTTTCAAATCAGTAAAAGGTACAGGTTCTTGGACTAAAATCAGCACTTTTATTGGAGGACTTAGCTTCTATGCAATGACTGCAACCGATACAAAGATTTTTGTTTCTAATGAAAACAATAATATCTATTACACCACAAATGGTGGAACCGAATGGAAAGATATAAATACAACTGACATTAGTTACAACATTAGAACCTATTTACAGTCCGCAAATCAAGATGCATTATTTGCTGGTTGTGAAAATGGAAAAATTTACAAAACAACTAACGAAATCTGGAATGAAATAAACAATGCTCCATTGCTCTTTACAGTTAATAAAATTAAATTTGTTGATACAAAGATTTTTGTTGGAACTCTTGATGGCGGTATGTTTTTAACAGAAGATGGTAAAACTTGGAAAGCAATTAACAACGGTTTATCATCGGCAAATATTACTGGAGTAGAAAGCAATAGTACTTCTGTATTTATAAGTACAAAAACTAAGGGTGTTTATTATACTAACGATAACGGGGCAACTTGGAATCTAGCCAACGAAGGATTAAGCTCAATTGAAGATTATTCCTTATATTCTGATGGAAAATATCTTTACACTGCTGGTGGAAACAATGAAGTTTACAAAAGAGCTTTAAGTGAATTTGGTGCAGTTGTACTCGAAGCTCCTTTATTGGAGCAACCGCGAATGAATCATCAGAACTCGATGTACTTCCTTTCTTTTCTTGGGAAATTGCAAAAGGTGCTTTATTCTATAAAATTCAGATTTCTGAAAATTCTAATTTTCAGCTAATACCGTTGATGTTGAAAACATAGTTAAAGGCTCTTATACAGTTACAAAAGATTTGAAATATGAAACAACTTATTTCTGGAGAGTTGCTTCAGTTAATGCAGTTGATAAAAAAATGGAGTGAAGCAAGAAAGTTCACTACTAAGAAATTCGTTGGTGTTGAAGAAACCAATCCAGAAATGATTAAATTCTCTATCCAAATCCAGTAAGCAATTTCTTAGTTGTAAATACTGGTGAATATCAAATAAGTTACTTGCAAATTTATGACTTAAATGGTCAATTAGTTAAGAATTATTTCTTTGGATTAAGTTCAAATTTCAAAATTAATCTCGAAGAATTAACTAACGGTTCATATTTAGTTGTAACTGAAATCGGTGGTCAAGTTATCAAGAAAAAATTTGTAAAAAGCAATTAATGAATATAAACTATAGAGAATATGGTTATGTTAGAATTGGAGCAGCATCCCCTGAATTAATTCCTGGGGATGTTACGATTCCAATTTATTGAAAATTTAAAGAATTAACTCAAGCTGCATTTGATAACAAATGCAGCTTCATATTCCTGAACTTTGCATAACTGGATATACCTTAGGTGACTTATTCTATCAAGATTTAATTCATAAAAAAACAATTTCAGCTTTATTAGATTTGGCTGAATTTACAAGTAATCCAAATATGACAATAGCAGTTGGAGCTCCTATTTATAATAATAG
>CAVPNH010000021.1:0-158774 GCA_963706755.1 uncultured Gammaproteobacteria bacterium
GGGCGACGGTCTGCTCGCCCTTGCGCGTCTTCACGACGACCGGCGCGATCTCCGCGACGAAGTCGCCGTCACGGACGGCGCGCTGTGCACGACGCACGGATTCCGTCGGCGTAAGCGTCCTGCTCCTCGCGCGTGAAGCCGTACTTCTCCGCGGTGGCGTCGGCAAAGCAGCCCATGGCCTTGCCGTCCAGGGGCTCTGCAGGCCGTCGAGAACATGTGGTCGAGGATTTCCCCGTGACCCATGCGGTAGCCGCCGCGCGCCTTCTGGAGCAGGTAGGGAGCGTTGGTCATGGATTCGAATCCGCCGGCGAGGATGGCCGACGCGTTGCCTGCCCGGATCTGGTCCGCGCCCAGCATCACGGATTTCATGCCGGAGCCGCACATCTTGTTCACCGTGGTCGCCGGGACGCTGAGTGGGATGCCCGCGCCCAGTGCCGCCTGGCGCGCAGGCGCCTGGCCCTGGCCGGCCTGGAGCACGCAGCCCAGGATCACTTCGTCCAACTGGTCCGACGCGAGGCCCGAGTCCTCGATTGCGGCGCGCGCCGCGGCGGCGCCGAGCTGCGTGGCCGTCATCGCCGCGAGGGCGCCCTGGAATGCTCCGATCGGCGTGCGACGCGCGCCGAGAATCACGACCTGTTCGCTCATTGATAGTCCCTCGCTTCTTCTGTGACCAGCCGCCAGCCATTGCTGGCACGCGGCAGTTGATGGGATCGGCGGTCTCGTTGCGGCGGCCGAGTGTAAGCCGAGCCGATTTTGCAGCGCAAGACAGTGGTTAGCGTCGTGCGCCCCCCGTGAGGAGGGGTCTCGGCAACAGCCCGTTCTCCAGGAAGGTCGCAAAGGCGTCTGCAATCTGCTCGGCGGTCATCGGCTGGTTCTCCCGATACCAGTGGGCGATCCAGTTGAGTGCGCCCGCCATCGCGAAGGCTGCGATCTTCGGGTCGCAGGGACCGATGGACCCGTCCGCGACGCCTTCGCGCAGCAGGCGGCGGATGCCCTGGTCGATCTCGGACTTGAGAGCGTTGATCTGCCGGCCCATCTCGGGACCGAGATCGTGCTCGTGCGCGCGCACCATGCACCAGCCGTATTCCGACGCGATGGCCTGGGCGTATCCACGCACGACGCGGCTCAGGCGCTCCCGTGCCGGGCGGTCCGTCTGCTCCGCCTCCTGGAAGGCCTTGCGGATGCGCTGCAGGCCCGTGCGGAAGCACTCGAACAGGAGTTGCTCCTTGTTCGCGACGTAGTAGTAGATCGTTGGCTTGGTGACGCCGAGGGCCGCGGCGATGTCGTCGAGCGAGGTGTTGTGGTAGCCGCGTTCGTTGAAGGCCTTCGCGGCCGCGCTGACCACGGCGTCGCGCTTCATGTCGTGGTCGCGCGGGCCGGCGGCGCCGCACCGACCAGGGCGAGCCGTCGGCCGGAGCCGCGCTGCGGGGCGGGGCGCTTCGTTTCCTGGTGTCGGGCATGGGGTTCCCTGCGGCTGCGCGTTCCTGGGCCCTGGCGGCGACGGGTTGACCGCCGGCCCGATGACAATCATACTCTGCAGTATTATCCTACTCAAGAGTAGGAATAGACTTCCAGCGCAGGGCGCAACCAACGGGGCACAGGCATGAGCGCAGGCAAGGCGGCCGGTATTGCACGACAGCAACCCACGGCCCGTGGCGAGGACGCGCCACTGCGCTTCGTGAGCGCAGCTTCGCTCTTCGACGGGCACGACGCGGCGATCAACATCATCCGCCGCCTGCTGCAGGCGCACGGCGCCGAGGTCGTGCACCTCGGCCACAACCGCAGCGTCGCCGACATCGTCCGCGCCGCGATCCAGGAGGACGCGGACGGCATCGCGGTCAGTTCCTACCAGGGCGGCCACAACGAGTACTTCCGCTACATGGTGGACATGCTGCGCGAGCTGCGGCGCGGGGCACATCCGCATCGTGGTCGGCGGCGGCGGCACGATCGCGCCGCACGAGATCGAGGAGCTGAGGCCTACGGCGTGGAGCGCATCTACTCGCCCGAGGACGGCCGCAGTCTCGGGCTCGACGGGATGATCGAGGACGTCCTCGCCCGCGTGAAGCAACAGTCGCGGCCCGCGTTCAGCTTCGGACCGGTCGGTCCGCGCGACCACCAGCAGATCGCCCGCACGATTTCCGCGCTCGAGTCGGAGGACGCGGCCGCGGGACTGCGGGAAACGCTGCGCAAGGCCGGGGCGCGCGCGCGAGCGCCGCGCTCCGGTGATCGGCATCACCGGCACCGGCGGCGCGGGCAAGTCGAGCCTCACGGACGAACTCCTGATGCGGTTCGTGCGCCACTTTCCCGATCGCAACATCGCCGTGGTCGCGATGGACCCGACGCGCCGCCGCAGCGGCGGTGCGCTGCTCGGCGACCGCATCCGCATGAACTCGCTCGCGGCCGAGCAGGTCTTCATGCGCTCGCTCGCGACGCGCCGGCAGAACCTCGCGACCAGCGCCGTGCTAGCCGACGTGCTGAACCTGCTGCGTTACGCGAGCTTCGACCTGATCGTGGTCGAGACCGCGGGCATCGGCCAGAGCGACTCGGAGATCGTGGACCTGGTGGACGTGCCGATGTACGTCATGACGAGCGAGTACGGCGCGGCGAGCCAGCTCGAGAAGATCGACATGCTGGACTTCGCGGAGCTGATCGCGTTGAACAAGTTCGAGAAGCGCGGCGCCGAGGACGCGCTGCGCGACGTGCGCAAGCAGTGGCGGCGGAATCACGCCGCGTTCCAGCTGCCCGACGCCGACGTGCCGGTGTTCCCGACCATCGCGAGCCGCTTCAACGACCCGGGCGTGAACCGCCTGTTCGCGGCGCTGTGCGCCAGGATCGGGGCGAAGTCCGGCGACGCGCGGCGCTGGGAGGTCAAGGATCCGGGGCCGGTCGAACTCGTCGAGCGCCACGCACTCGTGCCGGCCAGCCGCACGCGCTACCTCGCGGAGATCGCGGCCAACGGCCGGCGGGCCGCCACCGACCTGCAGCACCGCGCCGATGCCGCCGCGCGCGCCAACAGCCTGCACGAGGCGCTGCGGACGCTCGAGGACCCGCTGCTGCCAGCGCCGCTCGACCGCTATCCGGACGCTGCGCTCGCGGCCGCGGCCGATGCGGCGCAGGTGCGCCTGCGCGAGGCCTACAACGATGCGCTCGACGCCGTCGGGCCGGAGGCCGTGGACCTGCTGCGGCAGTGGCCGGCGCTCGCGAAGTCGGCGACCGACGCGCAGTACGCGTTACGTGGTGCGCGGCCGCGAGATTCGCGGCGAGAATTACACGGAGACGCTGAGCCACATGCAGGTGCCGAAGCTCGCGGTGCCGAAATACCGCGACTGGGGCGAGCTGCTCGCGTTCCTGCTCAGGGAAAACCTGCCGGGCCACTTCCCGTACACGGCGGGCGTGTACCCGTATCGACGCGAGGAAGAGGACCCGATCCGGATGTTCGCGGGCGAGGGTGCCGCGGAGCGCACGAACCGGCGTTTCCACTATCTCGCGGCCGGTCACGGCGCCGTGCGGCTCTCGACGGCGTTCGACTCGACCACGCTCTACGGCGAGGACCCGGACGAGCGCCCTGACATCTACGGTCGCATCGGCAACTCCGGCGTCTCGATCGCGACGCTCGACGACATGAAGCGGCTCTACTCGGGCTTCGATCTCTGCGCGCCCACGACCTCGGTGTCGATGACCATCAACGGGCCGGCGCCGATGATCCTCGCGATGTACATGAATACCGCCGTGGACCAGCGCGTCGAGCGTCACCTGCGCGAGACGGGACGCTGGGCCGCGGCGGAGCGCCGCATCGCGGAAGTGCACCGCGGCCGCGAGCGGCCGCGCTACCGCGGCGAGCTGCCGGCGGGGCACGACGGCTCCGGGCTCGGGCTCCTCGGCGTCACGGGCGACCAGCTCGCTCGACCGGGAGACCTACGAGCGCATCCGCGCCGAGGCGCTCGCACTGGTGCGCGGCACGGTGCAGGCCGACATCCTCAAGGAGGACCAGGCGCAGAACACCTGCATCTTCTCCACGGAGTTCGCGCTCAGGATGATGGGCGACGTTCAGCAATTCTTCATTGAAGCAGGAGTCCGCAATTTCTACTCGGTGTCGATCTCGGGCTACCACATCGCGGAGGCCGGGGCGAACCCGTCTCGCAGCTCGCGTTCACGCTCGCGAACGGCTTCACGATCGTCGAGTACTACCTCGCGCGCGGCATGCAGATCGACGATTTCGCGCCGAACCTGTCGTTCTTCTTCTCGAACGGCATGGACCCGGAGTACGCAGTGATCGGGCGGGTCGCGCGACGCATCTGGGCGCGCGCCATGCGCGACCTCTACGGCGGCGGGCCGCGCTCGCAGATGCTCAAGTACCACATCCAGACCTCGGGCCGCAGCCTCCACGCCCGCGAGATCCAGTTCAACGACATCCGCACCACGCTGCAGGCGCTCTACGCGCTGTTCGACAACTGCAACAGCCTGCACACCAACGCCTACGACGAGGCGATCACGACCCCGACCGAGGAGTCGGTGCGCCGCGCGGTCGCGATCCAGCTCATCATCAACAAGGAGCTGGGGCTCAACAAGACGCAGAACCCGTGGCAGGGATCGTTCGCGCTCGAGGACCTCACGGATGCGGTGGAGGAGGCGGTGTACCGCGAGTTCGACCGGATCTCGGAGCGCGGCGGCGTGCTCGGCGCGATGGAGACCATGTACCAGCGCAGCCGCATCCAGGAGGAGAGCCTCTACTACGAGACGATGAAGCACGACGGGCGGCTGCCGATCGTCGGAGTGAACACGTTCCTCGGCGCGCAGGACGGCGGCGAGCGAGATCCGCGGCGCCGAGCTGATCCGCTCGACCGAGGAGGAGAAGGCGGGACCAGGTGCGCTCCGTGCGCGACTTCCTCGCGTACAACGAGGCCGCGCGGCCCGCGGCGCTGGCACGGCTGCAGAAGGTGGCCGCCGGCGGTGGCAACGTGTTCGCCGAGCTGATGGAGACGGTCAAGGTCGCCTCGCTCGGCAGCATCTCTCACGCGCTGTACCAGGTCGGCGGGCAGTACCGGCGGAACATGTAGCGCGCAGCGCGCGTACGTGACCTCACGGCCCGAGGGATACCTGCCGGGACGCCGTGAATCCGTCCCTGGAGGCTCGCGCGCGGCGTCCCTGCCGCGCGACGCCCGGCCGGCATCCCTCGGACCGCAAGGCCACTAGTGCGGCGGCGCGAGGTCCGGCTCGTCGAGCCGCGCGAGCATGCGTCGGCGTGCCTCGTCGCGCAGCCGGTCGGGCGTCGCGTCCGGCCCCGTGACCGGCAGCGGCTCCAGGATCTCGAGTTCCAGGCGCCCGGGCCGCGGGATGATGGTGTGGCCCGGCATCGCACGTCGCGCCCCCCGGATGACGACGGGCACGACCGGCATGCCGCCGCGCACCGCCGCTGTGAATGCGCCGGCGTGGAATCGCTTCAGGCCCGGGGTTGCGTCGAACGTTCCTTCCGGGAAGAACACCAGCGAGTGCCCCTGCTCGGCCCGCTGGATCACGCGCCGCGCGCCGCGCTGCCGCCCGCCGTGGCTGTGCCGGTCCACGAACTCGACCCCGATGCGCCCGAGCAGGAATCCCACGACCGGCATGCTTGCCGCCTCGCGCTTCACCACGAACGAGAACCGCGGCGGAAGCACAGCCTGGAGCAGGACTCCGTCGAGATAGCTCGAGTGGTTCGCGACCACGACGAAGGATCCTTCGGCGAGGTTGCCCATTCCCGAGGTCGCGACGCGCAGGCCGAACATCGCGAGCGTGATCCGCGCGAGCCACTGCGTGAGGACGCGACGCCAGGCAAGCCGCGGTACCGCCACGGTCAGCAGCGCAACCAGCACGAACAGGAGGCAGAAGACAGCCAGCGCAAAGAGCCCGTACAGGGCCCAGAGCGCCCGGCCGATCAGGCGCAGCATCGCGGCAGATCCTCGGGCGGGGAGGGCAGTCTGCACACCCGGCCGACATTCTGTGAACTGGTTCCGGTTATGTTAACGGTGGGTACCGATCTGTGAGGGTTGTCACGACCTGATGCCTGGGGCGGCTCGCATACTCCGCGGCACTGAAAGTCCCGAGATCACATGAACACAGCAGTCAAGACCAGCGTCCTCGCCCGCGCCCAGCGCGGCGCAGCCGCCGCACGCGGACCCGGTCCGATCGACCGTTTCCTCGATGCGGTCTGGATGGAGCGCGGCCTCGCAGCCAACACACTGGCCGCCTATCGCGCCGACCTGACCGCGCTCGACCGCTGGCTCGAGACCCACGAGACCGAACTCACCTCGGCCAAGCGTGGGGACCTGCTTGAATTCATGGCCTCGCGCGCCCAGGCGGGCGCGCAGCCGCGCTCGACGGCCCGCCAGCTGTCGAGTTTCCGCCGCTTCTACCGCTACATGGTTCGCGAGGGCTCGCTGCGCGAGGATCCCACGGCCCAGATCGCGATGCCGAAAGTCGGGCGTTCGCTGCCGAGGTCGCTCACGGAGGAGGAAGTCGAGGCCCTGTTGGCCGCTCCTACCGTGGGCGACCCGCTTGGCCACCGCGACCGGACCATGCTCGAGGTGCTCTACGCCACGGGCCTGCGCGTCTCCGAACTCGTCAACCTCAAGCTGCTGCAGGTCAACCTGAACCAGGGGGTGCTGCGCATCGTCGGCAAGGGCGACCGCGAGCGGCTGATCCCGCTCGGCGAGGAGGCCGTGCAGTGGGTCCAGCAGTTCCTGCAGGGGCCGCGCGTGGAGATCCTGCTCGAGCGGCAGACCGACTACCTGTTCCCGACGCGCCGCGGCGACCGCATGACCCGCCAGGCGTTCTGGCACATCATCAAGCGCTACGCGCGCAAGGCCGGAGTCGAAAAGGAACTCTCGCCGCATACCCTGCGCCACGCATTTGCCACGCACCTCCTGAATCACGGCGCGGACCTGCGCGTCGTGCAGATGCTGCTCGGCCACAGCGACCTCTCGACGACGCAGATCTACACGCACGTCGCCCGGGAACGCCTCAAGGACCTGCATTCGCAGCACCACCCGCGGGGCTGACGTTCCCCGGGGAGCCCGCCCGGTCGGGTGCTCTGCTAGACTTCCGCGCTTTCGCGGCGGAACCCCCCGTCGCGCCCGCGGTCCTACGTGAATGCGCGGGTCGCGTCTCCTTCGGATGGACAGCATGAGCATAAAGAGTCTTGCCCTGTGTCTCGCGGTCAGCTTCGCGGCCGGCGCCTCGGCCGCCACCGCGCCGGCGCCCAGGCCCGCCAAGCCGGCGCCCGCGGTCGCGACCGCCCCCGTTCCCGCCGACGTCCGGGCACGTGTGGTCGCAAAGCTGCCCGGGGCGACTCCGGCGGACGTTGCCGCATCGCCGATCCCCGGGTTGTACGAAGTGACCATGGGCAGCCTGATCGTCTACGTGAGCGCCGACGGCAAGTACCTGTTGAGCGGCAGCGTCTACGACCTCGCGACCGAGGCCAACCTCACGGCGGATCGTCGCAATGCCGCACGGGCCAAGGCGCTCACGGCCGCGCGCGAGGACCAGATGATCATCTTCTCCCCGGAGAACCCGAAGATGACCGTCACCGTCTTCACCGACGTCGACTGCGGCTATTGCCGCAAGTTCCACAGCCAGATCGCAGAGATCAACAAGGCCGGCGTGCGGGTCCGCTACATGCTGTTCCCCGCACCGGCCCGGGCACGGAGTCGTGGCGCAAGGCGGAAGCGGTGTGGTGCTCGGCCGATCGCAGGGCGGCGCTGACGCGCGCCAAGCGCGGTGAGGACGTCAAGGCGAAGGATTGTGGCGACGCGGTGGTCAAGGCCGGGTTCGACATGGGCGAGGACTTCGGCCTCGAGGGCACGCCGGCGATCTACACCCAGTCCGGCGAGTACATCGGCGGGTACCTGACGCCCGAGCAGCTGGTGGCGCTGGTGCAGGAATCCGACAAGGGATCGGGCGCAGCGGGCCGCTGAGCCCGGGGCTGCGATCCCGCGCTGCTCAGCGTTCGAGCAGCGGCAGCTTGCCGGGCCGTCCGTCCCACTCCTTGGCGTCGTCCGGCGATGCCTTCTTCTCGGTGATGACCGGCCACTGCTTCGCCAGTTCTGCGTTCAGCGCCGTGAAGGCCTGCTGGTCGTCCGGCAGTTCCTCTTCCGAGAAAATGGCTTCCGCCGGGCACTCCGGCTCGCACAGCGTGCAGTCGATGCACTCGTCCGGGTCGATCACCAGCATGTTCGGACCCTCGTGGAAGCAGTCCACGGGGCAGACCTCCACGCAGTCCGTGTACTTGCACTTGATGCAGTTTTCGGTGACGACGAAAGTCATCGGTATGCTCCGCGAATCCGGTCCGGACCACGTCCGACGGCGGACGCAAGGGCGCGTATTGTGCCAAAGCGACGACGCGCTGCAAAACTCACGTCGCTAGCGCCCCGCGTGTGCACGAAGGTCGAGTGACTTGAAGTGATGCTGTTCGACGCCCAGCCGCCGGTCGTCGAGGTGGCGGCGCAACGCGAACTCCACGCTGCGGAACGCGATGTCCTGCCACGGGATGTCCGCCTCGTCGCAGAGCATGACCTCGAGGCTTTCCAGCCCCGCGCCGAACTGCGGGACGCGCATGCGCGCGCGGAACATGACGTGTACCTGGTCCGCGTGCAGCACGTGGACGATCGCAAGCAACGACCCGATCTCGACGTCCGCCAGCGCTTCCTCGGCGGCCTCGCGCCGTGCCGCGTCCTGCGTCGTCTCGCCGTTCTCCATGAATCCGGCGGGTATCGTCCAGAACCCGAGGCGCGGCTCGATGGCGCGCTTGCAGAGCAGGATGCGCCCCTCGTACTCCGGCACGCAGCCCGCGACGATCTTCGGGTTCTGGTAGTGCACCGTGCCGCAGGCCGTGCACACGTGGCGACGCAGGTGGTCGCCCTCGGGCACGAGGAGCGCGACGGGCTGGCCGCAGTGGGAGCAGAACTTCATTAGTCACTTCCCGTGGTGCCGGGAGGGGGAATCGAACCCCCACGATGTCGCCACCGCCGGATTTTGAGTCCGGTGCGTCTACCAGTTCCGCCATCCCGGCGCGGAGGGCGCAGCTTACCCGATCCGATCGGATCGGATAAACACATTATGAGTCAAGTACTTGCGTCGTGTGGCAATAGTGGTGTCCAATCGCGGCGGCGAGTGAGGCCCGTGGGCCGGGAACCGAACCGGGGTGCGCGTGGTCTCAGGGCCTAACCACGTCGCCTGCGGGCGGCACGCGCGGATTGCACGGAGAGTGCTCGCATGCGACGACGTTCCTGGCTGGCGGCATTGCTGTTGTTCGCACTCGCGGGTCCCGCGGGAGCCGACGATTTGCTCGTCGCGCAGCTCGCCGCCGCCGCGCCCACTGCGAACCGCGAGGTGCTGTCGCTCGCGACGCGCGCGGCCGACTGCGCCCGTCGGCAGGGCCTGCTCGACGGTTTCCACCGTCTCGCCGTCATCGACTATTCGCTTCCGTCTACCAGCCCGCGCCTCTGGGTCTTCGACGTGGACCGCGGCAGGCTGCTTTTCCAGGAACTCGTGGCGCACGGGCGCAATACCGGCGAGCAGCTGGCGACGCGATTCTCGAATGTCGAGGGCAGCAAGATGTCGAGCCTCGGCCTCTTCCAGGCGGTCGACACCTACTACGGCAACAACGGCTATTCGCTGCGCCTGCGCGGACTGGACGCCGGTTTCAACGACCACGCGCTGTCCCGGGCCATCGTCATGCACGGCGCGCCGTACGTGAGCGAGGCGATCGCGGAGCGGCTGGGGCGGCTCGGCCGCAGCTGGGGCTGTCCGGCCGTGCGCCAGGAAGTCGCGCAGGTGATGATCGACACGCTGAAGGGCGGGGCGCTGCTCTTCGCCTACTACCCCGACCGAAAATGGCTCAAGGAGTCGCCGCTCCTCACCTGCGGCGCGGCGCGCGATTCCCGGATCGCGGCAGCGCCTGTCCGGGCTGAGCCCCGGGGCTGACCGCTCCCGCGGGATTCCGCCCTGGCCCGCGTGGCGGTCGGGCGCCTGCCACCTGCCGGGCCGGCGACATCGAGCCCTCTGCTAGCATTCGCGCCCCATGCTGCGCGCGGACTTCCATTACGAGCTGCCGGACGAGCTGATCGCGCGCCATCCGGTGGCGCGCCGCAGCGACAGCCGGTTGCTGCATCTCGACGGCCGGACCGGGACCGTCGCGGACCGCCAGTTCGCCGACCTGCCGCGCCTGCTCCGCGCTGGCGACCTCATGGTATTCAACGACACCCGGGTCGTACCGGCCCGGTTGTACGGGCGCAAGGACACCGGCGGCCGCGTGGAGATTCTCCTCGAGCGCGTGCTCGGCGGGGTGAGCGCCCTCGTGCAGCTGCGCTCGAGCAAGCCGCCGGCGGTGGGCTCAACCATCCGGCTCGAGGGCGAAGGGGCGGCGCGAGTCGCGGGCCGAGCCGAGGATTTCTGGCTGCTCGAGTTCGACGCAGACCCGGGCGCGGTTTTCGAGCGCCACGGTGAGATGCCGTTGCCGCCCTACCTGCGGCGGCCGGTCGAGGACCTCGACCGCGAGCGCTACCAGACGGTCTATGCGCGCGAGCCCGGCGCGGTCGCAGCCCCTACGGCCGGGCTGCATTTCGACCCGGAGCTGCTGGCCGCCTGCGCACGGGCGGGCGTGGCCAGCGCGCACGTGACGCTGCACGTCGGCGCCGGAACCTTCCAGCCGGTGCGCGTCGACGACCTGGCGCTGCACCGCATGCACGCGGAGCGCGTCGACGTTCCCGCGGAGACCTGCGAGGCCGTTGCCACCTGCCGCGCCCGCGGTGGTCGCGTCGTGGCCGTGGGAACCACGGCGGTGCGCGCGCTCGAGTCCGCGGCGGAGCAGGGCGTGCTCGCGCCGCTGGCCGGCGACACCAGGCTCTTCATCACGCCGGGATTCAGGTTCCGGGTCGTGGATGCGCTCATCACGAACTTCCACCTGCCGGAGTCGACCCTGCTCATGCTGGTATGCGCATTTGCCGGGCGCGACCATGTGCTCGGTGCCTACCGGCACGCAGTCGCTGCGCGCTACCGGTTCTTCAGCTACGGTGACGCGATGCTCGTCGAGCCGGATCCTGCCGCCCTGGTGGAAGCACGATGACCAGGATATTCGACCTCCTTTCCACGAGCGGCCGCGCACGTCGCGGGCGGCTCCGGCTCCGTCGCGGCTGCGTCGAGACGCCGGTCTTCATGCCGGTCGGCACGTACGGGACCGTGAAGGCGATGACACCGGAAGAGCTGTCGGGGCTCGGTGTCCAGATCGTGCTCGGCAACACCTTCCACCTCATGCTGCGTCCGGGAACAGACGTGATACGGGCGCACGGCGGGCTGCACGGCTTCATGCACTGGCCGGGCCCCATCCTCACCGACTCGGGCGGCTTCCAGGTCTTCAGTCTCGCGGAGCTGCGCAAGCTCTCCGAGGACGGGGTCCGGTTCAGGTCGCCCGTCAATGGCGACCCCGTGTTCCTGAGTCCCGAGGTCTCGATCGGCGTGCAGACCGGGCTCGACTCGGACATCGTCATGGTCTTCGATGAGTGCCCACCGTATCCGGCCACCGAGGACGAGGCCCGACGGTCCATGGAGCTCTCCATGCGCTGGGCGCGCCGCAGCCGCGATGCATTCGACGGAATAGGCAACCCGAACGCCCTCTTCGGCATCGTGCAGGGCGGGACGCACCTGCCGCTCAGGTTCGAGTCCATCGACACCCTGCGCGGGATCGGCTTCGACGGCTACGCGGTCGGGGGCCTCGCGGTGGGCGAGCCGGCCGAGGAACGAAACGACGTGCTCGACGCGCTCGAGCCGCAGCTGCCGGCCGACCACCCGCGTTACCTCATGGGGGTCGGCACGCCCGCGGACATCGTGCAGGCTGTCTCGCGCGGGGTGGACATGTTCGATTGCGTCATGCCGACGCGAAACGCCCGGAACGGCCACCTGTTCACGAGCCAGGGCGTGGTGAAGATCCGCAACGCCGCTCATCAGGACGACACCCGGCCGCTGGACCCCAGGTGCGGCTGCTACACCTGCCGCAACTACTCCCGCGCCTACCTGCGCCATCTCGACCGCTGCAACGAGATCCTGGGCGCGAGGCTGAACACCATCCACAACCTGAGCTACTACCTCACGCTCATGGCCCGGATCCGGGCGGCCATCGAGGAGGGCAGGTTCCCGGCGTTCGCCTCGGCATTCCTGGCCGGCCCGGAGGGCGGTTCCGTGCCGGCCGGCAGCCCGGCCGACCCTCGGGTATAATCCGCAACCTTTTTGATGGCCCCATTCGGGCCCGGTACAGGAGTCTCCCTGATGGATTGGTTGATCCCGAGCGCCCATGCGCAGGCCGCCGGCGGCGCGCAGCCGAACGCGTTTACCTCGCTGCTGCCCCTGGTCCTGATTTTCGTCGTGTTCTACTTCCTGCTGATCCGCCCGCAGACGAAGCGCGCGAAGGAGCACAAGGCCATGGTCGCGGCGCTTGCCGCGGGCGACGAGGTGGTCACGAGCGGCGGCATTCTCGGCCGGATCACCGAGGCCGGCGAGCAGTTCCTGACCGTCGAAGTGGCTGAAGGCGTGCGGGTCAAGGTCCAGCGCCACACCGTCACCAGCGTCCTGCCCAAGGGCACCCTGAAGAGCGCCTGAGCCCGAGGGGCGACCATGCACAGTTACCCGGCCTGGAAGATCTGGCTGGTCACCATCGTCATGCTGGTGGCCCTGGTGCTCGCGCTGCCGAACGTGTTCGGCGAGGCGCCTGCCCTGCAGTTGTCACGCAACGACCGCTCTGCGTTCACGGATGAATCCCAGGCCGCGGTGGCTGCGATCGTCGCAGCGAAGGGCATTCCGGCGGACGCCGCCTACCGCGAGGGCGACCGGCTGGTGCTGCGCTTCGCGACAGTCGACAAGCAGCTCAAGGCCCGGGACGCGATCCGCGAGGCCGCCCCGCGCGACTACCTGATCGCGCTGTCGCAGGTCCCGCGCACGCCGGCGTGGATGCGTGCCGTCGGCTTGAAGCCCATGAGCCTCGGCCTCGACCTGCGCGGCGGCGTGTACTTCATGTACGAGGTCGACGTGAAGGGCGCAGTGAAGCAGCTGCTCGAGAGCATGGAGCGAGACTACCGCACGATGCTGCGCGACGAGCGCATCCCCTTCAGCGGCATGCAGAACGACGGCACGGACACGGTGAAGATCCTGCTGCGCACGGGCGCGGACGCGCCACGCGTCGAGTCGCTGCTGCGCAAGCGCGACCCGAACCTGGTCCTCGAGACCGACACGCTGGGCGAGGCCGGCTCGGTGAGCGTGACGGTGAGGCCGGAGGCCATCAAGGAACGGCAGGACTTCGCGATCCAGCAGAACATCACGACGCTCCGCAATCGCGTGGACGAGCTCGGCGTGACCGAGCCCATCGTGGCCCGCCAGGGGCTGGACCGCATCGTGGTGCAGCTGCCCGGCGTGCAGGACCCCAACGAGGCGCTGCGAGTGCTCGGCGCCACGGCGACCCTGGAGTTCCGCCTCGTGGACGACCAGAACTCCCCGGCTGACGCGGAGCGCACCAAGCGGGTGCCGCTCGGCTCGAAGCTCTACCACACCCGCGAGGGCGAGCCGGTCCTGCTCAAGCGCGACATCATCGTATCCGGCGAGCAGCTGGTGGACGCGAGCTCGGGATTCTCGGAAGGCGAGCCCGCCGTGTACGTCAAGCTCGACGCTCGCGGAGCGTCCGAGATGCTGCGCACGACGCGCGAAAACCTGGGGCGGCCGATGTCGGTGGTGTTCATCGAGAAGAAGCGGGTCGCCGAGGCCGAGCCCTGCAACGGCGTGCGCTCGGGGACCGAGTGCACCGAGGAGCGGGTCATCAGCGTCGCGACCATCCGCGGCGTGTTCAGCAGCAATTTCCAGATCACCGGGCTGCTCGCCGGCGAGGCGCGCGAGCTCGCGCTGCTGCTGCGCGCCGGATCGCTCGCCGCGCCGCTCTACATCGTGGAGCAGCGCACCGTGGGCCCGAGCCTCGGCCAGGACAACATCGACCGCGGCATGCGTGCGCTTGCGATCGGGCTGCTCGTGGTGTTCGTGTTCATGGTGCTGTACTACAAGAAGTTCGGGCTGATCGCGGACGCCGTGCTGCTTGCGAACGTCGTGCTGCTCACCGCGCTGCTGTCGATGCTGCAGGCGTCCCTGTCACTGCCCGGAATCGCCGGCATCGTGCTCACGGTCGGCATGGCCGTGGACGCCAACATCCTGATCTTCGAGCGCATCCGCGAGGAGCTGCGCAACGGCGTCAGCCCCTTCGCCGCCATCAACGCGGGTTTCGAGAAGGCCTTCTCCTCGATCGCCGACTCGAACGTCACGACACTCATCGCCGGCGTGGTGCTGTTTACCTTCGGCACGGGCCCGGTGCGCGGCTTCGCGGTCGTGCTGTCGCTCGGCATCATGACTTCAATGTTCACCGCGCTGGTCGGCAGCCGGTCGCTCATCCACCTGATATGGGGGCGCCGGCGCAAGCTGGAATCGCTCTCGATCTGAGGACCCGGCAATGGAATTCTTTCACCGGAAGACCAGTTACCCCTTCATGGCCACCCGCAGGCGGTGGTACGCGACTTCGGCGATCCTGATCCTGGGCTCGCTCGCTTCGCTCGCCGTGCAGGGCCTCAATTTCGGCATCGACTTCACCGGCGGCGTGGTGATGGAATTCACCTTCCCGAAGGCTGCGGACCTGGAGAAAGTCCGCAGCGAGCTCGCTGGTGCCGGGCTCGGCGACGCTGCGGTTCAGAGCTTCGGCACGTCGCGCGACGTGCTTGTCCGCCTGCTGCCCAAGGGCGGCGAGGACGTGAACAAGGTCGGCCAGGAGGTGCTCGCGGCGATCCAGCAGCAGAACCCCGGGGTGGAACTGAGGCGCACGGAAGTCGTCGGGCCCCAGGTGGGCCAGGAACTCGCGGAGAAGGGCGCGCTCGCCATACTGTTCACGTTCCTGCTCATCCTCGGGTACGTGGCCATGCGTTTCCAGTGGAAGCTGGGCGTCGGCGCGATCGTGGCAGCGCTGCACGACCCGATCATCATCCTCGGGTTCTTCTCCTTCACCCGCATGACCTTCGACCTGCCGTCGCTCGCGGCGATCCTGGCGGTGATCGGCTACTCGCTGAACGACACGGTGGTGGTCTTCGACCGCCTGCGCGAGCGTTTCCTCTCGATGCGCAAGAGCACGCCCGGGCAGGTGATCGACGCGGCGGTCAACGAGACGCTGTCGCGCACCATCATGACCAGCCTGACCACGATGCTCACGGTACTGGCGCTGCTGTTCTTCGGCGGCGAGATCCTGCGGGGCTTCTCGGTGGCGCTCACCATCGGCATCGTGGTCGGCACCTACTCGTCGATCTACGTCGCGAGTGCGCTCGCGCTGGACCTGAAGCTTGCCGCGCTCGACTTGATGCCCGTGCAGCACGAGAAGGACGCGGTCGACGACATGCCGTGAGGCGACCGTCGCCTGCGGGCAGGCGATCCGGGGGAACCATACGTTGGTCGAGCTGATCTGGGTCGGATTCATCACGCTGTTCCTGGGGCTGCTGTTCCTGGATCTCAGCGTCCTGCATCGCGAGGCGGCCGAGTTGTCGGTCCGGCAGGCGCTGTTCTGGACGGCGATCTGGATCGGCGTCGCCTTCTCGTACGCGTTAGTGATCTACGGCCTGTACGAATACCGCTGGTACGGGTTCGAGCCGGCCGTGGGCGCGACGAACGGCTGGGACGCCGTGGTGCAGTACGTCACGGGTTACCTGCTCGAGTGGTCGCTGTCCGTCGACAACATCTTCGTGATGGCGTTGATCTTCTCGTACCTGAAGATCCCGGCTCTCTACCAGTACCGCGTGCTGTTCTGGGGCATCGTCGGCGCGATCGTGCTCAGGGGCCTAATGATCGCGACCGGCACGGCGCTGCTCGCGCGCTTCGACTGGATGTTCTACGTCTTCGGCGCGACGCTGTTGTTGTCGGCACTCAGGATGCTGCGCGACGACGAGGTCCGCGACTTCGGTTCGAGTCTGCCGGCAAGGCTCGTGCGGCGCTTCGTGCCGGTGACCGACGAACTCGACCGGGCGCGCTTCTTCGTGCGCCGCTCGGGCAGGCTCTACGCCACGCCGCTGTTCGTCGCCCTGGTCATGGTGGAATTGACGGACGTCGTGTTCGCCGTGGATTCGATTCCCGCGATCCTGGCCGTCACCCGCGACCCGTTCCTGGTCTTCACGTCGAACGCCTTCGCCATCCTCGGCCTGCGCTCGCTTTACTTCGCGGTGGCGGGGCTCCTGGCCCTGTTCCGCTACCTCAAGTACAGCCTGGTGCTGATCCTGGCCTTCGTCGGCGTGAAGATGCTGCTCGTGGACGTCTACCACGTGCCGAACCTCGTGTCGCTTGGAATCATCGTCGTCACGCTGGCCGCGGGCTCCGTCGCGTCGCTGTGGGCGGCGCGACGTGACCGGGTCGCGGCCGGGAGACGACCCCGGGTTCTAGCCCTGCTTGCCGCGCAGCGCGCTGTGCTTGCGGCCGTAGAAGACGTAGACCAGCAGGCCGAAGAACGTCCAGACGACCAGCCGCACCCAGGTGTCCTTCGGCAGCGAGATCATCATGTAGGCGCAGATGAGCGCGCCGAGCGTGCAGACGAGCCACGGCGCCTTGACGCGGAACGGCCGCTTGAGGTCCGGTCGCGTGCGGCGCAGCACCAGCACGCCGATGCACACCACGATGAAGGCCATCAGCGTGCCGATGGACACGAGCTCGCCGAGGATCGTCACCGGCAGCATCCCGGCGACCGCGGCCGCGACGACTCCCGTGAGCACCGTCGAGAACGAGGGCGTCTTGAAATTCGGGTGTACTTTCGCGAACACCGGAGGCAGCAGGCCGTCCTTGGACATCGCGTAGAAGATGCGCGGCTGGCCGAGCAGCATCACCAGCATGGTCGAGGTCATGCCCGCGATCGCGCCGAGCTTCACCCAGCCGGCGAGCCAGCTCAGGCCGGGATAGCGGTCGAGCGCCATGGCGACGGGAGCCGGCGTGTTCAGTTCCAGGTAGGGGACCATGCCCGTCAGCACCGCGGCGACGGCGATGTAGAGCACCGTGCAGATCGCGAGGCTGACCAGGATGCCGATCGGCATGTCGCGCTGCGGGTTGCGCGCCTCCTGCGCGGCGGTCGAGACCGCGTCGAAGCCGATGTAGGCGAAGAAGATGATGCCCGCGGCCGTCACCACGCCGCTCCAGCCGAACTGGCCCGGCCCGGTGTTCGGCGGGATGAACGGGTGCCAGTTGGCGCCGCTCACGTAGAAGGCGCCGAAACCGATGAACAGCACGATGACCGTGACCTTGATCGCGACCACGATTGCGTTGAAGCGTGCCGACTGGTGGATGCCGACGTAGCACAGCGCCGACATGACGCACAGGATCAGCACCGCCGGCAGGTTCACGAGCGCCCCCGTATGGACGAGTGACCAGTGCGTTGCACCCTTGGCGAACGGGGCGTTGGTCAGGCCGTCCGGCAGGTGCAGGCCGATCTGGTTCATCAGGCTCACGACATAGCCCGACCAGCCGACCGCGATCGTGGCGGCGGCGAACAGGTACTCGAGGATCAGGTTCCAGCCCACGAACCAGGCGATGCCCTCGCCGAGCGTCGCGTAGGAGTACGAGTAGGCGCTGCCCGAGACCGGGATCATGGCCGCGAATTCGGCGTAGCAGAGGCCCGCGAAGGCGCAGCCGATGCCGGCGATGATGAACGACAGCACGAGCGCGGGCCCGGCGTGGTTGGCGGCCGCCGTGCCCGTGAGCACGAAGATGCCGGTGCCGATGATGGCTCCGATGCCCATGAGCACCAGCATCCGTGCGTCGAGGACCCGGTTCAGCTCGTTGGCCGAGCCAGCCTCGTGCAGGTCACTGATGGGCTTGGTCGCGAACAGGCTGTGTGCCATGAAGTCCCCCGCTGCCATTCGTTGAAAGTCTGTGCGCCGCGTTCCGGCGCCGGCGGAATGTACCGCGACCGCGACCCCGCGCGATAGTGCGGGGTCAGACCTCGCGCAGCGCCTCCGGCACGAAGGGCCTGAGGCACTCCACCAGCGCCTCGTAGACCTTCGGCGTGCCGGCGATGATGTTTCCGCCCTGGCGGTACTCGCCGCCCGAGAGCGTGCCGACGTGGCCGCCGGCTTCCGTGATGAGGAGCGTGCCCGCGGCCGTATCCCAGGAATTCAGGCCGATTTCCCAGAATCCATCGATGCGTCCGGCCGCGACGTAGGCCAGGTCGAGCGACGCGGCGCCAGGTCGGCGGATCCCGGCCGTCTGCTGCATGACCGCCTTCAGCATGCCGAGGTACTCGTCGACCCAGCGGGCGTTGGCCCGGTAGGGGAACCCCGTGCCGATGAGCGCGCCCTCGAGTTCCGTCTGCTTGCTCACGCGGATGCGCCGGCCGTCGCGCTGCGCGCCGTCGCCGCGCGAGGCGGTGAACAGCTCCTGCCGCATCGGGTCGTAGACCACGGCGTGCTCGAGCCGGCCGCGGTACTCGCATGCCAGCGACACCGCGAAGGTGGGGAAGCCGTGCAGGAAGTTCGTCGTGCCGTCGAGCGGATCGATGATCCACACGAACTCGTCGCCGCCGCTGCGGCCGCCTTCCTCGCCGAGGAAGCCGTGGTCCGGGTGCGTCCGGCGGATGGTCTCGATGATGTCGCGCTCGGCGAGCTGGTCGATCTCGCTCACGAAGTCGTTGCGGCTCTTCGAGCGCACGGCCAGTGACGGCACGCGGTCCACGTTGCGCACGATCAGGTCGCCGGCGCGGCGCGCGGCGCGGACGGCGATGTTGAGTAGGGGCTGCATGCGGGCGGCTAGAATAGCAGAGCATGTCCATCAGCATCGTACTCGTCGGCGTCTCGCACCCGGGCAACATCGGTTCGGCCGCCCGTGCGATGAAGACCATGGGATTCACGAGCCTGCGCCTCGTGGCGCCCGCGCGATTCCCGGCGACCGAGGCCACGGTGATGGCGGCGGGAGCCGATGACGTGCTCGCCGCCGCGCGCGTGTACCCCGACGTCGCCTCCGCGGTCGCCGACTGCGGACTCATCGTGGGCTCGACCTCGAGGGCGAGACACCTGCCGTGGCGGATCGTCGAGCCGCGCGAGGCGGCGCGCGAAGTCGCGACCGCGTCGCGGGATGGCGAAGTCGCAATCCTGTTCGGGGCCGAGCGCACGGGGCTCCTGAACGAGGACATCGAGCGCTGCCAGCTGCTGCTCTCGATCCCGACCGGGCCGTCCTACGCGTCGCTCAACGTCGCGATGGCGGTACAGGTCGTCGCCTACGAGGTGCTGCTCGCGCTGCGCGACGAGGGCGCGGCTGCCGGGGCGCGCGGCATCCCGCTCGCGAGCGCCACCGAAATGGAGAAGTTCTACGGGCACCTCGAGCAGGTCATGGAGGAAGTAGACTTCCGCGACCGCACGGGCGAGGGCCACCTGATGGCGCGCATCAGGCGACTCTTCAATCGCGCTGTTCCGGACCAGAACGAGGTCAACATCCTGCGCGGGATCCTGACCTCGGTGCAGGGCAGGCGGCGCCGCGCAGGCGATCCCCACGCGCCGCGCACGGAGGAGCAGGAATGAAGGTCGTCTACCTCGACAATGCGGCCACGACGGCCGTGGACCCGCGCGTCGTCGAGACGATGCTCGAGTGCTGCGGGCCGGATGGGGATTTCGCCAACCCCTCGTCCGTCGGCCACGCGCCGGGACGGCGTGCGCGGGCGCGCGTCGAGCAGGCGCGGGCCGAGGTCGCACGCCTGGTCGGGGCCGAGCCCGGGCAGGTCGTCTGGACGTCGGGCGCCACCGAGGCCGACAACCTCGCGCTCTTCGGCGCGGCGCGGTTCCATCGCGCGTTGGGCCGCCACCTCGTGACCTCCCGCACCGAGCACCCGGCCGTGCTGGACAGCTGTCGCCAGCTCGAGCGGGAGGGCTTCGAGGTCGCCTACCTGAAGCCGGGGCCGGACGGCATCGTGCAGCCATCGCAGGTCGAAGCCGCGCTGCGGCCCGACACCATCCTCGTGTCGCTCATGCACGTGCAGAACGAGATCGGCGTCGTGCAGGACGTGGGCGCGGTTGGCCGGTTGTGCCGGGCGCGAGGCGTGCTGCTGCACGTCGACGCCGCGCAGGGCGCGGGCAAGCTGCCCATCGACGTCGAGCGCGACTGCATCGACCTGCTCGCGCTCACGGCCCACAAGGTGCACGGCCCGAAGGGCGTCGGCGCGCTCGTCGTACGCCGCGAGCCGCGTCTCGGCCTCGTGCCCATCCTGTACGGCGGCGGCCAGGAGCGCGGCCTGCGGTCCGGAACGCTGCCGACGCACCAGGTGGCCGGGATGGGCCGCGCGTTCGCGATCGCCGGGGAGGAGATGCACGCGGACGCGGAGCGGATCACCGCGCTCCGCGAACTGCTGTGGGGTGCGCTCGAAGCGATTCCCGGGGTCGCGTTGAACGGACACCGATCGCAGCGGGTCCAGGGCATCCTGAGCGTGACCGTCGACGGGGTGGAAGGCGAAAGCCTGCTGCATGCGCTCGCGGACCTCGCCATCGCCTCGGGCTCCGCGTGCGCGACGACGAACGCGGAGCCCTCCTACGTGCTGCGCGCGCTGGGCCTCAGCGATCGCCTGGCGCAGGGCACGCTCAGGCTGAGCCTCGGGCGGTTCACGACCCGCGCGGACGTCGAGTTCGCGGCCGACCGCATCGTGACCGAGGTCTTGCGCCTGCGGGCCATCGCGCCGGCGGCGCCGCGGACGGCCCGCGACATGACGGACGATCCCCGTTACGGCGCCGAGGTGCGCCGGCGCATGCGCGACCTTCCTGGCGCAGCGTCGCTGCCCGAAGGGGTTGCAACCGCGAGTGGTGGCGCCGGGGACGTGGAGCAGGGTGCGCGGGTCGAGTTCGAGTTCCAGGTCGAGGGCGGACGCGTGGCGCGCGGGCGGTTTCGGGCTTTCGGCTGTCCGCACCTGGTCGCGGCCGCGTCATGGGTGACGGACAGGCTGCGCGGCTCGGGGCGCGACGAGGTCGCCGCCTGGGACTGGCGCGAGGCGGCCGAGGCCCTCGAGGTGCCGCCCGCCAAGTTCGGGCGCCTGCTCACGGTTCAGGACGCCGTGCGGGATGCGGCGCGGAACTGGCCGGTTGAGCCGGGGCCCGGCGTGTAGAATCGCGCCACCTCAAGCAGTCTCGCGAACATGCCCGTTTCACTGACCCCTGCCGCCGCCGAACGAGTCCGCAGCTTCATCGCAACCGCGGGCGCGGCATCGGCCTGCGCCTGGGGGTGAAGAAGACCGGCTGCTCGGGTTACGCCTACATCGTCAATTACGCCGACGAGGTCGCGGCCGGGGACGTGATCTTCGAGGACTCGGGCGTCAAGGTGATCGTGGATTCCGAGGCCCTGCGCTACGTGGACGGCACCGAGATCGACTTCGTCCGGCAGGGCCTGAACGAGGCGTTCAAGTTCCGGAACCCGAACGTCCGCGGCGAGTGTGGCTGCGGCGAGAGCTTCAACGTCTAACTGCCCGTCGCGACTGAATTTTATTGGCTCGTCGGGGTCCCGAAGGTATACTTCGCGGTTCGAATCACGAGCTCCGTTCGTGCCCGGAGCCGCGCCTGCGCAGGTCCCGCGTGCCGGGGCGCCCAGTCACCAGCGCAGGGGCCTCTGCCCCGCCGAGAGGAATCGCATGGCCGTCGAACGCACGCTGTCCATCGTCAAGCCCGATGGAGTCCAGAAGAACGTCATTGGCGAGGTCTATCGCCGCTTCGAGCAGGCGGGCCTGCGGATCGTCGCCGCCCGCATGCGGCGGCTCACCCAGTCCGAGGCCGAGGGCTTCTACGCGGTGCACCGCGAGCGTCCGTTCTTCCGCGACCTGGTCTCCTACATGACCTCCGGGCCGGTCGTGGTGCAGGTGCTCGAGGGCGAGAACGCCGTGGCGAAGAACCGCGACATCATGGGCGCGACCGACCCGAAGAAGGCCGCGCCGGGCACGATCCGCGCCGACCTCGCCACCAGCATCGAGCAGAACGTCGTGCACGGGTCCGACAGCCTCGAGAACGCCGCCCGCGAAATCGGCTACTTCTTCGCCGAGACCGAGCTCTGCCCGCGCTGAGCGGGAACCTCCCAGCGCACCGAAGTCCAGATCCAACATGAGCGAGGTCGCACGCCGCGAGGACCAACCTGCTCGGCCTCACTCGGGCCGGGATGGAGGAGTTCGTCGTCGGGATGGGCGAGAAGCCGTTCCGCGCGCGCCAGCTCATGAAGTGGATCTACCGGCGCGCGGTGGGCGACTTCGAGGCAGATGACCGACCTCGGCAGGGATTTCCGCAGCCGCCTCGCCGGCATCGCGGAGATCCGGACGCCGGAGGTGATCGTCTCGCAGGCGTCCCAGGACGGCACCCGCAAGTGGTTGCTGCGCCTCGAGAGCGGCCAGGCGATCGAGATGGTGTTCATCCCGGAACCCGGTCGCGGGACGCTCTGCATCTCGAGCCAGGTCGGCTGCACGATGGACTGCGGTTTCTGCTCGACCGGCCAGCAGGGGTTCAACCGCAATCTCTCGCACGGCCGAGATCGTGGGCCAGGTCTGGCTCGCGAACCGCGAGCTCGGTTATTCGCCCGATGGCGACCGCGTCATCACCAACGTCGTGTTCATGGGCATGGGCGAGCCGCTCGATGAACTACCGCAACGTCGTGCCGGCGGCCGAAGTGATGATGGACGACCTCGGCCTCGACCTGTCGCGCCGGCGCGTGACCATCAGCACCTCCGGCCTCGTGCCGCAGATGATGCGCATCGCCGACGAGACCAACGTCGCGCTCGCGGTCTCGCTGCACGCGCCGAACGACGAGTTGCGCAGCGAGCTCATGCCGATCAACCGCCGGCACCCGATCGCGAGCCTGCTCGAGGCCTGCTGGCACTACGTCGAGAAGCAGAACGCCCGCAGCGTGACGTTCGAGTACGTGATGCTCGACGGCGTCAACGACCGGCCCGAGCACGCCCGGCAGCTGGCGACGCTGCTGCGCGGCCGCCCGGCGAAGGTGAACCTGATCCCGTTCAACCCGTTCCCGAACACGCGCTATCGCCGCTCCACGGAGGAAGCGATCGAGCGCTTCCGCGACGTGCTGATCAAGGGCGGCATCATCGCAACGATCCGGCGCACGCGCGGCGACGACATCGACGCGGCCTGCGGCCAGCTCGTCGGGCGGGTCAACGACCGCACGACCGTGCGCCTCGGGAGCCGCAACCTCGTTCCCGTATCGGTGTCACACGCATGAAACGGCTGATGGCGGGCATCGTCCTGGCACTCCTCGTCGCGTCGGCAGCGTCGGCCGCGGAAGACAACCCGGTGGACCTGCACAAGGCAGCCGTGGCGAATGCCCAGCTCGCAATGGCATACATGCGCGAGGGCGACCTCACGACCGCCCGCGACAAGCTCGAGAAGGCGCTGGACCAGGATCCGCACACGGCGACGACGCAGCTCGCGGCGGCGTTCCTGTACGACCGGCTGGGCGACAGACAAGAAGGCCGAAGGGCATTTCGAGGAGGCGCTCAAGCTGAGCCGCAACGATCCGAACATCATGAACAGCTACGCGGGCTTCCTGTGTCTCAAGGGCGACAGGAAGCGCGGCGAGGCCATGCTGCTGCAGGCGGCGGCGAGTCCGCTGAACCGGGCGCCGGAGATCGCCTACGCGAACGCAGGGCGCTGCGCGCGGGCCGATGGGCGGCCGAAGGACGCGGAGAAGTATTTCCGCCAGGCCCTGACCTACAAGGCCGACCAGCAGGAAGCGTTGTTCCAGATGGCGGAACTCGAGCACGAGTCCGGAACGACCTGCAGGCCCGCGCGTTCCTGGAGCGCTATGCCTCGCAGACGACCGCTTCGCCGGCCGCGCTGTGGCTCGGCTACCGGATCGAGCGCGCACTGGGCGACTACGGGCAGGCCGCGATCTACGCGCAGCGGCTCAAGAAGGATTTCACGACGTCGGCCGAGACGGCCGCCCTGCTCGAGTCGGAGCGGGCCCCGAAGTGAGCCAGGGCGGACGCAGAGGTCGCCGAGCTGCCCACGGATACGGGCGCGCGGCTCAGGCGGCAGCGCGAGTCCGACGGCCTCACGCGAGCAGCAGGTCGCGGAGCGGCTCAACCTCGACACCCGTGTCGTCGAGGCGCTCGAGATGCAACGATTATGCCGCGCTCGGCGCCCCGGTCTTCGCGCGCGGGCACCTGCGGCGTTACGCGGCGCTGCTCGGCATCGCCGAGCACGAGATCCTCGGCACCTTCGATAGCTCGAAGGACCGCCTTGCGCAGCCGACCCTGGTTCCGAAGTCGCGCACGGAAATGTTGCCGGCGCGCGGCCGAGGCGTATCGCCCTGGGTCGTGGGTGGCGCGCTGCTGTTTCTCGCTGCCGCCGGCATTGCAGCGTACGTGAGCGCGTACGGGCTGCGCCTGCCGGGAACGTTCGACGCGAGCGCGCCGGAAGCTGCCTCCGGGCCGACGACGCCCATGGACGCGGGTTCGGCTGCCGCGGCGAACCGGCTCCGCGCAGCAAGGCCGGGATGCGACGCAGTCCGCGCCCGCGCAGGCGACCGGGGGGGCAGCAGCGTCGGCGCCGCGGGGGCAGGTTGCGCTGGTATTCGAGTTCACGACGGACTGCTGGGTCGAGGTCTATGACAGCGCAGGCCGCGTCGTGCTGTACGATCTCGGACAGGCCGGGACGCAGCGCGCGGTGGCCGGCGCCGCGCCGCTCAGCGTCACCGTGGGCAATGCGCGCGGAGTCGCGCTCTCGGTCGAAGGGCGACGGGTGAGCGGTGCCGGCGCCGCCGCCCGGCCAGACCGTCGTGCGGTTCAACGTCGGCGGCCGACGGGTCGACGCGCTGAGCGCCGGGGAAGAACGCATGGCCGAGACCATCCAGCCCATCCGCGGAATGAACGACGTGCTGCCGGCCGATTCGGGCGGCCTGGCAGCTGCTCGAGCGCGTCGCGCGCGAGACGCTTGCCGAATACGGCTACCGCGAGATCCGCCTGCCGCTGCTGGAGCGCACCGAGCTATTCAAGCGTTCGATCGGCGAGATGACCGACATCGTCGAGAAGGAGATGTACACCTTCGAGGACCGCGGCGGCGAGTCCGTGACGCTGCGGCCGGAGGCGACGGCCGGTATCGTGCGGGCCGCGATCTCGAACGGGCTGCTGCACAACCAGCGGCAGAAGGTCTGGTGCGCCGGCCCGATGTTCCGCTACGAGCGGCCGCAGAAGGGCCGCTACCGCCAGTTCCACCAGATCGACGCCGAGGCACTCGGCTTTCCGGGGCCCGACGTCGACGCGGAACTGATCATGATGTCGGCGCGGATCTGGCGGCGGCTCGGGCTCACGGGCCTGCGGCTCAACCTGAATTCCCTCGGCACGCCGCAGTCGCGGCGCGGCTACCGCGAGACGCTGGTCGAGTATTTCCGCGGTCATGCGGCCGAGCTCGACGAGGACAGCCGACGCCGCCTCGACGGCAATCCGCTGCGCATCCTCGACAGCAAGAACCCGGCCATGCAGGCGCTGATCGCCGCGGCGCCGATCATCACGGATTACCTGGACGCCGAGTCGGCGGAGCACTTCGCGGGCCTGCGCTCGCGCCTCGACGCCGCCGGCATCGAGTACGTCCTGAACCCCCGCCTGGTGCGCGGCCTGGATTACTATTCGCGCACCGTGTTCGAGTGGGTGACGACGGACCTCGGGTCGCAGGACGCCGTGTGTTCCGGCGGGCGCTACGACGGCCTCGTGGCACAGCTCGGCGGGGAGGCGGTGCCTGCCATCGGCTGGGCGCTGGGCGAGGAGCGCATCGTGGAACTGCTGCGCCTGCAGGGACGGGCTGGCGACGATGCGGTGGCCGACGTGTACGTCGTGCTGGGCGGCGCGGCGGCCGAGGCCGCAGGCCTGCAGATCGCCGAGGGGCTGCGCGATGTGCTGCCGGGCCTGCGGATCGAGACGCACTGTGGCGGCGGAAGTTTCAAGTCGCAGCTGAAGCGGGCCGATCGCAGCGGCGCCCGCTACGCGGTCATCCTCGGCGACGAGGAACTCGCGCGTGGCGTGGTGGCCCTGAAGCCGCTGCGTGAAGAGGGCGGGCAGGCGGAGGTCGCGGTCACGGACCTCGCGCCCGAATTGTCGCGACGTGTCGCGGGACGCGATCGCGGTTGACATCAAACTGCGCGGTAGCGGCAGGCGCCGGACCGGCATGACGGAGTCCTCGAAGTGGAAGACCTGACAGACAACGAACGCGAAGAACAACTGCGCCGCTGGTGGGGCGAGAACTGGCTGTGGATCCTGGGCGGCCTTGCGCTCGGCATGGCGGTGCTCTGGGGCTGGCAGTTCTGGCAACGCAGCCGGGTGGAACAGGCGCAGCAGGACGTCGCGGCCTACCAGTCCGTGATCTCGGCGCTGGGCCGGGGCCAGTACGACGAGGCTGCGGTCGCGGCCAGGACCCTGCGCGCCCGGCGCCCGGCTTCGCCCTACGCCGACCAGTCGGACCTCGTGCTGGCCGGCGCTGCTGTCCAGGAGCGCAAGCTCGACGAGGCAGCGCAGCACCTGAGGGCGGTGATGGATGGCGCGAAGGACGCCGAGCTCCGCGCGGTCGCGCGCTCGCGACTCGCCCGGGTACTCCTGGAGCAGTCGAAGTACGACGATGCGCTGGCACTGCTCGCCGTCGAGGACGCGGGATCGTTCGCCCCCCTGTATCACGAGCTGCGCGGCGACGCGTACGCGGCCAAGGGCGATGCGAGTTCATCGCGCAGCGAGTACGACGCCGCGCTCGCCGTGCAGAATGCGAACGCCGGCCTCGACCGCGAGTATGTCGAACTCAAGCGTGATGCGCTGCCACCTGCTGCCGCCACTGGCACCGCGGCCGCGGCGCCGGTCGCCACCGCCGCGAGCGAGGTGCAATCCAAATGAGGCACGCACCGCTGTTCGCCACGCTCGGACTGCTCGCGGCACTCGCCGGCTGCGACAAGGACACGGTCGTCGAGCCACCGGCCGAGCTCGTGGACCTCAAGGCCACGCTCCAGGTGCATCGCCTGTGGTCCGAGGGCATGGGCGGCGGCGGAGAAGTGCTGCGGCTGACGCTCGGCGTCGCGGGTGCGGGCGACCTGGTTTATGCGGCCGGGCGCGACGGGAAGGTCCGCGCGCTCGATGCGGCCACGGGCAAGCAGCGGTGGCAGGTGGACACTGACCTCGAACTGTCCGCCGGCCCCGGCGTTGGCTACGGGATGGTCGTGGTCGGCACCAGCGACGGCGATGTCGTGGCGCTCGACGCCGCCACGGGCAAGCCGCGCTGGAAGGCGCGGGTGCCCGGCGAGATCCTCGCGCCACCGCTGGTAAATCCGGAGCACGTGATCGTTCGCTCGGTGGAAGGCCGCCTGCGGGCGCTGTCGGCGAGCACCGGCAAGGAAGAGTGGGTGGTCGAGGACACGGTGCCCCGCCTCTCGCTCCGCGGTACGGCCACCCCGGTGGCCGCAAGCGGCGAGGCGGTAGTCTGTGGTTTCGACACTGGCAAGGTCATGGCCGTGGGGATCGCCAGGGGCGAGATCCTCTGGCAGACGCAGTTGACCACGCCGCACGGCCGCACCGAACTCGAGCGGCTCTCCGATGTGGACTCCGCCGTGCAGGTGTCCGGCAAGGACGTCTATGCGGTGGGTTTCCAGGGTCGTGTCGCGATGATCGCGCTCGACACCGGGCAGCTCTGGTGGTCGCGCGACGTTTCGAGCTATCGCGGGCTCGCGATCGACGATGACCAGGTCTATGTGTCGACGTCCGATGGCGACGTGGTCGCGCTGCGCCGCCGCGACGGCACGATTGTCTGGCAGCAGAAGGGTCTTGCGCGGCGCGGACTCAGCGCGCCGGCCGTGGACGGGAACGCCGTCGTCGTCGGCGACTTCGAGGGCTACCTGCACTGGCTCGACCGCGGCACGGGAAGATTCGTGGCGCGTGAACACCCCGGCGGCACGCGCATCGCGGCCCCGCCGCTCGTGACGGGTGGTCGCGTCTTCGTCATCGACGAGGGCGGCCATCTCGAGGCCTTCCACACCGGGGGCGCCGCGGGGAGCTGATCGTGCTACCCGTCGTCGCTCTGGTCGGGCGCCCCAACGTCGGCAAGTCGACGCTCTTCAACGCGATGACGCGCACCCGCGACGCGCTGGTCGCGGACGTGCCGGGCCTGACGCGGGACCGCAAGTACGGCTATGCGCGGATCGGGCCGCGGCCCTGCGTCGTGGTGGACACTGGCGGGCTGGTCGAGGTCACGCAGGGCGTCGAGCGGCAGATGGCCGAGCAGACGCTCAAGGCGGTCGAGGAGGCCGACCGGGTGCTGCTGATCGTCGACGTGCGGCAGGGCTGCGTGCCCGCCGACCTGCACGTCGCGAACATCCTGCGGCGCAGCGGCAAGTCGGTGATCGTGGTCGGCAACAAGGCCGAGTCCCTCGACCCGGACATCGCGGGAGCTGATTTCCACCAGCTCGGGTTCGGCACGCCCGTGGCGATTTCCGCCTCTCACAAGGAGGGCATCGAAGACCTGCTGGAAGCCGCACTCGCCGGTCTGACGGCGGAGTCCGAGCAGCCGGGCGAGGTGGCGGCCGGGGAGGGCGAGATCCGCGTCGCGGTCGTCGGGCGCCCGAACGTCGGCAAGTCCACGCTCATCAATCGCCTGCTGGGCGAGGAGCGTCTCGTCACCTTCGACCAGCCGGGCACGACGCGCGACGCGGTCTTCGTGCCCTTCGAGCGCGACGGCCAGAGGTACACGCTGATCGACACGGCGGGCGTGCGGCGGCGCGCGCGTGTGAGCGACGCCCTGGAGAAGTTCAGCATCGTCAAGACGCTGCAGGCCATCGAGGAGGCGAACGTCGTGATCGGCGTGCTCGACGCGCAGGACACGGTCGCGGAGCAGGACGCGAGCCTGCTCGGCCTGATCAACGAGCAGGGCCGTGCGCTCGTCATTGCCGTCAACAAGTGGGACGGCATCGACCCATCGCAGCGCGACTCGATCCGTGACGGCGTGGACCTGCGCCTCGACTTCCTCGCCTATGCGCCGGTGCATTTCATCTCGGCCAGGCACGGCACGGGGGTGGGCGAGCTCATGACCTCCGTGCGTTCCGCCTACCAGGCGGCCATGAAGGAACTGCCGACCAAGGACCTGACCCGCGCGCTCGAGCAGGCGCTCGTCATGCACCAGCCGCCGCTGGTCCGCGGACGACGCATCAAGCTGCGTTATGCGCACCAGGGCGGCCGCAACCCGCCGATCGTGGTGATCCACGGCAACCAGACTCAGCACGTGCCGGATACCTACCGGCGCTACCTCGAGAACCACTTCCGGCATGCGTTCCGGCTGAAGGGCACGCCGCTGCGCATCGAATTCCGTACCGACGACAATCCGTACTCGGGCCGGCGCAACGAGCTGAACCCGCGGCAGCAGCGCAAGCGCGGGCGCCTGATCAAGAACAGGCGCGCGGGGACCGGAAAGCGCTGAACGCCCGCCCGGGTGCCCGCGGCGCTAATAACCAGCGCTTCTGACGCGCTATCCTCTCGCACTTGTTCGGAGGAGAGGCGGGCATAGACTGCCCGCATGGCCATGGCACTCGCGCGCACGCCCCCGTCCTCAGCCACGTCCGACCTGCCCGCGCGCAGGCTGGCGCGGCTTGCTGCGCCGCTCGGCATGTACCGCGGCGGGGTCGTCGAGCACCCGGTGGTCGCCTACGAGTGCTGGGGTCGGCTGAACGCGGCGCGGGACAACGCGATCGTGATCTTCACCGGCCTGTCGCCCTCGGCCCACGCGGCTTCGTCGCCGGACGACCCGCGGCCGGGCTGGTGGGAGACCATGATCGGCGAGGGCCGGCCGCTCGACACCCGCCGGTTCTTCGTCGTTTGCATCAATTCGCTCGGGAGCCCCTACGGTTCCTCGAGCCCTGCCTCCATCGATCCGGCGACCGGCCTGCCCTACGGCATCGGCTTTCCGGAGATTGCAGTCGAGGACATCGCCGCCGCGGGCCGCGAGGCCTTGCGCAGCCTCGGCATCGAGCGCATCGCCGCGCTGATCGGGCCGTCGCTGGGTGGCATGGTCGTGCTCGCCTACTGCGCGCTGTTCCCCGGCGAGGTCGAGAACCTCGTGACCATCTCGGGTGCGACGCACGCCACTCCGTTCGCGATCGCGCTGCGCTCGCTGCAGCGGGAAATGGTGCGCAGCGACCCGTCCTGGCGCGGCGGAAACTACCAGCCGGGCAGGGGGCCGCGCCTCGGCCTGCGCCTCGCGCGCAAGCTCGGCACGATCACCTACCGCTCGCAGCAGGAGTGGGACGAGCGATTCGGCCGCCGGCGGGTGCCTGAGACGGCAGGATTGTCGGGCGATTTCCGGCCGCAGTTCGAGGTCGAGGCCTACCTCGAGCACCAGGCGCTGCGCTTCGCCGACCTCTTCGACGCCAACGCCTACCTCTACCTGTCCCGCGCCATGGACCAGTTCGACCTCGCCGAACACGGCGGCGGGTCCCTCGCCGCGGCGTTCGACCGCATCAAAGTCAGGCGCTCGCTGGTGATCGGCGTCGAGACCGACATGCTCTTTCCGGTCGCCCAGCAGCGCGAGATCGCGGACCACCTGCGGGCCGCGGGCGGATCCGTCGAATACCACGCCTTCCCCTCGCTGCAGGGCCACGATGCGTTCCTGAGCGACCTTGCGAGGTTCGAGCCCGCGATCGGAGGATTCGTGAGGGGAATCGGAGGGTAGCGGATAGCGGATAGCGGATAGCGGATAGCGGATAGTAAGAGGGTTGACGCTGCCAGCCCTTCCTTTTCCTACTATCCGCTATCCGCTAGTCACTATCCGCTTTCTCTCCGGCCTCCAGCAGCAGCGCCGGATCCACCATCGCCCGATTGAGTGCCACGCCCCAGTGCAGGTGCGGCCCGGTCGCGCGTCCCGTCGAGCCGACCAGTCCGAGGACCTCGCCGGTCGAGATCTCCTGGCCGGGCTTCACGTCGATTCGGCTCATGTGGCAGTACATGGTCACGACGCCCTCGCCGTGGTCGAGGAACACGGTATTGCCATTGAAGAAGAAATCGCCCGTGTCCAGCACCCGTCCGGAGGCGGGCGCCTGGATCGGCGCACCGGCGGGTGCGGCGATGTCCATGCCGCTGTGGGGATTGCGCGCCTCGCCGTTGAAGAAGCGACGCAGGCCGAAGCTGCTCGATCGCTCGCCGCCGACCGGCGGGCGCATGCGGAAGTCCGGAATCCTGCCGGGCGTGTAGGCCCCGAGCGCCGCTTCGATGCGGCCGCGCTCCCGCTCGATGCGCGCGAGGTCCTGTGCGTCGGGATTCACCTGGTGCTCGTTCTTCACCTCGAGGCGCTGCTCGGCGTATTTCTTGTCCCCGACATCGAAGCTGACCGCGCGTCCAGGGGGCGCCTTGTCCCGCTCGCGGGCGGGCACAAAGGTCGCGGATTGCGGGCCCGGCTTCGTGTCGAGGGGAATGCCGATGACGGCGACCCAGCCCTGCGTCGCGAGCAGCACCGGCGCGCGGTGGCCGTTGAAGTACACCTCGCCCGGCATCGCGCCTGCGGCGCCGAGTTCGACGATGGCGATGCCTCCCGGGACCCGGCTCTGTTCGGGGAGATCGACGGCGGCCGAGGCGCGGCCCGCGGCGAGCGCGACGCACAGGAGCGCCGGCCAGGTCGCGCGGTGGTGCCGGGACACCGTGCCCTGCGCGCGCGACTTCATTCTGCGCTGCCGGTGCTTTCGTCGTGCACCGGGGTGGCCGAGATGACCGTGGCGCTCACGCGGCCGCGCGCGAGCCGCGCCTCGATCCTGTCGCCTGGAGCGAGCGCAGAAGCATTCTGGACGACGTGGCCCGCGGCGTCGGCGACGATGGCATAGCCTCGGTCGAGGGTGGCGAGCGGGCTTACGGCGTGCAGCGTGCGCGCGGCGAGGTCGAACCGACCGCGAGTGCCGGCCAGCCGTGCGCGCCCGGCGGCGGCGAGCGCGCGCGAGGCCGAGTCGAGGCGAACGCGCTGCGCCTGCACGCGCAGGGCCGGCGAAGCCTTGAAGAGCAGGGTTGCGACGGTCCTGGCGCGGGTCCGGGCGCCCTCCATCCGCGAACGCAGGGCGAGCCGAAGCCGGGCCTCGAGTTCGTCCAGCCGCTGGGCGTGGTGACGCAGGCGTACGCCGGGATGCCCGCGTGCCAGCCGCTGTTCCCGCACCCGAAGGCCGGAGGCGAGGTCCGCGATGCGCCGCCGCGCCGACTGGCGCAGCCGCCTTTCGCCGGCCGCGAATGCGCGCAACCATTCGGCGCGGTCCGGCACCACCCGCTCGGCCGCCCCGCTCGGCGTCGGCGCACGCAGGTCGGCCACGAGGTCGGCGATCGTGAAATCGGTCTCATGCCCCACGCCGCTCACGATCGGGATCGGGCAGGCGAACATCGCGCGCGCGACCGCCTCGTCGTTGAATGCCCAGAGGTCCTCGAGGGATCCGCCGCCGCGCGCGACGATCAGCACGTCGCAGTCGCGGCGTGCGGACGCGAGCCTGAGCGCCTGTGCGATCTCGCGCGGGGCGGATTCGCCCTGGACCGGGACCGGGTAGATGAGGACCGCCGCGGCCGGGAAACGCCGGCGCAGCACGTGGAGCACGTCCCGCAACGCGGCCCCCGTGGGCGAGGTGATGACGCCGATCCGGCCGGGCAGCCGGGGCAGGGCCTTCTTGTGCCGCTCGTCGAACAGGCCCTCGGCTGCGAGCTTGCGCTTCAGTTCCTCGAAGCGCCGGCGCAGGAGGCCTTCGCCGGCCTCCTCGAGGTGCTCTACGACGACCTGGAACTCGCCACGCGCTTCGTAGAGGCTGACCCGGCCCCGTGCCAGCACCTGGGACCCTTCGCGCACCGGGAAGCGCACCAGGAGGTTTCGCTGCCGGAACATGGCGCAGCGCACCTGCGCCGCCTCGTCCTTGAGCGAGAAGTACCAGTGCCCTGAGGACGGGCGCGAAAGATTGGAGATTTCGCCCTCGAGCCACACCGAGCCGAGCCCGCGCTCGAGCAGCATCCGCGCCTCCCGGTTGAGCCGGCTGATGCTGAAAATCTCGCGCGGTGGCGGGGGGTTGGGGCTCTCCTCGAACTGGGGGTCCTGCATGGTGGCGCAGATCTTAGCTGGCCGGACCCGGGGCACAAGCGGCGTCACGCGGGTTTCCACGAAGCGCCCCTGACCGGTACAATTGCCCGCTTCCTTTTTCAAGGCCGGGACATGCCATGCTGCGCATCCTCGAGGAAGCCCTCACCTTCGACGACGTCCTGCTCGTTCCGGCCTATTCCGAGGTCCTGCCGCACGAGGTGAGCCTCGGCACGCAGCTCACCCGGGGCATCCGCCTGAACCTGCCGCTGGTGTCCGCCGCAATGGACACCGTCACCGAGCAGCGCCTCGCGATCGCCATCGCCCAGGAGGGCGGCATCGGCATCGTGCACAAGAACATGAGCGCCGAGGCCCAGGCCCGGCACGTGGCGCGCGTCAAGCGCTTCGAGAGCGGCATCATCCGCGACCCCATCACGGTGCGGCCGGACATGACGATCCGCGAGGTCATCGAGCTCACCCGCGCCAAGAACATCTCCGGGGTGCCGGTGGTGCGCGATGGCAAGGCGGTCGGCATCGTCACGCACCGCGACCTGCGCTTCGAGACCAAGCTCGACGCGCCCGTCTCCTCCGTCATGACACCGCGCGAGCGGCTGGTGACGGTGCGCGAGAACTCGCCCAAGGACACGGTGCTCGCGCTGCTGCACAAGCACCGCATCGAGAAGGTGCTCGTGATCGACGAGGACTTCGGCCTGAAGGGCATGATCACCGTCAAGGACTTCCAGAAGGCCACCGAGTTCCCGCGGGCCTGCAAGGACGAGCGCGGCGCCCTGCGCGTGGGCGCGGCGGTGGGCACGAGCCCGGATACGCTGGACCGCGTCGCGGCGCTGCGCGAGGCGGGCGTCGACGTCATCGTCGTGGACACGGCGCACGGCCACTCGCGCGGCGTGATCGAGATGGTGGCGAAGATCAAGGCGAAGTGGCCCGCGCAGCAGGTCATCGGCGGCAACATCGTCACGAAGGAGGCCGCGCTCGCGCTCGTGGACGCGGGCGCCGACGCGGTCAAGGTGGGCATCGGCCCGGGCTCGATCTGCACGACCCGCGTCATCGCGGGCGTCGGCGTTCCGCAGATCACGGCCGTGGCGAACGTCGCGGCGGCGCTCGCGCCGCACGGCGTGCCGCTCATCGCCGACGGCGGCATCCGCTTCTCGGGCGACGTGGCGAAGGCGATCGTGGCCGGCGCCTACTGCGTGATGATCGGTGGTCTGTTCGCGGGCACGGAGGAGTCCCCGGGCGAGGTCGAGCTCTACCAGGGCGCGTCGTACAAGTCCTACCGCGGCATGGGGTCGCTGGGTGCGATGTCCCAGGCGCACGGCTCGCGCGACCGTTACTTCCAGGACACGACTTCGGAACTCGAGAAGCTCGTTCCGGAAGGCGTCGAGGGCCGGGTGCCCTACAAGGGCAGCATCGTGGCCATCCTCCACCAGCTGACCGGCGGACTGCGCGCCGCGATGGGCTACACGGGCAGCGGCAACATCGACCAGATGCGCACCGAGCCCCGGTTCGTGCGCATCACCGGCGCGGGCATGCGCGAGAGCCACGTGCACGACGTGACGATCACCAAGGAAGCGCCGAACTACCGTGTCCGCTGAGCATCCGCCCGTCCGCCCGCCCGACATCCACGCGCACCGGATCCTGATCCTCGACTTCGGCGCGCAGTACACGCAGTTGATCGCGCGCCGCGTGCGCGAGTCCGGCGTCTACTGCGAGATCCACCCCTGGGACATGAGCGAGGCCGATGTGCGCGCGTTCGGCGCGCGTGGCGTGATCCTTTCGGGCGGGCCGGAGTCGGTGACGGACGCGGAGCCCCCGCGTGCCCCGGCCTGCGTGTTCGAGGCGGGCGTGCCCGTGCTCGGCATCTGCTACGGCATGCAGACCATGGCGCAGCAGCTCGGCGGGCGCGTGACGCCGTCCGACCACCGCGAATTCGGCTACGCGCAGGTGACGGTGAAGGAACCCTGCCGGCTGCTCGACGGACTGCGCGACCACGCCGACGCCGAGGGGCGCCCGGTGCTCGATGTCTGGATGAGCCACGGTGACCGCGTCGACTCGCTGCCGCCCGGATTCAAGGCGGTGGCGGGCACGCAGAGCGCGCCGCTCGCCGCGATGGCGGACGAGGCGCGGCGCTTCTACGCCGTGCAGTTCCACCCCGAGGTCACGCACACGCTGCAGGGCGAGCGGCTGATCGAGCGCTTCGTGCGCGAGATCTGCGGCTGCGAGGCGCGCTGGGAGCCGGGCAACATCGCCTCCGATGCGATTGCGCGCGTGCGCGAGCAGGTGGGCGGCGACCGCGTGCTGCTGGGGCTGTCGGGCGGCGTGGATTCCTCGGTCGTGGCGGCGCTCCTGCACCGGGCGATCGGCGACCAGCTGGTGTGCGTGTTCGTGGATCACGGCCTGCTTCGCGAGGGCGAGGGCGACCAGGTGATGCGCACGCTCGGCGAGAACATGGGCGTGCGCGTGATCCGCGTGAACGCGGCCGCGCGTTTCCTGGGGGCGCTGAAGGGCGAGGCCGACCCCGAGCGCAAGCGCAAGATCATCGGGCGCCTGTTCGTCGAGGTGTTCGAGGAGGAGTCGCACAAGCTCGAAGGCGTGCGCTGGCTGGCGCAGGGTACGATCTACCCGGACGTGATCGAGTCGGCCGGCGCAAAGACCGGCAAGGCGCACGTCATCAAGTCGCACCACAACGTGGGCGGCCTGCCGGAGCAGATGAAGCTCGGGCTGGTCGAGCCGCTGCGCGAACTCTTCAAGGACGAAGTGCGGCGCCTGGGGCTGGAACTCGGCCTGCCGCGTGAAATGGTGTTCCGGCACCCGTTCCCGGGGCCGGGCCTCGGCGTGCGCATCCTGGGAGAGGTGTCGCAGGAATACGCCGATCTCCTGCGCAAGGCGGACCGGATCTTCATCGACGAGCTGCGCGCGCACGGGCTCTACGACAAGACCAGCCAGGCGTTTGCCGTGTTCCTGCCGGTGCGCTCGGTCGCGGTGATGGGCGACGGCCGCCGCTACGACTACGTGATCGCGTTGCGCGCGGTGGAGACCGTGGACTTCATGACGGCGCGCTGGGCGCGGCTGCCTTATGAGTTTCTCGACCTCTGTGCGCGGCGCATCATCAACGAGGTCAAGGGAATCTCGCGGGTCACCTATGACATCTCCGGGAAACCGCCCGCGACGATCGAGTGGGAGTAGGGGGAGGGCGCAAGGCCCCCACGAGCAACGCCCGCAGCGCTTTCCCGTCGTCGCGCAGTCGACAGCGGCCGATGCGGACTCACGTCCCGATCGGCCCACCGTCAGCGCGCCGATGCCGCCCAGCACCAGAACGCGCCGCGCTGGGTCCGAGAATTCGTGGATGGACGGGTTGGCGCTGCGGTTGCTGTCGTCCATCCACTCGAAATCTTTGGCAATCAACCAAACCCTTGCGGCAGCGAAACTTTCTACTTCACTTCCACGATGTTTCCCATCTTCCAGGAGCGATCGAAGAAAGCCTTCGTGGGTGAGTACCAGCGGAAGTAGGCGAAGAAGCCCTTTTCCGGATTGGTCTGGATCCAGTTGGCGTCGGGGACACCGCCCGGCTTCTTCGGGGAGAACACGAGGCGCACGGAGCCGTCCTTGTTCTTGACGAGCGGCTGGCGGCTGTTGACCTCGGTCTTGCCTTGGCGGTTCACGATCATGCAGCGCGTGTCGTTGTCGTAGAGGACGACCGACCAGAAGTTCAGCATCGGCACGTCCCGGGGCACGACCAATTCGCAGGCCTTGCCGCCGTCCAGCCACTTGCCGGCGTCGTCCTTGTACGACGCGAGGTACTGGATTCCGGCGTCGACGAGGTTCTGCGTACTCGCCTCGGTGACCGTGATCGCCTCGTACGTGTAGGCGGTGCGCGCGTCGATCTCCATGTGGCTCTTCGCCATCTGGTCGAGCGGGCTCTGCATAAAGAGGATGCTCGGCGAGCGTTGGTGTCGATTGCCCGATGCAGCCTCGCCGTCGAAGAAGCCCGACCGTCGCAAGCCGGCTGCGACGATCCAAAGCGGTTCCCACGATCCGTCCCGCTCGACGCGGACTTTTTCCCGCTGACATCGTGTGAAAGTGAGGTGATCAGGCGACCATGCTGACTATCGCTGACTTTCACGTACCGCGTGCGCCCCGGGGCAAGGCGCAGGAGGCCACCGCCCCGGTCCGACCCCTGCGCTCCGCGGCTCCAGGGTCCTGACCGAGGCGGACGGGCCTGTGGGGCGCCTACTGCCGCGCCATGGCGACGCGCAGGCGCTCCTCGGGGGAGATGAAGTGGTCGTTGTCGTCAACACCCACGTCAAGCTGGACCCAGTGGATCTTGCCGGTGAACTTGCTCGCGTGAACGCTGTAGTCCGGAGTGACCGGCGTGCCCGAGTCGTGGCCGATGTCGGTCGTCTCGTCCATGGAGAACACCATGGGTTGCGTCATGTCCACGCGACCTGATCCGACCGGGCGGCCATCGTAGTAGAGCGTGACGTTCCCGCCCTTGCCCAGGCCTTCGCCGTCGTAGGCAAACTCCGCGCGCACCTGGTGCTTCCCCTGGGGAACCGGCTCCGTCGCCACGGTCGCGAACTCGTGGATTCCCAGCACGTTGTAGACGAACTTGGCCTTCCCGTCCTTCGCGTACAGGCTCCAGCCGCCGAAGCGGCCGCCCTGCGCGATGATCACGCCGTTCGCCGGCTTGCCCGCGCCCACGACGACCTCGGCGGTGACGCTGAAGGAGTGGTTCTTGACGTTGACGACGCTGTTCTCCTGCAACCGTCCCATGCCGGGGAAGAAGAGCTGCGAGTTCCCCTTGATGAGCGTCGGCCGTCCGGCCATCGCGGGGATGAAGCGCTCCGTGCCCCGGTCGTCGAGCGGAAGCACGTTGTACTTGGTCGCCTCGATGAGGAACAGCCGCTGCAGCTTGTGCAGCATGTCCGGGTTCTCCTTCGCGAGGTTGCGCGCCTGCGTCCAGTCCGTGCTGCCGTCGTAGAGCTCCCAGACGTCGTCGTCGAAGGCGACCAGCTTCTGGTCCATCAGGATCCAGGGCGTCCGGTGCTTCGTGACGGCACTCCAGCCCTTGTAGTAGATGCCGCGGTTGCCACCCATCTCGAAGTACTGCACGTCGTGGCGCTCTGGCGCCTTCGCGTCGTTGAAGCTGTAGAGCATGCTGGTGCCCTCCATTGGCGACTGCAGCACGCCGTTGACCAGGGTCGGCTGCGGCAGGCCGGCCGCCTCGAGCACCGTTGGGGCCACGTCGATCACGTGGGTGAACTGGTGGCGCAGCCCCCCGCGCTCCTCGATGCCCTTGGGCCAGTGCACGATCGTGCCGTTGCGCGTCCCGCCCCAGTGCGACGCCACCTGCTTCGTCCACTGGTAAGGCGCGTTCGTCGCCCACGCCCAGCCCACCGAGTAGTGGTTGAACGCGGTGGGCGAGCCGAACTCGTCGATCTTCGACAGCATGAACTCCGGCGTCTCGAGGGCCGCCATGCCGTTGAAGTTGGACATCTCGTTGAAGGCGCCGTTGTGCGTGCCTTCGGCCGACGCGCCGTTGTCGCCGAAGATGTAGTAGACGATTGTGTTCTCCAGCACGCCGAGGTCCCCGAGGGCGTCGATCAGGCGGCCAACGTGATGGTCGGTGTGCTCCAGGAACCCGGCGTAGACCTCCATCTGGCGCTCGAGCACCGGCTTCATCTGCGCGGGCATGTCGTCCCACGCCGGAATTTCCTCATGTCGCTTCGTGAGCTCGGCGTCCGCTGCGATGACGCCCAGCTTCTTCTGCCGCGCGAACGTCTCCTCGCGGAGCTTGTCCCAGCCCTGGGCGAAGCGGCCCTTGTACTTGTCGGCCCACTCCTTCGGCACGTGGTGCGGGGCGTGGACGGCGCCCGGCGCGAAGTAGACGAAGAACGGCTTCTCCGGCATCAGGGCCTTCTGCTGGTGCACCCAGCCGATGGCGCGGTCAGTCATGTCCTCGGTCAGGTGGTAGCCGTCTTCGGCGGTGGCCGGCGGCTCGACCGGCGTCAGGCCCTCGTAGAGCGCCGGGTCGTACTGGCTGACCTCGCCGCCGATGAAGCCGTAGAAGTACTCGAACCCGCCGCCGCCGGCCGGCCAGGCGTCGAACGGCCCCATGGGCGACGTCTGCCAGGCCGGGACCTCGTGGCACTTGCCGAACTGGGCGGTGGCGTACCCGTTCAGCTTCAGGGTGAGCGGCAGCGGCGCCTTGGTGTTCGGTCGCAGCGAGTTGTAGCCCGGCGCCGCCGTGGCGATCTCGGTGATGGCGCCCATCCCGACGGAGTGGTGATTGCGGCCGGTCAGCATCGCCTGCCGCGTGGGCGAGCACAGTGCGCACGTGTGGAAGCGGGTGAACTTCAACCCGTTGGCGGCCAGCTTCTCGGCGACCGGCGTCTGGCACGGCCCACCGAACGCGCTGGACGAGCCAAAGCCCACGTCGTCGAGCAGGATGACCAGGACGTTCGGCGCCCCGGCCGGCGGAATCAACGGCTCGATCGGCGGGAACCGAGACTCCGGGTCCTTGGCGTCGTACGCCGTGAGCCCTGGCTTGCGGACGTCGGGGATGGGAAGGATCGAACGAACGTGCTTGTCATGCTGTGTCATCGTGAACTCCTGATCACATAAGCGTGCCCGGCAAAGGCCCGCACGCGGACTTTAATCCTGCTCATTCGCGTCGCAAATCGTGGTTCCACGCAGCGTCGGACGCGCTCGACGATCAAATGATACTCTGCCCGCGCCATTCCGAAATGCAGCGGCGGAGATCCACCCATGCGCACCCTCGCCCCGATCGTCGAGTGGCTGCCCGCGTACCGGCGCGCGTGGCTCTCTAGCGACCTCGTGGCAGGCACCGCCGCCTGGGCGGTCCTCGTTCCGCTGGGGCTCGCCTACTCCGGAATCCTTGGCGTCGATCCGGTGATCGGCCTGTACACGCTCCCGCTGTCGCTCGTCGCCTACGCTGTCTTCGGCGGTTCCCGGCTCTTCGTCGTGGGCCCCGACGCCGCCGTGGTCGTGCTCGCGTCCGCGACCTTGACCGCCGTCGCGGCAGGGGGAGACCGCCTCTCCCTGATCCTCCCCCTGACGCTCCTCGTCGGCGTGCTGTACCTGGCGTTCTTCCTGCTGAAGTTCGGCTGGATCGCGGATGTCATCCCCGATCCCGTCCTGAAGGGATTCGTCGAGGGCGCCATCTGGCTCACCATCCTCAAGCAGATCCCGGCGCTGCTGGGGCTCCAGGTCGCTTTGCCGTCCCGCGATCTGCTGGCCAAGCTCGCCGCGATCTGGCGGGCGCTCCCCGATGCTCACGTGACGACGGCGCTCGTCGCGCTGTCGAGCGTGGCGGCGCTGTTGCTGCTCCGGCGGTTCGCTCGCCGGCTTCCCGGGCCGCTCGTCGTGCTGGCGGCGTCGATCGTGCTCGTCCGGCTCCTCGGCCTCGACCGGGCCGGGCTCGCCGTCGTGGGCGAGGCTGGCGCGGGATTGCCGGGCCTGTCTCTGCCCACGGGCCTGGACCTCGGCCGGATTGTCGACCTCGTCCCGGGCGCCCTGGCGATCGTGGTCCTCGGGTACACGAAGAGCCTGGGGGCCCTCAAGCGGGCGCACGACGCGGCGCCGGCCGGCGGGTCGCTGGACCCCGACCGGGAGTTGCTCGCCCTGGGCGCCGCCAACGTCGCCGCCGGCCTGAGCGGGGGCTACGCGGTCGCCGGCTCGCTCACGGCCACCGCGGTGCGCATCGAGGCGGGGGGCCGGACGCAGGTCGCGAGCCTCTTCGCCGCCCTGCTCGGCGTCCTGACGGTCCTCTTCCTGCTGCCCGCCCTCGCGCACCTCCCGTTCGCCACCCTGGCCGCGATCGTCGTCGTGGCCATGGCCGGGCTGTCCGACCCCGGCTACCTGCGCCGGCTGTGGACCGTGCGCCGTTACGAGTTCGCGGTGTGTGTCGCCGCCTTCGCCGGCGTGCTCGCGTTCGACATCATGCCCGGCGTGTTGATCGGCCTCGTCCTCGCCCTCTTCAAGCTCGCCCACGGCATCCATGATCCGGTCGTCGCGGCGGTCGGCCGCACCCCGTCGGGCGCGTTCGTCGACCTGGACCAGAAGGGGAGCGCGGCGGAGATCCCGGGAATGCTGATCGTGCGGCACTACGCCCCGCTCGTGTTCCTCAACGCGAGGGTGCTGACGAGCCGGATGAAGATGTTGGCCCTGGCGCGCGAGGGCCTGCGGGTCGTGGTGATCGATGCGACCGCGTCGTCCGGGATCGACAGCACCGCCGCCGCCGCGTTTCGGGTCGCACGGGACGAACTCGCTGCCGCGGGGATCGCTCTGTGGCTCGTGAACGTCCGCGCGGAAGGTTGGAGGCTGGTGGTGGCCGCCCTGGAGGCGGCGGGCGCCCCGGTCCCGCCGACGTTCGAGTCGCTCGCCGAGGCGGTGGCACGGTTCGAGAGATCCGGCGTCGCGGAGGCGTGAACCGCGAACCCGCCGGCCGGCGCGGTCGGGTTCGCAACGCCGAAATCTAACCGTCAGATTGGTCCTGGAAACCCAGGCGCTTCACTGCGCGGAGTGCCCGTCAGGAGAAACAGGAGCGCCAAATTGTTCATCCCGCAGTAACCAGTCATGCTCTTCACCATGTACCGACCCTGCGACGGTGGGGACGAAGTGCTCACCGGCCGCCGAACATCACGACGTAAGCGAGGTCCCTGCCAAGCACATCAGCCGCGCTGAACAGCCTCAGATTGCCGGATGAATCGGCTAATCTGTGGTCCGGACGCAGGCCCCGTTCATGATCGCCGGCGTTGGCAGTCGTCGTGGGAGTCCATAGATGTCGATAGATCTCGAAAGGTCACTTTTGGCCGAACCGCCCGGAAACCCGCGCCAGTGCTGGTGTCTGACAGGTTGACGGTAAGAACGACGGTAAGAATCTGCGAGGCAGCGGCGAGCGCTCGACGAATCGACGGCTTAAGAGTCTCGTTGATGATCGAGTGGGAGTGACGCCGCGGCCCCACTCGCGGCCGCTCCGGTTTCCGAGCGGACATCAGCAACGGAGCATTTTCCATGAGCAGCAAGGGACGACTGGCCTACGTGACCGGCGGCATGGGCGGCATCGGCACGCCCATCTGCAGGCGGCTTTGCCGGGACGGATTCCGGGTCATTGCGGGCTGCGGACCCGGGTCCTCGCGCAAGGACCAGTGGGTGGCGGAGATGCAGGCGGAGGGCTGCGACGTGCACGCCTCCGAGGGCAACGTCGCCGACTGGGAGTCGACCAGGGCCGCGTCATCGAGACGAACCTGAACAGTCTGTTCACGTCACCAAGCAGGTGATCGAGGACATGCTCGAGCGCGGCTGGGGCCGCATCATCAACATCTCGTCGGTGAACGGCCAGAAGGGCCAGTTCGGGCAGACGAACTATTCGACCGCCAAGGCGGGCATCCATGGCTTTACGATGGCGCTGGCGCAGGAGGTCGCGAGCAAGGGCGTGACCGTCAACACCGTGTCGCCCGGTTACATCGGCACGGACATGGTGCGCGCGGTGAAGCCGGAAGTGATGGAGAAGATCATCGCCACCATTCCGGTAAAGCGCCTCGGCGAGCCCGAGGAGATCGCGTCGATCGTTGCATGGCTGGCGTCGGACGAGTCTGGCTTCGCCACCGGGGCGGACTTCTCGCTGAACGGCGGCCTGCACATGAGCTGAGGCTGGCGCGCCCCGCGATGGAACCACTGGACGACAAGTACATGCGGCGTGCCCTGGAACTGGCGCGATTTGCCGAGGCCGCGGGCGAGGTGCCGGTCGGTGCAGTGATCGTCAAGGACGGCGAGATCGTCGCGGAAGGCTGGAACAGGCCGATCGGTACCTGCGATCCGACGGCACACGCCGAGATGGTCGCGCTGCGCGCGGCCGGGACTGCTCTCGGCACCTACCGCCTGATCGACACGACGCTGTACGTGACGCTCGAGCCCTGTGCCATGTGCGCGAGCGCGATGGTCCACGCGCGCGTGCGCCGGCTGGTCTTCGGCGCGACGGACCCGCGGGCGGGCGCTGCGGGCAGCGTGTTCAACATCGTGCAGCACGCCGCGCTGAACCACCGGATGGAGTCGAGCGGCGGCGTGCTCGCGGAGGAGTGCGGCACGCTGCTCCGGGACTTCTTCGCCGCGCGCCGCTGACGGACCCCTCGCGGCGACTGCTCAGCGACGCTGTCGCCCGGCGGGCTGCGCCCTGGCCGCCGGGCGTTCTTCCTCCTCCGCTCGCGACTCCGCGCCGGTCGGCGCCGGGTTGCCGGTGCCAGCGACCTCGAGGATGTTCAGGTAGGCCTGCACGTTGTCCACGTAGCGCACCGGCTCCCAGCCGCGCGCGTAGCCGTGCCGTGTGCGCGAGTACCATTTTTCCTGGCTCAATAGCGGCAGTGCCGCGCGCACGTCCTGCCAGCGGTCGGGGTCGCGCCCCATCTGCTGCGCGAGGATCCGTGCGTCCTCGACGTGGCCGTAGCCCACGTTGTAGGCCGCGACCGCGAGCCAGGTGCGATCGGGCTCCGGGATGCGGCCCGGCACCATTTCCACCACCCGCGCGAGGTACTTCGCGCCGCCGTTGATGCTGGCCTGCGGATCGTGGCGATCGGCGAAGCGCACCATTGCCGCCGTGTCCGCGGTCATCTGCATGAGCCCGCGCGCCCCGGACAGCGAGACAGCTGCGGGATCCCACTTGGATTCCTGGTAGCCCATTGCGGCGAGCAGTCGCCAGTCGAGGTGGTACTGCAGGGCGGCATTCTTGAACCAGAAGATGTAGAGGGGCAGGCGGCTCTCGACGTGCTCCATGAAATTACGCGACAGGAGGTAATCGAAGTTGTCGCCGCTGCCGTAGTAGCGATCCAGCAGGACGCCGATCGAGCCGTCGGCGCGCGAGAGCATGAAGAACGCATTGACCCGGTCGAGCAGGCTCGCGTCCTGCCCCGCGGCGCTCACGGCCCAGGCGGCCACGCGTTCCGGCGAGAGGTCGAGCGCGATCGCGAGGTCCGGGTGCATCGGGCGATTGAGGGCAAATTCCGTGGAACTCGCGAGCGTGTATTGCACGGTGCCGCGGGACACGTCGTTCAGGATCTCTTCCGTGTCCGTGTCGCCGCGCTCGATCCAGGCCAGGTCCGGCTCCCTGTGGCGCAGTTCCTCGAGCGTGCGCTGGTGGGCGCTGCCTGCAGCCACTTCGACCTGGCCCCGGGCGGCAGACCGCATCGACGCGGGGCGAGCGGCCCCGCGACGCTGGACGAGGTGCTCGCGAACCCGCCGGTAGCCCGGCCCGAAGCGAACGCCGGGTGGCAACTCGATGCCGGTGGTCAGCCCGGCGGCGGCAATGTGGGCCCGGCCGGAGCGGACTTCGTTCACGGCAGCCTCCCGCGTGCGCACCGTGTACAGGCGCAGAGATACGCCCAGGCTCTCGGCAAACCGGCTCGCGAGTTCGTAGGCGGGGCCCTCGGGCCCGTGGCTGCCGAGGTAGTAGGCGTCCGGGCTGTTGCGCGTCGCGACCCGGAGTTCGCCCCCCGCCAGTATCTGCTCGAGCAGGGGCGGCGGCTGCGAGCAGGTGCCGAGCAGCAGCGTCGCGAGCAGTGCGAGCAGGGCCTTCATGGTTTGTATAGAATACTCGGCCCTCGGAGAGGTACCGAAGCGGTCATAACGGCGCCGACTCGAAATCGGATGGGGGCATAACCGCCCCACGTGGGTTCGAATCCCACCCTCTCCGCCACCTTATCCCTGCTCGAGCGGATGCCCGCATGCGGGCTGCGGGCACCGTGCGTACGGCGGGGCCCGGCTCAATTCTCGTTGCGTCCGCCACGCCTCGCGGACAGTTCCGCACGGGCGGCCTCGTATGCGCGGGCGAAGGCCTCCGTGAACGGGTGCGGCACGCCCTCGATGCTGTTCTGCGTCACGACCCGATAGAGCTCGCTGTAGTGCTCCCAGTATTTCGGTCGCGGGTCCTGTCCCGGTGCGAGCGAGCGGGCGCGGCCCTGCTCGAACTGGTCTGCGACATTCGACGGGGCAAGCTGCGAGAGCAGCGCCGCGAGGCCTTCCCGGGCCGCGGCTGCGAACGCGGCATCGTGTTCCTTGGCGTCCAGGAGCACGTCCCGCAGCGACTCCACGGGGCCGCCGATCGAGCGGCCGTGCGACTCGAAGAGCCGCGTGAGGGCCTGCTCGACGCTGGTCGAACTGCGCAGTGGATTGCTTGCCGCTGCCTGCGGTTGAGCGGTCGGCGTGGCGGCCCCTGCCGTGGCCCGCGCCTGCTGCAGGTCCGCGAGGCCCACGACAGCCTCGCGCAGCAACTGGCCCGCGATCAGCGGCAGCATCGATTGTGCTGCGGGCGACAGCGTCGCAGGGTCGATGCCGGCCCCGCGGCAGAACGCCTGCGTCGCCGACTTGAGGTCGGTCCACGCGCTTGCCTGCTGGTGGAACGGCGCGGACTGCTGGCGCGCCTCGATGCGGCTCTGCCGCCGCGCGAGCGCGTCGGCGAGTTCCTGGCGCGACACGGCGCGGGTCTTCATCGCCCACTCCGCGGGAGTGGACGGTGCCGCAGCCGGTTCCGCCACCGCGTCGGGCCGGCCCGGCGGTTCCGGCGGTGCCTCGTCCGGATCGGGCTGCGACTCATCCGGCGACGCGGCGGCCGCGGCTTCGCGGAGCGCCTTCGGCAATTTCAGCCCGAAAGCGTTGCGGATCGAGATGGAACTCGAGTCGCCCGTGTCACGCGGCGTGAACAGGCTGTCCAGGTCGAGCTTTACGCCGATGCCGCTGTCCAGGTGCTGCTCGGCCGAGTGCAGTTCGGACGCGGCCGGCAGGAAGTCGATCCGGTCGTCCAAGCTCACCAGGATTTCGTAGTCGCCGAGGCGCAGCCGGTCGCCGTCCTGCAGCTCCACCGGGCCGCTCTCGGACACCGGGTCCTCGGCCTCGTTGACGAACACCCCGTTGGTGCTGCGATCGCGCAGCCAGTACCCCCCGGATCGGTACTCGATGTCGCAGTGGTGCCCGGAGACCAGCCGCTTCTGGTCGGGCAGCACCCAGTCGTTGTCCGGTGCCCGGCCGATGGATCCGCCGTTCACGCCGAATACGCGCGCGCGGTCCTCGCCGAGCTCGCGGTACTGATCGCTGATGACGCGAAGCTTTATGGCCATGGTCAGGTGCTCCTTGTAATATGGCCCGACCCGGAACCGCAAGCGCATCATGCCTGCCAGCAACATCTTCAAGGTCGTTTTTCACAACCAGGGCAAGGTCTACGAGATCTACGCCCGCAAGGTGGGGCATGGGTCGCTGTTCGGGTTCGTCGAGGTCGAGGAGCTCATTTTCGGGGAGCGCTCGGCGGTGGTCGTGGACCCTTCGGAGGAGCGGATCCAGTCTGAGTTCGCCGGGGTGAAACGCACGTACCTGCCGCTGCACTCGGTGATCCGCATCGACGAAGTGCGCAAGAGCGGGGTGAGCAAGGTCGTGGCGGTCGAAGGCTCGAACGTCACGCAGTTTCCGTACCCCGTCTACACGCCCGGGGATCCCGGCACCCGCCGCTAGGCGCGATCTCCCGCGCTGGTTCGGACCCCGGCGCTCCGGTATCATTCCGCGCCCCCGACAGACCGGCGGCGGCTTCATCGCATGCTCATACTCAGCGGCGCCCCCGCAGCCTCGGATTTCCGGCTCGCGAAACTCCTGTCCTCGCTCCGGGAGCGGCTCGGCTCGATAGACCGAGTGGATTCCCGCTACGTCCACTTCGTGGACGTCGAGCGCGCCCTCGACGCCACGGAGTCCGAGGTCCTCGAGTCGCTGCTGCGTTATGGGCCGGAGGCTCCCGCCGGGTCGCCGGCCGGCCAGCTGCTGCTCGTCGTCCCGCGCGTCGGCACGGTCTCGCCGTGGTCGAGCAAGGCGACGGACATCGCGCACGTGTGCGGCCTCACGGCCGTGCGCCGCATCGAGCGCGGCGTGGCGTATTACCTCGACGGGCCGCGCCGGCTGGGCGACGCGGAGTGGCGCGATGTGGCCGCGGCGCTCCACGACCGGATGACCGAGGCCGTGCTCAGCAATCCCGAGGACGCATCCGCGCTCTTCGCGCACGCGGAGCCGAAGCCGCTCTCGATCGTGCCGCTGCTTGCGCAGGGTCGCGCGGCGCTCGAGTCCGCCAACGCGGAGCTCGGGCTGGCACTTTCCGCCGACGAGATCGACTACCTGGTCGAGGCCTTCCGTGCGCTCGGCCGCGATCCCGCGGACATCGAACTCATGATGTTCGCGCAGGCGAACTCCGAGCACTGCCGGCACAAGATCTTCAATGCCGACTGGATCGTGGATGGGGTCCGCGGCGAAAAGTCGCTCTTCGGCATGATCCGCAACACGCATGCGCGGAATCCGCAGGGCGTGCTGTCGGCGTACCGGGACAACGCGGCCGTGATCGAGGGCTGGCCGGGGCGGCGCTGGTTTGCGCGGCCGGGCGGCGGGGCCTACGCGGGTTGCGACGAGCCGATCGACATCCTGATGAAGGTCGAGACCCACAATCACCCGACGGCGATCTCGCCCTTCCCGGGCGCGGCCACCGGCTCCGGCGGGGAAATCCGCGACGAAGGCGCGACCGGCCGCGGCTCCAAGCCCAAGGCCGGGCTGGTCGGCTTCTCGGTGTCGAACCTGCGCATTCCAGGCGCGGTGCAGCCGTGGGAGCAGGACCTCGGCAAGCCCGACCGCATCGTCTCCGCGCTCTCGATCATGCTCGAAGGCCCGCTCGGCGCTGCATCGTTCAACAACGAGTTCGGGCGGCCGGGCATCTGCGGTTACTTCCGCACCTTCGAGCAGTTCGTCGCGGCCGAAGGGCGCTCGCCGCTGCGCGGATATCACAAGCCGATCATGATCGCCGGCGGCCTCGGCAACATTCGCCGGCAGCACGTCGAGAAGTCCACGATCGTCGCCGGTGCCAGGATCGTGGTACTCGGCGGCCCTGCCATGCTGATCGGGCTCGGCGGAGGCGCCGCATCGTCCGTCGGTGCGGGGGCGAGCTCGGCCGACCTCGACTTCGCCTCCGTGCAGCGAGGCAATCCGGAGATCCAGCGCCGCGCGCAGGAAGTCATCGACGCCTGCTGGGGCCTCGGCGAGGCGAACCCGATCCTGCTCATCCACGATGTCGGAGCGGGCGGGCTTTCGAACGCGGTTCCGGAGTCGGTCGCGCACGGCGGCTGCGGCGGCAGCGTGGACCTGCGCCGGGTGCCGAGCGACGAGCCCGGGATGTCGCCGCTCGAGATCTGGTGCAACGAGGCGCAGGAGCGCTACGTGCTCATCGTGGCCGCCGCGCAGCTCGGCGAGTTCAAGGCGTTCTGCGAGCGCGAGCGCTGCCCGTACGCGGTCATCGGCGAGGTGACGGACGACGGGCTGCTATCCGTCAGCGATCCGCTCTTCGGCAACCAGCCGGTCGCGATGCCGCTCGACACGCTGCTCGGCAAGCCGCCGCGCATGACACGCGACGTGCACCGGCTGCCCGGAGCATCGGACGATTTCGACGGCCGCGGCGTGGACCCGCGCGAGGCCGCGTTCCGGCTGCTCAGGCTGCCGACCGTCGCGGACAAGACGTTCCTGATCGCCATCGGCGATCGTTCCGTCGGCGGCATGATCAGCCGCGACCCCTTCGCGGGCCCGTGGCAGGTGCCGGTGAGCGACGTGGCCGTGACGGTGAGCGACTACTTCTCCTCGCATGGCGAGGCGATGGCGATGGGCGAGCGCACCCCGCTTGCGCTCATCGATCCGGCCGCTGCGGCGAGGATGGCGGTCGCCGAGGCGGTCACGAACATCGCGGCCGCGGACGTCGCGCGCATCGAGGACATCCGCCTGTCGGCCAACTGGATGGCGGCCTGCGGCGAGCCGGGCGAGGACGCTGACCTCTACGATGCAGTGCACGCCGTGGGCGAGGAATTCTGTCCCGCGCTGGGCATTGCGATTCCGGTCGGCAAGGACTCCCTGTCCATGAAGACCGCCTGGCAGGAGCCGGACGGCGCGCGCAAGGTCGTGGCGCCGGTGTCGCTCATCGTCTCTGCGTTCGCGCCGGCTGGCGACGTGCGCCGAACACTGACCCCGCAGCTGCGGACGGACCGCGGCGAGACGCGCCTGCTGCTCGTGGACCTGGGTCGCGGCCGCAACCGGCTCGGCGGCTCCTGCCTCGCGCAGGTGTACGGGCGAATCGGGTCGCAGGCACCGGATTGCGACGATCCCGCCCTGCTGCGCGCGTTCTTCGCGGCGCTCGTGCGTCTCAGGGACACGGGGCTCGTGCTCGCGTACCACGATCGCTCCGACGGCGGACTCTTCGTCACGCTGTGCGAGATGGCCTTCGCGGGGCGTTGCGGCGTCGAGGCCGAGCTGGCCGCGGGCGCGGGTAACGTCGCCGCGGCGCTCTTCTCGGAAGAACTCGGTGCCGTCCTGCAGGTCGAGGCCGCGGGTGAGCAGCAGGTGCTGGCGGTGTTCCGCGAGGCGGGACTCGGTGACTGCGTCCGTGCGATCGGCCGGGTCACCAAGGAAGACGCGATGTCCTTCCGCGTAGACGGACGGTCGGTACTCGCCGAGACGCGCACCGAGCTCCGCCGTGCCTGGTCCGAGACCACCTTCCGCATGCAGTCCATGCGTGACAATCCCGCCTGCGCGGCCGAGGAGTACGAGCGCGCCACCGATCCCGGCGACCCGGGCCTGCATGCGCGGCTCGCGTTCGATCCCGCGCAGGACGTCGCCGCCCCGTTCATCGGGACGGGCGCGCGTCCGCCGATTGCGATCCTGCGCGAGCAGGGCGTGAACAGCCAGGTCGAGATGGCGGCCGTGTTCCACCGCGCAGGCTTCGCGCCGGTGGACGTGCACATGACGGACCTTATCACCGGCCGCGCGCGACTCGAGGAGTTCGTGGGCCTCGTCGCGTGCGGCGGCTTCTCCTACGGCGACGTGCTGGGCGCGGGCGAGGGCTGGGCCAAGTCCATCCTGTTCAACCCGATGCTGCGTGCGCAGTTCGCGGCATTCTTCGCGCGCGAGGACAGCTTCACGCTCGGCGTCTGCAACGGCTGCCAGATGATGGCGGCGCTGAAGTCGCTGGTGCCCGGTGCCGCGCACTGGCCGCGCTTCGTGCGCAATCGCTCTGAGCAGTTCGAGGGACGCGTCGGCCTGGTCGAGGTGCTGCCGTCGCCGTCGATTTTCTTCGCTGGCATGGCAGGCTCGATCATGCCGGTCGCGGTGGCGCACGGCGAGGGCCGGGCCGAATTCGCGGACGCTGCCGCGGTGCGCGCGTGCGAGGCGACGGGCCTCGTGAACCTGCGCTTCGTGGACAACCACGGTCGCCCGGCCGTGTCGTACCCGGCGAACCCGAACGGATCGCCCGGCGGCATCACGGGCCTCACGAGCAGCGACGGCCGCGCGACGATATTGATGCCGCACCCAGAGCGCGTGTTCCGCACCGTGCAGAACTCCTGGCATCCCGACGAGTGGGGCGAGGACAGCGGGTGGATGCGGATGTTCCGCAACGCGCGCGTCTGGATGGGCTGACCGGGGCCCGCGTTCGCCGCGGATACCTGAGCAACGCGGCCTTGCGCCGTGGAACGGTGTAGCGAACTTTGGGATGTGCCACTCGCCCGGTGGGCGGGTCAGGCGTCTGTCCGCGGGGCGTCGCGCGGCAGGGATGCCGCGCGCGAGCCCCCAGGGACGGGTTTACGGCGTCCCCGCGGGCAGACGCCTGACCCGCCCACCGGGCGCAGGCGAGAGCAACCTGGGCGCAACAAGGCTGGGTGTCGCTGGAGCGTCAGTCCGCGCCCGCGGCGCGGCCGATCGGCGTGATCTTGTCGAGCGTCTCTTCGGCGAAGAAGCGGCGGACCATCATCGCCTGCTGCAGCTTGCCCTTGCGCACGTACGCCTGGTACAGCATGTCCTTGACGAGTTCGAGCAGCACGCTCGCCTCGTAGGCTTCGATCTCCGGCAGGGACGGCGTGGCGTCGGAGTCCGATCCGAACAGCACCTTCTTCACGACGGCGAACGTGTCGCTGTCGATCTCCGCCATCTCGCGGGCTTCGTTGATCTGGTTGAAGATCCTGAGCCGGCCGTTCTCGCCGAGGTCGGCGAACACCACTTGCGCCGTGCGCCGGCACATCGAGGCGAAGGCGTTGAGGTGCCCGGCGGAGTAGCAGCCGAGCGCCTCGCGGAACAGCTTCTCGCTCTCCTCGGGCAGGTAGGTGAAGTTGAACTTCTCTCGTGCACGCTCGAGCTCGACGAAGTTGTTGGCGAGTTCGACCCGGTTCGCCGCGTACACCTTCACCGCGAAGCGCAGGAAGATCGGGGCGTTGCAGGAGTCACAGCGGTAGACCACGCCGACCTGGCTCGGGCGGTTCGCGACCAGTTCCGAGTACTGCGGGATCGACACCGCCGTGATGTGCGAGAAGACCTGGCAGTGCGGACAGTTGAGCGCCAGGCTGCGCTCCTGGTCATGGTGCAGGCGGCCGCTCGAGTCGACGTGTACTGACATGTGACTGCATCCGCGGTGGAACCGGCCCGAGTGTAGCGGAAGCGGCCGCGCCCGGCACGCGCTCAGCGGGGCAGCGGCGTGAGCACCGGGCCGTCGGCGCCCGCGGGCTCGACGGCGAGCGACCGGCCGTTCGCGAACACGGTGAACTCGGCTCCATTGGTCATGGGCTGCCACGGCGTCTCCGTGACCCCCGCCTCGACGTAGCGCGACCAGAGCCGGCTGCCGCGCGCCCGCGCCCAGACGTCGGAGCCCGCGTCCTCCGCCAGGGCGTAACTGTTGCCGGCGTCAGCCGGCGAGGTGGGGTCGTCCGCCTGGCCGGACTCGAATCGTTCGAGGCGGTACGCAGGCCGCAGCCCGAGGCGGTCGGCCGGCCCAAGCCACCCGAGCGTCTTCGCCTCGAGGCGCCACCGGACACCCGGTACCTCGAGGACCTGGGCGCGGCCCTCGGGCAGGCGAACGAGGGTGGCTCGGTAGCGGCCAGGACCGGCTTCGTCGAAGCGCAGTTCCGCGATTGCCACGCCGGGCCGCAGGGGCTCGAAGCTCGCGAGCCCGCCTGTCACCGCCCACAGGAAGGCGGCGATGGACGCGGATGCAACCGCCAGCGCCACGTGCCCCAGCGACGCGAGGCGGCGCCTCGTGATCCATCGGCTCCATGCGAGCAGGACGGCGATGAGCGCGAAGCAGGCGAGCGTGATCGCGACGCCGCGCACGGGCGAATCAGTCGATCAGGCGCGACAGCGCGCCGCTGCGCACCAGCTCGGCGAGGGCCGCGATGTCGCGGTCGAGGCGGTGATCGTGTGCGCGGTAGGGTACGTGCTCGCGCACCAGCGCGTGGACGCGCTGCAGTTCGGGCGTCGTGGCCAGCGGTCGCATGCCGTCGATTGCATGGGCTGCGGCGAGGAGTTCGATGCCGAGCACGGTCGTGGTATTGGCGCAGATCTCGAGCAGCTTGCGGCCCGCCCAGGGCGCCATGCTGACGTGGTCCTCCTGGCCGGCGGACGTGGGCAGGCTGTCCACCGAGGCAGGGTGCGCGTAGGTCTTGTTCTCGGAGACGAGCGCCGCGGCGGTCACGTGCGCCATCATGAAGCCGGACTCGAGCCCCGGCTCCGTCGCGAGGAACATGTTGAGATTCGGGTTCACGCGGCGGTCGAGGAGGTCGATGCGCCGTTCGGCGATGCTCGCGAGCTCGGCCACCGCGATGGCGAGGAAGTCGCTCACGAAGCCGATGGGCTCGGCGTGGAAGTTGCCGCCGGAGAGGATGTCGTCGCCGAAGATCAGCGGGTTGTCGGATACGCCGTTGGCGGCGGCGCCGAGCACCTCGCGCGCGTGACCGAGCGTGTGCTCGACGGCGCCGAACACCTGCGGCATGCAGCGCACGGCGTAGGGGTCCTGCACGCGCTCGCAGTCCTCGTGGCTGCGGCGGATCTCGCTGTCGGTCAGCAGGCTGCGCAGGCGCTCCGCGACCTTGACCTGCCCCGGCAGCCGGCTCGCGTCCTGGATGCGCGCGTCGAAGGGCGCGTGGCTGCCCGCGAGGCCCTCGACGGTGAGCGCGCCGGCCACGACCGACGCGTCGAGCAGACGCTCGGCCTGGAAGAGGCCCTCGAGCGCGAGCGCGAGGGAAAGCTGGGTGCCGTTCAGGAGCGCGAGCCCCTCCTTGGCTTCGAGTTCCAGCGGCTCGAGCCCCGCGGCGGTCGTCACCGCGTGCCCCTCGAGCCGCGTCCCGGCCTGCATAGCCTCGCCTTCGCCAGCGAGCGCGAGCGCGACGTGCGCGAGCGGTGCGAGATCGCCCGATGCGCCGACCGATCCCTGCGCCGGAACGATGGGCAGCACGTCCTCGTTCAGGAACGCGAGCAGCATGTCGGCTACGAGCGGCCGCGCACCTGAAAAGCCCGCCGCGAGGCTGTTGACCTTGAGGAGCAGCATCCTGCGGACGATGGGGTCGGGCAGCGGGCGGCCCGTGCCGCAGGCGTGGCTGCGGATCAGGTTCAGCTGCAGCTTGCGGGTCTTCTGCGCGGGGATGACCTTGTTCGCGAAGGCACCGAACCCGGTGTTGATGCCGTAGGTCACCTCGCCGCGCGCGATCGCGCGCTGCACCGCCTCGCGCGAGGCCTGCATGCGCCGGCGCGCTCCCGGGGCGAGCTTCACGCGCGGCCGCCGCGACTCGAACGAGCGCAGCTGCGCGAGCGTGAGCCGCGTGCCGTCGATCTCGAGCGTCGGTGTGGTCCTGGCCATGCGGTCTCTCCGGCTCGAGTGTACCTGCTTCAGGCGTGCAGGCTGCGGTAGCGCATCCGGTGCGGCTGCTCCGCGTCCTCGCCGCGACGCTTCTTCAGGTCCTCGACGTACTCCGAGTAGTTGCCCTCAAACCACACGACTTCGCTGTTTCCCTCGAAGGCGAGGATGTGGGTCGCGATCCGGTCGAGGAACCAGCGGTCGTGCGAGATGACCACGGCGCAACCCGGGAAGGAGAGGAGCCCCTCCTCGAGCGCACGCAGCGTTTCGATGTCGAGATCGTTCGTTGGCTCGTCCAGCAGGATGACATTGCCGCCTTCCTTCAGCACCTTCGCGAGGTGCACGCGGTTGCGCTCGCCGCCCGACAGATCGCCGATGGCTTGCTGCTGCTGGGAACCGCGGAAATTGAAGCGCCCCACGTAGGCGCGCGAAGGCGTCTCGTAGTTGCCGATCTTGATCATGTCGAGACCGTTCGAGATTTCCGCGAAGACGGTCTTCTTGTCGTCGAGCGACTGGCGCGACTGGTCCACGTAGGCGAGCTGCACGCTCGGCCCGATGCGGATCTCTCCCGAGTCAGCCGTTTCCTGTCCCGTGATCATCCGGAAGAGGGTGGTCTTGCCGGCGCCGTTCGGGCCGATGATGCCGACGATGCCGCCCTGCGGCAGGTTGAAGTTGAGGTTCTCGAACAGGAGCTTCTCGCCGTAGGCCTTGGAGAGCCCCTTGGCCTCGACCACGAGCTCGCCGAGGCGCGGGCCCGGCGGGATGTAGATCTCGTTCGTCTCGTTGCGCTCCTGGAACTCGCGCGACTGCAGTTCGTCGAAGCGCTGCATGCGGGCCTTGCTCTTGGCCTGGCGCGCCTTCGGGTTCTGGCGCACCCACTCGAGCTCGCGCGCGAGCATCTTCTTGAGCGCCTCCTGCTGCTGCTCCTCGACCTGCAGGCGCTTTTCCTTCTGCTCGAGCCAGGAGGAGTAGTTGCCCTGCCACGGGATGCCGTGGCCCCGGTCGAGTTCGAGGATCCAGCCGGCGACGTTGTCGAGGAAATAGCGATCGTGGGTCACCGCGATGACGGTGCCGGGGTACTGTTCGAGGTAGTGCTCGAGCCAGCGCACCGACTCGGCGTCGAGGTGGTTGGTGGGCTCGTCGAGCAGCAGCATGTCCGGCTTCGAGAGCAGCAGCTGGCAGAGCGCCACGCGGCGCCGCTCGCCGCCGGAGATCTTGGTGACGTCGGCGTCCCAGGGCGGCAGGCGCAGCGCGTCGGCGGCGACCTCAAGCTGGCGCTCGAGATTGTGGCCGTCCGCGGCCTGGATGATCGCCTCGAGCCTGGCCTGCTCGGCCGCGATCTTGTCAAAGTCGGCGTCCGGTTCAGCGTAGGCCGCGTAGACGGCATCGAGGCGGGCGAGCGCGTCCTTGATCCCGCTCACCGCGACTTCGACGTTGCCGCGCACGTCCTTCGTGGCATCGAGCTGCGGCTCCTGCTCCAGGAAGCCGATCTTGATCCCGGGCTGCGGCCGCGCCTCGCCCTCGAATTCCTTGTCCAGGCCCGCCATGATCCGCAGCAGGGTGGACTTGCCCGAGCCGTTGAGGCCCAGCACGCCGATCTTGGCGCCCGGAAAGAAGCTGAGCGAAATGTCGCGGAGGATCATGCGCTTCGGGGGCACGATCTTCCCGACGCGATTCATCGTGTAAATGAACTGGGCCATGGGTTCGGGGTGCGGCTGGGGCGGAAAAAGGGCCGCGATTATGGAGCCTCGGCGGTCGGCGCGCCACGGTCGGTCGGGACTTGGCAATGCCGACGTGGCTGGGTGCTTTCGGGTGCCCCAAGTAGCACGGGCGCCGGCATTCCGGATCGCCCTGTCGGGGACGGCGTGAATCCATCCCTGGAGCCTCGCGCGCGGCGTCCCTGCCGCGCGACGCCCCTCCAGGGCGATCCGGAATACCGACGCCCTGCGTCGTGCCAGCCGCCGGGCCGCGCCGCCTGAGGCCGCGTGCCACTGACGCGTCGGCGTTGCGAAGGGGGCCGAGGAGCAAGGAGGCCGGGGCGTCGCGCGGCAGGGACGCCGCGCGCGAGCCCCCATGGAAGGGTTTACGGCGTCCCCGGACTCCTTGGTTCCTCGACCGCCCAGCAACGCGGGAATCGGGCTAGCCGAAGGGTGCGCTCGACCCTTGGCGGCATGCGATCGCTGCCATGCCGGGAGCGCGCGACCGCAACCCGGTACAATTGCGCGTCCCCACGTTGGAGTGTCCATGTTTCCCGCCAGCATGAAGATCGCCGGGTTCGACCCCGAACTCGCGGCCGCCCTCGACCAGGAGCGTGTCCGCCAGGAAGAGCACATCGAGCTCATCGCCTCCGAGAACTACGCGAGCCCGCGTGTCCTCGAGGCCCAGGGCTCCGTGCTCACCAACAAGTACGCCGAGGGCTATCCCGGCAAGCGCTATTACGGCGGGTGCGAGTTCGTGGACGTGGCCGAGCAGCTCGCGATCGAGCGCGCGAAGCAGCTCTTCGGCGCGGACTACGCGAACGTGCAGCCGCACTCCGGATCGCAGGCCAACGCCGCGGCCTACCTTGCGCTCATCAACCCGGGCGACACGATCCTCGGCATGAGCCTCGACCACGGCGGCCACCTCACCCACGGCGCCAAGGTCAACTTCTCCGGCAAGATCTTCAACGCCGTTCAGTACGGCCTCGATCCCGCGACCGGCGAGATCGACTACGCGCAGGTCGAGCGCCTCGCGCACGAGCACAAGCCGAAGCTCGTCATCGCCGGGTTCTCGGCGTATTCGCGCGTCGTGGACTGGGCGCGGTTCCGCGCGATCGCGGACGCGGTCGGCGCGTACTTCCTCGTGGACATGGCGCACGTCGCGGGCCTCGTGGCCGCTGGCGTCTATCCGAGCCCCGTGCCGTTCGCCGACGTCGTGACGACGACCACCCACAAGACGCTGCGCGGGCCGCGCGGCGGGCTCATCCTCGCGCGCCGCAACGACGAGATCACGAAGAAGCTGAACTCGCTTATTTTCCCCGGTACGCAGGGCGGGCCGCTGATGCACGTGATCGCCGCGAAGGCCGTCGCGTTCCTCGAGGCCCTGCAGCCCGAGTTCGCGGGTTACCAGACGCAGGTCGTCGCGAACGCCAGGGCCATGGTCACGGGCCTGCAGGCGCGCGGCCACAGGATCGTCTCGGGCGGCACCGACAACCACCTGTTCCTCGTGGACCTCGTCGAGAAGGGCGTCACGGGCAAGGACGCGGACGCCGCGCTCGGACGCGCCAACATCACCGTCAACAAGAACACCGTTCCGAACGATCCGCGCTCCGCGTTCGTGACGAGCGGGTTGCGCATCGGCACGCCGGCGGTCACGACGCGCGGCTTCCGCGAGGCCGAGGTCAGCGAGCTCTCGGGCTGGATTGCCGACGTGCTCGACGACCTGGGCAACGAGGCGGTTATCGACCGCACGCGCAAGGCAGTGCTCGAGATCTGCCGGCGCTTCCCGGTGTACGGATAGGCAAGGGCGGGCGCCCCGGCCATGTACTGCCCGTTCTGCGCGCACGAGGAGACCAAGGTCATCGACTCGCGCCTCTCGGCCGAGGGCCAGCAGGTGCGTCGGCGGCGCGAGTGCCTGAAGTGCGGGGAGCGCTTCACGACCTTCGAGTCGGCGGAACTCGTGATGCCGCGCGTCGTGAAGAGCGACGACACGCGCGAGCCCTTCGACGAGGCGAAGCTGCGTTCGGGCATGTTGAGGGCCCTCGAGAAGCGGCCGGTGTCGAGCGAGGCCGTGGACGCCGCAGTGAACCACGTCTGTCACAAGCTCCGCACACTCGGCGAACGCGAGGTGCCGGCGCGCCTCGTGGGCGAACTCGTCATGGACGAACTGCATCGCCTGGACGAGGTGGCCTACGTGCGCTTCGCCTCCGTCTATCGCAGCTTCCAGGACGTGGACGCGTTCCACGAGGAGATCGAGCGCCTGCGCCATCGGCGGCCGCACACGGTCGAGGACCTGCAGCTCGGACTGTGGTCGGGCGCGGAGCCGGGGGACGAGGGAACGTGACGGAATTTTCCGCCGACGACCGCCGGTTCATGCGGCGTGCGCTGGAACTTGCCGGGCAGGGCCTGTATTCGACGCCGCCCAACCCGGCGGTCGGCTGCGTGCTCGCGCGCTGGGGTCAGCCGGTCGGCGAGGGATTCCACGCACGCGCCGGCGGCGCCCACGCCGAGGTTGTGGCGCTCGCGGACGCGGGTCCAGCCGCGGCCGGCGCCACGGTCTACGTGGCGCTCGAGCCCTGTTCCCACCACGGCCGCACGCCGCCCTGCGTGGATGCGCTCATCGCGGCCAGGGTGTCGCGGGTCGTGGTCGCGATGCGCGATCCGAACCCTGCCGTGGACGGCGGCGGTCTCGCGCGTCTTGCCTCTGCCGGAATCGCGACGGCGGTTGGCCTGATGTCGGAGGAGGCTGCGGAACTGAATCGTGGCTTCGTGAGCCGCATGACGCGCGGCCGTCCCTGGGTCACGCTGAAGCTCGGCGCCAGCCTCGACGGCCGCACCGCACTCGCGAACGGCACGAGCAAGTGGATCACGGGCGAAGCGGCGCGCGCCGACGTACAGCGACTGCGCTCGCGCGCCTCGGCGGTCGTCACCGGCAGCGGAACCGTGGTGGCCGACGACCCGCTGCTCACGGCACGCGACCCGCGCTTCGAGTTGCGTGGACGACGGCCGCTCCGGGTCGTGCTGGATTCCAGGCTGCGCACACCGCCGCTGGCGCACGTGCTGTCGGTCGCCGGTTCGGTACTGATCTTCACGCGTGACTCCGACTCGGAACTCGCCACGCCCCTGCGCGAGGCGGGGGCCGCGGTCGAAAGCGTGCCGGCCGGAGAGGGCGGACTGGACCTGGACGCCGTGCTCGCGCGGCTCGCGGCACTCGAGTGCAACGAGGTGCTGGTGGAAGCCGGCCCGACGCTCGCGGGCGAATTCCTGCGCGCCGGCCTCGCGGACGAGGTCGTGGTCTACATGGCGCCGGTCGTGCTGGGGTACGCGGCGCGCAGCCTGTTCAACATGCCGGCGCTCGAGCGCATGAGCGACCGCTGCGAATTCGAGTGGCGCGAAGTGGACCGGGTCGGCGACGACCTGCGGCTGACGCTGCGTCCGCGGCGCAGGGAGGGACACTGATGTTCACCGGCATCGTGCAGGGTGTGGGCCGCATCCGCTCCGTCGAGCCGCGCGGCGGCGACGTCGTCCTGTGGATCGAGACGGGTCCCGTCCCGCTGGCCGACGTGCAGGTCGGCGGCAGCATCTCCGTGAGTGGCGCCTGCCTCACGGCGACCCGGATCGAGGGGCACGCCTTCGCTGCGGACGTCTCGCGCGAGACCCTGTCCCTCACGACACTCGGTGCCGCTGCAGCCGGCACGCGGGTCAACATCGAAAAGGCGCTCACCGCCGGGCAGGCGCTCGGCGGCCACTACGTGACCGGGCACGTTGACGGCGTGGCCAGCGTCGTTTCCCGGCACGACGACGCGCGTTCCGTCCGCGTGGAGTTCGAAGTCCCCGAAGAACTCGCGCGCTACGTGGCGCGCAAGGGGTCGGTCTGCGTGGACGGAGTAAGCCTGACCGTCAACGGCGTCCAGGGCAGGCGCTTCGACGTAAACCTGGTGCCGCACACGCTGGAGCTCACGACCCTGGCCGATTACCGCCCTGGGACCGCCGTCAATGTCGAGGTGGACATCATTGCCCGGTACCTGGAGCGGATGCTGGAGGCGGGCCGATAATCGCGACGTTGGCGGCCGGCGCCGGTCGCTGGGCCGGGCGCCCGTCCCCGCCGAGGTCGTCCACCGCTCGCATGCCGCAGGCCCCCGGCTGCCTGCTACACTTGCCATCCCGGTCAGGGCGCGCCGTCGTTGGTGGCGGTCATATTTAAATAAAACAATTAGTTACGGTCCTTTTGCAATGAGTTCGTTGAACAGCATTGACGAGATCCTGCAGGACATCAGCCACGGCCGCATGGTCGTGCTCATGGACGACGAGGACCGGGAGAACGAGGGCGACATGATCATGGCCGCCTCCAAGGTGCGGCCCGAGGACGTCAACTTCATGGCTCGCTACGGGCGCGGCCTGATCTGCCTCACGCTCACCCGCGATCGCTGCCGCCAGCTCCGCCTGCCGCTCATGGTGAGCGAGACCGACGCCGATCACACCACGAACTTCACGCTCTCGATCGAGGCTGCGGAGGGCGTAACGACAGGCATTTCTGCCTACGACCGGGCGCACACGATCCGCACGGCCGTGGCCCCGGACGCGCGTCCCGAGCACCTGCGTCAGCCCGGCCACATCTTCCCGCTCATGGCCCAGCCGGGCGGCGTGCTCACCCGCGCAGGCCACACCGAGGCGGGCTGCGACCTCGTGCGCATCGCCGGGCTCGAGCCCGCGGCGGTGATCGTCGAGATCCTGAACGAGGACGGCACGATGGCCCGCCGCCCGCAGCTCGAGGAATTCTCGCGGCAGCACGGGATCAAGATGGGCACGATCGCGGACCTCATCCGCTACCGGCTCGAGAAGGAGCGCTCCGTCGAGCGCATCGCCGAGCGCGAGATCGCGACGGACTTCGGCCCGTTCCGGCTGTGCTGCTACGAGGATCACGTGAACGGCACGGTGCACCTCGCGCTGGTGCGTGGTCGGCTCGACGGCGCCGTGGCGCCGCTGGTGCGCGTGCACCTGAAGGACACGGTGCGCGACCTCGTGGGTGCGCACGAGCGCGACCGGAGCTGGAGCCTGCGCAGCGCCATGCAGCGCATCGCGAAGGAGGGATCCGGGGTCATCGTGCTGCTCCGGCCGCACGAAAGTCCGCTCGAGATCGCGGAGGCCGTCCGCTCGGGTGGTCGCGCCGCGCACAACCCGAAGACGGCCGGGGCGCAGGTGCTGCGCACCTACGGCATCGGGGCGCAGATACTCCAGGACCTCGGCGTGGTGCGCATGCGCGTACTGAGCGCGCCGAAGCAGATGCACGGCCTGTCGGCCTTCGGGCTCGAGGTGGTCGAGTACGTGGACGAGGGCGGCTGAGGAACCAGCATGGACAACATTCGCACCATCAACGGCGACCTGATCGCGCGCGACCTGCGCTTCGCGATCGTGGCGGCGCGCTTCAACGACATGATCGTGGACTCGCTGATCCGCGGCGCGGTGGACACGCTCGTGCGCCATGGCGCCGCCGAGAAGCAGATCGAACTGGTCCGCGTGCCGGGCGCGTTCGACCTGCCGCTGGTCGTGCAGAAGCTCGCGGCCAGCAAGCGATGCGACGCCATCGTCGCGCTGGGCGCGGTGATCCGCGGCGCGACGCCGCACTTCGATCACGTGGCGGGTCAGTGCGCGGCGGGCCTTGCCCGTGTGTCGCTCGAGACCGGCGTGCCGGTGGCGTTCGGCGTGCTCACGACCGACACCATCGAGCAGGCCATCGAGCGCGCCGGCACCAAGGCCGGCAACAAGGGCGCCGATGCCGCACTCTGCGCGCTCGAGCTCGCCAACCTCCTGCGCCGGCTGGACGTCTGACAATGGCGAAACGCCCCGACAGGGCCTCGCGGGCGCGCAGCCTGGCACGCAAGTTCGCAATGCAGGCGGTCTACCAGTGGCAGCTCACCGGGCAGTCATGCGCGGAGCTGCGCAACCAGTACGCGGCGGAAGAAGGCTTCGGCGACGCGGACCGCGAGTACTTCGAGGTCCTGCTCACCGGCACGACCGGCGCGCGCGAGGTGCTGGACGCAGCGCTCGGCGACGCTCCTCGACCGGCCCGTGGCGCAGCTCGACCCGGTGGAGCACGCGGTGCTGCTGATCGGCGTCTACGAGCTGCGCGACCAGCTCGAGGTACCGTTCAGGGTGGTCATCAACGAGGGCGTGGACCTCGCCAAGCGCTTCGGTGCCACGGATGGGCACAAGTTCGTCAATGCCGTGCTGGACCGCGCGGCGCGCACGCTGCGCGCCGCTGAGCAGAAAGCCGCGGCTCGCGCGCGAGCCTGAGCGGGGCGCGCCGTGGCGCTCGGCGAATTCGACATCATCGAGCGATTCTTCACGCGCCGCTTCGCAGCGGCGCGACGTGCTGCTCGGCGTGGGCGACGACGCGGCACTGCTCGAGGTGCCACCGGGCCGCGCGCTGGTCGCTGCGACCGACACGCTGGTCGAAGGCAGGCACTTCCTCGTCGGCGCGCCGGGCCGCTCGGTCGGGCCACCAGGCGCTTGCGGTCAACCTGAGCGATCTCGCCGCGATGGGCGCGGAGCCGGCCTGTGCGCTGCTGTCGCTGTCCTGCCGGAGGTGCGCGAGGACTGGCTCGGCGATTTCGCGCAGGGCTTCCACGCGCTCGCCGACGAGCACGGCGTGGAGCTCGTCGGCGGCGACACGGTGCGCGGGCCGCTCGTGGTGACGGTGGAGGTGCTCGGGTTCGTGGAGCCGGCGCAGGCGCTCAGGCGCTCGGGCGCACGACCCGGCGACCAGCTCTACATTTCGGGCTCGCCGGGCGAGGCGGCAGCGGGACTCGAGGCGCTGCGCCGCGGCGGCTCGGTCGAAGGCGATGATCCTCTGATACGCCGGTACCTGTATGCCACGCCGAGGCTCGAGCTCGGCCGCGCGCTGCGCGGCCGGGCGAGCGCCGCCATCGACGTGTCGGACGGTGTGCTCGGCGACCTGGGCAAGCTCTGCGCCGCAAGCGGTGTCGGGCCACGGCTCGACCTCGATTCGCTGCCGGTGTCGGAGCGGCTGGCGGCGGCGCACGACCGCGAGGACTGCGAGCATCTCGTGCTCGCGGGCGGCGACGACTACGAATTCCTCTTCACCCTGCCGGCGGCGCGATGCCGGGCGCCTCGAGGTGGAACTGGGCCGGATCTGCACGGTCACCCGGATCGGCGAGATCGGGGTCGGCCGCGGCGTCCGCTGCGAGCGGGACGGCCTGGCCGTGGACGTGGCCGGCCGGGGATACGACCACTTCGCCTGACGGGTGCGCCGGGGCATCTGCCCCCGGATCCGCGAGGTTGGTCACGGAATGGCGGCTGTCCGGCCACTATCCTCCCGTGCAACATAACCGGAAACCCGGCTGGAATCGGATACCCGTCCGCGAAGAATAGTGCCAACCCCGAACGCATTCGCAGCGACACAGACAATGCCGATCCTTGCGCCGCTTCCTTCGGTGCCGGAACGCATCGGCAAGTACTACGTGGTCCACGAGGTCGGCCGGGGCAGCACGGGCACGGTGTACCTGTCGCACGACCCGTTCTACGGGCGCGACGTGGCGATCAAGTTCTATCACGCCGCCACCGCCGACGACGCCGAGTCGCGCAATGCGCGCCGCATGTTCCTCGGCGAGGCGCACATGGTCGGCAAGCTGCAGCACCCGAACATCGTCCCGATCTTCGATGCGGGCGAGGAAGAGGGGCGGCGCTACGTCGTCACCGAGCACGTGCACGGCGCGCGCACGCTGTCCGCGTACTGCAGGCCCGGGCAGCCTGCTGCCCGTGGACCAGGTCATCGGCATCATCTACAAGTGCGCGCAAGGCGCTGCACTACGCGCATTCGCGCGGCGTGGTGCACCGGGACATCAAGCCGTCGAACATCCTGCTCACGCAGGACGGCGACGTGCGCATCGTGGACTTCGGCATCGCGCTCGTGTCGGACTCCGACGTCTCGCGCCTCGAGGGCGTGGCCGGCAGCCCGGCATACATGTCTCCCGAGCAGGTGCAGGGCTACGACCTCGATCCGCGCTCCGACCTCTATTCGCTGGGCGCGGTGATGTACGAAATGCTGTGCGGGCAGCGCCCGTTCCGTGCCGGCGCGCTCGGCAAGCTGCTCCGCCAGGTGGTGCAGGCCACGCCCGAGCCGCTGCGCCAGGCGCGTCCCGAACATTCCGGAAGACCTCGAGACGGTCGTGAATCGCGCGCTCGAAAAGGAGCCGGGCAACCGCTATCGCAGCGGTGCCGAGTTCGCGGCCGACCTGACGCGCGTGCACCAGAAGCTGCGCGCGACGCAGTCCGCCATGGACGACGAAGAACGCTTCGCCGTGCTGCGCCGCCTGCGTTTCTTCCACGATTTCACGCACGCCGAGATCCGCGAGGTCATGAGGTCCGGCTGCTGGATGGACTGCCAGCCCGGCGAAGTCGTGCTGCGGCCCGGCGATGCGGACGACCGCTTCTACGTGGTCGTCTCCGGCGGTGCCAGGGTCAGCCGCGCCGGCGAGCTCGTCGGGCGGGTCGAGGCCGGCGGCTGCTTCGGCGAGGCGGCATTCGGCGAGGGCTCGCGGCGCGACACCAGCATCGAGGCCGAAGGCCAGCTCACGCTGCTCAAGGTCACGGCTACGCTGCTCGAGCAGGCGTCCATCTCCTGCCAGCTCCGTTTCCACAAGGTGTTCCTGCGCGAGCTCATCGGTCGGCTGCAGCGGGGCCGGGCGAAGGGCGAACCCGCGTAGGAGGCCCTCGACGGATCCGGTCATGGCCATGCTCCTGCGTGCCATATCCCCCTTGGGGTCAAGCGGAACTCGTTCACACTTTCCGATGCAGGATGGTGCCAAACGATATGTAACGCCGGCCGTAAACGTGCAGAATCCGGGCATGTCTTGCGGCGACAGGCCGATCCTGCCAATCCCGGCAACACTGAGCGAATGATGAGCGACAAAAAACAGGCGCTGCGAATGACCGCTGAATCGTCCGTGAGCGGACCCGCGGAGGCGCGGGCCCCGGGCGAGAAGGAGTCCGGCCGGGTGGTCACCGATGCGCGCGGCAATGCAGTGTGGGCATTTCGGGATTCCGAAGGGCAGTACCGCAAGGACCCGACCACGACACTGGTCGAGAAGCTCGCGGCGCCCGACCTGCGTATCGAGTCGACCATCATCACCAGGGCGCCGGACGGTACATCGGCCAAAGCGTCCGGGCCGGCGGGCGGCGGATTCAATCCCTACGAGAGCAGTGCGGGTTATCGTGACGCCGGGTCGGCTGCCAGCCGATCGCCTGCGGCCGAGCCGCCTAACCGGTCCCGGGTGACCATCAGGCCAAGGAAGCCGGGCCTGCTCGAGCGCCTTCAGGACTGGCTGGACGCGAAGGAGCGGTCGGGCAGCCGCTAGCGAGCCACTCGCCCGGCTCAGGCCGCCGGGCCGACGTCCTTGTCTTTCTCTATCAGCGCGTACGCCGAGTGGTTGTGGATGGACTCGAAGTTCTCCGCTTCCACCACGTAGGCGAGCACGCGCGGCTCGCGATTCAGCCGCACGGCGACGTCGCGAACGATGTCCTCCACAAACTTGGGATTGTCGTAGGCGCGTTCCGTCACGAACTTCTCGTCGGGACGCTTGAGGATCCCGTACACCTGGGAAGACGCTTCCAGCTCGGCGATGTCGATCAGCTCCTCTATCCAGAGGTGCTCGCGGACCCTCGCCTTGATCGTGATGTGCGAGCGCTGGTTGTGCGCGCCGTAGTCGGAGATCTTCTTCGAGCAGGGGCAGAGGCTCGTGACCGGAACCACGACGTGGATCCACATCTCCTCGCGGCCATCCCGGACTTCGCCGACGAGGCTCGCCTGGTAGTTCATCAGGCTCGAGACTCCGGAGACCGGCGCCTTCTTCATGACGAAGTACGGGAAGCTCATCTCGATGTGGCCGGTGGTCGCATCGAGCTTGCGCGTCACCTCGGCCAGCATCTGGCGGAACGAATCCACAGACACCTCGCGCTCGTGCCCGTGCAGCACCTCCACGAAGCGCGACATGTGCGTGCCCTTGAAGTTGTGGGGCAGGGCGACGTACATGTTGAAGTTCGCGATCGTGCGCTGTTCGCCGCCGGAGCGGTCCTTGACTCGCACCGGGTGGAAGATGTCCTTGATGCCGACCTTGTTGATCGGAATCTGGCGCGAATCCGCGCGGCCCTGTACGTCGTCCATCGTCACACCGCCAGTGGCCGGCCGCCCACGGCGGCCAGGACCTCGTTGCGCGCGGGCCAGATGGCCTCGACCTGCCTCGCGAGGCCGGCGTCGTCGAGTTCGGCCAGCACGAGGCAGTCCTCGCGCGAGCCGTGCTCGATGAACCGGTCGGGAATGCCTATGCGGCGTACCGCGCGCTCGATGCCGGCCCCGGCCAGGCATTCGTCCACGGCGCTGCCTGCGCCACCGGCGATCACATTTTCCTCGATCGTGACGACGCACTCGTGCGAGGCCGCGAGCCGGCGCACGAGCTCGGCGTCGAGCGGCTTCACGAAGCGCATGTTGACCAGCGTCGCGTCGAGCCTTTCGGCGATCGGCACGCAGGGTGCGACCATCGTGCCGAAGGCGAGCAGCAGCAGGCCCGAACGGCCCTCGCGCCGGATCTCCGCACGACCGACCGGCACGGCGCTCATCTCCGCCTCGATCGGCGCGCCGGGGCCCGGCCCGCGCGGATAGCGCACCGCCGCCGGACCGTCGAGCGTGACGGCCGTGTAGAGCATCTGCCGGCACTCGTTCTCGTCGGCGGGAGCCATGACCACCATGTTCGGGATACAACGCAGGAAGCTCAGGTCGTACGCACCCTGGTGCGTGGCGCCGTCTCCTCCCACGAGCCCGCCGCGGTCGATCGCGAAGACGACAGGCAGGTTCTGCAGGGCCACGTCGTGGATCAACTGGTCATAGCCGCGTTGCAGGAAGGTCGAGTAGATCGCCACCACCGGGCGCGTGCCCTCGCAGGCCATGCCCGCGGCGAGCGTGACCGCGTGCTGCTCGGCGATCGCGACGTCGTAGTAGCGGTCCGGGAAACGCTTCGAGAACTCGACGAGGCCCGAGCCCTCGCGCATGGCGGGCGTGATACCGACGACGCGCGGGTCGCGCTCGGCCATGTCGCAGAGCCACTGCCCGAACACCTGGGAGTACGACGGCCCCGAGATCTTGTCCTTGAAGATCGTGCCGCTGGTGGGGTCGAAGGGGCCGGGGCCATGCCACTTGATCGGGTCGGCCTCCGCGGGCGCGTAGCCCTTGCCCTTCTGCGTCACCACGTGGAGCAGCTGCAGGCCGCGCCGCTCGCGCAGGAGCTTCAGCGTGGCGACGAGCCCGACCACGTCGTGGCCGTCGATCGGGCCGCTGTAGTTGAAGCCGAGCTCCTCGAAGAGCGTCCCGGGCAGCACCATGCCCTTCACGTGCTCCTCGGAGCGCCGCGCGAAGCGCTTCATCTTCGGCATGCGGTCCAGGAACCGCTTGCTGCGCTCGCGGAGCGCCGTGTAGGTTTTGCCGGACAGGACGCGCGCGAAGTAGAGCGCGAGCGCGCCCACGTTCTCCGAGATGGACATCTTGTTGTCGTTCAGCACGACCAGCATGTCCGGATCGAGCGGCCCGGCGTGGTTCATGGCCTCGAAGGCCTGGCCGCCGCTGATCGCGCCGTCGCCGATCACCGCCACGACCCGGCGGGGCTCGCCGGCTCGCGCGGAGGCGAGCGCCATGCCGAGCGCGGCACCGATCGACGTGCTGGCGTGACCGACGCCGAAGGTGTCGTACTCGCTTTCCTCGCGGCTCGGGAAGGGCGCGAGACCGCCCTTGAGCTTGATGGTCTGCAGGCGGTCACGGCGGCCCGTGAGCACCTTGTGCGGATAGGCCTGGTGGCCGACGTCCCAGACGATGCGGTCGTGGGGCGTGTCGTACACGTAGTGCAGGGCCACGGTGAGCTCGACCGTTCCCAGGCCCGCCGCGAAATGCCCGCCCATCTGGCTGACCGTATGGACCAGGAACTCGCGCAGCTCGCGCGCAAGCGGCTCGAGCTGCGACTCCGGCAGGCGGCGCAGGTCCGCCGGCGAGTCGATCGCCGCGAGCAACGGGTATTGGTCGGTCGGGGACATAAACATCAAGTCTACCGCACCGCGGCAACCCGGGCCCGCGCTAGTGCCGCCGCGTGAGGAGCCAGTCGGCCAGGACGGCAAGCGGACTGCCGGCCCAGCCCTCGCGCGCGAGAATGGCGCCGGCCGCCGCGTGGAGTTCATGCACGCGAGCCCGTGCCGCCGGGAGGCCCGCGACGGCCGGGTAGGTCGGCATGGCGCGCGCTTCGTCGCTGCCGACCGGCTTGCCGATCAGCTCTGCGTCGCCATCGATGTCGAGGATGTCGTCCTGAACCTGGAAGGCGAGGCCGACGAGGCTGCCGAATTCGCCCAGCGAGCGCAGGCTCCCGCCCGCCAGGCCGGGCGCGCAGTGCGCGGCCATCAGGATGCTGGCGCGGATCAGGGCCCCGGTCTTCCGTGCGTGAACCTGCTCGATCTCGGGCAGCGTGAGGGTCCGGCCCTCGGCGGCCAGGTCGAGCGCCTGCCCGCCGGCCATGCCCGCGGTGCCACTGGCCTCGGCGAGGATGGCGATCATGCGCAAGCGAATCGGTTCGTCGTCGGGAATGACCCCGTGATTGGCCAGCACCTGGAACGCGAGCACCTGCAGCGAGTCGCCGGCGAGTATCGCCGTCGCCTCGTCGAAGGCCTTGTGGCAGGTCGGCCGGCCGCGGCGCAGGTCGTCGTCGTCCATGGCCGGCAGGTCGTCGTGGACCAGTGAGTAGGCGTGGATGAGTTCGACGGCGCAGGCGGCGGCGTCCACGTGCTCGAGCGGCACGCCCAGTGTTTCCGCCGTCGCGTACACGAGTGCGGGGCGGATGCGCTTGCCTGGCCCGAGCACGCCGTAGCGCTGCGCGGCGTGCAGCCGTTGCGGCACGGCCGATTCGGGCGGGAGCCAGCGGTCGAGCTCGCGCTCGACGCGGCTACGCCACTCGTCGAGGCGTGAACCGAGCGTCGTCATCCGCGAGGGCCTACTCGCTCCCCTCGAAGGGTTCCGGTTCCCCGTCCGGCGTCTTCCTGAGCAGGATCTCGACGCGCTGCTCGGCCGCCTTGAGCGACGTCTGGCAGCTGCGCGCGAGTTCGATGCCGCGCTCGAACTGCTTGAGCGCGTCCTCGAGCGGTAGTTCGCCGTGCTCGAGACGTTCGACGACCGCCTCGAGTTCCGCGAGCGCCTGTTCGAAGTCGAGTGGCTTGCCTTTCTTGCTGGTCACGAGGGGGCCTCCGGGGCGCGCAAGCCTTGCACAGGGGGTAGCGAGGGTCAACGCGTGGGAGGGCAATAACGGCTGTTTGCGAATCGTCGCTCCGGGCGGCCCGTGGTAGCGTTGACTTCACGCCGCTGGCCGCCTAAATTGGGATTCGGCTAGACTAAGTCTAAATCGTGCTCGTCGCGACGGCGAGCGAGACCGTTGGAGGCACTCATGAGCAGCTTGAAGGGAACGAAGACCGAGAAGAATCTGAAGGACGCATTCGCGGGCGAGTCCCAGGCGAATCGTCGCTACCTGTATTTCGCGCAGAAGGCGGACATCGAGGGGTTCAACGACGTCGCGGCCGTGTTCCGCTCGACGGCGGAAGGCGAAACTGGCCACGCGCACGGCCACCTCGAGTACCTCGAGCAGGTCGGCGACCCGGCCACGGGGTTGCCGATCGGCAGCACGTCGAACAACCTCAAGGCTTCGATCGCGGGCGAGACGCACGAGTACACCGACATGTACCCGGGGATGGCCAAGGCCGCGCGCGACGAAGGCTTTGATGAAATCGCGGACTGGTTCGAGACGCTGGCCAAGGCGGAGCGTTCGCACGCGAACCGCTTCCAGAAGGCGCTCGACGCCCTCTGACCAGCCGTTTCCGGCGGTAGTCGCAGGAGGGCGGGCCCGGTGGGTCCGCCCTTTTTCGTCACGGGGGAGCCCCGGGCAGGAGACAGTCGATGGCGGAAGACACGAGGACCCCGACCGCGCGCGAGGGCAGCCTGGCGGCGCCGACACGCCACCCGGTCGCGTGGCGCGAGGCCGATTTCTACGACGAGGCTTCGCTCTTCAAGGAACTGCACCGGGTCTATGACCTCTGCCACGGCTGTCGCCGCTGTTTCAGCCTGTGCAACGCGTTCCCGCTGCTCTTCGACGCCATAGACGCGAGCCCGACCGGCGAGCTCGACGGCGTGGACCGCAAGGTCTACTGGGAGGTTGCCGACCACTGCTACCTCTGCGACATGTGCTACATGACCAAGTGTCCGTACGTGCCGCCGCATCCGTGGAACATCGACTTCCCGCACCTGATGCTGCGCGCCAAGGCGGTGAAATTTAAGCAGGGCGGCGTGCGACTGCGCGACCGCATCCTCACGGCGACCGATGCGGTCGGTTCCATCGCCGGCATCCCGGTCGTGGCGCAGGCGGTGAACCTCGTGAACCGCAGCCGATTCGGGCGGAAGGTGCTCGACAAGACACTTGGCGTGCATCCCGGCGCACCGGTTCCCGACTATCACAGCGACTCGGGCCGCAAGCGCGTCGCGCGCGGCGACCGGCCCGGCCTCGAGGCGCGGGCGACGCCGGAGACCAGGGGCCGGGTCGCGCTCTTCACCACCTGCTACTGCAACCGCAACGAGCCCGACATCGACGCCGACCTCGCGGCGGTCTTCCGCCACAACGGCATCGCGGTGAGCGTGATCGAGAAGGAACGCTGCTGCGGAATGCCCAAGCTCGAACTCGGGGATCTCGAGGCCATCGAGCAGGCGAAGAACGTCAATGTCCCGGCCATGGCCGCGCTCGTGGACCAGGGCTGCGACATCGTCGCGCCGATCCCGTCCTGCGTGCTCATGTTCAAGCAGGAGCTGCCGCTGCTCTTCCCCGACGATCCGCAGGTCGCGAAGGTCAAGGCAGCGATGTTCGACCCCTTCGAGTACCTGATGCTGCGCCACAAGGCGGGGCTGCTGCGCACCGACTTCGTGCGCCAGCTCGGCAAGGTGAGCTACCACGTGCCCTGCCACCTGAGGGTGCAGAACCTCGGTCTCAAGACCCGCGAGGTGCTGTCGCTGGTGCCCGGCACCGAAATCGAGGCGATCGAGCGCTGCTCGGGGCACAACGGCACCTACGGCGTGAAGCGCGAATACCGCGACATCTCCATGAAGATCGGCAAGCCCGTGTTCAACAAGGTCAAGGCGTCCGGGTGCGACCACTACGCGAGCGACTGCCCGATGGCGGGCCACCAGATCGAGTCGGCGCTCGAAGGCGGGCAGGGGCCGACGCACCCGCTCACCCTGCTGCGCAAGGCGTACGGGCTATGAGCCGCCGCGGCCTGCGACAGGAGGAACTCCTCGGCCTCGAGCAGTACGCGAGGCAGCGGGCCGAATTCCGCTCGAAGGTGCTGGCCCACAAGCGCGACCGCACCATCCAGTGCGGGCCGAACGCGACCTTGTGCTTCGAGGACCGGCTGACCGTGCAGTACCAGGTGCAGGAGATGCTGCGCATCGAACGCATCTTCGAGGTCGAGGGCATCGCGGAGGAACTCGCCGCGTACAACCCGCTCATACCCGACGGATCGAACTGGAAGGCGACGCTCCTCATCGAATACCCCGACGTCGACGAGCGACGCGCCGCGCTCGCCGCGCTCAAGGGCGTCGAGGACCGCTGCTGGGTGAGGGTGGCGGGCCACGATCGGGTGTACGCCATCGCCGACGAGGACCTGGAGCGCGAGAACGACGAGAAGACCTCGGCGGTGCACTTCCTGCGCTTCGAGTTGACGCCCGCGATGGTCTTGGACGCAAAGGCAGGCGCCGCGCTGTCGATCGGCATGGACCACGACGCTTACCGCCACACGGTCGACCCGCTGCCCGAGGCCTCGCGCGCGTCGCTGGTGCGCGACCTCACTTAGGATCGTCACCGCTCGGAAGGTCAACCTGTTGCCTGCCGGGCGGCCAACCGGAACGCCCGCGGCGGGCGTTCCGGGTTGGCCGCCCTCCCGACGCGTCGGTGGGCACCATTGGGAGGCGGCATGACGAGTGTCCCCGCGAAACCGTGCGCCGCATGGACGCGGCGCACGGAGCCCCCAGGGATGGGTTTATGGCGTTTTCGCGGGGACACTCGTCATGGCGCCTCCCGTGTGCACTTCGGCGGTTCGCACGGCGCGCGACAGCGCTGCTAGAATCCGCGCGCCTTATCTCGACGCGAGCACGCGGAACGATCAACGATGACCCAGACCTACACCGCTCAAGACATCGAAGTCCTGAGTGGACTCGAGCCCGTCCGGCGCCGGCCGGGCATGTACACCGACACCAGCCGGCCGAACCACCTCGTCCACGAGGTCGTCGACAACAGCGTCGACGAGGCGCTCTCCGGGCACTGCAGCCGCATCTCCGTCACCGTCCACAAGGACGGCTCCGTCGAGGTCACCGACGACGGCCGCGGCATGCCCGTGGACATCCACCCCAAGGAGAAGGTGAGCGGCGTGGAGCTCATCCTCACGCGCCTGCACGCGGGCGGCAAGTTCTCCGACGGCGCCTACAAGTTCTCCGGCGGCCTGCACGGCGTGGGCGTGTCGGTGGTGAACGCGCTCTCGAAGAACCTCGAGTGCTGGGTCCGTCGCGGCGGCAAGGAATACAACATCTCGTTCACGAACGGGAAGGTGAAGTCGAAGCTCGAGGTCGTGGGCGAGGTCGGCAAGGCCAACACCGGCACGACCCTGCGCTTCTGGCCCGACGCATCGTATTTCGACAGCCCGGACATCGCGCTGCCGAAACTGAAGCACGTGCTCAAGGCGAAGGCCGTGCTTTGCCCCGGGCTCGAGATGCGCCTCGCGGTAGAGAAGACCGGCGAGAAGGAGACCTGGGTCTACACCGGCGGCCTCGAGCAGTACCTGCGCGAGTCGCTCGAGGGCGGTGAGTGGCTCCCCGAGGATCCGTTCACCGGCAGCATCGAGGGCGAGATGGAGGGCGTGGACTGGGCGGTGGCCTGGCGCACCGACGGTGGCGCGCGCGTCGAGGAGAGCTACGTCAACCTGATCCCGACGCTGCAGGGCGGCACGCACGTCAACGGCTTCCGGCTCGGGCTCACCGAGGCCATCCGCGAGTTCTGCGAGTTCCGCAACCTCCTGCCGCGCGGGCTCAAGCTCGCGCCCGAGGACGTGTGGGACGACGCGAGCTACGTGCTCTCGACCAAGATGCGCGACCCGCAGTTCGCGGGCCAGACCAAGGAGCGGCTCACCTCGCGCGAGCCTGCGGCCTTCGTCTCCGGCATCGTCAAGGACCAGTTCGGGCTGTGGCTGAACCAGCATCCGGAAGCGGGCGAGCGCATCGCCCAGCTCGCGATCGGCAACGCGCAGGACCGGCTCAAGGCCAGCCAGAAGGTCGCGCGCAAGCGCGTGGTGAGCGGCCCGGCGCTGCCCGGCAAGCTTGCCGACTGCACCAGCCAGGACCCGAAGCGCACCGAACTCTTCCTGGTCGAGGGCGACTCGGCGGGCGGCTCGGCCAAGCAGGCGCGCGACCGCGAGTTCCAGGCCGTGATGCCGCTGCGCGGCAAGATCCTGAACACCTGGGAGGTGGACGCGGGCGAGATCCTGTCGTCGCAGGAGGTGCACGACATCGCGGTGGCGATCGGCGTGGACCCGGCCTCCGACGACGTCTCGTCGCTCCGCTACCACAAGATCTGCATCCTCGCGGACGCGGACTCCGACGGCCTGCACATCGCCACGCTGCTGTGCGCGCTGTTCCTGCGGCACTTCCGCCCGCTGGTGCTCGCCGGCCACGTGTTCGTGGCGATGCCGCCGCTGTTCCGCATCGACTACGGCAAGCAGGTCGAGTACGCGCTCGACGAGGCCGAGCGCAACGGCGTTCTCGACCGCATCCGCGCCGAGAATCCGCGCGCCAAGCCCGTGGTGACGCGCTTCAAGGGGCTCGGCGAGATGAGCGCGCTGCAGCTTCGCGAGACGACCATGGCGACCGAGACACGCCGCCTCGTGCAGCTCACCGTGGAGGCGAAGGACCACGCCGACCAGACCATGGACATGATGCTCGCCAAGAAGCGGGCCGCCGACCGCCGCGAGTGGCTCGAGACCAAGGGCAACCTGGCTGCCGTGCAGCCCTGAGCCCGCCGGAGTACCCGTGACGACACAGAACGAACTCAACTTCGAAGGCGTCGAGCGGCTGCCGCTCAGGACCTTCACCGAGAAGGCGTACCTCGAGTACTCGATGTACGTGATCCTCGACCGCGCGCTGCCGCACGTCGGCGACGGGCTGAAGCCGGTGCAGCGCCGCATCATCTACGCGATGAGCGAACTCGGCCTCGCTGCGACCGCCAAGCACAAGAAGTCGGCGCGCACGGTCGGCGACGTCATCGGCAAGTTCCACCCGCACGGCGACTCGGCCTGCTACGAGGCGATGGTGCTGATGGCGCAGCCGTTCTCGTACCGCTATCCGATCGTGGACGGGCAGGGCAACTTCGGTTCGCCGGACGACCCGAAGTCGTTCGCCGCGATGCGCTACACGGAGTCGAAGCTCACGCGCTACGCCGACGTCCTGCTGGCGGAGCTGGGCGACGGCACGGTGGACTGGACGCCGAACTTCGACGGCACGCTCGAGGAGCCCGCGCTGCTGCCGGCGCGCCTGCCGAACGTGCTGCTGAACGGCGCGACCGGCATCGCGGTCGGCATGGCGACCGACATTCCGCCGCACAACCTGCGCGAGGTCGCCGCCGCCTGCGTGCGGCTGCTCGAGGAGCCGAAGGCGACCGTCGGCGCAGCTCTGCGAGCACGTGCGCGGCCCGGACTTCCCGACCGGCGCCGAGATCATCACGCCGCGCGAGGAACTCGCCCGCATCTACGAGACCGGCAACGGGACGTTCCGCGCCCGCGCGCGCTACGAGACTCGAGGACGGCGAGATCATCATCACCGAGCTGCCCTACCAGGTCTCGGGCTCGAAGGTTCTCGAGCAGATCGCCGTGCAGATGCGCGCGAAGAAGCTGCCGATGGTCGAGGACCTGCGCGACGAGTCGGACCACGAGCACCCGACCCGGCTGGTGATCACGCCGCGCTCGAACCGCGTGGACGTCGAGCAGGTCATGGCGCACCTCTTCGCCACCACCGACCTCGAGCGCAGCTACCGGGTAAACATCAACGTGATCGCGCGCGACGGCCGTCCGCGGGTGATGGGACTCAAGCCGCTGATCGAGGAATGGCTCTCGTTCCGCGTGGACACGGTGACGCGCCGGCTCACGCACCGGCTCGAGAAGGTCGACGCGCGCCTGCACATCCTCGACGGGTTGCTGGTCGCGTACCTGAATCTCGACGAGGTCATCCGCATCGTCCGCTACGAGGAAGAGCCGAAGGAGGCGCTGATCGCGCGTTTCCAGCTCTCCGAGTCGCAGGCCGAGGCGATCCTCGAGACGAAGCTCCGGCACCTCGCGAAGCTCGAGGAGATGAAGATCCGCGGCGAGCAGGAGAAGCTCGCGGCGGAGCGCGACGAGCTCGCGAGGACGCTCGGCAGCAAGGCACGGCTCAAGAAGCTGGTGCGCGACGAGATCATCGCGGACGCCGAGAAGTTCGGCGACGACCGCCGCAGCAGCATCGTGGAGCGCGCCGCCGCCCAGGCGATCTCGGAGACCGAACTGGTCGCGAGCGAGCCGGTCACCGTGGTGCTGTCGAAGAGCGGCTGGGTGCGCGGCGCGAAGGGCCACGACATCGACCCGCGCGCGCTGTCCTACAAGACCGGCGACGAATACCGCTGCATGGCCCGCGGCCGCAGTACGCAGCTGGCGGTCTTCCTCGACAGCACCGGCCGCGCCTACAGCCTGCCCGCGCACGCGCTGCCCTCGGCGCGCGGCCAGGGCGAGCCGCTGTCCGGGCGCCTCGACCCGCCGGACGGCGCCACGTTCCCGGGCGTCCTGATCGGCGAGCCCGAGGAACGCTGGGTGCTGGCGGGGAGCGCGGGCTATGGCTTCGTCGTGAAGCTCGGCGACCTGCACAGTCGCAACCGCGCGGGCAAGGCGGCCCTGAAGGTGCCGGACGGCACGGGCGTATTGGCGCCAGCGGCGTTGCCGCCGGTCGAGGGTGCGCTCCTCGCTGCCGTGAACTCGGACGGGCGGCTGCTCGCGTTCCCGGTCGCCGACCTGCCCGAGCTGCCGCGCGGCAAGGGCAACAAGATCTTCGGCATCCCCACGAAGAAGGCGCTGTCGGGCGAGGAGACGCTGCTCGCGGTCGCCGTCGTCGCACCCGGGCAGACGCTGCGCGTGCTCTCCGGCGAGCGGCACATGGGTCTCAGCTTCCGCGAGCTCGAGGAATATCGCGGCGAGCGCGGCCAGCGCGGCGCCGTGCTGCCGAGGGGCTGGCGGAAGGTGGATGGGCTGGAAGTGGAAGGCGGATGAAGAAAGCGGTTCGTGACTAGCGGATAGCGGATAGTAAGAACGAGTGCGTAACGTGCATCTCCAGCTCTTACTATCCGCTAGTCACTATCCGCCATCCGCCTTCCTGCTAACCGCTAACCCCTAACCGCTCCCCCTTCACGCCCCGAGCACCACTTCCTCCGGGCTCGACACGAAATAGCCCTGCACGAACTCGACGCCGAGCTGCCAGAGCACCGCCATGGTGTTGGCGTCCTCGACGCGCTCGGCGATGGTCGCGGCTTTCCGTTCCTTCGCAATGTCCACGAGCGACTTGACCTGCTCCTGCAGGCGACGGTCGTTTGCGAGTCCCTGCATCAGCGCGCCGTCGATCTTCACGTAATTCGAGGGCAGGTGGCGCAGGACCTGGGCCGAGTCGCGGCCCGAGCCGAAGTTCTCGATCGCGAAGCCGAACCCGAGGTGGGTCACGAGCGCGCGCAGCTCGCGCGCTTCCTTGAGGTGCCTGGTCGCGAGTTCCTCGCCGAGTTCGACGACGACCCGCCCGGCTTCGACGCCCGAGGCCGCGATCTGCTGGTGCAGCCAGGTTCCCAGTGTCTGGTCGCGCATCGAGTCGCGCGAGATGCGCACGAACACGCGGCTGGGCTTGCGCAAGGCGCAGAACGACATCGCCGCGCCGATCACCCAGCGGTCGATGTTCTTCATGAGGTCGGTGCGCTCGGCCGCCGCGAGGAACTCGGACGGCAGGACCTCGTTGCCCTTCTCGTCGAGCATGCGCACGACGAGGTCGAACATCGGACTCGCCGTCGCCAACGAGACTCGCAATCGGCTGCTGCACGAGGCGGAAGCGATTGGCCATGAGCGCGGCCTTGATCTGCGCGGCCCAGTTGCGGTCGGTCTCCTCGAGGTCGGGGCTGCCGAGCGCGGCGTCCGCCCGCAACAGGCGGTTGCCGCCGGCCGTGCCGGCCGCGCGGCAGGCATTGATCGCCGACTCGAGCGGGGCGGTGAGCTCCGCGCCCTGCGCGTTCAGCATCGCGGCGCCCGCGCTGCAGGTGAGGGAGACCGACTTGCGCCTCGCCGGGCTGGAAGACGTGCTCCGCGACCCGTTGCAGTACCTGCGCCACCCAGGCGTCGAGATCGCGCGAATTTCCGCGTTCGACCATGATCGCGAAACCGTGGCCGGTGACTCGGCCCGCGATGTCGCCGGGCTGCAGGAGCGAGCGCAGCAGCGATCCGAGTTCGTCCATGACGTCTTCGGCGGCGAGGGGTCCGAGTTCACCGTCCAGCGCCGCGAACTTGTCGGGCTCGAAGCATACGACGGCGCGCAGGCCGGCCTTCAGCACCTGTGCCGCCTGGGCGGTGGCCTGCTCGCGTGAACTCCGCCCGCTTCAGCAGGCCGGTCGCCGTGTCGAAGCGCAGGGCACCCTCGAGCTGGGTCGTGAGCGACCTGAGGTCGCGCTTCTGCGTGGCGACCCTGAGGCGCACGGCCGGGTCGCCCTCGAACTCGAAGCGCTCGAACTCGAGGTCCACCGAGAGTTCCGCGCCGTCCGGCAGCACGGCGACGCTCGCGAGCGAGTGGTCGGTCCAGCGTCCCTGCGAGGCCGCGACCAGCGCGCCCTTGAGTGGCGCGTGGCTGCGCTGGTGGAAGAAGTCCATCAGTGGCTGGCCGAGCACCGCGCCGGCATCCGCGTGGCCGAAGAGCTCGATCCAGGCGGGGTTCACGTCGACGACGATGCCTTCCTGCACGTGGGCGATCGCGTCCGCCGAGCCCGCCATGAATGCCTTCATCTGGTCGCGGTACTGGTGTGCCGAGGCAAGCGTGCCGGCGAGCGCTCCATCCAGCCGGGCCGAGCGCAGCTCGCGGGCCGCGACCGCCTGGAGTCGTGCCCTCGCCGCCAGGGTGACGACGTCCTGTGCTCCCAGTTCGACCGCCTGGGCCAGGTCGGCCTCTGCGAACGACTCGCGGACCAGGACGGCCGGCACGTGGGTCGCGTAGCGATTGCGGACCTCGAGCGCGGTGCGGGCCTCTTCGGCGTCCGCGACGCACAGGAAGATGAGCTGGGGCGTGGCCTGCGCCAGCGCCTCGCCCAGGGCGGGCAGGTCACGTGACCAGGCGCAGTGCACGGGATGCCCCGCATTGCGGAGCGTGCTGTTGATGATCTCCACCGGGTCCTGCAGCCGGGACAGGACCAGGAGGGGAATGGCGCCATTGTCGGCCAAGCTCGAATCCTCGGCGGCGCCGGGTTGGCGGCTCCGCGCTGCTAGGAAAGGCCGCGGGACTATACACCGGGGTTTCCGGCACTAACGTGACGCAGGTTGCAGCCTCGCCCTTGCCGCCAGCCCCCCCCCGGGGGGCATGCCCGGGCACCGGGCTGCGGGCCGGGCAGGGGGGCATTCGCCTTTTCCGCCTGCAGAAGACGAGACTGCCCCCCAGGGCTGACGGGGGGTCGCTGCCGCGGGTACAATGCGCGGCTCGCTCATGCCGAGCCCCCGCGGGGCCGGTCCGGGCACCCTGCCCAACAACCTCCGGTCGCAACACCATGTCCAGCTACAGCACGAACGAATTCCGCTCGGGTCTCAAGATCATGATCGACGGCGATCCGTACACGATCGTCGAGAACGAGTTCGTGAAGCCGGGCAAGGGCCAGGCGTTCAATCGCGTGCGCATCCGCAACCTGAAGAACGGCCGGACGCTGGAGCGCAGCTTCAGGTCGGGCGACTCCGTCGAGGCGGCTGACATCGTCGAGTCCGACATGCAGTACCTCTACACCGACGGCGACTTCTGGCACTTCATGGTGCCGGACACCTTCGAGCAGCACACGGCCGGCAAGGAGGCGCTGGGCGAGGCGTCCATCTGGCTCAAGGACGGCACGACCTGCAAGGTCATGCTGTGGAACGGCGTGCCACTCGCGGTGGAACCGCCGGCGCACGTCGAGCTCAAGATCGTCGAGACGGATCCGGGCCTCCGGGGCGACACCGCGACCGGCGGCCAGAAGACGGCCAAGCTCGAGACCGGCGCCGTAGTGCGCGTGCCGCTCTTCCTCAACGAGGGTGAGGTCATCCGCGTCGACACGCGGACCGGCGGGTACCTCTCGCGCGCCAAGAGCTGAGGCCTGACCGCATTCGGCGCGCGGGTTGATGTTCCCGGGGACGCCGCAAGTACATCCATGTAGGCTCGCGCGCCCAGCACTGCGCCTGCCGGGGCACATTCCCCGGGGACGCCGCAAGTACATCCATGTAGGCTCGCACGCGGCGTCCATGCCGCGTGACGCCCCAGGGAATGTGCCCCGGCAGGCGTAGCGCGTTCAGCGCGCGGGTCGTGTTGCCTCGACGAGTACCCGCACCAGCGCTTCGAGTCCGCGGGCGTCCGCGTCGTCGAAGCGCCCGTGCACCGGGCTGTCGAGATCGAGCACGCCGAGCAGCCGGTCGCCGTCCAGGATCGGCACCACCAGTTCCGAGTTCGATGCCGAGTCGCAGGCGATGTGGCCCGGGAACGCGTGCACGTCCGCGACGACGATCGTCTCGCGCCGCGCTGCCGCGGTACCGCACACGCCCTTGCCGACCGCGATGCGCACACAGGCGGGCTTCCCCTGGAACGGCCCGAGCACGAGGTCGCCCGACCGAGGCTCGACCAGGTAGAACCCCGCCCAGTTGAGCTGCGGAAGACTCCAGAAGAGAAGCGCGGCCGTGTTCGCCGCGCAGGCAACCATGTCGGGCTCACCGGAGAGCAGCGCGCGCAGCGAGGACTCCAGTTCGGCGTAGGCGCGCGGCTTGTCGCCGGCAGGAAGTTCGCCCGGGACGTGCATCGGTTGCTACTCCTTCGCCGCGCCTAGGCCCGTTCGACCGGGAAGGCGATGACTTCGTCGATCCTGCGGGCGCCCGCCGCGATCATCACCACGCGGTCGAATCCGAGTGCGACGCCGGCGCAGGGGGGCAGGCCCGCCGCGAGTCCGGCGATGAAGCGCAGGTCGGGCTCGCGGTCGGGCTGCCTGCGGCGCGCGCGTTCGGCGCGGTCCGCCTCGAAGCGGCGCGACTGTTCCGCCGCGTCGCCCAGTTCGTGGAATCCGTTGGCGAGTTCGAGTTCCCCCCAGAAAGCCTCGAAGCGCGAGGCCACGGGGCCACGGATCTGCGCCAGCGCGGCCTGCGAGGCCGGGAAATCGTGCACGAAGGTGATGCCGTCCGGCGGGAAGCGGGTGGCGACCAGTGTCGCCATCGCGAGGTCGAGCAACGAGTCACGCTCGGTCGCGACGGATTCCGGCACGTCCAGGCCGCCCGCGCGGAGCGCAGCGAGCAGTTCGCCGGTGTCGACCGCCAGCGGGTCCAGCCCAAGCGCCTCGCGGAACGCGTCGGAGTAGGTGATGCGCCGGGTCGTGCCGACCGGGCGCGACGGCTCGATGAGCGCGCGCAGCAGTCGCTCGACGTCGTCCATGAGCGCATGGTGATCGACGCCCAGTCGATACCACTCGACCATGGTGAATTCGGGATTGTGCCGCCGGCCGCGCTCGCCTTCGCGAAAGACGCGGCAGACCTGGTAGACGTCCGGGGCCCCTGCGGCGAGCAGGCGCTTCATGGCGTATTCCGGCGAGGTGTGGAGATACCCGGCGCGCGAGCCGTCGGCGCGGCGCACCTCGAGCGATTCGAGATGCACGTCCGTGACGGCGGCCTGCACCATCACCGGCGTCTCCACCTCGAGCGCGCCGGTCGCGGCGAAGTGCGCCCGCACGCGCTCCAGCATCCGCGCGCGCAGGCGCAGCGTCTCGAGCGACGCGGTGGGCGCCCAGTCCGATGCGGCCGGAGGCGTCATCCGGCGTGCGCGAGCGCCTGGCCCATGCGCAGCGGAACGCCCGGTCCGAAGCGCCCGGCGAAGCGGAGCGCCGGGTTGCCGACCAGCAGCACCACGGTCGAGCCCATGTTGAAGCGCCCGAGTTCAGCGCCCCTGGCGAACTCCGTCCCGACGCCCGCGGCGATGCTGCGCACGACGCCGCCGCGCGATCCGGGAGGATTGATCTCACCCGCGTATACGGTCTCGATGCTGCCCACGAAGAGCGCGCCCACGAGTACCACGGCCATGGGCCCGAGAGCCGTCTCGAATTCGCAGACGACGCGTTCGTTGCGCGTGAAGAGCCCGGGAATCGTGCGTGCCGTAGCCGCGTTCACGCTGTAGAGCGCGCCGGGCACGTAGCGCGTCGCGGCCAGCCGACCCGCGAGGGGCATGTGGATCCGGTGATAGTTGTACGGGGCCAGGTAGAGGCAGGCGAAGGCGCCGCCCTCGTAGCGCGTGGCCGAGGCCTCGTCCGCGAGGAGCGCCGCGGGCGAGTAGTGGATGCCCTTGGCCTGCAGCATCTGCCCGGCGGCGACCTGGCCCAGCTGGCTCACCGTGCCATCCACCGGGGAGACGAGGTCGCCCGCGCCGCCCTCGACGACGCGCGCGTCGACGCGCAGCGCGCGCGTGAAGAACGCGTTGAAGGACGGGTACGCGTACGGATCCGGCTGCGCCGCCTCGCGCATCTGGATCTGCGGATAGCCGCGCAGCACGGCGCGGATCAGCGTGTTGCGCACCAGCGGGCTCGTGCTGCGCGCGAGGCGATGCATCAGCCGCGACAGCGCGTGCTGTGGCAGCAGGTCCTGCAGCAGCGCGAACGCGCGATCCGAGGCGCCGGCCTCGTCAGGCCCGGGGCTCACGACGCGTCCCCCTCGAAGCTGAGTACCTTGCGGTAGTCGCGCGCGATCGTCGAGGCGTCGTGCGGGGCGGAGGAGTACGCGACGATGCCGCCGGACGGCCCCACGATGAAGATGCCCGAGCCGTGGTCCATGGTGTAGCCGCCCTCGGGCAGGCTCACCTTCCCGTACGGCACCGCGAACGCGGCGGCCGTGGCCGCCACGGCGGCGGGCGTGCCGGTCGCGCCGAGGAACGCCGGGTCGTAAAAACGAACGTAGGCCGCGAGGTGCGCAGGAACGTCACGCTCGGGGTCCACGGTGACGAGCAGCACACGCGGCCGCTCGGCCGGCGGCAGGTCGGCGAGCTGGTGCGTCGCTTGCGCGAGGCTCGCCAGGGTCGTGGGGCAGATGTCGGGGCAGCTCGTGAAGCCGAAGAACACGATCGTCCACCGGCCCTTGAAGAAATCCGCGCCGAGCGGGCGTCCGTCCTGGCTCACGAGATCGAGTGCCGGCAGCGCCCGCGGCTCGGGCAGCACGGTCGCGCGCTCGGTCTGCGGCAGCGTGACGCGGGCAGGGACGAGCGCGCGGGCGATCAGGAGCCCGCCGCCAAACGCTACAATCGCGAGGATGACGATCCTCAAGGAGCGAGCGGCCATGGTGAATCGCGGGGCGTGCGTCCGGCCGGACGGGGCCGCGATTATCCCACAAAGAGCCAGCGCAGCATGAACGCCCGGGCACCGTTCGCCTCGTCGCCGCCCGTCGCCCCGACGGTCGCCGAACTCGTGCGCTACGGCGCAGGGGAATTCGAGCGGGCGGGGCTCGCGTTCGGACACGGCACCGAAAACGCCGTGGACGAGTCTGCGGCGCTCGTCTTCCACGCGCTGGGCCTGGACCACGCGCGGGCGGAGGAGGCCTACCAGCTGCGTCCCGAGGCCAGCGATGTCGCGGGCGTGCTGCGGCTCTTCGGCGAGCGCATCTCGCGGCGCGTGCCCGCGGCCTACCTCATCGGGCGCATGTGGTTCGCAGGACTCGAATTCGAGGTCGACGAGCGCGTGATCGTGCCGCGGTCGCCCTTCGCCGAGCTGATCGCGGCCCGCTTCGAGCCGTGGATCGATCCGGCGCGCGTTCAGCGGATCCTCGACATCGGCACGGGGTCGGGCTGCATTGCCATCGCCTGCGCGAAGGCGTTCCCGGACGCCCGCGTCGATGCGGTGGACATCTCGCCGGACGCGCTCGCCGTCGCGCGGCGCAACGTCGTCCGCCACGGCGTGGGCGATCGCCTGGAACTCCTGCAGGGCGACGTCTTCGGGCCGGTCGGCGAACGTCGCTACGACCTCATCGTCTCGAACCCGCCCTACGTCAGCGACGACGAGATGGCGGTCCTGCCGCAGGAGTACCGCCACGAGCCGGACCTCGCGCTCCGCGCCGGGGGCGACGGCCTCGACGTGGTCCGGCGCATCCTCGACGGAGCCGCGGCGCGGCTCGCGCCGGGCGGCGCAATCTTCGTCGAGGTCGGGGACAGCGACGAGCGGCTCGCGCACGCGTATCCGCGCCTGCCCTTCACGTGGCTGGAATTCGAGCGCGGCGGCGGAGGCCTGTTCGTGCTAAGAAGGGAACAGCTCAAGTCGTCGCGGTCGCGCGACGGACAGTCGTAGGATTCGTTCGGGGTCACCAGATGTCGGGCAATACTTTCGGCCACCTGTTTACGGTCACGTCCTTCGGCGAGAGCCATGGGCCGGCGCTCGGTTGTGTCGTGGACGGGTGTCCGCCCGGACTCGCGCTCTGCGAGGAGGACATCCAGAACGACGTCGAGCGGCGTCGCTCGGGTACTTCGCGCTACACGAGCCAGCGGCGCGAGCCAGACCGGGTGCGCATCCTCTCCGGCGTCTTCGAGGGGCGCACCACGGGCACGCCAATCGGGCTCCTGGTCGAGAACGAGGACCAGCGCTCCTACGACTACGAGAAGATCAAGGACCGATTCCGTCCGGGCCACGCCGACTACACCTACCAGCACAAGTACGGATTTCGCGACTACCGCGGCGGCGGTCGCTCGTCGGCGCGCGAGACGGTCATGCGCGTGGCCGCCGGCGCAATCGCGCGCAAGTACCTCGCCGGGCAGGCGGGCATCCGCATTTACGGTTACCTCGCGCAGGCGGGCGAGATCGCGATCGAGCCGCGCGACCTGGGCGAGGTCGATCGCAATCCGTTCTTCTGTCCCGACCCGGCACGGGTCCCGGAACTCGAGGCGCTGATCGATCGCCTGCGTCGCGAGGGCGACTCCGTCGGCGCGCGCGTCACCGTCGTCGCCACGGGACTGCCGCCGGGCCTCGGCGAGCCGGTGTTCGACCGGCTGGACGCGGACCTCGCCCACGCGATGATGGGCATCAACGCCGTGAAGGGCGTGGAGGTCGGGGATGGTTTCGCCGTGGTCGGGCAGCGCGGATCGCAGCATCGCGACGAGCTGACCCCGGATGGCTTCCTGTCGAACCATGCCGGGGGCACGCTGGGCGGAATCTCGTCCGGGCAGGACCTCGTGGTCAGCCTTGCGCTCAAGCCCACGTCCAGTATCGTGATCCCGGGCCGCACGATCGACGTGGAGGGCCGGCCCGTGGAGGTGAGTACGACCGGCCGCCACGATCCCTGCGTCGGGATCCGTGCCGTACCCATCGCGGAGGCCATGATGGCGCTCGTGCTCATGGATCATTTCCTGCGGCACCGCGCGCAGAACGCCGGGGTGTCGGTCGAGACGCCCGTGATCACCCGGGGACGCTAAGCCGGAGCGAAAGAGTGGAACTGTGCGGCGTGCCCCTCCCAAGGGCGACCCGAAGCGCTACAAAGGCTCCTGTTCGCGGATGTGTGGGCGCGGGTCCGGGCGTCGGTTATAGTTATGTCGAATTCGCAACAGTCGAAGGGCCCGGGCCCGGCGGGCATATCGTCCACCGCAACCGGAAGCCGTGACTGGCGGGAGCATCGATGAAGTCAGCCGTTCGCCGTGTTCTTCTGTTGAGCGCCCTGGTTTCGCCGAACGCGCTGTACGCGCTCGGTCTCGGCGAGATCCACCTACACTCCGCGCTGAATCAGCCCTTCGACGCCGATATCGAACTCGTGGCCGCCGGCGACGACGACTTGTCTGCGCTGCGGGCATCGCTCGCCTCGAACGACGTCTTCGCCCGATACGGGCTCGACAAGCCCGCCTACCTGGGTGATTTCGTGTTCCGGGTGGTGCGCGGTTCGGACGGCAAGGGCTATCTCAAGGTCACTTCGCCGCGGCCGGTCACGGAACCCTTTGTCACGATGCTCGTCGAGGCCGACTGGCCGCGCGGGCGCCTGTTGCGCGAGTACACGGTCCTGCTCGACCCGCCGGTGTTCGCGCCGCCGCAGCAGGCGTCGGAATCGCCGGTCGCGGCGCCCAGTGTGCAGGCTTCCCCGACGGCACCTGCGCCGGCACCGGCGCCGCGGCCTGAACCGGCCGCTGCGCCAGTCGCATCCGCGGGCGGGGAGGCCGGGGGTCCCGCTGCGACACGGCCCACGGTCACGGCGGGCTCAACGTATCGGGTCCAGCCGAACGATACCTTGTGGAAGATCGCGAGCGAGGCGCACCCCGGTGCGCGCTCCGACGTGAACCGGGCGATGGTGGCGATTTACCAGTCCAACCCGCATGCTTTCGTCGGCAACATCAACGTCTTGCGTGCCGGCAGCATGCTGCGCATTCCGGACGCCGCGGCAGTCGAGGCGATCCCCGCGTCGGCGGCTGCGGCCGAGGTTTCGAAGCAATACCAGATCTGGCGCGAAGGGTCGTTGGCCGCGCAGTCCCCGGACAGTGCCGCGGGGCGCCTGCGCCTCGTAACGCCTGAACAGGGCACCACGGCCGCGTCCACCGCGACGAGTCCTGCCGCACCCGCAGCGAGCGGGTCGGCAACGGAACTCCAGTCGCGTGTGCAGCAGCTCGAAGGGGAACTCGCCGAGGCGCGCCGCCTGCTCGAGGTCCGAAACGCCGAACTTGCCACGCTGCAGGGTGGCCAGGCGCCCGCCGGACAGCCGGAAGGCGCAGCCCAGCCGCCGGCCGGTGCGGCCCCGGGCGCGGAGGCGCCCGCCGCCGGTACGCCGCCGGCCGAAGCCGCGGCGCCGGCCGCCGAGGCCCAGCCGGCGCCGGCACCCAAGCCCGCGCCCGAGGCGAAGAAGCCGAAGCAGGAGCCCAAGGCCAAGGAAGGGCCTTCGCTGACCGAACGGCTCGCCGGCTACTGGTGGGCCGTGCTCGGCCTGCTGGCGGCCGCACTCGCTTTTCTCCTGTACCGCAGGAGCCGTGGCGAATCCGGCGCCAAGGAAGTGGACCTGCAGGAAGCCCTCGAGCGCACGAGGACCGACCTGCGCGCCCGCGGCCAGTCTCCACGCGATGGCGCGATCCAGGTCGAGGAGCGCAGACCGGTCGAGCCATCGTCTGTACCCAGGGCGGTGCCGGCGCCGCGCGCGGCCGAGGCAGCCCGCAGGCCGGTCTCCGTCGACGACACGATTTCGGGCGACGAGCCGGTCGCCATCGAGCCGGGCGACGCGCTGGCCGAGGCCGACTTCCATATGGCCTACGGCCTCTACGACCAGGCGGCCGACCTCGTCCAGCTCGCCATCAAGCGCGCGCCTCAGCGCCGCGACCTGAAGCTCAAGCTGCTCGAGATCTACTTCGTGTGGGGCAGCCGCGAGCGCTTCGTTGAACTCGCGCAGGAGATGAACGCAACGCCCGCGGACGCGCAGCCCGGCGAGTGGGACAAGATCCTGATCATGGGCAAGCAGATCGCGCCCGAGGAGCCGATGTTCGTGGCTGCGCACCCGATGGGGTCCAGCCTGGACATGGAACTCCACAGCAGCGCGGGCCCGCTCGACATGGACCTCGGTTTGGACGAGGGTTCGGCGCCAGGCGTGGACTTCCCGGCTGGCGGCTCGACCGGGGGACGCGACGGCGGGCTCGACTTCGAGTTTACCGAGGGGTCGTCCGGGGCGGACGCCGCCTCGCTTGCACCGACCGTCGAGACGCCGCGGCCCAGGTTCGCGGCCGGTACTGCTGACGACCCGACCCAGGAAGTCGCGTACGAGGAACTCGGTCTCGACGTGGGCGATCACAGGTCGCTGGACGAAGGCGACGGGGACACGGTTTCGATGAATCGCGGTGCCGCGGTCGAGGATACGGTCGAGAGCCCGCGCATTGCGAAACGCGCTGCGCCTCCGGACGAGGACGAGGACCTGCTCAGCGCGAGCGGCATCATGAAGGACCAGACCGGCATCATGCGCGCCCTGGAGGCGACCGCCGAAATGCCAGGGATCGAGTTTGGCGACCAGACCGGCGAGCTGCCGACGGTCGAGACGAAGTCGCTCGGAGCCGAATCCACCGGTACCGTGGACTTCGAGTTGGGTGACGAGCCTTTCACCATGAGCGAAGTGGGCACGAAGCTCGACCTCGCCCGGGCCTACGTCGACATGGGCGACCCGGAGGGCGCGCGCAGCATCCTCGACGAGGTGCTGAAGGAAGGCAGCCCGGAGCAGAAGCAGGAAGCCGAGCGACTGGTGGCAAGCCTGCCCTGACGGGCGGATGCCGCGGATCGCAGTCGGAATCGAGTACGACGGTTCGGCCTACTCGGGCTGGCAGATGCAGCAGCACGCGCCGAGCGTGCAGGCGGTACTCGAGCGCGCGCTCTCGCGAGTCGCGGATCACGCGCTGCAACTGACCGCGGCCGGCCGGACGGATGCCGGCGTGCACGCGCTGATGCAGGTCGCCCACTTCGACACCACGGTGTCGCGACCGGAGCAGGCCTGGGTGCTCGGCGGCTCGGCGGAGGCGGCGCCCGACGTGAGCATCCTGTGGGCGCGCCAGGTACCCGGCGACTTCCACGCCAGGTTCAGCGCGCTCTCGCGCAGCTATGTCTACCGCATCGTGAACCGGCGGATACGGCCCGCGATCGATCGTGCGCGCGCCTGCTGGGTGCGCAGGCCGCTCGACGCCGACCTCATGCATGAGGCCGCGCAGTCACTGGTGGGCGAGTACGACTTCTCGGCATTCCGCGCCGCGGAGTGCCAGTCGCGGACGCCGGTTCGCCGCCTCGTTCGCATCGCCGTACGGCGCGACGCCGACCGTGTCGAGATCGGGATCTCCGCCAACGCCTTCCTGCATCACATGGTGCGCAACGTGGCCGGCACCCTGATCGCGATCGGCGTCGGCGATCGGCCGGCGAGCTGGGTCGCGGAGGTGCTGGCCTCGCGCGACCGGACGCAGGCCGGTGCCACGGCGCCGCCGCAGGGGCTCTATTTCGCGGGCGTGGAGTACGAGGCGCGGTGGGGCCTCCCGACCGTGGCCACGGGCTTGCGGTAGACTGGGCCGGTCCGTCGAGGAGGTGCACGTGACCTGGTTCGAGAAGATCATGCCCTCGCGCATCAACACGGAGCGCCGCACGCGCTCCGTGCCGGAGGGGCTCTGGATCAAGTGCCCGGCCTGCGACGCGGTGCTGTACCGTGCGGAACTCGAGCGCAACCTGAACGTGTGCCCGAAGTGCGCGCACCACATGCGCATCACCGGTCGCGAGCGGCTCCTGCGGTTCCTCGACGAGGGGTCGCCCCGGGAAATCGCGATCGAGGTCGAGCCCGAGGACCCGCTGCGTTTCCGCGACACCAAGCGGTACCGCGACCGCCTCCTGGCCGCGCAGAAGCACACGGGCGAGAAGGACGCGCTCGTCGTCATGGTCGGCACGGTCAGGAGCCTCGAACTCGTGGCCTGCGCGTTCGAGTTCCGCTTCCTCGGCGGCTCGATGGGGTCCGTGGTGGGCGAGCGCTTCGTGCGGGCCGCCGAGCACTGCATCGCGCACCGCATGCCGCTCGTGTGTTTTTCCGCGAGTGGCGGGGCGCGCATGCAGGAGGGCCTGCTGTCGCTGCTGCAGATGAGCAAGACGAGCGCGGCACTCGCCCGCATGGCGGAGGAGCGCCTGCCCTTCATCTCGGTGCTCACCGATCCCACGACCGGCGGCGTGTCGGCGAGCCTCGCCATGCTGGGCGACCTCAACATCGCCGAGCCGCGCGCGCTCATCGGCTTTGCGGGACCGCGCGTGATCGAGCAGACGGTGCGCGAGACGCTGCCCGAGGGTTTCCAGCGCAGCGAGTTCCTGCTCGAGCACGGCGCAGTCGACCTGATCCTCGACCGGCGCGACCTGCGCGACCGGATCTCGGCGCTGCTCGCGATGATGATGGGCCGGCCGCCGCTGGAGGCACCGGCCGAGCCTGCCTGAGATGCCGCCCGGCCCGCGCTTCCAGGGCCTTGCCCGGTGGCTGGACTGGCAACAGTCGCTGCACCCGGGCGCCATCGACCTCGGGCTCGAGCGGGCAGGCCGGGTGCTGGCGCGCACGGGCTGGCAGCGGCCGGGTCGTCCGGTCATCACCGTCGGCGGGACAAACGGCAAGGGCTCCTGCGTGGCCCTGCTCGCGGCGATGCTGCGCGCGTCCGGCCGCCGCGTCGCGACGTTCACCTCGCCCCACCTCGTCGATTACCGCGAGCGGATCCGCATCGACGGCGAGCCCGCGTCCGAGGCCTCGCTCGTGGTCGCCTTCGAGCGCATCGCCGACGCGCTCGGTCCGGACTCGCTGACCTTCTTCGAGTTCAACGCGCTCGCTGCGTTGCTCGTGTTCGAGACGGCGTCGCCGGACGCGATCGTGCTCGAGGTCGGCATGGGCGGTCGCCTCGACGCCGTGAATCTCGTGGATGCGGACGTTGCCGTGATCGTCTCCATCGGTCTCGATCACGTGGAATGGCTGGGGGCCGACGTGGAGAGCATCGGCCGCGAGAAGGCCGGCATCGTGCGGCGCGGACGGCCCGCGATCGTCGGCACGCCGACGCCTCCGCGATCGGTGCTGGACGCAGCGGAGTCGGCTGGGGCCGACGTGCGCCTGCGCGGACGCGACTTCGACGGCATCGAGCGGCCGGACGGGACCTGGATCTACCGCGACGCGGCTGGCGAGTTCCCGGGCCTGCCGGCGCCAGCGCTCGCCGGGGCGGTGCAGGTGGGCAATGCGGCGACCGCGCTGGCCGCGCTGCGATCGCTGTCGGGGCGGCTCGCGCTCGAGCGTGCCGCGGTCGAGGAGGGGCTGCGCAGCGTGCGCCTGCCCGGCCGGTTCCAGCGCATTGCCGACCGTAGTGGGTTCGAGTGGGTGCTGGACGTGGCGCACAACGCGGATTCGGCACGGACGCTCGCTGCCAATCTGGCGCGCTATCCGACGGCCGGCCGCACTGTCGGGATCTGCGGCATGCTGGGGGACAAGGACGTGGAGGAGGTCGTCGGGACCATGGGCGCAAGTGCCGGCCGCTGGATCGCCGCGGACACCGAAGGGCCGCGCGGCCTCGGAGGCGATGAACTCGCGGCGCGCGCCGCGGTCTGCGGCATTGCGATGGAGCGCGGCGGTGCCGTCGCCGACGCGATGCGGCTCGCGGCTTCCGGGGCCCGCCCGGGCGACCGAATCGTCGTCTTCGGGTCGTTCCACACGGTCGGGCCGGCACTGCAGTACCTGCACGGCGCGTCGCCGCCCGGCGAGCCCGGGCCGGTCTGGCTATAATTTTGCGTATGGACGAAGCACTCAAGGCGAGACTGGTCGGCGCGACGGTGCTGGTGGCGCTGGCCGTGCTCCTGATTCCCGAACTGCTGTCGGGACGCAAGCCCTCGGGGGCGGACGACGCGGCGCCCGCGGCCTCGCGCGGCACGCGCAGCTTCACGATCGAGCTGGGAGGCGGTGGTTCGGCTCCGAGCTCGACGCCGTCACCGGCGCCCGTGCCGGTCGCTACGCCGGCCCCGGCGGCGACGGCTGCGTCGGATGGAGCCCCAAAGTCCGGGGCGGCGGCCCCGGCGACACAGTCGGCGGCCCCGGTGCAGACCCAGGCGGCCGTGGCGAGGCCACCGGTGCAGGCGGCAGCGCAGCCGCCTGCGACGAGCCAGGCCCGCGGCGGCTGGGCGATCCAGGTCGGCGCTTTCGGCACGGTCGGAGCTGCCCAGAAACTGGCGGATGAACTCCAGTCGGCGGGCTACAGGGCCTACCTATCGCCCGTGTCGCGTTCGGGCAAGACGCTGTACCGTGTCCGCGTGGGCCCCGAAGCCGAGCGGGCCCGCGCCGAGGGCCTCGCGGGTTCCCTCAAGGCCCGCGGTCTTCCCGCGACCGTGGTCGCAAACGATTGAGCGCGCTCTGGTAGACTGCCGCGCCTCGCAGCCGCCGGGACCCAGGATACGAGCCGCATGACGACAGTGGACTACATCCTCGCCGCGGCAATCCTGCTATCGACCCTTTTCGGCGCCATCCGCGGGTTCCTGCGCGAGTCGGTCGCGCTGCTCGGCTGGCTTGGCGGCCTGTGGCTCGCCTGGCGCTACGCAGGCCAGGTCCAGCCCTACCTGGGCGGTGCGCTTGCCGGGACGCTGCTGCAGGTCTGGGTCGCCCGCCTGCTCGTGCTGTTGCTGGTCGTGATCGGCGCGTGGCTGCTCGGAAGCTTCCTGAGCTACCTGGTGCAGCGCTCGGGCCTCACGCTGGGCGTGGACCGAATGCTCGGCGGGCTGTTCGGGCTCGTCCGTGGCGCCGTCATCGTCGGGTTCGGGGTGATGCTCGGCCAGGCCTCGGAGCTGCAGACGGAGGCGTGGTGGAAGTCCTCCCGGCTGCTGCCGGTCGCCGAGGAAATGGCCTCGGTGCTCCGCGGTTACGTCGAGACGGGGCGCGAAATCGTGCGCGACACCCTCCCGGAGTCCTGAGGCAGGAGCATGTGCGGCATCGTGGGCATCGTCGGCAACGGTCCGGTCAATCAGCAGATCTATGACGCGCTGACGGTCCTGCAGCACCGCGGCCAGGATGCGGCGGGCATCATGACCGCGCAGGACGACGCGCTCTACCTGCGCAAGGACGTGGGCCTGGTTCGCGACGTATTCCAGCAGCGGCACATGCTGCAGCTCAAGGGTAATTCCGGCATCGGCCACGTGCGTTACCCGACCGCCGGGTGCGACAGCTCCGACGAGGCGCAGCCCTTCTACGTCAACTCTCCCTTCGGCATCTGCCTCGCGCACAACGGCAACCTCACCAACGCAGCCGAGCTCGCCGACGTGCTGGTGCGCGAGGACCGGCGTCACCTGAACACGAGTTCGGACTCCGAGGTCCTGCTGAACGTGCTGGCGAGCGAGCTGCAGCGCTTCGGCACGCCGCACGCCTCGGCGACCGACATCTTCGCCGCATTGAGCGCCGTGTATCGTCGCGTCCGCGGCGGCTACGCGGTGGTCGCGATGATCCTGGGCCACGGGGTCGTCGGTTTCCGCGACCCGAACGGCATCCGCCCGCTGGTGATCGGCACGCGCGACGGTGCGCGCGGCCGCGAATACATGCTCGCCTCAGAGAGCGTGGCGCTCGACCAGGCGGGCTACCGGCGGCTGCGCGACGTCGGGCCGGGCGAGGCCGTGTACATCGACGGGCAGGGGCGCATGCACAGCCAGCAGTGCGCCGAGGCGCCGCACCACACGCCGTGCATCTTCGAGTACGTCTATTTCGCGCGACCCGACTCGATCATCGACAACATCTCGGTCTACAAGGCCCGCATGCGCATGGGCGAACTGCTGGCCGAGAAGATCCGGCGCGAACGGCCCTCGCACGACATCGACGTCGTGATCCCGGTGCCGGACACCAGCCGCACCAGCGCGCTGCAGGTGGCGCAGCTCCTCGGCGTGAAGTACCGCGAGGGCTTCATCAAGAACCGCTACATCGGACGCACGTTCATCATGCCGGGCCAGGAGCAGCGGGCGAGGTCGGTGCGCAGCAAGCTGAACCCCATCGACCTCGAGTTCCGCGGGCGCAACGTGCTGCTCGTGGACGACTCGATCGTGCGCGGCACCACGTCCGCGCAGATCATCGAGGTCGCGCGCGAGGCCGGCGCGAAGCACGTGTACTTCGCCTCGGCCGCGCCGCCGGTGCGCCACCCGAACGTGTACGGCATCGACATGCCGGCGGCCTCGGAACTGGTCGCGGCCGGCCGGACCGAGCAGGAAGTCGCGCAGCTCATCGGCGCCGACTGGCTCATCTACCAGGATCTCGACGACCTGGTGCGCGCGGTGCGCCACCACGACGCGCGGGTCACGGAGTTCGACACCTCGTGCTTCTCAGGCGAGTACGTCACGGGCGACATCACGCCGGAGTACCTCGCGCACCTGCAGGCGGAGCGGTCCGACCTGGCCAAGTCCCAGCGCAGCGTATCCGATGGCGGACGCGAGCCGCTCAGGGTCGTTGGCGCGCCCTGAGCGAAGCTGCGCCGCCGGCATGACGGTCAAGGCGCTCATCGTCAGCGACCGGCCCGACTACCGGCAGCTGCTCGCCCACCACATCACGCTCGAGTGGCGCGATGCGCTGCCGGCAGAGTACGAGCCGGCGACGCGCGGCCGCCTGCAGCCCGCGTTCCGCGGAACGGTCTACGACGTCGTGCTCCTGGACCACGAGGTGCAGGGGGGGCGGGGCCTCGAGTGGCTCGAGGACCTGAGCGGGCGAGCGGGCTTTCCGCCGATCGTGTACTTCGCGCCGCAGGGCGACAGCCGGCCGGCCGCGTGCCGGCGCCTCGCAGGTGCTCGCGCGGCTCGAGTTCGATCACGGGCAGTTCGCCGCGGCGTTGCGCGCAGCGCTCGCGAAGCGGCACAACGTGCTCGCCGGCACCTCGCGCGCCGCGCTCGAGCCGCCGCCGCCCGATCGCTTCGGCTCCGTGCGGATCCGCGGCTACCGCTGCGTCCGCCGGATCGCAGTCGGGGGCTCCTCCAGCGTCTTTCTCGCCGAGCTCGAGCGCACGGGTGAACCGCGCGTCCTCAAGGTGTTCCGCCAGGTGCCCGACGTGGCGGAGGGCAGCACGACCTTCGACCGCTTCCTGCGCGAGTACGACCTCGCGGCACGCCTCGACCACCCCAACATCGCGCGCATCTTCGACCTCGGCGTGGCCGACGACCACGTCTACCTCGCGATGGAGTATTTCGCGGGCGGCGACCTGCGCTCGCGCATGCGCGGCCCCTTGCCCTGGCGCGAGGCGCTCGGCTACCTGCGGCAGCTCGCGGCCGCGCTCGGCGTGCTGCACGCGGTCGGCGTCCTGCACCGGGACGTGAAGCCCGGCAACGTGCTGCTGCGCGGCGATGGCAGCGTCGCATTCATCGATTTCGGGCTCGCGCGCCAGCTCGGGCTCGAGAGCGACATCACCGGCAACGGCGCGATCTTCGGCACGCCGCACTACATGAGCCCGGAGCAGGGGCACGGGCTTACCCTCGACGGGCGCAGCGACCTCTACAGCCTGGGCATCGTCCTCCACGAGATGCTCACCGGCGAGAAGCCGTTCCGTGCCGAGACGCCGCTCGCCGTGATCTACCTGCACGCCAATGCGCCCGTGCCGGTCCTGCCCCAGGAGGCTGCGCACCTGCAGCCGCTGCACGACGCGCTGCTCGCGAAGCAGGCGTCCGACCGGCCGGCGTCGGCCGCCGAGATCGTCGCGCGCATCGACGAAATCCTCGCGCCGCGCGGCGGCGTGATGGCCGGCGCCCGGCGACATGCTGCGCGCGCCGACGGACCCGGCGTGGTTCGACGCCGCCGTCCAGCGCGAGGACGAGCTGCTCATCGATCACGCGAACTGCGAGAAGAAGGCCGCGTCCACGGCGCTCTCGCTCATGTTCGCCTACCCGGAGGACTTCGAGCTCGCCTCGCGCATGTCGCGGCTTGCGCGCGAGGAGCTGCGCCACTTCGAGCTGGTACAGGAAAAGATGACGGAGCTCGGCGTCGCGTTCCGACGACTGAGTCCGGCACGCTACGCCGAGGGCCTGCGGCGCGCGCTGCGCCGGGCGGAGCCGGGACGCTGCGTGGACCTGCTGCTCTGCGGGGCACTGATCGAGGCGCGCTCGCACGAGCGCTTCGTCGGGCTCGTCGCGCGGCTGCGCGCGCCGCTCGCGGAGTTCTATGCGTCCCTGGCCGCGGCCGAGTCGCGTCATGCGGGGCTGTACCTCAGGCTGGCCGACCGGCGCGGGCCGGACGCGCGGTCGCGGCTCGAGGAACTCGCGGCGGTCGAGGCCGAGCTCGCGACCTCGCCCGACCCGCAGTTCCGGTTTCACTCGGGAACGCCGATGTGGTTCTGCTGGCGATGTCGCCGGCTGCGGCGGGGTTCACCACTGCCGGGGACGCCGTGAACCCGTCCGTGGGGGCTCGCGCGCGGCGTCCCTGCCGCGCGACGCCCCGGCACCGGAGAACCCTGCACGGCCGGCGACTCCCGCGACGGGTCGGACATGACCGCGCTCTGCAAGGGTGGCGGCCCGACGCGACCCCGGCCTGGTCCGTGGCGATGATCTAGCGAGGCAGCGAGCGGAGCTCGAAATCGCCGCCGGACCACGCGAGCACGCTGCCCTGCGCGTGCCAGTCACCGAGGACGATGCGGCGCACGGGTTTTCCGTCCACTACGAGTTCATGAACTGCGGGGCGGTGCGTGTGGCCGTGGATCATGGTCCGTACGCCGCTCGCGCGGAATGCGTCGGCAACGGCCCCGGCATTTACGTCCATGATTTCCGGGGTCGCCGTGCCCGTGTGCATGCGACTGCCCTCGCGCATCCTCGAAGCGAGCGCGCGTCGTCGTGCAAGGCTCAGTCGGCGGATGACCCACTGCACGACCGGGTTGCGCACGATGCGCCGCAGTCGCTGGTAGCTCGTGTCGTCGGTGCAGAGCACGTCGCCGTGCAAGAGCAGCACGCGCTCGCCCTGCAGTTCGACGATCGTGCCGTCCTCGATCAGCCTGCGCTCCGGTCTCGGCGCAGAAGCGCCGCCCGACCAGGAAGTCGCGATTGCCGTGCATCACGAAGCAGGGCACGCCGGAATCGGTCAGCCCGCGCAGCGCCGACACGACCTGCCGGGCGGCGGGATCGGGGTCGTCGTCGCCCAGCCACACTTCGAACAGGTCGCCCAGGATGTAGAGTGCCTCGGCCGATCGCGCCTCGCCCTCCAGGAAGGCCCGGAACTGCCGCGTGATGCCGGGCGAACCAGGGTCGAGGTGCAGGTCGGAGATGAAGAGTGTCGTCACGTCGTTTCGCGCCGGGCGTTGCGGAATGTTACGGCGTCGGGGCGCGTGCCGGCCAGCCTCGGGGCCCCTGGCGCGCGATCCGGTAAGATGCGCGGCCATGTCGAATGCACCCCACATTACGCGATTCGCGCCGAGCCCGACGGGCAGCCTGCACCTCGGTAACGCCAGGACCGCGCTCTTCAACCACCTCGCCGCCCGTGGGAGTGGCGGGCGCATGATCCTGCGCGTCGAGGACACGGACGCGGAGCGGAGCGAGGAGCGCCACCTGCGAGCAGCTGCTCGCGGACCTGCGCTGGCTGGGTGTCGAGTGGGACGAGGGGCCGGACGTGGGCGGGCCGCACGGCTCCTATCGGCAGAGCGAACGCGGCCCGGACTATGCAGACGCCATCGCCCGCCTGCGCGCCGCAGGGCTCGTCGTATCCGTGCTTCTGCACGCCCGAGGAACTCGCGCTCTCGCGCCGTGCGCAGCTGGCCGCGGGCCGGCCCCCGCGCTATGCAGGGACCTGCGCGGCACTCGCCGGCCGACGAAGTGACGAAGCGCATCGGCCAGGGCAGGGCGTACGCCACGCGCTTCCGTGTGCCGCCCGGGCGCGTGGTCGAGTTTGACGACGTGGTCCACGGCGCCGCAGCGCTTCGCGACGGACGACATCGGGGATTTCGTCGTGAGTCGCGCGGACGGCTCGGCAGCCTTCTTCCTGTCGAACGCGCTGGACGACAACGCCATGGGCATCACGCTGGTGCTGCGCGGCGACGATCACCTCGCCAACACGCCGCGCCAGGTCCTGCTGCTCGAGGCGCTCGGCCTGCCCGTGCCGCGCTACGGGCACCTGCCGCTGGTCCTCGGGCCTGCGGGCACGCCGCTCTCCAAGCGCGACGGTGCGGCCGGGCTGCACGAGCTGCGCGAGCAGGGCTACCTGCCGGGCGCGCTCAGGAACTACCTCGTGCGGCTCGGGCCACGCCTGCCGCACCGACGACTGGCTCGAGGCCGGCGACATGGCGGCGCACTTCGACCTCGGGCGCAGCGGCCGCTCGGCGGCGCGCTACGACGAGGCGCAGCTCAGGCACTGGCAGCGCGAAGCCGTGACGCATGCGACTGTCGATGAACTGGCTGCGTGGCTGGGCGCGAGGCTCGACACAGTCGGGGACGCCGCGCGCAAGGCGGAATTCGTGGCGGCCGTGCGCGGAAACCTGCTGTTCCCGGCCGACGCCGATCCGCTGGTGGTGGTCGTGTGCGAGCACGGCGTGACGACGGAAGACGCGGCCCTGTCGGCCATCGTGCGAGGCGGGCACCGAATTCTTCGCCCGAGCCGCCGACGAATGGGCGTCGAGCGCGGGAGAATTCAAGGCCTGGACGCGTGCGGTCGGGGTGGTCACCGGCCGCAAGGGCGCAGCGCTCTACCAGCCGCTGCGATCGGCGCTGACCGGCATGACCCACGGCCCCGAGCTCGCGCCTCTGGCCGTGCTCATGGGACGGGAGCGGGTCGCCGCCAGGCTCGCAGAGGCCGCGCGCCGGGCCGCTTCGAAGGCGTGACGGGACGGGACTCGGGAGACACTGGACGATGCTGCAGATCCACAATTCGTTGACCGGCCGCAAGGAGGCGTTCCGCCCGATCGTGCCGGGCGAGGTCCGCATGTACGTCTGCGGCATGACCGTCTACGACTACTGCCACCTCGGCCACGCACGCATGCTGATCGCGTTCGACGTCGCGCGCCGGCACCTCGAGGCCTCGGGATACCGCGTCACGTTCGTGCGCAACATCACCGACATCGACGACAAGATCATCAAGCGCGCGCAGGAGAACGGCGAGCCGATGGGCGCGCTCACCGAGCGGTTCATCCGCGCGTACCACGAGGACTGCGAGGCGCTCGGCGTGGCGCGCGCCGACCACGAGCCGCGTGCGACCGAGTACCTGCCGCAGATCATCGCGATGGTGCGGACGCTGGTCGAGAAGGGGTACGCGTACGTCGGCGGCAACGGCGACGTGTACTACTCCGTGTCGAGCTTCGAGCCGTACGGGCAGCTCTCGGGCAAGCGGCTCGCCGACCTGCGCGCCGGCGCGCGCATCGAGGTCGACGAGGCGAAGCGCGACCCGCTCGACTTCGTGCTCTGGAAGGCGGCAAAGCCGCGGCGAGCCGTCGTGGGAGTCGCCGTGGGGCCCGGGCGGCCGGGCTGGCACATCGAGTGCTCGGCCATGTCGGTGGACCTGCTCGGGTCCCACTTCGACATCCACGGCGGCGGCATGGACCTCAAGTTCCCGCACCACGAGAACGAGATCGCGCAGACCTGCGCGGCCTGCGGCTCGCAGTTCGTGAACGTCTGGATGCACAACGGCTTCGTGCGCGTGGACGACGAGAAGATGTCGAAGTCGCTCGGCAACTTCTTCACCGTTCGCGACGTGCTCGAGTGGGTGCGCGATCCGGAGGTCGTGCGCTACTTGATGATCGCGCAGCCACTACCGCGGGCCGATCAACTACACCTCGGACAGCCTGGCGCAGTCCGATGCCACGCTCGAGCGGCTCTACCTTGCGCTGCGCGGCGTGACGCCCGCGCCGGCTGCCGCCGCGACCGCCGCGACGGAGCGATTCGTCGCGGCGATGGACGACGACTTCAACACGCCCGAGGCGCTCGCGGAGCTGCAGTCGCTGGCGCGGGCGGTCAACACGGCGAAGGCGGCCGGCCGCGCGGAGCGATCGCGGCGAATGCCGCGGGGGAGCTGCGCGCGCTCGGGCGCGCGGCTCGGGCTGCTGCGGCCGGATCCGGAGGCGTTCCTGCGCAAGCGTGCGGCGAAGCAGGCGGGCCGGCGATCGGGTCGAGGGCGTGCGACAGCCGCACGCGCGGGGCCGAGGCGCGCGCCGAGGTGCGGCGCGGGCGCGCTCAGCCGATGCCGACATCGAGCGCCTGATCGAGGAGCGCGCGGCGGCGCGCAAGGGAAGGAATTTCAAGGAGTCCGATCGCATCCGCGACCTGCTCGCGGCCTCGGGCGTGCTGCTCGAGGACCAGCCCGGCGGCAAGACGCTCTGGCGCCGAGGCTAGAGTCGCTGCTGCGCGGACTCCAGCGTGTTCTTCATCAGGATCGCGACGGTCATCGGGCCCACGCCGCCCGGTACGGGCGTGATCCAGCTCGCGCGCTCGCGCGCCGTCTCGAAATCGACGTCGCCCACGAGCTTCCCGTCCGGCAGGCGATTGATGCCCACGTCCACGACGATGGCGCCCGGCTTCACCCACTCGCCGGGGACGATCCCGGGCCGCCCGACGGCCACGACCAGCAGGTCCGCGCGCTCGACGTGGTCGCGCAGGTTCGGCGTGAACCGGTGGCAGACCGTGACCGTCGCGCCATCGAGCAGCAGCTCGAGCGCCATCGGGCGCCCGACGAGGTTCGACGCGCCGACCACGACGGCGTGCAGGCCCTTGGTCGAGAGTCCGCAGCGCTCGAGCATCCGCACGACCCCTAGGGGCGTGCACGGCCGCATCAGCGGATGGCGCAGCGCGAGCCGGCCGACGTTGTAGGGATGGAACCCGTCCACGTCCTTCTCCGGCGAGATCGCCTCGATGATCGACGCGCTCGTCGATGTGATCGGGCAGCGGCACCTGCACCAGGATGCCGTCGATCGCGGGATCGGAATTCAGCCGCTGGATGAGGCTCAGGAGCTCGGTCTGCGTGGCGGAGTGGGGCAGGTCGTGGCTCACCGACACGAACCCGCACTCCTCGCAGGCCATGCGCTTGTTGCGCACGTAGATGTGCGAGGCCGGGTCGTCGCCGACGAGCACCACGGCGAGCCCGGGCCGGCGTTTGCCGCCCGCGGCGAGCCGGTCGCTTTCCTCGCGAACCTCGCGCCGGATGTCCGCCGCGATGGCCTTGCCGTCGATGATCCTGCCAGCCATGCGGTCGATCCCTCGCTGTCGGGGCGCGCATTCTGGCATGAGCTGAGATCGCGCCACGAGGCCGGGCTGTCGCGAAATTGACGCTTACCGCCCTCCCTCCGTATGATTCGCGCTCCCGTGCAGGCGCGATCCGGTTGCGGACCGGCCAAGGCGGCGACCGCGGGTCGATGCAGGGCGGGGCATGGCGCAGTCTGGTAGCGCATCTGCTTTGGGAGCAGAGGGTCGGGGGTTCGAATCCCTCTGCCCCGACCAACCGGACCGCGGTCTCGGACGAGGCGCCCGTAGCTCAGTTGGATAGAGCATCGGCCTTCTAAGCCGAGGGTCGCAGGTTCGAGTCCTGCCGGGCGCGCCACGCTTCGGGAGATTCCGCCGGACGATGGTGGACGTAGCTCAGCTGGTAGAGCTCCGGGTTGTGGTCCCGGCGGTCGTGGGTTCGAGCCCCATCGTCCACCCCAGGTTTCAGGTTGGGCCGTTAGCTCAGTTGGTAGAGCTGCTGACTCTTAATCAGTAGGTCGGAGGTTCGAGTCCTCCACGGCCCACCATCCTCTCCAGGCACGTTCGCGCATCGGACTGACACGGGAGCCCCGTTCGTCGTCTCGTGGAGATTCGCTGTTCGCGCCGTTCCCTGCAGCACGCTGATCGACAGTACCGGCACAGGCTGGTCTCGCGCGACCCTGCGCGGGCCACCACCACTGCGGCGCGCCTGCCTATACTCCCGCCCATGCAGGACCGGCTCCTCTATCTCGATCCCGACAGCAAGCTGAGCCTCCAGGCCCAGATCCGGCACCGGCTGGTCGAGGCGATTCATCTCGGGGTCTTCAAGCCTGGTGCAAGGCTTCCTTCGTCCCGCCAGCTGGCACAACAACTCGGCGTGGCGAGGAACACGGTGGTGCTGGCCTGCCAGCAGCTCGTGGCCGAGGGGCTGCTGACCGGTCGACCGCGCAGCGGCCTGTACGTCGCGCAACGTGTCGCCTGGCCCGCCCTGGGCAGCGCCGACTCGCGCGAACGCGTGAGCATCACCGGGCGCTGGCAGCAGTGGCTCAAGGCCCGCGCGAACCCGGACACGACCCGCTCCGTGCCGGCGGATGCGCGCGACTATCCGTACTGCTTCCTCGAGGGCCAGTTCGACGCCTCGCTGTTCCCGGTGAGCGAGTGGCGCGAGGCCTGCCGCTACGCGCTCGCGAGCAGCGACATCGAGTCGTGGTCGGCGGCGGGCGGCCTCGACGACCCGATGCTGGTCGAGGAGCTGCGCAGCAAGATCCTGCCGATGCGAGGCATCAACGCGCGCGCCGACGAGATCCTGATCACGGTCGGCGCGCAGCAGGCCCTGTACCTGCTGGCCGAACTGCTGGTCGATTCCAGTGTCTCGGTCGCGATCGAGGAGCCGGGTTATCCGGCGATGCGTCACCTGCTGAATCGCCGCGGCGCCCCGGTCGTGCACCAGCCCATCGACGGCGACGGCCTGGTCGTCGACAACACGCTCGACGGCTGCCGCATCGTCTACGTCACGCCGAGCCACCAGGTGGCAACCGGCGTGACGATGTCGCTCCCGCGCCGGCGGGCCCTGCTCGAGAAGGCCGCGCAGCGGGACATGCTGGTCATCGAGGACGACTTCGACTGCGAGAGCAACTACAAGGGCTATCCACACGCGGCGCTGCGTGGCATGGACCGGGAGAACCGGGTGATCTACGTCTCGACGCTCACCAAGGTCCTCGCGCCGGGGCTGCGCCTGGGATTCATGGTGGCCGCACCGGAACTCATCGCGGAGGCGCGGAAGCTGCGCGGCCTCATGGTCGGTCACCCGCCGCGCAACAACCAGCGCGCCATGGCGCACTTCATCCGCCTCGGCCATTACGAGGCGCTCACGCGCAGCCTGCACGAGACCTTCGGGCGGCGCTGGGAGGCGTTGCGCACCGCGCTCAACTTCTATCTCCCGCCCTGGGTGGCGCTCGCCCCGAGCCACGGGGGCACGGTCCTGTGGGTGCAGGGCTCCGCGGCGCTCGACGTTTCCCGCGTAGTGGCGGAGGCGGCACGACGCGGAGTGCTGGTCGAGCCCGTCGACCACTTCTACGCGCTGTCGCGCCGGCCGTTGAACTGCTTCCGCATGGGCGTGTCGGCGATCCCGGTCGACCGGATCCGGACCGGGGTCGCAGAGCTGGCCGCGGTCGTGCGTTCGCTCACCGAAGGCGCCACCGAGCACCTCGACAACTGCCATGGCCGGAGGTTGCTGGGCGAAGACCTGTACTCGATGCTGCCCGGAGCGTCGATGACCACGAAGCGGGTCTATGGCGAACCCCTCGAGATTCGCTGGGGCGCCGACGGCGTCATGACCGGGCGTGCCGGATTCAACGGCGAAGACCATGACTCCGGGCGATGGTGGCTCGACGGGGACCGCTATGTCCGCCAGTGGAGCCGCTGGTCCTACGGGGAAATCGCGTCCTATGCCCTGGTGCTCGATGGCTCGCGGCTCAAGTTCTACCTCGAGTCCGGGCATATCGAGGACACGCTGACGTTCCATCCTCGCGCCGGCGAGCTGGGGCGGGACTCCGAACTGGACCAAGTCGGCTCCTGAAACTGGCGCTACTCGCGCCCGACGGCGTCACCTAGCCTGCTCCGACCGGGGTCCCTGGCCCCAAGAGTCGTTGGAGCCGTCGATGTCGCATTTCGCCGTGGCGGGCATACAACTCGAGCTCTCGGCGCAGGACAACCTGCATCTCGCACGCGCCGAGCTCGAGCGGGTCAAGCTGCGATTTCCCTGGGTCGACATGGTGGTGCTGGCCGAGCTCTCTCTGTTCGGGCCGAACACCGCCAATGCCCAGCCGATGCCAGGCAGGGTCGAGGAAGCGCTGCGCGCCATGGCGCGCGACCTCGACCTGTGGCTGATTCCGGGTTCGCTGCACGAGAGCGACGGTGGACGGATCTACAACACGACCCCGGTGATCAACCCGCGCGGCGAAGTGGTGGCGCGCTACCGGAAGATGTTCCCGTTCCTGCCCTACGAGAAGGGCGTCACGGCGGGCAGCGATTTCGTGGTCTTCGACGTGCCGAAAGTAGGCAGGTTCGGCGTGTCCATCTGCTACGACATGTGGTTCCCGGAGACGACGCGCACGCTCGCGTGGATGGGCGCCGAAGTCATCATCCACCCGACGATGACCAACACCATCGACCGCGACCTGGAGCTCGCCATCGCCCGGACCAGCGCGGCGGTGAACCAGTGCTACGTCGTCGACGTCAACTGCGCGGGGCGGCTTGGCAACGGCCGCTCCATCGTCGTCGGCCCCGACGGGAGCGTCATCCATCAGGCTGGAATCGGCTACGAGATCATACCGGTCGAGCTCGACCTCGGACTGGTGCGGCGCAGCCGGCGGCGCGGCCTGCTGGGGCTCGGCCAGGTGTTGAAGAGTTTTCGCGACAGCAAGGTGAAATTCCCACCTTATCTCCAGGGCCACGACCAGTCGCCGTCCCTGCGGAAGTTGGGACCGTTGGTCGTACCAGCCCGTGCGGGGGAGGACGACGAGGAAATCTCCTGAACTGGACCAAGTCGTCTCGGCCGACTGGATCTATGGAGCGCGTGGGGCATCGAATATTTTCCGGCAATGACGGCGGCGTCGCCGGCCATCGATATAACGAGAGGGGGTCTCAGATGAGCAATCGCGATCTTGGCAGGGCCACCGTGCTGGCCGCTGCGGTGAGGGAATGCCTGCGTAACAGCCGTCCCGGGCGCAGCGCCATTGCGCTCACGGTCGCCGCGGCGGGCCTGCAGTGCGCCGGCGTCGGGTCGGCCATCGCCGCCGCTGCCAGCGACCAGGGGCTCGAGGAGATCGTGGTGACCGCGACCCGGCGCGAGCAGACGGTGCAGGAGATCCCGTTCAACATCTCGGCCATGAGCGGGGACGTGCTCGACGCCGGAAACATCAGTGACCCGGTCGAAGCGCTGCGCATGCTGCCCGGCGTCTCGATGCTGGATCGCGGCTACCGCAACTCCGGCATGGCAGGCAGCATCGTGATCCGCGGCATCAACGTCGACGCGGCCGCGAACGGCGACGTGCCGCTGGCCGCGCCGACGGCTGTCGCGGTCTATATCGACGACACGGCGCTCAACAGCAATTTCGTATTGAAGGACATCGAGCGCATCGAAGTATTGCGAGGGCCGCAGGGCACGCTGTACGGCTCGGGTTCGCTGGCGGGCAACGTCCGCTACATCATGAACAAGCCGGATACCAGCGCCGTGAGCGGCTATGCAAGCCTCAACATGGGCGTCACCGACGGCTCGGGCGGATACAACTTCAATCCCGACGTGATGCTGAACGTCCCGCTGGGCGACACGGTCGCGTTCCGCGTCTCAGCCGGCATGATCAACAACGACGGCATCGTCGATTACCCGAACGTCTACGCGAAAGACTCCAATGGGGTGCCGATCCCGGCCAACGGCGACATCGTGACCGGCACGCCGGTCTACAAGCTGGTCAAGGACGTGGACAGCGTGGACCTGAAGTACGCACGCGCTGCGGCGCTGTGGGCGCCGAGCGAGAACTTCAGCGCGCAGCTGTCATACATGTGGCAGGACGACCACACCGGCGGCCGACGCCAGGTGAGCACGGGCATCAACGAGGTGACGGGGAAGAAGTACAAGGACTACCAGTACGGCGCGGTGCAGAAAGAGCCTTCCGACCGCGAGGTGCAGCTTACCGCGCTCGAGATGGAGGTCGGCTTCGGGTTCGCGACCCTCACGTCGAGTACCGCGTATTTCAGCGAGAACGGCGTGGGCAACAGCGACAACTCCGGCGTCTATGCGCGCAACGGCTGGTTCTACTACTACGGCAGCTCGCCGCGGCCGATCGACAAGGCGAACCGTTTCTACGACCAGAGCGCGTTCACCGAGGAACTGCGCCTCGTGTCAGAGGGCGAGAACTTCGTGGACTGGCTCGCGGGGCTCTACTACACGAACCAGGACAGCAAGCTTGGACAGAACAGCTACCTCGTGGGCTATATCCCGTATCTCAATGCGATCAACTGGTACGGGCTTGCGCCCTACACGACCGAACAGGACTTCCTGTTCCGCCGGCACCAGTCCTACGACGAGACCGCGCTCTTCGGCGAGATGACGTTCAATTTCACGGACGACCTGCATTTCACGCTCGGTGGCCGCTGGTTCGACAGCAGCGTGGACGTGAATGCCAAGGTTGCCATCCCGATCTGGGGCTCCCCGGCTGGCGTTGCCAAGGACAGCCTGAGCGAGAACGATTTCCTGTTCCGCGCCAACTTCGCCTGGGACGTCACGGACGATTCCATGCTGTACGCGACATTCTCGCAGGGCTACCGGCACGGGGGCGCGAACGCGGTCCCGACCACTTTGAGGTACGCTGAAAACCCGGCTTACCTGACCTTCAAGTCGGACACCGTCGACAACTACGAGGTCGGCTTCAAGGGCGCGACGGACTCTCTCAACTACACGGTGTCGCTGTTCTACGCGGACTGGAAGCGGCCGCAGCTCAATACCGCGACGTCGAACTGGGGCTTCTTCGCGGTCGTGAATGGTGATACGGCCACCACGCAAGGCATCGAGCTCGAGCTGTCCGGCCGAATCAACGACCAGTTCTCGTACATGTTCGGCTACTCCTACACGGATGCGCAGCTGACCAGCGACGTCTATCAGCCGGGAGGCAATTTCTACATTTCGTCGACCGGCACCTATACCGCCACCTACAACGACCTCGTCGGCAAGGATGGCGGACGCCTGCCAGGCGCCGCCGAGAACATGCTGAGCGCCTCGCTCATGTACGACACCACGTTCGCCCACGACGTGGGATTCAGCGCCGTGCTGAGCGGTTACTACCAGTCCGGCACCGTCAACAGCATCGGCGACGGGGACTGCGAGAGGGGCTTCTATACGAGCGCCAACACCATTCCAGGCGTCAACAGCTGGAGGATCGGCAACTGCAGGGACAGCGCGAATCCCGCCTCGGCCAACTACGCGCCGAACTCGGTGTTCAACCGGTATTACGCAAAGCTCGACTCCTTCCAGATCTGGAACCTGAGCGGGAACTTCACCTGGGAGAGCTGGAACGCGTCGCTGTACGTGAAGAACATCTTCAACGACCAGGGCACGACCGGTACCTTCACGGCCATTGCGGGCGGGTCCAACCTGGATCCATCGCAGCAGTTCTACGGCACCAACCAGCGCGACTTCATCGCGCTGCCGAGGACCTTCGGGCTGGTGATCGGGTACAAGTTCTGACGCCTGCGGGCAGGAGGGCCGGCTCACCGGCCTTCTTGCCTCGCGGACGGACGCGTGCGTGAATGCCGGGCGATGGGGGGATGGAATCTCTAGAGCCGCAGCCATGACACACCCGCCGTCGCGCGAGCGCGACCGGCTGGCCGAACTGGTCAGCACGCGCATCGACGCACAGGACCTGCGTGGGGCGCTCGCAGCCTGCCAGGAACTGAACCGGACCTTTCCCGACTTCGCGCACGGCTGGTACCTCGCGAGCTTCGTGATGCGGAAGGCTCGTGGCTACCCGGATGCGCTGCGTGCCATCGATCGCGCACTGGAGCTCGAGCCGTCGGACCTGCACCTGCTGCAGAAGGTCAAATGCCTGCTCGAGTCCGGCGACCTCGAGGCGGCGAGGGCGGCTGCCGTGGGGTTGAGGGACCGCAGCTTCTGCGACGCCATGCTCCACGACGACTTCGGCGCAGTGCTGCACCAGCTCGGCGATCACCGGGCCGCGCTCGAGCAGTATTCGCGCGCCGCCGCGCTCGACCCCCGCAACGCGCGGCACCACTACAATCGTGCCGCGGTCCTGCGTTACCTTGGCGACGCGGAGGGCGCTGAGGCCGAATTCAACGCCGTGATCGCCCTGACGCCGCAGGACTACGAGGCCTACAACGCCCGCGCGCACCTGCGCACGCAGACACGGGCGAGCAATCACGTCGAACAGATGAATGCGGTCCTGACGGCCGCCTCCACGTCGCCGCCTGCGGGCCGGGTACAGTTGTGCTATGCGCTTGCGAAGGAGCTCGAAGACGTCGGCGAATTCGATGCGGCCTTTTCCCGCCTGAAACAGGGCGCGGACCTGAAGCGCCGGCACATGCAATACGACGTGTCGACCGACGTCGAGATCATGGAAAAGATCCGGGACGTCTTCGGGCGCGACGTGCTGGGTCACCCACCGGTGAGCGACCTGGGCGGCGAGGCCATCTTCGTCATCGGGTTGCCACGGACGGGGACCACTCTCGTGGAGCGGATCCTGGCCAGCCACAGCGCCGTCCGCTCCGCCGGCGAGATCAACACATTCTCGATGGAACTCGTGCGCATGGCCCGCGATGCGCACGGTGGCGCCGCGGCGTCGCGGCTCGATTTCGTCGGCAGCACGGTCAAGCTGGATTTCCGTGCCCTGGGCGAGGCGTACCTGAAGAGCACGCTTCCGCACCGCGATGTGCAGCGTCAGTTCATCGACAAGCTGCCATTCAATTACCTGTATGCCGGGTTGATCCACCTGGCGCTGCCGAGCGCCCGTATCGTCAGCCTGGAGCGCCACCCGCTGGATACCTGCTACTCGGTGTACAAGCATCTCTTCCGTGACGCCTATCCGTTCTCCTACGACCTGGACGACCTTGGCCGCTACTACGTCGCCTATTCGGAACTGATGGGGCATTGGCGACAGGTCATGCCAGGCGTGATTCACACCGTGCACTACGAAGACCTGGTGGCGGACCTGGAAGGAGAGGCGCGACGGCTGCTTGAGTACTGCGGGCTGCCCTGGGAGGACGGGTGCCTGCGCTACCACGAGAATCCGGCCGCTTCGACGACCGCCAGCGCGCTGCAGGTGCGCCAGCCGATCTACGCCCATTCGGTCGGCCGCTGGCGCAACTACGCGAAGCAACTCGAGCCCCTGAGAGCGCGGCTGGCGGCCGCCGGCATCGACGCGGACTAGGCGGCGTTGCGCGCGCACCGGTTCTTGCCGCTTGCGTTCGTTGCGACCGCCTGTGTCGTGACGCAGGTGCAGGCAGCGACGGCGGAGCATGTGAGTCGGAGCGAGCTGCGCGCCAAGGACCTGCTCGGCGGCTGGACATACCCCGCGCCGCTCTCGCTCGAGGCCTACGCGTCGCGCACGTCGACGGGTCGCGCAGGGGCGGTGTTCGAGGGGCGGTTGAGCCTGCGCGCGGTGCCGGCCGCAGCGGGAATCCGCGTGCTGCGCGACGACTACCGCACGGCAGAGTCGGCCGGTTCCGCCGTGTCTCGGCTGCCGGACCTCGACCTCGACTTCGTGCAGCACGGCGACCAGCTGATCCCGGCGCGCACGGGCGCGATCCCGTCCGCGCACCCGTACTGGGAATTCGTCGTCGGCACCGGGCGCGTGTGGCGGGAGACGGGCGACCGCGGCTACACGCGCGCGTCGGTGCCATTCGCACTCGTGGAAGTGAACGCCAACTGCGCGCACAACGGGGTGCTGAGCTTCCTGTTCCGTGCGGACGGCCGGGTCTCCAGGGCGGCCTACCAGGTGAGCAGCGAGACCTGCGCCTATTTCAAGGCCGACCTGTGGGGCCTGCTCGAGGCGCGCTACGCGCCGCACCCGCTGCCGCAGCGCGAGGCCATCGTCGGTGCCCGCGAGGCGGAGGTCGCAGCGCGTCTGCCGCGCCGGCCCATCGTCGACCTCGCGCAGGCATATCCCGGGGTGGACGTCGCGAGCTTCGCGCATCCCGACGACGTGAAGGCGCAGGACCTCACGACCTGGGGCGTGGTCGCGGGCGGCATCCACTACGCGGGCCGCTGTCCGACACGCGCGGGTGACTATCCGTACTGCGAGGAGATAGAGCTGCCGTCGTACTCGCTTGCCAAGTCCATGTTCGCGGCGCTCGCGTTGATGCGGCTCGAGCGGCTGCATCCGGGTACCCGGAGTGAGCGCGTGTCCGATCACGTTCCCGAATGCAGGGGCAGCGGCAACTGGTCCGACGTAACGCTCGGGAACCTGCTCGACATGGCGAGCGGCAATTACGTGTCCGACGCGGATCACGCCGACGAGTACGATCCATCCATGGACGCGGGATTTTTCCTCCGCGGGACCCACGCGGAGAGGATCGACTACGCCTGCAACCATTTCCCGCGCCACGCGCCGCCTGGCGAGCGCTTCGTCTACCGGACGACCGAGACGTACATCCTCGGGTCGGCGATGTCCGACATCGTGCGGCGTGAACTGGGCGCGGACGCGGACCTCGTCGACGACCTCGTCGCGCCGGAGGTGTGGCGCGCGGCGGGGCTCGGGCCGGGCGTGGAGGTCGTGCGCCGCACGCGGGACGCCACCGCCCAGCCATTCACCGGCTACGGGATGCTGCTGCAGCCTGACGATGTCGCGAAACTCGCGCCGTTCTTTGCTACAAGCAGCGAGCTTCCGGCGCGGTTGCTCGACCCCGCCATGTACCGCGCCGCCCTGCAGCGCGATCCGGCCGACCGCGGCCTGCAGGCATCGGCGGACGGCTCGCTCCTCTACAAGTACGGCTTCTGGGCGGTGCGCGTCGCGGGCCTTCCGGGATGCGCGGCCGACCAGTTCGTTCCCTTCATGTCGGGCTACGGCGGGATCAGCGTCGTGCTGATGCCGAACGACGTCGCGTATTACTACTTCAGCGATGGCGGCGATTTCAGGTTCCTGCGCGCCGTGCGCGAAGCCGCGCACGTCCGTCCGTTCTGCACACCGGGGTCCGGCGAGCCCCATCCAAACGAGGTCCAGCACCCATGATCGAACCCGCCGCCGGCCCTGGCCGGGCGTCCACCGCTGTCTTTCTCGGGCTGCGCCGGGCGGCGCCCAACGGCGAGATCGCCCGGGTCCTGCTCGCATTCCTGGGGAGCGCAGGGCTCTTCTACGTGAACATCATGCCGGCGCTGGTCGACGGCCTGATACATGGGGCCGGTTTCAGCAATCGCCATGCCGGGATGATCGGGTCGAGCAACGTCTACGGCGCGGCGTTCGGGGCATTGACGGCGGTGTTCCTGGTGAAGCGCATCAACTGGCGCTCGGTCGCCTACGGGCTTCTCGCCGGGCTGATCTGCGCTGACCTGGTGTCGATGCTGCTGCACGGCTTCGAGGAGCTTCTGATCGCGAGGTTCCTGCACGGATTCATGGGCGGCATGCTGGTCGGCATCGCGTTCTCGATCATCGCCCGAACCAGGGAGGCCGATCGCACCTTCGGCTACCTGCTGATGGTGCAGGTCAGCCTCGGCGGGGTCGGGCTGATGCTGCTGCCGCCGCTCGTTCCGGTGCTGGGTACGTGGGTGCTTTTTGCCGCGCTGATCCTCTTCAGCGCCGCGACCCTCGCCATGGTGCCGTTCCTGGATTCGTACCCGCCCGGTTCCGACCAGAGGCGGGTTGCGACGACCGAGGACGGGCGAGTGCGTCGCGGGCCGCTGACACTGAGCCTCTTCGCGACCTTCCTTTTCCAGGGCGGCAACATGGCCGTGTATGCGTACATGATCGGTGTCGGGCGGGCCGCGGGCCTCGGCATCGATATCACCAGTCGAGCGCTGGCCATCGCGGACTGGATCGCCATCGCGGGCTCCGGGCTGGTCATACTTCTCTCCACGCGCTACGGGCGCACGTGGCCGCTGACCGCTGCGATCCTGGTGACGGCAGCCTGCACGTGGGCGTTGCACTTCAGCACGATTGCCTCCGTGTACGTGGTGGCCAACTGCGTCATCGGCATCACCTGGGCGTTCGGCATCCCGTACCTGCTCGGCATGTGCGCCGAGTTCGACGCCACCGGCCAGATGGCGGCCCTGGGCGGCTTTGCCTCGAAGATGGGGCTGGCATCCGGGCCGCTGCTCGCCGCGCTGGTGGTCGGGAAATCCAATTACAGCCTCGTCATCAATCTCGGGACGGCGCTCCTGTTGCTGTGCCTGGTCGCCGCGCTCCTGCCATCGCGACTGCTCGATCGAGGCCGCACGAGCGCCGCGGACGCGCTTATCGATTGATTTCCCTATAGAATCCGCCCGGTCGCCGGCCGGGGCGGCGTGCCCGCGAAAGTGGCGGAACTGGTAGACGCGCTGGATTTAGGTTCCAGTGGGTAACCCCCGTGAGGGTTCGAGTCCCTCCTTTCGCACCAGTCCCCGGCTGGACTCCTGTCGGGCCGATTCCATGGCAAAATGCGCGGCTTTCCCGGGCGGCCACGAGCGCGCCCCAGACCCTTCCGAGGACCGATGAGCATGCAGGTTTCCGTCGAACAGACCGGGGCGCTGGAGCGCCGCATGGAAGTGAGCGTTCCCAAGGAGCGCGTCGAACAGGCGGTGGACAAGCGCCTGCAGCAGGTGAGCCGCACGGCGAAGCTGAAGGGCTTCCGGCCGGGCAAGGCCCCGCTCAAGGTCATTCGCCAGCAGTTCGGCGCCCAGGTGCGCCAGGAAGTCGTGGGCGACCTGATGCAGTCGAGCTTCGCCGAGGCGGTCACGCAGCAGAAGCTGAGCCCCGCGGCGGGCCCGCGCATCGAGCCGATTGCCATCGCCGCCGGGCGAGGACCTCAAGTACCGCGCCATCTTCGAGGTGTATCCCGGACATCACCCTCAAGAACGTCGAGGGTATGGAGGTCGTGCGACCCGTGGCCGAGGTCGCGGAGGCCGACATGGACGCGATGGTCGAGAACCTGCGCGCGCAGCGCCCGAAGTTCGACCTCGTCGAGCGCGAGAGCCGCGAGGGCGACCGCGTCACCATGGACTTCGTGGGACTGCAGTGACGGCGCCGAGTTCGAGGGCAGCAAGGGCACCGACGTCGCCGTGCTGCTCGGCGGCGGGCGCATGCTCAAGGAATTCGAGGGCCGGCATCACCGGCATGAAGGCCGGCGAGGACCGCAAGATCGACGTGCGCTATCCGGACGATTACCAGAACAAGTCGCTGGCCGGGCGCACCGCATCGTTCGACGTGCGCATGAAGAAGGTCGAGGAGCAGCAGCCTGCCGGACCTCGACGACGAGTTCTGCCGCGAGTACGGCGTGACCGAGGGCGGGCTGGCGCAGTTGCGCAGCGAAGTCACGGACAACATGCGGCGCGAGCTCGAGACCAACGTGCGCGCCCGCCTGCGGCAGCAGCTGCTCGACAAGCCTGCTCGAGGCGAACCCGGTCGAGGTGCCGAGGAGTCTCGTCGACGCGCAGGTGCGCGAGATGCAGATGGACACGGCGCGTCGCATGGGCGCCAAGGATGCCTCGCAGGTGCCGCCGCCGGAGCCGTTCGTCGAGCCCGCGCGGCGTCGCGTCGCGCTCGGCATGCTGTTCGGCGAACTCATCAAGTCCCGCGGTCTCAAGCTCGACCGCGAGCGCGTCGAGGGCCGCCTCGCCGAAGTGGCCGGCAGCTACCCGGATCCGTCGGCCATCCTCAAGGCCTACCGCCAGAACGCCGAGGCGATGCGCCAGGTCGAGAACATGGTGCTGGAGGACCAGGTGGTCGATTACCTGCTCGAGCGCGCCAGGGTCACGGACCAGGCTGCGACGTTCAAGGACGTGATGAATTTCGGGGCGTGAACCGCTCTCCCGTTGCCTTACACTAACCGCCAACCGCTAGTCACCGATCACCCTCCAGCCATGCCACGCACTCGTACCGACTTCCATGAACCTCGTCCCCATGGTGGTCGAGCAGACCGCCCGCGGCGAACGCGCCTACGACATCTACTCGCGGCTGCTGAAGGAGCGCGTGATCTTCGTGGTGGGCGAGGTCGAAGACCACATGGCGAACCTGATCGTGGCGCAGCTCCTGTTCCTCGAATCCGAGAACCCGGAGAAGGACATCGCGCTCTACATCAACTCGCCCGGCGGGTCGGTGAGCGCGGGGCTCGCGATCTACGACACCATGCAGTTCATCAAGCCCGACATCAGCACGATCTGCGTCGGGCAGGCCGCCAGCATGGGCGCGGTGCTGCTTGCCGGTGGCGCGAAGGGCAAGCGCTTCTGCCTGCCGCACTCGCGGGTGATGATTCACCAGCCGCTCGGCGGCTTCCACGGCCAGGCCACCGACATCGAGATCCACGCCCGCGAGATCCTCGACGCGCGCGAGCGGCTGAACCGCATCCTCTCGAACCACACCGGCCAGTCCATGGAACGCATCAAGCGGACACGGACCGCGACAACTTCATGACTGGCGAGCAGGCGATCGCCTACGGCCTCGTGGACGAGGTTCTCCAGAAGCGAGGCGCTGCGGGTACTGCCAGTCCCGGCCTGAGCGGGCCGGCCAAGCTGGGTTTGGCATAAGTCGCTGTCAGGGCAGGGTTTTTTGCGGCCGCTACGGCCGCGTGGTATAAGCCACGAGGGGCCGTCTGCAGCGGTCCCGACAGTGCCCGGAAGGGCGGCGCAACAAGGTCAGGGCATGGCGGACGAATCACGCGGCAAGCACGACGACGGCAAGCTCCTCTACTGCTCCTTCTGCGGCAAGAGCCAGCACGAAGTCCGCAAGCTGATCGCGGGCCCGTCGGTGTTCGTCTGCGACGAGTGCGTCGAGCTCTGCAACGACATCATCCGCGAGGAACTCGAGGAAAAGGCCGAGAAGACCCGCGAGAAGCTGCCGAAGCCCCACGAGATCAAGCACGTCCTCGACGAGTACGTCATCGGCCAGGAGCGCGCCAAGAAGGTGCTCTCGGTCGCCGTCTACAACCACTACAAGCGGCTGCAGACCCGCGGCGCGAGCGGCAAGCGCGACGAGGTCGAGCTCGCCAAGAGCAACATCCTGCTGATCGGCCCGACCGGCAGCGGCAAGACGCTGCTGGCCGAGACGCTGGCGCGGCTCCTCAACGTCCCGTTCACCATCGCGGATGCGACGACCCTCACCGAGGCGGGCTACGTCGGCGAGGACGTCGAGAACATCATCCAGAAGCTGCTGCAGAAGTGCGACTACGACGTCGAGAAGGCGCAGACCGGCATCGTCTACATCGACGAGATCGACAAGATCTCGCGCAAGTCCGACAACCCGTCCATCACCCGCGACGTGTCGGGCGAGGGCGTGCAGCAGGCGCTGCTGAAGTTGATCGAGGGCACGATCGCCTCGGTCCCGCCGCAGGGCGGGCGCAAGCACCCGCAGCAGGAATTCCTGCAGGTGGACACCGGCAACATCCTCTTCATCTGCGGCGGCGCCTTCTCGGGACTCGAGAAGATCATCATGAACCGCACGCAGAAGAGCGGCATCGGCTTCGTGGCCGAGGTGCGCGAGCAGAACGCGCGTCCGCACGGCAGCGACCTGTTCCACGACGTCGAGCCCGAGGACCTGATCAAGTACGGCCTGATCCCCGAGTTCGTCGGGCGCCTGCCGGTGGTCGCGACGCTCGACGAGCTCGACGAGGCTGCGCTCATGCAGATCCTGACCGAGCCGCGCAACGCGCTCACCAAGCAGTACCGCAAGCTCTTCGACATGGAAGGCGTCGAGATCGAGTTCCGCGAGGAGTCGCTGCGGGCCGTGGCGAGACGCGCGATGCAGCGCAAGACCGGCGCGCGCGGGCTACGCACGATCCTCGAGAACGTGCTGCTCGACATCATGTACGACCTGCCGGGCATGCGTAACGTGCAGAAGGTCGTCATCGACGACGACGTGATCGAGGGCGAGAGCAAGCCGTACCTCGTCTACGGGGCCGAAGAGCCGCGGCTCGCCGCCGTCGAGGAGCGGCGCACCGGCTCCGACCACTGACCGGGAAAATTCGGTGCCAGGCACCTATTTTCCACTCGACTGGAAAATAGGTGCCTGGCACCGAATTTTCCTATTTCCTGCTTTCCCTATTGAATCTGCGCAGCGCGTCCACAAAGATGGGCGTATCTGACGGGCGTGCCGCCCGTGCCTCCATCCGGTTCCGGAGATCCCTCAAGTGACGAACGCACCCACCGCTACCGAGGCCGCGACCATTCCCGAGTCGCTGCCGGTCCTGCCGCTGCGCGACGTGGTGGTCTACCCGCACATGGTGATCCCGCTGTTCGTCGGCCGGGAGAAGTCCATCCTCGCCCTCGAGCAGGCGATGACGGTGTCGAAGCAGATCCTGCTGCTCGCGCAGAAGCAGGCCGACGTGGACGATCCGGCGCCGAAGGACCTCTACGAGGTCGGCACGGTCGCGACCATCCTCCAGCTCCTGAAGCTCCCCGACGGCACCGTCAAGGTCCTGGTCGAGGGCGGCGACCGGGCGAAGGTCGAGTCGCTCGAGGCGGGTGACTACTTCGTTGCGAAGGTGAGCCTGCTCGGCGACGGCGAGCCCTACGACGAGCGCGAGATGGACGTGCTCGTGCGCTCGGTGGTCTCGCAGTTCGAGCAGTACGTGAAGCTGAACCGCAAGGTCCCGCCGGAGATCCTGACTTCGCTCGCGGGCATCGAGCAGCCGGGACGCCTCGCCGACACGGTGGCGGCGCACATGTCGCTCAAGCTCGACGCGAAGCAGCGCATCCTCGAGATCCAGGAAGTGCGCGACCGGCTCGAGCACATCCTCGCACTCATCGAGGGCGAGATGGACGTGCTGCAGATCGAGAAGCGCATCCGCGGCCGCGTCAAGCAGCAGATGGAGAAGAGCCAGCGCGAGTACTACCTGAACGAGCAGATGAAGGCGATCCAGAAGGAACTGGGCGAGATGGACGACGCGCCCAACGAGATCGCCGAGCTCGAGAAGCGCATCTCCCGCGCCGGGATGCCCAAGGAGGCGCGCGACAAGGCGAAATCCGAGCTCGCCAAGCTGAAGCTCATGTCGCCGATGTCGGCCGAGGCCACCGTCGTCCGCAACTACATCGACTGGCTGGTGAAGGCGCCCTGGAAGCGCCGCACCAAGGTCAAGCACGACCTCGCCGGCGCGGACAAGGTCCTGAACGAGGATCACTACGGACTCGAGAAGGTCAAGGAGCGCATCGTCGAGTACCTCGCCGTGCAGCAGCGGGTGCAGAAGCTCAAGGGTCCGATCCTGTGCCTCGTGGGTCCTCCGGGCGTGGGCAAGACCTCGCTCGGGCAGTCCATCGCGCGCGCGACCAACCGCAAGTTCGTGCGCATGTCGCTCGGCGGCGTGCGCGACGAGGCCGAGATCCGCGGCCACCGCCGCACCTACATCGGCTCGATGCCAGGCAAGATCGTGCAGAACATGGCGCGCACCGGCGTCAGGAACCCGCTCTTCCTGCTCGACGAAGTGGACAAGATGTCCATGGACTTCCGCGGCGACCCGTCCTCCGCGCTGCTCGAGGTCCTCGACCCCGAACAGAACCACTCGTTCAACGACCACTACCTCGAGGTGGATTTCGACCTCTCCGAGGTGATGTTCGTCTGCACCGCGAACAGCCTGAACATCCCGGCGCCGCTGCTCGACCGCATGGAAGTGATCCGGCTGCCGGGCTACACCGAGGACGAGAAGGCCAACATCGCCCGCCGTTACCTGCTGCCGAAGCAGGTGAAGGCGAACGGGCTCAAGACCGAGGAGCTCACGGTGAGCGACTCGGCGATCATCGAGATCATCCGGCACTACTCGCGGGAGGCGGGCGTCCGCAACCTCGAGCGCGAGCTCTCCAAGATCTGCCGCAAGGCCGTGAAGGAGCTGCTGCTCGAGAAGGACCGCAAGAAGGTGTCGGTGACGCCGAAGAACCTCTCGAAGTTCCTGGGCGTGAAGCGCTTCCGCTACGGCCGCGCCGAGGACGCCGACCAGGTCGGCCAGGTGACCGGCCTCGCGTGGACCGAGGTGGGCGGGGAACTCCTCACGATCGAGGCGGCGGTGATGCCCGGCAAGGGCAAGCTCACGCACACCGGCCAGCTGGGCGAGGTGATGCAGGAGTCGATCCAGGCCGCGATGACCGTGGTGCGCAGCCGCGCGGCCCTGCTGGGCCTGGAGCCCGAGTTCTACCAGAAGTCCGACGTGCACATCCACGTGCCCGAGGGCGCCACGCCGAAGGACGGCCCGAGCGCCGGCATCGGCATGTGCACGGCGCTGGTCTCGGCGCTGACCCGCAGCTCCGTGCGCAGCGACGTCGCCATGACCGGCGAGATCACGCTGCGCGGCGAGGTGCTGCCGATCGGCGGCCTCAAGGAGAAGCTGCTCGCGGCCCACCGCGGCGGCATCCGCACCGTGCTGATCCCGGACGAGAACGTGAAGGACCTCGCCGAGATCCCCGACAACATCAAGGGCAGCCTCGAGATCAAGCCCGTCAAGTGGATCGACGAGGTGCTGCAGCTGGCGCTCAGGACCATGCCGCACCCCGTGACCGTGACTGCACCGGCGGCGATCGACACGCCCAAGCCGGCCAAGCGACAGGGACGGCGCCAGGGCAAGCCCGTCCACGCACACTGACGGCCGTACGCGGCCAACTGGAGGTACAAGAGATGAACAGGAACGACCTAGTGGAAGCCGTGAGCGAGCGCACCGGGCTCGCGCGGTCCGATGCGGCCCAGGCGATCGAAGCCGTGCTCGCCGCCATCACCGAAGCACTGCGCGCCGGCGACACCGTGACGCTTTCGGGTTTCGGAGCCTTCGTGGCAAAGAGCCGGGCGGCGCGGACTGGCCGCAACCCCCGCACGGGCGAACCGATCGCCATCCCGGCGAGCCGTGCACCTGCGTTCAAGGCTGGAAAGGGCCTGAAAGATGCCCTAAACTAGCGAGCTACCCAGGGGGCGCGGGTGCTTAGCTCAGCTGGGAGAGCGACGCCTTTACACGGCGTAGGTCGGGGGTTCGATCCCCTCAGCACCCACCAGACAAACGCGGAGTGGTAGTTCAGTTGGTTAGAATACCGGCCTGTCACGCCGGGGGTCGCGGGTTCGAGTCCCGTCCACTCCGCCAACTTTCGATGTCGAAGAGAGCCCGCAGCAGCGGGCTTTCTTGTATAAAGACGGCCGCAACGAAGAATGGGCCGGGAATGGGCCGAGGGCCCCTCCGGCCACCAACCGCTAACCGCTAACCGATAGTCACTTCCTATGCTGCAGAAGATCCGTGACAAGATTTCCGGCTGGTTCGCCGCGCTGTTCCTCGGCGCCATCGCCGTCGTGTTCGTATTCTGGGGCATCCGCTTCGAGTCCGGTCCGACCGCCGCCGCCGCCAAGGTGAACGGCGAGAGCATCCCCGTCGAGCGGGTGCGCAGCGCCTGGCAGCAGCGCCAGACCGAGCTGCAGCAGGCCGCCCGCAACGAGCTGCCGGAGGCGGTCGTGAAGGCCGAGCAGAAGAAGCTGCTCGACGAGTTCGTTGGCCGCGAGGTGATGATCCAGCACGCTACCGCGATGGGCTATCGCGTGAGCGACGTGGACATCGCGCGCCAGATCGAGGCTATCCAGGCGCTGCAGGTGGATGGCAAGTTCTCGCGCGACCGCTACGGGGCGCTGCTGCGCGCACAGGGCCAGACGGAGCCGCAGTTCGAGGCGGAGTTCCGCCGCGACATCGAGATCGGGCAGCTGAGCAACGGCATCGGCATCTCGGCCTTCGCGACGCCGGGCGAGGTCGGGCGTCGCATCGCACTCGAGGGCGAGACCCGCGACATCGATGCCTACACCATCGCCACCGCGCCGTTCGCTGCACAGGTCCCGGTCACGCCGGCGCAGGTGCAGGCGTACTACGAGGCCAACCCGACGAAGTTCGTGACGCCGGAGACGGTGACGCTGCAGTACGTCGAGCTCAAGGCGGCTGATGTCGCGGCGACGGTCGCGGTCACGGACGAGGCGCTGCACCAGTACTACGACCAGGTCGCCGCCGAGCGCTACCTGGACGCCGAGCGCCGCCGGGCGAGGCACATCCTCATCGAGTCGGGCACGGATGACGCGGCGGCAAAGAAGAAAGCCGAGCAGGTCCTGGCAAAGGCGAAGGCCGGCGAGGATTTCGGCAAGCTCGCCAGCGACAACTCCGACGATCCTGGCTCGAAGACCCAGGGCGGCGACCTCGGCTGGGCGACCAGGGAAAGCTACGTGCAGCCATTCGCGGAAGCGCTGTTCAAGATGCAGAAGGGCGAGATCGCCGGGCCGGTGAAGACCCAGTTCGGTTACCACGTCATCCTCCTCGAGGACGTGCAGCCGGCGCACCAGCGCACCTTCGACGAGGTCCGCGCCGACCTCGAGGCCGACTACCGCAGCGAGCAGGCGCAGTCGCTCTTCTACGAGAAGTCGCAGCAGCTCGCGGACGACGCGTTCGCCTCGCTGAGCGAGCTCGACAGCGTGGCGAAGAAGCACGGCCTGACGCTCGCGACCGTCGAGGGCTACACCCGGCAGGGCGGCGGGCCGTTCGCGGGCAACCGCAAGGTGATCGACGCGGTCTTCAGCGACGAGGTGCTGCAGGAGCGCCAGAACAGCCCTGCCATCAACGTCACCGACGACGACGTAGTGGTCGTCCGGGTCACGGACTACAAGCCGGCCGCACGGCGGTCCCTGGACGAGGTGCGGACCGAGGTCGAGGCGAGCCTGCGCGATCAGGGTGCGCGCAAGGCGGCGGAGGCCGCGGCGCTCGCGGCCGCCGCGAAGATCACGGGCGGCGCGGCTTTCGCCGACGTTGCACAGGAGTCGGGCGTCGCCCCGGCCGGGCCTTCGACCATCGGCAGGACCGCGGAGGGTGTCGAGCCCGCGCTGATCAAGGCCGTGTTCATCGCTGCCCGGCCTGCGCCCGGCAAGGCCACCGGCGGGACGGCGGCGCTCGCGAGCGGAGACGTCGCTGTGTTCGTCGTGACCGCGGTGCGCGCCGGTACGGCGCCATCCGGGCCGGACGCCGCGCTGCAGTTCAGGCAGGTCGCGCAGAAGGCGGCCGGCGCTCGCGGCCAGGGCCGAGTTCTCCGCCTACGAGCAGGAACTCCGGCGCACCGCGAAGATCAAGCTGAACGAGCAGGTGTTCGAGTAAGCGCGGGCTCGGACCTCGCGGTCGCGGGAAAGGATCCACGATCCGGCTAGTCACGAGACTGCTAGTCCGACTTCGCGTCTTCCGGAAACGACATGCCGACGTGGCTGTACCCGGCATCCACGTACAGCACTTCGCCCGTGATCCCCGAGGCGAGGTCCGAGCACAGGAACGCCGCGGCGTTGCCCACTTCGTCGATCGTGACGTTGCGCTTGAGCGGCGTGAGCGCCGCGACGTGGCTCAGCATCTTGCGGAAGCCGCCGACGCCGGCCGCGGCGAGCGTCTTGATCGGGCCTGCCGAGATCGCGTTCACGCGGATGCCCAGCGGGCCGAGGTCGGCGGCGAGGAACCGCATGTTCGCCTCGAGGCTGGCCTTCGCCACGCCCATCACGTTGTAGCTCGGTATCGAGCGCACGGCGCCGAGGTAGCTCATCGTGACGATGGCGCCCGGGCGCCCGAGCATCATGGGCCGTGCCGCCTTGGCGAGCGCGGCCAGGCTGTAGCTCGAGATGTCGTGCGACACCTGGAAGCCCTCGCGCGTGACGCTGTCGAGGTAGCCGCCCGGCGAGCTGCTCGCGCGGCGCGAACGCCACCGAGTGCACCAGGATGTCGAGCGTGTCCCAGGCCTCGCGCAGCTTCGAGAATGCCTGGTCGATCTCCGCGTCGCTCGCGACGTCCATCGGCATCACCAGGCTGGAGCCGAATTCCGCGGCCATCGCCACCACGCGGTCCTTCAGCCGGTCGCCCTGGTAGGTGAAGGCGAGCTCCGCGCCCTCGCGACGCATCGCGGCCGCGATGCCGTAGGCGATGGAACGCTCGGTGGCGAGTCCGACGATCAGGGCGCGCTTGCCGGAAAGGAATGCCACCGGGTCAACCTCCGTCGACCCGGTGCGGGTCGGTGTAGACGACGAGTCGCTGGCCCGTGCGCAGCGGCGCGGACTGGCGCAGCCCGTTCCAGGTCGTGAGCTGGCGCACGGACACGTTGAACTTGTCGGCGATCTCCGAGAGCGTATCGCCGCGCCGCACCTGGTAGGTCATGCGCGTGGTCTCGCGCGGAGCCCGACGAGCCGCCGCGCGAGCCGCCCGGGATCTCGAGGCGGGTGCCCGCGTGTGAGCGCGCCTCGGGCTCATGCCGTTGGCCGCGGCGAGGGACGGGACGGTCACGCCGTAGCGCCGCGCGATGCCCCACAGCGAGTCGCCGGCCTTGACCACGTGGACCTGCGACGACGACTCGCTGCTGCGCGGTTTCTGGTGCTCCGGGAGCTGTGCTGCGATATCCTCGCGCGGTGCGGCGACGGCTCGGCCGCCGTCGCGCTCGCCGGGGCGGCGCCCGGGATGCGCAGCGTTTCGCCGGTCTGGATCGTCGAGCCGTGGAGCCCGTTCGCTGCACGGAGCTGCTCGATCGACACGTCGTAGCGGCGCGCGATCGCGCTCAGCGTCTCGCCGCGCGAACGGCGTGCGTCGTGCTGGTCGGGGGCGCCACGGCGGTCGCGGCGACACGCGCCACGCCTTCCTCCGTGAGCAGGGCCAGCCGGAACGGCTCGACGGCCTCGACGGGCAGCAGCAGCTCGTGCGGCCCGTTGGGCGGCGTGGTCATGCGGTTGAACTCGGGGTTCAGCGCGAACATGTCGTCGCGCGAGATGCCCGCGAGCGCAGCCGCCTCGCCGAGGTCGATCTGCCGGCCCGGGTCCACCGCGCCGAAGTACGGCTGGTTCGCGATCGGCGCGAACTGCAGGTCGTAGGCTGGCCGGGTCGCCCACGATGCGGCGGATCGCGAGCAGCTTCGGCACGTAGTCGCGGGTCTCGGCCCGCAGGTCCAGGCTGAAGAAGTCGGTGGGCCGGCCGGCCGCGGCGTTGCGCTGGATCGCGGCGCTCACCGTGCCTTCGCCGCCGTTGTATGCGGCGATCGCGAGGTACCAGTCGCCATTGAAGTAGCGGTTCAGGTACTGCAGGTAGTCGAGCGCCGCCATGGTCGAGTGCCGCACGTCGCGCCGATCGTCGATCCACCAGTTCTGCGTGAGGCCGTAGTGCTTGCCCGTGCTGGGGATGAACTGCCACAGGCCGGCCGCACGGCTGCGGGAGTAGGCGACGGGGTTGAACGCGCTCTCGACCACCGGCAGCAGCGCGAGTTCGAGCGGCATGCCGCGCCGCTCGAGTTCGGTCACGATGTAGTGCAGGTAGCGCGATCCGCGGCGGAAGGTGCGGTCCAGGAACTCGGGCTTCGCCCGATAGCCTTCGACCTCGCGGTCCACGCCGTAGTGCTGCACGTCGGTGAGCGCGTATCCCGCACGCACGCGGTCGAGGAGGTCCGCGTACTGGTCCGGCGGCAACTGCTGGAAGCTTTCGAGTGGCGGCGGCACCTGGCCGGGCGGCTCATCCGGGCGCGCCTTGCCGGCCGGGTGGGCGGCCGACGGCGGCAGGCTGGAGTAGTCGTCCTTCGTGCGGGTGGAACTGCAGCCGGCGAGCGCGATCCCGAGCCCGAGCAGGGCGAGCGGTGCGAGGCGTGCGGACAGGCGGCGCATCAGCGGAACCCGTCCTTCCAGGAACGCACGGTGGCGAACACGTCGGACGGTTCCGGCAAGGGTCTCCGGGCGTGCGCCTCGGCTGCGCTGCGGACCGCGGGTTCGCGGCAGCGGAGGAACGGGTTGAACCTGCGCTCGCGCCCGAGTTCCGACGGCACCGTGATGCCGTCCCGCTCGCGCAATGCCCGCGTGGCCTCGAGCGCGCCGATCACGTCGGCAGTTGCCCGGCTCGACGCTGGCCGCGAACTTGAGGTTGCCGAGCGTGTACTCGTGCGCGCAGTAGATGCGCGTCTCGTCGGGCAGGGCGGCGATGCGGTCGAGGGAGCCGAGCATCTGCGCGGGCGTACCCTCGAACAGGCGGCCGCAGCCGCCGCTGAAGAGCGTGTCGCCGCAGAAGAGTGCGCCGTGACCGTAGTAGGCGATGTGCCCCAGCGTGTGTCCGGGCAGTGCCATCACCAGGAATTCCAGGCCGAGTTCTGCAAGGCGGACATGGTCTCCGTCATCGAGTGTTTGCGCATCGCAGGGCATGCGTTCGCGAGCTGGTCCGAAGACCCTGGCCCCGTGACTCGCCGCCAGTTCCGCGACCCCCCCGACGTGGTCCGGGTGGTGGTGCGTGACGAGGATCGCATGGAGCCTGAGTCCACGTTGCTCGAGCACGGCGTCCACCGGTCGGGCCTGTCCCGGATCCACTACCACTGCGGCGCCCGGGTCGGCCGGCGCGCGGATCAGCCAGATGTAGTTGTCCGAAAACGCCCGCACCGGGTTCACTTCGAGCATCTGCGACCCCCGCCAATGACGGCCATGAGTCCGGGCGCGCGTATTAGACCCGTTCGTGGCGGAAATATCCAGAATATGTCTCACGAATTTCGAACGGAATCGACGTCTTTGCCGCTATCCTTGCCGCCGATGAACGACGTTTCCGCCAGCGACTGGTTCTGCTCGCCGCCCGGACGCGCAGTGCTCGAATTCGAGGCGCGCCTGCTCGCCGAGGCGCTCACGGACGTCGTCGGTTTCGAGATGCTGCAGGTGGGCCGCTGGGGCGAGGGCGCCGAGCTTGCGGCGTCCGCGCGGGCCCAGCATCACTGGCTCATCGCGCCCGATGCGCAGGGTCCCGGCACGATCCGCGCGCAGTACGACGCATTGCCGATTGCGACCGGCAGCATCGAGGGCGTGCTGCTGCCGCACACGCTCGAGCACGCGTCGAATCCGCACGAGATCCTCCGCGAGGTCGAGCGCGTGCTGATGGGCGAGGGCCAGGTCGCCATCTGCGGATTCAGTCCGCTCGGCCCCTGGGGGCTGCGCAACCGGATTTCGCGCGGGCGTTTCCTGCCGCACGCCGTGCGACTGCTCGGCGAAGGGCGCATCCGGGACTGGCTGCGACTGCTCGGGTTCGAGGTCGTGCTCTCGCAGCGATTCCTGTTCGTCGCGCCGTGGCGCAGGCGTCGCAGTGCCGACCCGGCGAGCTGGTTCGAGCGCCGTGGACCCGAACTCATGGCGCCGCTCGCGGGCGCGTACCTCCTCAAGGCGCGCAAGCGCGTGCGCGCGCTCACGCCTATCCGGCCCGTCTGGCAGCGCGCGCGCGTGGTGTCCGTCGGCGCCGCGGAGCCGACCACGAGAAACGTGGCGTGACCGAGGTCAGGATCTACACGGACGGCGCCTGCCGCGGCAACCCGGGACCCGGCGGCTGGGGTGCGTGGCTCGTGTCGGGCGGGCACGAGCGCGAGCTCTGGGGCGGCGAGCCGCACACCACGAACAACCGCATGGAACTCACCGCCGCGATCGAGGCACTCGCCGCACTCAAGCGCCACTGCAAGGTGCAGCTCTACACGGATTCGCAGTACGTGCGCAACGGCATCACCGAGTGGCTGCCGCAGTGGAAGAAGCGCGGCTGGAAGACCGCCGACCGCAAGCCCGTGAAGAACGCCGATCTCTGGGTCCGCCTCGAGGAGGAGATCCTGCGCCACGAGATGCACTGGCACTGGGTGCGCGGCCACTCGGGGCACGAGGGCAACGAGCGGGCGGACGAACTCGCGAACCGGGGGGTGGATGAGCAGGCCGGAGGGGAAAGCGGTTAATGACCAGCGGTTAGCGCATCGCAGGAAGCGGATGGTGACTAGCGGATAGCGGATAGTAAGAGCCAGAGCCTCTTTTCTTACTATCCGCTAGTCACTATCCGCTCTCCGGTTTTGGCTCTATTTCCGGTAGCCTTGGACGCACCGCAAACGCCCGCTCCAACCACCATGGACTTCATCGACCTAAAGACCCAGTACCGCCGCATCAAGCCGTCGGTGGACGCGCGGATCGCGCGGGTGCTCGAGCACGGCCAGTACGTGATGGGACCGGAAGTGGCCGAGCTCGAGCAGGTGCTGGCCCGCTACTGCGGGACGAAGCACTGCGTCGCCGTTTCGAGCGGCACGGATGCGCTCCTGATCGCGCTCATGGCGCTCGACGTCGCGCCGGGCGACGAGGTGATCACGGCGCCATTTACCTTCTTCGCCACCGCCGAGATGATCGCGCTCATCGGGGCGCGCCCGGTGTTCGTGGACATCGACCCGCGCACCTGGAACCTCGATCCCGCGAAGCTCGAGGCCGCGATCACGCCGCGCACGCGCGCGATCATGCCGGTGTCGCTCTACGGGCAGTGCGCGGACTTCGATGCCATCAACGCGATCGCCTCGAGGCACGGGCTGCCGGTGATCGAGGACGCGGCGCAGAGCTTCGGCGCGACCTACAAGGGGCGGCGCTCGAACGCGCTGTCGCTCATCGGCGCCACGTCGTTCTTCCCGTCGAAGCCGCTGGGCTGCTACGGCGACGGCGGCGCGCTCTTCACCGACGACGACGGCCTCGCGAAGCTGATGCGCGAGATCCGCGTGCACGGCCAGGACCGCCGCTACCACCACCCGCGCCTCGGCCTCACGGGCCGGCTCGATTCGATCCAGGCCGCGGTGCTGCTCGCGAAGATGGAGATCTTCGACGACGAGGTGGCCGCGCGCGCCCGGGTCGCGGCCAGCTACGAGCGACTCATCCGTGAGGCCTTCGGGGCGGACGGCGCCGTGCGGGCGCCCTGGGTCGAGCCCTTCAATACCTGCGTCTTCGCGCAGTACACCGTCGAGGTGGACCGGCGCGACGTGGTCGAGACGCGCATGAAGGCCGCGGGCGTCCCCACTGCCGTGCACTATCCCGTGCCGCTGCACGAGCAGCCGGTGTTCGCCTACCTCGACCAGCCCGTGGGCCGCTTTCCACTGTCCGAGGCGGCTGCACGCCGCGTCATCAGCCTCCCGATGCACCCGTACCTGACCGAGGAGCAGCAGGCGAAGGTGGTGGCGGCGCTGGCGGAGGCGGTGCGCTGAACACTAACGGACCGCTCCCATGCGTCAAGTCGTCCTCGACACCGAGACCACGGGTCTCGAGCCTGAACTCGGCCACCGCATCATCGAGATCGGCTGCATCGAGGTCGTCAACCGCCGCAGGACCGGTCGGCTCTTCCAGCGCTACCTCTGGCCGGACCGCGAGATCGACGCGGGCGCGCTGCAGGTTCACGGCCTGACCGAGGAGTTCCTGAAGGGCCAGCCGCGGTTCGCGGAGATCGCGGGCGAGTTGCTCGAGTTCATCCGCGGGGCCGAGCTCGTCATCCACAACGCTCCGTTCGACGTGACGTTCCTCGACGCGGAGCTCGCGCTGCTGCCCGGGCCGAAGGTCACGATCGCGGAGCAGTGCCTCGTGCTCGACACGCTGCCGATGGCCCGGCAGATGCACCCCGGCCAGCGCAACGGGCTGGACGCGCTCTGCAAGCGCTACTCGGTGGACAACTCGCACCGCGAGCTGCACGGCGCGCTGCTCGACGCCGACCTGCTGCTCGAGGTGTACCTCGCGATGACGGGCGGGCAGGGCGCGCTCGGGCTCGGCGAGGGAGAGCAGGCCGAAGCGAAGCAGGCGAAGGCGAAGCGCGCGAAGCGGCCGCGCGGCGAGCTGGTCGTCCGCAAGGCGAGCGAGGAGGAGGAGGCCGCGCACGAGCGCCGTCTCGCCGCGCTGGACAAGGCGAGCGGGGGCAGGACCCTGTGGCGCAGCTTCGAGCAGGTGTCGTGACCACGACGCTGTCGCAGGCGTTCGTACGCAACTTCCTGGGCCACGCGCCCGGCTGGTACAAGCTCGTCATCGTCGGCTTCCTGGTCGTGAACCCGCTGCTGCTGATCCTGGCGGGGCCGGCCGTCACCGGCTGGGTGCTGCTCGCGGAGTTCATCTTCACGCTCGCCATGGCGCTGCGCTGCTACCCGCTGCAGCCGGGTGGCCTGCTCGCGATCCAGTCCGTGCTCATGGGGCTCACGACCGCCGAGGGCGTGTACCGCGAGGTGCTCGGGGCGGTGCCCGTGATCCTGCTGCTGGTCTTCATGGTCGCGGGCATCTACTTCCTGCGGGACCTGCTGCTCTACGTCTTCACGCGGCTGCTGCTCAGGGTGCGGTCGCCGCCGATGCTGGCGGTGCTCTTCTGCGCGGTCTCTGCGCTGCTGTCGGCGTTCCTCGACGCGCTCACGGTCGTCGCGGTCGCGGTCACCGTCGGCGCCGGTTTCTACGAGGTGTACCACCGAGTCGCCTCGGGCAAGCCGCACGACGAGGCGCACGACGCCACGCACGACGCGGCCGTTCGCGCGCCCCACCGCGAGGATCTCGAGCAGTTCAGGGCCTTCCTGCGCGGCCTCATGATGCACGGCGCGGTCGGCACGGCGATCGGCGGCGTCATGACTCAGGTGGGTGAGCCGCAGAACCTCCTGATTGCCGAGCAGGCGGGGTGGAATTTCGTCGAGTTCTTCGTGAAGGTCGCGCCGGTGTCGGTGCCGGTCGCGATCGCCGGCCTCGCGACCTGCTGGGCGCTCGAGCGGTTCCGGCTCTTCGGCTACGGCGCCGGGCTCCCGGCGGCGGTGCGGGAGGTGCTGCGCGATCACAGCGAGCACATGGCCGCCAGGGCCACGCCGCGCGACCGGCAGGTGCTGATTGCGCAGGCGCTGGTGGCGGCGATCCTGGTGTTCGGCCTCGCATTCCACGTGGCCGAGGTCGGCCTGATCGGGTTGCTCGTGATCATCCTCGCGACCAGCTTCACCGGCATCGTCGAGGAGCAGCGCATCGGCAAGGCGTTCGAGTCCGCGCTGCCGTTCACGGCGCTGCTGGTCGTGTTCTTCGTGATCGTCGCCGGCATCCACGACCAGCACCTGTTCGAGCCCCTGATGCGCGAGGTGCTCGCCCACGAGGGGCGAACCCAGGCGGGCCTCCTGTACGTCGCCACCGGCGTGCTGTCCGCGATCAGCGACAACGTATTCGTGGCCTCGATCTACATTACGGAGCTGAAGGCGGCGCTGCTGCAGGGGCTGGTGTCGCGGGAGCAGTTCGAGATGGCCGCAGTCGCCATCAACACCGGCACCAACATCCCGAGCGTCGCCACGCCGAACGGCCAGGCGGCGTTCCTGTTCCTGCTCACCTCGACGCTCGCGCCGCTCATCCGCCTCGGCTACCTGCGCATGATCTGGATGGCGCTGCCGTACTTCGTGGTGATGACGGGGGTGGGGCTGTGGGCGGTGCTCTATGTGCTGTAGGGGGTTTGCCCGCTACTTGACCGGGTTCTCACTTGGATGCCACAACCTCTGGCAATCTACCGCTTCCTGCTATCCGCTAACGGCCAGTCAGCAACCGCTTCTTACTATCCGCTAACCGCTAGTCACTAATCGCAACCGCTTCCCATGCCACGCTTCAACCTCCGCAATCTCCGCATCGGTGTCATCGGCCTCGGCTACGTCGGGCTGCCGCTCGCCGTCGAGTTCGGCAAGCGCTTCACGACCGTCGGTTTCGACGTCAAGGCTGCGCGTGTCGATGAACTCCGCCGGGGCCACGACAGCACGCTCGAGACCGACGCGGCCGAGCTCGCTGCCGCGACCAAACTCACCTGCACGACCAAGCTCGCGGATCTCAAGTCCTGTCGCGTGTTCATCGTGACCGTGCCCACGCCCATCGACGAGTACAAGCGGCCGGACCTCACGCCGCTCGTGAAGTCGAGCGAGTCGGTGGGGCAGGTGCTGAAGAAGGGCGACGTCGTGGTCTACGAGTCCACGGTCTACCCGGGCTGCACCGAGGAAGTCTGCGTGCCGATCCTCGAGCGCGTCTCGGGCCTCAAGTTCAACAAGGACTTCTTCGCGGGCTACAGCCCGGAGCGCATCAACCCCGGCGACAAGCAGCACCGCCTCTCGACCATCCGCAAGGTGACCTCGGGCTCGACGCCCGCGGTGGCGGAGTTCGTCGATTCGCTCTACCGCTCCATCGTGACCGTGGGCACGCACAAGGCGTCGAGCATCAAGGTGGCCGAGGCCGCCAAGGTGATCGAGAACACCCAGCGCGACGTGAACATCGCGCTCATCAACGAGCTCGCGCTCATCTTCAACCGGCTCGGCATCGACACCGAGGAAGTGCTGAAGGCCGCCGGCAGCAAGTGGAATTTCCTGCCGTTCCGGCCGGGCCTCGTGGGCGGGCACTGCATCGGCGTGGATCCGTACTACCTGACGCACAAGGCGCAGGCGATCGGCTACCACCCGGAGATGATCCTCGCGGGCCGCCGCATCAACGACAACATGGGCATCTATGTGGCGCAGCAGGTCGCGCAGCTCATGATCGGCCGCCGCATCCAGGTGAAGGACGCGCGGATTCTTGTCATGGGGCTCACCTTCAAGGAGAACTGCCCCGACGTCCGTAATTCGAAGATCGTGGACGTCGTGCGCGAACTCCAGAAGTACGGTGCCAAGGTGGATGTCTACGATCCCTGGGCCGACGCCGCCGAAGCCGACCACGAGTACGGCCTGCGCCCGGTCCGGCGGCTCAAGCCAGGCACCTACGACGCGGTGGTGATGGGCGTGGCGCACGACAAGTTCCGCAGCATGGGCATCGCCGGCGTTCGCGCTCTCGGTCGGAAGGACCACGTGCTCTACGACATCAAGTACGTGTTCCGGGCGGACGAGGTGGACGGGAGGCTATGAAGCTCCTCGTCACCGGCGCCGCCGGCTTCATCGGCTACCACACGGCCCGCAAGCTCCTCGAGCGGGGCGACGAGGTCGTGGGCCTCGACAACCTGAACGACTACTACGACGTGCGGCTCAAGCACGCGCGGCTCGAGATGCTCGGGGCGCTGCCGGGCTTCCGCTTCGTGAAGCTCGACCTCGCGGACCGCGAGGGCATGGCAGCAACTGTTCGCGAAGGAGAAGTTCGAGCGCGTTATCCACCTGGCGGCCCAGGCGGGCGTGCGCTATTCGATCCAGAACCCGCTCGCCTACGTGGACAGCAACCTCGTCGGCACGACGAACGTTCTCGAAGGCTGCCGCCACAACGGCGTCCGGCACCTGGTCTATGCGTCCACGAGTTCCGTGTACGGCGCGAACACCAACATGCCGTTTTCCGTGCACCAGAACGTGGACCACCCGCTTTCGTTCTACGCCGCGACGAAGAAGGCGAACGAGCTCATGGCGCACACGTATGCGCACCTCTATTCGCTGCCTGTGACGGGACTGCGTTTCTTCACCGTCTATGGTCCCTGGGGCCGGCCGGACATGGCGCTGTTTCTCTTCACGCGCAACATCCTCGAAGGGAAGCCGATCGACGTCTTCAATCACGGGCATCACCGTCGCGACTTCACCTACGTCGGCGACATCGCCGAGGGCGTGGTGCGCGCCTGCGACCGGATCGCGACAGGCAATGCCGACTGGGACAGCGATGCGCCCGATCCGGGCTCGAGCCGTGCCCCGTACCGCCTGTACAACATCGGCAACAGCAAACCGGTCGAACTGCTGCACTACATCGAGGTGCTGGAGCAGTGCCTCGGCAAGAAGGCGCAGATGAACCTGCTGCCCCTGCAGGCGGGCGACGTGCCCGACACCTGGGCCGACGTGGACGACCTGACCCGCGACGTCGGTTACACGCCTGCGACCTCCGGTCGAGTCGGGCATCCGCGTGTTCGTGGACTGGTATCTCGAGTACTACAAGGACGGCGGTCCGCCGAACCCCAGGGTCGTCAACCTCGGATAATCGGTGCCTGGCACCTATTTCAGCCATGCGCTGTCCAGCGGGCAGCTCTGCTAGACTTGGCGCCTTCGCGGCGGCTGTCCCGCTGAAAAGTAAGTTAACAAAACCAAAGGCTTACGCGTGAAAGTTACAATATTCGGTTCCGGCTACGTCGGCCTGGTCACAGGTGCGTGCTTCGCGGAAGCCGGCAACAACGTGGTCTGCGTGGACATCGATGCAGGCAAGATCGAGCGGCTCCAGCAGGGCGAGATTCCGATTCACGAGCCGGGGCTCGACGTCATCGTGCGGCGCAACTTCGAGAAGGGGCGCCTCAAGTTCACGACCAGCGCCGAGGAGGGCATCGCCCACGGCCTCTTCCAGTTCATCGCGGTCGGCACCCCGCCCGAGGAGGACGGCTCGGCCGGACCTGTCGCACGTCCTCTCCGTCGCCGAGACCATCGGCCGCCACATGACCGAGTACCGCATCGTCGTGGACAAGTCCACGGTGCCGGTCGGCACGGCGGACAAGGTGCGCGAGCGCATCGAGCAGACGCTCGGCGAGCGCGGCAGCAAGATCGAGTTCGACGTGGTCTCGAACCCCGAGTTCCTGAAGGAGGGCGCGGCGGTCGCGGACTTCATGAAGCCGGACCGCGTGATCGTCGGCACGGACAACCCGCGCACGGCGGAACTCCTGAAGACGCTCTACGACCCGTTCACGCGCAGCCGCGAGCGCATGATCGTCATGGACGTGCGCTCCGCGGAGCTCACCAAGTACGCGGCGAACGCGATGCTCGCGACCAAGATCAGTTTCATGAACGAGATCGCGAACCTCGCCGAGCGCATGGGCGCCGACATCGAGAAGGTGCGCGTCGGCATCGGCTCCGACCCGCGCATCGGCTACGGCTTCATCTACCCGGGCGCCGGCTACGGCGGCTCGTGCTTCCCGAAGGACGTGAAGGCGCTGGTGCACAGCGCGGGCGAGTACCAGTTCGACGCGCAGCTCCTGAAGTCCGTCGAGGGCGTGAACAAGCGGCAGAAGCAGCTCCTCTACCGCAAGCTCTCCGCGTACTTCGAGGGCAACCTGAAGGGCAAGACCATCGCGATCTGGGGTCTCGCATTCAAGCCGAACACGGACGACATGCGCGAGGCGCCGGCCCGCGAGCTGATGGAGGCGCTGTGGAAGGTCGGTGCGAAGGTACGTGCGTACGACCCGGTCGCGATGGGTGAGGCGAGCCGCATCTATGGCAAGCGCCCCGATCTCGAACTTGTCGCGGATGCTGATTCCGCGCTGGCCGGCTCGGACGCGCTCGTGATCGTCACCGAGTGGCAGGAATTCCGCAGCCCCGATTTCGACCTGATCCGCGACCGACTGCGGCACCCCGTGATCTTCGACGGCCGCAACATCTACGACCCGGTGCTGGTGAAGAGCTTCGGGCTGAAGTACCACGGCATCGGGCGGGGCGAGCGACTGGCGGTTTGATCGCGGGCGACTTCAGGCCGAGCGCAGTATCGTCAGCTCCGAGCGTCCCAGCCAGCGCTCGAATCCGCGATCGAATGTCACGAGGCGCGAGCCGAGCGTTTGCACCGCTGCGGCGATCCATGCGTCCGGGACATCGTTCGCCGCAAGATCGTACTGGAGCACCAGCCGGCGCATCGAGGGCCATTCTCGACCCAATTCGGCAATCTCGACGCCAGGGGCCGCCAGCAACGAGTCGATGAACGCGACCGCGGCCTCGGGCGGGGTCGGTTGCCGGAACACCTTCGCGTGGGTAGCCAGTCGCAGGAAGCCCGCGAGCACCATTGGCAGCACGATCAGGCTACCGCCAGTCTCGGCGGCTGCGATGGCCTCGTCGAGCCACGCGCTCGCGACAGGATGGTGCGGGTGATCGCTGCGCGAGGCGGCCAGCAGGACGTTGATGTCAGGCGTCATCGTCTGCCGCTTCGGTCAGTGAGCGGTTCGATAACGGATCAACGCCGACGACGAGCCCGCCTCGGCCCTGGTAGACGGACAACCCCGATGATCCGCGGCGTGCCGGGCCACGTTGGCGGGATCGCAGTCTTAGCCGCAGTCCCTCCTCGATGAGCGCCGTCAGGCTCTTGCTCTCGCGGGCAGCATGGGCCTTGGCACGCACCAGCAACTCGTCGTCGAGGTCCAGTGTGGTCTTCATGTTCGTAGTATACAGAAATCTGTATAACACTGGCACGTCGCTCTCGCGGCTGGGAAGTCGAGGGTGCTTTCGGCGACGTGCAGCCATGCATTGAGGTTAAAATTCGCATCCCATGCTCATCCCCGTCATCCTCTCCGGCGGCTCCGGCACGCGGCTCTGGCCGCTCTCGCGCGAGCTGTACCCGAAGCAGCTGCTGCCGCTCGTCGGGGACCGCACGATGCTGCAGGAGACCGCGGCGCGCCTCGAGGGGCTCGCGGATCTCGGCGCGCCGGTCGTCGTCTGCAACGAGAGCCACCGCTTCATGGTGGCCGAGCAGTTGCGTGAATCGGGTGCAGCGCCGCAGGCGATCATTCTTGAGCCTGTCGGCCGCAATACGGCGCCGGCGGTGGCGGTAGCGGCCCTGGTGGCGCTTGAGAAGTCACACGTGAAAGGAAAGGGCGGCGCCGACGCCGATCCCTTGCTGCTGGTCCTTCCTGCAGACCACGTCATCCGCAACGTCGAAGCATTCCAGGCCGCCGTGGCCGCGGGTCGCGCGGCCGCCGACGCAGGCAAGCTCGTCACCTTCGGCATCGTGCCCGACCGGCCCGAGACCGGGTACGGCTACATCCGGCGCGAGAAGGGCGCTGGGCCCGCCTACGCTGTTGCCGAATTCGTCGAGAAGCCGGACGCCGCGACGGCCGAGAAGTACGTCGCGTCCGGCGACTACTTCTGGAACAGCGGCATGTTCATGTTCCGCGCGCGCGCGTTCCTCGCCGAGCTCGGTGCGCATGCACCCGCCATTCTTGCCGCCTGCGAGCGCGCGGTCGCGGCGGCGAAGCGCGACCTCGACTTCACGCGGCTGCCAGAGGCGGAGTTCGGCGCCTGTCCCAGCGATTCCATCGACTACGCCGTGATGGAGAAGACCCGCGCGGCGGTCGTGGTGCCGATGTCCGCGGGCTGGAGCGACGTCGGTTCGTGGTCTGCGCTCCAGGACGCACTGCCGACCGACGCAGCGGGCAACGTCACCGCCGGCGACGTCCTGGTCGAGGACGCACACGGCTGCTACCTGCACTCGACCAGCCGGCTGATCGCGGCGGTCGGGCTCAGGGACCACGTCGTGGTCGAGACCAAGGACGCTGTGCTGGTGGCACCCCGCGACCGCGTGCAGGACGTGAAGCAGCTGGTCCAGCAGCTGAAGGCCCAGGGCCGCTACGAGACCGCGCTGCACCGGGAGGTGTTCCGCCCCTGGGGCAGCTACGACAGCGTGGACAGCGGCGAGCGCTTCCAGGTGAAGCGCCTCGTCGGTGAAGCCGGGCGCGTCCATGTCGCTGCAGCTCCACCATCACCGGGCCGAGCACTGGATCGTGGTCTCCGGCACCGCGCGCATCACGCGCGGCGATGAGACCTTCCTGCTCGGCGAGAACGAGTCCACCTACATCCCGATGGGCACCAGGCACCGCATCGAGAACCCGGGCAAGGTGCCGCTGCACATCGTCGAGGTGCAGTCCGGGACCTACCTCGGCGAGGATGACATCGTGCGTTTCGAGGACCGCTACGGGCGCGAAGGATCGAACAAATGAACCCCATCAAGATCAGCGGCTTCAAGGCCTACGACCTGCGCGGCCGGATTCCCGACGAACTGAACGAGGACGTGGCCTACCGCGTCGGCCGCGCCTACGCGGAGTTCGTCAAGCCGAAGAAGGTGATCGTCGGGCGCGACATCCGGCTCTCGAGCGAGGAACTCGGCAAGGCGCTCGAGCAGGGCCTGCTCGACTCCGGCGTGGACGTCTACGACATCGGCCTCTGCGGCACGGAGGTCGTGTACTACGCGACCTTCGCACGCGAGATGGACGGCGGCATCATGGTCACGGCGAGCCACAATCCGCCGGACTACAACGGCATGAAGTTCGTGCGCGAGGGATCGCGGCCGATCAGCGGCGACAACGGCCTGCAGGACATCCGCCGGATTGCGGAGGCGGGCAAGTTCACGACACCCGCGCGCGTCGGCGAACGCTTTGCCGTGGACATCATGCCGGACTATGTCGAGCACCTGCTCTCGTACGTCGATCGCGCGAAATTGAAACCGCTCAAGGTGGTCGTGCACGCCGGCAACGGCGGGGCAGGGCTGATCGTGGACAAGCTCGAGCCCTTCCTGCCCTTCCAGTTCATCAAGGTGGACCACGAGCCGGACGGCACGTTCCCGAACGGCGTGCCGAACCCGATGCTGCTCGAGAACCATCGCGCGCCCGTCGAGGCGCTGCGCCGCCACGGCGCCGACCTCGCGATCTCCTGGGACGGCGACTACGACCGCTGCTTCCTGTTCGACGAGAACGGCGGCTTCATCGAGGGCTACTACATCGTGGGCCTGCTGGCCTCGGTGTTCCTCGCGCGCCATCCGGGCAGCCGGATCGTCCACGACCCGCGGCTCACGTGGAACACGCTCGACATCACCGCGAAGGGCAGGGGCGAGGCCGTGCAGTCGAAGTCCGGCCACGCCTTCATGAAGCAGGTGATGCGCGACGTGGACGGCATCTACGGCGGCGAGATGAGCGCGCACCACTATTTCCGCGACTTCGCCTATTGCGACAGCGGCATGATCCCGTGGCTGCTCGTGACGCAGGTCATGAGCGACACCGGCAAGACGCTGTCGCAGCTCGTGGGCGAGCGCATCCGGCAGTTTCCGGCGAGCGGTGAGATCAACCGGCGCGTGCCGGACGCGAAGGCTACGATCGCCGCGGTACTTGCGAAGTACCAGCCGGACGCGAAGAGCGTGGACCACACCGACGGCGTGAGCGTCGAGTTCGAGCGCTGGCGGTTCAACCTGCGCTCGTCCAACACCGAGCCGCTGATCCGCCTGAACGTCGAGAGCCGCGGTGACGAGGGCCTGATGCGTACGATGACCGCGGAACTCCTGACGCTGGTTGGCGGCGAGCCCGGGTGAAGAAAATAGGTGCCAGGCACCGAATTTCGGAAATTCGGTGCCTGGCACCTATTTTCTTGGTTCGTTGACCGGCCCGGGCCTCCCCCCTAAACTACGCGCCCCTTGGATGGGCGGTTAGCTCAGCGGTAGAGCACTGCTTTCACACGGCAGGGGTCACTGGTTCAATCCCAGTACCGCCCACCACAAATCAATGACTTAGAACGCCGCGCGGGACCGGTACATTCCTCGCTGGTACCGTACCTGACCGAGCTGTGCCCCGAAGCGGCTCAGGGCCCCGCAAACGCCCCTATGGTCGGCGGTCTGCCGTATTCCCGACCGTCGAAATCTCCTGCAAGTCCACGCGGCACATCTCTTCCAGCGGCAATCGCCGGGCTCCCCGAAAGCGGGCGTCGTCTGGCATCCAGCCTTGGGTCGTGACGGACGATCGCAGCCCTCTCGGCGGGCAAGCCGTCGCCGTATACAGGACCGGCAAAGTACGCGTCGTCGACGGCGTGCCACAGGTTCCAGCCGAACGTGTAGGTCGAAGGCCTTGTTCCCGCCCTGACGTCGACGTAGCTGCGCCTGCCTGAAGCTTCAAAGACGATGATGTTATTGATGAAGAATCCATTGGCTCCAGGGGTGCGCGATCCGTTCTCCTCGACAATCCGGGCGACATAGTCGCCGGGGTCGACGATCGTATTGTTCGCAAAGACGCAGGCATCGCAGCCGGCAAATACGACGGGTGCGCTTCCGCTGGCTTCGATGATGTTAGCAATCATCTGTATCCGCTCAGCCTCGTGTTGTGCGTCCAGCGGCCGGAAGTACGCCTGGCCGGTCGAGCCCCCGGCGTTGATGGCACGCTGCGCGATTCGAGTGAACCTGTTGCCGTGAATCAGTATGTCCGCGCTGCCGCCCTTGGTCTGCACGGCGCTGCCCGGCATGTCGGCGAAGGTGTTTCCCGTGATCACCCCCTTGTGACACCCGACCATGTCAATGGCTTCGCCCTGGTTACAGCCGGTGAAGTGACTCTTTTCGATGTAGAAGTTGTCGACACCGGACATCTTCAGGCAGTCGTTGTTGCCGCCGTTGCCGATTCGGCTGAATGAGACGTTCCGTATCACCAGGTGGCTGGCAGGCGACGCATACGAGCCGCCGTCATCGATGTTCATTCCGTGCGGCACCGCATTGCGGATGACGAGACCCTCGATCACCAGGTAACGCGGGTCCACGAGGTGCAGCGCTACGCTGTTCCCGTTCGTCTCGATCACGACCGTTCCATCACCGACGAGTGCAATCGGCGCCCGAGCCGTGCCCTGCAGATTGGTCACCGTCCCGATGGCACCGTATCTTCCCGCTGCCACGCGGACACGGGTTCCCGGCTGGGCCCGCGCCAGCGCTGCGGCGATGGTCTGGAAGGGGGAGTCGGCACTGCCGTCTCCGCTGTGCCTTGCTGAGGCATCCACATGCAACTCGCGGCTGTAACCGATGCCGACATCAAAGGGCTTCTGCAAACCGCTGCCAGCCTGTGCTGCCGGGATCGGCGACACGGCAATGAACAGGAAGCGTGCCAGGAAGATGGCCCTTCCAGTCGCGGAGTTGCTGCACGTCATGGCCCGGGTGAGTTGAAACGAGCGCCAATTCAATGCGGGGCCTTACATTAGCACCCAATGAAAGCCGGGATACGTACGGGCCGGCACGGGCACGCACGTAGCCCCCCTCGAAATCCCGGACCGGAAGGAAGTAGAGTTGTCCACCTATGGCGGCATGGACGTCCCGCAGCTGCGCGGCTGAGGGAATTCGAGGGCGAGAACAGCTGTGTCCGGAATGAACTGTTGCCCCTCTGTCCGGAAGGGTAGCGCGGTCCCGGCGCCCGCCGGATTTTACAAATGGCCGGACCCACGCATGCCCGACCCGCGCATGAACCAGCACGGCTTTTCAAAGTCGAAGGCACAGGCGTAACTTGCCGGTTCAGGCAACGAGGGGAGAAGGGACAATGAGCAGGAAAATTGCGCTGGGCCTGGTGGCCATGGCGGTCGCATTCGCATCGATCGCCGCCGTCGCCGAGACGGTCGTGAGCGGAAAAACCGGTGGCGGCGCCTTCTACAGGATCGTCGTGCCGGACGTCTGGAACGGCAACCTCGTGATCTGGAATCACGGGTTCGACCTCGATCCTCCTTCCGCCCTGGACGCGGGCGACATGGGTCCGCTCGCGCCTCTTCAGCTGTCGGAGGGATACGCGGTCGCCGCGTCGAGCTACCAGCAGAACGGCTGGGCGGTGTTCAAGACCAAGAACGACCTGCAGCATCTCGTCGCGACATTCCGCGACAGATTCGGCCAGCCAAACGAAATCATCGTCACGGGCGCGTCGTTGGGCGGCATCGTGACGGCCTCGGCCATCGAGGAGGCCAACCTCGGCAACGTGACCGGCGCGTACGCGATCTGCGGCGCCGTGGCCGGCAGCCGGAACTGGGACGGCGCGGTCGACCTGCGGCTCGCCTACGATGCCGTCTGTGCGAACACGCCGGCTGCGGCGATTCCCGGCGGCGCCGGGGGGCTGCCGAAGAACAGCACGATGACTCCGACGGAAATGGCGCTGAAAGTGAATGCGTGCACCGGGATCCTGACTCCCCCCGCATATCAGACGGCCCAGCAGCAGGCGAACCTGGCGAAGCTCCTCAGCGTCACGAAGCTCCCGGCTAGCTTCCTGATCACCGACATGGGATTTGCGACCTTCGGCCTGCAGAACCTCGTCTACGACCAGGGCAAGCTCGCGGGCAAGATCGCCATCGGCAACAGGTACGTCGACTACGATGATGCGCAGATCAACGCCACCATCGCGCGCGTCACGCCGAACCCCGGAGCGGCGAACCGCATGGCCAAGAGCTACACGCCGACCGGCAACGTCGGGCAGACGAAGATCGTCACGCTGCACACCGACAAGGACGGACTCGTGATCGTCGAGAACGAAAGCGAATACGCGTCAGTGGTGCCCGCCGCGAACCTGGCGATGGGCATCGTCGTCGAGGCTGCGCCGTCTCACTGCGGCTTCACCGGGTCCGAGACGGTCGCCGGCTGGGAGTCACTGCGTGGATGGCTCGCGGGGGCGCCGAAGCCTTCCGCGGCCTCGATTCAGGGCCTGTGCACCTACATCAGTGGTGGCGCGCCCGGTCAGTGCCGCATTGATCCGAGCTTCGTCGTACCGGACATGGACGGCAGGGTTCGCCCGCGCTGAGACCCTTGGCAGTGGCAGGTCCTGCAATCCCGGGCGGGGCTGCAGGACCTGCCCTCCGGAGGGGGGCGCCAGCCCCGCTCCAGTACACGATTACTCGCTCGAGTTTGCCCGGGACCCTGCATTACCTTAGCATACAAAGTAAGGAAGTAAGGAGTCCGCCATGCCGCATTCAACCGTGACCGCAAAGGGGCAAACGACCATTCCCAGGGACGTGCGCACAGCCGCAGGTCTCCGCGCGGGAGATCGCGTTCACTACACGGTTCTTGAAGACGGCACGATCATCCTGCGGGTCAAGAACCGGAGCGTCCGCGACCTGATCACCAAGCCGCGGCACGCCCGGCACGTGACCGTCGAGCAGATGAACCGTTGAGTCCGCCGCGTGCTCGGCATCGACACGAATGTGCTCGTGAGGCTGCTCGTCGCGGACGACGCACTGCAGACGAGGCGCGCCCGCGCCCTGGTCGAGCGTGCGCTCGAGCGCGACGATGCGATCCTCGTCTCGCTCCCGGTCATCATCGAAACCGAGTGGGTCCTGCGCAGCCGATACGGATTCGACAAGCCCGCGACTCTCAGATCGCTGCGGGGACTGCTCGCGGCGCGCGAATTGGCCTTCGAGGACGAACCGGCGATCGAGGAAGCTCTGTACCGATGGAATGACGGTGCCGCCGGATTCGTCGATTGCCTGATCGCCGCCCACAACCGCCGACTCGGCTGCTCCGCCACCGCGACGTTCGATGCTGCCGCCGCCCGAATCCCGGGCTTCGTCGCCGCCTGATAGAATCCGCGCCCTTTTCCGCTCTTCGCAGGGCCGGCCCATGACCGTCCGCACCCGCTTCGCCCCCAGCCCCACCGGCATGCTGCACATCGGCGGCGTGCGCACGGCGCTCTTCTGCTGGCTCTACGCCCGCCGCCACGGCGGCACGTTCATCCTGCGGGTCGAGGACACCGACCGCGAGCGCTCCACGCCCGAGGCCTTGCAGGCGATCCTCGACGGCATGAAGTGGCTCGGGCTCGACCACGACGAGGGCCCGTTCTACCAGTCCGAGCGCATGGACCGATACAAGGAAGTCATCGACCAGTTCCTGCGCGACCACAAGGCCTACCACTGCTACTGCAGCAAGGAAGAGCTCGACGAGATGCGCGCCGGGCAGATGGCCCGCAAGGAGAAGCCGCGCTACGACGGTCGCTGCCGCCACCGCACGGCGCCTGCGCCGGGAGTGAGCCCCGTCGTGCGCTTCCGCAATCCCGACGAGGGGCAGGTCGTGGTGAAGGACGTGATCCACGGGCCGATCATCTTCGACAGCGGCGAGCTCGACGACCTCATCATCGCGCGCTCGGACGGCACGCCCACCTACAACTTCTGCGTCATGGTCGACGACTACGACATGCGCATCACGCACGTGATCCGCGGCGACGACCACATCAACAACACGCCGCGGCAGATCAACATGATCCGCGCCATGGGCGCCGAGCCGCCGATCTATGCGCACGTGCCGATGATCCTCGGGCCCGACGGCGCCAAGCTCTCCAAGCGCCACGGCGCCGTGAGCGTGCTCCAGTACCGCGACGACGGCTTCCTGCCCGAGGGCTTGCTCAACTACCTCGGCCGGCTCGGCTGGTCGCACGGCGACCAGGAGATCTTCACCATCGAGGAGATGACGCAGCTCTTCGACATCCACGACGTGAACAAGTCCGCCTCGGCGTTGAACCTCGACAAGATGCTCTGGACCAACCAGCAGCACATGCTTCGCTCGACGCCCGAGCACCTCGCGAAGTACCTGAAGCCGCAGCTCGAGGCGCTCGGTCTCAAGGCGCGACGACATGGCGAAGGTCGCGGCGGTCGCCAAGGCCCAGCAGGAGCGGGCGAAGACGCTGAAGGAGATGGCGGAGAACAGCCGGTTCTTCTTCAGCGACGTGACGCCTACGACGAGAAGGCCGCGGCAAAGAACCTCACCGCCGAGACTGCGCCGATCCTGGCCGCCGCGCGCGAGAAGCTCGCGGCCCTGCCGGAGTGGCTGGCACCGGCGATCCACACGGCGATCATGGCGGTGGCGGCAGAGAAGGGCGTGGGCCTGGGCAAGGTCGCCCAGCCGATCCGCGTCGCCGTCTCGGGCGGCACGGTGTCGCCGCCGATCGACGTCACGCTCGAGATCCTGGGGCGGGAGACGACGCTGGCGCGGCTGGATCGCGGTCTGGCCTTTTCCCGCTGAGCGGGCGCACTCGGCACCGACCGATGTCGGGAAAATTGACAGTCGGCGGGGCTCACACGCTCACCTGCGGGCCAACCCATTGATAGTAGGGGCTATGTTGTATTGGCACGTCGATTGCATTGGATAAGCAGGTCGCTCGCCGCCAGTTGCGGTAGTCAAGCTGGATACCTGAGGAGAAGACATGAATTCGCAGTTTCGTTTCGTCGCCGGAGCCTTGGCTGGTCTTCTGCTCGGCATCGCGCCCGCGCACGCCACTCTCATCGTCAGCCCTGGCAACGCCAGTGACTTTTTCGGGCTACGACGGCCAGCCGGCTGCGATCACCGGCGTGCTCACGTCGGGTATCCAGGGGACGCTGCTCGGAGCAGCCTGGTGGCACTGTCTCGTTTACCTATCTCGGCAACGAGTCGGGCAACGTCAACCTGTTCCGATTTGCCGTCGGAAACCAGTATCTGACCGAAGGGAGCGCGGTCGGCACGACCATTTTCGGTACCGTCGCTTCTGGCCCACTGAGCTTCAGTTTCACGGACCTGAATACGCTCAGCACTTTCAGCAACGGCAGCAACGCGATTGTCTACGTGGCGAACGTCACAACGAACGGCTACGGAGTTTTCGACTACATCATCGGTTTCAACGATAACGGCAGTCGCGATGGTGACTTCGATGATTTCGTAGTCGGCGTCAGGTCCGTGTCGCGCTCCGTTCCCGAACCCGGCACGCTCGCGCTGCTCGGCCTCGGCCTCGCAGGGCTGGGCCTGAGCCGACGGCGCAAAGTCAGCTGATCGACACGCTCAACTCTGCAAGAAGCCCGTCCACGTGACGGGCTTTTTGTTTAGGTAGACAGCTGACGATTGCGCCGTGACCTCGGCTGTGCCTCCTCGCACCCCGCGGGTCGTACAATCCGAGAGCGGACGCCGTGGGCTCGCGAGCGACCCAATTCAGCCATTGTGCGTGTCGATATTGCTTACAGTCCGGCCGATTCACAGGAAAGAATTAGGCCCAGGCCAGCGCTAACTCATTGTCTCTGAATCAATTAGCTGGATTCGGCACGGATCTTGCTTCTATTCCCGCAGAGGCGGAATTCACCGCCGCAAGGATTAGGGGCAATGAAGATGAAGAACAGACTCCTGGCGATTCTTGCGGTGAGCCTGCTGGCCGGACCAATGGCCGCGAACGCAACTCTCCTCGGTGCGTGGGAAGGGAGTTGGTCGGTGGGTGGATATGCTGCCGACTTCGACCTGACGTTTGATTCGGAGACGTCGGGTGGCGCATTCACCGGCTACTTCGACTGGATCTGCACGGCCGGCTTGACCTGCTCAGGACGCGAGTTCTTCAGCGGAACGCTGACCGGTGCGAATCTGGCCTTTGCCACCACCAGCATCGGCGCCGGCGCCGTCAATATTGGCCCTTCCAGCTACTGGGGCAGCTTGCTCGATCCGTCGACCCTCTCAGGCACCGACAGTAAGCACAGGGCAGTTGGCGAGCCAAGAGAGTTCCGGGCGCGAGCGTCCCGGAGCCGGGCACGCTTGCGTTGCTGGGTCTCGGCTTGGTCGGGCTTGGCTTTGGCAAGCGGCGCAAGCGCGCCTGAACGAACAAGAAGAAGAAACGAAGAACCCGGCTCCGCGCCGGGTTTTTCTTTGGCGACGAACTCGTCGTTAAATTGGCGTCCCCACGGGGATTCGAACCCCGGTCGCAACCGTGAAAGGGTTGTGTCCTAGGCCTCTAGACGATGGGGACGCGGACGAGGCAGGCCGAAAATGGTGGAGCCAGACGGGATCGAACCGACGACCTCCTGCATGCCATGCAGGCGCTCTCCCAGCTGAGCTATGGCCCCACGAAAGGGCGCGAATTGTGGGGGACGGCCCCCATGATGTCAAACCCGGCCCGGACTGAGACCCAAGTCACAGGTTTCGGCCCGCGCCCCGGCTAGAGTGGTCTCCTGTTGTGGCGCCGCCGGCGCTCGCAAGTCTTGGGCGTTCCTGAAAAAATGAACGGCATCAAGGGAATGTGGATGGCGGGGCGGAGCAGGCCAGGTGGCGGGCCGCGCGACGGCGTTCGCTGAGGATTAGCGTGTCAGTTCGACTCTTCAGGATGTACGTGAAGCTGCCGATCGTGCTCCTGGCACTGATCGAGGCCTCGCTGCTCATCTTCGCCACCTATTTCGCGGCCGCCCTGCACTTCGGCGGCGACGTGTCGAGCTCTGCGACCCCGTCCGGTCGCCTCTTGCCGACGGCGCTGCTCTTCGCGTGGTTCGGGGCAATGGCCCTGTTTTCGGTCGGGCTCTATTCGACCCGCCAGCGCGCGACGACCGCCGGCATCCTCGTGCGCGTCGTGGCTGCGGTCACGACCGCCGTCGCGCTCTCGGCATTCGTCTACTACTTCGTGCCGGCGGTGGCAGTTGACCGCGGCGTGCTGGGCCTCATGGCCGGCATCGCCGTCTGCGTGCTGGGCGTCGTGCGACTGCTGTTCGAGCGCGTGGTGGACGAGAGCATCTTCAAGCGCCGCGTGCTGGTCTACGGCGCCGGCACGCGCGCCGCGAGCCTGCTCGAGCTGCGCCGCCGCTCGGACCAGCGCGGCTTCCAGGTCATCGCCTTCGTCGCTGCCGACGGCGACCACGTCACGGCCGCGGCCAGCCGCCTCACCGAGCGTCCACCGGACCTGTTCCGCTGGGCGATCCAGAACCAGGTGGACGAGGTGGTCGTCGCGATGGACGACCGCCGGCGCGGGTTTCCCATGCACGAGTTCCTCGAATGCCGCCTGGCCGGCATCGACGTGCTCGAACTGCCGAGCTTCCTCGAGCGCGAGACCGGCAAGGTCCGCCTCGACGTGCTGAGCCCGAGCTGGATCATCTTCGGCGGCGGATTCCGCGCCTCGCCGCTGCAGCGCGCGCTCGAGCGCGGCTTCGACATCCTCGCGAGTCTCGGGCTGCTCGTGGCAACGCTGCCGTTCATGCTGCTCGCCGTCCTGGCCATCCGCGTCGAGGACGGCTGGCGGGCGCCCGTGCTGTACCGGCAGCGTCGCGTCGGTCGCTACGGCGAGCTCTTCGACGTGCTCAAGTTCCGCAGCATGACGGTGGACGCAGAGCAGGGCGAGGCGATCTGGGCGGTCAAGAACGACCCGCGCGTGACGAAGGTCGGCAAGCGTCATCCGCAAGACGCGCATCGACGAGCTGCCGCAGCTCCTGAACGTGCTGCGCGGCGAAATGAGCTTCGTCGGCCCGCGCCCCGAGCGGCCCGAGTTCGTCGAGCGCCTCGAGCAGAAGATTCCCTATTACCGCGAGCGCCACACCGTGAAGCCCGGCATCACCGGCTGGGCCCAGCTCTGCTACCCGTACGGCTCCACCGAGAAGGACGCGCTCGAGAAGCTCCAGTACGACCTCTACTACGTCAAGAACCGCAGCCTGATCTTCGACCTCGCCATCCTCGTGCAGACGGTCGAGGTGGTGCTGTGGGGAAAGGGCGCTCGGTAAGAGCGGAGAGCGGTTACTGATCAGCGGTTAGCGGTTAGTATCCACGTCGTTCTGGCCACTAACCGCTGACCGCCAGTCACGAACCGCTTTCATGTCCTCCCTCGGCCTCTACTCCTACTCCATCGCGGCCGTCGCGTTCCTGCTGCTTGCCGTGCTGCTCGCAACGGGCTGGACGGGCCGCACCCAGGGCATCCGCCTCGTCGTCGCCTGCGCCGTGACCGCGGGCTGGGCTGCGGTCATGGCCGCGGCTGCGGTCATGGACGGGGTTTCGACGTATGCGATCGCGTTCGCCGAATGCGTGCGCGACGGCGCGTGGATCTTCGTGCTCACGGGGCTCGCGGCGTCCGCGGGCGTGGCGGCGACGCTCTCCCGGGTGCTCAACGTCGGCTGGATTCTCGGCGCGGTCTACCTGCTCGTCGCGCCGTCGTTGTCGCGCGCAGGGCTCTCGATCGTGGTGCCGGGCGTAGCGCTGGTCGCGACCGGTTTTGCGCTCTCGCTCGGCGGCCTCATGCTCCTCGAGCAGGTGTACCGCAACGCGCGCGGCGAGGGCCGCTTCGCGCTCAAGTTCCTGGCGCTCGCGCTCGGCGTCGCTGTGGGCCTACGACCTGTTCCTGTACTCGCAGGCACAGCTCCTGCGCGCGATCGACGCCGAGACCTGGAACGCGCGCGGGCTCGTGGTGACGCTCACGGTGCCGCTCATCGCGATCGCCGCGCGGCGCAATCCCCAGTGGTCGCTCGACATCTTCGTGTCGCGGCAGGTCGTCTTCTACACGACCACGCTGCTCGCGGTCGGCGCCTACCTCCTGCTCATGGCCTTCGGCGGCTACGCGATCCGCCTCTACGGCGGAACCTGGGGCGGGGCAATGCAGCTCGTGTTCCTCGCGGGCGCGGGCCTCGTGCTGGTCACACTGCTCGCCTCGGGCGGCCTGCGCCGCCGAGTTCGCGTCTTCCTGAGCAAGCACTTCTACCGCAACAAGTACGACTACCGGGTCGAGTGGCTGCGCTTCATCGAGACCCTGTCCGTGGCCGAGGCGGGCGCCGACACGCACGAGACGGCGGTGCGCGCCATCGCGGAGATCTTCGGCAGCCCGGGCGGCGTGCTGTACCTGCGCGCCGATGCCGACGAGCGCTTCGACGCGGTGGCCGTGTGGCCACGCAGCCGCGTCAACCTCGCGCTGTACCCGCCGATACCGATCGCCGAGGACCTGCCGTCCTTCATGGCGCGTCGGCAGTGGGTGGTGGACGTGAAGGAGCACGCGTCCGAGCCCGATCTCTACGACAACATGGTCCTGCCCGCGCCCTTCGGCGCCGAGGGCGCCCACCGCATGATCCTGCCGCTGCTGCACGGTCCGGCGTTGCTAGGCTTCGTGGCGCTCGAGGCTCCGCCGCCGCCGTTCCATCCGAATTACGAGGACCGCGACCTCCTGAAGACGGTGGGCCGGCACGTGGCCACGCACCTCGCCCAGCACGAGGCGGACCGCAAGCTCGCCGAGAACCGCCAGTTCGAGGCGTATCACCGGCTCACGGCATTCGTGATGCACGACCTGAAGAACCTGGCCGCGCAACTTGCCCTCATCGTCGCGAACGCCGAGCGTCACAAGCGCAACCCGGAATTCGTTGATGACGCGGTCGCCACCATCGCGAACTCCACCGCGCGCATGCAGCGGCTGATCGAGCAGCTGCAGCGACGGGAGGTGCAGGGCACGTCGCAAAGGGTCGCGCTCGCGGAGGTCGCCCGGCGGGCGGCGGAGCATTGCTCGTCGCGGAAGCCAGCGCCCGTGTTGCTGCCGGGCGCCGCCGACGTTCACGTCGAGTGCGACGCGGAGCGACTGGGCATGATCCTCGAGCACGTGATCCGCAACGCGCAGGACGCGACGGCCGAGGGCGGCTCTGTGACGTTGAGCGTGGGATTCGGCGCCGCGGCGACGGACGCTCCGGTGGCCGCGGGCGAGACGAACGGTTTCCTGCGCGTGCCGCACGCCGTGCTGACCGTCACCGACACCGGCTCCGGCATGACCCGCGAGTTCATGCAGGAGCGGCTCTTCAAGCCCTTCGACACGACCAAGGGCAGCAAGGGCATGGGCATCGGCGCGTACCAGGTGCGTGAATATGTCCAGTCGCTCGGTGGCCGCGTCGAGGTCGAGAGCGAACCTGGCCAGGGCACGCGCTTCACGCTGCTCCTGCCGCTTTCCGCCGGAAAATAGGGGACATTCCCCTATTCTACGAATAGGGGAATGTCCCCTATTTTCTGTCCCCTTTTGCAGCCGCCGGAATTTTCTTGATCGACTATTCAGTTTGAACGCCTGCACATTGCGCAGGCCGCAGAACCGTCGAATACTTGCCCGCGACTGATCAAGGCAAACCCGCTGAAAGGCGGGGACGCAAAGCCTCCGGTCCTCGGGCGTGACGCGCCAAGGATAGCGGGGTTGCCAGTACCACGGCGCCAGCCAGGCGCCCGTGTCCTGCCGCAACCCGTACCCGATCCGCCGTCCCCCGACTGCCGCGAAGCGAGCGTCCGCGGAGTGGGGCACATGGCAACTCGTTCGACGGCATCCGGCTTCACCACCAGGCTCGCGGTACTGCTGATCGCTGGGCTTGGCTTCTACGCCAGCGCAGCGCCCGCCGGGAGCTGGTCGCGCGTGCCCGCGCCGGCGGGTGCACCCGTCATCAGCGGCAGCCCCGCAGGCTCCGTCATCGCCGGATCCTTCTACGACTTCCGCCCGACAGCGAGCGACCCGAACGGCGACCGGCTCACCTTCAGCATCAACAAGCTGGCGCGCTGGGCGCGCTTCGACACGGCGACTGGACGGCTCTACGGCACGCCCACGTCCATCGATGTTGGCAGGATCCGCGACATCGTGATTTCCGTCAGCGACGGCACCACGCGCAAGTCGCTCCCGAAATTCACGTTGAAGGTTTTCAGCGGCAGTGTGCCAAGCATCTCGGGCAGCCCGCCGACCAGCGTCAATGAGGGCCGGACCTACGCCTTCCAGCCGGCCGCGAGCGATGCCGACGGACAGCCGCTTAGTTTCGGCGTCATCAGGAAACCGACCTGGGCCAGCTTCGACACGGCCACCGGGCGACTCTCCGGCACACCTGGGCCGGGCAGCGCAGGCTCCTATGCGAATGTCGGCATCTCTGTGACCGACGGCGCGTCCACCGTGAGCCTTCCTGCCTTCACGATCAACGTCGCCGCCACACAGAATTCCGCGCCGACCATCGGCGGCACGCCGGCCGCGTCCGTGCAGGTCGGCCAGGCCTACGCCTTCCAGCCGACGGCGGCCGACGCCGACGGCGACGCCCTCAGCTTTACCGTCGTGAACCTGCCGTCCTGGGCGAGCTTCAGCTCCGCGACCGGGCGGATCGCGGGCACGCCGCAGGCGGCCAACGTGGGCACAACCGGGATGTGGGCGAACCCCCAGGGCGCTTCCTTGCCAAATCGCTCCATGTACTTCTCGGCAGCATCCCTCCTTGCGTTTTGCCAGGCGGTGTTGTTCATGCAGTTGAGCTTCTTGCCCCGGTAGGTGAAAACATACTCGGGGTGGATGCCCCGGCGCGCCTCGACCACTGACCGGGCCACCGCGTTCATCACCACCAGGCGATCTTCCCGGTTCTTGACCCCGTGCAGCCCGTCGTCGCTGAAGATTGCCGGGACGATGAACACGCTGGTGTCGAGTTCCGGGATCTCCGCTTCCCAGTCCCACCTCAGATTGCACACCTCCTGCTCCCGCAGACCCGTATTGACCTTGAACAGGGCCATCTGTCCGTTGGGGTCGTAGCGCAGCTCGCCGAACAGCAAGGCTTGCTCCTCCCAGGACAGGGGGTAGGGCTTTCTGGCATGGGCGTTTCGCTCCATCTCGATCAGCGGCACCGTCTCCAGCCAGGACATCCCGTTCGGATGGCGCCACTTCCTCGCACACAGATTGAGGATTCGCCGCACGACCTCCAGCGACCTGTTCACGGTCGTCATTCCGACGCCGTCACGCTTCAGACGGCTTTCCTTGAACGGCCGCAGGGTTTCGTCGTGCACTTCCTCGAGCGCCAAGTCCCCGATGAAGGGGTCAAGCAGCTCGACATGCCAAGCCAAGTCGTCGCAGCTCGCCAGCTTCGGCGCTTCGTCCTTCAGGTACTTGACCGAAGCTTCTCGGAAAGTAACGCGAGGACGCGATCCCTTCTCCCGGGCGAGCCTGATTCGCTCGACCTCTCTGGCGAGGATCTGCTCGGCAACTTCCTGGGTGACGGCCCCGAGTCGTCGGTAGATGATCTTGCCGAGGACTTCCTTCTTGATGATCCTGCCGCCGCACTTGTCGGTAGTGATACCGCTGGTTCTCGTTCGACCCATTTGCTGATGCCTCCTTTCTCGACAATGGGCCGACCGTTGCCGCGGCCATCTTCACTCGGATCAGGACGGCGGTCAATCGGCTCCAGCAGCTCCGCTTCGATCTGCTCCGCTCGCGCGTCAAGGTCGGCCCGCCGGTAGGCACGGGCCTGGGTGGAACAGCTTCATCACCGGCACATACGGTCGAACGTGCTTGGCAAACCAGTTGCGGTCCACGCCCAGGTAGCGGTGCGCCACATTGGCCCGTATCCACCGCCCCCAGCCGAAGTCGCTCGTGTCAGCCATACCCGGTCATCGTTCCCGTCGTTTCCACTGCCATCTCGTCCTGCGGGCGTAGGGCTTCCCCTTTCTTCGCTGCCGTAGCTAGCCGGACCTGACATTCGCCGCGGCCGACCGGTTGGCGCCGGCCGTCGGTCGCCGACCCCGCCCGAGCCGGGGTCGCTCTGCCTGGAGGTCCGGCCGACCGGCTAACGGGGCGGAATGCCATACGGCCCCCTTCTTCCAATACGGATTTCCCCGAGAAAGTGTCGGGACGGTGTTGCCTGCCGCGGCCTTCCTCCTGGGTCGTTCCGCCCCTCCATTGATCCTCGGTAACGCTCGTTCCCCCTCCCGTCGCATGACGAACGGGAGGCGCAATGACGCGCCGGTATGGCAGGGGACTGGAACGATGGGAAGTGGCGGTCACGAAGGAGCTGGTCGGGAAGTTCCGCCGACGATCCCGAAGCCTGGAGCGCGAGACCCTCGACGACCTGGTGCAGGAATGCCTGGCGCACTGGATCGTCGCCCGCCGCAAGCTCGGTCCCGATCCGGGCGGGCCGCCGGTGGCCTACCTGAAGCGGGTGATCCACAACAAGCTGCTCGATCTCGCCCATGAGCGCGAGGCGCAGAAACGGCACGGCGACCTCGATACCGTCTCCCTCGACCAGCCGCTGGGCGACGCGGAGGACGCGCCCACCCTCGCCGACCTGATCGACGGGAACGACGGCGAGCACGGGGATCACGACGACGCCGTCACCGCCCACGACGCCCGCATCGACCTCGCCAGGGCGATGGCCAAGCTCAACGACTCCCAGCGGCGTCTTTGCCAGCTGTTGGGCGAGGAGGGCCTGTCCATCAAGGAAGCCGCCGAGCGCCTCGGCATTCCCCGCGGCACCCTCTACGAGGAGATCAAGCGCATCCGCAAGGTCTTCGCCGAGCACGGGCTCGGCGACTACCTGAAGCGCTGAGCCGACACTTTCGCGACGGATTCCGTATGCCTGATAGGACGACCCTCTACGGAGATCCGATGATCACCTTCACCATCGCCAGCACCAAGGGCGGCGTGGGCAAGACCACGCTGACCGCCAACCTGGGTGCCCTGCTCGCCGACCTGGGCCTGCGCGTCCTGCTGATCGACGCCGACGTCCAGCCCTCGCTGTCCAAGTACTTCCCCCTGGCGGCGCAGCCGTCCGCGGGGCTCACCGAAGTCATCGTGCGCGGCGAACTCGGCGCCGAGGCGATCACCCCGACCGTCTATCCCAACCTCGACATCGTCGTCTCCGACGACCCGGAAGGCCATCTGCCGCACTGGCTGCTCAACCGCATCGACCGAGGATTCCGCCTGCGCTTCGCGCTCCAGCCGCTGTCGGCGGCCGACGCCTACGACTGCGTGCTGATCGACACCCCGGGTGCGATCGGTCCGCTGCAGGATGCCGCCGTGCTGGCGGCCGACATCCTGGTCTCGCCGATCACCCCGGAGATCCTCTCGGCGCGGGAGTTCCGCGACGGCACCATGGAACTGCTGGAGCGGCTGGAGCCGAGCGGCGCCCTGGGCGCCACCCTGGGGCCGATGAAGGCGCTGATCTACCGCCAGGACCGCACCGCGGATGCCCGGGCGATCGCCGCCGGCATCCGCGAGGACTTCATCCGGCTCAAGGGCCGGGTCTCGGTCCTCGATACCGTCGTGCCCCACGCCAAGGCCTACAAGGAAGCGGCCACGCTGCGCCTGCCGGTGCATCGCCACGAGCGCCGGCGCGAAGGCGTCACCCCGAGCGCCTACACCGTCATGCACCGGCTCGTCTGGGAGCTGATTCCCAGTCTGCATGGGCAGTACGCCGAGCCGGCACAGAGCCGGGAGTGCCCAGCATGAGCGAAGAGACGGCCGCACCCGAGGATTCATCGCTGCCGGCAGTGCCTGAGGTCTCACCACCGGCTTCCCGCTCGGCTGTCGACGAACGCCGCCGGCTGGTGGCGGAATCGCTGCGGGTCGGCAATCCCGGCAACAACGCCCGCGACCTGCCGCTCCAGGCCGATCCGAAGCACGACTGCCAGATCGAACTGCCGGTCGAAGCGATCCGTCCCTACGAGCACAACCCGCGCCGAAGCGCCAACGGGAAGTTCGAAGAGATCAAGGCCTCGATCCAGGCCTGCGGCATCCGCAATCCGCTGACGGTCACCCGCCGGCCGGGCGAGGAGCACTTCGTGGTCGAGGCGGGCGGCAACACCCGGCTGCTGGCCATCCAGCAGCTCTGGGCCGAGACCGGCGATCCGCGCTTCCAGCGGCTCACGGTGCTGTTCCGCCCCTGGCGCTCCGAGACCCATGTGCTTGACCGCCCACCTGATCGAGAACGACCAGCGCGGCGAGCTCGGCTTCTGGGACAAGGCCAACGGCATCGTGGCGCTCAAGGCGCGGCTGGAAGCCGAGAGCGGGCAGACCCATTCCCTGCGCCAGCTCGAAGAGGCGCTCGGGGCCTGGGTCTGTCGGTCAACACCGCGACCCTCAGCCACTTCCTCTTCGCTACCGAGCGGCTGCGAACAATCGGCGAGGCGATTCCCGGCATGACCGGACTGGACGTCAAGACGCTGCAGCCGCGGCTCAACATGCTCAAGCGCTACGCGCAGGCCCGCGCGTCGATCACCGAGGACGCGCTGTATCGATCGGTCTTCGAGCCGGTGTTCCATCGCATCGTCGAAGCCTACCGGACCTGCGGTGACTTCAGCGTCATGGCGCTGATCGAGGCCTGCGAGGGGGCGCTGGCGGCCCACCTGGGCGAGTCGGTGGAGACGCTGCGTGCCGCGCTTGCGCCGTCCGATGTCACGCCGCCGGAAGATCCAGCCATTGCGCGGCCCGCAGGAGTGTCCGGGTCGAGCGAGCCGGACACCGGGCACGCGGACACCCCGGGAACGCGAGGCCATCCCCGTTAGCACTGCCAACACCCGCCCCTCCGCCCGCGATCGCCTGGCCGAGCAGGTGCGGCGTTTCGCCGAACTGGCCGGCCTCAGGAGCTACTGCGCGAGCACGAGGCCGCACCGCTCGGCTACTTCATGGACGCACCGCCGGCCGGCGACGACGTGCCGGCCGAGCATCGGCGGGACTGCGCGCCTGGTGGCTGCTGGCGGCCGCCTCGGGTCAGCTCGACGACAGCGCGACGATGCCCGCCGCCGCGGCCGGATGCAGTCCTGCTTCCCGCGCGCCGTCCCTGGATGCCGCAGTTCCTCGGCTGGCTGCTCGATCCCCGCGACGAAGCGGCCGGCGCCTTCTGGAAGATGGCGGGGCTGATCCGCGAACTGCGCGCATCCGGCGAGCGACGCGGCCACGGTGATCCCGCTCCGGGCAGGCCGCCCTGATGCTGCCGATCTGCGATCCGCAGCTGCGCCTTTCGCTGCTGCATCACATCGTCGTGCATCGCGCCGAGCACGACGAGGAGACGCTGCGCGCCGCCGGCATCGCGCCTGAAGAGCTCGCGCGCCTGCGCGCGCTCCCGGCGCGCGATCTGGGACGGCTGGCGGGCATGCGCGCGCTGGCGATCGGCATCGTGGTGGGCAGCGGCGGGCTGAAGGCGGGGCTGCGTGCGCTGGCGCGCGCCCACGAGGTGCAGGCCCTTGAGACCTATTTCATCCGTCATGGCGCCTCGTGGCAGATGATGGAGACCCTGTTCAAGGTTCACCACAAGCTCACCCTCCAGCGCCGCCGCGAACTGGGCGCCTGGCGACCAGCGGGGCGGCTGCGCCTGCCCGATGTCGCCACCTGCGAAGAGATCGGCCGGACCTGGCGCAGCCTGCGCGAGACCGATCCGCGGCTGCGCTACCTGCGGCTGCACCAGGCGCATCCGGATTGGCCGATCGCCGCGCTTGCGGCCGCGGTGGCCCGCAGCGAGGCCTGAGCATGAACAGGCCTGCCGTCGCCGATCACCGCCGAGCTGCTGCTGCAGGTCTTCGACCTGCCGGTGAGCTTCCAACGCTGTCTCGTGCCGATCACCGGCAGCGTCACCGCCGCGCTCATGCTCTCCCAGGCCATCTGGACCAGTCAGGAGCTGGAGCCGGACTGCGGCGGCTGGTTCTGCAAGTCCCAGGAGGAATGGACCGAGGAGACGGGTCTCTCGCGCTGGGAGCAGGAGACCGCGCGCCGGGTGCTGCGCGAAGCCGGCTTCCTCGACGAGCGGCGCGCCGGCATGCCGGCGCGGCTGTGGTACCGGGTGCGCTCCGAGCGCGTGTGGCAGGCATTGCGTGCCCAGGCCGCCCGGGCGGTGGCGCGCGCGAGCAAGCCGAAGGAGGGGCATGACACCCGCTATTCCGGCACTGGTCCGCCCGATCTCCGAGCCCCGGCCGATCTGGCGGAAGAACTCGCCCTGATCTGGCCGCTGCTCGGCCGCCACATCGCCTTCCACCGCCGCCTGGTGGATCTCACCGCCAGCGTCAAGGCCGCCCTGCTGCTCTCGCAGTCGATCTACTGGACCCGCCACGGGCGGGACATCGCCGCGAGCGGCGGCTGGTTCTTCAAGACGAGCGAGCAGTGGGAGCGGGAGACGGGGCTGACGGCCCGGGAGCAGGCCTCCGCGCGGAACACCCTGCGCGGGCTGGGAATCCTCGACGAGCGGCGCCTGGGCATCCCGGCACGCCTTCATTTCCGGCTGGCACTGGATCGGCTGGCGGTGGCGCTCGGCGCGCCGGCGGACCAGGGCGCAATGCTCATCGACTGGGAGGATGCAGCGGCGGTGGCCCGGCTCCTCGGGCCGACGGTTGCCTACCACCGCAGCCTCGCCACCGTGGGCGGCGGTGTTCATGCCGGCCTGCTGCTCTCGCGGGCGCTGCATCTCACCCGCCTGGAATCAAAGAAGCGCCCGCACGGCTGGATCCGCCGGTCCGTGGCCGATTGGACGCGCCGAGCTGGGTCTGACCCGCCACGAGCAGGAGGCGGCGCGAAGTGTCCTGGCGCGATCAGGGCTCTGGGAGGAGACGTTCGCCGGCCTGCCGGCACGGCGCTGGGTCCGGGTGTCGCCTGAGCGAACTGCTGGTGCGCCTGGGCGAGCCGGCGCGGCGGAGGCGGCGCCGACCTCGACAGGAAGCTCGCGAGGTCCTCCGCTTCAGACGGCGGGAAAGCCGCGATCAACGTCGCCCGCACACGCGAATTCAGTCTGCGGGATTCCCACATTCATGTTTCGACAAAAGCGGCGACCAAGTTTCAACAAAACCGGCCAGCAAGTTTCGACAAAACCGGCAGCGCATATATAGGAAGTACACAACAAGGTCTACTACAACCACAGCACCCACCGCCCGGGTCATTGGACCCGCATCGCCCGGAAGGTGGTGGTGAGCTGATCCTTCCCGAACGGCTGCTCCCCGAGGAGCGGCCGCGGCACTCGAACTGGTCGCCCGCTGCCCCGAGCAGGCCCAGGCGCTGCTCGACGAGCTGGCAGGGCGCATGGAAGCCGGGGCGGTCAAGACCAGCGCCATTGCCTACCTGCGCGGCATGGTGAGCCGCGCGCAGGCCGGCACGTTCATCCCCGAGCTGGGCCCGCGCATCGCGGCGGCAAGGCACGCCCGCGATGAGGCAGCCCGCCAGCGAGAACGGGAGGCCCTGGAAGCACGCCGGCGCGCCGAGGCGCGTGCCGAGGCGCGTGCCGATCCCGACTATCCGACCAGGATGGCCCGCCGCATCGAGGCGCTGCGTCGTGCCATGGCTGGTAGCGGCCCGACCCTGCCGGCCACCCGGACCGAATGACCAACGAAGGAGACACCATGGACGCGAGCGCAACAGCGACACCTGCTGCCGATTCCGACATCGACCCGAACCAGGACGAAGCGATCTCGGCTTTCGCCAGCGAACCAGGTTCCCCAGGGAAACCTCCCGACCCGGAGCGAGGGCTGGGGCGATTGGCGGATGCCGCCCCCGACACGATGAGCCTGCACACCCGCGAGGCCTACCGGCTGTTCCTCGGCCAAAAGGCGGATCCCGACAGGGGCATGGTGGCGATCGTCGGTGCGCGCCGCTTCGCCGCGGTTCTGAAGTCGCTCTGGCATCTGTCGGCCAACGACAACCCCTACGCCGATTGGATCCTGATCCAGACCTACGCTGCGCTTGCCGCGATCCGGGATCAGCTCGCGAATCTCACCCGCGCGCGGGAGGGTGAGATCGAGGCGCTGCGACGCAAGGGCCTCACCTTCTCGGTGATGGCGTCCCGCGCGCCCCTGGCGGTCGAACTTGGCTTTCGCAGCCCCTACGGCTACGCCACGGCCGAAGTCATCGCCGAGTTCGACTACTACGTGAGGCTGATCCAGACCCTGGTGCACAAGGACCGGCTGAGCGACGAGGAGGGCAGGGCGGCGGTCCGCGCCGTGGGCCGGCCGCTGCGCGGCCTGTTCCTCACGCCGATCCGCTGGGAGCGTGCCCTGCTGAGCGAGGCACTGCGCCCCTTGAGCCGCAGCGATTTCCTGCCGGGTGCGGACGAGCCTGCGCGCAAGCGCGTGAGGGCGGCGGTGGCGCTGTTCGGCGAAGTGCCGCGGGCGGTCTTCACCGGCGCCGAGGCGCCGCGTCACACCCGTCGGCGCGTGAGGCTCACAGACGTGGAGCTGAAGCTGCTGGAGCAGGTATCGCTCGCGGCCGACGGCGACGCCGCTCCGAACGAGGGCGCACTGCTCTGACAGCCCGCTTCCCGAATCGTCATGGCCTGAGCGGTGTCGGGCGCCCCGAGATCACCAGGCCGCCCAGATCGATGTCCATCAACCAGAAGGAGGTGTCCCATGTCGAACGAGTTTCGCGGAACCGGCAACGTCGGCGAGATCGCCGCACCCAAGGCAGTCACCGTCGGTGGCGAGGAACGCCAGGTCACCCAGTTGCGGGTGTTCTTCGACGAGTACCGCCAGGACGGTGCCGGCGGCAAGGAGGCGGCGGGCGGCTTCTGGCTTGACGTGAATGTCTGGGGCGTGCATGCCCTGGAGGTCGCCCAGCACGTGAAGAAGGGCGCGCGGGTCCATGTCGCCGGCCGGCTGGTGGAGCACCAGTGACCGTCACCGCCACCGGCGAGGCGCGCCGGGCCCTCGCCCTCAACGCCGACCAGCTCTTCGTCAGCCTCGCGCGGGTGGCGGAAGTCCGCTTCCGCCCGCGGCGCGAGAACGGCGCTGCCCCGGCGTGATCCGAATTCAGGGCAGCGCACTCGGCGCCGATGCCGAAGATGCCATGGTGATGGAACCAATGGCGCGACACACGGTCATTCGCTTTGAATACGTGCCGAGCGATCGCGCGACACGACGCGCTGATCGCCCGGCAGCTACCCGGGTTCCACGTTGGCTGAGTCAGCCCGCCCGATGCCCGTCACGCATCGCCCTTGGGGTGCGGAAGATTCGTCCTCCGATCCCCGCTCGCAAGAGCGCCCAAACCGGTCTCACCTCCCGCAAGCCGGTGGCCGCAAGGCCTGGAGGTAATCGTCAGCCGCTTCATCCCGTCCGGGGAGTTCCTCCCCGCATCCGGGGCAGGTCTCCCCACTTCCATGTGAAAGGAGACCTTCATGTCCCAGCCGTCCCCGTCCGGCAATCCCGCCACGTTCTTCAACCTGCATGTCGAAGGCGTGGGTTACCTCAACCGCGTGCGCACCGTAAGGCCCAAGAAGGGCCAGGCGTTCGTCGCCTGCACCGTCTCGGCCATGCGCGGCAGCGTCGATGACATCGGCTACACCAAGTTCGACTGCCGCGTCAGCGGCACCGACGCGCAGCAGATCGTGCGCCTGCTGGAACCCGAGGTCGCCGCCGACAAGCCGGTGATCATCGGCTTTCGCATCGCCGACATCTACCCCGAAACCTTCACCTACGAGAAAGGTGATCGGAAGGGCGAGACCGGCGTGTGCATCAAGGGCCGGTTGCTGCGCATCAAGTTCGCCAAGGTGAACGGCGAATCCGTCGAACTGCCGGGCTCAGCCGAGCGGGAAACCGCCGCGGCTTAAGGCGCCGTCGTACTTCCACCCCCCGGGGAACACCTTCCCCGGCGGGGTGCGGTGTTCCCCTTCGTCGCTGAAGGAGAACGCCATGTCCGAAGTGCATGCCCTGTCGGATGCCGACCTGCTCGCGGTGATGGTCGGCCCGAAGACGGCGCAGCAGTTGTTGCAGGAAGTCGGCGGCAGTCTGGCCTCGCTGGTGCTGTTCGACCTCGCCGTGTCCGTCCAGACCGCAGCCAGTGTGCGGGCCAAGCTCGGTGCCGCCCGGGAGCTGGTGCGCCGCTCGCTCGGTGAAAGTCTGCGCCATCGGGACTGTCTCAGCTCCCCGGCATCGGTGCGCGAGTTCCTGCGCGTCACCCTGGAGGGACGCGACCACGAAGTGTTCCTGGTCGTGTTCCTCGATGCGCAGAACCGGCTGATCGATGCGGAGGAGATGTTCCGCGGCACGCTCACCCAGACCTCGGTCTATCCGCGGGAGGTCGTCAAGCGCAGCCTCGCCCACAACGCGGCGGCGGTGATCTTCGCGCACAACCATCCTTCGGGGCTGGCCGAACCGAGCCGCGCCGACGAGCTGCTGACCAGCCACGCTCAAGCAGGCGCTGGCGCTGGTGGACGTGAAGGTGCTCGACCACTTCGTGGTCGGCGCGGCCTCCGCGTCGTTTCGCCGAGCGCGGGCTTCTGTAGTGCAGCACGGCCCGCGGGGAAGCGATTCCCCCGGGCAGAGGTAGTCGCGCGACGCAAGTCGCGCCCAACTGTGGCCCGAATCCTCGGGCCGCTCCTTGACCCCGGCGGGGATCGGCTCCCCGTCCCGGTACCGTCTCCGCCTTTCTCTGGAGATTCGCCATGAAAAGCGGACGCAGTCTGACCACCCTGGCGCAGGAGCTCGACCGGCAACTGGTGACGAAGCGGGACCTCGTCGTGCCCTCGAACCTGCTGCAGTTTCGTACCGAGGAAGATGGAAAGTGCAGGATGGCGATCGAGTGGCACCCGCCTCGGCGAGTTCGGCGTGACGGAGCTCGCGCGCCGCCAGTTGGCCGACAAGCTGAAGATCCCGTATGCCTACTTCGAGCGCATGCGCGAGGAGCAACCGGTCCTGCTGGACCGCAACGTGAACACCTGGCTGCAAAGCGAGGACGACCGGCGCATGCTGCGCACGCTGGACGGCAAGGTGCGGGCGGTGTTGTCGGACCGCTACCGCCGCCTGGACAACTTCGACCTCGCCGAGAGCGTGCTGCCCATCCTGCAGCAGTTGCCCGAGGTGCGGTTCGAATCGGTCGAGCTGACCGAGACGCGCATGTACCTGAAGTGCATCACGTCGCGCCTGACCTACGAGATGGCACCCGGCGATGTCGTGCAGGCCGGTGTCGTGATCTCGAACTCGGAGGTCGGCCAAGGCACGCTGTCGGTGCAGCCGCTGCTGTTCCGCCTGGTGTGCCGCAACGGCCTGATCGCCGCCGACCGCACGCTGCGCAAGACCCACGTGGCCGCGCCCTGGGCACCGAGGACGAAGGCCTGCAGGTCTACCAGGACGACACGCTGCGTGCCGACGACAAGGCCTTCTTCCTGAAGGTGCGCGACGTGGTGCAGGCGGCCGTGTCGGAGGCGACCTTCCGCCAGACGGCGCAGAAGCTGCAGAAGACGCTGAAGATCCCGTTGATCGGCGACCCGGTGAAGACGGTCGAGGTGCTGGCGCAGCGCTACACCCTGAACGACGCCGAGCGCTCCGGCGTGCTGCGTCACCTGATCGCGCAAGCCGATCTGTCCGGCTACGGGCTGGTCAACGCGGTGACGCACTTCAGCCAGGAGCTCGACGACTATGACCGGGCGACCGAGTTCGAGGCCTTGGGCGGCAAGCTGATCGAGCTGAGCGCGCCCGAGTGGAAGGGGTTGGCCGAAGCGGCCTGAAGCAGACCCTGGAGCGGTGCCGTAAGGCGCCGCTTACAGGGGTTTGCCGGGCAGGGGGAAGAAGGAGGACGGCTGCTACCGTCCGCGGCCCCTCAATGCAGCGTGGCGGCCCCATCCTTGACTGGCAGCAGACTCGACGAACCGGCCCTCGCACTCGGTGAAGTGGCGGAATTCCGGTGCGCCTATGGTGCGCTTCTTCTTGGACATGCCCTTCGGCTTGATGGGAACCTGGGGTGATCCAGACGCCGTGCCGGGTTTCCAATGCCATCGACACGGTATCCACCGCGTAGGGCGAGGCGCCGATCGAGCCGTACTTCTCCAGGATCGTCCTCCATCTGCGCCACCTTGTCCTCGCGCAGCGACCTGGCCTCCATCAGGACGAAGACGAAGTCGGCGTCGAAGGCCTCGGCCGCCGCCTGCTGTCATTCGCTGGCTGTAGTTATGGGAACCATCGGGTGGCCCGTTGCGATTCACAGCTCCGGGTAGGGCCGTCAGGGCTTCAAGGGCGGGTTTGAGGGTGAAACTGCCGCCCGGGGCAGTTACTCACGGACAGGAGGTCGG